>CAVWUV010000015.1:0-424017 GCA_963758245.1 uncultured Acidobacteriaceae bacterium | reverse complement strand
ATAGCCCTGACATTTCGCTTGCCATGAAGAATACGGATGATGCGCATGGTGTCCTTGTCCAGCAGGAAATAAAACCGAATCATCTCGAAACCGGCTACAGGCCAAGAGCGCAGCGTTTTGAGCTGTGGATTGCGCAGAATGTAAGGCGGCGCAATTGCCGGCTGGTGGCTGATCGCTTTCACCGTCTTCTTTACCGCTTCCCTGAAACGGATTGCGACTTCGGGAACGTTTTCCTCCATCAGGTAATAGCAAAACTGGCGGGTCAAATCGTCCCGTGCGGCTTGACGATAGGTTATCTTCACGCACGCGGCTCTGATTCATGGGCGGCGAGCAGCACATTGGTTTCACCATCAACGGAGTTCCAGAATTGATCTTCTGAAACTTCCGGTGAGACCAAACCTTTCCTCAGTAGGAGTTCAACCTCTTCGCTGGTTCCTTCGAAGTCAGGTGCAGCCGCTGTTTCTACAGCAACGACGGCTGCGTTAAGGGCTTCTTCGGCGGAAGCATATGCACCTGCATTGACGATAGCTTGAATACGCCGTTCCTGTTCAGGTGTGAGTTGCAGAGGCATTGATTGATCCCTGTCCTTTCATCCTAGCTTTTAGCATTTACCAGCATGCCTCAATTGCTTAGCTGCTACTTTGTGGAAGGACGAACTGAATTCGCGATCGCGATATGTCTTCTGAACTCAATAAGCCGATTCAGCTTCTGCCCATCTTTCGCGAGCGCGTTTGGGGGCGCGAGAGCTTAGCTCCCTATTTCTCTGAATCACCTGGACAACGCATCGGTGAAGTCTGGTTCAGTTTTGAGGAAAATCTCACTTCGGACGGCAGGCGATTGGGGGACTTGATCATAGATGAGCCGCAGATCTTAGGGAACGCCTCTGACCCGTGGCATCCGGGCATTTGCCCGCTGCTGGTGAAGCTGTTATTCACAACCCAGCGTCTCTCGGTGCAGGTCCATCCAGATGATGAATACGCGCAGCAGCACCATCAGAGCTTAGGCAAGACGGAGGCATGGTATGTGCTCGATTCGCAACCACCGGGTGAAGTGGCGGTAGGTTTTCGAGAGAGGCTTACTTCCGAAAGGTTGAAAGCTGCAGCGCAATCCGGCGAGATTGAGCAGCTGCTGAACTGGCGAACTGTTAAGCGGGGGGGTGTTATCTTCGTTCCCGCGGGGACGGTACATGCGATCGGGGCAGGCCTGACGATCTGTGAGATTCAGGAGAACTCGGATATCACCTACCGGCTTTATGACTACGGACGGCCACGTGAACTGCATCTGGAACATGGGACGCAGGTGTCTGACTTGGGGACGCATGATTTTCGCGTCGAACGCATCGCGTTAGCAGATTGGCGCGAGCAATTAGTGGAGTGCCCATACTTCCGTATAGAGCGATTGCGGCCTGGCAAGTCAATTCGGATCGAAGAAGGCTTGCGTTATTACTTGCTGCTGGTTTGTGTAAAAGGATCCGGAACAATCGCGCGCCAGCCTTTCGCGGCAGGACAGGCGTGGCTTATACCGGCCCACAACGCGGAGGTTGAGATCGATGGCTCCGGCTCTGAATGGATCGCGACTTATACAGCGGACCAGCCCACCTCAGCTTTTCAAGAAAGCGCGTAAGAGTAACGCGATCTTAGTGGATTTGGGAACGTTGATGCGGCGCGAAAGGACAGAGTAGTTCGACCGTTCGATCCTGAGGAGCAGCCGCAAATAGACTTCTCGAAGCGCCCAAAGCGACCGGCGGCTTTTCGGCTGAATCAGCTTGATCAACGGAGCGGATTCCTGATAACAGGCACGGGCCCGATCCGCTTCAAACCGCATCAAGTCCCGGAACTGCATGTCTTCTTTGCCGGAACGCAGCTGCTCGACTGAGACACCGAACCGGTCTAGATCCTCTCGCGGCAGGTACACGCGGCCCAGCCCCGCATCCTCCCGAACATCACGCAGAATGTTGGTTAACTGAAACGCCACCCCGCACTTTTCCGCCAGCAGCAAGGCTTTCATCGACTCAAAGCCAAAGATGTGAATGACGGTGAGGCCGACAACGGAGGCGACCTGATAGCAATATTTGTAGAGCTCGTCGAAGGTTTGAAACTGCCGAGGATTGAGATCAGACGTAATGCCATCGATCATTTCGTGAAAGAAGCGGTGCGGAATGGAATAACGTTTGACGGTGTCGTGGAGCGCGGGCCAGATCGGATCTCCATCTACCTGGCCGCGGAGAGCATGATCCAAGTTCAGACGCCAAAGCGCGATGCGCTCATAAAGCTTCGCTTTGTCAGTCGCGCCTGGGTCATCGCTGAGATCATCGCAATGGCGCATGAAAGCGTAAACGGCGCACATGGCATTGCGCTGGGGCCTGGCGAGGAGCAGGAAGGAATAATAGAAGTTCTTAGCGCGTGTTCTCGCTATTCCGCGGCAGTAGCGATAAGAGCGCTCAACCGCAGAGGTTGTCAAAACGGGAGCAGTCGCGGCAGACATTGAAAAAAAATACGTACGCGTTCTGCTTTTGAGATGTGGGGCCTGCGTTCGAGGACGTTGTATCCCTGAGCTCGGATCTTGTCGAGGATCTTCATGCCGCCTCGGCTGAACAACTCGAGATCGAGGGCCAGCCGGCGATCCACCATTTTGATGAGCGGCAGACCTTTCCGGAAGAGATCCTCCGCCACAGAAACGGCGTCGCGCAGGACTGCTTCAAAGGCTTGGTTGAACTCGAGAGCGAACAACTCTTCTAACGTATAGCCGTGTTTGGTGAAGAGATCAAGCGGCAGGTAGACGCGATCTTTTTGTAGATCGACGGTAACGTCCTGCCAGAAATTAGCGAGCTGAAGCGCAGTGCAAGTGTGATCAGACAAGCGCTGCCGCTCGCGATCGCGATAGCCGCAGAGATAGAGAACCAGATGGCCGACGGGATTCGCCGAGTTCACGCAATAGCCGAATACATCGTCGAAAGTTTCGTAGCGGGTGGTGGTTTGATCCTGCTCGAAGGCGCGAATCAGACGATCAAACGGCTCCATCGGAATCTCGTGACGGCCAACGGTATCTTTGAGAGCGACGAAGACGGGATGCGACACCTGGCCGCGGTACATCGCCTGGAGCTCATCACGCCACCAGGCGAGCAGCTGGAGGCTTTCTGCGGGATCGCCTATCTCATCGCCGAGATCATCGGCCCAGCGGCAGAACGCGTAAACGTTGTAGAAGTCCTGGTGCAGCTGCTTCGGCAGAAGAAAGCTCACGACATGGAAATTTTCGTAGTGATGCGTCGCAAGCCAGCGGGTGTATTCGCAGGCTTCGCGCTCCGAGTACGATGTTGTATCTCGCGCGATGTTCCGAACGTACTCTTTGGGCTGTAGGTGCGCGACTGCCACGTCTGCTCTTACTATCAGGGAATGATAGCGGTCTTGATCTGGCCGTTCCGGCGGTGAGCTAGATCGTGTAGAACTTCCGGCAGGCGGTTCAGCGGTTCCTCATGGTTGACCAGGTGAGTGGCAGTGACCTTGCCTTCGGCGATGAGATTCAGCGAGCGGCGAATGTGCGCAGGCGTGTGATGAAAGCTGGCCTTGCAAGTGATCTCGGAATAGTGGAGCAGGGCTGTATCGAGACCGACTTTAGTTCCGCTGGGGCAGCCGCCGAAGAAGTTAACCGTGCCGCCTCTACGAACCAGTTGAGGGGCCAATTCCCACATCGCAGGACTGCCAATAGCTTCGATTACCACGTCTGCGCCGCGCCCGGCTGTACGGGCTTTCACTTCCGATACGAAAGCGTTCGGGTTGCCCATCAGAATTGCTTCATCTCCGCCCAGCATCATGGCTCGGTTGACCTGTTCGACACGCCGGGCGGCGACGATCACACGAGCGCCGTATGCCGATTTGGCCGAACGAACGAACATGAGACCGATAGGTCCGAGGCCCATGACGAGAAGGGTGTCTCCAGATCTAAGCTGACTTTCGTCGAGACCGCGCAGGACACAAGCGAGCGGCTCGGCAAGAGCGGCGTCCTTGTATTCGAGCCCGTGAGGAATTCGGTAAGTGTTTTTCTGAACGATGCGCCGGGGAACGCGGATGAACTCGGCGTACGCTCCGTTGTTAAACAGCAGATCTTCGCAAAGATTCTGCTGATTGTGAAGACAGAAAAAACATCGATCGCAAGGAGCGGAATTGGCCGCGACTACGCTTTGCCCGATATGAAAATTGGAGACACCTTCTCCGAGCGCTACGATATCCCCGGCCATTTCGTGGCCGAAAAGGGCCGGGGGGCTGATCATTTTCGCGTGATAGCCCTGACGAAAGACTTTCACATCTGTTCCGCAGGTGAGCGCGGCGCGAACGCGCACGAGGAGTTCCCCTGGCCCGATGACTGGGACTGGAACGGCTTCGAGCCGGACGTCTTCCTTGCCATAAAGGACCGCAGCTTGCATGGTGCCCTCAACTACTCGAGTACCAAAGATCTCCGGTATGGTTGCGACCGACATCAGTTCTGCTCCTGCGGATGAACGACGACTTTGAGAGAGCGGTCAGTCGGATGCTGGGCAATCGCCATCCCGCGTTCAATGTCGTCGAGAGAGACATGGTCGGAGATAAGCTGCTGGAGAGGAAGCTCGCCGCTGAAGACAAGCCGGGCGGATTCAGCTTGCAGATCGACATCCGCGCTGTAAGAGCCGAGTAACACGCGCTCACCTACACAGACGTCCGCACCCGAGATTTCGATTCGTTCCATTGCGGAGGTTTGGGCGAACAGAAGAATCTTCGCGCCTGGACGGGAAGTTTTCAGCGCCTGCTCCACAAGTCCGGGTGCGTTCGCCGCAACGATAACAGCGTCCGCCCCGCGCGCATCGGTCAGCGTTTTGACAGCGTGCTCAAACTCGTGCTCGCGCGGATCGAAGGCAGACGCGCCGAATCGTTCTGAAAGATTTCGGCGGAACTCGATGGTATCGGTTGCAAGGACGGTTGCCCCTGTACGCATTACGAGCATGGTGAAGATGAGGCCTATGGGTCCTTGTCCAAGAACAGCTACGATGTCGCCCCGACGAAGTTCCAGGAGTTCGACAGCTTTTAAACAGGTATTTACGGGTTCCACCCAGCAGGCGACATCAAAAGAGACGCTCTCGGGGATAATTTCGACGCCGCGCTCCACGATCCAATCCATCACGCGCACATATTGAGAAAAACCGCCGCCCGCCGGCTCATATCCAGCGGTAATGCCGATTTTCTTGTACATGGCGCATTGAGCATAGAGGCGGCGATCGCAGTAGAAGCACTCGCGGCACGGTATGTGATGGAAAAGAATGACTCTGTCGCCAAGCGCGTACTTTGTGACCCGCTCGCCTACAGCCGCGACGACGCCGGCAGTTTCGTGTCCATAGATCCGGGGAGGAGGCAGAAGGTCGTGCTCAATCTTCTTCAGATCGGTATGGCAGATACCACAACTCTCCACGCGGACCAGAATTTCGCCGGGACCGAGGGCTGGCGTTTTTACGGTTTGGACGGCTATCCGGCCGGTGCCCAGATATACGGCTGCTCGCATGGAGTCAGGTATTGGCTCACTGCGCGCGACTAGTGTCCGGCTCTGAGTTGATTCGACAACTGACAAGAAACTCCCCCAACGCTTTTGCCGCATCCTGGGTTCGACGCCTGAGATGGATCAATTCTGGAATCAGGGTTGGATGCGTGATTGCGTAAACTCCAATTTTCCCACGTGCGATGCGCCCTTCGGAAGTCCGCATTTTATTCAGGTCGAAGCGGAAAGACTCGTCGGCGCGGTCCGATACTACTTTGATGCAGCAAAACGGCAATCCGGCACGTTTTGTGCGTGCCGCGACACCTGCAGCCTCCATGTCGATCGCTATTGCGCCACAACTCTGCAATTCTGTCTTTTCGGCAACGTTATTCGCGATCCGATCCTGGGAAGCGATCAATCCGGAGGCGTACTGGTTTTCCGTGGTGACCGGAATGCAGTCAAATGTCTCCTTTTGAGAGAGATCGAGGACGTTCGCCGCAACCACGATTTGGCCTTCCCGGAGCGTTGCATCGACCGCGCCGCAATACCCGGTGCTGACAACTGCCTCGAGTTTCGAAGACGAGAGCTCGGCGGCGGTGACGGCGCGGATAGCTACTTCAACCGCCTGAGCGGCTAATCGCGGACCTGCGCCATTGGCGGCGAGCATAATGCGGCGGCCCTCCCAAATGCCTTCGAAGGCGTAATCGAGGGGCCATTTCAACTTTCGAAGACCGGTGAGGAGGGCGGCGAAAGGACGGAGCTCGGCGGATTCGGAAGCGACGTAGAGAATGGCCATGCTAGAAAGCGCTCCCTGACGGTCGCGGCTCGGAAAGTCGCGGGTCGGAAGGGTTACCGCTCCCTAATGGTCGCGGCTCGGAACGGACATGGCGGTTAAAAAGCTGGGTGGGCATGGATTAGCAGTAATGGTTAGCCTGAAACCAGGTGATGGCGCGCTGGAGGGCGGCATCGACGGAGCCTGGGGAGAATCCGAGTTCACGCTGGGCTTTGGCGTGCGTTACGAACATTTTTTTTCGTGCCATTCTTACGCCCTCCAAGGGCGCGATTGGCGGAACGCCGCTCACATGCGCCCAGGCCGTCGTGACTACGCCTGCTGCATAGGCTATCGCGTAGGGCACTTTCATAGTGGGAGCAGGCTTGTTAGCAATGGCCGATAAGCGGCCGAGAATTTGTTGTAAGGTCAGGTTCTCACAGCCGAGAATGTAACGCTCACCTGGACGGCCGTGCTCGGCCGCGAGCAGATGCCCGATAGCGACGTCGCGAACATCGACGAGATTCAGGCCGGTATCCACAAACGCGGGCAGCTTGTTGCGAAGAAAATCCAGAATGATTTTGCCCGTAGGAGTGGGTTTCCAATCGTGGTCGCCAATGGGCGCGGTTGGATTGACGATAACGACCGGCAGACCGGCACGAGCTTTCTCCAGCGCGATCTGTTCGGCGAGCCACTTGGATCGCTTGTAGTGTTCGGTCATGTCTGAGATCGAGACGGGCGTCTCTTCATCTCCCACGCGATCCTTCGGCATTCCGATGCAGCCGACGGTACTGGTATAGACGATGCGCCCCACGCAGGCGCGCTCGGCGGCGTCCAGAATGTTGCGAGTACCGTCCACGTTGGATTGATATAGATCCTGCGGATTCTTGGACCAGAGGCGATAATCGGCAGCGACGTGGAAGACGAGATCGCAGCGGACGACCGCGCGAACCAAGGATTCCGGATCGCGAAGATCGCCCGTGACGCGCTCCACGCTGAGCTCTCGGAGCTGGCTGGACGGGCGGCACAGAGCGCGCACCTGATAACCGCGCTCAGTGAGCAGACGGGCAATGTGCCAGCCTAAAAAACCGCTAGCACCGGTCACAAGGGCGAGAGGCAATCCAGATCACGCCGTCGCGGATTTCGCCAATTCGTGAACAGTAAAGGGTTGCGATCTCTCGTCCTCTGGCGCCGTGGCTTTCCTGAAGGCCGAAAGGGCCAGCAGCGGGAATGTGTTCCGATAATCCGTGTAGGACAGATAGAAAACCTTTGGGAAGCCAGTGCCGGTGGAATACTCTTCCGTCCAGGTCCCATCGGAGCGCTGGGATCGAATCAAGTAGTCGATGCCGTTGTAGAGACTATCGCTGCGGATATCAGCGCCGGCGAGCAGGGCCAGAATGGCCCAAGCTGTTTGCGATGGCGTGCTTGGATTGGGAACGAAACAGTTTTCATCGTAGCTGGCGCAACTCTCACCCCAACCGCCATCGCGGTTCTGATAGGCGCGGATGAATTCGAGAGCGCGCTGGATGCCGGGTTCATTTTCACTGACACCCGCAGCGCGAAGGCCGCGCAAAGCGAGAAACGTTCCGTAAATGTAATTGACGCCCCAGCGGCCACACCAACTGCCGTCGGCCTCCTGAGCACGCCAGAGATATTCGATACCGCGCCGAACAGCCGGATGAGTGATTTCGAGACCGCAAAGAATCAGCGCTTCGAGGACGCGTCCCGTGATGTCGGGACATGCAGGATCGAGCATTGCGTTGTGATCCGCAAACGGAACCTGACTGAGGATGTTCCAGTTATTGTCGACGTCGAAGGCTGCCCAGCCGCCGTCTTTTCCCTGCATGGCAAGTAACCAATCGATGGCGCGCTTTTCGCAGGCGCGCTGCCTGGTTTCGTCAGACCCGCTCGATTTCGCCAGGGCGAGCAAGACCATGGCGGTGTCGTCGACATCTGGGTAAAACGCGTTGTTGAATTCGAATGACCAGCCGGAAGGCTCGGTCTTTGGTCGCTTGACTGACCAGTCGCCACTGCGGCGAACTTCCTTCGAGATGAGCCAATCGGCCGCACGGCGCAAGGCCGTTGCGGGAGGGTTGTCTGTTTCGGCGAGAGCGAACGCAGCAATAGCGGTGTCCCAGACGACGGAGAAGCAAGGTTGGAAATAGAAGCCTCGTTCATCGTCAACCATCAGGTTGTCGAATTGCTTCTGAGCTTCCAGGCGAAGCGGATGATCGGGGCCGTAGCCCAGGACATCGAGCGCCATTACCGCATACTGCATGGAGGGATAAATAGCGCCGAGGCCGTCGGAATGCTCAAAATGCTCGATCATCCAATCGCCACATTTTTTCGTGGCGTAGTTACGAACGAAGCGAGGACCTGAGCGCTCCCAGCTCTTGAGGAAACGATCGAGCGTCAGGAAGCAATTGCGCCAACTGAACAGGCTGGATCCTCTTGCCGGCAGCACCGGAGCGCCGGGAACAAATAGCTCTTCCAAGTTGAATCCTTCCGGCACGGGACGGCATGGGTTCGCGGCGTGCAAGATGGAAAGTGAAATGACAATAGCCCGCGTCCAGGACGACATCTGATAGATGAAGTTGAACGGCAGCAGAATGAGCTCGGGAGGAATAGACGGGCACGCAGCTCTTGGAAACAGATTGAAGAGGCTCAGATTCGTGCGCACATAACTGTTCGAAGCCTGCAGGCCGCCGAGATCGAGGATGCGAGCGCGGAGACTCTGCATGCGCGAGTCGGAGACGGATAGACCAGCGAGTTTGAGAGCGAAATAGGCTTTGATGGACGCGTTAACTTCCGATGGACCCTGAAGGTAGATATTGAAGCCGCCATCCGGGAGCTGGCGATCAAGAATAGCGGCAACTGCCTTTTCTATTTGCGGCCGAGTGGGAGGATTCCAGATTCCGTCCACCGGCGGATGCAACCAAAGCTGCATCATGATGTAGTCCGATTCGAGTGTAGTATCCGCTCTGAGATCGGCCCACCAGTAACCTTCCGGAGCCTGCCGCTGAACAAGTGCGGAGGACGCTTTGCGAATGGCGTCCGTCGCGGCGTAATTCAGTGGACCGGAAGTTTGGAGCGTGGATCTCATCGTTTCAAGCAAACATTGGCGCTAAGCACGCACGGTATGGAGGCGCGGCTTGAAGCTTTCCAGATCAGAAGGAAGGGTAAAGCGCACGTCTTCCTCTTTTATCTCCGCCTCCTCCAGATCGGTGTATCCTTTGGCTCGCAGATAGTCGATCAGTTCTTCAACGAGATGCTCGGGGGCAGAAGCGCCAGCGGTAACGGCGACCGTACCGATGCCTTCGAGCATTTCGGGTTGGATTTCTCTGGAATCGTCCAGGAGATACGCGGGAACACCCGCCTTTTGGCACACCTCGACGAGTCGGCGGGAATTGGAGCTGTTTTGAGATCCAACCACAAGCAGCGCCTGACAAAGCGGAGCTACGGCTTTGACGGCGAGCTGCCGGTTCTCGGTTGCGTAGCAAATGTCTTGAGTCTTCGGCCCGATTATCTTGGGAAACCGCTCGAGCAGGCGTTTGACGATATCCTTCGTTTCGTCAAGCGAGAGCGTGGTCTGAGTCAAATAGACGATACGCTCCGGGTCCTTGATATTCAGCCGATCTACATCTTGAACATCTGAGACCAGAATGGTGCTTTCCGGCGCCTCGCCAAGAGTGCCAGTGACCTCATCATGATCCCGGTGACCAATGAGGATGATGGTGTAGCCCTGCTTGGCGAATCTTACGGCTTCCAGATGCACCTTAGTTACGAGCGGGCAAGTGGCATCGATTACCTGAAGACGCCGTTCCTTTGCTTCGCTGCGAACAGCCGGAGAAACGCCATGCGCGCTGAAAATGACGCGGGCGCCTTCGGGCACTTCGCCGAGCTCTTCGACGAAGATGGCTCCGGCCTGGCGAAGCTCGTCGACGACGTGGCGGTTGTGGACGATCTCTTTGCGCACATAAATGGGCGCGCCGTAAAGGTCAAGAGCGATCTTGACGACGTCAATAGCGCGGACAACGCCAGCGCAGAAGCCTCGTGGTTTCAATAAGATGATCTTCTTTTCGAGGCCGCCCACCGGAACAGGACCGGAAGGTACAGCGGTGTCGCAAACAAGGCCAGCGGTGGGCATAAGGAAAGCTCAATTATAACAAGTACTTTGGTTTCAGAGAAAGAAGAAAAGAACCGCTCCTTTACGATCTCGGGTCGGAAGGTGCATTCGGAGGAACGGGGGTGATTGGGTCGACGTGGAAGGGGGAAGAAGCGCTCCTTTACGATCTCGGCTCGGAATGGGGATTGGAGGGGAGTGGTACGAGTGGGCCGACGTGATTGGAACCAGAGGCCGCTTCGCGTTCGATCAGATCGAGCCACATCTTGTAGCTCATCTTTTGAACTCCCATGGTTTCTCTACACTTCTGGAAGTCGTTGGCCCTGGTCCACTCATACTCCGGTGGGACTCCGTTGGGAAAGCTGATGTAGCGCTCGAAAAAGATTGGGAGCCGGCGCCGTTCGGCGGCTTCCTTGATCAGTTCCTGATTACTGGGATAGTAGGACGTTTTGGTTTGGCCTTCGATCACTTCGGCCTCGACGTACTGCTCAACCGTCAGCTCTTTGGGCATACCTTTCTGTCTCTGATCTATCCATTGCATCTGGAACCTTATGAGCTGGTCACGGGCGCGCTCTCTCAAATTTTCAGCGCGATCCAGCCTGCCATAATAGGCTTCCACTTCCTTGAATAGGCGGAAGAAAGCACGTTCTGCAGTGGTTTTGTAGCGACTGAAATTCGTGAATTTTTTGTGGTCGTTGTCGGTCCAGGCATTGGGGTCGCTGGGAAGCTCCCATTCCACGCCCTCGACGCGCTTTTGGTTGCGCTTGAGAACCCAGTGGGCGCGGGCGGTTTCTTGTACGAGCGTGTAAGCGACCGTGTCCTCCGGTTCGTAATGCGTGAACCAGCATTCCACGGTGAATTCGAACTCTTCGGGATCTTCGTCGGGCAGAAGGGTTTTTTCAGAACGGCAGCCGTGCGTGAGGCGGTTTTGACTGGATTTGGCCTTCCCGTGCGGGGTGACAGGTCCCGTTCGGCCGGTACGGCGGGTGGGTTCCGCTGGGTCGCGATCGACCGGCAGGTTTTCGTCGTTGATGAAATCGTCCATGAGAGGTTCCGCGTATGATTGTCGGGGCGGATAGTGCGGAGTGGGCGGCCGGAGCGGGGTGAAGTTGTTGATTTTGGGGAGAAAAGGATTTTTGGAAGTTTTGAACTTGGGGGAGGCGGAGGGTGCGAAAGGGTGAAATTACCGAACGAACTCGGGGGTTGGAATTGGGTTCGTTTTTGCGGATTGGACGGACGAATTCGGTTGTACTCGTAATGCTGCTGGTAAGATGCGTAACATCCGATGCTCGATCTGAGTCCTAACGATCCGATCATCAAGGCTTACCTCAGGGACATTCAGCACCTTGAAGACCAGCAAGTCAGTCACGAATTAGGCTTAAAAGGTCCTTTCCAGAATCTACTCGACAAGGCGGCCAAAAAAAGGGGCTGGACTCTGGTTCCAGAGCTTTCGACGTATTCGGGCGGTCGGCGGGTCGTCCCTGATGGTACTGTTCGCGACGAGTTCCGCCTCGCTCGAGGGTGGTGGGAAGCCAAGGACACTTCAGACAAGCTCGCCGCTGAAATACAGAAGAAGCTCAAAGCCGGCTACCCAAGCCGCAACACAGTCTTTGAAGATACCCGCACCGCCGTGCTTTACCAGGATCGAGGTGAGGCGGGCGAGTTCGCGCTTCGCGAAGCAGTTAAAATCGCGGACCTTCTGAACCGCTTCTTCTCGCACGATGAATCCGACGAGCGCGAGTTTCACCGCGCGATGGATGAGTTCAAGAGCCGCATTCCTGATCTTGCACAATCGCTGCAAGAGCACATAACCGAAGCTCACACGAAGAACCTCCGTTTCAAACAGGCCTTTGCCGAATTCGTGACGCTGTGCCGCGTGTCCCTGAATCCTGAGCTGTCGGAGCACCTGGTTGACGAGATGCTGATTCAGCACTTGTTGACAGAGAGACTGATGCGAAATCTGTTTCAGAACCCTGATTTCACTCACCGCAACGTGATCGCCACGCAAATTCAGAAAGTCATCGATGCTCTCGCTTCCACGAGCTTCTCCACCTCGCAGTTCTTAAAGAAACTCGATCCTTATTACAAAGCCATCGAGCGCGAAGGCGCTAACCTTGGTCACTTTACAGAGAAGCAGGACTTCCTCAACTCAGTTTATGAGCAGTTCTTTCAGAAGTTCTCGCCGAATGTGGCGGACACGCATGGAATCGTCTACACACCTCGTGAAATCGTCGATTTCATGTGCAATTCGATTGAGGAGGCGCTCAAAGAGCACTTCGGGCACACGCTCGCATCACCTGAGGTGGTCATCCTTGATCCTTGCACGGGAACCGGCAACTTTATCGTCAATCTGATCGACCGCATTCCGGGCAAGGCGTTGCGCGAGGCGTACCAAAACCGGCTGTTCGCGAACGAAGTGATGCTGCTCCCCTACTATGTCGCGAGTCTCAATATCGAGCACGCCTATTACGAACGGATGCGCAGCTACGAGTCGTTCGAAGGACTCTGTTTCCTGGACACGCTCGACATGCAGGACGCTCAGCAGGCGGGACTGTTCACGCCAGCAAATACCGAACGCGTTGCGCGGGAGAAGAACGCCGCGATTACGGTGATCATCGGCAATCCGCCTTACAACGTCGGCCAAAAAAGCGAAAACGACAATAACCGGAATCGCAAGTACAAGGTGGTCGATGGTCGGATTCGCGACACATACGCCAGAGATTCGAGAGCAACCAACAAGAACTCGCTCTCTGACATGTACGTCAAGTTCTTCCGTTGGGCGACGGACCGTTTGGGCGATCGCAACGGCATCGTCTGCTTCGTGTCGAACAACAGCTTTGTGGATCAGCACGCTTTCGATGGGATGCGCAAACATCTGAAGCGCGACTTCGAATCTATTGATCACGTTGACCTGCACGGAAATGTACGCCGAAATCCGAAGTTGTCTGGAACGACGCACAACGTGTTTGGAATTCAGGTGGGTGTTGGCATCACGCTAGCCGTCAAGAAGCGGGGACTCGATCCAAGACTGCGGTATTTTCGCCTCCCGGAAATGTGGCGTAGGCGCGAGAAGCTTGATTTCTTAAGCGTGAGTCAGATCGCTTGGCAGCCGATCACCCCCGACGCTAGACATTCGTGGATTGTGCCGGGGAATGCGGACGAGTATCAAGGATTTTTACCCCTTGCGGAACTCTTCAGCCTGCACACAGTGGGCGTTAAAACGAATCGAGACGATGTGGTCTATGACTGGGATCGTGGCAAGCTTGGCGCGCGTATCAAAGCCTTTATCGCGAACTACAATGCTGAGGTTCACCGGCATAGGGCTTACCCAAGCGCCGATTGGCCAGCGCACTTAAATTGGAGCAGAGATCTTAAGCAGGATGCTCTGCGGGGTAGAGTAGCAGAATTCGCGGATGCGAAGATTCGTTTGTCACTTTATCGCCCGTTTACAAAAAAGTGGCTATTTTTCGACCGCTTGCTCAACGAGGAGATCTATCAATGGTCGAACGTCTCCGGTCGAGTGATCGTCACCTCGGATCTTGCTTGGCGTGCGCCTACATTCAGCGCTCTGATAACAGATTGCACCGCTGACCTGCACCTTTGCGCTGCAATTGACGCCCACCAGTGTTTCCCGCTATCGCACCTGGACGACACCATCCTACGCCAACTCGGCGAACGCTATCGCGACGACTCCATCACCAAAGAAGACATATTCCATTACATCTATGGCGTTTTGCACCATCCCGGTTATCGCGAGCGCTACGCGGAAAATCTAAAGCGCGAGCTGCCGCGCATCCCGTTTGCGCCAGATTTCCAAGCTTTCGCAAGCTTTGGGAAAGAGCTCGCCAGCCTTCATGTGGGCTACGAATCCCTGGCGCCCTGGCCGCTCGAATACATCGAGCGGAAAGACGTCCCTTTCTCTGAGCGTGTCACCAAGATGAAGCTCAGCAAAGATCGAATTTCGATCCAGATCAATGAATCCCTAACCTTGGCGGGTATCCCGGCTCAAGCCTTCCAGTACAAACTCGGGTCGAAGTCAGCCCTTGAGTGGATCATCGACCAGTATCAGGTCAAAGGCGAATCAGACCCGAACCGAGAAGACGATCCCGGCTACATCGTGCGTCTGGTCGGGCAGGTCGTGCGCGTCAGCATCGAAACAGTTCGCATTGTCAAGAGCCTTCCCGAGTTTCGACTTAGCGGAAGTTAGGCTTTTGGGCCGTGCTTTAGCGTGCAGAAGCGGTGTGTTTCGTTACGGCCACTCGACAAGAGATCCTGGCCGGGGCATAATCGGCGATGCACTCCAGGCTTTCAGGAACCACTGCCGGTACTCCGGCCAGCGTCGCTGTGGCAACGTAACTAGAACAACCGCGAATTCTGAATGCTGTCCCAGTGCCCGAGACGCCGATTCTCCGAAGAGACGGTCACGGGTCAGAAGACAGTCAAACCCGCTTGCAACAGCAGCTGCTACCAGTTGGCCATTGGAAAGCGCCTTCCAATCTCGGCTTGCGGCCGTCTGGGAGGCAACCCCGAGCTCCGCCAAGACATCCGTTAGGTGAACATCCATGTTGGCATCAAGCAGCCACATGGAACGATTCGGTCAACTCCGATGCGACCTGTAAGACTTCAGATAGCGCCTCTCGCGGCAGTACGAGACTATACGCCTCATTGATGTCTTCAAGAGTCATCCCGTTTGCGAGACACTCGAGAATCAGAGAGACGGACACTCGAGTACCACGGAGCGCTAACCTTCCCCCAAGAAGTTCCGGATCCGCGACAATCGAGCGGTAATGCTTGTACGCGGCGGGTTGCCAGTCCTGCATTCCGGGTTCCTCGACTTCATTGTAGCGGTGAAACCCGCGGGTTTATTTCGGGAAAGACGGCGAGTATCTGATAATTCTGGTTGGCGGCGGCACGAAACAGCGCGGCGTACTCGGATACAAAGGCGCGTCGAAAACGGCTAGCTCAGGTAGAGGCGCCTTGGGAGGCCAGCGTGGATGTGAACCTCCTTTGGTAACGGCCCTCGTAGAGTAATCACGGCTGAAAGCCGCGAACATCATTACAAAATACTGCGCCATTTTATCGCGAATTTGGGCGCTTATGTAGCCCCCCGACAAGCAAGGGCGACTATCGACTCAGAGCGGGGCACGATGCTGTAGCCAATTCATAATTGGTGGATTAGAACACTCCGATTTTCGGTCCGAATTCGCTTAGCCTGAGTTGGTCCGGCCCGTCAGCTCCTCCGGGATGGCATCGCAGTGCGATGTGTCGTTTCACCAGATCGTTTTAATGCTTGCAGCACGTATACGTCCGTCACGGCTCAAGACGGGAATGCCGTAGAAATGCGCAGTCGCGGCGATGATGCGGTCGGGGAGGTCAGGAATTTCGTGCCGGGGAATCTGTCGCATTCTTACGGCAATGCTGCCATCGAGGGCACCTGTTGCAGGACGTTTCTCGGATCGCTAATAGCGGCAAGAACATCATCGAAGGCAGTTGTCGGTATGCGCTCCTTCTCGATGAGATACACCATCTCGGCTAGGCTTATCGCCGACAGGCCAATATGGTCGCCGCTCGCAGTAGTCGCATCAATAAAAGCTGAGGCCTCTCGCCCCAGCCGTGAATCAGAGAAGAGATACCAAATGGCTGTATGCGTGTCGGCGATGGCTACAAGCATGCCTCAGTCGCAGGCAAATTTGGCAAACATTTCCGCACGGTTCTGGTCGATTTCCTCGGCAGAAGGGGCAGGGCCATATTTGGCGAGAATACCGCGTGAGGAACGGGTCGGCTCTTTCGTGGGATTCACGTCGGACGCATCGGCGAGAATTTTCTCTATGGCCGAACGCATGAGACCGTCGGTGGATAAGCCTTTCGACCGGGCAATCGCGATGAGCCTGGCTTCTTCGTTAGGTTGAAGGGGCAAGGTGATGGTCATCGAACTGCTCCTGTACTTATTATCCTGCTACGCTACCCGAAGAAGCTGGACTAAAGCAAATTCTATTCGCCAGTTCTGGCCGAAATTCAGCGTCTGACGCAAGGATCGGGAAGGACGGCGAGTATCTGACAATTCTGCTTCGCGGCGGCACGAGAAAGCGCCAACAATTCGACATCACGCGGCAGTTGCTGATTGGCAGGATTACAAACGGCGGAAGTAGGAGAACGTCATGCCTTTGACTCGTGATTTCAAGGAGACAATCCGCGCCCGCGTTGAACGCGATCCGAAATTCAGGAGGGAGCTTTTGCGCGAAGGGATTGAGTCCATGCTCGCGGGTGATATTCCCACCGCGAAAACCATTCTTCGCGATTACATCAACGCGACTGTGGGGTTCACAGAGCTAGCTCAGGCAACACATATTCCGCCGAAAAGCCTGATGCGCATGCTCGGTCCTGCAGGCAATCCCAGTGCGGACAATCTCTTCGAGATCGTTGGCTTTTTGCAACAACGCGAAGGTGCGAAGCTCTAAACAGGCTGATCGACCTGGCGTACTCGGATATAAAGGCGCGCGTCGAAAACGGCTAGCTCAGGTAGAGGCGTCTTGGCGAGGCCGACGTGGATGTGAACCTCTTTTAGTAACGGCCCTCGTAGAGTAATCACGGCTCAAAGCCGCGAACATCATTACAAAATACTGCGCCATCTTATCGCGAATTTGGGCGGTTATGTAGCCCCACGACAAGCAAGGGCGACTATCGAGGCAGAGCGGGGCACAATGCTGTACCCAATTCAAGAATAGCAGCGCGCCTAACTACAAGTCGAACGGGTTGATAACAAGAGAGATAGAGTCCATATTTGGTGCATCAGAACGCTCGATTTTCGGCCCGAATTCGCTTAGCCTGAGTAGGACAACAGCACAGGTGATTTAAATTCCAGCCCTGCTCCGCAGAAATTGAAAACAGCAAGCAGGGTGGTGCCATCTTTCCGCATGCCACAGCGCAAGTGAGGCAATGAGCACAGAGAAAAGGAGATTGGATGCCCGAGCTTTTAGACGGATTTGATGGGTCGATCAACGACGAGAAGGCGTCGAACGTTGGTTCCCCGCGAATCGACATCGACCACCACCGCCTTGGGAAGAGGATTCTCACAGGTGTTGCCACACCAGGGACACCTCTATCTTTTAGTGACGTGCTGCGGCTTCGGCCGGTGCGGCGCCTGTGGATCGCGCAGATTGTCAGCGTGTTCGGGGACTTCCTGGCGGTGTTCGCGATCATCGCGGTGGTGACGTTTAAGCTGCACGGCACGGCGACGCAGGTGGCGATGGTGCTGGTATCGTTTATGGCGCCGCTCGCGATCGTCAGCCCGCTGGCCGGCGTCTTCGTGGACCGGTGGCACTTGAAGGGGACGATGATCGCAAGCGACCTGATCCGCGGCGTGCTCGTGCTCGGGCTGGTGTTCGTGCACGACCTGTATGTGATCTACGTCATCCTGTTCGCGATGAGCGTGGTCTCAGCCTTCTTCGTTCCGGCGCAATCGGTGGCGGTGCGCACGCTGGCCCCGATGGCGGGCCTGATGGCAGTGAACGGATTAATGTCGCAGGCGCAGCAGGGGTCGCTGATCGTGGCCCCGAGCGTCGCTGGAGAGCTGGTGGAGATTGTCGGCGCGAACTCCTGTTTCCTCTTCGACAGCTTCAGTTTCTTCTTTTCGGCGGCGCTGGTGATGACGCTGATCATCGACCGACCGGCGCTGCGCACGGAATCGAGCGCGGTGCTCGACTCGATGCGGCAGGGATTCGGCTTCATCTTCAAGCATTCGACGATTTCGTTTGTGATCGTCTCGATGACCGCGGGGATGTTCGCGATGCGCTGCTTCGGCGCGCTGCTCTCGATCTACGTGCGCGACGTGCTGCACTCGACGTCCGCGGTGTTCGGTGTGCTGAATACTCTGATCGGCATCGGCATGATCATCGGGACGCAGTTGCTCACGCGGTTTGCGCGGCACATCCCGCAGCAGAACCTGGTGGTGTACGGTGTGGGCGGAATGGGCATAGCGGTATTGATCACGGCGGCGTTCGGCACGATGGGATCGACCGCGGCGGGAATGCTCGGGCTGGGCCTGTGCGCGTCCGCGATTTTCATCACCGCGACGACGCTGATCCAGCACGAGACGCCGCACGAACTATTGGGACGAGTGATGAGCTGCCTGATGTCGCTGGTGGCCGGGTCGCAGGTGATCTCGATGTTCGTGGCTGGTCCGGTGGCGGAAAGGATCGGGATTCCGAACCTCTACTATGGAAGCGCTGCGATGCTGGTCGGAATCGGCGTCGTGGGGTACTTCAAGCTGCCGAAGGCCGAGAAGGCTTGAGGCTGAGAAGGCGGAATCGGCGAAGCCTTAGGGCTTTGCGGGCGCCGGCTGCCAGAGCTCAATCTTGTTCCCATCCAAATCATAGATCCAGGCAAAGCGACCGTAGGATTCATTCATTCGTTTGGGGTCAATCTTTACTCCCTCTTGTTTTAAGCGGTCGAGCAAAGCATCTAGATCGTCCACGATGTAGTTGATCATGAAGGGCGAGTGGCTGGGATCGAAATACTTAGTTGACGCGGGGAAAAGAGCCCAAACTGTAACGTGTTCCTTTTGCGGGTCGTCGTGTTCGCGCCACGGAAGCATCACACCTGCGCCTTTGTCGACGAGTCCAAGATGCTTCGAATACCATTCGCGCATCTCATCCCGGTTAGCGGATTTGAAGAAGACACCGCCGATTCCCAGGATGCGCCCGCGCTGCTCGATTTTGAGAGGCGGCTTCGACTCTTCAGCTTGCGGAGATTGCCCTTCCTGTGCTCCTTTTAAGCAGGCCGAGATGAGCAACAGCGAGCCGAGCGCAATGGTGGTCCAGCGTATTGCTTGCATGTGTCGATTATTTTTCTAACAACTCTTTTACTTTTTTGAGGAAGGCCGCCCAGCCGGTTTTCGTTTCGGCGAACTCGTCGTCCCAGGCTGCTTCGGGGCCGAAGCCGGACTGAACCAGACGCAGGCGCGTGATTCCTCCGCCCAGCGATTCGATGTAGTAATCGACACACATTTTTTGCACAACGCCTGTGTCCACCGGGCCTCCGCCGCCGTAGGCGATGGAACGTTCGCTGCAAGTGCCGAAATGCTGACCAGGCTCCCACGCGGATATGGTGGTTGTGGCGCCCATCCCTCCCCAGGCGAAGTAATATTCCCCGCCGACGCGCGGATCGACTCGGGCTTCGTCGCAGAACCATTTCACAATCTGTTCCGGGTCGGTGATGGCCCGGAAGACTTCTTCGGGGGTCGCTTTTATATCGATGACGGTCTCGTGGGATCTGCTCATATTTCACTCCAGATTTGCGGATTCGGTGGCGGATTCTTCCAGCCTGACGGCGGGATAAACGGCGGAGAGCAGGCGGAAACGCCGGCCTCCTTCGGCCCGCTCATTATGATATTTCGCCGCGAGGCGCGCAAGGGAGGCGGTCATCTCTTCGGCGAAGGCGGCGCGGGATTCAGCGCTAGCGAAGCGGATCTCGGTTTCGAGGGTAAGCGTCGCAACGCGTTTTCCGGCGCGGCGGGCGCGGATGCAGACAGAAGCCAGCGCGCGAATCATGTGCGCAGCAGTAGAAGCGAGATAAGCGGCGGAGAAACGGTCCGCAGTGACCCGATCGCCGGTCTGGGGAGCGATCAGGAATTCGCGGGCCACAGCGCGCACCACGCGTTCCATGCAATTGCCTTTACGGCGTTCCTCGATCAACTCCAGGAACCCTTCGCGCTCCAGTTCGCGGAGATGGTAGTTCAGTTTCTGCCGAGGCACGCCGAGGCGGCGGGCGAGTCCGGCGGCTGAATCGGGCTCAGTTAATTGTTCGAGGAGACGAAGCCGGCCGGGCTGGAGTAAAACGCCCGCCTTTTCGGGACTCTGTACGATTTGCAAGGTCGCCGGCATGGATTGATTTAAACACCGGAATGCTCTCCTGTCAAGACAAATATTCTTGTCGGTAACGGGCGTTATACAGGTTAGCTCAAACAGGGCGCGGTAGAGCGAGTATGATATGTGCAGAAGCAATAGGTATTTATGGCACCCTGAAATGCGATCTCTCGCAAGGCAGCCTGGAACGCCTGATTTTTTCCCGGAGGCGAAGTCTTAAGCATGGAGGTGCTCAATGAGGATCGGGGTGCGGATGGCAGTTGGAGCAAGCGTTCGCGACGTCATGTGGCTGGTTTTTTCGCAGAGCTTGAAGATGATTATTGTTGGCGTGGGTATCGGGATGGTCGCCGCAGTCGCAGCGGGGCGGCTGTTGCAGCATCTGGTTCCGGGAATGCAGGCTGCCAATGGAGCGAGTTTCGGGATCATGATTCCGGTTTTAGTGTTGGCTGCGCTCTTGGCCAGCTTTCTTCCAGCCCGACGCGCCAGCCTGGTCGATCCTGTGAAAGCTTTGCGGCAAGAGTAGGGCGGCGTTTGCTCCCTACGGTCGCGGCTCGCGTTTCATGTGCTTTCCTGCGCGACAATGAGGAGCGCGAGCTCCGCGGCATGTCGAAGCTGCAAGAAATTACGAAGACTTTTCTGCGCTTGAAGGGGCACTCGCGGCAGTCCGCGCGGAACTCAGCCGAGACGACCCTCGCGCCGGGGCCTCGCGAGAGCCGACATTTCGGCGCTTATCGCATTATCAGAAGCCTAGGATCCGGCGGCATGGGACAGGTGTATCTCGCCTTGGACACTCGCCTGGAGCGTCAAGTAGCGCTGAAGTTTCTTCCTCCGCAGCTTGCCAGCGATGAAGTGATGCTCAACCGCCTGCAGCATGAGGCGAAAGCCGCTTCCGCCCTGAACCATCCCAATATCCTGACTATCTATGAAGTCGGGCAAATCCAGGGTGAGCACTTCATCGCGAGCGAATATGTCGATGGAATAACTCTGCGTGAAGCCATTCAGGCGGGCACGGTCGATGCCGGAACTGCGCTCGATATAGGGATTCAGGTCGCATCCGCTCTAATGGCAGCGCACTCGACGGGCATAGTGCATCGTGATTTGAAGCCAAGCAACATCATGATCCGGCCCGATGGTTATGTGAAAGTGATCGACTTTGGACTCGCCAAGCAGATCGCCAGATCCGATCAGAACGCCGCAAGAGATATTTCGTGGACGCGCCCCGGATCGATCGCCGGCACTTTGGACTACATGTCGCCGGAGCAGGCTCGCGGCGAAAAGCTTGATCAGCGCACGGACCTGTGGAGTTTGGGAATTGTTCTGTACGAGATGATTGCGCGAAAGCGCCCGTTTGACGGAGAGACAGAAAGTCACGTCATCGTCGCCATCCTGGATAAGGCGGTACCGTCCTTACGTAACGACAAGTCAGTGCCCGCCGGTCTTCGCGGAATCGTGCAACGCGCGCTGGTGAAAGATAGAGCCAAGCGCTACCAGACCGCGCGCGAAATGCTGGCGGATCTGACAAGAGTCAGCCAGGCTTCCGGTCTCCATAGCGCCATCAGGCCCATGGTGGTTCAGGAAGGCGCTAACAAGCGGATACTCGTCGTGGGTGGAATCGCTGCGGTGCTCGCTATCGCTTTCTCAATTTGGTGGTGGGGCTTTCACCGACGCGACCAATGGTTCCAGTTCGAATCGACGAGCCGCGTCACTTTCGATGGTGATGTTCGTCTCGCCACAATTTCTCCCGACGGCAGATACCTGGCTTATGTCTCCGGCAATCCGGACAACGAAATTCTTCGCACTCGCGAAGTCGCAAGCGGGTCTGAAAGCCCTCTTCCAACATCGATACACGATTGCATAGGGCTCACTTTTTCGCCGGACAGCAAATCTCTGTATTACGTTCTAAAAGATCCCAAAGACGTTGTGGGAAGGCTTTACAGCTTTCGAGTTCCCCAAAGCATTCCGAGCCTGATCTTGGAGGATATCGACGGCCCCATCACGTTCTCGCCGGATGGCCAGCAGTTCGCATATTTGCGCCGCTCCGAAGGCAAGGGCACCAGCGGAGAGTCTATCGTTATTGCACAGGCAAACAACTCGAGGAACGGCCGGGCGATCGTGAACATCACCGATACGGAAGTGAAGGATCAGCTAGCGTGGTCTCCTCGCGGCGATTCGATTGCGGCGATTGTGTTTGCTGAGCGTCTCAACAAATCCACCCAGCCGGCCGTGTCCGTGTTCACGCCGGACGGCCGTTTGAAGCGCCAGTTCTCAAACCCTGATTTGAGAAGCCTGAAATTTCCCGTGTGGCTCGATCAGGGCTCTCTGCTGGCTTTCTCAGGACTGTCCCAAGGCTCGAAGCAGTTGCGGCTGGAACAACTGCTGGTCTCGAACGGCCAGTTTCACCAGGTGCCTTCGGATATTCTCGGATTCGACAGTATAAGCGCGACGGCGGATAGCCGGACGCTGGCGGCGGTGCGCCTGGATCTACGGTCGTCAATCTGGATTGCGGATGCAACAAATCCGGATGGCGCTCACCGGGTGCTCCCCGCCACAGAGGGCATCGATGCGTTGTCCTGGTCAGCGCGCGGCGATCTTATTTTCCCCTCTGCGCGAAGCGGGAATGTGAACCTCTGGCGCGTCGACGATCACGACGTTGTTCGAGCAGTCCCGGGCGGAAAGCAATGCGTGGAGGATCAGCCTTCCGGCGTTCCAGGTCAAGCTTTCGTTGTCTATTCCTCGAATTGCGCGGCCGGCGGCGACGACTTCAATCTGTGGAGCGCCGACCTGCAGAGTGGACGGCGAACACAGTTGACGAGTGGCTCGAACTACGATTATCAACCTGACGTTTCGCCGGACGGGAAATGGATTGTTTACACCTCGTGGCCATCGAGTATCCCATCCGTGTGGAAGATTCCGGTATCAGGCGGCGCGCCAGTTCGAGTGTCGCAACAGCAAGCCCGCTATCCGGTTGTTTCGCCCGATGGACAGCAGATCGCATGTCAAATCCGTGAGCCGGACGGCTTGTGGAGAGTGGCGATTCTGTCGTTCCAGGACGGGCGTGTTCGCAAGGAATTTCCAGGGTTGCCGATTTCGGGGCCGGTCCGCTGGAGTCCTGACGGTTCCGCGCTGGATTACATCGATTCGCGGAGCAAAGTCCCAGATATTTGGCGGCAATCCCTAGCCGGTGGGCCGCCTCGGCAACTCACCCACGTCCCTGAGGACGGCATTATTTACTTTGCATGGAGCGGAAATGGAAGTAAACTTGCTTATATACGCGGGCGAGCCGAGAGTGATGTAGTGCTATTCCATCGCTCTTCTCACAACTAGCCCACAGGAGACACGCAAGATGCCCAAAGCCAATTTTAAAGGTGACAACGGACCTCACAGCAATATCGTAGTGAGACCGGCGTCGCCACCAGTGCCCCCGACTTCACAGCCCCAGAGTACGTCTGCTGATTCCAGTCAGACCCAGCCTCTCGAAGCGACCACGGCAGCGCCCGGCGTTCAAGAACAGACTGCCGGTAATTAGCGCGGCTTCTCCGCTCCGGCCTTGCCCGCAACCTCTCGCTGATCTGTTCTCCCGAAAATCCCGGCCTGGCGATTACAATGAAGGTTAATCCGTATCTATATGGAAGATCGGCACATTCGTCTCCAGGCTCTCGAAGACGCCCTGGCTACCCGTTTACTCGTTCTAGACGGCGCCATGGGCACAATACTGCAACAGCGGCATCTGACCGCTGACGATTTCGGCGGTCCGGCGCTGGAGGGTTGTAACGAAAACCTGGTCCTCACGCGGCCTGACGTCATTTTGGACGTTCACCGCGCCTATTATGAAGCCGGCTCGGATATCGTCGAGACCGACACGTTTCAATCGAGCAAAATCGTGCTTGCCGAATATGGGCTTGCGGATCGCTCGTACGAGATAAGCTTTCAAGCCGCGAAGCTAGCGCGCCAGGCGGCGGAGGAGTATTCGAAGCCGGGTCGGCCGCGTTTCGTCGCAGGCTCGATGGGTCCCACTACAAAAGCCATTTCCATCAGCGGCGGTGTGACCTTTGATGAGCTGGTGGCGAGCTTTTATGATCAGGCCAAAGGTTTATTCGATGGCGGGGCGGATATTCTTCTGCTTGAAACCTGCAATGACACCAGAACCATAAAGGCGGGCCTGCTAGCCATTCATCGTCTCCGGCGTGAGCTGGATTATCCGATTCCTACCATGGTCTCCGGCACCATTGAAGCGATGGGTACAATGCTCGCCGGCCAGACGGCGGACGCGTTCTGCACATCCATATCCCACGCGCCGCTGCTGTCAATCGGTCTAAACTGCGCCACCGGGCCTGAGTTCATGACCGATCACATTCGCTCCATTCACGAGCTCGCCACGACTCGGGTCTCCTGTTACCCGAACGCGGGTCTGCCGGATGAGGAAGGCAAGTACCTGGAAACGCCCACCAGCCTCGCCGCGCAGCTCGAGCGCTTCATCGATCACGGCTGGCTCAACATAGTCGGCGGCTGCTGCGGCACTCGTCCCGATCACATCCGGGTGATTGCGCAGATGGTACAGGGCAAGAAGCCGCGGGCGCCCAAAGAGCCCACGCATCGCACCTATTTCTCCGGTATCGAGATGATCGAAGCCGAAGAAAGCAACCGGCCGCTGATCGTGGGTGAGCGCACCAACGTTATCGGCTCTCGTCTGTTCAAGAAAATGATCGGTGAAGAGAAGTGGGAAGAAGCCACGGAAATCGCCCGTTGGCAGATCCGAAACGGCGCGCACGTCGTAGATGTTTGCCTTCAATCGAGCGACCGCGATGAGATAAACGATATTCCCGCTTTTTACGAAAAGCTCATTCGGAAAATCAAGGCGCCGATCATGATCGACACGACAGACGCGAAGTCTGTTGAGCTTTCTCTCACGTATTGCCAGGGAAAGAGCATCATCAATTCGATCAATCTCGAAGATGGCGAGGAAAAATTTGAGCGCATCTGTCCCTTGGCGCGCGCGTACGGCGCAGCGCTCGTGGTCGGCTGCATCGATGAAGATCCTACCCAGGCCCAGGCCTTCACGCGGGAGCGGAAATTGGCCGTCGCGGAGCGATCGGTTCGACTGCTCACGACGAAATACGGCGTCCCACCCGAAGACATCATTATTGATCCGCTGGTTTTCCCTTGCGCGACTGGCGACGAAAATTACATCGGCGGCGCGGTCGAGACCATCGAATCCATTCGCCTGATCAAAGAAAAAATCCCGTACGTCAAGACCGTGCTGGGCATTTCGAACATTTCCTTCGGCCTGCCCGCTTCTGCTCGAGAGGTGGTTAATTCGGTTTTTCTTTACTACTGCACGAAGGCGGGTCTCGATTTAGCCATCGTGAACGCTGAAAAGCTCGAGCGCTTCGCTTCGATTCCTGAAGAAGAACGGCGATTGGCGGAAGCTTTGCTCTTCAACACTCCTCCTGTAAATATTCCGGCGGATCACCCGAGCGCGGCCGTACTCGAAGCAGTTCCGGAAGATTGGCGCCAGCAGACGCGTGAGCAAAAGATCGCGGTAAATCAATTCCATATCGCGGCGATTTCTGAACACTTCCGCGGCGCGACCGGAAGAGTTAAGAAGAAGACCTCCGATTTGCCGCTGGACGGACGCCTCGCCAACTACATCATCGAGGGCACGAAGGACGGCCTGATTCCCGATCTCGACTTGAAACTCAAGGAGGGTGTCGCGCCGCTCGATATCATTAACGGTCCCTTGATGGCGGGAATGTCCGAAGTGGGGCGGCTCTTCAATAACAATGAGCTGATCGTCGCCGAAGTGCTGCAATCGGCCGAGGCCATGAAGGCGGCCGTCAACCATCTCGAGCAGTTCATGGAGAAATCCGCTTCCTCCACCCGTGGAAAAATTGTCCTGGCTACGGTCAAAGGCGACGTCCACGATATTGGAAAGAATCTGGTCGAGATCATTCTCAGCAACAACGGCTACGAGGTAATTAATCTCGGCATCAAAGTGCCGCCCGAAGATCTGATCAAGGCATATCAGAAACACCATCCTGACGCGATGGGCCTCTCTGGCCTGCTGGTTAAGAGCGCGCATCAGATGGTCACTACGGCGGGCGATCTGAAGGATGCGGGCATCAGCATACCTCTGCTCGTCGGCGGCGCCGCGCTATCTGAAAAATTCACCAAGACGAAGATCGCGCCTGGCTATTCCGCGCCGACCTTCTATGCGAAGGACGCCATGACCGGTCTACGCTTGATGAACGAGATCATGGATCCGGAGCTGCGCGAACAGGTTCTTTCACAACATATCTTTGGCGAAGTTCCGGTCGAAACTGCCGTGCGCGAGCAAGCGGTCGTACCTTCGGGCGAGACGCGCAGTCCCAAAGTTCATACAGATGTGCCGATACCGCCCGCGCCTTACCTCGATCGTAAGGTTCGGCTGATTCCGAATCTGGCGGAGGTTTGGAGCTACATTAACCCGTTCATGCTCTACGGCCGACATCTTGGCTTCAAAGGAAATTTCGAAAAGCTCCTGGCCGAACGCGACCCGAAGGCGCTCGAGCTCTTCCACAATGTCGAAGACGTGAAACGCGAGGCCGCAACGTTCATGAAGGCCCACGCCGTCTGGCAGTTTTTTGAAGTGGAGCGGGACGCGAACACTCTGCATCTCTTCGCGCCCGGCGGCGATTCACCGATAGAAAGCTTCCGCTTCGGCCGCCAGGCAAAATCAGACGGGCTCTGCTTGAGCGACTACGCGCTCGACCCGCAAGATGGCCGTCGCGACCACATCGCGCTGTTTGTGGTGACTGCTGGGGAAGGCATCATCCAGCACTCCGAAGAAGCAAAGTCGCGCGGCGAATACTTCAAAGCCCATGCCCTGCAAGCGCTCGGCATTGAGACTGCGGAAGGCTGCGCTGAGTGGCTGCATCGGCGCATTCGTGAAGATTGGGGCTTCCCCGATCCTCCTACTCTCACCATGCACGAGCGTTTCACATCCCGGTACCGCGGCAAGCGCTACAGCTTCGGTTATCCGGCGTGCCCTAATCTCGAGGACCAGACTAAGCTCTTCCGGCTTCTGCGCCCCGAAGACATTGGCGTCCACTTGACTGAAGGCTTCATGATGGAGCCCGAAGCGAGCGTGTCTGCTCTCGTGTTCCATCACCCGGACTGCGCCTACTTCAGTGCCGCCGAAGAGATAGAGCCGGCGTACGCGTGAGGTCCAAATGAACGAGATCACCTTTCAAGTTCAGCGCGACGAAGAATCAGGGATGCTAGTCGCTTCGTGGGACGCACCGAATGCTTCTGGCGGTATCAGCACGCAGGGCCAGGATCTTGGGGATCTACAGCAACAAATTCTGGAAGCGGTAGCTGTACATTTTGATAGCAGTGAAGTTCCGTCGCAGATTCGCCTACATTTTGTGAGCGATCCGATTCTTGTTCAAGCGTGAAGGTTCCGCGCGACGTATCTGGGGCGCAAGTCGTGACGGGAATCGAGATCATCAGCTCAACGAGTGCGGCCGCGTTTCGAGGTAGTTGCTAATTGAGCGGCTTCAGTCAAGAGTCGAAGAGCAGGGTTCACCGCCTTACTATCGGGGAACAGATTTGCGAGATCAGGCTCAATCAACACGAGGTTCGTTCCTGCGCTGGCCCCACGATAGTACTTGCCTCGAATGCCACCCTGCAGCCGCGAGAGATCATACTCCGACCGCAAGTCGTCACCCCGCTTAGCTGCCGGTCCCTTCTTCATACTGTTTTCGCTCGGTCCGGGTCGCAAGGCGTGCATTAATGATTCGAATCCGCTTTCCGCTCTCGCAGTGCGACACGAACACCAGAAGCTCCAGACATTAGAGCACGTCAAACTCCAGTGTTAACCATCACCAGCCCGATGCCGTCGGCGTGTGCTGCTCCTGCAAGCTTCGCGTCGCTTGTCGCCAGCAGCAGTCCCTCTCGCTTTGCCAACTGGAGATAACTCACGCCGTAGGCTGTCACATTGTGCTTCCGTGCCAACTTCTCTAGCCGAACGTTTTCCTGCCATGAAAACCGTTCAACCCGGACAGGTAACGATTCGATCAGCTCAATGTAGGTTGCGATCTGCTCGTCGCTAATCCGCTTGCGCTTGCGGTACGAAACGAAGATGCTGTTGGCAATCTCATACGCCCAGATTTCCGGCACAACGGCATCAGCCTCTTCAAGTAAATCGAGAATTGCTTGGCTATAAGGCGTGTTTTCGCTTGGATCGTCTGGGAAGCACCATGAGACCGCAATGGAAGCATCCAATACAAATGCATTCATCAGTACCGGTGCCGTTCGTGTAGAAGCTCACGACTTACCGGCTCACCCAAGCTGAGATTGTTTTCTTTGGGAAAATTCTTCATTCGACGAACCGCTTCTCGACGGGTATCAGGATTAAAACGCCGGTCAGCGGATAGCTGTTGCAAGGCAGTCGTTAGCAACTCTTCGATGTCGCAAAATTCGCCAGTCCTGAGTCGCTGTTCAATCAGCTCTTCGAGCTCAGGTTTTTTGATCTCGATGGTCACTCCTTCACCTTACGCCAACGCCTCGGCGGTACGCAAATAGGAGCAGACCGAAGTCTTCCAGCCAAGAGTCACGCGTTTTCTGGTAGTTCTATTCCCCGCTCTTCCCGGTGATCTTCCGGATAAACTGCACTTCCGATTCGCGATACGGCTTGCCGTCCTCATGGAAGATGTCGTGGAACCAGACTCTGGGCGGGTGGTCAACATACGGGTGCTGCCATGAATCCCAGGGCATGTAGGTCTGCGACTTCCCGGCAACGAATCCCCAGTTGATTGCACCCACCTTGTATTTCTTCGCGATCGGCAAGATGTTTTCAAACGTGCTTTCTCTTGGGCGCGCCATGTACTCAGTGCAGATCAAGGGTCGGCCGTATTGCTGCAACCACTTCACCTCTTTTTCGAAGATTGCCGGTGGATCGTAGTCGTGGAATGAAATGATATCCGAGAGGCCGAGCTGCTTTTTCGCCATCTCGGATAATGTCGCCGGTGCTGATGGATCTTCGTGCCAGATTCCGCTGGTCAACGGCTGTTGCGGTTGCACGGAGCGCGCCCACGAAAAGGCTTGGGGCAACAAGGCGAGAACAAGCCCGGTTTTGTTCTTCGGCTCGGATGCGCCGTAGCTGGAACCGTTCGGGTTGTCCGGCTCGTTCCAAATGTCCCACCCGAGCACGCGATTGTCCTTGGCAAATGCACCCACCACACCTTTTACGTACGCTTCCAATCGCGGATATTGCGAGGGATCCTCCAGCGCCTTCGCTCCAGGACTTTGAACCCAACCCGAATTGTGAACGCCCGGGCGTGGCGCTCTCTGCTTTCCAAGATGCGGAAATGGATCCCAGCACGAATCAAACAAGACGAAAAGCGGCCTGATTTTATGCCTGTCGCAGATCTCGAGAAAAGTGTTGATGCGCTTCTTGAATCCCTCGCTATCTTGCTTCCAAAGCAAATCGTGCAGGAATACGCGCATGGTGTTCATGCCCAGCCCTTCCGCCCATCCAAGCTCTGTGTCCATGCGCTTTGCATCGAACGTGTCGGCTTGCCACATCTCGAGTTCGTTGATGGCATCGGCTGGGAGGTAATTGCTGCCGACCAGCCATGGTTCGTGCTCATACCAGGCGTTCGCCGCCGCTTGCGTCCATTGCTCCCCTGCTTGCGCCGGGGTCTGCTGCTGAGCGAGCAGCAACGCCGATACAACCAGCGAGATGCAAATGCAAAATCCACCTAACTTTCGCTTCATAACCCGTTAACCTATCATGTTCGCTCGGTTCAGAATGATGCTCCCGAATCCTGATGGGCGCTCAATCTGCGGATTGTGTAGTCCAATCCGGTGGGGAGAAAACTTTGCTCGAGCGCCTGCTCGACGGCGTCGAAATTCCGTTCGGCGAAAGCGACGATCGACGGTCCGGCTCCGCTCAAGCAGACGCCGAGAAGGTCCGGATGCTCCAGAGCCAGCGCTGCCTCGAGACCGGGGACCAGCTTCTGCCGAAAAGGCTGATGTACGCGATCATGTAGCGCCTCTCGCAGCAGCGAAAACTCGCCGCTCAGGACAGCTTGAAGAAGAAGCGCTACACGCTGCAGGTTGAACACTGCGTCGTCGCGAGAGATTCTATCGGGTAGGGCGCTTCGGGATGCAGAGGTAGAGAGAGGCAACCGGGGAGTCAGGACCACAAAGCGGAGCGATTCCGGCCACGCGAGGCCAACGGCGAAGGCGGATCGGTCGGGCATCTGGCAACTCACCGTAAGACCGCCGAGCAGAGCCGCCGCGACATTGTCCGGATGCCCCTCCAAAGCACATGCCGCATTCAGCAATCCTTGCGGCGGGAGCGGGCCGGCGATAGCCTCATAGAGGCGGAGACCCGCTACGGTTGCGGCGGCGCTACTTCCTAGGCCGGCTTTACTCGGAATATCGCTGTGCACTGCTACGAAAAGTGAAGGAAACGATCCTCCGCGCTGGCCGGCGAGAAAACGGAACGCGCGCTCGATGTAGTTCTCGCCATCCAGTTGGAGATTCGTGAACTCGAAGTGCAGCTCATTCGTGCCCGGACCGATGCGGACCTGGAGAGAGAGATAGAGCTGAATAGCAACGGCTAGAGTGTCGAATCCCGGGCCAAGGTTCGCAATCGACCCCGGCACTTTGATTTCTAAATCCGAAGGCGATGCCTCGGGCTGCTCAGCGAGCATGCGCTTCCGCCAGAGTTTCGAGTTTGTTCTGCGATTTGATGATGTAATCGGTATCTTTCAAAGCATGGCCGGTCAGAATGGCGGCTACTGTTGCGTCCCGATCAATTTTCCCCGCGCTCGTCAGCTTCCGGAGTCCAGCCAGCGTGGTGGCGGAGGCCGGCTCGCAGCCGATACCATCTTGGCCAATCATGCGCTTGGCTTGTCCGATCTCCTCGTCGGTGACGTCCATGACCATGCCGCCCGTCAGCTCGATCGCGCGCAGCGCCTTCTTCCAAGATCTCGGATTGCCGATGCGGATAGCGGTTGCGGCGGTCTCCGGACGTTCAACGGCCTGCAACTGGCGGGAGCCGGAACTCCACAGGCGCGCTAGCGGATTCGCGCCTTCGGCCTGGACAATCACCATTCGAGGAAGCGTTTCGATAAAACCCTGAGTCTTCAGCTCGGCCAGCGCCTTGCCGAAGGCCGACGAATTCCCCAGATTGCCGCCGGGGATGACAAGGTAGTCCGGCACTCGCCACTCGAATTGCTCGAGCAACTCGAGCATCGCCGTCTTCTGGCCTTCGATGCGGAATGGATTTATAGAATTCAGGAAATAGAGATTCGGATCGGCGCTCTTCAAAAGCGTCTCTAGAGCGTCATCGAAGCTGCCTTCGATCTCGACCACTTCCGCTCCGAAATCGAGCGCTTGAGCCAGCTTGTTGGCGGAGGCTTGGCCTGCTGGAAGATACACGCGAGCTGTGACTCCCGCGCGCGCAGCGTAGGCGGCAAGAGACGCGGCCGTGTTTCCCGTGGAGGCACACGCTACAGTTTTGGCGCTGAGAAATTTAGCTTCGGTCATCCCGGCTGTCATACCAAGATCCTTGAAAGATCCGGTCGGATTCCAGCCCAAATGCTTGAACCAAAGATTGCGTACTCCTGCCCATTGCGCTGTTCGGCGGCCACGCACTAGCGGAGTATTGCCTTCGGACAGAGTCACGATTTCATCGGGAGGATAATCAGGCAGGAATTCGCGAAAACGCCAGACTCCGCTCGTGTCGCGCACGTCATACGAAGAGCGCCGCTCGCGCCAGAGTTTCTTTAGGTTGACGACGTCTCGGGTAAGCGGGTCAATGGCAACTTCCAGTAAATCGCCGCACCGGGGACAGGCGAGCGATCGGTCATGCAGATCCAAAGTCGTACCACACTCGGGGTCACTACAGCGAAGATGCATCATAGTTCCGAAAGGAATGGCGGTTGCCTTCAACGTAGCATCCATCTCGAGTTGCTACCGGGCTTGCCGCGGAATGCTAGTGCACTCGCTTGCCGTCCAGAAGTTCAATCGCGAAATAGGGATAAGTGTATGCAGCGTCTTTGGAGACTTTGGCGAGAAACTGGCCGGGCATGAGGTGACCTATGCCCGTACCCACGTGAACCTGCCGGTTAATCTCATACCAGGTGTAGAAATCGAGTTCGTCGCCGAGATGAGTGCCGGATTTTCCAGTCAGATCGCGGAAGAGCGCTCCGCCGGAGGTGTTGTAAACGGCATCGGTGGCGCTTGCGAGCCAGAAATCGAGATACTGGCCCGTTACTGACCAGCGGTGATGCGGCTCGAGTGTCACGCCAGCACGGCCCGCCACGATATTCTGCCACCCGAATTGATCGGTGATACCAAAGCGGTCATGGGCAGTGGGATACATGGTGTCGAATGTGTTGCGCGTACCATCCCTAGGATTCTTGTCGCCCGAGGCGTAGTCGTAACCCGCAAACAAACGCGGTTTCCATCCTAACGAGGAGAGTTTGTAACCTGCTCCGAAAGTGGTCGCCCATGCGCTGATGGCGTTAGTACCCGCGAAGCCACCTTCTCCGACCAATTCAAACCTGTAATCGAAATTGGAAATCTCTTTGCCGCGGACGCGAAACCCGTATGCCTTCTCGTCGAGCTTGCCCGTTTTTATTTTCGTTGTGCTTTCGACCGCAATGGTGGGCGCAACACGCCACAGCACGAACGGTTCAATCGCTGAATTCGGAATGACATGGTCGATTCCGCCGTAGAATCCGTAGATGTTGTTTCCATCCTGATGATGACTCACGCCTTCGTCGAGTGGGTTGACGACCGAAGCGGCAAAAATACCAAGTCGAAATCTGTCGAAGTGCAGGTTTGTGACCACGCCATCGTAAGAGCGGCCCTGGTTACGCCATTCGGAATTCGCAATGATTGTGTTGTTGTAATCGATTTCCTGGCGTCCGACGCGGACGCTGATGTGCTGTGTTTCCAGGTCACCGAATTCGGCGTAGGCCAGCTTGAGATCCCAGCGGTTTTCATTGGGCGGACCGATGGGCGGCTTTTCGAAAAACGGACGCGCATCTTGCACCTGGGCGACAACTCTAAACCAGCTCACGGGCCGCATAAGCATTCCCAAACGGAAGCGGTTTAAGAGATAGGAATCGGTGTTGTTCGGCTTGAATCCGCCATCCGAGTAACCTTCAAACCGAACGCGTTCTTCAAGCCCGAACTGTAACCACCTCGGCAGTTGATCATTCAACTTGCCAGTCGGCCGGAAATCCGGCGAGTCATAGGGCCAATTCTCAATGGGCGGCGCGGAAGCGGAAGCGCCAATCGGGGTCATGGAGCTGTCGGATCCCAGCGCCGCAACTTTGTCGTATTGAGCCGCGAGGCGGAAACTTCCCGCGAATAGGAGGGCCGCGATTAACGGGATCCTGGAAGAGAAACCGCCCATCCGAGACAAAAGTACCTGCATCGCCCTATTCTCTATCAGATTTATGGTAAATGGCAAGGCGGGAACAAACGTCCAAGCTGTTCGAGATGGGAGTTGAACCGCTGGGTTATCATACGAAATTAACTCATGCGCGTAGCCATTATCGGAACCGGTTATGTTGGGCTGACGACGGGCGTATGCCTGGCGTTTGTCGGGCATTCCGTCTCCTGCCTCGATACCGACGAGTCCAAAATCGAAGCTCTTCTGGCGGGGAAAATCCCCATTTATGAGCCCAATCTGAAGGAATTGCTCGAAGAGGCCCGGCAAAACCTGCACTTTACGACCAGCTATGCAGAAGCGATCCCGGGCGCTGAAGTAGTATTCATCGCGGTCGGGACCCCGCCGACCCCCTCGGGCGCTCCTAATCTCGAGTTCCTGTCGCAAGCAGCGCGTGGGATCGGCCAGCACATGAGCGCCGACTTTACAGTCGTGGTGAACAAGTCCACTGTTCCGATCGGAAGCGGGAATTGGGTGGGATCGCTGGTTCGGGAAGCCTCCGAACAGCGGCAGAACGGGGCGGCCGCGGAGTTCGCCGTAGCGTCCAACCCGGAGTTCTTGCGCGAAGGGACGGCGCTGCACGACAGTCTGTATCCAGATCGAATCGTTATCGGGGCTGACGAACCGCGCGCGCTTGAGGTTCTCTATTCGCTGTACCGGCCGATCCTGGACCAGACATTCAATGCTCCGACGTACCTGCCACGCCCGGAGGATGTTGGCGCAGTGCCGCTTCTTTCCACTGATCTGGCTTCGGCGGAGCTAATCAAGTATGCCGCCAATGCATTTTTGGCCCTGAAAATCAGCTTTATAAACGAGATCGGATTACTCGCGGAGCGGGTTGGCGCGAACATCTCCGAAGTCGGCCGCGGGATCGGTTTAGATTCTCGAATCGGCCCGCGATTTTTGAGCGCAGGCATAGGCTGGGGTGGGTCCTGCTTTGGCAAGGATACGTCAGCTCTGATGGCGACGGCGGGAGAGTACGGCTTGAACCTGCCCATCGTCGAAGCCGCCAGGAAGATCAATTGCCGCCAGCGCGATCGCGTCGTGGAAAAGCTGCTCTACGAGTTGAAAATTCTGAAGGGTCGAACGATTGGGCTTTTGGGCTTAGCTTTCAAGCCGAATACGGATGATTTGCGGGAAGCGCCGGCTATCGAGATTGCACAAAAGCTGATCGATCGCGGCGTGCGCGTGAAAGCGCACGATCCGATTGCGCTCGAGAGATTTCGGCGCGAGCACAGCGGTATCGGAGTGCAGCTTTGTGAAAACGTCTGTGAGGTCGCGGAAGGATGCGACGCGCTGGTGCTGGTAACCGAATGGAATGAATACCGGGATCTGGAGTGGGATGTCTTAGCAAAAAAAATGCGCAACCCGGTGATTCTCGACGGGCGACATGCGTTGGATCGAGAAAAAGTCACTCGCGCGGGGTTGCGTTACGTAAGCATCAGCTGAGGCGTGTGAGGCCTAGTTACCGTTTGAATTTTCTTCGGCTTTTTCGGTTTCGCTCGATTGGGCCTGTATTTCCGACTTCAGCCACCGAGGCGGCCGGCCGCGACGCCGAAGTTTTCTAGCGGAGAGCCGCTCGAGCGCCTGAATCGCTTCATCCAGACGCTCTTTCTCCGCCTGCAGTTCGCCGATCATTCTGAGCAGGTCCATGTAGAGCTCGTGGCGACGGTGTCTCCCCACATATGACACAAACCCCCGGTTAGCGTTACCACTAACCGGGGGTTCATTGTTTGCAGTATTAATCGGGCGACGTCCTACTCTCCCACACACTCGCGCATGCAGTACCATCGGGGCTGAGAGGCTTAACTTCCGTGTTCGGGATGGGAACGGGTGGAACCCTCTCGCTGCAATCACCCGAAAGTCGAAAAAACTTGTGGCACCGCTTGCTCACGCGCGGTTCAGAATGTTCCTTACAGAACCGCGACCGTGAGGGAGCGTTGCCGGGGAATAGTTATTGACGGGCAACTGAAGTAACTCAAAGCGCAGAGTTAATTTTATGGTCAAGCCGAACGAGCTATTAGTAACGGTCAGCTCAACAGATTACTCTGCTTACACATCCGTCCTATCAACGTGATCGTCTATCACGGCTCTTCGGGGAGATCTCATCTTGGGGAAGGTTTCGTACTTATATGCATTCAGCACTTATCCTGACCGAACTTCGCTACTCAGCTGTGCCACGGGTGTGACAACTGAATCACAAGAGGTTCGTTCACCCCGGTCCTCTCGTACTAAGGGCAAGCCCCCTCAAATCTCCTGCGCCCACCACAGATAGGGACCGAACTGTCTCGCGACGTTCTGAACCCAGTTCACGTACCGCTTTAATAGGCGAACAGCCTAACCCTTGGGAGCTTCTGCACCCCCAGGATGCGATGAACCGACATCGAGGTGCCAAACCGGAGCGTCGATATGAACTCTTGACTCCGATCAGCCTGTTATCCCCGGCGTACCTTTTATCCGTTGAGCGATGGCCCTTCCATGCAGAACCACCGGATCACTAAGTCCTGGTTTCCCACCTGCTTGACTTGTAGGTCTTGCAGTCAACCTGGTTTATGCCTTTGCACTCGACCGCTGATTTCCAAACAGCGTGAACCAAGCTTCGAGCGCCTCCGTTACAATTTAGGAGGCGACCGCCCCAGTCAAACTACCCGCCTTGCAATGTCCTTCTCCCGGATGACGGGAGTAAGTTAGAACCACAGTACGATCAGGGTGGTATCTCACCGGTGGCTCCCTCAAGCCCAAGAGCCTGAGTTCAAAGCCTCCCACCTATTCTGCGCAGACCGCACCATAGTTCATTGCAAAGGTATAGTAAAGGTGCACGGGGTCTTTCCGTCTAGTGGCGGGCATCCGGCGTCTTCACCGGAACCACAAGTTCGCCGGGCGGAGCGCGCCGACAGTCGTCAGATCGTTACGCCATTCGTGCAGGTCGGAACTTACCCGACAAGGAATTTCGCTACCTTAGGACCGTTATAGTTACGGCCGCCGTTCACCGGGGCTTCAGTTCAAAGCTTCGCCTTGCGGCTAACCTCTCCCTTTAACCTTCCGGCACCGGGCAGGCGTCAGCCCCTATACGTCGTTTTCGACTTTGCAGAGACCTGTGTTTTTGTTAAACAGTCGCCTGACGCGTTTCACTGCGGCCCACCGAAGTGGGCACCCCTTCTCCCGAAGTTACGGGGTTAATTTGCCTAGTTCCTTCGCAACTCCATCACCCGAGCGCCTTAGAATACTCATCTCGTCCACCTGTGTCGGTTTGTGGTACGGGTACGTTTATTCTCCTTAGAGGATTTTCCTGGCACACGACCCGGCGGATTTGCCAATCCGGATCTCACTCAACCCATCTTTGACCCTTCTCGCGGATGGATCTCTGTGGTGCGTCCCCCCATCGGTCTTTATCGAACAAACGTAGTCACGGAATATTAACCGTAGTGTCCATCAGTTACGCCTTTCGGCCTCACCTTAGGCCCCGACTAACCCTGAGCGGATTAACCTTTCTCAGGAATCCTTAGACTTTCGGCGGCCAGGGTTCTCACCTGGCTTTTCGCTACTTATGCTGGCAGAGTCACTTCCTAGCGATCCAGCACTCCTCTCGGTATACCTTCACTTCACTAGGAACGCTCTCCTACCACTCTAGACAAGCCTTGCGGCCTGTCCGTTCTCGAGTCCATAACTTCGGTGACATGCTTGAGCCCCGTTGGATTGTCGGCACCGAATCCCTCGACCAGTGAGCTATTACGCTTTCTTTAAAGGATGGCTGCTTCTAAGCCAACCTCCTGGCTGTCTGAGGAACTCGACTTCCTTTCCCACTTAGCATGTACTTGGGGACCTTAGTTGATGGTCTGGGCTCTTTCCCTTTCGACGATCAAGCTTAGCCCTGACCGTCTGACTCCCGTATTACTCGTTCTTGGCATTCGCAGTTTGGCTGAATTCGGTAACCTGGAAAGGCCCCTAGTTCAATCAGTTCTCTACCACCAAGACGGACCATACGAGGCTAGCCCTAAAGCTATTTCGGAGAGAACGAGCTATCACGGAATTTGATTAGCCTTTCACCCCTACCCTCAGCTCATCCGAGCTGTTTTCAACCAACACCGGTTCGGACCTCCATCCGCTGTTACACGGATTTCATCCTGGCCAAGGGTAGATCATCCCGCTTCGCGTCTAATCCCAGCGACTGAACGCCCTATTCAGACTCGCTTTCGCTACGGCTCGCTTTCGCTTAACCTTGCCACTGAGACTAACTAGCCAGCTCATTATTCAATAGGCACGAGGTCAGACATTGCCTTACGGCCATAGTCCTCCCACTGCTTGTAGGCATGCGGTTTCAGGTACTATTTCACTCCCCTCACAGGGGTTCTTTTCACCTTTCCCTCACGGTACTAGTTCACTATCGGTCGCAAGTGAGTATTTAGCCTTGCCGGATGGTCCCGGCGGATTCCCACAGGGTTTCTCGTGTCCCGCGGTACTTAGGAGCCACTGGAAGCTAAGATTGCATTTTCAGATACAGGGCTGTCACCTTCTTTGGCCGATCTTTCCAAATCGTTCTCTTAACGCTTTCTTATAACCTCGTTAGAATAAGAACCACTTCAAGTTTCCCTGAACTGGCACTTATTCTTTGTGGTCCTGCAACCCCGCGCTCTCCTTTCGGATCGCACGGTTTAGGCTGTTCCGAGTTCGCTCGCCACTACTATCGGAATCACTGTTGTTTTCTCTTCCTAGGGGTACTGAGATGGTTCACTTCCCCCCGTTCGCTCCAGTCGACTATGTATTCATCGAAAGGTAAGCCAGTTACCTGGCTTGGGTTTCCCCATTCGGACATCCCCGGATAATAGATTGCTTGCATCTCCCCGAGGCTTATCGCAGCTAGCCACGTCCTTCATCGCCTACTTGCGCCAAGGCATCCACACGCATGCCCTTAGTAGCTTGACCATAAAATTAACTCTATGTTCTGAGTTATCTCTCTTCGCACCGGCTCTTCCGAAACGCTCCCTTACGGTCGCGGCTCGGTTAAACCGGGCGGCGCTGCTGCCACATATTGGTTGCGTGGCAGCGTTGCAACTTGTAGTTGCCCGTCAATAACTATTCAATTTTCAAAGACCAAACTTATACTGCGGTACCGAACCGCAGAAGTGGACGCTCGTAGTGTAACAACCGTCTACTTCTGTTTTTCGGATGGTGGGCCTGGGTAGACTTGAACTACCGACCTCACCCTTATCAGGGGTGCGCTCTAGCCACCTGAGCTACAGGCCCGTGAAGTACGGTGGGCCTTTCTGAGCCACAACCGTCAGGGAGTGGAACTGGTGGAGCTGGTCGGGATCGAACCGGCGACCTCCTGAATGCAAATCAGGCGCTCTCCCAGCTGAGCTACAGCCCCTAGAAACCAAGACCGCTTGGCCCAGGGGCACCCCCGCGCGCGGCTCAGTTCCGATTTTGTAATCGAGGCCGATTGGACGCAGCCGCTCATGACCAGCATGAGCGACCAGAAGCAAATCAAACTCTTCGAGTGGAGATCCCGGAGCGGGATGGACTGGAAAGGCTGCTACTTACTTGAAAACCAATCGCTTGCTTACGCGCGCGGCTCGGTTCTTATTTCGGTAGCTCCAGCCACTGTCTCTCTTAGAAAGGAGGTGATCCAGCCGCAGGTTCTCCTACGGCTACCTTGTTACGACTTCACCCCAATCATGAATCATACCTTGGACCGCTGCCCCCCTTGCGGGTTGGCGTGCAGGCTTCTAGTACAATCCACTTTCGTGATGTGACGGGCGGTGTGTACAAGGCCCGGGAACGTATTCACGGCATCGTTCTGATATGCCATTACTAGCGATTCCAGCTTCATGCAGGCGAGTTGCAGCCTGCAATCCGAACTGAGAACGGTTTTTTGCGATTAGCTCCCTCTCGCGAGTTTGCAGCGCTTTGTACCGTCCATTGTAGCACGTGTGTAGCCCTGGACATAAAGGCCATGATGACTTGACGTCATCCCCACCTTCCTCCAGCTTATCGCTGGCGGTCTCCTGAGAGTGCACCTTTTAAGGGGTTAGCAACACAGGACAAGGGTTGCGCTCGTTGCGGGACTTAACCCAACATCTCACGACACGAGCTGACGACAGCCATGCAGCACCTCGACTACAGTCCCTTGCGGGAAAGCCAGTGTTTCCACCGGCGGTCTGCAGCCGTTCGAGCCCAGGTAAGGTTCTTCGCGTTGCGTCGAATTAAACCACATGCTCCACCGCTTGTGCGGGCCCCCGTCAATTCCTTTGAGTTTCAGCCTTGCGACCGTACTCCCCAGGCGGCATACTTAACGCGTTAGCTCCGGCACCGACCAACTGAATGGCCGACACCAAGTATGCATCGTTTAGGGCGTGGACTACCAGGGTATCTAATCCTGTTTGCTACCCACGCTTTCGTGTCTCAGCGTCAGCAATGGTCCAGAAAGCCGTCTACACCGCAGGTGTTCCTCCTGATATCTACGCATTTCACCGCTACACCAGGAATTCCGCTTTCCTCTCCCACGCTCGAGCACTCCAGTTTCCGGCGCACCCTCCCAGTTAAGCCGGGAGATTTCACACCGAACTTAGAGCGCCGCCTACACACTCTTTACGCCCAGTAATTCCGAACAACGCTCGCTGCCTACGTATTACCGCGGCTGCTGGCACGTAGTTAGCCGCAGCTTCTTCTTCAGGTACCGTCATTATCGTCCCTGCCGAAAGAGCTTTACACCCCGAAGGGCTTCATCGCTCACGCGGCGTCGCTGCATCAGAGTTGCCTCCATTGTGCAAGATTCCCCACTGCTGCCTCCCGTAGGAGTCTGGCCCGTGTTTCAGTGCCAGTGTGGCCGTGTGCCCTCTCAGGCCGGCTACCGATCATCGCCTTGGTGGGCCGTTACCTCACCAACTAGCTAATCGGCCGCGGGCTCCTCTTCCAGCGCATTGCTGCTTTCCCTTTTCAGGCTTATGCGGTATTAGCCCCGGTTTCCCAGGGTTATCCCCCACTCAAAGGTAGATTACCCACGTGTTACTCACCCGTACGCCGCTGTACTCAGGGATTGCTCCCCTTTCTCGCTCGACTTGCATGTGTTAAGCGCGCCGCCAGCGTTGATTCTGAGCCGGGATCAAACTCTCGTTTGATCTGTTTGAGTATGACCTCGGACTGCTCCGAGATCGTTATCGCTCCGGCTTTTACTCAAAAAGTCTGACGAATTACTTCATTGCGTCCAACCAGATTGTCAATGAACTGCGCAGGCGCTTGGACGATACGAATTGCTTCGCAAGATCCAATACCTGCCGGCCTCGAAAGCCGTTTGGGCCGCGTTCGGCTCACCGCTTTCTGGAGCGGTTCCGAGCAACGCAATGCCCAGAAAATTTCGGGAAATGTTGAAAGTTACCGCAGGACTGCTTGAAAACTGCTATGGAGTCCGCAAAACGCTCAATCCATTGACTGAGCTTAGTTGCCTACCTGACTTCCCGCCAGCGACACAACGTCGCCCTGAGTTCACTTTATCAAATCGCCTCGACCGTGGCAAGTATTCCGGGAATATTTCCGGCCTGCCATCAATCGTTTCGCCCGACGCTTTCGCATCGGGCGACCTTGTACAGAATAACAGACGTCGAATTCGCCTGCAAGGTTTTCAGGGCAGTTTCTGTGGATTGCCGGTGGAAAACGCCGCCATCCGTTCCTCTAAGTCTTGCAATTTCGCTTCGAGTTTCCGAATTCGCTCTTCCTTTTCCTGCACCTCTTGATATAAGCCCTGGATCGACGCGAGCGCCACGCCCTGCGCATCTCCTTGCGCGATGTATTTGTCCGTGTCTCCCAGGCCGAATGCCGAATAAAAATCCTGTGCCATGGGACCGATGTGTTTGTGGCCGCCGGAGTCCGCCTTCATGCTCCATTGCGAGATCGGCATCTGCGCCACCCGTTTCAGCACAGAGCGCGAGTCGATGGAGACAATGTTGCTTTTCAGATTGCGGTCGCTGGAGCAGGTCCAACTGCCGCTGTTCGCTGACAAATAGCAGCCTGCGCCGCCCGTTCCGTCGTAGAAGTAAATGGGACCGTTGACGGATACGACAAACGAGTTCGTTCCCGAGCTGGTGCACTGGGAACCGTTTTGCTGGCACCAGACGAAGGAGCCGCTGTCGGTGGCATAGGCATACTGTCCCGCAGCGAAGCTGCCATCACCACTCGCAGTGTTCTCGACACCACCAGCTACCATCGCAAATGTGCCGCTTGCGGTGTTATCCTCGCCCCCCGCTATGGTCGAATCGGCACCGCTGGCAGTATTGAAATTGCCCCCGGCCACGGTCGTCAACGCGCCGCTTGCGATGTTGCTCTCGCCCCCGGCCACGGTCGAATCGACACTGCTCGCCGTGTTGGCATGGCCACCGCCCACAGTCGCCTCCATGCCGCTAGCCGTGTTGAGATAGCCCCCGCCCACGGTCGCTGCGAAACCGGTTCCATTGCCTTTCCCCGCTACATTAATTACTCCTCCGCCCACTGTTCCAAAATCGTCGCTGACGATATTCGAAGCGAAGCCCTGGCCGGGGGAACCCCCACCGCCGGCAATCGTCGCTCCGGTCGCGTTATTCGTGACCGCGTTACCGATATAGCCTGCGATCACATTTGAGCTGGTGTAGCCACTGTTTGGGTCCGTCACGCTTCCCTGCAGAGTCAGCGCGCTGTTAATCGAGCCGGTCAGGCTCAAACTGGCATTGATCGTCTGGTTTCCCGTGAAGGTATTCGCGCCAGTGGTTGCAAACGCGCTCGCCGATAACCCGTCCAGCAAACTTGCATTCAGATTCGCTACCTGCGTGGTTGAGCTCACTTGCAGCGGAGCCGTCCCGGTCGCCACCGTCGAAACCAGTTGGCCCGCGGTGGTGATATTGCCGGTATCGGTTTCTCCCCCTGCAAACGTCACCGCCCCATCGAACTTCGCGGTCCCATTCACTTCGAGGAGTGCACTCGGCGTCGTGGTGCCCACCCCCACATTGCCGGCGAAGTAATTCTTGTCGTTCGCGCCTCCCTGGTACAGCCCAAAGCTGGTTCCGGTCACGCTGAGTGGCGCAACGTAAACTCCGTAGCCGGTCGCGGGCTTCCCGCTCCCGTAAGCTCCTACCGAAGAGTAAACGCCAAAGCCGGTCGTCATCGCGCCTTCTGCCTGAGCGAACAGCCCGTAGCCGGTCGTCAGATGCCCGGCGGTCTCCACTGCGCTGGCGTAAGTACCGTAGGCTTCCACTGCGTAGCCGCCCGTCTTGCTCACCTGTGATTGGCTGTACGAACCGTACAGGACGCCCACGTTTTGGTCGGAGACGCTCTCGGTATAGGAGGTGAAGCCCTTCAGCTGGCCAACCGCATTGGTCGCGCCGGTATCCAGCGCTTGCCCGCGCACCCCTTCGTAGATCCCAGAAGAGGCTGAGGAGGGATTCACGGTGATGCTGCCCCGAAGCGCTTGCCCAGTCACCGTGGGGGAACTGCTGGTCGCAGTCGTCGTGGGAGCAACGTCCAGGTAAGCGAATGGTGTGGCTAATGCCAGCCCCACTTTCCCGCCCACAGCAAGCAGCGGAGATTGCTCGATATTGCAGGGTGTCGTGAATAGAGCAATTCTGTTGACCATTGCAGTCCCGTCGCTGGTCACGGCGGAACAGGCCGTCGGCGCGTTGCCTGCCGGTGCGAGTGCCCGCATCATTCCGGTTGGATTGGCTTGATTCACTGCTTGAGTCTCGGTTCCGGAAGCTGCCGAGGCTGCCTGCTGCTCAAGCGTTACGTAAGCTGATGCCGGTTTGCCGCCGAGAGTATCGGCATCGGCAGCCTTCAACGCATACGGCACGCCCACCAGTAATACGCGCCGCGACTCCGCCTGGTCGGGTGTTTGGATTGCCAACCATCGCGCCGCTCCCGTGGTAAAAAGTTCCAGGGGCAAACCGGCGGGATTGGTTGCTCCGAGGTGCACAGTGTAGCTGCCCTGCGCGTCCGCCTCCGCGACCTGCGTTTCGGACCAGAGCGGTGAGCCGCCGTCCTGTTCCGCATAGAGCGAGAACGTCACCGATACAGGTCCCGTAACCGGCTTTCCGGCTGCATCCTTAAGCACTCCGCTGAAACTTACCAACCTCGGCACGGTTGAAGCCGTGGTTTGGATTACGCCGGGAACCGACCCTTGTCCCTGCTCTTGCGCGAATGAAATTGCGCTGAATGCATAGAGCAAACAGCACACAGAAATTACTGGCGAGAAGTTTGTTCTCACGGCGTCTCCTTTGGGCTTAGGCGGAGCGCTCGGGTCCAGTTGGTCGGACGCCACGTAGAAGTCTGGCAGGAGTATACCTTCTCAGGGCTTCCGAAAACAAGGCCGCAGAGGCGCGCAACGGGGGATTCTTATTTCCGTGCGATTCGCTCTTCCACAGCCTGGAGCTCCGCCTTCAACTGGATGAGTGCGCGAACTTGCTCGTGATTTTCTTGCAGGAGCTGCTGAATCTGCTCGTCTTTCTGCCGCATCATCTGATACAAGCCCTGAATGGAAGCAAGCGCCACGCCTTGTGCATCCCCTTGCGCAATGTATTTGTCCGTGTCTCCCAGGCCAAAAGCCGCATAGAAATCTTGGGCCATCGGACCGATATGCTTGTGGCCTGCGCTATCGCTCTTCATGCTCCACTGTGAAATCGGCATCTGCGCCACGCGCTCCAGAACAGACCACGAGTCAATGGAAACAATGTTGTTCTTCAGATTGCGATCGCTGGAGCAGTTCCAGCCGCTGGTGCTGGGCGTCAGGTTGCAACCTTCACCGCCAGTCCCGTCGTAGAAATAAATGGGACCTAGAACGGATACGACGAACGAGTTTGTCCCTTTGCTACCGCACGCCGATTCATTGGTCTGGCACCAAACGAAGGAGCCGCTGTCGCTGGCGTTGGCCGCGTAGCCCGCGGCGAAGCTGTAGTAGCCGCTGGCGGTGTTGCCTCCGCCTCCGGCCACGGTCGATTGAAAGCCGCTTGCCGTGTTGTTCTGGCCCCCGGCCACGGTCGATTGAAAGCCGCTTGCCGTGTTGCTTAGACCCCCGGCCACGATGGAATAAGTGCCGCTGGCGGCGTTGCCGTAGCCCCCGGCCACGGATGATTGCCCGCCGCTGGCGGTGTTATAGTATCCTCCGGCCACGGATGATTGCCGGCCGCTGGCGGTGTTGAACTCGCCGCCGGCCACAGTCGCAAACTGGCCGATTCCATTGCCTTCGCCGGCCGTATTTCCAGCTCCGCCGCTCACCGTTCCGAAATCATCGCTGACCGTGTTGGGATATGGGGTCCCTTCGTTGGAGTAGCCCCCGCCCGCGATGGTCGCGCCATTGGTGACCGCATTGCCGGCGTACCCTCCGATGACGTTGGCACTGGTATTGCCGGTGTTCGAATCGGTCACGCTTCCCTGCAAAGTGAGCGCGCTGTTGATGGAGCCGGTCACGTTCAAGTTGCCGTTCTCGGTCTGGCCGCCTGCAAACGTTACTGCGCCATCAAACTTCGCTGTGCCGTTTACTTCGAGGAGCGCGGACGGAGTCGCGGTTCCGATCCCGACATTCCCGCCCGCTTTCAGATACAACTGGGTCAAGCTGTTGTTGGTGCCAAACACCAGATCTTTTGCGGAATTGGTGTACAACTTCGCCCGTGTGGTGTTAATGCCGAAGATCATACTGTAGTTCAGATCATGGTTACTGGCCACAAAAGCCAGATCATTCACTTGCTCGGTTTCTCCCGCCGGAGTCATTCTGGTGATTCCGTTGAAGAACCCGGCCGCATCGCCGGAGCTGAACGGAGAACTCTTGCCGAGGTAGATATGGGCGCCCGAGGTAATGCCTCCCAGCACCGTAGCGGAGCTGTTTTGAAACTGGAGTAAGTCGGCCGATTGCGATGCCGCGCCTTTCAGCAAATTAACGATCGTCGATGAAGAATTGGGAATAATCTGCAATTGCGCTGCTGGCGCGGTGGTTCCGATTCCGATGTTGTTACCCGACTGAAACAGATTCGAGTTGCCCAAATTCGCGCTGCTGGTCCACAGCGGAATGTAATCGGTTGTTCCGCTGCCGGTGGGAGCAGTCGCAGGCGTGACGGCTGGAACGGCAACTATGGGAGCTGCAGCAGACGTGCCGCTCGTTTGTGCTGATTGCGAATCGGCAGTGATGAACGCCGATGCCGGTTTCCCGCCAAGCGTATCGGCATCAGCGGCTTTCAAGGCATATGGCACGCTCACCAGCAACACGCGCGGTAACTCCGGCTGCTCCGGCGTTTGGATTGCCAGCCATCGCGCTCCTCCGCTCGAGAACAACTCTGCCGGAATGCCATTCGGACTCGCGGCTCCCAGCAACACGCCGTAAGCTCCATCAGCGCCCGGAATAATCTCTTGCGTCTCTGTCCACAGCGGCGTGCCGTCCTCTTGACCTGCGTAGATAGAAAAAGTAACCAGCACGCTTCCGGTGAGCGGCTTCTTCTGGCTATCTCTCAACACGCCGCTGAACTGGATGAGCCGCGGGACAATCGGCTGTTGTACTTGTTGTGCACTGATATTGATCGAAAAAACTCCGGCCAGAACCGCGATTGTGAATAGTCTTCCGATGCGAAGCGCTTTTACAGTTTGCATATTCCCTTTCTTACTTCCGCGAGATCCGCGCTTCTAGGGCCTGCAGGCGCGTCTTCAGCGCCTCGATTTCCTCGTCTTTCTGCTGAAGCTTTTCTTGCATCATCTGATACAAGCCCTGGATCGACGCGAGCGCCACTCCTTGCGCATCCCCTTGCGCAATGTATTTGTCCGTGTCGCCGAGGCCGAAAGCGGCGTAGAAATCCTGCGCCATGGGGCCGATGTGTTGGTGGCTGGCGGAGTCGGCTTTCATGCTCCATTGCGAGATGGACATTTTGACCACACGCTCCAGAACTGAACGCGAATCGATTGCGCGAATATTGTTTTTCAAGTTGCTGTCACTGGAGCACGCCCAACTACCGCTGTTCGATGACAAAATACAGCCTTGGCCATTGGGCCCGCTGTACAGGTATAAGCCGCCTCCGGCGCTTACCATAAACGTGTTGATTCCCTTGCTGCTGCACGCAGCGCCATCTTCTTGACACCAAACGAATGATTGATAGTCACTGGCCACCGCGTTCCAGCCCCCAGCAAAGCTGAAGTCGCTGCTGGCGGTGTTGCCAGTGCCCCCGGCCACGAACGACGAAGGGCCACTTGCGGTGTTGCCAGTGCCCCCAGCCACAAAAGAATCCTCGCCGTTGGCGATGTTGCCAGAGCCGCCGGCCACGAAAGACCCAGCACCGCTGGCGGTGTTTTGATAGCCTCCAGCAACGGTCGAACCGTAGCCGCTCGCGGTATTGGCGTACCCCCCGCTCACGGTTCCAAAATCCTTGCTGACCGTATTAGGTGCGGGGCCGAAAAAGCCGTTATTCGAGAGGCCGCCGCCGCTGATGGTCGCTCCAGTCGCGCCATTCGTGACGCTGTTGCCGCTCAAAACAGCGTCGCCGAGGTATCCGCCGATTACATTGGAACTGTTATAGCCGGTGTTCGGGTCTGTCACGTTTCCCTGCAGCGTGAGCGTGCTGTTGATCGAGCCGGTCAGGTTCAAATTGCCGTTGATCGTCTGACTCCCTGCGAACGTATTTGAGTAGAGTGACGCAAAATGGGTCGCCGCCCAGCCACCCAGATAGCTGACGTTGAGGTATGGAACCTGCGTAGTCGAAGCGACCGAAAGAGGAGCGGTGCCGGTTCCGACTGTGGAAATAAGTTGCCCGCTGGTGCTCACATTTCCCGTGCTGGTCTCTCCGGCCGCAAACGTCACCGCGCCATCGAACTTCGCGGTCCCGTTCACTTCCAACGTTGCGGACGGAGTCGCTGTTCCAATCCCCACATTCCCGCCCGCTTTCAAGTACAACTGGCTCAAGCTGTTGTTGGTGCCAAATACCAGATCTTTCGCGGAATTCGTATACAGCTTCGCCCGTGTGGTGTTAATGCCGAAGATCATGCTGTAGTTCAGATCATGGTTACTCGCCACAAAGGCCAGATCATTCACTTGCTCGGTCTCGCCCGCCGGAGTCATTCTGGTGATCCCGTTGAAGAACCCGGCCGCATCGCCGGAACTGAACGGCGAAGTTTTCCCGAGATAGAGATGGGCGCCCGAGGTAATGCCCCCCAGCACCGCAGCGGAGCTGTTTTGAAACTGCAGTAAGTCGGCCGATTGCGATGCCGCGCCTCTCAGTAAATTGCCGATGGTCGACGAAGAATTGGGAATGATCTGCAATTGCGCTGCTGGGGTGGTGGTCCCGATTCCGATGTTGTTGGCCGATTGAAACAGAATCGAATTGCCCAAATTCGTGCTGCTGGTCCACAGGGGAATGTAATTAGTTGTTCCGCTGCCGGTCGGCGCAGTCGCTGGCGTGACCGCCGGAACGGCACCTATCGGAGCTGCAGCAGACGTGCCGCTCGTTTGTGCTGATTGCGAATCGGCAGTGATGTACGCCGATGCCGGTTTCCCACCGAGCGTGTCGGCATCAGCGGCTTTCAAGGCGTAAGGCACGCCTACCAACAACACGCGCGCTTGCTCCGGCTGCTCTGGCGTTTGGATTGCCAGCCATCGCGCCGCTCCCGTGGTAAAAAGTTCGAGCGGCAAACCGGCGGGATGGGTTGCTCCAAGGTGCACGGTATAGTTGCCTTGCGCGTCCGCCTCGGCAATTTGCGTCTCGGACCAAAGCGGCGTGCCCCCTTCTTGTTCGGCGAAAAGCGAAAACGTGACCGACACGGGTCCGGTAACCGGCTTTCCGGCTGCATCCTTTATGACGCCGCTGAAACTTACTAACCGAGGAACGGTCGAGCCAGTGGTTTGGATCGTGGCAGGCGAAACCGAATCTTGCGCGAATGAAATTGGGCTGAATGCACACAGCAAACAGCACGCAGAAATTACTGGCGAGAAGTTTGTTCTCACGGCGTCTCCTTTGGGCTTGGGCGGAGCGCTCGGGTCCAGCAGGTCGGACGCCACGTAGAAGTCTGCGAGGAGTATAGCCTGTTAACTTTTCGAAAACAAGCGCAGAGGCGCTCAACGGGGGATTCTATTTCCGTGCGATTCGCTCTTCCACAGCATGGAGCTCCGCCTTCACCTGGATCAGTGCGCGAACTTACTCGTGATTTTGTTGCAGGAGCTGCTGAATCTGCTCGTCTTTCTGCCGCATCATGTCATACAAGCCCTGAATGGAAGCAAGCGCCACGCCTTGTGCGTCTCCTTGCGCGATGTATTTGTCCGTGTCACCCAGACCGAAGGCGGCGTAAAAATCCTGCGCCATCGGGCCGATGTGTTTGTGGCCGGCAGTGTCGGCTTTCATGCTCCATTGCGAAATCGGCATCTGCGCCACGCGCTCTAATATAGAGCGCGAATCAATGGAAACAATGTTGTTTTTCAGATTGCGATCGCTGGAGCAGCTCCAACTGCCGCTGTCGGATGACAAAATACAGCCTTGGCCGTTGGGCCCGCTGTACAGGTATAAGCCGCCGCCAGCGCTTACCGTGAACGTGTTTATTCCCTTGCTGGTGCACGCATCGCCATCTTCCTGGCACCAGACGAACGAGCCATAGTCGTTGGCCACTGCGTCGTAGCCTCCAGCAAAGCTGAAGTTGCCGCTGGCGCTGTTTTCCGCACCTGCGGGCACGAAAGAATAATCGCCCGTAGCGGCGTTGCCGGACCCCCCAGCCACGATCGAAGCCGAGCCGCTGGCCGTGTTGTCTGTGCCTCCAGGCACGCTGTAAGCTTCTCCCGCGTGGTGTTAATGCCGAAGATCATGCTGTAGTTCAGATCGTGGTCGCTGGCCACATAAGCTGAGATCATTGACTTGCTCGGTCTCTCCCGCCGGAGTCATCCTCGTGATCCCGTTGAAGAACCCGGCCGCATCGCCGGAGCTGAACGGTGAAGTCTTGCCCGAGATAGATATGCCCAGCCCGAGTAACGCCTCCCAGCACCGCAGCTGAGCTGTTTTGAAACTGCAGTAAGTCGGCCGATTGCGATGCTGCGCCTTTCAGCAAACTGCCGATCGTCGATGAGGAAGTGTGAGTGATCTGCAATTGCGCTGCTGGGCGTGGTGGTCCCGATTCCAATGTTGTTGCCTGATTGAAACAGAATCGAGTTGCCCAGATTCGTGCTGCTGGTCCAGAGCGGTATGTAATCAGTTGTTCCGCTGCCGGTCGGCGCGGTCGCAGGCGTGACCGCCAGAACGGCAGCTAGCGGAGCTGCAGCGGACGTGCCACTCGATTGCGCTGAGTGCGAATCGGCAGTGATGAACGCAGATGCCAGCTTACCGCCCAGCGTATCGGCATCAGCGGCTTTCAATGCGTAAGGCACGCCAACGAGCAGCACGCGGGGTTGATCTGGCTGCTCGGGTGTCTGTATCGCCAGCCATCGCGCCGCACCCGTAGTGAAGAGATAGAGCGGCAAACCGGCTGTATTGGTGGCGCCGAGATTGACCGCATAGTGCCCCTGTGCGTCTGCGTCGACCGCTTGCGTTTCCGACCACAACGCCTTCCCGCCTTCCTGTTCCGCGAACAGCGAGAATGTCACCGGCACTGGACCGCTCACCGGATTGCCGATGCCATCTTTGATAACACCTCCAAAACTCACCAGCCGAGGCACTGTAGAGCTCGCCGTTGTCTGCTGCGCGGTTGCTACAGAGCCAAAACCGGCAACCAGGCCGAGTAGGATTGCAATGTGAGAATGCGTTTTCATTAGAGTCTCGATTCCTACTTCCGTCCGAGCCGGTCTTGTAAAGCCTGAAGCTGTTTCTGGAGCGCCTGGATCTCCGCACTCTTTTCCTGCACGAGCTTTCGTATGAGCTCGTCCTTTTCCTGGAGGAGCTTTCGAATCTGTTCGTCTTTCTCCTGCACCAGCTGATACAAACCCTGAATCGAAGCGAGCGCCACGCCTTGCGCGTCGCCTTGCGCGATGTATTTGTCGGTGTCGCCGAGGCCGAAGGCCGCGTAGAAGTCCTGCGCCATCGGACCGATGTGTTTGTGGCCGGCGGTATCGGCTTTCATGCTCCATTGCGAGATCGGCATCTGCGCCACGCGCTCCAGCACCGAGCGTGAATCGATGGGAACAATATTGTTTTTCAGATTGCGATCGCTGGAGCACGCCCAACTGCCGCTGTTGGATGACAAAATACAGCCCTGGCCATTGGGCCCACTGTACAGGTAAAGGCCGCCACCGGCGCTTACCGTGAACGTGTTTATTCCCTTGCTGGTGCAGGCGGCGCCATATTCCGAACACCAGACGAACGAGCCATAGTTGTTGGCCGCCGCCGCGTAGCCTCCAGCAAAGCTGAAGTCGCCGCTGGCGGTGTTGCCGTAGCCCCCTGCCACCATAGAATAGTCGCCGCTGGCGGTGTTGCCATAGCCCCCGGACACAGTGGAAGAGCTGCCGCTGGCGGTGTTGCCATGGCCCCCGGCCACGGCCGACTGATCACGGCTGGCGGTGTTGCCATAGCCTCCGGCCACTGTCGAATAATCGCCGCTGGCGGTGTTGACACCGCCCGCGGCCACGCCCGAAGCGTAGCCGCTGGTGTTCTTAAAGCCCCCGCCCACCGTACCGAAATCGGCTGTAACGCTATTGACGTAGCCGGTTAAGCCACCGCCCGCGATCGTTGCTCCTGTTACGCCGTTCGTGACCGTATTGCCGCTCCAACCTCCAATCACGTTGGAACTGGTCTCCCCGGTGTTCGGATCTGTCACATTTCCCTGTAAAACTAGCGAGCTGTTGATGGAGCCGGTCACGTTCAAGTTGCCGTTGTCGGTCTCGCCCCCAGCAAACGTCACCGCCCCATCGAACTTTGTGGTTCCGTTCACTTCCAGCAGCGCGGATGGAGTCGCCGTTCCGATCCCCACATTGCCGCCCGTTTTCAGATATAACTGGCTCAAACTGTTGTTCGTGCCGAATACCAGATCCTTTGCCGAATTGGTATACAGCTTCGCCCGTGTGGTGTTAATGCCGAAAATCATGCTGTAGTTCAGATCATGGTTACTGGCCACATAGGCTAGATCATTCACTTGCTCGGTTTCTCCCGCCGGAGTCATTCGCGTGATCCCGTTGAAGAACGCGGCCGTATCGCCGGAGCTGAACGGTGAAGTTTTCCCGAGATAGATGTGCCCGCCCGAGGTAATGCCGCCCAGCACCGCAGCGGAGCTGTTTTGGAACTGCAGTAAGTCGGCCGATTGCGATGCTGCGCCTTTCAGCAAACTGCCAACGGTGGAGGACGAGTTCGGAATAATCTGCAATTGTGCTGCCGGCGCGGTAGTTCCGATCCCAATGTTGCTACCGGATTGAAACAGGATCGAGTTGCCCAGATTCGTGCTGCTGGTCCAGAGCGGAATGTAATTAGTCGTTCCACTACCAGTCGGCGCGGTCGCTGGCGTGACCGCCGGAAGAGCTACTATCGGAGCCGCAGCGGACGTGCCGCTCGGTTGGGCCGTCTGCATTCCTGCCATCGCGAACGCTGAAGCAGGTTTGCCGCCGAGTGTATCAGCATCTGCCGCCTTCAACGCATATGGCACACCCACCAGTAATACGCGCGGCGCCTCCGGCTGTTCGGGCGTTTGTATCGCAAGCCATCGCGCCGCTCCCGTAGTAAACAGTTCGAGCGGCAAACCGGCGGGGTTGGTTGCTCCGAGATGCACGGTATAGTTGCCCTGCGCGTCCGCCTCTGCGGTTTGCGTTTCGGACCAAAGTGGCAAGCCGCCGTCTTGTTCGGCAAAGAGCGAAAACGTCACCGATACAGGCCCGGTCACCGGCTTTCCAGTCGCATCCTTTATGACACCGCTGAAACTCACCAGCCGGGGCACGGTCGAGCTCGCCGTTGCCTGCTGCGCGGTTGCAACCGCCCCAAAACCGGCAATCAGACCCAATAGGATTGCAATGTGGCAATGCGTTTTCATATAGAGTCTCCACTCCTACTTCCGTCCGAGCCGATCTTGTAAAGCCTGAAGCTGCCTCTGGAGCGCCTGGATCTCCTCGCTCTTTTCCTGCACGAGCTTTCGAATGAGTTCGTCTTTCTCCTGCACGATCTGGTACAAGCCCTGGATCGACGCGAGCGCCACGCCCTCCGCATCTCCTTGCGCGATGTATTTGTCTGTATCGCCCAGGCCGAAAGCCGCGTGGAAATCCTGTGCCATGGGGCCGATATGCTTGTGCCCGGCGGAATCGGCTTTCATGCTCCATTGCGAGATGGGCATGTTGGCCACTTGCCTCCAAAACAGAGCGCGAATCGATGGGAACAATGTTGTTTTTCAAGTCGCGGTCGCTGGAGCACGCCCAACTGCCGCTGTTGGATGACAAAATACAGCCCTGGCCGTTGGGCCCGCTGTACAGGTAAACGCCGCCGCTGGCGCTCACCGTAAACGTGTTTATTCCCTTGCTGGTGCACGCGGCGCCATTTTCCTGACACCAAACAAACGAGCCAGAATCTTTGGCCACTGCCTCGTAGCCTCCAGCAAAGCTGGCGTTGCCGCTGGCCGTGTTGTCTGTACCCCCGGCCACCATAGAATAGTAGCCGCTGGCGGTGTTGCTAGCGCCGCCAGCCACGATCGAGTCGTAGTTACTGGCGGTGTTGCTATCGCCGCCAGCCACGATCGAGAAAGGGCCGATAGCGGTGTTGCCATAGCCGCCGGCCACGATCGAGAAACTACCGGCCGTGTTATCGGCTCCCCCGATCACCGTTCCGAAATCGTCTGTAACGCTGTTGACGGCGCCCGATTCGCCCCCGCCCGCGATAGTCGCTCCGGTCGCGCTATTCGTGACCGTATTGCCGCTCCAACCACCGATCACGTTGGAACTGGTGAAGCCATTCATCGGATCCGTTACATTCGCCTGCACCGTGAGAGCACTACTGCTGATAGAGCCTTGCACATTGAGATCGCCGTTTACCGTTTGCGTTGCGTTGAACGTGTTCGAATCCCTGAGCAAAGCAAAAGAGCTCGCGGCCCAGCCACCCAGGAAACTGACGTTCAGGTTCGCCACCTGCGTTCTTGAGGCGACCGAGAGAGGAGCGGTGCCGGTCCCAACGGTCGAGATGAGTTGGCCGCTGGTACTGACGTTTCCAGTGACACCCCCAGCAAACGTCACTGCCCCATCGAACTTTGTGGTTCCGTTCACTTCCAGCAGCGCGCTCGGAGTCGCTGTTCCAACCCCCACATTCCCGCCCGCTTTCAGATACAACTGGCTCAAGCTGTTGTTAGTGCCAAACACCAAATCTTTCGCGGAATTCGTGTACAATTTTGCCCGGGTCGCGTTGATGCCGAAGATCATGCTGTAATTCAGATCGTGGTTACTGGCCACGAAAGCCAGATCATTCACTTGCTCGGTTTCTCCCGCCGGAGTCATTCGCGTGATCCCGTTGAAGAAGCCCGCGGCATCGCCGGAGCTGAACGGTGAAGTTTTCCCGAGATAGATATGGGCGCCCGAGGTAATGCCTCCCAGCACCCCAGCGGAGCTGTTTTGAAACTGGAGTAAGTCGGCCGATTGCGATGCAGCGCCTTTCAGCAAATTGCCGATGGTGGATGAGGAATTGGGATTAATCTGCAATTGCGCTGCTGGCGTGGTGGTCCCGATTCCAATGTTGTTACCTGACTGAAACAGAATCGAGTTCCCCAGATTCGTGCTGCTGGTCCAGAGCGGAATGTAATTCGTTGTTCCGCTGCCGGTCGGAGCAGTCGCAGGCGTGACCGCCGGAAGAGCTACTATCGGAGCCGCAGCGGACGTGCCGCTCGGTTGGGCCGTCTGCGTTCCTGCCATCGCGAACGCTGAAGCCGGTTTACCGCCGAGTGTATCAGCATCTGCCGCCTTCAACGCATATGGCACACCTACTAGCAACACGCGCGGTTGCTCCGCCTCCTCCGGCGTTTGGATTGCGAGCCATCGCGCCGCTCCCGTGGTAAAAAGTTCGAGCGGCAAACCGGCGGGATTGGTTGCTCCAAGGTGCACGGTATAGTTGCCCTGCGCGTCCGCCTCGGCAATTTGCGTCTCAGACCAAAGCGGCGTGCCGCCTTCTTGTTCGGCGAAGAGCGAAAACGTCACTGATATGGGCCCGGTAACCGGCTTTCCGGCTGCGTCCTTCATGACGCCGCTGAAACTCACTAGGCGGGGAACGGTCGAGCCAGTGGTTTGGACCGTGGCAGGCGAAACCGGCTCTTGTGCGAAGGAAATTGCGCTGAATACACACAGCAGACAGCACACTGAAATTACTGGCGAGAAGTTTGTTCTCATGGCGTCTCCTTTGGGCTTAGGCGGAGCGCTCGGGTCCAGCAGATCGGACGCCACGTAGAAGTCTGGCAGGAGTATAGCTTGTCAGGCTTCTGGAGACAAGTCAGTGATCCGGAATGCTTCGTGCTTTCTGGTACGCTTTACCTGCGCGCCTCGCCTCTAGTGACAGCTTTGCCCTAGGATTGAGATCTTGCAAGCTCCCGAATTTCGGGCACTTCGACAATCCGAACTCCGCTCGCGGGAGTCGCGACTACAGCGCTCAACGCCTTTACTATCTGCCTGACATTCACCAAACCCAAACGCAAGGCGCCGGCACGAGTCCCTGGAAACACCCTCGCGATCGCATAAAGCGGGATCAGGGCGTAGGGCCAGCGATGTCCTGGGCCGAGAACATACCATGGCCGCAGAATGGTAGCCGTAAGTCCCGCCTCCACGATGGCCTGCTCGCACGGGATGCGAGCGTTGATGTAGGCCTGCATGACCGGAGCGGGATGAGCAACGCTCAAATAGATGAAATGTGCGATCTTCTTTTCAGCGGCCACTCGAATTGCCTCGAGTCCCGACCGTTGATCGATATAGATGAACTGGCGAGCCTTCGCCGGACTGGGATGGGAGACGCCCACCAAGTGAATGAACGTGTGCGCACCTTCCGCAAAATTGGAATAAGACGCTCCGTCTAAAGCGTTCCCAGTTACTACCGTGCACTGCGCGGACAGCTTATTCTTTGACTGACTACGAACCAGCGCCGTGACCTGGTGGCCGTTTTCCACAAGCTTCGGAATCAAGCGGCTGCCGATGTACCCCGTCCCGCCTGTGACGAAGATCTGATGACGCTCTTTCATCCTTACTAATTGCGGGCGAGGATATGGTCCAAGTGATGCTGCATGTGCAGCAAGTAATCGTCAATTAAGAATTCGAGTGAGACCGGTTCGTGATCGGCGACTTTGCACGATGCGGACAGCCGCTCACCGGGGATGCGTTCGATCCCAATCGCGATAGCTCGGTTCAACACCGTCCAGATTTCAACAATATCTGTCCAGGGCATATCACGGTACCCGCCGAGATCCACCCATCCGTTCCCGTCATAGGTTGGGCCCGTATATCGACCCTCCAGAGCAGCGACATTGAACCTTACGCGGTTGTTCACCGCCGAATCAACTAAGTGACCAAGCTCCTGCTTACAAGACCAACCGTTTCCGCCCCCGGCTCTCTGCGCGGCATCGCTTTCCGGAATGGCGCGCAGCTTCGCTCCCCGTTCCAGAAGAACTTTCCGTAGACGCTCAGCAAAATTTTGGGCCATGCTTTATTTTGATATGACGCAGTCGGTCAGCCTCGAAGCGCGGCCGGGTTTGGGAAGCTAGGGTTTATAACTCTGCTGCTTCCGTTTTCTACCGCGTTTTTGTACGCGATCTCGCTGGTTCTCTTTCTCCTGCCCGGTTGCGCCATCACCGCCGTGATCGCCGCGCGCCGCCAGATGCGTCTGGTCCATGCGCTCATATTCTCGATCAGCGCCAGCGCGACTCTCGGATACGTTGCGTTCTGGTTTTACTTGGCGAGCAAGTTGGCCGGGGAGATATTTTCCTACGGTGTGATTTTCTCTTCGGCGGGCCTTCTGGCTGTGACTCTCAGCCGCGCCCCCACTCTGAAAAGTCTCGCGAAGCACATGGCGCCACCGTTCATTTACGTTCTGGTTATAGGCCTTTTTTACTCGTATCTTTTCTTCCTGTTCAGCAATCCTCTGAAAGCGCACGTCGACCTTCCAAATTTCCGGTTCTTTCAGGAGGTTCGTCCCGGCGATAACCTGATCCCGCTGTTCTTCGCGGAAAAAATCTACGATCGTCAGCCGGTCAGCCCCGTCTGCTGTGGAGATTGGCTGAGCAGCGACCGTCCGCCGCTCCAAGCCGGAATTTTTCTGTTGCAGCGGCCGCTTCGCTTATTCGGCAATACGGGATTGCAGTATCAATTGTTAGCGACAGCTCTCCAGTGCCTATGGATTCCGGGGGTTTGCGTTCTTCTTTGGGCATTGGGAGCTTCCTGCCGCCGTACCAAGCAGGTGCTTGGATTTTTCGTCTTCTCCGGATTCCTGTTTTATAACAGCGTGTATACGTGGCCGAAGCTGTTGGCGGCAACCTTCATCCTGTTTGTCGCAAGTATTCTGCTGGAGGCCTCAGCGAATGCCGCCTTGACGTTCTTTGAAACTCTCCTTGCCGCGCTCTGCTTCTCGCTTGCTCTGCTGGCCCATTCAGGCGCTGTTTTCAGTACGCCAGGGCTCCTGCTGCTGTTACTGGCCAAACGCGTGCGTTTGTCTCTCCGGACAGCCACATGCGGCGTGCTGCTGATTGCGTTCTTCCTGATGCCCTGGGTTGCCTATCAAAAGTTTTATGATCCCCCTGGGAATCGCTTGCTGAAAATGCACCTCGCCGGGGTAGGCCAGATCGACTCACGATCCACTTGGCAAGCGATTAGAGATGCGTATGAAAGTCGAAGCTTGCCGACTCTTCTTCGATACAAATGGTCCAACTTACGGACGATGATCGGCCCATATCCGGCTCAAGGCTTCGGTCCTGCCGAAATCGTCGATGCTACGCGACTGCATCCGCGCGCTTCGGAGTCATCGCGCATGGCGCAACGGGAGTACATCTGGAACGCTATCGGAATCGTGAACGCCGGGTCGATGGTTGCATTCATGCTGCTCGTGCGAAGAAAGAAACAGCGGACGTTGCCCCATGCAGGGCTTCTGGTTGCGATGGCGGTATTAAACCTGATCGCCTGGTGCGTCGCCGTGTTCGGACCGAACCAGACGTTCACCACAACGAGCTCTTACGGAGATGTCGTTCTTCTCTCGATCGGCCTGCTAGGCTTTCTGCTCGCTCTGCACCGGGCGGCAGTTTTTTCCCTCTGGATACTGGAGCTTCTGAATTTTACACTCGTCTGGGCAAGGGTCAAACCTGCTCGTTTGACCCTGTCCAATAGTTCACCAATTTCTCCAGAGTCTCATTGGCCGCTCCTGATCGCCAGTCTGATTTGCGCCCTGGGCCTGCTCTGGCACTTCGGCCGCAGCTATCTCAAGTCTGTCGATTAGAAGTTTTACGCAGCGGTTGATGCTGCCGAGCCGCTCGATTTGTTGGATGCACTCGAGCCACTGGATCCTGGGGCTTTCGACGGCGTTGCCCCTGCTCCCTCGCCGCTATTGATCGGAATCTCGCGTCGGTGGCTTCTCTGCTCCGCGACCGGCATCGTAACCTCGAGGACTCCGTTGCGGAACTGTGCCTTCGCCTGTTCCGAATTTACGCCTTCGGGAAGAGCAATCTCCCGATAGAACTGCCCGTAACGGCGTTCCGAGCGGTAAGCCCGGCCGAGGTGATGCTCGTGTTCGGATTTTCGCTCGCCGTGAATGACCAACGAATCGTTCGTGACCTCCACCTTCACTTCGTCCGGATTTAAGCCGGGCAACTCCGCGGAGACTTGCAGTTGACCGTTCTTTTCAGTTACCTCGATTGCGGGATGCCACCCACCGCCCGCGCGGCCACTTTCGCCGAAGAACCGCCCGAACGTGCGGTCCATCTCCTCACTCATCCGCCGCATCATACTAAATGGATTATTCGAGAAAAATTCGCCGGGAGAAAGGAAGGAACCAAACGGATCCCATTCCCGGGAACGAGAGACGCTGCTCCCGCGTTCGTGCCGTTGTAACTCTCCCTTACTCGTTTCTGAGCTTTGCTTAGAAGATTTGTTCTGGACATCAACTTCAGCCATAACCATTCCTCCACCTAGTTAGACGCCAAAAGCGCCGCGCGTATCGATTCTTAATTTCCCGATCCTATTCAGACTTGTTCTGGATCTGGATGACGCCAGGGTTGCCGGTACGGTCTCGCGAGCAATCCGTTAGCCTCTTCATCATTCAGAACCCGCTGTGTTTGTGAATCCCACGTCACCGTCCGCCCTAACTTCATCGCATTATTCGCGAGAATGCAGGATGCCGTCGAGATGTAACCCTCTTCGATGGTGGACACCGGCTTGGAACGAGTGTCGATCGCATGCAGAAAATTCTTCATGTGATAGCGAATTGCCGGAGCCACGTGCTTTTCCAAATCCTTTTCTGTCTTGTCTTCCGGATATTGCTCCAGCTCGTATGTGACATCGCGATGAACGGGTTGGCCCCCACCGAGCGGAATGAAATCGTAATCGTAAACACTCACCTTCAACGTTCCTTTATCGCCGTAGAACGTTGCGCCCCACGGGTATTTGGGATCTGCTGCTTCTCCCCAGCTCCTGTGCTGCCAGACCACGCGCAAGTCTTCGAAATCGAAAGTTGCTGTTTGCGTGTCCGAGATGTTCGCTTTACTTTGTTTGTCGACGAAGATCCCTCCGGTCGAGGAGACTCTCGTCGGCCATCCGAGATCCAGCATCCAGCGCGTCATATCCAGCATGTGGACGCACATGTCGCCTACGATTCCGTTGCCGTACTCCATGAAAGCCCGCCAGCTACGCGGATGGACTAGCTTGTTGTAAGGACGCATGGCCGCTGGCCCCGTCCACATCTCATAATCCAGATTCGCGGGTGGATTTGTGTCGGGCGGATTTTCAGTAGCTCGCATGTGGTAATAGCAATAAATCTCGACCAGCGCAATCTTGCCCAGCTTTCCTTCTTTGAGGAAACGGTCCCGCGCTTCGATGATGTGCGGGGTGCTGCGCCGCTGCAGGCCCACCTGCACCACGCGGCCATATTGATGCGCAGCGGCAACCATGGCCTTGCCTTCCGTTACATCCGCGCTGATCGGTTTCTGCACCCAAACGTCCAAGCCGGATTTGACGGCTTCGATCATGATCAGCGCGTGCCAGTGATCCGGCGGCGCAATCAGCACGAGATCGAGATCCTTAGCGCCGAGCATCTGGCGATAGTCGCTGTACGTGCGCGGCGTTTTTCTCGAGCTCTGACGCGAGGCGACAATGCTTGCGGCCTCAGCGAGCATCTGTTTATCGACATCGCACAGAGACACGACCTCTACGGGCGCAATCTGAATGAGCCGTAGCAGATCGATCTTGCCATACCAACCGCAGCCAATCAGACCAACGCGCCGTCGCTTTTCGTCAGCGAACGCGTGCAGTCCGGCGGCGCTCGCTGCGATCCCAGCGCCTGTTGTTTTCAAGAATGTGCGACGATTCATTCCTTCAGTTTAGAAATTCGGCTACCCGCCGGGTCTGACTATTTCAGAGCCGCGCGCGTTAGCAAGCGTCTTTTACGGGGCTGCAAATGCGTTGCAGGGTTTCAGTCCCCTTCGCGAAGGGGCATCAATTATCACGCTCGATGCATTCGCATACTGCGTTGGCGAGCTTTTCGGTTTCAGTCCCCTTCGCGAAGGGGCATCAATTGTCACGCCCCATCACTTCTTCCGCGCGGCCCATTGCTCCACTGTTTCAGTCCCCTTCGCGAAGGGGCATCAATTGTCACTCGCACCAGTTCGGCGTCGACGTCGAATTTTTCTCCCGTTTCAGTCCCCTTCGCGAAGGGGCATCAATTGTCACGATTGCGGGTTTGCGGAATGCGGAGCGTGACCTCGCTGTTTCAGTCCCCTTCGCGAAGGGGCATCAATTGTCACCGCTCCTTCACGCACTGCCGGATCTGCACGTTCATGTTTCAGTCCCCTTCGCGAAGGGGCATCAATTGTCACCATCTATTGCCCGATCACTGGCAGCGGACCTTGCTGTTTCAGTCCCCTTCGCGAAGGGGCATCAATTGTCACAGCCAAGATTTTTCGGGACGCCAGACATCAAGTTTTGGGTTTCAGTCCCCTTCGCGAAGGGGCATCAATTGTCACGTCTGCTCGGTCGTGCGCGTCACCCGGTGATCGATCGTTTCAGTCCCCTTCGCGAAGGGGCATCAATTGTCACCTGTGCAGGAAATGGGGGAATCCAACTGAAAATAGAAGTTTCAGTCCCCTTCGCGAAGGGGCATCAATTGTCACGATGGCTGCTGTTCCGGTGATATGAAACAGCGGTCCAGAGTTTCAGTCCCCTTCGCGAAGGGGCATCAATTGTCACCAGTGGCCCCACGCTCGCGTCCCTTGCTCGTTGTGTGTTTCAGTCCCCTTCGCGAAGGGGCATCAATTGTCACCGCTCCACATATCGTACACGCAACAGCCTCTTACGCTCACCGTCCGCGCGTCTTTCGCGCAGATTTCCGAATCGCCATAAAGTCGCCCCAATCCGCGAGCTCTTCTTTCCGGCCATTCATCTACCAGACATCGGCACAATAATTGGAAAATTCGCACTCCAGACAGCGCCCGCGCACCGGCGTTGGTGGCGGGCACCATTGCGTCTCGGCTAGTTTGCGGATCGCCGCAACCGCAACGAACACCGCTTCGCGAAGCTCTGGCGTAATCTCCACGGGAAACAGACGGTTATCTGGAATCCGGTACACAAACGCTCGCCGCGCCGGAACCCCGCACGCCGCCTCCGCTAAAAGCGAATACCCGCCCAACTGCATCCGATGATTTTCACCCAACTCGACCGAGCTCAGCTTGAAATCCACCACCGCCACTTGATCGAAGGTTTCCAGCAACAAGTCAGCCTTGCCCGACAGCCCCAGCCCCTCATCGCTCATCGATACACTGAATCGCCGCGCCGCGTTTTCCAGTCCGTACTCCTTCACGCCTCGCCGCATCTCCAGACCCTCAATCAGATCCTGCGCCGCCCGCGCCTCCTTCATCTTGAAAGTCGCCTTTCCCACCGCCGGCATCACGCGGTGATAGTACACGATTCTCCGGCAATACGCCCACTGCTTCAGGTCCGTCACCGGAATCAGTTCCATTTACTCCTCCGCCCCCAGAATGCGCAGACGCGGCTTCGCATCACCGGTCCTGCCTTTTAACTCGTCCGCATCCACCCGGTATTGCTCGAAGACCCACATGTCCTTCAGATCCTGCTCGCACACCGGGATGATCCGGACCCGCGCCGATCCCTTGCCGATCTCGCGTTGTACCCGTAGACTCAGCTCCTGCCGCCGATTTCGATTCAGTTTCCCGAAAAACGCGCTGAACTGGATGCGTTCCAACCCGTAATTCATGCAGATGTCAGCCGTCCGCGATCGCAAGCGGTCGTCTTCGATGTCATAGATCAAAACCAGGGAAACCTCCGGACTGCCCCTGCCCACAGCCAAAGGCTTCAAAACGCCCGTGTATCTGTTCTTGCGGGCCACGCTTCTCCACCGCCTACCACTTGAACGAGAACGAGCGATACTCCCTGAATCCGCGAACCGCGCTGGCGGCTAATCGCGCTTGCATCTGCACGATCGACCGTATCTGGTGCTGCTTCCCCCGATGCTGCTCAAACGAGGTGAGCCGAAGCAAGACTCGCGAAGCAACGTTCTCCCGCGACGCGCCGTCGAGCTGGCCCTTTTCCATCCTCACGTCCCCGCCCTTGTTCAGCCATGAAAAGATCGCCCGGTCGACCACCGGCTGCCGGAACTCCTCCACCAGATCGAGCACCAGGGACGGCTTCCCGCTCCGGTCCACATGCAGAAAACCGGCAAACGGTTCCAGCCCGGCATTCATGCAAGCGCCCCAGACATGCGATGTGAGAATCCCGTATCCATAGTTGATGGCCGCATTCACGGCATCCGGAGCGCCTTGATGCATGCGGCCCGTAAAGCCCAAGTGATCCGGCAGCATGTTGCCGATCTGTTTCCAATACAGCCGGCCGCCCGTGCCTTCGAGACCCATCAGCTCCGCGCGAACTTCCGAGGCGTTCGAACCGGAAGCGGTGAGAGCGCCTCTGCGCAGCCGCCTGAGCGATGTCGCGGCACTCTCGAGCGCTTCTTTCCGCTCGCCATCCCGGCTCTTGGCGAAGTAGCGCATGAGCTTCTCCTGATTGCGGAGCTTGCCCGCGACAATCCAGCGGCAAAGATCCGCGCCTCGATCATTGTTGTAGGAGTCGAACTGCGCCCGGCGAGTGTCGACAGTCGCAGTGAGCATAGGCGAGGTCAGCAGCGCGAACGGCTTCCCGCTGGAGGTCAGACAAGCGATGCGGATGCCGCGCTCGCATAACTCTTCAAGGAGATCGGAGGAGAAGCTCACGCCTCGCGAGGCGATGATGATCTCCTGCAGCCGCATAAGCGGGATTTGCGCGCACACGGCCTTGCCCTTTTTGACGACGACGCGCTCGCTTTTTTTCCCGATGAACAGGCCGAATCCGGAGACGAAAAGCTGCGACCCGTTTTCCGTCGCGAGCAGCGTGACAGTGCCATCGTCTGGAAGCACAGCGTCATCGACAGGCGGAAGAGACAGCTCCATCTGTTCAGGAATTACATCGAGCCCGCCGGTGAGCCAATTAAATTGAGCAGCGGCGGGAGGTTTGCGGAGGGAAAGGAGAGGAGATGGGAAGGCGGCAGCCATTTGCTAACGCCTGTAATGGACGAAGCCGACACCGACGTTGTAAACTCCGAGAGGCACGGCGGATTCCGTCCAAGTTCGGTGCCGTTCTCGTTTAATGGGCGTGTTGCTGAAACTGTTTATCACGTCAAAATTCGCTTCTGGACCGAAGTCATCCAAAGTAGCCAAATGACAGCGCGTAGGCATCGGCCCCTGCTGATTCAGCGGCAGAGTAAACGTGGCATCGAGACCATCGCGTACTTCTTCAGCCTCGTACTGGACGAAGCCACCGCGCTTACCGAAATAATTTATAGCAGGAGCAAGTTCGGAGAGAATGGGCGGACACGCCCCCTGCTCGAATGCGACCGACAATGCTCCGTGGAAGTAGACCACTTCGCGGAACGCGACGTTCGCAATGTATGGCTGGTCTGGTGACGGATTCTTCGGCTCCTGCCGAATTTTCTGGATCGTTCCCGTGACGCACGCCTCCTCGGGCACGCCGATACGAACCGCAGTGGAGCTAAGAGCCTTTACAAACGCATCCGGGTCGGGAATCTTGCCGGCTCGGAGACCGGCATCAATGAATGCCATCTTGACGGCGAACGGCGTGGGTACGAGAAGTGTCTTGCCGACAGTAGATGTTGCGCGGGAGGTCTTCAGCGAAAACAGTGCTGTCGGCCGATACCTCAGCACTAGCCAGGACATATATGATTAAACACCCGCCGCGATCTCTTCGAGCATCGCTACGCCCGAAGCGAGGCTATCAAACTGCTTCGCATTTACACTATCTGGCGAAAGCTTGTTCAGCGTTCCTGCGATCGAATGCATTTGCATCTGGTATTCGTCGCACAGCGGGCTCACAGTAGGCGCGGGGAGGTGAGAACTTGAGGTTGAAATGACTCCGCGACAGTCCACGATGTGCGGGTTCTGCGTGTTACGTTGCGCGCCAGCGGGCTTGACCAGAGTCGCGAGGAGCGCTTGAACGGCTGCTTTGCGTCTTATTCTCCGATCCTCCTGGGCGAGGGCTTCTTTTCGAGTGATATCGTTCACTCCAATACGCGACAATTCCAGATGACAGATGAGCGCGTACACTCCGGAGTTTGCAGGACGATGGAAGATCGCTTGGCGCCCCGCAACGGTCCCCTCGCCCTTCTCTTCCTGACCCGCAGATTTGGCGCGGCTCTCTGGGTCATACTTCACATGAAAATACTGTTCGGATACATTTTTTTCCGGTAACCCGACAACCCAGCCAAACTCAGCGCAGGACTTGCGCGGGACGGCATTCCCCTTGGTAAGCAAGGTGCCGGCGATATCGGTCACAGCGCAGCGTTTTAACATCTCATCCTGAATTATCGACCCTTGTTTCTTCCCCTTGATCGCCTCCTCAAAACTCGTGTCAACCGTAATGCGATCGGGGTTCAGCGCTCGCGCGCCGCTGGAGAGAGCTTGTCCCGCGGCTTCCAGGAGCGGTGTCAGATGCCCAACGAAGACGTGCTTCAACATGTCACCAGAGACAGCGTTTACGACGTGCCGCTTACCATGTTTGTCGACGATATGAACCATTCGGGTTTGCTGTTGATTGCCTTCTGTGCCTTCGCTATTGAGGTTGTGAAGGTCCAGCACGACCTCGGCGCATAGAGACAGTGAATAAATCATTCCGCTTCCTCCTCCTTGTCTTCTTTGCCGAGCTTACATGTGGCCATCGCGCACAGAAGCGACCCAATCAGCTCCGGTTGAGCTTTGTCCATTAATTCAGCGAAGTCTGCGAAGTCGTCCTGCGAAACGCGGAATCCGCTCTTGCCCATTTCATACCGGCGAGCACTCTCGGCATTGAATCCAGTAATGAAATTCGCAACGGCCTGCATGAACTCATCGCGTCCGGCTGAAATTTTACGTCTCAACTCCGGAAGAGCGCCATACTGAATTTCCCGGTAGTCACCTCCCTTTCGCTTGGCAACCTGTGCGCTGACCGTTGCTGAGCGCAACGCGCCCGCAACGCCCCGGAATCCCGAATTAGATAGTATTTCCGCGTAGCTGAGTTGCAAAATAGCCTCCACTGATTGCGACGTAAACTGCGGCAACAGCCATTTACCTTGCCCTCGCAGTCGGAACACGTGATGGCCGTACGCGGCAAGGAACTGAATGAATTCTGGTAATGCGTCTTGGCCCTGCTCCTGGAGAAAGCGGCGATATTGTTTCAGCAAGGCCAGTTCCTCTGAGATATCGTCATTCAGCCGTCGCAGCACCTTGTCGTGCTCCTCCAACGTTTCGAGCCAGAGTTCAGCGTCTTCTTTTGATCGCAGATCAAACCAGTCCGGCACGGCGAGCCTATCAATTGCGGTCACGGCTCTGGCCTGTCCCATCGACTGATAATGGGTCACCCAAACACCGCTGATCGATGTTGCAGGACGCGCAAATCCTTCTGACTTTTCAATGAGGATGCGCGCAAGACGCAAAGTGCCAAGACAGTCCATTTTGGTGCCGGACCCCGCCAAAGACTCTGCCCGGAACTGCGAGGTTACACGCTCGTACAGCCTGAACGGAATGCGCGCGGGAAGGGGGCAGTACACGCGAATATGCTCACCTTTGGGGCCGAGAAACCAACCGGCGCAACTTGCAAAAAATCCGCGATAGCGTAGCCATTCGCAGAAGGGCTCACCCCATTTGTCCTTGGTCTTATCGTTCCGGTCTGTCCCCGTCGGCTTAAGCAGGGCATAACCCTTCGCCGCTTGCGGGTTGAAAAGCTGAACCAGAGGCGCATCGAAGAAAAAATCCTTACCTCGATTGAGACTCTCCCACACCGCAGTCCGGCGCTCTTCAGACGAGCGCCTGAACCACTCTTCTATAAATGTATTCAGTCCCGAGTCGGCCTGAAGAGCGCGTGCGATTCGGTAGGACCGGAACTCGGGGTCCGGCTCATCCTGCTGCCTGATCTCAGCGATCTCCGCATCGCGAGTCTTTTTCGCTACCTGCTGGCGCTTGTACTTCTCATTCTCGGAAGCGTAATCGAAAATGGATGATGCGGGAATTGCTTTCGGGCGGGATCTCTTCACTCGTTTCTTTGGTTTGTTATCTTCATCGTCCGCCGCTGCCTTACCGTCGAGCTGGAGGTACTTAAACCCAGGGCCAATACCGGCAAGATCGGACGGCTCGACATCCCGGTAGAGGTTGACGGCGAATTCGTTTCCCTCATCCACGAGTTCTGGAGCCAAATCCTTCAAAATGTCGGCAGCGCCCCCGGCGGCCAGAACATCGGCATGTGTGCCGTTGCGTTTGGGGAACCGGAGGCTATGCATTTCCCGAGTCTGCTGTTGCCTTCTGATCAGAAAGTCGAAGAATCCGCGTCAAAATCGCAGTCAGCGGCCAAATGTTTTCAAAAGAAACTGCTATCGTATCAGCAATATTGACGCGAAAGCTGGTGTGTTTGCTCGCTTTCGGAAAAAACAGCCCGACGGTTTGGAGCGCCTCAGCAGCGAAAGCGTGCAGCTTGTCGGGTGCCTCAATGCCTGCGATGCTGGCGCCATGGTGCGCGAGGACGGCAAGCAACACGGACGTACGGTCCCGTTCGCTTATGCTGCCGAGATATGACGCGCCGTACAGCGCGCTGGCCGAAGCGTGACGAGGGGGGCGAGGCTCACCACGGTGGATTTCCCAATCATAATCGGTGTGTGCGAGCGCTGTGGCAACATCAGCGCCGTGCGCCGCCTGCCGTTCCCGCGCCCAGCGCTGCCAGCAATCTTGCAGCTTCCCGAGATCGTGCAGCTTGGCAGCCCAGCGCACAAGCTCCACGAGGCTGTTATCAACGCCCTCGCGTGAGAGACGATCGAGCGAGCAGCGGATTACATTGTCGGTGTGATCCTCCCAGGGCTCGGCATGCAAGCTGGACCAGCCAGGACGCTTTTTCGGTTGCTTGTAAGGGGATTCCAACGTTCCGAATGTGCCAAGTTTCAGGCCCACATCTTTCGTGTAACCGGCAACTGACGAGGGCAACGCGATGGCGTAGGCCATCGTTATATCGGTGCCTCGCTGCCAATCCTCGCCGTCAAAAGTCCAGGCCTCGGAGCGAAAACGCTGAACACTTTTTCGGCGAAGCTGTATCGCCTGGCGTTCTTGCGGTTTAACGCCCAGCGGATTGTTCAAGATGAAAACGCGAACATTGTCTTCGCCGCGGCGAATATAAGCCGCGGCGCCGCAATCGCTGTCGCCGCTTACTCGTCCCAGAATCAATCGTCGGCGCTTGTCGACGAGATCCCGAAATCCAGCCAATGCTTCTCTATCCTCGGCCGAGTGCGCCTGCTCCACCCACTTCTCGCAGGTTTGTGGATTCAGCGAATCCGTGTTGACGACATGTCTCTGGGAGGTCTCCAATTCCGCCTTCTCGTAGGGCAAATGTGAGGGCACGCCGTAGACGTGTACGGTGCCAGATTCATTCCTGAAACGGGCGCAACGCCCCGCGCGCTGAACCAGCGAATTTAGCGGAGCTACCTCTGTCAGGAGGACATCCGAGCTGATATCGACACCTGCCTCAATTACCTGAGTTGCGATGATAAGGCCAGTGTCCTTGAGCCTCTTTTGCTTTTCTCGGCGGTGATTTGAGAAAAACCGCGAATGCAGGAGCAAAGGATGCCAATCGGCTGGGATCTGCTCGAAGAGGCGTTGAGCGCGGCCGACGGTGTTTACCACAGCTAGAACACGGCGCCCGCGATATTGAGCGATCGCTGAGACGGTCAGGGCATCCTGCCAATGCGTCCGTAGCGCTCTGGAGATTCCTCGGCCTTCAAAGAGCGCGGTACACTCGGCATCCGATAGTTTCACTTCCACGGCACCCAAACGCTTCTCGATTACTCGCGTCAGTGCAGTGGTCGCGGTGGCGGTCATCCAGACTGAGACGCACAACTTCTTGAACAACTCCACTCCGAAAACTGCGCTCACGAAGGCCCTATCCGGCTCCATGAGATGAAACTCATCGAAGACGACCAGCTTTCCGGCTATCGCGGCCGCGTTGATGTTCCAGAGCTTTCCGGATAATCCGTAAGGATCGCAAAGAAGTCCGCTCAGTAACTGATCGAAGGTGGTAACGATGATATCGGCATCATGAAAGAATTCGGCGTCCGCTCGTTCGCCAGTCTGCATCACGACTGTTAGACCCATCGGTCCGGCCAGTGCGGATACCTCGTCGAACACAGCCTCGACGAGAGTGCGAAGGGGTAAGACGTATATCATTCCGCCCAGGCGGAGACGCTTTCGGGCGAGCAGAAACGGAACAACTACGGCGAGCGTTTTACCGGCTCCGGTGGGGGCGTGGACGATGACGTGCCGCCGAGCGAAGATATGCTCAGCGACCTGCTCCTGATATGAGTGCGGCCTCCCTTTGCCCGTCAAGAACTCGAAGTGCTCAGAATACGGATTTATACAGTCCCCTTCCGACCGGAGTGTCGATGAATCGCCGTTCCTCTCACTATATTTCTCGCGAAAGGAGAACAATTTACAAGGAATACATACGCCGAGTCCTTTGCGGGCCAGCAAGAATAAACTACTGCGCGCCCGTCCGGGAACTGCGGCTCGCAACCCAAACGGCTTTGTATTTTAAAATCTGACTATCGCGGCCCGATTGCGTTCGTACCACAAAAATCGGAGCGCCCCAACTCGCTTCGTTTTTTCAAACCGTAGCCGCGTGCCCCGGGTTCGTTTCGCAAAACGCAAACCCGCCGTTCGAGCGACACTTCGTTTCGTAATTCCCGTTCGGTCGCCGAATCGGCTTCGTTCCGCAAACCGAGGCGCAAACAAAACGTGAGCTGACGACCCTTGAACCAGGCCGCTCGCCTCTAAGCGAGCCGAACACTCAAGCAGGAAGTTCGTTCGGCAAACCGCGCAAAACCCCGATCCGTTCGTTTGCAAACCTGTCAGCCCATCTCGGGCCTGGCTTCGTCCGCCAAAATCGCCGTATCTGCGTTCATCCCATTCATCGGCGGGTAATCCTTGAGGCTTCGTTTCGCAAAATCGGCGTCGCCCATGATCACGACGCAATTGGTATCGGATTGGGCCCCATGCCAACTCAAAGAACTGGACCTGGAGAGATGCTCAAGAAATACTGACCAGCGCATTCTTACCGATGCGCGCAATGAAGGGACCCTCCCGAGTTGAAAGAATACGTTTTATCCGCGGCAGAGCAGCCTCGAACGTCGCAGCTATCTCGCTCCCCTTGAGATTACCTGCAACCAGAATGAAAACTCGCGCACCACTGGCACGTAAAGCTGAAATCTCCAGAGGTCTGTAACGGAGCCGCTGGTCTTTTGTAAACACAACCCAGGAGCGTTTGCTTACTTCGGCTAACCAGAAGCGGTCTTCCTCGTCCCGCTTGAAGTGGTCATCATGAATCTCGACCCTTACGCCTGCACGAATCAGCGCTGATCGCAACGGCTCGACACCGAGCGATCTATCCACAAAGAAAACAACTTCAGGCCGCTTCGCAGCGGATCGCTTCTTCGATGGCACTGATGTTCAGGCGGAAGTCTTCAGCAAGATCGGCAACAGAATCACCCGCCCTATAACGTTCGTAAATGGCTGAAACCGGAATGCCGGTGCCCACGATTACTGGCTTCCCGAACGAGACAGCAGGATTCATCACCACCACACGGGGATTGTCTTTTGCAAACGAGCCAGATTCGCTATCCCGCGTAAACGGATATAGTTTGACCGGCAGACCACCAGCATCCCTGTCAATGCGCTGAAGATATGCCGTGATGACCTCTTTCATTGCCTTTTGACCTTCACGCGAAACGTTGATCAAGTCGCCGTAACGTTCTACAAACAGATCAAGGCCGTCGGTTTGGAAGGCCTGATCGATTAACGGACGATTGCTTTTGAACTGCTTGCGCACATAATCCAGAGCCGACCTTACCTTTGGAAGCTTGACACCGTGACGCCGCCGCATGGCAGCGAGAACATGCGCTTCTACTAAATTGATGAAAGAGAGATATTTGCGGTCGGGATCGTCTAGGTGAATAAGCGCCTGCGAGCGCTTCAACCGGCCTGACGTAGTGTACGGCCGCCCATGGATCCAGCTTCGAAGGGTTTCCTGCGGCATACGGAGGTAATGAGCCGCCTCAGCGGGTGTGTAAGCAGCCACTAGCCGCGGGTCGTGAATCGAAGTCGCTCTCTCCCCACCATTGAATGACATTGGCCCTTTGTAAACATTATCAGCTAATCATGTTCAAACGACGAAATCTTTCGCAAAGGCATCTGGAACCCAATCTGAACCTATTTTGAGAGAGTAGCAATCAGTCGCCGTTCCTCTCACTATTTTTCCCTTGGAAACGGTACACCTTACAAGAAATGTTCTTCCGAACACAAATCCGCTGCGGCGAGAATAAAGCTTCAACCGATACGCCATTGCGGCAGGGAGTTCGTTCGGTAAAAACCTCGAAAACCCCGATGGGTTCGTTTGGGTAGGACTGCCCACGACCGCCGCCGCCCAGTTCGTTTGGTAATTTCGGGCTCGGCCGTATAACTTGGCTTCGTTTCGCAAGAACAGACCGATTCCTCTACGAAACGCATCATCACAGCAACTAAATGACGCAATTTTCTACTGATGAGTATGTCGACAAGACAGATGAAAGGAAAGGCTGGCCATTGCAAGGCTGCGCACTACCCATTACTTCGTTCGGGTCGGGCGGCTAAGCGATCGGCCGGAGCTAGCGGCTCCGGCCTTTCAATCCTGCTTGCCGCAGGAGGTGATTCCTATGCACCTCTGGGTGAAGGTGGTTTCGATTTTCGGAACCATCGTACTGAAGTTCCGGTGGAAACGCCGTTAACCTCAGTCGAAAGGCGGCAGAGCAGCCCTCTGCCGTCTTTCTTCACTCAAAAATAGCACGGTACGCGACAGCACTTCAATTGCCCGCGGGTAATACAATGACTAGTCCGCGAAGGTTTGGATGAGGCCGCACTCCTTAGCGAACTGAGGGCCTCGGTAAAGGAAGAGTCCGGGTGCCTTTTGAGTCGAAAACTGAAAGGGGAGTTCGTTCAGTAAAACAGCGACACCTACATAGAGATGGGTTCGTTTGGCAGAAAGGGGGCAGATCCTTATAGGAATGCTGCCGACGACCGTTCGTTTCGTAAAGCAGGGCACCGCGTCAGCTGGGCGTCAACGGCGAACCAGTTCGTTTGGTTATTCAAAGAGGAGCGAATCGTCATATCAACTTACCTCACGTAAGATGTTGGTATGGAGAAGATTACGTTATCCTCTAAGGGTCAGATCGCAATTCCCAAGAGGATTCGTGAAGCCCTGAACTTGTGCGAGGGCACCAAACTCACCGTTGATGTGCGCGGCCAGGAGATTGTCCTTTCCAAAGAGCCAGCCTGGAAAAAACTCGAAGCCGCAGCTGCCGGACACGAGCTGATGAGCGAGTTCTCCGCATACAAGAAACAGGAGCGCGAGCGTGAAGACTCGCGTCCTTGATGCGTGGGCGATTCTGGAATGGATCAGCGGCAGACAGCCCGCAGGCGATCTGGTCGGGGCCTTACTTTCAGACGCTGAAGCTGGCCAAACCCGGCTCTTGATGAGCGCGATCAATGTCGGCGAAGTTTACTACTTCCTCCGAAAACATCACAGCGACTCACGTGCCGCCGCAATAATTCGATTCACAAGTGAAACTCTTCGCCGATCTGCCGAATACACACGCGTTCCGGATTCGCGCCGGCGGCTGCTAAGATTCGCTCGATCGGCTCGAATCGCGGCTCGTGGCTCAATTGGAACGTCTGGTGGTGAACGGGCAAAACGAACTCTGCTGCGGCGTGATTCGCCATCGTCCAGGCTTGCTCGGGATTGCAATGTACGCGAATCCACGGATTATACGCACCGATGGGCATGATCGCCAAATGCGCCGGCCGCGATGATCGAAGCTGCTTGAATGAGTCCGTATAGGCGGTGTCGCCCCCAAAGACGACGCGGTGCCGGCCTGCCTCAATCACGTATCCGTTATAGCCTCGATACATGTCGCTGCGCATCCGCGCGCCCCAGTGCGCCACTTCGAAGGCGGTAACTTTCGCATCGCCGGCCTGAACGGTTTCCCCCCAGCGCAGCTCGTGCACGCTCGCGTAGCGCTTCGGACGCAACAGGTCGGAGGTCCGGTAAGCCGTCACAATACGCGTCCGCCGATTCTCCAATCGCCGTAACGTTGGCACATCGAAATGATCCATGTGCGCATGCGAGAGCAGCACCAGATCGATGTGCGGAATATCCGCAAGAGGCGCGGCGACGTCAACCAGCCGTTTGATACCGACGGTTAATGGGCCAAGATTCAGCCCAATGCGGCTGCTGAACACGGGATCGGTAAGAATCGTGAACCCGTCCAGCTTCAGCAATACGGTGCTGTGGCCGAGCCAGGCAGCATGCAAGCCTTCTTGCGGCCACAACTTGGGTTCAGGAGATGCGGGCGCCGAGAGGCTTTCGCGATTGTATTCTTTAGATACTTCGCGCAAGAACGCCGGCGCAGCTCGCCGTAGAAATCTGGCAGTTTCGGGAGCGCGCTTGAGACGCCCGGAAAGCGTTGCGCTGTTCCCCAATCGTGAGCGTCTACGCGAGGCCGAGTGAATTGGCACAGAAATTAGATGTCCTCGCCACAACTTATGGCCCTGATAAAAGGTGAACGTGCAATTCCACGTTCGCATACCAGGATTTTCCAGTTAGACGACCTGTTGTTCAAACCGGGGCAGCAGCAGGTGAATGACGAGCAGTGCAAACAGATATATCGAACCCGCCAGGATGAAAAGCGGAGCGTAGGATTCCTTTGAAAAATCGAGCCAACGCCCGATCGCAGGTTGGGCCAGCATTCCGCCGATAGCTCCCCCGAGGCCGCCCAAACCGACCACCGACGCGATAGCGGTGCGCGGGAAGCAGTCGGACGTGACGGTATAGAGGTTGGCTGACCACCCTTGATGTGCGGCCGCAGCTACGCTGACCAGAACCACAGTCAGCCAGAGATTGCCCGCAGCTTTCGGCACGAACATCACAGCAGTCACGCACAACGCGCAAACCAGCATCGCCGTTTTCCGGGCCGCCCCCACCGCCCATCCACGGTTCAATAAGAAGGAAGAGAGCCACCCGCCGCCCACAGATCCGATATCGGCCGCGAGATAAATCGTGATCAGAGGCGGACCCAAGTGAATGAGGTCCACACCGTACTTGAGCTGCAAAAAGCCGGGCAGCCAAAACAGATAAAACCACCAGACTGGATCCGTCAAAAATTTACCTAGAAGGAAGGCCCACGTCGCCCGTCTGGTGAGCATCACCGCATATGGCACCCTGCGTACGCCCGCTTGCTCCGGATCGGAGCGGATCAATTGAAGCTCTTCACCCGAGAGACGTGGATGCTCCTCCGGCTCGCGGTAGAACAGCACCCAGATAATCGCCCAAGACAAGCTCAGGGAGCCTGTAAACAAGAACGCGCTGTGCCATCCGAAATGGGCCGTCAGCACGGGCACGGCAAGAGGCGCCAGCACCGCGCCGATATTCGAGCCGCTATTGAAGATTCCGGTCGCCAATGCCCGCTCTCGGCGTGGGAACCAGTCCGCTACGGCTTTTATCCCGGCTGGGAAATTGGCAGCCTCGCCAAGCCCCAGCCCCAGGCGCGCCAGGCTGAACTGCATCGCATTATGAGCCAGCGCGTGACACATCGATGAGATGCTCCAAAAAAGAACCGCTGCTGCATACCCGAAACGCAGTCCAAGCGAATCGATCAGGCGCCCCGCGATCGGCATCATGAGCGCATACCCCAGCTGGAATGCCGAATTGATGAGTCCGTATTGGGTCTCGTTCCAGTGCAGATCGTGAGCGATGGTGGGCTTCAGGATTCCCAACACCATGCGATCCATGTAGTTAACCGTAGTCGCGTAGAAGAGAAGGCCGCAGATGTACCACCGGAAATGGGCCAACTTTCCGGTTTTCATCATCGCCATCCCGTCTTCTCTATAGACATTGGTATGTTAAGGTATTGCTATGCCCCAATATGCGCATCCTGAAGCTCTAGTTGAAACTGACTGGCTTGCCGGCAAGCTCTCCGATCCTTCGCTTCGGGTTGCCGAAGTGGACGTTGATACAGCTGCGTATGACATTGGACATATTAAAGGCACCATCGGCTGGGCCTGGAACACCCAGCTCTGCGATACCGTTCGTCGTGACATTCTGCCGAAAGAGCAACTGGAAGCTCTGCTCTCTAAATCGGGGATCACTCCTGAAACCACCATCATTCTCTATGGAGATAACAATAACTGGTTCGCAGCCTGGGCTTTCTGGCAGCTGAAGATTTACGGCCACCGCGATGTCCGAATTCTGAACGGGGGCCGCAAGAAGTGGATCGCCGAGGGAAGAGACCTCACTCAGGAAGCGCCCTCATTCACGGCGACCGAGTACCACGCGAAAGAACCGGATTTATCGCTTCGCGCATACCTCCCCCAGGTACAAGAAGCCGTCCGGAACAACGCGGCTTCACTCGTAGACGTGCGCAGCCCGCAGGAGTTTACGGGTGAGATTCTTGCGCCTCCGGGTCTGCCGGAAACGTGCCAGCGTGGAGGGCACATTCCCGGAGCGAGAAATGTGCCCTGGGGAAAAGTGTGCAACGAAGACGGCACTTTCAAATCTTATGACGAGCTCAAGGCGCTGTATGGGGCCGAGGGAGTGAACGAATCGCGTCCGACGATCTCCTATTGCCGCATTGGGGAACGTTCGAGTCACACCTGGTTTGCTCTGAAATACCTGCTGGGCTTGCCGAACGTAGTGAATTACGACGGATCGTGGACCGAGTGGGGCAACTTGGTGGGAGCACCTGTCGAGCGCGGCGCGGCAAAAGCGGCTGGAGCGTAGCCAATGAACGGCACCATGAATTCGAACCAGTTTCGCGAACGGCGGATTGAAATAGACGGCTGGCCGGTGAAGCTCACCAGTTACCGCGTCGAAAACAAATTTGTGTGCCAGGCGGACAATGTTTCGCCGGGCGCGGTCTTAGCGCGTTTCTCCGCGCCTACGCCTGAAGAAGCCGAATCACAGGCGATTTCAAAAGCGCGGCACTTGTTGGGCAAGACGCATCGTCGCGAAGTTTGAATATTCCGTATCCAACCTGAGCACAACCCGCTGAGTCCTGCTGTTTGCTCCGCACCAGCCACTCAGATCGAATTCTCTGTCGCGCCGCAGGAGGATAATTACAGCGATCCTATGGCCCAGCTCATTCTTGAAATCTCTGAAGATCTGGCGCGGCATTTGGACGGGCTTGCGAGGGCGCAACAGAAGAGCGTGGAGCAGGTAGCCCTCGAACACCTGCGCTCGCTCGATATCGCGCGAGGCTCGCCAAATGCAGTTCTGCGGGCTATCAGGCAGCAGCCGAATGTAAGTTCTGCCGTGATAGATGAACTGGAAGCAGCCATTCGCACAGGCCGACTGGGTGTCGATGAGCAGGGCCCGTTTGAGAACTAAGAGTGGCCGCCACTTATCTGCTCGACACAAACGCGGTTAGCGGGGTTGATGCGAGCCGAACCGCAATTGGAGAAGTGGCTCTCGACGCTCTCCTGGTGAGCCGGGATAGTGACTTCAATGCCGTCACCGGATTGTCCGTTCTCGCGATTGCTTAAAACCTCTCTTCACGTCAGCGCCCGCCTGTGCAGTTGAATTCGAACGTGCTGAGGAAATGCAGGAATACCGGCTCGAACCGGGCGAGCTGATCAGACCGGCACTCGAGTTGCAGCCTGTACAACGTCGCGTTGCGATTCGCGAAAAGGATTTCTTCTATCCACTTAGCGCGATCCTGCGCATCGTAATAGCGATCCTTTGTAAACAACGCTGAGTTTCCCGAAAACTGCATTTCCCTTTTTTCCAGGATTTCAAGTTCCTCGGCGCGCTCAAACTTTTTCATGCCGTCCAAATGCGACTGAAGGTTCTGGACCAGCGTGAATTCAGCGTGGCGCCCTCCATTACCCTGGTTCGGAAGCGCAGCTACATTGATCTCGGCCAGCGGCTTGGAGCGCCTCTTTACGCCGGTTTCAATAAAGATTCCTGCGCCGTCGAATGCATCGCCTTTCAGCCAACGGGATGGATAGCTGACGCAGTATCCCCATTGGTGGTTTTCATAGCGCTTCCATGCACTGTCCTGTCTGGGAACGGAAGCTGCGTTCGCGGCCATAAGTGATGAAAAAGCGAAACAGCAAAACAGCAGGTTATGACACCCACGTTTTTGAACCATTCGCATAGGGTTGCACATCGCGCACAAATTTTCCAGGGCTTTGGCTGCCGAATGGTACAGGGTTTTCTTTAGTACTTGGCCGGAGAACCCGACGGGCGTCTTCCGACTTCCTGTTTGCGAAGAGGAGAAACTTTCAATGGACGACCGCCGCAAGCAGATCCTGGCCACTTTGGCGCAGATGGACAAGCAGTTCGGGAAAGGCTCGGTTTTGATGCTGGGTTCGCGTGCCGCGCTTCCCGTGGAAGTCATCACAACGGGATCTATTGCTGTAGACAATGCGCTGGGGGCGGGCGGTTTCCCGCGTGGCCGCGTGATTGAGATTTTTGGCCCGGAATCTTCGGGTAAGACCACGCTGGCGCTCCACGTGATTGCGGAGGCGCAGCGTGCGGGCGGCAGCGCGGCATTCATCGACGCGGAGCACGCTCTCGATCCCACCTATGCGACTCGCCTGGGAGTGGACACTGAAAACCTGATCGTTTCGCAGCCCGATTATGGCGAGCAGGCCCTCGAAATTGCGCAGGCGCTGGTGGGCTCTCAGGCGATCGACGTAATCGTGATCGATTCGGTCGCGGCGCTGACGCCTAAAGCGGAAATCGAGGGCGAGATGGGCGACAGCCATATGGGGCTGCAAGCGCGCATGATGTCGCAGGCACTGCGAAAGCTCACCGCGGCCGTTTCACGGGCCAACACGTGCCTGGTTTTCATAAACCAGCTTCGGGAGAAGATCGGGGTTATGTTCGGAAACCCGGAGACCACCACAGGCGGCAGAGCGCTGAAGTTTTATGCCTCCGTTCGCGTGGAGGTTCGGCGCATGACCGCGATTAAGGATGGCGAGGTCGTTATAGGCAACCGGACGAAAATCAAGATAGTAAAGAACAAGGTGGCAGCGCCTTTTCGCGAGGTTGAAGTAGACATTCTCTACGGGAAAGGGATCTCGCGGGAGGGCGATGTGCTGGATCTCGGCGTTCAGCAGGCATTGATCGAAAAGAGCGGGTCATGGTACAGCTTCAAAGGCGAGCGCATCGGTCAGGGCCGCGACAACGCTCGACAGACACTGATTGACCGGCCTGAGCTCTGCCGCGGTATCGCAAGCGACCTGCGCCATGCGCTCGGCTTAAACGGATGCAAGGATCCGCAGAAGATGAATCCCGAGTTCGAGCTGATTACTCAAGCAGACTCACGCAGGGTGGCTGCCGCGTCGTAACTCCATTCGTGCTTCATTTTTCTCGTGCCGTTCGCGTGCACGCCGGCGCACTCGTAAGATGGGGCACGATGATAAAAGCTGGTGATGATCGGCAACGTGCAGGGTTCCGCTTCTCCCTACGATGAGATTGCAGGCGTATACGACAAATTTTGGCGGGATTGGTATCTGCCGGGTGCGCGGCCTGCGCTCGAAAAGCTGTTCTTCTCGAAGGTGCCCGCGGGCGGTCGTGTTTTGGATCTGTGCTGCGGGTCGGGACATGTCACGAGCGAATTGGTTCAGCGGGGATTTAGCGTCACCGGCGTAGACTCATCGGCAGGCCTTATTGCTATAGCGCGGCAGCATCTTCCCGGCATCGACTTTCGCGTGGAGGATGCGCGCAACCTGAAGTTGCAAGACCAGTACGATGCTGCAATCTCCACGTTCGATTCGCTCAACCACATATTGAACCTGAAAGAGCTTCAGAGAGTGTTCTCGGGAGTTCATAAATCACTGGCGCGCGACGGGCTGTTTGTGTTCGACATGAACCTGGAAGAAGCCTATTCAATGGAGTTTCGGGAATGGACCGTGAATGTAAGCGATAAAGATGTGGGGCTCGTGCGCGGGACCTATGATGCTTCGACGAAAACGGCCAGGACGGAAGTCGTCTGGTTCGTCAAAACCGCGGACGATGATCTATGGCGCCAGCGCCGAGCTGTCGTCGAGCAGCGATGCTACGCCGAATCTGAGATCTTGCTCGCCGCCCGGAGCGCAGGCTTTCGAGAGGCAGAAGCGATTTCAGCCAGGGACGCAGGAGTAACTTCCGAGCTGGCAATGGGTCGCGTGTTTTTCGTCGCCCGCGCTTAGGGATGCGGAAAGACGCGCACGTCCATACCTTCAGCGGCGCGAATCAGACGATCGAGATCCGTGCCAAAAACGCGTTCCCACCAGTTCTCGCGCCCCCTCTGGCTAACGTAGATTTGAGTAATTCCGCGCTGCCGGGCGAAGCGGAGCAGTGTATCGACCGGGTCTTCCCCATCCAGCTCGGCTATCTCCGCGCCTTTTTCTCGGGCAAGCTCCACGCCCTCTTCCACCTTCCGCCGCTGTTCGACTGACCAATCAGGCCGATTCAGATGCGCCGCGATCAATTCCCCATGAAAACGGTCGCGGTTGCGCGCGCCGCTGTTCAGCATGTGCTTTGCGTCGGCGCTGGGTGATAAGAAAACCAGGATGCGCTCTTGTGTACCCCAAAGCTGCTCGATTCCATGACGCGCGAGATAACCTTCGAGCTGCTTGTCCACAACATCGGCTGCAAGCAGGAGAGCAATTTCCCGCAATTCCGAGAGCTGCAGCTGGCTGAGGCTCTGGGCTGAGCTGGCCTTGCTGCCCTCTTCGGAAACGCTCATGCAGCTCTCCGGAGGAGCGTCTACTACAACGATTTCGTAGGCAGTCTGCAAAAAGCTTAATGGCACGGTCTGTGTGACATGCTTGCCGGTTATGGCTTCGACCTGTTCGCGCTTGGCTTCAATGTGCTGTACGTTTACTGAAGTAATGACAGAGATACCAGCCTGCAGCAGTTCCGCCACATCCTGCCAGCGTTTTTCGTGCGGCGAGCCGGGAGGATTATCATAGGCCAAGCCATCAACCAGGCAGACCTGGGGGTGACGCCGGAGAATAGCGGGGACATCCATAACGGGAGTGCCATCCACATCCTTCAGAGGAATGACCTCGAGCGTTGAAACCGCGTGCTGCACATCGGGAGAAAGCCTGGGCTGAATAGCCCCGACCACTACGTCCTGGCCGCGCTTGAAGCGACGACGTCCCTCATCGAGCATGCGAAAGCTTTTGCCGACGCCCGAGGCATATCCCAAGAAAACCTTCAATCGGCCTTGCGACTGATGTTCTTCTTCGGATTCGAGCTGCTGAAGAAGCTGGTCGGGTGTAGGCTTACGCTCGGCTACGGTCGGCACATTCCTATTATCGAACTAGATTCAATAACGGGCTACTTTGAAATTCTTTCCAGCCACCATCGGCGCGCGGCTACGACTGCCCAGATCCCTTCGACGAGCCCGAACGGCCATGCGCCCTGAAGAAATCCGTAAACAGATCCGAGCAAACAAGATCCGGAGAAGGCCAAAATGAACCACGAGCTGTGCTTTTCCATCGCGTAAGTTACGAGCATCGCGGTCACGGCAAAAAGTCCGAAAAGCGTGAGTGAATTCATGCCCTAGACCGCTCTTTCCAGCCCCGCTCTTAGGCTTCGAGCAGGGTAACCGAATGCCGATTCGTCACACACCGGTATTGCGGGAGTGGTTTCAAAACGTTCGATGAATCTCAAAGCGTGCTTGGACCTACCAGCCGCCCTCCTGCCGCCGATCCACCAAACGAGACCGAGAGTCATAGTGTTCTGTTGCTTCTTCAGGATTCCGAGGGAGCTTCGGGGTGGTCTGCCAAGATACGTGAGTATCGAAAATGTGGAGTTCGACTGCTGACGGGTGCGGGATTGGCTCGAACGGTACGCCCTGCTCTGCTGGTAACGAAAGCCGCCCCTATGCGCCTGAATTTACTGTTTTTTCTCCTTAATGTTATTACCAAACATGAAGCCTATTTCAGCCATGGCTCGTGGCTGGTTTTTGTTCACGCCCGTGGGACCGAAGGCGTCACCCGGCGTGTAGCTGATCGCATGAACCCAAGAAAGGTCTCCACGAACGAAAAAGCCTCCGTATTGAAAAGTGGGCGTCAGAGTTACGGACGTGCCCCCGCTGCCTGGCCCGAATATCAGATTGACAGCTTGCTGAGCGGCGCTTCCCGAGCTCGTGATATATTCCCAGCGCCCCGCGAGCGAGGAGCCGTGTTTGAAGGCGCGACTTAGCAGTATCGCACCTCCGTCAGTCGATGCGCCCTTCACCACACCGATCTTCGCGTTCGTTGGAACATCGGTGTATTGATAGTAGGGCTGGACGATCCAAGATCCCTTCGTGTATGTGTAGATGACATTGTAGATGCTGCCATTATTTTGCACTGGAGTGGCCAGAGTCTGAAACTCTGTCTGACCCAGGTTTCCACCGCCGACGAACGATAAGCTATGCGGCCCATTGGTGTAGGCTAGGGAACCCGTCAGCCATGTATAGCGATTGGAATAGAAGCCGTCGTTCCAGCTCAGCGAGGCGGTGAATTTGCCGAGGGTCTGATTCACTTGGATCCCGCGATTGACGGCGTTTTCCTGGTTCCACAAGAGGCCACGCGCGATGTTCATATTTTCGAAGCTGAAGGTGTATTCGGCCCCGATTAGTGTGGGTAGCGCTCCGATTTCGAAGGAGGTGTTCTTTCCCGCCTGCAGCTTAAGGAAGCCCTGTGGCACCGGGCCATAGAAGTCAGTTATCGTTTTGTCGGTGGCGAGGAACGGCGTCGCCAGGGCGGGAAGAGTGTAAGCGCCCGCCTGCAGGTAGAACTGAAACCAGCCATCAGTCTTTTGAATAAATATCTGTCCGTTACTCAGAGCCGCTTGCGTGGTGCTGTCTCCCGGAACGTGATTCCCTTGCCACAGGCCCGTGCCGCTGAGAATGGCGTTCACGTCGAGTTTGCCGAAAGGCCCGGCATCGAAAACGGCGGGCGGGAGTCCCGCCAGCGGACCCGTTATGGAAGGAGTGGGGAGCGCTGTTGGGGCCGGAGCCAGCGGCGTCTGGTCGGCAGGTTTGACCTCGGCCGGCTTCTGCTGGTCCGGCGCCTGCGTGGCGGGCGCGTTCTGCGCGCTGCAAACCGAGGCTAACCCGAAGCAAAGAGCGATCGCGGCGAGATTGACGTAGAATTTCATAACTTCTCCTGAGACGATTTTGACCTTCCGGACCCAGTGCACGGAGCGGGTGCATCAGGCGCATTGCTTGATGGTAGATCTGGAACTTGATGTAGATCTGGAAACGTGAAGAACGCATAAAGACTTGCGCAAAAGCGGCAGCGATCCAACGAAAAGATTTAGGCGCTTCTCTATACCATCGTTCTCACGGTTCAGCGCTTCGCAAATTGGCGATCCAACTCCAAATTCAGGTTCAGCACATTCACGCGGGGCTCGCCGAGGAAACCGAGATCACGTTGCTCGGTTATGGACGCGATGAGCCTCTCAACGCCCGGTTGGTCAACACCTCGCGCTTTCGCCACCCGCGCCAGTTGCGCGTCTGCGTTTGCGACGCTAATCTGCGGGTCGAGGCCGCTGCCGGAAGCGGCGAGAGCGTCGGCGGGAATGGGTCCGGCATAATCGGGATTTTCTTTCCGGAACTGAGCGGCCGAAGCTTTCATGCGGTCATACAGTTTCTGGCTTGTCGGACCAAAGTTCGAGCCTGAAGATGCGGTCGCGTCGTAACCATCATTGCCCGCGGCGGAAGGACGCGGGTGGAAGTATTCGGGCTTGGCGAAGTTTTGTCCTATCAAGGTCGATCCAATGGTTTGCCCATTCTGGACGACAAGACTTCCATTCGCTTTGTCCCGGAAGAGAATCTGACACAAGCCGGTCACAATTCCTGGATAGACGAGGCCCGTGAGGATGGTGAGAAGCACCACCATGCGAAGCGCGGGGGCGATCTGCTGTAACATGTTTTTTCCTTTCTGTGCGGCTTTACGCGAGATGCAGAAGTACGAGTATCTGATCGAGGATCCAAATGCCTGGAAACGGCACTATGATTCCGCCGATACCGTAGATCAGGACGTTCCGGCGCAACAGCGCAGCAGCGCCGACGGGGCGGTATTTGACCCCGCGAAGCGCGAGCGGGACCAGGGCAATGATGATTAATGCGTTGAAGATCACGGCGGCCAGCACAGCGCTTTGTGGCGTGTGCAGACCCATGATGTTGAATCGCCCCAAAGCTGGATAGGTCGCCATGAACATCGCGGGAATGATGGCGAAGTATTTTGCGACATCGTTGGCGATAGAGAACGTGGTTAGCGCGCCGCGAGTAATTAGCAGTTGCTTGCCAATAGCGACGACCTCGATCAGCTTGGTTGGATTGCTGTCGAGATCCACCATGTTGCCCGCTTCTTTTGCAGCCATGGTGCCGGTGTTCATGGCGACTCCGACGTCTGCTTGCGCCAGTGCGGGAGCGTCATTGGTACCGTCGCCGGTCATCGCAACCAAGCGGCCCTCGGTCTGTTCGCGTTTGATATAGGCGAGCTTATCGGCCGGGGTTGCCTGGGACAGGAAGTCATCTACGCCTGCTTCAGCGGCAATGGCCGCGGCAGTCAGCGGATTATCGCCGGTGATCATCACTGAACGGATGCCCATGGCGCGCAGTTGTCCTATGCGCTCCTTCATGCCGCCTTTTACGATGTCTTTGAGATGAACGATGCCGAGCGCGCGCCGCCCATCGGCAACCGCGAGAGGTGTGCCGCCGGTTCGCGAGATCCGATCCGAAGTCTCCTCGAAGCTGGCCGGAAGCGAGCCGCCTAGCTCTTTTACAAAGTTCGCGATTGCCCCGCTTGCGCCCTTCCGCAACATACGGCCGTCAATATCAACCCCGCTCATGCGCGTGTAGGCGGAGAACGGAATAAAATGCGCTTCGTGCTCGGCGACCTCCCGGCCGCGAAGGCCGTATTTTTCCTTTGCAAGCACCACAATGGAACGGCCCTCAGGAGTCTCGTCGGCGAGGCTCGAGAGCTGCGCCGCGTCCGCCAATTCTTCATCAGAGACGCCGTCGAAGGCAATAAATTCCACGGCCTCTCGATTTCCGAGCGTGATGGTGCCGGTTTTGTCGAGCAACAGCGTATTGATGTCGCCCGATGCTTCGACCGCCTTGCCGCTCATGGCGAGAACGTTGTGCTGCATCACTCGATCCATACCCGCGATGCCGATGGCGGAAAGCAATCCGCCAATCGTGGTCGGGATCAGGCAAACGAGCAGCGAGACTAAGACGGCTATGGTAGGCACCGTTCCCGCTCCGGCGGAAGATACGGCGTAGATTGCGAACGGGTGCAGCGTCGCGACCGCTAGAAGGAAGATCAGCGTCAGGCCCGCGATCAAGATGTTGAGGGCGATCTCATTGGGTGTTTTCTGGCGTTCAGCGCCTTCGACCAGCGCGATCATCTTGTCGAGGAACGTCTCGCCGGGGTTCGAGGTGATCCGAACTTTCACTTTGTCGGATAGAACTCTGGTGCCCCCGGTGACGGCGCTGCGATCGCCGCCGGATTCGCGAATGACGGGCGCGCTCTCACCCGTGATGACCGATTCATCGACTGTGGCGATACCTTCTATGACTTCGCCGTCTCCAGGGATGAGATCGCCTGTTTCGGCGACAACGATATCTCCGGCTCGGAGCTTCGAAGCCGAAACTGTTTCCATCTTGCCGTTGCCGCAGACGCGTTTGGCGACTGAATCTGTCTTGGTCTTACGGAGAGTGTCCGCTTGCGCTTTTCCGCGGGCTTCGGCCATAGCTTCGGCGAAGTTGGCGAACAGCACTGTGAACCAGAGCCAGATTGAAATTTGGAGCTCAAAGCCTTCTTTGCCGCCTCGGCCGCCGAAAAAGTCACGCAGCAGAAAGAGCGTGACCAGCGCGGCCCCGACTTCGACCACGAACATCACTGGATTTTTCGCCAGCGTGAACGGGTTCAGCTTCAGAAATGAGTCTCTGGTAGCGCGCCGTACGATTTCCGGGTCGAAAAGCGGCCTCGCCCGCACCAGGCGAGCTGGAAGAAGCGAGCTTGGATCGGAGGGCGAAGGCGCGCGAGGAGTCTCGAGTATGGTGGCCATGGCTTAGCTCCAGAGCGGGAACAGCAGCATTGAAAACAGCTTGCCGTCCAGCATTAGATAGTGTTCAACGATGGGCCCCAGCGCGAGCGCCGGGAAAAATGTCAACGCTCCAACAAGGATCACGGTTCCAACCAGCAGGCCTATAAAGAGCGGTCCGTGCGTGGGCAGCGTGCCCAAGGTTTCAACGACCTTTTTCTTCATGGCGAGACTGCCGGCAGCTGCAAGCAGCGGGATGAGAAACAGAAAACGACCAATCAACATGGCAAGACCCATGGTCAGGTTGTACCAGGGTGTGTTGGTATTCAGGCCTACGAAGGCGCTGCCGTTGTTGCCTGTGGCGCTGGTGTAGGCGTACAGTTCCTCGCTGAAGCCGTGAGGACCGGAATTGGTCAAGTTGGCAGTCGCTGGGCCAGAAGGATTCCAATAACTCTGAGCGACCGGCTGGCCTTTTGCGTCTTTTGTGGGCGCCGCGAAATGAATGACTGACGAGATGGCCGCAAACACCAGAATGCTGAAGGCGGTGGCAATCAGCGCGATCATGGCCATCTTGACTTCCTTCCCCTCGATTTTCTTGCCGACGTATTCGGGCGTGCGGCCTACCATCAGGCCCGCTATGAAGACGGCCACAATCGCATAGAGGAGAATGCCGTAGAGTCCTGCGCCAACGCCGCCAAAGATTACCTCTCCGGTCTGGATGTTAAACAGGGGAACCAATCCGCCTAGAGGCGTATAGCTGTCATGCACACCGTTGATGGCGCCACAGCTTGCATCGGTGGTGACGGTAGCGAACAGGGCCGAAGCCGCAATGCCGAAGCGTGTCTCTTTACCTTCCATGTTCCCGCCGGTTTGCGTGGCTGTGGCGTTCGTTTCGACGCCGAGCTTGGCAAGTGTAGGATTGCCCTTCTGCTCAGCCCAATAACAGACGAAGGCGCCACCGAGGAACATAACCGCGCAAGCTGAGAAGAGGGTCCAGCCCTGTCTTCGATCCCCTACCATGACGCCGAATGTATAAGTCAGTCCTGCGGGGATTACGAAGATAAGTACCAGCTGCAAAAGGTTGGCGAGCGGCGTCGGATTCTCGAACGGATGCGATGAGTTCGCGTTGAAGAAACCACCTCCATTTGTGCCGAGCATCTTGATTGCTTCCTGAGAAGCGACCGGACCTTGGGCGATTACCTGCTTTGCGCCCTCGAGTGTCTTTGCGACCGTGTAGGGATGCAGATTTTGAATCACCCCTTGCGAACAAAAGAGTAAGGCAGCGACGAAGGAAATCGGCAAAAGGATGTACACGACAGCGCGTGTGAGGTCGACCCAGAAATTGCCCAAGCTATTCACTTGCTGGCGCGCAAATCCGCGCGTGACCGCGATCGCGACGGCTATTCCCGCCGCGGCCGACGCAAAATTCTGCACGGTCAAAGCGGCCATTTGGACGAGATAACCGAAAGTCGATTCGCCGGAGTAGGATTGCCAGTTGGTGTTGGTCACGAAGCTGACGGCTGTGTTGAATGCGAGATCCGGCGAGACGAGGCTCGCCCCGAAATGCTGGGGGTTCAACGGCAAAACACCTTGCAAGCGCTGCAGCAGGTACACAAAGAGGAAGCTGAAAATACTGAACGCAAGTAGCGAGGCCGTATACTGCGTCCAGCGTTGCTCGGTTGTCTCATTGACGCCGATGAGCTTATAGGTGAGCGCTTCTAACGGGCGCAGCGGCGCGTGAAGAAACGTCCGCTTGCCTTCGAAGAGCTTCGCCATGAAGGCGCCCATCGGTTTTGCCAGCGCGAGGATGATCAGGAAATAGACTGCAATCTGCAGAAAACCATTTGAAGTCATAAGTTGCACTCCTGCCCAGTTAGAACTTCTCCGGCTTCAGTAAAGCGTAGATCAGATATAGGAACAGCAGAACAGTGGTAACTCCGCCAATGATGTAATCCATAGAAGTGAACTCCCATGCGGCGATCCGGTTAGAGCCGGTCGCAGGCTTTTGTGAAAACCCAACAGATGATGAAAAACAACAGAGCGATTAGCACGTAAAAGAGATCAAGCATGACGAGGGTCCTCCCTGTTGCTTTCACTGTAAGCGCCGAATGCTAAAGAAGTCATAAAGATGAATAAAAGATTTCGATCCTTATTTAATCCTTATGGAACGCTGAGGACTTCCTTAGCTCTTCGCTCTTACTGTGTAGTTGGTGTCTACTGATTTTAGGTGGCTGCTCGCGGCCCGAGAAAGCAATCCATATGGATGCGATACACAAGAATTATCGATTTGGGTGGTATTCACGACTGCGACGGGAACACTTGCCGCACTTAAGTGTGCTGGAGAATTAGGCGCAACGCTTGGCGCGAGAATCCGGATCTTGATGCCACAAGTAGTGCCCTATCCGCTTCCGCTGGATCGACCTCCCGTTGATCCGCTCTTCAGAGTGAAACAGTTTTGCAATATCTGCGGCCAAAGTGGGGTAGACACGGAGATTGAAGTGCGACTGTGCCGCGATGCTCACGAGTGCTTGAGGGATTGGCTCCGGGCTGAATCCATTGTTGTTATCGGGAGCGGGAGCAACTGGTTTGCGCGTGAGAAGAGGCTGGGGCGGCGTTTGCGGAGTTTGGGACATCATGTGATTTTCGTGCCGCAGGCAGGGCGGTCGCACACGCTGGCGAGGCGCAGCGCGAGTGTGGAGAGCAGACGGCGCACGGAAGTGGGAGACGCTTAGGCGGACGCGCCCGTCTTCACCGGCTTTCTTTGCGCATCCTCCGCATTAAGGCACGCTTTGGCAGTTCCCTCCGAACGATGCTGCGAAGCGTACGCGCCAAAGTAAGCGCGTGTCGCGCATCGGAGAGCGACACCCCGACATAATCATCGGGATAACGCGTAACGGTAGCATATGCGGTCAACATACGGCAGTTCTCAGCCGATAGACCAGTTGACACACCGTCGCCTTAAAGATAAGTGCGCCGATGTCATGAGTCTTGGGAAATTCGATTCCTTTGAAAGCGAGAGACGCCTTCAGATACTTCTCACCGCACTGCTGCGCGTGAAAAGCAGCAGTATCCCCAGCCTTTCGTCGCCGCTCTTCACAATAAGTCCTGCAGCCCTCAAATCGTTTTCCGCTTTATCTACCCAGCCGCGAAGAACCGTGATTACGGGATCATCCGCGGGCATACAGAATTTTTCCTTCTTTCACGGCCGGGTACTCGATGGTGCCGACGATCTCCTTGCGCCACTCGAAATCTTCCGGAGTTGTGACGATGATGTCTTTGGGCACGCCGATATCGTGAAGTGCTACCCCAATCTCGATCGCCTTCTTCCGCCGCGAACCGTCCACCGGCATCACCACCAAAAAATCCACGTCGCTATCCGAGGTTGCTTCCCCGCGAGCATAAGAACCGAAGAGAATCACCCGCTCGGGGTGGAACTGATGAACGATACGTTGAACCATCCTTTTGATATCGCGTTGAACAGATTGGCTAGTGTTACGCATCGGCTGCAGGCTCATCTGGGCACCGCGACTCACATTGCATCCAAGAGACGTTTTTTCACTGATTCTCGGATAGAGAGGCGGGAAGGGATTGGCGAAGCGAAGGAAGTGCGGTTCGAGCAAAGCTATCGCTCACTAGAAGACCGCGTCTTTCAGGACGCACCATGTTCTTGAGTATATGCAAAGGGGGAAGCGAGGAGGCGCGGCCGTGGCGGAAGCGATACAGTTATCTCTGATTGTCGGCGCCTTAGCCGTCCAATCTGGGAGCAAGAGACGCCGAAGTTCCCCAAACGCATAGCAAAGCAACCTAATTCCCGGTTCTCTCCCGACGATATGGGAGTAGGACGATCTTCTCTCGGCGCTCGTCGGGTCAAATAAACAATATCCGCAGCATCGCCCAGCCGCTGTACAGGAGGTTCGTTCTCGAGCTATGCCGGAGGCCCCCTACAACGACGCAGATGCAATAGTGCAGTCCGCGGTCGACTGCATCATCATTGCCGATTACGCCGGTAGAATTGTCGAATTTAACCCCGCAGCCGAGAAGGTCTTCGGATATAAGCGGGATGAAGTGCTGGGCAGAGACATCGCGGAAACCATTGTTCCCCCGGCGCTCCGGGATGCGCACCGGCGGGGCACGGAGCGCTTCCGTTCAACGGGCGAGGCGCATTTAATAGGAAAACACGTTGAGATGAGCGGGTTGCGGTCTGATGGCACGGAATTCCCGCTCGAGCTGGCCTTGACTACGATTACCTTCCGCGAATCACCCGCCTGTGTCGCTTACCTGCGAGATATCAGCGCTCGCAAAAATGCGGAGAGGCGGCTCGCTGCTCAGTATGCTGCCACCCGCGCGCTGGCGGTATCGAACACGCTCGCAGAAGCAGCACCGAGAATTCTCGAAGCTATCTGCGAAAGTCTCGGTTGGAGCGTTGCCATTTTATGGGAGCTGGATCGGCGCGATCGCGTGCTGGTGGCCAGAACAGCCTGGCAGGCCTCGGCCGCGACCAGCGAATTTGTAAATGCGAGTCAACAAACGAGCCTCCCTTCCGGCATCGGTCTACCGGGGCGAGTCTCGGAATGTGCCGAACCCGTGTGGATCGTTGACGTCCAGACCGATACAAACTTCCCCCGCACGGCTTTCGCGCACCGGGCCGGTTTACGGGCGGCTTTTGCGTTCCCAGTTTTGAGTGATGCCGGAGTACTCGGTGTGATGGAGTTCTTCAGTACGGTCAGTCACCCGCCTGATGAAGACCTTCTCAAAATGCTCGCCGCTATCGGCAGCCAAATGGGACAGTTTATTGAGCGAAAGCGCAACGAAGAGGAGCACCGGCAAAGCGAGGAACGTACCAGGCGTATTGTCGATACGTCACTCGAGGCGGTCGTAACCATGGATAGCCAGGGACTCATAACCGGCTGGAATCCTCAAGCGGAGATTACCTTTGGCTGGTCTCGAACCGAAGTCATTGGACGGCGCATGTCAGAGACAATCATTCCGCAGCGCTATCGAGAGGCCCACGACCGCGGTTTGCAGCGGTTTGTGGCGACCGAGACAGGCACCCTGGTCAACAAGCGTGTCGAGATTACTGCCCTGCGACGGAACCAGGAGGAGTTTCCCATCGAACTCGCTATCTGCCCGCTCAAACTCGAAAACGGTTGGGCATTCAGCGCGTTCATCCGCGACATCACCGAGCGTAAACAGAATGAAATCGATCGCAAGAACGCGCAGGAAGCGCTGCAACGCTCCTATGAAGAGCTCGATCTGCGCGTTCAGCAACGAACCGAAGACTTGCGCAAAGCGAAGGAAAGCGCCGAAAGGGCGAGCCGCGCGAAAAGCGAGTTTCTGACGAACATCAGCCATGAGATCCGCACGCCTCTGAATGGCGTAATCGGGATGACGAGTCTTCTTCTTCAGGAAAATCTCGGGCCAGTTGAGAAAGACTATGCCGCAACCATCAAAATGTCAGGGGAAGCGCTGCTCGCGATCCTCAGCGACATTCTGGATTTTTCGAAGATCGAAGCGGGTAGGTTCGAGTTAGAAGCGATAGATTTCGACCCCCGGGCGGTGCTGGAAGACGCTCTCGAACTGGTCGCTGAGAATGCGTACCGCAAACATCTGGAGCTCACGCTGGAAGTTGATCCGGAATTCCCGGCTCAGGTCCTCGGCGATCCCGCGCGGTTGCGGCAGATCGTACTCAACTTGCTTGCGAATGCGGTGAAGTTCACTGATGAAGGCGAAGTGAAGCTGCGGGCACGCCAGCAGGTTGCCGCCTCTGGGGATCTCGAAGTCTACGTCGAAGTGTGCGACACGGGCATCGGCATTGCCGAAGACGTTCAGAAATGCCTGTTCGAAAGTTTTACGCAAGCTGATTCCTCGACCACGAGAAAGTATGGCGGCGCCGGACTGGGGCTCGCCATCTCCAGGCAATTGGTAGAACGCATGGGAGGCAGAATCGGCGTGATCAGCGCGTCGGGTCACGGGAGCACATTCTGGTTTACAGCTCGTCTGCCGATGACGAGAAAGGCGCCCAGCGTAAGCGAGTTCAGCGGCGGTCTCGAAGGCTGCCGCGTTCTGATTGTCGACGATCATGACACCAATCGCCGCGTTCTTTGTACGCAAATTCGGCAGTGGCACATGAGACCAGAGACGGTGAATGACGGCCCTTCTGCGCTGAGAGCGCTTCTAAGCGCCCATGAATCCGGTCAGCCCTTCAGCCTGGCCGTTCTCGATTTCATGATGCCGGGCATGGATGGACTCATGCTGACGGAAGCGATCCGATCCGACGCGGCGCTTTCAAGCCTGCCGATCGTTCTGCTCACTTCTGTTTCGAATGTCGGCGTCCCGGCTAAGGCGAAATCACTTGGCGTGGCAGCTTGCGTGATGAAACCGGTGCGTCAAGCGCATCTATTGAGGACCATCTGCCTGGCGCTGCACTGCGATCGGGCGCAGGCCCCGGATGCCCTGGCCCCGGCCTATTCGTGACGAAGCGCAATTATTGGATCCAATTGCGCTGCATGGCGCGCTGGAATATAGCAAGCCAAAAGAGCTGTGCCAATCAACACGAGCGAGACAGTTGTGAGCGTCAACGGATCCCACTCCCGGACTCCATACAGCAACTGCGAGAAGCTCGAGAGCAGCCGCGCGACCGTTAGTGCTGCCACTGCCCCGATTGCAATCCCTGCAAGCACTAGCTGAAGACCCCGCCCAAGGACCATCCACAACACATTCCCTTTCTCCGCGCCAAGCGCCATCCGAATTCCAATTTCCTGGACACGCCGGCTCACTGAGTAAGAAATCACGCCGTAGATTCCGAGCGAAGCCAGCAGCAAGGCCAGGCCGGCAAACGCCGCGAGCATAATCATCGGGAAGCGCTGTGATGACATCGACTCGGAAACCAACTGCTGCATGGTTTCGACGTTGTAGACCGGTTGCGTGCCCACTGTCCCATGAACTGCCGTTCTGATAGCAGGCATTAGGGCCCCGGGTTCGAGCGGTGTGCGAACAATGATCGTCGTACTGGGATAGTTTATCGGCACCCACTGATCCGGATCCTGGTAAAGCGAAAAATACGCTTGCGCTTTGGTGTATGTGCTGTGCTCGTCCATTCCCCAATGCTTTACATGACCCACCACGCCGACAACCGGGCACGGGCCTACGGATGAGAATCCGGCTGTTATTGACTGACCTATAGGGTCAGTTCCAGGAAAATACTTATTGGCGAAATCGCTGTCGACGACTATGACGCATGGCGACTTGGTGGTGTCCTGGGGCGTGAAAAAGCGGCCTCGGAGCAGCGGTATTCCCATGGCTCGCAGGTAATCGGGGCCCGTAAGAAACACCAGCATACGCGGCGCTGCCTGAAGCGAAGCGGGCTTCTGCGAGCCAATCCAGAAGGGCATGGTCGCGGAGCCGCCACTCAGCGGAACCAGCCAAGTAAAATCCGCCGCCTGCACACCGGGAATCTTCCCAATGCGCTCGAGCAATTGTTGATAGGCAGTTCGAGTGCTCGCGGCTGTCTTCAGCAGCGAATGCGAAACTCCCACTTTGAAAGTGATGACGTGCTGTATGTCGAACCCTGCATTGCTCTCCCACAGGTGTTGAATCGTGCGGAACAGCAGGCCAGATCCCACCAGTAATACCAGGGTAAGGGCCATTTGGACGATTACCAGAGTGCTTTGAGCGCGATGATGGGCGCTTGTAGAACCGCGGCTTCCCTCCTTAAGCGAGGCGTCAAGATCGATTTTCGAACTCTGGAGAGCGGGCGCGAGGCCAAATAAAAGGCCGACGAATATTGAAATGCCGAGTGTAAAAAGCAGGACTGGAGCATTCACGGCGATACTTTCGCTGCGGGGCAAACCAGCAGGCACGACAGCCAGCAGAGGGCGAAGTGCACATAGCGCAATCAGGAGCCCAAACCCGCCGCCCGCGAGCGCGAGCAGTACGCTCTCGGTAAGCAACTGCCGAACCAGACGCGCGCGATTTGCTCCGAGCGCCGAGCGAATGGCGAACTCTCTAACGCGTGCCGTGGAGCGCGCCAGCAGAAGGTTTGCCACGTTTGCGCAGGCGATCAGCAGGACCAACATTACGGCTCCGAGCACGAGTAGAAGTGTTGGTCCTGTGTTCCCCACGATTTGTTGCTTCAGCGATAACACGTCGGTTCCAATATCTCGATCATCATCGGGGTAGAGATGGTCCAGGCGACTCTGGATCGTGCTCATCTCCGCCTGCGCCTGAGAAAGACTCACCTCAGGCTTAAGGCGCACGATGGATAGCATGCCGTCGTGGCTGCCACGATTGTTGATGATCAGCGGATCAGTTTGTCCCAAGGGTGTGTATACGTCTGCGTTGCTGAAGAAATGAAACCGGGGTGGCGCGGCGCCGATGATCGTGTAGTTCGTTCCGTCCAGGGTCAGCGACTTGCCCAGGGCGCCAGGATTGCGATTGAATCGACTACTCCAGAGATGGTCGCTGATGATCACCACTGGCGCGCCGCCGTGCTGGTCCTCTTGCGGCGAGAACTCGCGGCCAAGAGCTAGCTTTACGCCTAGCGTTCTGAAGAAATCGGAGGAGATCTCAGCTCGGTCCAAATGCTCGGGCGTTCCAGGACTGGTTAGATCAGAGCCCTGCCAGCGGGCCGCTGCCATCTGCTCGAATGAGCGAGCATTGCGCTGCCAGTCCCGGAAGTTCGGATATGAAATAAACACCCGTGGAAAGCGCGGATTGTTCTCCCACACCATAGCCAGGCGATCGGGCTCGGCGTAAGGCAGCGGTGCCAAAACAACGCTTTGCACGATGCTAAAAATGGCAGTGTTGGCGCCTATGCCGAGAGCGAGGGTCAGGACTGCAGCGGTCGAAAATCCTGGGCTCTTACGCAAGGAGCGACAGGCGTAAAGAACATCTCGTAACAAGTGATCGAGCCATTCCGAGCAGCGTGCCATTCAGGCCTTCGTATTAAGGTGTTGGGTGCATCAATCCCGCCGCGCGTTTCCGAAAACCTGCACCAAAAGCCTTATAGATACCCCGGTGTCTCGATAGACTCGACCTGAGTGGCCGCCGAGCAAATATACCGCCCGCGCCAAATGCCAGACCGTTGAAAATCGAGCGCAAGAAAAAGCGCTTTCACGCCAGGCAAGCAGAGGAGAAGACCCCCGTTCACAGCGGTGGGCGTTCAGATCGCGCCACGCGAAATAGACGCAATGCAATGACTCCAAAAACGTCTCTCACGCGAGAATCGCGCAGGAACATCCAATCGAGTGCGCGGACCGGCAGCGGCGGCTGCCAAGTCGCGTCGCGCTGCTTCCGGCGTTCGATGATGCCTCCGAGCGCTTCCCGTGGCCGCGTGCGAAATTCATCGAGCATGGCCGTCTGATGCACGCAGGAGATGGTGCAAAACGGCGCGCATCCCTTCGGCTTGGCCCCTTCGCGCAAGAGATCTTCGATCGTGTAATCTTCCAGCGGGATACCGGGATGCCCACGTTGCTGCGAACAGTAGTGAACCAGCCCGTCTTCGCAAATATAGAGGAACCGGCCTCCAGCAGGACAATGCCACCGGTTTGGAAGCGCCTTAACGATATTGCCTTGAAAAGAGTCGTGGTGGGCGAATGAGAACAATCCGCTCCCGAGCCCGAGAATCTGTTCGTACACACTGCTCTGCGCTCCGCCCAGCGGACGAAGCTGGCCTCCGCCATCGTGCAAAATGCCAACCGTGCTGTTAAATCCCAGTTCGCGCGCGCGTGCGGCAATTTGATATGCGTCCTCCGGTTTGCGGATCGCGCTTCCTAAAACCGAGTTGATCGTGATATCGAAATCGGCATACTCCGCCAGCCACTGCAGCTTACGATCCAGTACTTTTAAGCTCTTTTTTGACACCTCGTCCGGTTGAACGTTGTCGATACTGATTTGCAGATAATCGAGGCCGGCCGCGTTCAAACGTTTGATGCGCTCGGGTACCAGCAGATAACCATTCGTGATAATTGTGGCGATTGCGCCGTTCTCGCGAACCCGCCGGATCAAAGTATCCAGCTCCGGATGAAGCGTTGGCTCGCCTCCGCTGAAAGTGATGATGCTGGTGCCGAGCTCGCCCAATTTGTCGATTCTGCGAAGCATCTCGGGCGTAGGAACGGGAGGAGAATCTTTGTCGAATTCGTTGCAATAACTGCAGGCCAGATTGCAGCGCCGGATCGGAATAACCTGCGCAAGAATGGGATGTGCGGCGGACGCCATGGCTCGGGTAAACATCCGCGCTTCACGCCAACGCCGATGAATTTTGAGCAAAGCCCGCATAAATACCAGACGTAATCAGCGTATGATACGAGTCGGTTCTTAAGTCTAGACTGTGAAGATGCGCTGCTGCTTCATTCTAATGGCCGTGATTATTGGAGCTCGTTTTGGAAACGGGCAGGACGGGAAACTGAAGTATCAAGACGTCGCGGCATCGCCTGAGGAGCGCGCGGCGGATCTGGTTTCGCGGATGAGCCTGGAAGAGAAGGTTGGGCAGATGCAGAATGCCGCCCCTGCTATTCCACGCCTCGGCATCCCCGAGTATGACTGGTGGAATGAAGCGCTGCATGGGGTCGCGCGCGCGGGAATCGCCACCGTGTTTCCGCAAGCCATCGGGCTTGCCGCAACTTGGGACCCGAATCTCGAACACCGCATGGCGGAGATCATCTCGACCGAAGCGCGAGCCAAATACAACGATGCGATCAGTCACGGCAATCACCGGCGCTATTACGGATTAACCTTCTGGACGCCCAATATCAACATTTTTCGCGATCCACGCTGGGGACGCGGGCAGGAAACGTACGGTGAAGATCCGTACCTGACATCGCAAATGGCGCTTGCGTTCATCAAAGGGATGCAAGGCACCGATCCGCATTATTTCAAAACCATTGCAACTTCAAAACACTTTGCCGTTCACAGCGGCCCGGAAGTTTCCCGGCATCAGTTTGATGCGCAGCCGAGCAGGGAGGATCTCGCCGCTACCTATCTGCCCGCGTTTCGAGCCACGCTCGCGGAAGGGGGCGCATATTCAGTGATGTGCGCCTATAACAGCGTGGATGGAGCGCCCGCCTGCGCAAATACGTTTCTTTTGCAAGAAACTCTCAGAGGGGCGTGGCATTTCAATGGATATGTTGTCAGCGATTGCGGCGCAATCGGCGATATCTATCAAGGGCATCACTATGCCGGTTCAATGGCTGAGGCAGCGGCGAAAGCCGTGAAGGCTGGGACTGATCTGGCCTGCGGGAATGAATATAAAACGTTAGTTGAGGCGGTTCAGAAGGGATACATAAAAGAAGAAGAAATTAACCGGTCGCTCGAGCGGTTGTTTGTCGCGCGCTTTCGGCTGGGTATGTTCGATCCGGCAGAGCGCGTTCCGTTCTCGAACCTGGCGATGGACCAGGTGGCCTCGGCGGCGCACGAGAAAGTTGCTTTAGAAGCGGCTGAGAAGTCAATCGTGCTGCTGAAAAACGACCGCAACATTCTGCCGCTCGAAACTATTCCACGAACTGTCGCGGTGATCGGGCCGGCGGCTGACGATCCCGACGCATTGCTGGGCAATTACAACGGCATCCCTCCGCATATCGTCACGCCGCTTCAGGGCATCCAGCAAAAATTCGCCGGCCGCGCCGACATTCATTTCGCGCTGGGAAGCACATACGTGTCCTCGTGGACGGCTTTAGTTCCTCACAGCGCCCTGACCCCGAATAATGCCGCTCAAGGGCAACACGGGCTCTTAGCCGAGTATTTCGATAACGAGAATCTCGCAGGAAAACCCGCATTATCTCGCATTGAACCGCGCGGATATTTCATGTGGGACATGCATGATCCTGCGGTTATGAAAGCGTTACCGCAGCCGAGTTTTTCGATGAGATGGACGGCAACGCTCCAAGTAAATCAGCCGGGTGACTACGAAATAGGAGTAACGCGACCGGAATGCGATAGCTGCCCTGGTTCAAACGTCGTACGAATGTATCTCGATGATCGCTTGATTGTTGACCAGAATCGGAAGTCGGCTATGGGCGCGAATTCTTATACCGCGCCAGTGCATTTCGAAGCCGGCCGGCCATACAGACTCCGCGTCGAATACACGCAACACCAGCTAGGTTCCGGTATTGAGCTGGTGTGGAGACCTCCTGCCGACGCTCTGCTCCGTGAAGCCCTGGGCTCAGCCAGGCGGGCGGACTTGTCAATTCTGTGCCTGGGCCTGAACTCGAGACTCGAAGGCGAAGAGTCACCAATCGAAATCCCGGGATTCGCGCACGGAGATCGGACCAATATTCGATTACCTGATCCGCAGGAAAAATTGCTCCGGGCCGTGCTGGATACGGGCAAACCCGTCATCGTGGTCCTGATAAACGGGAGCGCGCTCGCGGTCCAACTTGCAAAAGACCGCGCACAGGCGATTATTGAAGCGTGGTATCCGGGGCAGGAGGGCGGGACCGCCATTGCGAACACACTCTCAGGCGAAAACAACCCAGCGGGCCGCCTGCCGGTCACCTTCTATGAATCGATAGATCAGCTACCCCCGTTCGATGATTATTCGATGAAAGGCAGAACGTATCGATACTTCACCGGCAAGCCACTTTACCCGTTTGGCTATGGCCTGAGTTACTCGGATTTTCATTATTCAGATCTTTCCGTTTCATCTGATAAATCGAAAGTAAGTGCGCGAGTTACAAACCAGTCCGGACGGGAGGGTGATGAAGTCGTCCAGCTATACCTTCAACGCGCAAACGGTAATCCCGAACTCACAGGCTTCCAACGTGTTCACCTTCGAGCTCACGAAAATAGAGCGATCGAATTTTCCATACCCGCGGAAGATCTTCGGAACATAGCATCGGTCAGCATAGGCGCGGGCCAGCCTTTGAAGGAATGGACCGGCAGCCACTTCGTCCAGATGAGTCTGCAAAAATAAATCCGAATGCGCCGCGACGCTGCATTCTTTGATGAAGTTGACCTTGATCTTGTCTATATGGCGAGGCGGCTTCGAGAAGCGCTGAAACTCGAGACGTTGCTCACCGAGGCGGGCATCAACTATTTAGTCGAGCCGGGCCCGTACACCGGTGGTCTGCTAATCAAGCGCGATCTTACCGGCGCATTCTTCTATGTCGCGCCCGGCGATCTTGACAGCACGCGCGAGCTGCTTGTGAGGAATCGCTATAAACCGTACGACGGGGACTAGCAGCCTATAGCAATACTCGTTTTCTAAACGCGGCTGGGCAGGTATAAACTGGCGAAGGCACCTCTTGGCACGAACTCCCAACGATTCATTCCTATACCTCGCCGAGACGGATCTCTACAGGCTCGGCAATTCCAGCTCTCCACGCCTCAATTATGTTCGGTCCGGACGGGACGTGGATCTGTATGACCGCAACGGGATCCAGTTCGTTCGCGCGAACGGTAAGGGAATTTCTCTGCTGACTGAAAAGCGCTTGGCGTCCTTCGCTGGCGGCTGGTTATGGAAGCTTCCCCGAGGAACACCGATGGTTCCGGGATTGCTTCTAAACCACGATCAGCCAGAGCACTATTCACTATGCCCTGCATCTGATATGACAATAGATGCGTACCGGGCGCTGTTATCCGAGCTAGCGCTGCGGTGCGAAAGGATTCGAAAAATATGATCATCGACCTTACTGAGTGGGACTGCCGCAATGTTCTGGAAGCGCTCTGCACTTTGGAACAGAAGTGGCTCGAGATCATCCACAACAGCGCGGATCAGGATGAACAAGCCGAATACGGCAATGACTTGGCCTTGTTGAGATACACAAAAGATCGGCTGCGGGAACAAGCGCTGAAAGAATTCGGACCAAGCGTTACGGATTTTAACCGCGTGCCCGCCTGAGCGTCCTTCGCCACAATGCGCTTACTGACGCGCGCTGTTCAGTGCCGTGTCGGCTTGCACAGAACTGCGCCCGCGGGCGCCCTCTGGGCCGAGCGTTCGCCTAACTTAGCTCAGTCACCGGCTCGCATTTGCGAAGATTTTCCGCCATCTGTTCCGGCGCGGTGTCCGCCAGAAACGTGCCATAAGCGGTCTCAATGGAAGCGAGATATTTGAGCTTGGTCGCGCTACGTTGCAGGGGCAAAAACTGAAGATACAGATGATACGGCGCATCGGGCTGACGTAGCGGCGCTTGCCGAACCGACATCATCAGCGGCATTACCTGGTCATACAAATCGTCGTATTTTCGCCTGACGACGCTTATGATCCTCGCGAGACTCGACCGCTCCTCATCGCCGAGATCCAGCAAAGTCCTCGCGTGCCGCCGTGGATAAATCGCGATCTCGGCGGGGAACCGCGCCGCGTACGGCACGAATGCGACGAAGTCGTTGTTGAAGGCGACCACTCTCGATCCGTCCTTCAATTCTTCGCTTAACAGACGGCAAAACAGGCATTCCCCGCCGTTCGCGTCCGCATACTCGCGCGCAGAAGCGAGCTCTTTCTGAACTATGGGAGCAATGAACGGAAACGCATAAATTTGACCGTGCGGATGCGGCATCGTGACACCGACCGCCTCGCCGCAGTTTTCAAACACGGCCACTAACGCAATATCGGGATTTGCCGCATGCTGGCTGGTGCGCTCCGTCCAAAGATCAACTACTTTGCGCCAGGTGTCGACACTCAGCTTTGAAGGCGGGGTGGTGTGCTCCGGTGAGTACAACACCACGTCGCAAGCGCCGCGCGGGCCGGTTTCTGCAAACAAACCCGGTTGCGGCAGGAATGGCTCCGCTTCGGGAGAAAAGGCCGGAAAATCGTTCGGGTATAAGTAGACGTCGTAGTGGTCGGGCACACGACCCGATCCGGGATCGAAGGGACACCAATTGGCAGGCATTTGGGGACGGTCCTGCCGGGCCGTAGTCACCACCACCCATTGCTGGAGCAAGGCGTGCCAACGAAGCTGATGCATCAACTAATGGATTGTATTCTGTACGGGAATAGTAACAGTGTTGCTAGCCAGTCCGTCCTGCAAAATGAGCAGCGGCGTCTTCGGGTCAGAAGGCAGATCGTCCGGCAATAAAATGCGGAGCTGGTAAACCCCAATGGCGCGCTGCGGCAAAGCTGCGGATAATACCTGAGCAGGGCGTCCGCTCACCAGCGCACTCGCGCCGTTCAGCACTGGGGCATCCGGCCCGTCATAGGGCACCCCCGCTATTGCTCCGTTCTCTGAATCGCCATCATTCACCGCGCCCAGCCCGGCGGCCCACAAAATGAGGACTTCACCAGGCTTAGCGGGATTATCAAAGGTAACCGGAGTACCCGCCTGCCCCGGCGCATTCGGATCGCCATGAAGTATAAGTCCGCTTCTGGGCTCAGTACCGCCAAACGCGAAGAGGCCCGGGCTTGCCGGAGCAAGCCTGACACTCACTGCATTCGTGATTGTCACACTGCCGGCATTGCGCACCGTGCGTATATATAGATTGGCTGCTGCCGCATTGCCGAAATCATAGGGCACTTGCGCGCGAACCTCTGACGGCGATGCCGAAAGCAGGGGCAGCGCCACGCCATCGAAGATTACTTCAACGCCGGCTAGACTTTTCGGCAAACGTTCGGTAGCGCCGTCTGGCGCGGATTCGCTCGCATCACTCAGTCCACTGCCCTCGATGGTGACCAAAGTCCCGGGCGCGATAGGGCCTGCGGAGAGGCTCGCGGAATTCAGAACCGTCTTATTCGACAGCGGAACGTCGGCTGCGGTAAACACGAGAATTCGCCGATCCACTGCATCGCCGACGAAGAGATTGATTCCGTCGGACGCAAGCGCGGCTGGCCGGGCGATTGTCTCTGGCCCGGGAGTCTCGCTCGCGCTAACAGATGTGAAATTCGGCTGACCGAGAACCGCATCGGCGGCTTGGTTATCGCTCGATGGCAGGGAATTCCAGATCAGAACGCGATGCAAGGCTGCATCCCCGACATAAAGGCGCTTCCCATCGAAGGCAACCGCGACGGGTTCGCCGATTGTGGATGCCGAGATCCCCGATGAATCCCTGGCGGCCCGGCCGAGTACCACATCCGGCGCTTGGCCGTTCCGTGGTGAGCTGACGTCGCGCCAGATCAGAACACGACCGGTTTGCGTATCCGCGACCACGACGGTTTTTCCGAACACGCTGACCGCGGCAATCCCTTGAAACACCGGCTGGTTGAGGGATGCGAGCGGCGAAAATCCACACACCGCGCATGCGGCGCCTTGCCGGTCTGCGAAATCGTCCTTGGCTCCGGGAATGTTGGTCAGGTCGAAAGTGAGCAGATGACCCGCCACATCGGCCGCGTACAGGCGGTTATTCAACACCACCAGGCTGGTAGGGATGATCCCCGCCTCACCCGCGCTAAACGAAGGCTGCCCAATGACAGCGCGAGCGGCCTGTCCATTTTGAAAATCCGCAGCCCAGATGGAGGTGGTGATCAGGAGTAAGGTGGTTAGGCGATTGATCGTGTCCATCTGAACTCTTAATCGGCGGCAAACCGCCTAGCTATTAGCCTACTTCTTTTTGCGGCGGTAAGTCGCGGTCACCCGCGTGGAAATGCCGCCCCGAGGCGCGAATTCTCCGATTACCGTCGCTTGTGCAGGATCGGCAGCCTTCACGATATCGGCCAGCATTCGATTAACCGCGTTTTCCTGAAAGATGCCTAAATTCCGATAAGCCAGCGTATACATCTTGAGAGATTTTAATTCCAAACAGCGCCTGAATGGAGTGTAAATGAGGCGCAAAGTGCCATGGTCCGGAAGGCCGGTCTTCGGACATACGGACGTGAACTCCGGCATCGTGATTTCGATCTCATGCTCGCCATATTGATTTGGCCAGGTCTCAATGTCAGGTAACGCAGCATCGATGCCGGCATACGCGTGCTCATCCGTGTATTCAGGATTTCTTCTCATTGGGCTCCAGTTTGGCGGCCAGCAGTTCGAGAAACAGACCCACATCAGTGACCACGCCCAGGGCCTGCCCAGTGCCTCGATCGCTCACTTTGGTCGGCACGGCGGGATTTATGTCCACGCAGACAATCTTTACCCATGCCGGCAACATATTCCCGGCCGCGATCGAATGAAGCATCGAGCTAAGGCACAGAACAACTCCCGCGCCTTGCAGGTGAGCTGCATACGCATCCTGGGCTTCATTCATGTCGGTAATCACGCCCGGAAGGGGCCCGTCGTCGCGTAGACTACCGGCCAGCACGAATGGCACATTCGCCTTCACGCACTCGTACATGACACCGGCTGTGAGGCGGCCGGATTCCACGGCCTGGGGGATGCCTCCCGCGTGATAAATAGCGTTGATGGCGCGCATGTGATTGCGGTGCCCGTGCTCTTCCAAACGCCCATCCGCGGTGCGAACGCCGAGTGAAGTGCCCCACAGCGCGGCTTCGATATCGTGTACCGCCAGGGCATTGCCCGCAAGCAAAGCATTGATCCAGCCACTGCGAATCAGCCGGGACATGGCCTCGCATCCACCCGTGTGAACTACCACCGGGCCTGCAACCGCCACGATCTTTTTGCCCTGGCTCCGCGCCTGTTGCATGATGGACGCGGTCTGCGCAACCGCAGTCTCCACCTGGCGTTCGGATGAGATTTCGTTACTCATGAATGCGAACGCCGAGCGGTCTCGCTCTTTTGCCTCGGGAACTACCCGGATGCCCTTCATCCCTGTCACGACCGGATCGCCCGCCTTGATGTCTCGGAGCCGGCGGCAGGTCGCCTCACCATCGCGAACCACGATCATTGCGTCCATCCGCTGATTCCGGACGGGCAGCCACTGCCCGCGCCAGCGCACCAGGGTTCTTTGATTCGTGGTGGAGTAGAAATCCTCGGGCACGCAACGGTCTGCGTCGGCAGGCTTCAACTCGGCATCGCCCGAATCGACAGGCATGCAGCCGAGCGCCAGCAGCTGCGTCATCATTCGCTCCATCTGCTCCTGCGAGGGCGCTTCCACTCGCAGGCGAAGCGAAGAAGGCTCGCTGTTCGTGCGTCCGATTGAAAACTGCTCAACTTCGAAGCGGCCGCCGAATTCGACCACGGAGTCAAAGATACGCTCCATGATGTGCGAATCGATGAGGTGCCCTTGTGCTTCGACTATTTCGGAGACCGGCGCTTCCGCTTGTATTGACTGCGCCATCTCAGGCGCGGGTTAGAAAGACCGCCAAGCCTTCCTTGTTCACGTAGCTCGGACGATACCGCTCGGTGTCGTACATGTGCTCTACATCCACTTTTCGCGGTCCAAGCTTCGGATCAGGAATAGCAACCATCGCGAACTTGCCTTCGGAAACTGCCGCCATCAATCCATGCTTGCCCGACGTGATAGCGTCATAAGCCATGGTGCCGAAGGTGGTGGCCACTAACGTATCCAGGAAATCCGGTGCGCCGCTTCGAAGATCGTACGTCAAGTCGCTCACCACGGTTTCAACGCCCGGCTGTTTCATAATCTCGTCGCTGAAAGCTTCGGCCACGCTAAATTTTTTGCGATGTCCGAAAGCATCAGGAGCACCGTACTCTTTTACTTCATATCCCTCCCACTGCGCGCCTTCCGACAGGATAACCAGACAGTAATTGCTCGGATTGTTGCGTTTGTCCGTCATCAGCAACTCGACCATTCGATCGAGATTGAACTTGTATTCGGGAATTCCGCAGCGAAGAGATGTCACGTATGCAGTGTAGAGGGCCGTGTAGCCGGCGTCGCGCCCAAAAACACGAAAGATCCCGACGCGCTCGTGCGATCCCACGGTAGTACGCTGCCGCTGTATTGCCTCTTTGGCGCGGGAAATAGCGGTCGAGAATCCAATGCAATATTCGGTATTCCGCACATCGTTGTCCATGGTCTTGGGAACACCGGTCACGTTGAAGCCCTGCTTATCCAAAACCGCCGCGTAACTGAGCGTGTCGTCGCCGCCTATGGCAACCAAATGATCAATATCGAGCTTTTCCAGGTTCGACAAGACCCTTTTCGTCATGTCATACGTAGTGGTCGTAACGCCGTCCTTGGTGGTCTGCGCGGAGGGAAAGTTCTCGCCCTGTAGAAAATCAGGCACCTTCTTCATCTTCGAAGGATTGGTGCGGCTGGTATGCAGAAATGTCCCGCCGCTCCGGTCAATGATCCGTGTGTTCTCGCGGGTGAGCGGAAGAACGTAGCGTTTGACACTTTCCGGATCATCGAAGTTGAGATCGATCAGTCCTTTCCATCCCAGCCGGATTCCAGTAACTTCGTGACCGTCCGAGCTGCTCCGGTACACCACGTTCTTTATCACTACGTTGAGACCAGGCACGTCACCGCCGCCGGTCAAAATGCCAATTTTCTTACCTGACATGGATCTCCTGTCTCTCCAAGCGGATGGAATTTGAAATGTCTCTATTGTAACTTCGGGCTAAAGTTGAGCCCCATTGAATCCATCTGTTGTGCCGCCCCTTCAAAGAGGCATTACATTTTGTAAAATGTAAAGAGGCACGCAATGGAGTCCGCACTTAGTGTAAAAGGACAGGCCACGATCCCCAAAGCCATTCGGGATCATCTTCATCTCGAACCGGGCGACCGAATTAAGTTCTTCGTGCATCCGGACGGCAGCGTCGTAATCCTCCCCAAGATCGCTACTTCAAAGCTGAAAGGTGTGGTGAAGGCTCGCCGGCGAGCTTCTCTCACTGATATGGAAACGGCAATCGGTGAGGGCGCTATCAGCAGCACGCAGCGCCCCACGCGTCGATGATAGGTCTGGATACCAACGTCCTGGTGCGCTACCTCGCACAGGATGACGCCATTCAGTCTCCGCACGCGACAGAGATTATTGAGAGTCAGCTGACAGAAGAGCGTCCCGGCTTTATCAGCCTTGTCACTATGATCGAAACCGTCTGGGTGCTCGATCGCGTTTACGGGTTATCGAACCATGAAGTCGCGGAGGCTGTCGAACGCCTCCTGCAAGCGGATACCCTCATCGTTCAGAACGAGCAGGAAGCCTTCACCGCAATGATGGCTCTCAAAACGGGAGCCGGGTCTTTTTCCGATGCGCTCATTGGCGCGCTCGGCGCGTGGGCAGGATGCACGGCTACGCTTACCTTTGACAAGAAGGCGAAGCGATTGAAGCAATTTCAGCTTCTCTAGCTCTCGCCAAAAGACAATCGCTCGCTCATTTCTGGAATCCCAATCCGGAAGTCCAAGCCGGCACTCCCAAGAATGTCAAAGAGAGGCCTTACCGAGGCGCTCACACGCGCCGCAGTTTGCTCACCCGGCCAACTTCCACCCATTCGACAATGAAAATATTTCCCTCGTGGTCGAAGCACGCTCCGTGCGGGCAGACGAATTTCCCAGGTGTAAAGGCGCTGCGGTCGAGTACGCGCACGCGTTCCCAGTCATGAGCGGCGGAGTCATCGCCCAAATGCTCGATGACGCGATTGTTTCGATCCATGAGCGTGACGCGCGCTCCAAGGTCTGGAATCACGGTCTCACCGTGCTGGTTGAACGCGAACGTGCAAGGCAGATTCGTACCTTCGATAAATTCCAGATGCTCGCCTTCAAGATCGAATGTCTGAATCCGGTGATTCGCGCGATCGGCGACCATCAGAATAGGCACGCCCGGACGAGTATCGAGCACGATCCCATGCGGGCAGTCGAGCTTGCCGGGGCTGGCGCCTTTGCCACCGAACGTCTTCATGTATTTGCCTTCCGGCGTATATACGTTGACGTAGCTGGAGCCGTAACCGTCGCCCACATAGATATTCCCGTTCGGCGCGACAGCCAAATTGGTCGGGCTGTACTTTTTCTTCGAGCCGTCCGGATTCGGCTGGTATGCGGGCGACTCAACCGGGTAACCGATCGTGAGCACCTCTTCACCGTTCAGCGTCGTCTTCACGACCAAACCGCGTTTCGTATCGCAAAGGTACAGGAATTCCTCCCTGCCTTCCTTCCGAATCAGCAGACCGTGCGCTCCGCCCTTGAAATCTTTGCCCCAGCTCTTGATGAACTTGCCGTTGGGATCGAAGATCACCATCGAGTCGCTGCTTTCGCTGGCCGCGTTCACCGTGTGGTGGACGTAAATGTTCGCGTTTGAATCCTCGCAAACGCCATGCGTGTTGCCGTACTTGATCTGGGCGGGGAGCTCGCCCCAATCGTGAGTAACTTCGTAGACGTGATCGCCTGAGCCGAGAACCGGCTTGCGAGTCGCCGCTTTATCACTCCCGCCGAGAATGAGCGGAGCGCCGGCGCCTGCCGCAAAAAGAACCGCGCGTCTGGTAGACATCATTACGCCAAAATTTCCTTCACCACAATGGCCCGCTTCTCGGTCCCGGTTAGCTTCTGGTCGAGACCCTGAAACTTGAACGTGAACCGCGTGTCTTCAATGCCGAACTGGTGCAGAATGGTCGCATTCAGATCGCGGATGTGTACCGGATCTTTGACAATGTTGTACGAAAACTCGTCTGTTTCGCCGTGTACGACACCGCCTTTGATACCAGCGCCGGCCATCCAAATGGAGAAGCATTTCGGATGATGATCGCGGCCATAATCTGTGGGCGTCAACTTACCCTGACAGTAAATCGTGCGGCCAAACTCACCGCCCCAGATGACCAGCGTGTCATCCAGCAGTCCTCTCGATTTCAGATCCTGGACGAGACCGTAGGCGCCCTGGTCGACATCGCGGCATTGACTCGGCAGAACGCCAGGCAATTCGCCATGGACATCCCACCCGCGGTGATACACCTGAACGAAGCGGACATCGCGTTCAGCCAGTCGGCGCGCCATCAGGCAGCAATTGGCGAATGTTCCGGGCTTGCGGGCATCCTCGCCATAGAGCTTGAAGGTGCTCTCGGGTTCTTTCGAAATATCGGTGAGCTCCGGCACCGACGATTGCATGCGGAAAGCCATCTCATACTGCGCGATGCGCACTTGTATTTCAGGATCGGCGAGTCTCGCCATTTCCATCCGATTCAGTTCGCCGGCCGCGTCCAGCATGTCGCGGCGAATTTTCGCCGGAACGCCCTCCGGATTATTGATGTAGAGAACGGGATCGCCGCCCGAGCGCAGCGCGACACCGGAATACTGGCCGGGAAGGAACCCCGAACTCCATAGCCGAGCCGAGATCGCCTGCACATTGGCCTTTGGATTTGAGTGGGAAGCGTTCATGACGACAAAGGTCGGCAGATCCTGATTCATGCATCCGAGGCCATAAGAGATCCAGGCTCCGACGCACGGCTTGCCGGCGATCATGAATCCGGTCTGCATGAAGGTGACAGCCGGGTCGTGATTGATGGCGTCCGTATTCATTGAGCGAACAACGGCGATGTCGTCGGCCATCTTTGCCGTGTAGGGCAGCAGCTCAGAGATCCACGTTCCGTTTTGTCCGTACTGGGCGAACTTGAACACCGACGGAGCGATCGGAAATCGCGTCTGGCCGGACGTCATGGCCGTGAGCCGCTGCCCCTGGCGAATGGAATCGGGGAGGTCCTTGTCGAACCACTTCGCCATCTCGGGCTTGTAATCGAATGTCTCCATCTGTGGCGGCGCGCCGAGCATGTGCAGATAGATCGCGCGCTTTGCTTTCGGCGGGAAATGTGGTAAGCCCGAAATACCGCCGACAGCCTTCTTGTCCGTCTCCGCAGCCATCTGCTTTTCAAGAAGCGTGTAGAGAGCGAGTGAACCTAAGCCGCGCGCGCCCCGGGCCAGCAACTGCCGCCGGGTTTCTAGCAGGATGCTTTCTCTGACAGGATTCACTGGTTTCGTTCCTTCCTACTTCACTAACGTTTCATCCAGGTTGAGCATTTCATTCGCAACCATAGTGAGGGCCGCAAACTTGGGCTGAGAGAGATTCGGATCAGCAGGCCACGCGCCAACCTTGAGCAGCTTAGACGCGTCCTCAGGCGCGGATGTGTAATATGCGAGCAAGTCCTTATAGGATTTCGTCAGAACATCTGCCTCATTCTTGTCGAGCGATCGCGCTAGCAGGCGCGCCGACATATAACCGAGTTCCCGGTCGAACGCCTTATCTGACTTCATCGCGTTCTGCGCCAGCACGCGCGCAGCTTCCACGAACTGCACGTCGTTCATCGTGACCAGGGCCTGAAGTGGACTGTTCGTGCGCTCGCGGCGAACCGTGCAGCTTTCTCGCGAAGGCGCGTTGAAAATGTCCATCGAAGGAGGCGGAGCGGAACGCTTCCAAAACGTGTAGAGGCTGCGGCGGTATAGATTGTCGCCGCTATCCTGCTGATACAAACGCGTGTTGCTTTGCTCCATTGCAACTGTTTCCCAGATGCGCGAGGGCTGATACGGTTTGACACTCGGGCCGCCAATTTCGGGCCGCAGAAGCCCGCTTGCGAACAGCGCATAATCACGCACCATCTCGGCATCCATGCGCAAACGCGGCCCGCGGGACAGGAGCCGGTTCTGCGGGTCGAGAGTTGTCTTTTCCGGAGTGCTCACAGCCGACTGGCGATACGTCGCCGACATCACGATCATCTTGAATAATCGTTTGACATCCCAACCAGAGTCCCGAAAATCGACAGCCAGCCAGTCGAGAAGTTCCGGGTGGCTCGGCGGTTCCCCTTGAGCGCCGAAATCCTCGGCGGTTTTGACAATCCCCGTTCCGAAGATCTCCAGCCAAAACCGATTTACCGTGACCCGGGCGGTGAGTGGATTCAACGGGTCCACAATCCACATAGCCAGCCCCAGACGGTTACGGGGCATGGCCTGTGTCATGGGCGGCAGAACGCTAGGCGTGTTCGGATGCACTTCATCCCGCATCTGGTCGTATTGGCCGCGATAGAGAACGTGAGCGACCGGCTGCGTGTCCGCGCGCTCCTGCATCACCAGCGTGGTTGCGGAGCGGCTTCGGATCTCATACAGTGCTTTGTCCGTCTCGCGAATCTGGCTCATCAGAGTGGCCGTCGCGGGATTGAGCTCGCTCGTGTAGAAGGCCGCGATGGCATCCTTTTCTGCATCGGAAAGCTGGTCGGGCGATTTCTTGCCGGCAGCGCTGATGCGACTCGCGAGATAAAGTAAATGCGCGTCCTGCGGCCCTGCCATCGCGTTCAAGATGCGCAGATCTGCGATACCGCCGCTCTCAAAGTACTGCTTATCGTCATTGCCGAGAGTGATCGGCGTTGTGGTCGCGATCGACGATGTCAGACGCGGAGCGTCCTCCGGCCGTCCGACCACGAAGACAGGCGCGCCGTTTACATACATGTTGATGCCGCGAGTCAGGCCGCTGCCGTCATACGCGATGGTGAGGTGATACCAGGAGTCCGGCTGGAATTTATATTCAGGGGCGGGCCGGCCGCTGATTCCCTTCCCATCGGTGCCTTTGAAGTAAATGGTTGGCGCGTGATCGTAAATTCCAAGATTTCCTTTATCAATTTTCAGAGCCCAACCGCGGCGCTTGCGTTCGCCTTCCTTCGATTCCCAGACGGTTTCATACTGGCTGACCACCGTACCGTCTTCTTTGGTATCGGGGATGAAGATCCATGCTGCGATGGTGAACGGCTTGTTTGAATCAATGGCTGAAACAGCAGGAAGAGCGACCTTGCTGCCTTTCCTGAAGCGAAGGGCTCTTGTGTCCGCAACCGGCGCGTCGACAATTTCGACTCCTGCGGCAGCACTCATATCATCTGAGATTTGAAGCGCCATCACTTGCGAGTCAGGAGCGTACGAAGCTGCCTTCGGCCGAACGCCTTCGAGCCAGGCAGAGATATTTTCGAGCGCTTGACTGCGCTTGGCAGCGAGTTTCCGGGCAAGATCGTCGCGCTGCGTGGTCAGCCGCTGCCAACTGTTCCGGTCCGCCGCGAGAGGAACCTCAATCGCAGGCGGCGTGTCTTGAATGTTCAAGTCCATCGTTGGCTGAGTGGTGTTCCGAAAGAACGATGTGAGTGAGTAATACTCCTTTTGCGAGATAGGGTCGAATTTGTGGTCGTGGCACGTGGCGCAGCCCACCGTGAGACCCATCCAAACCGTCCCGGTCGTGTCGGCCCGATCTTTGGCCATGTTCGCTTCCACTTCCGGCAGAATGACGCCGCCCTCGTCGGTCGTCACATTGCATCGTTGAAAGCCGGACGCGATCTTTTGATCTAGCGTGGGGTTCGGCAGAAGATCGCCCGCGAGTTGCTCCACCGTAAAACGGTCGAAGGGCATGTTCCTGTTGAATGCATTAATCACCCAATCCCGATACGGCCACATTTCGCGGTAATTGTCGAAATGAAGGCCATTCGTGTCGGCGTAACGGGCCGCATCCAGCCAATAGTGTGCGCGATGTTCGCCATAGTGCGGCGAGGCGAGAAGCCGGTCAACCACTTTCTCGTACGCATCGGGCGACTTGTCCTTAATAAAGGCATCTACTTCGCGAGGCGTGGGCGGGAGACCCGTCAGATCGAGAGTCACGCGCCGAATAAGCGTGTGCCGATCAGCTTCCGGGGCGGGCTCGAGGTTGTTCGCTTCAAGTTTGGCCAGGATGAATCGGTCGATGTCGTTACGAGCCCAAGCCGCTCGCTTTACTTGCGGCAGCGCGGATTTATTCGGAGGAATGAAGGCCCAATGTTGACGCCAGGTAGCGCCTTGTTCAATCCAGCGGCGTAGCGTGTCCTTCTCTTGGTCGGACAGCGTTTTGTGCGAGAACACGGGAGGCATGCGGAATCCCGCATCCTTCGAATAAATGCGCTTGATGAGTAAGCTTTCGTCCGGTTTGCCGGGAACCACCGGATGGCCGTTTTTGCGCGCGGCAAAAGCACCCTCTCGAACGTCCAGCCGAAGATCTGCCATGCGCGTTCCTTTGTCGGGACCATGGCACAAAAAACACTTGTCGGACAGTATGGGCCGGACTTGCCGCTGGAAATCAACCTCGCCGCTGCCGACGCCGGCTAAGCAACTGGTCGACACCGCACAGAGAACGACTACTAAACGAAGCATCAAAACTGCCCGTGCATTATCGCTACTATATCGCCTCTGGCTGCCTCGGACAAATTCATGGAATCGCCAATCTGCGTTCGATTGGTAAAGTTGTTTGACGTCTATGCCGCTTTCCCCGGGCAGCAAGCTCGGCCCGTATGAGATCCTTGCCCCGCTCGGCGCAGGCGGGATGGGCGAGGTCTACAAGGCACGCGACACGCGCCTGGATCGCGTCGTCGCGATTAAAGTGCTGCTGTCCAGCACGGTTGCCGACGCGGAGCGCAAGCGCCGGTTTGTGCTCGTTCAACGCAAACCGCTCACTCTGCTTTGAGCAGCATTGCATTTTCACTTGCCCCGAACGGGTCGCGTCTTTAGCTACTACTCCGGCTGCTTCCGGTAAACCAGGGTACCCGTCTGCGTGTTGGTGTTCGGGTCGCGGTCAATCTCGTTGATAACCTGGCCGTCGGGAGAAAGCGTGAGAATATCGATTTCGTTAGGCTTTGCTCTCGTGTAAAAAGTAAATTCCAGAGTACGACCAGCAAGCAATCTGAGCGACGCACTATACCCACCTGCACCCCCAGCAGGATACGGCTTGCCGTCAGGTTTTACCTTGTAGCTTAAGAAACCGCCGAAGCGGAGAGCGCACCGTCAGGCGTGACTCGAAAGCTGAGGACGCTTGGCGTATCCAGGTTTTCAGATCCGGCTTCCAGGTGCCCACCAACCCATTTTTCTCAACGGAAATCCGTTTATAAGCGATCTTGTCGATAATCTGGTTGCCGTTGGCTTTAAAAATTGTCTCAAACGTGAGTGCCGCTCCGTCCGACGAAACTGTTCGTCGCACGGCGTACGGTGGTACTCCGTTGTGCGTAATGCTGCTCTCCCATGTCGCCGGATCAGGATGCGTCCACCTTTGCATCTCACCAGGATGAGACGTTATAGGATAAGGCTTTCCATCCACTCGAAACGTTTCGTGGTAAGCGGTTGCGCCGGTACCGATAGTCACACTCATGCCGCCGTCTGGATTCTGCTCATATTTGCGAATATCGGCTTCGACAACGTTGTGTACGGTTTTCGAGAGATCTTCTTTCCAGGTTCCGGCGAAGCGCGTCAACTCAAGCGTAGGATTACCCTGCGCTGGGAGAGTGACTGCGCTGACAACAAGACCAATCAAAGCTGCGAGTTGATGTGTGGTTGGTTTTAAATATTGCATTTGCGCTCCCTTGAATCGCTTCACTTCCGGCAACTCCTTTATCGTTCGGCTCATCGTCGAATCGGCTCGTGAAAGGCGCTCACGTTTTCGTGCAGGGCGAACTGACCACTCGTGAATACGACCGCACGATCAATGTTCCTACGGGTAAGGGCAAGAGCATCGAGCACACGATTCAGCAGCTCGTTGTCGAACTCAAAGCCGACACGATCCGAACACTCGATCGCTCGCAGCAAAGCGATACCGCCGAATCACCGATCGACGAGGTCCCACAGGGGCCCCCTCGTTCTTAGAAAACCGTGCCCCATAGCTACGGAGACTACCGAGTACATTTGAACTGATGGTTTACCGAACCGGGGTTGTTAACGAGGTTCGTCTACCTTGCGTGAATTGCCAGTCCTTTCACCGCCACGTCCAGTGTTGTCAAATCGGGGTGGCCTGAAAGTGGCCTAAGGCGAGAAATCTTGAACTGCTGCACTGTAAACAAAGGCTTTACACCTCGTGACCATTTCCCTCCGGAGCAGAAGGTCGCTGGTTCGAGTCCAGCCGGGCGCACCACATCACTGAAGGCGGAACCCTTTGATGAATCGAGCAATGATACCGATGTTTGCCACTAGCAAGCGATCTAGCCGGCCCGGTATTTCCGCTGTAGATCGATACTAAATACTTCGCCGTTACACACGATCTTTGGATCCCGACATCAGGACTAAGGATCGGAAACCACACCTTCACGCGACCGGCACCACTGCGTATCAAAACAACGTCGAAGCATATCGCGAGTTACGAGTTGCCACAAACGAGCGGCGCTCGTTCACAATTATTCGCGGCGACTGATCTCAAATCGATTCGCCACTCGTGGGAGAGCCCGTGCAGCAGGTTTGTCTGGGTGGTTACTGCAAGACCTTAATGAGCTGCTCATATGTGGGCTTGAGCCCGGCAACTTTGTGCTCGCAATCACCACGGCAGCGTGCCTGACCACAAATTGTTCCCATACTTCCAGTAACGATAAGACCCGATATCGATCGAAAGTGTCTGCCGCATATAGGAGTTGTTTCCTGCTCTTCGCCCCCTAGAATCGGGATTGCCATTAAGGAGGCGGCGTCTCAAACCATTGGGTTCAAATGCACTGCTTATCGCTCCCACTACCCTGGTCTCCTTCACTCGCAGCTCAACTTGGTGTCTTCGAGTGTACCGCCGGCTATAGACGTCGGTCACGGATCACAAGCGCGTCGAACACGGGTAGCTGCGACAGATTATTCAGGCATGCCGGGAATCGTCAATAACTGTTGTAACTCAATTGCGAAAGTCCCCGTAGCCTCTCCAGACGTAAGCCTAATATTGCCACCGCCTTCCATGAAGCCACGGACAAAGCCGGCGTTGTAGGTTGGGGTCCATCCGGAAGGCACGTCCACCGTGACGGTGCCGGGCGTGCGCGACACAAAGTCGACATTTCCCGGGTACTTGCCAAGAACAAGCACATTGTCTGCATTTGAAGCGGCCTCACCCTGAGAAAAACCATACGAGTAGGTATACCCTCCACTACGGCCGATCATGTTGGGGCCACTTCCGGCGCTTGCGGCGCTTGCTTCGATTGATTGCAGTTCTTCAACCTCATTCGCTCCTGCGGCGGCCGCGCCGCCTGCGGCGAGTCCTCCGGCTACAGAAGGCGCGCCTACCAGCAGTTCCGCCGTGGTGGTATAGCCGTACGAAGCAAGCAGGAAGCCTCCGGCTTCAGCCGCGGCCGCAACGCCCGAACCCACCGCGAACATGGTGAAGCCCACCACACGGCTGGTATTGGCTATTCTGTCGAGCCCGGCATTATAAGCGTCAACTTCGTAGTCGCGCTCAGGCGAGTTCTTCAGATTATCCAGCACCTGGGCGGCAGTGAAGTGAAGTGCCGCTAGTGTGTGGAAGTTATAGTTCGAGGGCGGGCCGTGAGTCCCGCTGGCAATCGTGCTGGCAATCACGTCCACCCGCAGCTGCATTTCTGCGGATAACGGCGGCGTTGCTTGCGGCGCCCCGGAAGCATGACCTCCGTTACCAGAATTCGCGAGCGCATCGATTCCGGCGAACAGTAGGCCAATGCCAAACGGGCTCAGCGAGTTCAGATAATCGCACTCCGGGCCAATACACAGCCCGCTCGGGTCCGCTCCGTTCCAGGGATCGTTGTCGGCAAACGCGTAAGGGTTCGATGTCGAGGCCGTTTGGGGAACCAGCAGCGGATCGCGGCTCAGAAACCGGCCGATCTCCGGATCGTAAATGCGCGCGCCGAGACGCGCGAGCCCGAATCCCGCCAGTGCGTCTCCACCGTTCCATTGGTAGCTCGTATAGTCCAGAGTGGCGGGTCCCGCTCCTGTCGACTTCGCTTCGCCGTAGGGCTGGTAATCGATCTTTTGAACGAAGTTGCCGTCCTGATTGGCGGAGACTCGGGTGCCTCGAAGTTCTCCGAACGCATAAACCCAGTCGTTGGCAACGCCGCGCCGGCTGGCTAAAATCCCCCCGGGACCTGGAATATTGCGCGTGATGAACGAGGCCGCGCCGACCGGATTTGCGTCCTTGCCATACGTTCCTCCGCCACCAGACGAAGTGTAGTGGTGCTCGATCAGGTCACCATAATGTCGATCGTGGCGGCCCGCTCCCGAGGTGCCTTCAAGGTCCAGCGTTTGAAGCTGGCCGAACGCGTCGTAGGCGAAGCTGGCCTTTTGGTTTCCCTGCGCTATCGTCCGAACGTTGCCGCTCGCAAAGTAGCTGAGCTGCCGCGTTCCCTTGCGCCCCGGCTCGGTGATGATGCTCCCGCTGCTGTCGTACTGCACGTTGCAGGGAAGATACGGGGCGGGCAGATTCCCCACTACGCCGTTCAGCCAGGAGCCGAACTGGTTATCGGCATAGCTAACGTGGCAGAGTCGGTCCTCGTCCAGGCTGTCGTACGCGAGCGTGGTCGAAGTGTTTCCCTGCTTATTCGAAAGACTGCCGATGTTGCCAAGCGCGTCGTATTCGTATGTCCAGTTAAAAGCGGAAGCGGCGGCGTTCGTCTGCATCGCGGTCGCCAGCCGGCCCAGCGAGTCGTAGGACAGGGTTGTTGTAGGTCCGCTTGCAGAGTCGTCCGATATTTCCTGCCGGGAAAGCTCGCGGCCCTCCGGGTCAAAGTGGCCGAAGACTGTGCGGCGGGATCCGGATGACGATCGAATCGCCGTTTCCTGAATCAGCCGGCGGCCTCCAGGAGCATAGCTGGCCTGATAGGCTGTTGCGCCGAGTTGAGCACCGGTTACGCGACCGAAGACGTCGATATCGGAGGCGCTGTAAAGGTTGCGACTGCCAGTGCTATCCGAGTAAGTCACGGTTCGCAGACGGCCACCCGAATCGTAAGAGTATTGAGCCGCCTCCGGTGCATACCCGGCATCCGGCAGGTTAAACATCCGGGACCTGAGAGAGCCGTCGGTGTGGTGGTCGGCCCGGTCGATGTAGATGCCGCCCTGTTCGTCCGTGAAGACTCGGGCATTCACGCGCCCGAAGGCGTCATAACTGAAGGCGACCGTTCCTCTCGCTGAGATCGCGCTCGCCAGATGACCCGTTACAAACGTAGGATTCACCAAAGGCGAGAGTGAGACCGGCGTGTCGTAAACATAACGATCGGCTGTGTAGGGATCGACCACTCCGTTGCTGCGTTCGTCAGCGCTGAGCACCCGGCTCAGAGAATCGTAGGTATTCGTCATGGAACGGCGGGTGGACCCATCCATCCAGTCCGTCTCGACGCGTTCTCCCCAGTCGCTGTAGCTGTAGGTGCGCGTGGCTTGCCCCGGCTCGTTCAGTTGCAGGGTTTGACCGAGCGAGTCCCGACGCACGGTCCACTGGACGGGTCCGGCGTTACGGTTATGGGCGGGCCGGAGAAACCGCGTTACCGAGGCCCACTGGCCGAGCCGGTCGTAAGTGAAGGCTTCATCTTCGAGCCGGAGGACTCCGCGGAGGGTGGATCGGTTAAGCGTCAGCCCGATGGCAGATTTCCAGACGCGTTTGACGACTCCGGCCTGGGGTGAAGTCGCTTGCAACGAGCTAGCATCCTGGACGTCGACGGTGTCAAGATGGCCGGCGAAAGAGCGGTTGAAGCAAGTGGGAAATCGTTCGCTGGCGAGGTCGGTCGCGGTGGTAGCCGCGTAGGAGTATCCATGTCCGCGAACAATACAGTCAATGTCCCCTGTGTCTTTGTAGTAAAAGCTACGGCCGTAAGCGTTGGTGGCCGCCTCGGTTGCGGGGAATGGGTCCGCTGCGAAAGACAGCCGCCCCGCGCCATCGAAGGCTTTCCACCCGGCGATGAGCGACTGATTGCCATAGTCGCCGCCCAAAGATACATTCATGCGAAAGGCCCGGCCGAGTTCGTCGAAGTGGCGGACTGAAGTGCGCCCTGGAGTTGTCGACAAAGAGGCCGGATCGACCGGATCGGGAAACTCGGTGAGGCTGATTCGTTTGCCTTCGGGATCGTTGCCATCGAAGCCGAGATAACTCGCGGTGGAAAGCACGCCAGTAGGAACGCCAGCGGGCGTTATGGTGGAGCGAACTGGTCGTCCGAAGCCATCGTAATCGAAGCCGCGCCGATTGTTGTTGGGATCGGTCGAAGCGAGCGGCAGCATGCTGATGGGGTCGTAGCTAATGACGATAGCGTCGGAGGGGACGCCGGTCGCGTCGCGGTTCACGCGCGTCGGAACGAGGCCGAAGGTATCGTAGCCGAACGTTATGGTACGAATGGCATTGTCGCGCTGTGTACGAACAGTGTATAGGTTTCCGTCATTGTCATAGGTCGCGTCGTATTCATGGATGGTGTTCAGCAAAGCGCCGGTGTCGGTTGCCCTCCGATCCGTGCTGTGCGAGGTGATCCGTCCATCGGAAACCACCCCAGGGGTGAGATTGTCGTAGAGCCAGGATTCGCTCGCAAACGTGTTGGTTTCCCCACACGCATAAGTGCGCCGCGAGGACAAGGCACTAAGGACACGGGGATATTGCTGAATGGGTGTCGCGAATTTATTTTCAACACAATAGTCGTCATCGCTGCGAAACACATCGTTGTCATATTCCGTAATGACAGGGCGACCGTAGTCATCAACCGAAATGGCCTTTGTACGTGTCTGGATATTTTTGTCGGAGGGCGGTGCTGCGTCGCCGCGCCAGGTGCTGGTTGTTGTCTGAAAGGTGAAGCCGTGTGCACGGCACACATCGACCGAATCCGATGTCAGCGACGCCACCGTCTTGTCAAAGTCGAGCGGCGCAATAATGTCGAAGCAATCGATGGGGTTCGCTGGCGGAGTAAAGGGTGTTTCGTAAAACTTGGCATCCCAATCATACTGGGTCTCGCCTATCACCCGGCTATCGGTGACCTGCAGATTGAGCAGTGGCCACGGATCAGGGTTGTCGATCCAACGCGTCGTAATCACGTCACGCGGCCGTCCGACAAGCGCTTCGCGACGCCAACGCTGCTGTTTCGTCATCGAGTTCGAGAAGGGAGCAAGAGTCCAGGAATCTGTGATGGTGGCGGTCCCTGAAGTCTTGCTTCCAGTAATTGGGTTACCTAGTACTTGCTTCCCGGTTGGAGGCCCCGTGGATGTTTGCGAGTTGAGGAGTTGAACCGCCACATGCCTTGCGTAGCCAGGAAAAACAAACCGGTCGAGTGCGGAATCAAAAACGAGCTCTGCGCCGCTGTAGGCGTAAGTGAAACCATCCAGCGTTCCGCCTAAGTTATGAGTGCCTGCGGTTGACACCGAGCTGACCACTATTTCCGGAAAGGGGACCTGATTAGTAACAGGGTATTGCTTAGCGGAAACGTAGTTAACCGTTGTCTTGGCTCCATAGCCGTTGTCAATTCCCGTGAGGCGGCCCGACTCTGGAGTCCCGAACACTCGGCCTCCAACGAGGTGAGAGACAACAAAATTATTGCCGCTGGTGGCGCATTGGTTAAGAGATGAGCTGCAGAGGCCAATCACCTCGGGTTTCCCATCACCGTCGATGTCATATAGGCCGCCGTCGGTCAGCGATGTGATGCCGCCGCAATCCTCGGTCACATGAGAAAATTGGAACTTAGCGTTTAGGCTGTCGATAGGAATGAAAGGGCGGAAACCGGTGCCGGTGCCGATCCATATTCTTGGATTTCCAAACGTTATCGGAAAGCTGTTCGGCAACGTGGCATCGTAGTAGTCGGGAATGCCATCTCCAGTAAGATCTCGGAGGCCTTGGGTTTGTGTTGCTTCTGACGGAGGATGGCTCTTTCCGAAAATGCTACACACCTTGTTATGAGTGCTAAACTGCGTCGCGAGATAGCCTGGCAGACTGATGTATATTGGCGAAAAGGCCGCGATGAAGACTTTACCTCCAGAGCTTGCTACACCGGAATAGGTGCCGAGATATGCTTGCTTTCCCACTATGCGGTCTACAAGACCATCGCCGTTTACGTCTGAAAAACCGGCTGATTGATGTTGCTGGTATGAATCCAAGCATTGATTATTCAGAGTGTTTATTTCGCAAACCCATTGACTAACCCCGAGGTTGGAAGCCGACGCGTTAAGGGGGGTTGGCGCGGAGAACACTTCCGCATTCTCATCAAATCGAACGCCCAGCACGTTGAAGGCGGCAAGGACCTCGTTTGCAGGCTCTCGCGGATCAGCCCCGCCGCGAGGCCCGAAGTTAACCCAGGTTAAGCCGCCGTATGGCTGCCCCTTGACGGTCCCATCTATTTGCGGTGGAACTAGCTGAAAATCGACCGGGGTGGAATCAAAAACGAAGTCCGGATAGCCGTCTCCATTCATATCCAAGAGCTGCCATTCAACGTACGTACTCTCGGCCCCATAATCTTGGATCTTGTCCTCCGCTGGACACACCTCCGCATGTCCAAAGCCCTCTGGCCACCAGTTCCACTTTTTTCCATCCCACTTCCAACATTGAGTTCTGTGTAAACTAACCCCGGTTGCTTGCCGTGAAAGCGGCAGGTGATTGCCGTTGATGATGTGCTTAGCGTCGGTAAGAGTCTTCAGTAATTTCGCAACGGAGTAGGATCGCCGCTCCCATTTCACGCCTGATGGTCCACCAGGAGTGTTCAAATAGACTACCCAGTGGCCGGCCTCCTCGGCCGCATCGACGATATCAATTCGTCCATCGCCATTTACGTCGATTGCCTGGCGCCAGGTGTCATTCGTGTTGCGATTCGCTGAGCCATAGAGAAAACGGGTCGTGGTCATTGATTGTGTGGCCACTGCGCCGGTTCTTAATGTAGCGTCCGATAGGGGCCCAATTGGACCCACGGCGAAAGTCGTTGAGCCATCCGAGGTAGGACGGCTCTTCGCCATCCAAAGTTTATTGTCCTTTTTGAAGACTAGATCTGGCCTGCCGTCTCCGTCAAAATCCGTGAGGGTCTGCCACATTGCATAGCCTTGGCCTGACTCTGGAGCATTTATTGAATCGGTCGAAGTGCCTGATACGTCTCCCGGTGAAAATCCCGTTGGCATCGGAATATCCGGCGTCCTTGCATAGCGTAGGACGGGACCCTTCGGCGTGGCAGATGTGGCACTACCGTATTCGTAGGCAGCTACCGGAAGCGCGATTGTGGCTTCAGGTGTACCTTCACGGCCCAACATCCTGACGTTGGCGAGTTGTGGTAGCGCCGTGTCTGCGTCAGGGATATATCCGAATGTATAGAGCCGCAGCCTCTGATAGCCGGCTAAGCAGCTGGCGCGGCTCATTACGGTGAGCAGGGCGAGATTGGTGTTGCGCACCAAGACATGGTCGTTCAGGATCGACATTGAAAGGGGAGAAGTTTGCGGGGTAATGTAAGTGAGTGAGATTCGATTTTTCGCGCAGCTCCCGCCATATGTCTCCGACGCCTGGCTGTTATAAGCAATGCTCACAAGGTTAATAGCCGTGCCAGAGGTACCTTCGATGCCAGGGGTGCCTTTATTGATTGGCAACTCAGTAATGTCGTAACTTAGCTGAACAGTTGTACCCCCGGCCGCGCTTATCGATTTTAGAAGCCACAGACCCGCGAGGGTTGATTGGCTTTCAAAGTCATAAGTGCGTCCTTGTCCGTCATAGGCAAACCAGGAGTTTCCGTTTTGCCGTACAGTGAGCTCTAGCGTGCCGACTCGCGCTACCCACAGCTCACCCTGTTGAATCAGGTCGGCGCTTTGCCCCAGCAGATAAAGCGTCGTCCGCTGACGCGGCACCGGGGTGACGCCTGGAGCCGAGGCGGGGCGGCGATGGGCGAAAGTGCTGTTTTGCTGCACATACGACAACGGAATGTCCCAGCCCAGACCGGCGGCACCCATGTGGTGGGGGCCGTAGACTATTTGCAGTGGCAAGGGAAGGCCGCCGCGTACCGGCGGGAGATCTAGCGGGATACTTGCAGGAAGGTTTCCAGCCGCATCGACGGCGTTGCCGCCATAACCCGTGTCAGTGGGGCGTCCGGCGTAATGTTCACCGCTTGGGGCGAGTTGCCCGAATGCTTGAGGAAGACCGGCCAGCAGCGCTATCAACACCAGTAGGGTTAGTGTGCGCCAAAGATGACTCGGCCGGTGCGGTAGCAAGCACAGGCTTTGCGGAGATCCCCCCTGGGATACCGCCGAGACTCCTTGGTCTGATTCACGGAAAAATTCGTTGATGATCTCTGTGGAAATGTCGATTAGCGCGAACCGGTTACGTTTCATATTCGATCCTCTCGGCTAAAAGGTCTTCGCCCACCGCGGTTCTTGCGGGACGGTTGGTACCCGTCCCGAAGCAACGCTGCCCATCTCCCGACAGATCGCTTCCTTGCATGTCGCTTGCGTAGCACGCGAGCATAGTTGGAAAAAATCGGCTGGAGTGCCTTCTCGGGCGCATACCATGGCGAACCGGAAACCGTACTCTACATCGCGAAGCGCCGCGCTCGGATGTGCCGGCTTAGAGCGTTGACCGGGCTACCAGGCGGGCGCAATATCGAATCGAAGAATCTTCCCGGCTCCCGGGGCAGCAGCTCCCAGATCCGATATGTACAACCGGCCTTCAGGTCCGAATGTCATTCCAGTGGGCAGCGATAAACCAGTGATGACGTCCTCAATCTCCCCGGACCTTCTCACTCGTACCACTTTGCCCGCGCCCAGAGTAGGGTATCCCGCCGCATCGGAGAGTTCAAGCGCGTAGACCAATCCGTCCGGGCCAAAATCCACGGCGACCACGGTTGTAAATCCCGCCTTCGAACTCACGATATGATGTCCGCGCCTGTCGTGATCGAATCCAGGTGCAAACTCGTCGTAGTCGTCGTGGTCACGTTTCGAAATCGTTAGAATACGCGCCCATTGGGGATTGATTGGGAAAAGGTTCAGGTTTCCCACGTAAAACGTGCCCTCCCGTTCTGCTACCGACGTTGGAACAATGTGGCCCTCTGACGCGGATACGTCGATAACTTGTCTGATCTCTCCACTCTTAGTAACTGAAAGCATCTGGCCATGATTCGCTTCGATGATGTACAGAATCCCGTCCACCGCAATCATGCTGTAGAGAGCCCCATCAGGTTCAAAATCGTCTAAGCTCTCGTACTTGGCTGGATGAGTCCTAAGGTAAGCGCCAATGTCAGCGATCAGATTCCATTGACCGGTGCTTCGATCCACCCGTGCAACGCCGCTAGGGCTATCAGGATTCCCGTGCGAGCATCCGCCGCCAGCGACAAGCGCGTACAGGGCACCGTCCAGGAAAGCCACATCAGCGACTCCCATGGTGCTTCCCATCGCATTCAGCCCTGACGGAAAGCCAGAAGCTACCGTTGTTACCGAGCCGTCTTGGCCGATCTTGGTGATTGTGGCTGTTTTGCCTCCGGTATACGGTCCCACCGGCGCGGGCACCTGCTGACACGCGGTGCCGACCGTGCTGTTTTTCCCACCGGTTCCGGCTTCGGCCACATATAAGTAGCCGTCCGGGCCAAATCTGAGACCCCGAGGGGAGCCCAGACCCGAGGCAATAGTGGTAAAGCTGTCTGGCTGCTGGGCCATGGCTCGCGTTGGAGCGAGGCCCGACACCAATCCCAGGGCTATAGAGATGAAGACCACCGATCTTGAATTCACTTTGATCCTCTTTCGTTTCGCGACGAGCATTGACTGCTGACGCGTCATCACCATGGCATAGGCCGTCGTAATTTGAAAGAGCTAAGCGTCTGAGTTCTTCCTCACTCCAGCTGAGGGCCTAACCATCTGTTTTTGAAAGGTCATTTGCAAACCTCTTGCGCGCATGTGTACCCCGCTGAGGGTGTAAACTGCCCCTCTGAGGGGTTTCGATTGGGCGTCGACGGCAACGAGTGTCTACGGTTCGGCAAGTACACGCTTGATTTCGGGTCGGGAACGCTTTTCCGTGACGGCCGACCGGTCAAGATTCAGCCTCAACCGTTGCGAGTTTTAGGACTTTTGCTTGAGCGGTCTGGCGAGATCGTTTCTCGCGAACAACTCCGCGACCGCATTTGGGGCGATGCTACTTTTGTCGATTTCGACCAGGGATTAAATTACTGCATTCGGCAGATTCGGCTCGCATTGAGCGACGGAGTTTCGGAACCGAGATACATCGAGACTTTACCGAAGCTGGGCTATCGGTTTATCGCAGACGTGGTCGCGATACCGAAGCTGGAGGAGGCAAGTCCCGCTGCCCAGAATGAAACTGAGACGGCAATATCTAAGGATGAAGCATCCGATTCGTCAAACCAGAGTCCACCAGGCCCCGTCATACTGTCTCCCGCGATCCTTGCGCGAAGGTGGTTTATATGGCTTATTGCGGCGTGCGTCTGTGGTGTCTTAGTCGTACTCGGCGTGAGGTTTGTTCTGTCCCGTAGTGGCGTTAAGCATTTGGGTCAGCCGGCCATCCAGTCATTAGCAGTTTTGCCGCTAAAAAATCTCTCTGGCGATGCAACACAGGAATACCTTGCCGACGGAATGACGGAGGAACTCATCGGACGTCTCGCCGGAATCCGTGACCTGCGCGTCATTTCCCGAACGTCGGTGATGCGCTTCAAGGACACCAAGCTCTCGGTCCCAGAGATCGCCAAGACGCTCGGGGTGGATACTCTGGTCGAGGGGTCAGTTATACGTGAGGGCACTAGGATTCGGATCCACGCGCAGCTGATCCGTGGCACAACTGACGATCATTTTTGGTCGGAAACCTATGATCGCCAGATGGACGACGTGATTGCTCTGCAGAGCGACGTAGCGCAAGCTATCGCGGAAAAAGTCCAGGTTACGGTCACCGGACAGGAACAGTCCAGACTTGTCGCCACACGTTATGTCTCACCCGAAGTTTATGAGAGCTATCTTAAGGGACAATTCGGCACACGTAATACTCGTGCGGAGCACGAACAGAGTATCGCTTGTTTTGAGGATGCGATCAGAAAGGATCCCACCTTCGCGCCGGCTTACGTCGGCTTGGCAGGCGCGTACGGAGATCTCAGCACGATTTTTGTGGGCGCTCCTCCCGCTGACATGCGCTCAAAGATTATCAGTGCGGCCAAGAAGGCGCTGGAACTGGACCCTGAGCTTGCCGAAGCGCATGTCCTGACGGCACATGTCTATCAAGAACAATGGCGGTGGAGTAATGCTGAGGCTGAATACAAGCAAGCCCTTCAATTGAAACCTAGTGACGCAGCGGCGCACCTGGGATTTGCCAGTTGGCTTCTGTGCCACGGCCGTACGGAAGAGGCGCTAGCCTGGGCGCGCCGCGCCCGTGAACTGGATCCGTTTGGGACTACCGGCCTTAACATCGGCTGGATTCTGTTCAACGCTCGCCGCTACGACGAGGCCATTCGGGAATTTCGCAGTGTGCTGGCAGTCCACCCGGACTCTGCATCTGCCCACTGGAACTTAGGATTCGCACTGATTGGCAAGGGTCATCCTGAGGAGGCGATTGCCGAGCTCGAGAGGACGGCTTCGATGATGAATCGAAGCCCCGGCTCCCTTGAATTGCTCGCAACGGCGTATGGGTATGCCGGGCGTCGCACGGAAGCGCTTCGTTTGATTAACGAATTGAAGCTGCGCCGCGAGCAAAGCTATGTTCCGGCTGGCGCTTTCATCAATCCTTATCTGGCACTTCGCGACTACAACGAAGCATTTGCCTGGTTCGAGCGAGCCTATGCCGAGCAATCGAACATCCTGCAATTTTTGAAAGTTCACCCTTTTTTTGATGTCGTGCGTAACGACCCTCGTTTTCAGAACCTCGTCCACCGCGTCGGGCTTGAATGACCCAGTAAGGCCTGCTTTAGAACGATCGTTTTTACTTGCTTTCGATTTTGTCGCTGGATCGCCGGCTACTCTTTCAAATCTGAGGGGCTCGTAACCCAGGACCAATCTGCGTTTGATTGGTAAAGTTGTTTGACGCTCTATGCCGCTTTCCCCGGGCAGCAAGCTCGGCCCGTATGAGATCCTTGCCCCGCTCGGCGCAGGCGGGATGGGCGAGGTCTACAAGGCACGCGACACGCGCCTGGATCGCGTCGTCGCGATTAAAGTGCTGCTGTCCAGCACGGTTGCCGACGCGGAGCGCAAGCGCCGGTTTGTGCAGGAAGCCAAGGCCGCCTCTGCTCTGGATCACCCCCATATCGTCGGCCTCTACGATATTGCGTGCGACAACGGCATCGACTTCATGGTGATGGAGTACGTCGCCGGCAAGACGCTCGACCAGGTGATACCGAGCAAAGGACTGCGTACCGGCGAGACCTTGCGGTACGCGATCCAGATTGCCGACGCACTGGCGAAGGCGCACGGGGCAGGCATCGTGCATCGCGACCTGAAGCCCGGCAACATCATGGTGAACCAGGACGGCCAGGTAAAAGTGCTCGACTTCGGACTCGCCAAACTCACCGAACCGCCCGCCGCCGTCGAGGAGGCCACTGTGACGGCGCGGCAGGAGACGGAAGAGGGTACGATTCTGGGCACGATCGCGTATATGTCGCCCGAGCAAGCGGAAGGCCGCCCGCTCGACAGCCGGTCCGACATCTTCAGCTTCGCGGTCGTGCTGTATGAAATGCTCACTGGCCAGAGAGCATTCCGTGGCGATTCCCAATTGTCGACGATGAGCGCTATCCTGCGCGATGAGCCGAAACCCATCACCGAACTCGTGCCGGACATTCCACGCGATCTGGAGAAGATTATCCAGCGCTGTCTGCGCAAGGACCCGAGCCGCCGCTTCCAGCATATGGCGGATTTGAAAGTGGCGCTGTTGGAGGTCAAGGAGGAATCGGAGTCAGGCGTCGTGGAGAGGGCTTCGGCGTCCGTCCCGCGAAAAACGAAGCGCCTGCCGGCTTATGCAGCTGTCGCGATCTTAGGCTTGATCGCCGGAGCGGGCGCGTGGTGGCAGTTCTCGCGAGGACATAAGGCAGCTCCACCGAAAACGATACCCTTCACCAGCTTCGGATCGGAAACGTCTCCGGCGTTTTCCCCCGACGGGAAGCTCATTGCGTTCTCGTGGTCCGGTCCGAATCGGGATAACTGGGATATTTATGTCCAGCAGATCGGCGCGGGCAGTCCTTTGCGTCTCACTACCGATCCGGGCTTCGATAGCACTCCGGTATTTTCACCCGATGGACGATACATCGCGTTTACCCGCAACGCGCGGGCACTGATGTTGGTTCCGGTTTTGGGCGGGCCGGAGAGGAAGATTAGCGCCATGTACGGGAATAGCATCGACTTCTCCCCGGACGGAAAGACGCTTGCCGTCAGCGACCGCGCCTCTCCCGCAGAATCCATAGGCATCTTCCTCGTCTCGGTGGAGACCGGCGAGAAGAGGCGGCTCACTTCCCCAAAATCGGCTACTGCGGACCTTATGCCGAGGTTTTCACCGGATGGCCAAACAATCGCTTTCGACCGGGACATCACCGCTCAGCTTGCAGATATTGATACGGTGCCCGTGAATGGAGGTGAGGCGAAGCGCGTCTCCGGCGACAATCGGGCAATTGAGGGGCTGGCTTGGATGCCGGACGGTCGGAAGATCGTGTACGCATCCCGCCGCACCGGAAGCCCGCAAGAACTATGGATCGTCAATGCATCGGGAGGCACGCCGCAACCGTTGTCTGTCGCCGGCGAAAACGCATCTAGTCCAGCGATTGCGCGAATCGGAAACCGTCTGGCTTACGTTCGCTCAATGTACGACGAGAACATCTGGCGCCTAGACTTGAGCGCGGATACCCGGCATGCGTCTGGGGAGCCGGTCAAACTGATCGCTTCCACATGGTTGGATAACGCTCCGCAATACTCACCGGATGGAAAGAAAATCGCGTTTGGCTCGGATCGTTCGGGTAGTTTCGAAATATGGGTTGCGAGCGCGGATGGCTCCAACCCCGTGCAGTTGACGTTCCTGGCCGGCCATTCCGGGACGCCGCGCTGGTCGCCGGACAGCCGGCGCATCGCGTTCGATGCCAGCGTTAACGGGAATGCGGATATCTATGCCATTGATGCCGATGGCGGCGCGCCGCGACGCCTCACCACAAACCCCGCGAACGATACCGTGCCCAGTTGGTCATCGAACGGGCGGTGGATCTACTTCGCTTCCGACCGTACGGGCAGATCCGAAATCTGGCGGGAACCGGCGGATGGCGGGCAGGAGACGCAGATTACGCATCAGGGTGGCTTCGATCCGCGGGAATCCCCTGACGGCAAGGTGCTCTATTACCTGAAGCGGCGCAACGCGGCCGCAATCTGGCAAGTGCCGCCCGAGGGCGGAGCGGAATCCATAGCCGCGGAGTCCGTTGTGACTGACTTCGGCCGGTGGCAGCCGGTCAGCGATGGAATCTACCTGGTCGAGCGCGCAGCCACATCGAACCCCGTCAACGAACAGATCCAATTCTTCGACTTCGCTACTGGAAAAGCGACTTTGATTGCAGCCCTCACCAAGCCGGCAAGCGGTTACGGGGGATTCTGCGTTTCGCCGGATCGCCGCCATCTGCTGGTCGCGCAGGTCGATCAGAACGATAGCGACATCATGCTGGTGGAGAATTTTCGCTGACACCGCCTGGGCAATCCGCCCGGATCCGATCACGAGTCAACTCACCCTTGCCGGGTCGATCTCTACACGCGCCTCTTTCCGTTCTGAAATCAAAGACCGAGGAAATATTCGTGCCTGCATTGGCAGACTGTGGAGCGCCACAGCGCCGGCACGTTTTCATCAGCCACTCCGGCCGCGATACGTAGCTAGCACGGCAGATTGCTCGTCAGGTGTCCGCTTGCGGTGCAATGCCCTTCTTGGATGAAGCTGGTATAGAGGCTGGAAGTGATTTTGAAGAAGAGATCCTCAATTTCTTGGACAAAGCGGATGAGCTTCTAGTGCTCTTAACGCCATGGGCTCTCGACCGTCCCTATATTTGGGCTGAAGTGGGCGCGGCTTGGGGCCGACGTATTCCAATTATTCCTATTTTGCATGGATTGACGGTCTTGGACTTGGAGTCACGACCGGGCATTCCTGTGCTGCTAAAAAGGCGCGACATGATGGAACTAAACGACATTGATCGGTATTTCGACCAGCTTAAGATGAGAACAGAGAAGCGTCCCTCTGAGGAGGACTCTTAATGCCTAAAGCAAAACCTTCTGTTTTCATATCACACTCCTGGTCTGATCGAGACTGGGTACACGAGCTTGTCGATTCCTTAGAGCGATTGGGGCAAGAAGTCTGGACCGACTCGGATGGGTTGAGCTCCAGCGAATCTTTTCAGCAGTCTCTCGAAAAACGACTAAGGGAAAGCAAGTTGCTTGTAATGCTCCTAGGACCTGACGATGCGACTCGTCCGAACGTGTTCTTTGAGGTGGGCGCCGCTTTGGCCATGGGGAAGCCGGTTGTTTTCGTTCGATCACCAGATCTAAACCTCTGTGAACTTCCACCTGCCCTCCTTAGACACAGATTTCTGGTTAAGAGGTCGCCTGAAGCTACAGCCCAAGAGCTGATCCACGACATAGCGGCGTAGCAGCTTCATAGCGGCGTAGCAGCTTCGGAACGTGCTCCTCCGGAACTTTAGATCTCGTGAAAGGGTTGAAACCCAGAGGGCGTAAGTTGCGACGAACAATTGGCTTCGTTTCGCACCAAGCCCATCTTGATCGGCAAAACCGCCATGCGTCCCCGGACTGGGTTCGATTCGCAAAATCGCCCATGCCATCAGGCATCGCCAGTTCGTTTGGTAAAAGCCATATGCGCCCTGCACCTGGGTTCGTTCCGCAAGATCGCCATGGCGCCACAGTCCGCGCATCTCCAGTTCGTTTCGTAAAACGCCCTCTCACCTGCTCTCCCCCGGTCGCAACCCTTGATAAAATAGCGGCTTCCATGCCTATTAGCCAGGAACTGCTGGATATTCTCGTCTGTCCCGTGTGCAAAGCCAAGGTCGTTATAAAAGAGGATGGTAGCGGTCTGAAATGTGTGGAATGCAAACGGGTCTATCCAATACGGGACGACATCCCGGTCATGCTCGTCGATCAGGCTACCGTTGAGCCGTAATTCTTGATGACCATCCTGGAGCAATTGCCGGAGCGCTCCCGCGTTGCCGTGATTCGTCTGCGTTCGCTCGGTGATTGTGTCCTGACCACCCCCGCACTCGCGCTGTTAAAGCGAGCACGGCCCGATCTCGAAATCGGCATTGCTGTCGAAGAGCGTTTTGCCCCCGTGTTCGAAGGGTCGCTAAATATAAGTGCCATTCTCGCACCGACTTGGCGACCCGTGCGTACCTGGCGCCCAAACCTTTGTGTCAATCTCCATGGAGGAACCCGCAGCCAGTGGATGACCGCTCTTTCGGGAGCGAAGTGGCGCGCCGGTTTCGCCCATCACAGCATGACCTTCGCGTACAATTTCAAAATCCCTCGCGCGCAACGCATACTTGGTGTGAACCGGACCGTGCATACAGCTGAACACCTCGCCTCAGCTTTTTTCGCGTTGGGAGTTCCGGTTTCGGACGTCCCCAGGGCCGAACTGTCTTCGTCCGATTCGCCTATGCAAGGCCGGTACGCTGTTTTCCACGCTTTTGCTTCCGCGCCGGAAAAGCAATGGCCGACAGAGCGGTTCTGCGAAGTTGCGCGTTACGTGAAGCTTTGGAATATCGCGCCCGTTTTTCTCGTGCCGCCCGGAGCTGATCCGTCCCCTTTCCGTGCTCACGAAGTATTTCAACGACCGCTGAGCGAAGTCAAATCAGTCTTATCGAAGGCTACGGCGTTCATTGGGAACGATAGCGGTCCGGCCCACATCGCAGCGGCGTTCGGCGTTCCCAGCGTGGTTTTGTTCAGCACATCGAATCCTGCCATTTGGGGACCGTGGCGCACGGAATCGGAAATTATCATCGCTCCTGACGGCCTGAAAGAAATTAAAGCGTCGCGCGTAATTGCTGCGGTCGAGCGCCTGCGCACTTTCGAAGAGGCGCACGCTTGAAAGACCTGTTTCGACTGCTGCGCTATGCCAAGCCCTATGGTCCCGCGCTTCTTGCCTCCATCCTCTTCATGGCCGTCGTCGGTCTTTCTCAGGGCATCCTGGTCAGGCTCATTCCCCTCATTTTCGAGCGCGTTCTGAAGCCCGGCACCCCCGATGCGCCCGCGCTTCTCTTCTCAATTCCGCACACCCAAATTCAGGTTTACCTGAGCGATCTTCTTCCCGTTCATAACATCTGGACCATGGTCGCGATTGCCCTGCTGGTCTGCTTTGTCGCCAAGGGAGTTTGCGATTACTTCGGCAATTATCTGGTGAATTGGGTCGGCATCAGCGCGATTCTCGACCTCCGGCAGGAAGTGTTCGACCGCGTTCTAAGGCAGGATGCGCAGTTCTTCGAAGACCAGACCACCGGGCGCATCATGTCGTCCATCATGAATGACATTGATCGTATTCAGGTCTCCGTCTCGACTATGCTGGCCGATTGGCTGCGCCAGATATTCACAGCATTCTTTCTGCTGGTCGCCATGATCACGATTGATTGGCGGCTATCTCTCATCAGCCTTGTGGTGTTTCCCGTTGTGGCCCTGTTGACGGTGAGGCTCGGCAGGCGCATCCGTCGAACCACGCGCTACGCGCAAGACATGGCGGCGGGTTTGAACCAGATCCTTCAGGAGACCGTCACCGGTCATCAGGTGGTGAAAAGTTTCGGCGCGGAAGATTATGAATCGAAGCGCTTCCAGCTCGCAGCGCAGCGGTTGAAGGCTGGAAATCTCAAATACGTTGCGCACCAGGCGCTCGCCTCGCCCATTATTGAAATTTTCGGCGCGCTCTCGCTCATTTTGCTGCTCACTCTCGCCCGTATGCAGGCGAAGAACTTCGCCATAACGCCCGGGGCTTTCACGGGGTTCGCGGTGGCGCTGGTGATGCTTTATGAGCCCATCAAACGGCTGACCAACATCCATAACATTTTCCAGCAGGGAATCGGCGCGTCCCAGAAAGTGTTTGAATACCTGGATACGCAGCAGGACGTAATCGACAGGCCCAGTGCAGTGCGCCTTTTGAAGTTTGAAAAGAGCATCCGATTTCAGGATGTCCGGTTCAACTATCCCATGGTCCCCGAGCGCACCGTGCTGAACGGCATTAATCTTGAAATTAAAGTGGGCGAAGTGGTGGCGTTAGTCGGTTCAAGCGGCGCTGGAAAGACAACCCTCGCCAATCTGGTGCCTCGTTTCTACGACGTCACCGGCGGCGCCGTGCAAATCGATGGCCGGGACGTGCGCGACATACGCCTCAACAGCCTCCGGGAAAACATCAGCATCGTGGCTCAGGAGACTTTCCTTTTCAACGACACGGTCTTCGATAACATCGCCTACGGCCGCCCGGACGCCAAAGAAGAGGAAGTTTTCTCCGCGGCGAAGACCGCGCTTGCGGATGAGTTCGTCCGAAACCTGCCGCTTGGATACCAGACCATCGTTGGAGAACGAGGCCTCAAGCTCAGCGGCGGACAGCGGCAACGGATTGCCATCGCGCGGGCGTTGTTGAAAGACGCGCCCATCCTGATCCTCGATGAAGCCACGTCTCATCTGGATACGGAATCCGAGCGGCTGGTACAACGAGCGCTCACCGCGTTGATGATGCGGCGAACGGTGCTGGTCATTGCTCATCGTCTTTCGACAATTCGGCAGGCTCACAAAATCATTGTTCTGGATGCAGGCAAAATAGCGGAAGCCGGCACGCACGATCAGTTGATCGCCGCAAGAGGCATTTATCACCATTTGCACGAACTGCAACACGCGGATGTGAATGCGCCTGTCGGATAGCGCGATGGCGCTTGGACGGGTGCGCAGTATGACCGGCTATGCGCTGGTGCACCGCGAGACCAGCGCGGGAGAGTTGACCGTCAGCCTCCGTTCGGTGAATCATCGCGGACTGGATTTACATTTTCATCAAAGCGCCGAGTTCGGGATGTTCGAGAACTCTGTTCGCGGGCTGTTGAAGCAGCACCTCGCGAGAGGTCACGTCGAAATCCGCATGTCTCTGGCGCGGGAAACAGAAACGCAAGCCGGAGCTTACAATCGCGATCTGCTGGGCCAATATCTGGCTTCATTCCGGCAAGCGTGCAACGATTTTCACCTCGACAGCAAGCCGGATCTCAATAGGTTATTGGCCTTGCCCGGCGTGTTCGAGAGCTCTCGGGAATCGACATGTTTTGACGATGCGTTCGAATCTGAAGTCATCAGCGCTCTCGCGGCCTGCGTCGAACGTTTGAACGATTATCGTGAGCGCGAGGGGTCCGCGCTATGCGCCGGGCTTTTTGTCGAAATCCAGGGCATCGAGGATGCAACCCGTAAAATCGGAGAGATCCGGTCAGATGCCCTTCCCCATTTCTGCCGGAAATTGCGCGACCGGCTAACTGAGATCCTGAGCGATTCCGGGATCTCCGAGGCGCGCCTGGCCGAAGAAGCAGCATTGCTTTCTGAGAAGTCCGACGTGCAAGAGGAACTCACTCGTTTGGTGGTGCATTCTCAGGAGTTGCGGCGCATCCTGCGGGATGGAGGCGAAATCGGCAAGCGCCTCGATTTCCTGCTGCAGGAAATGAATCGCGAGACCAACACAATCTTGTCCAAGACCTCGGGAATTGGCGAAGCAGGTCTCAGTATTACAAATCTCGGCCTGGCAATAAAAGCTAACATCGAGAGAATACGGGAACAGGCGCTGAATCTTGAGTAGCCACTTAGCAGAGCACCCAGCCACGCTCGAAAGCTATCGCTGCACCCAGCGCATGACGACAATCTTTATTATTTCGGCGCCTTCCGGTTCCGGCAAATCAACGCTGGTCGCTCGATTGCTGGCGAGCGATCCCGGCTTGCGTTTCTCCGTTTCGTACACCACGCGCCAGCCTCGCGGAAACGAGAAGCCAGGAGAAAGCTACGTCTATATCTCACGCCAGGAGTTCATCGAACGCATCCATCGCGGTGAGTTCCTCGAGCATGCGGAGGTCTTCGGAAATTATTACGGCACGCATCGGGACGTCCTCGAACAGGCGAAAAGCGAGGGTAAGGACCTGATACTCGACATTGATGTCCAGGGTGCGAGACAATTGAGGTACGGGCTTCCAGAGGCGGTCAGCATCTTTATTCTGGCCCCTTCCCGTGACATTCTGGAGCAGCGGTTGCGGGCGCGGTCCGAAGACTCAGAAGAAGTTATTCAGCGCCGGCTGAGGGATGCCGCTGAAGAGATTCGCAATTACACTCAATACGATTATGTGTTGGTGAATCATCAGGTAGAGGAGTCGGTGGGTACGCTAGGCGCAATTATCAGGGCCGAGCGGGTCCGCCGGATCCGCATGGAAGATCAGGTTCGGCCCATCCTCACGAGTTTTGGGGAGCAGCCGCCCTCGTTATTTTGAGGACACGAAACCGGGACCTTATTGTCCCGTGGATGGAGAACAAATGGAAGAAGACAGACCCAAATCAAACGCTATGTACGCGATCCCGGATGATGAGGCTTCGAGCACATACAGATTTATCATCGTCTCGGCGAAGCGCGCGCGCCAGCTACAGAACGGGCAGCGAAGCGTGCTGCCTGCGGCAAACAAGAAACCGACTATATTGGCCATGGAAGAGGTTCGGCGCGGCCTTGTGCCCTATTCGGATGCCGCTCGGGAAGAACAGCAGCCCGTAGCGGAGTAAGTTTTTCGCGGCAATGCGCATTGTCGTTGGAATCGGCGGCGGGATCGCGGCATACAAATCCGCGGAGCTCGTGCGTGCGCTCCAACAGCGTGGCCATGAGGTTCAAGTAGTAATGACCCGGGCCGCGCAAGAGTTCATCCAGCCGCTCACTTTCGCCGCTCTGACAGGCCGCAAGGCCATCACGGGGTTATTCTCCGATGCCAGCCAGCAAGAAACTCTGTCGAGCGCGGTCGAACATATCGCAGTCGCTCAGGAGAATCATGTTCTCGTGGTTGCTCCTGCGACCGCGGATCTCTTAGCGAAGTTCGCGTACGGCTTGGCTGATGATTTTCTCTCGACGCTGTATCTCGCCTTCACGGGACAAGTGGTCCTTGCGCCAGCGATGAATACAGCTATGTGGGAGCATCCAGCGACACAGAGCAATCTGGAGATTCTGAGACGGCGTGAATGCTCCATAATCGAGCCGGACGAAGGCTGGCTGGCGTGCGGCACAATCGGCGCTGGAAGACTTCCTGATCCCGAGCAGATCGCCGAGCGCATAAGCTTCATTACTCGACGAAAGAAGGATCTCGAAGGCGAGTTCATTCTGATCACAGCGGGGCCGACGCAGGAGCCGATTGATCCCGTGCGCTTCATCAGTAATCGCTCGAGCGGCAAAATGGGCTACGCGCTCGCGGATAGCGCAGCCAAACGGGGCGCGCACGTTGTGCTGATCTCTGGTCCGGTAAACATCGCTGCGCCGAAGAATGTCGAATTGATCCCCATCCGGACGGCGCAGGAAATGCGCAAGGCCGTTATGGACAATCTCGCGGAAAGCACCATCATTATTAAGAGTGCGGCGGTTGCTGACTACTACGTTTCAGAGGTTCCCCGGCAAAAGGTAAAGAAGACGGCCACCCGTCTTTCATTGGAACTCGACCCGACTCCCGACATTCTCGCCGAAGTGGGGCAGCGCAAAGGCGATCGCTTGCTGATCGGATTCGCAGCAGAAACACAAAACCTGCTCGAAGAAGCGCGCCGCAAAATGATCTCAAAGAAGTGCGACATGGTGGTTGCGAATCTGGTGAATCAGGACGGCTTGGGGTTCGAATCCGACCGGAACGAGGTGGACATCATCACGCGCTCGGGTCAGACCGTTCATGCTGGACCGGCGGATAAGAAGGAGATCGCCGAGCGCATTCTCGACCAGGTTGCAATGCTTCGCCTTTCTCTTCGCGCGGTAGATGCTTCAGCGTAGGTCCGGCTAGATGACCAGAGACCAGATTCGCTCTTATCTCGAGTACTATCGGGATCTGGGCATCGACTCGATTTACCGGCGCGCGGAAGTCAAACCCCTTGCTGAACCGCGCAGCTCGGTAGCGCTTTCCGAGCCACGACCGTCAGGGAGTGCTTTAAGCCAAATCGAGACGCTCGACACTATTCGCCTTGACATAGGCGATTGCCGGCGTTGCCGTTTGTGCGAGGGACGTCACACCATCGTCTTCGGATCGGGCAATGAAACGTCGCGGCTCGTCTTTGTAGGGGAAGGACCGGGCGCTGACGAAGATGAACAAGGACTGCCATTCGTCGGGCGTGCCGGTCAGCTCCTGACCCAAATGATCGAAAACACTGCCGCGAAAGAAGGAATACCGATTCGCCGGCCCAACGTATACATCTGTAACGTCGTGAAATGCCGGCCGCCCGAGAATCGAACGCCGCTTCCCGACGAGATGGAAGTCTGCGGCCAGTTTCTCTTTCGCCAGCTCATGACCATCAGGCCCAAGGCAATCTGCGTGCTTGGATCGACTGCCATGAAAGCGCTGCTGAACACAAAAGAAGGCATCACGAAATCACGCGGGAAGTGGCACAAATGGCGCGACATTCCGGTCATGGTCACGTATCATCCTTCTTACCTCCTGCGTCAATACAACCAGCAGGCCAAGCGCGAGGCTTGGGAAGATCTCAAGACTTTATTGCACTTCGTCTATGACTGAGGGGCGTGCAACGAGCGAACCGCGCGGCCTTTTTATCAGCTTCGAAGGGACGGAAGGAAGCGGCAAAACGACGCAGATGCGGCTGCTCGTCGAACGCTTGCGCGGCAGCGGATTCGCGGTAACGGAAAATCAGGAGCCGGGCGCGACTACTATTGGCAGGCAAATCCGCCGCATTCTCCTGGACCCGGCTCACCAGGAAATGTCGCCCATGACGGAGCTTCTGTTAATGTTTGCCTCGCGTGCCCAGGCGGCGTCTGAAATCATCTTGCCCGCCCTCGCGCGTGGTGACATCGTTGTGAGCGACCGCTTCACCGATTCGACTCTCGCCTATCAAGGCGCGGGGCGCGGCCTCGGTTTCGACACTGTGCTTCAGGCTCACCGCCTCGCCCTCGGATCTCTGTCTCCGGATCTGACTCTGTGCATTGCAATGGACGTCGAGACCGGCCTCAATCGCGCCTATGATCGCAATCAGATGAACTGTGCGGATGCAATCGAAACGCGGCTTGACCGTCAACCTGTGGAATTTCATCTGAGAGTCAGCGAAGGCTACGAAAGAATAGCCGAATTAGAGCCCTCCCGTTTTCGCTTGATAGACGGTCATGGCGACATCGCCGCAGTCGCGGAGCGGGTTTGGGCCGAGGCCAATCCTCTGCTTCGCCAGTTTTCCAATACCAGAAAGACAAGCTGCTGATGCCTTGTTTCCCGAACTTCTACGGCAATTCGAGCGTTGCCCACACGCTGGCTCAGATGATTGAACAAGACCGCGTCTCGCAAACCATCCTTCTAAGCGGCCCCGAAGGCATCGGCAAGGCAACCTTGGCGAGACGCTTTGCCGCCGCTCTGCTTGGCGGTGAGGCGAAGATTGAGCGCGACGATTTGAGCCTGCCGGAGAATCTCGACATTATCGAACAACGCGAGAAGTGGCCTTCTGAGAAGCGGGCCGATGATCCTTTGTTCTTCTCCACGCACCCCGATTTCGCGACCTTCGCGCCGGAGGGTCCTTTACGCCAGATCAGCATTCAACAGATGCGCTTGCTCCGCGAGCGTGCTCAATTTAAGCCCCTGCGCGGCCAGCATCGCGTCTTTCTGATCGATCACCTCAATCGCGGAAACGAACAGTCAGCTAACTCTCTTCTCAAGGTATTGGAAGAACCTCCGGAGCACCTCGTCATCATCGCGACTACCGAAAATCTTTACGATCTTCTGCCCACCATTCGGTCACGTTCCATCGTCTTACAGATGACCAGACTGACAGATTCGGAAATGCTGGAGTTCTCCCAAGCTCGCAAGCTGCCCGATGCCGAAATCCGCGTGGCGCTGTCGGACGGCAGCCCGGGGCTGGCGGCAACGCTCGATTTGGACGTGTTCCGCGAGCGTCGAGCGCTCATTCTGGCTGCGCTCGAGTGCGGTGCGGGCCTGACACCGTTTTCCACTTGGGTTCAGCATTCCGAATCCTTCGGCGCGCGCAAGTCTGAAAAACTGGATTACTATTTGAAGCCCGGCTACGCGGTACTCGAGGATGTTCTGGCTTCTTGGAACGGCAGATCGGCAGTTAAGAACCGCGACGTACAGCAACGGATCAGCAGGATTTCGGAGAGCGTCAGCATGCCCTGGATTGAGCGCGCAGTGCGCTGTCTGGATGAGCTGGTACTTATGGTGCGAAGAAATATACAGAAGCTTGGAGCGCTGGACGCTATGATTATTGTTTTGCGTAACGCCTCGCAACGCGTGAGCGCCTAAATGATAATCGCGGCTCGCCGGTAAAGGCGAGATCAATTCGTTCAGAATTCCCAATGAGGCCTAAATGGTAGATGACAGGCGTGTGGAGTCGCTGATTAGAAAGCCGAGTCGTAATTTACCTGTGGAAGGCAAAGATCCCAACCGGCGTCCGTCCACAGCGAAAAAGGGGGCTCCGCCGGACCAGACGAATGCGGAGCAGTTTTACTACTCGAAGCAGATGCAGGGGAAGACGCCCATGGTCGTGGTCCTCACGGACGGCGAGCAACTGGAAGGTGTCATCGAGTGGTACGACCGCGAGTGCCTTAAGTTGAACCGTAATGGCGCGCCGAACCTGCTGCTCTTCAAGCGCTGTATCAAGTACATGTACAAAGCCGAAGGCGAGTAGGCAGCGCTAGCAGTTCAAATATAGACTGTGACTTTGCGTCGGCAAGATATGGCGCCAATCGCGGATGATCTGCCTGTAGGTCTCGCCCGCGGGTCGAATCTTTCGATCCAGATCGTAGAGTCCGAGGGGATTTACGTTTCCGTTATCCTCGACGAGAGCCGTATCCCAATCCACCTGGTCCGTGAGGCTGTAATAGGTAAAGCCTAACATCGGCACACCATCTTCGCGAAGCCGGTGAACGTTGGCCCACTCTTTGCGAATCCAGGCCGGCGCTCTCTCATTATCGGGAAGGTTGGTTTCGGTGTGCATCACGGGCAAATGATAGCGATCGAAGTACTGATGCGTGATCACGTAATACCCGAAGACTTCCCCTGACGGACTCACCGTGCCATCGTCATTTACCAAATGCTCATTGGTTTCGTAATAATCCGTGCCCATCACACAATGCTCTTTGCGATGATTATTGCAGAACCAGTGATATTCATCTCTGGTCATGCCATTGTCCGTCAGATACTCGTACATATCGAAAGTGACGGGCTGGCCAAACGTCAGATCCAGCGATAAAAATCTTCGCTGGTTGTATATGTAGGCTGTCGCGGAGCAGGAAGGATTTCTCGGATGATTGAACTCTGAGGCCTCACTCAGCACGAAAATGGCGTTCGGGTTCACGTCCAGAATGGCGTGCATCGCAAGCACATTCGCCTTACAGAGATTGTGCAAAGCGGTGACGAAGCCGCGATCGCTCGAAAGCCTCTCGTTCCACCATCCGAATTGCGCTGAGAACATGGCCGCAATGTAGATCTCGTTAATCGGCGTAATGAACCGGACCCATGAATAGCGTTCAGCGAACGCCTTGCAATATTCGGCAAAGAGACGCGGCCAGTCCTTGTTTTGGAAATTTCCGATCCAGTCCGGCACTCCGAAATGGCAGAGATCCGCAATCGGCGTGATGCCAAGCTCCTTCAGCTTGCGAAAGGTCTGGTCCGAAAATTCCCAATCGTATCTGCCGGGCCCCACATGCGTCTTGAAATAGGGCGGCCCATAGCGGAGGAATTCTATGCCCATCTCCTTAACCAGATCGAAGTCTTCCTGCCAGCACGCGTAGTGCCTGCACTTTTCCATTTCGTCGACGCGCTTCGTGGAGCCGTTCGGCAGCGCGATGGTGGGATAGCTGTTCTCAATGCCGGTGGCAAACATGAATTGGGCCAACTACGTTCTCCTTATCGGCACTTCTACTGGTTAGGGCTATTTCTTGTTTTATCTTTGAACGCCAGGCGATAAGCTCTGCGTTCAGCAGCCTCTTCAAAACGGCGCTTTTCTTCATCCGTCTCAGGCACAATGGGCGGCAGCAGCACGCGGTTGCCTGCTCCGTCTAAACCGACGAAGGTCAAATATGCAGACGAGGTGTGTCTGATTTCACCGCTCTGCAGGTTCTCGACCCAGACCTTCACCCCTACTTCCATAGACGTGCGAAATACGCGATTGACTTGAGATTTCAGCCTGACGAGTTCGCCAACGTGAACCGGATGGAGAAAAGTCATTTGATCGATCGAGGCGGTCACCACCGTGCAGCGCGCGTGCCGCATACCTGCGATTGCCCCGCATAGATCCACCAGGTGCATGACGTGCCCGCCAAGCATGTTGCCCAGCAGATTGGCGTCATTCGGCAGGCAAACCTCGAAGTATTCCGATTGGGACTGGCGAACGGTGAGCATTTCTCCCGATCCGGTATCCACAATCACCTGATTGGCGTCAGCTCTCGACATGTTTTCGAGATGGGCTATTACTCGGGGAACCGCGCCAGGTAGCTGCGGCAGAAAGCCAGGATTTGAGCACGCATACAGGAATCGCTTATCTCGGGCGCGAGTTGCTCGTTCCCGAAGATGTATTGGACGGAATGCCATCCGAGCGGAGTGTAATCCTGCTCTTCGATGCAAAGAAGGTCTAGCGTGCTTTCGGTACGTCGCACGACGCTGTAGCGCAAGGAAGAGCGCAATTCATGGGCGGGGAAACAATCGCAGGCTCCACGTGAATAACCGTGATTACAGAATCGGAAACGAAGCGCGGCAGGCGCTTGAACGGGGCTTTCGCCGGCGTGGCAAAGCCCCTCGTACTCATTGAGGAGCGGTAAACGAGCGTTCGCATGTTCCGAACGCGTCGCGGCCCGTTGAGGCTCGAAGTACGGGCACGGCATACCTGTATCAGTATAGGATCTGGAATTCAGGGTTGGAGCGGGAGACGAGAATCGAACTCGCAACCAACAGCTTGGAAGGCTGTGACTCTACCATTGAGTTACTCCCGCTTCTGTTTGTTTTCAATTACATACATTGTAGCGCGATGTATGCCGATGTGCCCGAATGTAACCGTCTGCGCGAATCCGCAGCATTCCCGGTCGATGCAGGTTTCGAATTTTGACGGACTCGCTACACTGGGGCCATGAGGCAGCCTCTTAAGCTTGTCGGGCCTGGCGTTTCGCCAGAAGAAGTTGCCGCTGTATTTGGCATAACGCCCGAGCGTCAATCGTTTATTCGGGAGCTTTTGCAGCCGTATCGCGAGAGCAACGCTCGTCAGAACGGTGCAAAAACCAAGCGCACCGAAAGAAAGCGGTCCGCAGGAAATCCGTTTCGCGAAAGTCTCCGGATTGAGAAGTCGGGCCGTGGCGCCGGTCGCAGGTTGTGCGGTTTGTCTCTACATGTGGTCGAGTTTGCGCTGGCAGCCGAAACTAGCGGGGTGCGTGTGGCTTGCGGGCGGCGCTTTGTGGGCGCTGTTTCGAAAGCAGGCGATGAATTCGGCCGGGTAGGCGAATTCTAGAGATGCGGATAAGGGTCGATGACCGGAATTAAGGGCGATAGGTAATCAAGAAAGGCCGGAGTGACGTCGTTTGCTTCCGATGCAATCCACTCAATGGGCAGCAGACGCTCGGCGCGGGCGACCTCGCTAAGAGGTGCGAGAAAAGTGCTGCTCCGGTAAGGAACATTCGAATCGCGGCGAATTGCGATCATCACGTCCGAATCGCCCTGAGCAGCGGCTTCCCCCGCGGCCACTCCGCACCGCCTCGCTTCCTCGCGATCCAGTTGCGTCGAAAGAGGGCCACAACAGCGCCCGAAGAGTCCGGGCTTTTCCGAACGTGCACGAAGCTTCAGCTTCTGAGTAATCAAACGAGCAAGGGTGTGGCCGAGATTCGACGCGAGACGATGAACCGCGCTATCGGCGCGGTCTACGTCGGCCCCGAAGGTGTTTCCAGCCTCATCAACCTGGCCTTCGCAAACGGCAATCACGGTCCGGCCAAGGCGTGTGTAAACGCGGTCGACATCGGCGGCAATGCGATCCAAGCTGACGGGCCTTTCAGGGAAGTAGATGAGATGTGGAGCGTCCCCATGGCGCTTTCTGGCGAGAGCGGTTGCGGCGACAACCCAGCCGGCATTGCGTCCAAGAACTTCGAGAATGCAGACCGGCGACGGCAATGAACGGTTGTCTTCACCTACATCGCGCGCGGCGACCGCAAAGAAGTGCGCTGTTGAGGAGTAGCCGGGCGTATGATCGGTGACGCAGAGATCGTTATCGATGGTTTTAGGTATTCCGATGACCTGCAGTGTGTAGCCCGCACTGCGAGCGAAGCGCGACACCCGCAAAGCGGTATTCATCGATCCGTTGCCTCCGGTATAGAAGAAGCAGTGAATGTTGTTGCGATCGAAGATTTCCAAGATGCGGTAGTAGTCGGAGTCGGAGAGTTTCTGGCGGCTCGAGCCCAAAGCCGAGCCGGGCGAACGGCCAATCTGCTCGATGAAATCCGGATCTTGCGTCAGTAAGTCGGTCCATTGTTGATCGAGCAACCCACGCACACCAAAGCGAGCCCCGTAAAGAGCTGCGAAGAGCTTGCGTTTGCGGGAGGCGTCGATCAGTCCCGCAAGGCTGGCATTGATGACGGACGTGGGCCCGCCGCCGTGAGCAACGAGTGCGTTCATTACACTCCTTTGCGCCAGCCGGGATAGTTTTCCGACTTCATGTCGATGGTTATGGAACCATCTGAGTTGACTGGCTGCTCGCAGCCCCAAGCCACGGGTTCTTTCACGCCACTACGCATTTCGTTCCTGCCGGAGAGATGAAGCCGATCCGTGAAGCCGTGTGGCAAAAGGAACGAGGCTTCGCGAACACCACCGCCGTAAGGTTGACCGCGATCGAGCGAACCGCCAAGCTGGAGGCGACCGTCGGCAGTTTCAAGGTGCAACCACAGTGTTCCGGCAACTCCGCTGACGCCGCGATTCGCGACCGCGACAATAATCTCGAAAGCGCCGTTCCGCTTCGCTGCCACACCCACGCCGGACGGAGGCGATATCCAGCATTCCTGCGCAGATCCCCGGGGATATTTCTCGTTGTAGGCGCGGAGATTGGCAGATTCTGTCCAGAGTACCCAGTAGTTCGCTCTCACGTCCAAGGCATGCAACATACAGTCTCAAGCTCGTTCACGCTCGCGGCATCCGACGCTAATCTGGCGATATTGTACTGCCGCAAGTCGCCGTCCTCGAGGGTGGCGGCGAGCCAGGGAGGGCGCTCCGATAGCATCAGGGTTGAAGAACCCATTCAGTCGACGAGTTGGAGCATGCCCGTGCTCGATGCCGATATCGACAGGGCTCTTTTGTACGTCAAGAAAGATCCCGAGGGCGCTTGCGCCAACGCTCTTCGCCGAGGAGGCGCGGGCTGTTCGAGGGTGCCAGTGCGCTTACAGCCTGCAGTATGGACAGTCTGTGCCGTTGCGTGAATACCTGAGCGCCGATGCCACTGACGAACCTACGGACAAAGTTTGCAGAAGTTTCTGTTGTTTCCCTTTCTTGCCATCTTAGGATGGTGCTTCGTTCCGCCGCGACACAGATAATCATGATCATTCACGCTTACAATTCAACCACTGAAATGGCGCAAGCGGCAGCCCGACACGCGGCAGCCTCAATTGGTGCGCTTGGCGAGCACCAGGAGGTCATATCAGTCGTTTTTGCCACTGGGAGTTCGCAACTCGCGACTTTGCGTGCCCTCGTCGCGACTCCAAATATTCCATGGCACCGCGTCATCGGATTCCATATGGACGAATACATTGGTATCTCTGAGCAGCATAGAGCGTCCTTTCGCCGCTATCTACGCGAAGAGCTTACAACGCGCGTGTCAATGCGCGAGTTTCATGAAGTGAACGGCGAGGCGGCGGATACTGAGAAGTTCTGTTGCCACTATGCCGAACTGTTGCGGAGATGGCCGCCTCAGCTGTGCTTACTGGGCATCGGTGAGAACGGGCATCTCGCATTCAACGATCCACCCGTGGCCGACTTCCAAGATCCGAGGGATGTCAAGATCGTTTCGCTCGATCGCGCGTGCCGTGAGCAACAAGTTGCTGAAGGTTGGTTCGGATCCGTGGACGAGGTGCCGCCGCAGGCAATTACGCTTACAATTCCCGCCTTGTTTCGGATTCCTGAGCTGATCGCCTCGGTTCCCGGCGAACGGAAGCGGCGAATCGTGGAGCGGACCTTGCAAGAAGAGATTTCCACGCGCTGCCCGGCAACTGTTCTTCGCGAGCATCCGAACGCGCATCTCTATGTGGACGCGAGCTCGTATCCGTGCGCGTCGGCTCAGTCTCGCAGTTGTTCTTCAGGATGTGCGCCGCCGTTATAGTTCGGAAGGGGAATTTGCCCCGTCCTTACGGCTAGCAATTATCACAACGGAAAGACCTATCAAGGGGGTGCGTTCGAGCAGTGGTTCAACGAATCATGGACCTCAATGTGAGGTTTAGCCATGGTTGTGAGATCGACGCATTTGTGCGCTGGGCACCGCGAGCAAGAAGAACATGCAAAGAAACTAAGAGCTGGCAGGGCTATTAAAACGCTCCTTCGCCGCTGATGAGTACGGGTACTCCTGGCTACTAATTTCGGCTGAGAGGGGCGAAAACTGCAAGTATAATGGGGTGTTTTGGATTTGTGCACCTATGCCACTGCCGTCACCTATTGATGACATGCGGGCAGTGGTCGACCGAGTGTGTCAATCGCGTGCATTGGCCAGCGCGCCACGTTTACAAAAGCTCCTGCGTTTCCTAAGCGAGGCAGCGCTAGACGGCGAACCCGTAAAAGAAACGATCATTGCAGTTCGCGTCTTTGATCGGCGGCCGGACTACAATCCCCGCTTAGACGCAGTGGTCCGTACAGAGGTGCGGCGGCTTCGCTTGAAGCTGCACGAGTATTATGCCGGCGAGGGTTCCCGGGATCCGGTCCGGATCGAAATCCCAAAGGGTCGGTATGCCGTTCGTTTTGAGCAGACCGAGGCTGAGGAAGCGGCGTGGTCTGCCGCTACAGGCCAAGTCGCCAAAAACCTGTTTCCCGAAAACGGCCGGGTTCCGACGCGCATGACGCTGGCCTGGAGCGCTGTCGCTGTTATGACCACAGCGCTGGCCTTGTACTTCTTTAATCATCTCGGCGCAAATAGATCCTCGGGTGTCCCCAGGAGCCACATCGCCATCATCCTTCCGCTGCAAATTCTGCCGCACACCCACGACACGCTTTGGCTTTCCACTGCAATCGGGGAGATGCTCTATCACGAGCTGGCGGACGCAACCGGGCCCGGCGCCCTGCACCTGATTTCTTCGAACGATGCGGCAAGAATGGATCGGGATCTGCCTCACCGCAGCACTATGCGCGAGACGCTGCGCGACGTGCGCAACTATTCGGGGGCGGACTGGGCTCTCACCGGCACAGTGACGGTTCTTCCCGGCCAGGCGGATCCGCCGCTGCGCATCGACTTACGTATCCAGGACCTGAGAACAGGTGATGTCCTCGCCACAAGTTCCATCGATGGTTCCGAGGCGCAGACCTTCGCGATGGTCCGACGTCTTGCCGATCACTTGAGGCCGGCGTTGGGTGCATTGGCGCCGCCTTCGTCCACCCGTTTCTCCGCAGTCCCGACCTCCGCGCGCGCGATGCAACTCTACTCGGAGGCATTGATCGCACTTCGCTTCTCCGATCCCCTGACAGCGCGAGATCGGTTGCTACCGGCCGTAAAGGCGGATCCATCCAATGCCCTCTGTTATTCGGCACTTTCTGAGGCGTGGTCCGATTTGGGTCATGAAGCAGACGCTGCGGATGCAGCGCGCCGAGCCTTCGACCTATCTGCCTCACTCAGCGATTTGGACCGCCTTGCAATCGAGGCGCGATACCGGCTGGCCAGTCACGATTGGGCTCGCGCCGCCACCCTCTACGAAGCCATTTGGAAGCTCGCTCCCAGCATCGATACGGCCGAACCGATGCTCAAGGCATACGAATCCACAGGGCGAATTGAAGACGCGCGGCGTCTCATTGCGCGCTTGCGCGCCCTGCCTCCGCCGATGGGCGATGATCCGCGGATCGACATCTTGGCGGCATATCAGCTCGGCGCAACCTGGTCCGATTTTTCTCGCATAACGCTGCTGGCCAAAGAGGCCGCCCGGAAGGCGCAACGGCGCGGAATGCGAGACCTGTATGCGCGCGCCCGCCTGCTCGAAGCCAAAGGCATGTGGTCCGCGGGAATTGAGGGCAGCGCCGCGATTCGCCGCGAAGCATTGGGCATTTGCCAGGAGTTGCACGATTCCGCTTGCGTATCATCAGCGCTGCGCGGGGACGGCAATGCCTATCTCGTCGCGGGACAAAGGGATGAAGCCGAGCATAGCTATGAACAAGCGCTTGCAGTCGCGCAGCAATCCGGGGATTTAGACGCACAGCTGAACGTCTTGAACGGTATGGGTGTACTCCATTACGGGTCGGCCGATTTTGAAGGCGCCGTTCGTTACTATCGCGAAGCTCTCGTTATTGGCCAGGAACTTCGCATGGACTCGGCGATGATCCACACAAATTATGCGAATGCGCTGATTGCGGCGGGCCGCCTTACCGAAGCTCGTCAGCACGCGGCAATTGCGCTGGAGCTGGCTCGGACCAATCACGAAGTGGAATCACAAGCCGATTCGCTGGCCGCCGTCGCTCAATTGGATCGCCTGAGTGGCGAGCCACGCGCGGCGGTGAGAATTGGGCGGGAGGCTTTGGCGTTAGCCAAACAATCCGGCAAGGTTGTGGCGCAAATCGAAACGGGAGCCGATTTGGCAATCGCGCTGGCGGACACAGGCGAACTGAATGCGGCACAGCATGTTTTGCAGGCCGCCGCGTCCAACCCCGGCAGTGAACACGACCTCGGTTTAGAATTCGCCCGCGCCGTGATCGCCTTCGATGCTGCCGATCCGAAGGCCGGAATGCTGGCGCGAGCGACGGCCGAACACGCCCGGAAAGCGCAGGCGAGGGATTGTGAAAGCCGTGCCGAATCATTGCTCGCCTTAATTTTGCTTGAAGAGGGGCGCGAGGACGAAGCTCGGGCCGTGGCGACCCGCGCGATGTCACTCTCACAGACACCGGACCGGGCGCTCTCGCGCCTCGAAGCGCGCTTTGTGGATCTGGCGACGCGAACCAAGACAGATGACTCAACCGCCGCCTTCGCCGCGCTTGCTGAGGAAGCGCGCAAAACTGGTGACGTTCAGCTCGCTCTCGAGATCCAGTTGACGTAACCGCCCCGCCCACAAGCATTCGCGCCCCAGTCTGTTCTATTCGGCCAGACCGATGCGCCGCTCGAGAGCGATAAAGCGAGCGTCGCCCCGCAGCATTTGGAGATAGGGCTGTTGCTTCATCGACGTGGCTCCGAACTCGTGGCGGTTGACAGCTTCTTCGAGATACCGGATTGCCCGGTCCTTATCGCCCATATAGGCATACAGTTTCGCGACTTCGAACGCCGGAACGGTTCGCAGCCTCGAACCATCCCGCTCGAGCAAATTCACGGCGTCGGATTTCTTGCCCGCACAGACATCGACCACCGCGCGCGCGAAGACGGCCCGAAAAGCGCTGGGGTCCAGCCGCTCCAATCGCGATGCATACGCGCCCGCGCTCGTGCAATCCTTCTCCATGTTTTTCAGAGTCACTAATGTCACTAGCGCCGGGATCGAATTCGGATCCAACTGCAGCATCGAATTTAACGTCCGCTCGGCTTCCGGAAACTTGTGCTCCCACAATTGAACTCCGCCCGCGATAAACAGCAATTCCAAGTCGTCGGGCGATAAGTCTTCAGCCATTTGTAGGTGTTTTTCGCTCTCCGCAAACCGGCCCCGGTCGGCAAGCGCCCAGGCATACAACTTGTGCGGCTCTTTGCGGTCTCCGGGTTCGAGTGCGAGCTGGAACTCGCGTTCCGCGCGAGGCCAGTCGTAATCGTAGTCCCAATCGAGAATCGCCAAATTGGCGTGGGCATCCGCTATGGTGGGATCGCGCTCGAGCGCCTGTTCCAGGTCGGTTCGGACTTGCTCGGCTGTTCCTGGCGGCCAGCCACGCAGCCAGCCGGTCGCTTCACGCATCTTCGCCATCACAAACCAGGGCGCCGCGTAACGCGGATCCTTGGCAACGGCCGATTGCATCAGCAGGATCCCCTCGTCAAATCTCGCTATGGCAGCGTTGTGATACAAGTTGAGACCCCGCAAGTAAAGCTCGTGCGCTTCGGGGTTCGTCGTCGCGGCGGCAGGAATGCGGCTCGATGCCGATGAACTTGCCGCCTGTAGATCGTCGGCAATCGATCGCGCGATATCGCGCTGTACAGCAATGAGATCCTGAAACTCGGTGTCATAAACGCGCGACCACAGGTGGTATCCATCCGTAGTCCGGTTCAGTTGAGCACGGACATGAATGTGGTTGCCTTCGCGATCTATGCTGCCCTCTAGAGAGGCCTCCACGTTAAGCTGCCGCCCAATTTCGCGGATGTCGATCGCCTTGTCCTTGAATTGGAACGCCGTGGTGCGGGCTATCACTCGGAGTCCCTTGAGATTCGCCAGGTAATCCGTTAACTCGTCGGTCAAGCCATCGGCGAGGTATCCGGAATGGCGGTCGGACGAGAAATCGCGAAAGGGCAGTACGATCAGGGATTGGATGTGCTCGGCGTGCTGCGGAACAATGAATCGCTGAGCCGCTATAATGGCGGCCGCAATTACCGGGAGCGCGGCCGACACGATCCACAACCATCTCTTGTCGAACCAGAGGGAGGCGGTGAACGCCGGCCTCGCGGGAACTGGCTGTGCCAGGATAGCGGGACTTTCGATTGGGTTCTCCGGTAACGCGGGCTCGCGGAGTCTAATGGTTACGCGATAAGCCCGCGGGAGAATTTCGATCTGGATCGGATCGGTACGGCCTTCCTGTTCGTAATACCGACGAAGTTTCTGGCGAAGTCGCGTGATCTCCGTCCGGACCGAAGAGTGGATGCGCGGATCGAATGAGGGGCGGCTTTCCGAAAACGTCTACACCGATCGAGTATTCATTCACCTGGTCGCCCTCACCCGCGAGCGTTCGCTCGACCAGATAGCGAATCAGCCGGGCACGGCGCGGCGCACCCACAAATAGGGGCGCGGTCAACAACCCCTCTACATATGCCCGCACTTCGGCAGCAGTCGCATCAACGTGCGCCAATTCCTGCATAAGACCAGGGAATGCTTTTCGAGTCATTATAACGTGCACGAAACACACGGTTTGTGACGTTACAGCTCCCCTTGCTGCCGCTTGCAGCTTGTGTCAGGTGAGCGCTGCAGGGGAGACTTCCCTTAATGAGCTTTTGCGTCCGGCTGAACGGGCCGCCGCGCGAATGAGACATTCACGAACCTTACGCTGCCGAATTTCTGCAGCGGGGGACCCCTCGGGGTCAGCTGCCAATTCGAGAGATTTTATGATTGCATGTCGGAGAACGGCCGCCAGAAACTCTGCAGAACGATATCCTGCAACGGAAGCGTTTAGAATGGACGCCAGACGTTCATGCTCCAAAAAGCGTTTCTCGCAATCTTCGCCGTCGGTATTGTTCCTGCTGCGCTTTTCGTTCAAGGCCGGCAGAGCGTCACGGTTATCGCCGTCGATGCTGCTCACCCAGGACCAGCAATGTCCCCCAACATGTTCGGCGTTTTCTTTGAGGACATCAACTTCGCTGCCGACGGAGGTCTGTATCCCGAGCGCATCAAGAACCGTTCCTTCGAATTCACCGAACCGCTAGCCGGCTGGCACCAGATTTTAGCGGTTGACGCGAACGGACTTACTAGTCCTAAAGGCGAGCTTGACATTCGAACGGAAGATCCGCTGAACCAGAGCAATCCGCACTACCTTAGGCTACGCGTCTATCAACCGGGCTTGGGACTGTCGAACACCGGGTATCGCGGCATCGGCGTCGAGAGCGGCGCTGAGTATCGTTTCTCCGCATATGTTCGGAGTGCAGGGCCGAAGTCCATCCGCGCCACCATCACAGACGAGAGTGGCCATGAGATCGGCGCAGGAACGCTGACGGGCTTCGATGGCAGCTGGAAACGGTATGAGACGGTTATTCGACCCAGCGCTACTCGACAGCACGCGACATTTAATCTGTTCGTCGACGAGAGGGGCTCTGTCGATCTCGACATGGTTTCACTCTTTCCCGTGGACACCTGGAATAATCGTCCGAACGGATTGCGTAGAGATCTGGTTCAACTGCTCAACGACATGCACCCCGGCTTTATCCGGTTTCCCGGCGGCTGCATCGTCGAAGGCCGGCGGCTGGCAACCCGGTATCGCTGGAAGACCACGGTCGGAGACATTGCTCAACGCAAAACCATCATCAACCGCTGGAACAATGAGTTCGATAACAGGCCGGCACCGGATTATTTCCAGTCCTTCGGTCTCGGCTTTTATGAGTATTTCCAACTGGCGGAAGATATCGGCGCACAACCGTTACCGATCTTGAACTGCGGAATGGCTTGCGAGTTCAACTCCAGCGAGACCGCCCCGCTGGATCAAATCAACGAGTATGTACAGGACGCGCTCGATCTGATCGACTTTGCAAACGGCCCGGTCACATCGTCGTGGGGCAAGCTGCGCGCCCAAATGGGGCATCCGGGTCCGTTTCATTTGAGCATGATCGGGGTTGGGAATGAGCAGTGGGGACCGCAGTATCTGGAACGCTACAAGATATTCGCGGCGGCTTTGAAAGCCAAGCACCCGGAGATCGAATTGGTAGTGGCTGCCGGACCGGCCCCGTCCGGAGAACAGTTCGATTATCTCTGGTCGAATTGGCGCAAGATGAAAGCGGACATCGTAGACGAGCACTACTATATGAGCCCCGAATGGTTCCTCTCGAATACCGGCCGTTACGACCACTACGACAGATCGGGGCCGAAGGTATTCGCAGGCGAGTACGCGGCGCAGACCTCCGGGACCGCAAAGACCGACAATCGGAACAATTGGGAGGGCGCAATTGCAGAAGCTGCGTTCATGACCGGCCTTGAACGCAACGCCGACGTTGTGAGGATGGCATCCTACGCCCCACTGTTGGCGCACGTTGACGCATGGCAGTGGACTCCGGACGCAATCTGGTTCGATAATCTTCGTTCCTACGGTACTCCGAACTACTACGTCCAGAAGGTTTTCGCGAACAATGTGGGGACGCGAATCGTACCTGTGACACCGCAGGCCCAAGGCGGACTGTACACCAGCGCATCAGTTGACGAGCGCACCCATGAGCTGATTGTGAAGGCGATCAATGCTACAGCAACGACGAGAGCAGCCGAGATCCACTTGAATGCTGCAAACCCATCTGGCGCGGCGAAGGTGACAACTCTCGGAAGCGCGGACCTGAAAGCCGAAAACAGCTTCGACCGGCCGTTAAATGTTGCGCCAAAGTATTCCACTCTGGAACTGAAATCGGGAGTGATCCCGGTTTCCTTACCTCCCTACTCAGTTACGGTCTGGCGGGTACCGGCGCGGTAGCGGCCTGCAGAGGTCTCCCGATCCAGTTTGTGGCGAGTAATTATCTACGGATCAGATTATGAAAGTCTTCCGCTTCGATTTGACAGTCGCGAAGGATCTTCTGTAGCAGCCCAGGCCCGATTGTCTCGCCCGAGTGAACGGGGACTACGGTTTTACGTCCGTCTTCATGGCCGAGGAAATGATGGCTTCCCTTGATTCGCATGACAGCAAAGCCCGCCTTCTTCAGCGCGGCTATCAAATCTGAGCCAGTCAGCCGCGGCGCTCGGCTCATGCCGCGATTGTGATCCGCTGGATACCGACGAACTCCAGGCTCCCGTTGGGATTGCCCTCCACTTCGAGACACAACTCAATCGCTTCCCGAATCCGCTCAGTGACTTCGTCCAGGGATTGCGCTTGTGTATGACAGCCCGGGATCTGGGGAACAGAAGCGACGTAGTAGCCCTCCTCATCGCGTTCAATAACGACGTCGAATTGGCGCGTCAAATGACTTCCTCGCTTCTTATTCTAGACGGCCGGACCCGCTCCGTCCGGAGTTCTCATATTTGCCTAACGAACGGCCTGCATTGCTTTCATCGCGTCCATAGTGTCGATCGACCCTTCCCAATAGCGCAATATGATGTCTTTGTTTAGCTCGATCCACCGTTCCAGAAGAGCCAGATCGGCGGCGGTCATGTTGCCCTGCACAATATGCACGTTCGGGCGAAGCGCGACGGAGATCATCTGAGATGGAATAGCCCTTGCACCCCTCGACACTTTGACGCGAACGTCGTGCTGAACGCCTTGCCCGGTTGAAATCCAAACAACGAAGGGTAAACCTGTGTGTTTCGGGAACAGATTTGCCATTTCAAACAGGGTATCGAGCTCATGCGAGGGACCGGCCACATGTGTAAGCTCCGGGGAATTTTTCATCGGCTCTCCTCGCGAGGACTCCTTGGGACCTAGCATACCGAGAAGGACCGACTTTGTCTTGGAGATGAATCGCGCACGCCGGGCTTCGGCCGGTCGGTACAGGGATACTGTACAGTACCAAGAGACCTCCGATGCCGATTGAAAGAACGTATACAAGGCTTCGCCAAAACCTGGCCAGGGTTCTAGATGAAGTTGTGGACCAGCAGGAAACGATGATCGTTCGACGGAGGGGGGCTCGTGATGTTGCTCTTCTTCCCGCTGGCGAACTTGCCGGGATCATCGAGACCGCTCACCTGCTACGCTCACCCCACAATGCACGACGGTTACTCGCGGCCCTGCGACGCGGGCAGCGGGGAAAACAGGAGCGGGCCACTATGGCGAAACTGCGGCGAGAGATGTTCGGTGGAACGGGAACTTAAGCGAGTCGCCTTCCAACGAAGCTGTCGATTTTCTTCAGGCCCGCTATCATTACTGATCGCACTTGTCGCGTGTTCATCCCGCAACCGATCTTCATTTCCGCGGATCGTTCGCAGCGGCGCTCCGTACGTCGCGATGCGCGGAACCAACTGCGCACAATGCAAAACGAGACGTGATATCGTGTTCCGGTCTCACCATCAGGAGGATGTCGTGAATAAATCGCGAGTTTATCTTTCGTTCAGCCTCATTGGCCTGCTTCTCACCGGAGCCGCGTCAGCCCAGGTTCCTTTTTCGCGAGAGGATCAGGATCGAGCGGACGCTCTTCTAAAGCAGATGACAACTGAAGAGAAAATCGGACAGCTGAACCAGCCCTTCTACGCTAAACTTCCGATCCCTGGCGCGAAGACTGATCCGGTGTCATTCGAAGACCACGTGCGTCGCGGCGAGGTGGGTTCCTTTCTGTTCGTTACCGACCCGAAAGAGATTAATCGCCTGCAAAAGATCGCGATGACTGAGCAGCGCTTGCATATACCCATCCTTTTTGGATTTGACGTGATTCACGGCTTTGACACCGAATTTCCCGTGCCTCTGGCCATGGCTGCCTCGTGGGACCCGGGTATCGCCGAACAGGCGCAAGGGATAGCTTCGGAGGAGGCGGCCCATGCCGGTCTGCGCTGGAGCTTCGCACCGATGTTGGACATTGCGAGAGATCCCCGTTGGGGCCGCATCTCCGAGGGCGCCGGTGAGGACCCGTATCTTGGCGCGGCAATGGCACGGGCTCAGGTGCGAGGTTTTCAAGGAACGCCAGAGAATCCGAGGCCCTTCCTCGCGACCCTGAAGCATTTCGCCGGCTACGGAGCCGCGGAAGGCGGCAGAGACTACGACGCTGTGTACATTCCGGAGGAGCGGATGCAGAACGTCTATCTGCCTCCATTTCGGGCAGGAGTTCAGGCCGGTGCGGGGACGGTCATGAGTGCTTACATGGATCTGAACGACGTGCCCGCCGCCGGCAACGTACACCTTCTCCAAGAGATTCTGCGGAAAGAACTCGACTTTAAAGGGTTCGTTGTGAGCGATGCCTTCGCGGTCGGCAGCCTTGTTACGCAAGGCTTCGCCAGGGATCGTCAGGACGCCGCATTGCGCGGCGCTACGGCGGGCGTGAATATGGACATGGGCAGCGCGACATATCTGGAACAGATGAAGTCCCTTATTGATAAAGGGCAGCTCACCACATCTCAGCTCGATGATATGGTCCGCCCGATACTCGCTGCGAAGTATTATGTCGGATTGTTTGAGCACCCGTATGCTGATGCTACGGAGCAGACCCACGCCGAAATGCTGGCGAAACATCGCCAGGCAGCGAGAACCGCAGCGGCACGTTCTGCTGTTCTGCTGCGCAATGAAGGCGGTTTCCTGCCCCTTGCGAAGACTACCAGGCGAATTGCTGTCATCGGACCGCTGGGCAACAGCAAAGGCGACATGAATGGACCCTGGAGCCTGACTGCGAAGCAAGAAGATACCGTCTCGGTGTTCGAAGGTATTCGTGCAAAGCTCCCCGATTCACAGGTGCAATTCGCAGAGGGCGTGCAGATTGCGAAGGAGTTCCCCTCCTCATTCGAAGGCTTGATTGGCCCCAAGATAGAGAAACCCTGGAGCCTCGAAGAGTCCGACCGCCAGATGAAGAGCGCACTGCAGCTGGCCGCCAGCTCTGACGTGGTGATTATGACCCTCGGAGAGTTGAGTGGGATGGATTTTGAGTACGCCTCGCGCTCGTCACTCCGCCTTCCCGGAAAGCAACAAGAGCTTCTCGAGCACATCCAAGCGCTCGGAAAACCCGTGGTGCTGCTGCTCTTCAGCACGCGACCGCTGAATATTTCGTGGGCCTCAGAGCATATTCCAGCGATTATGGATTGCTACTTCGGCGGCACAGAAACCGGCAATGCGGTTGCGGATCTTCTTGTCGGCGATGCGGTGCCGGGTGGCAAGCTGCCGATCACATGGCCCCGCAACGTAGGGCAGGTTCCTATCTATTACGCCCACACTGCTTCCCACAAACCGTATGACTCCCCGGACTTCACCTCTCGGTACTGGGACCTTCCAACCTCGCCTCTTTACCCGTTTGGTTATGGGCTGAGCTATTCGACTTTCACTATCGGCAATCTTCAGCTAAGTGCAAAAACCTGCCCTCTGGCTGGTTCGATCACGGCAACGGTAACGGTTGCGAATACTGGCACAAGAGCAGCGGACGAAGTCGTTCAACTGTATTTGCATCAGCGTTTCGGTTCGGCGTCGAGACCGGTTCGTGAGTTGAAGGGATTTCGCCGTGTCACACTGCTGCCGGGTCAAAAACAGGAAATCAGCTTCACGGTTGGGCCCGAGGAGCGAAGCTACTGGACCGCTGCGAAGAAAGGATGGACTGTGGAGCCTTCAGACTTCGACGTTTGGGTGGGCAACAGCTCTACGGCCACGCTGCACGACAGTTTCTCGGTGCAGCAGTAAGGAGGTGTGGCTGCGGGAGACGCTTCCGGGATTCGACTACTAGGCTTGGCCGGACTTCTCCGGTTCCTGACTTTTCACGAATTCCAAGATGTCGAAGCGTTTCACCTCGCGATCGGGGAAGAAGCTGTTGATAGCCGCCTGCTCGTCATCGAAGATTTCAAAAACCGTCGAGAGCTTCGTGAGGATAAGGAGTTGGATGTTGCGCCGGGTGACGTGGAGCAATTTCATTGCGCCGCCTGATTTTTCGATGAGCGAGTGACCGATCACTAAGGTTCCGAGTCCCGTGCTATCGATAAAATCGACCTGCTTGAGATTCAAAATCACCTTCATAGCCTGCTGATCCACTAATTGCGTAAACCTGCGCCGTAGATCCGTCGCTTCACCGCCTACGACAAGACGGCCTTGCAAATCGAGAATCACGACACTTTCCACTTCCCTTCGGTGCACCTCAAGAGGCATAATGTGCCTTTACTATACCTGCCGGCGACGCAAGAATATTATTGATAGAAATACGTGAAGACGCATCTCATAGTGCGGAGTAAAGTGGAGAGTACAACTTTACTGGCTCCGCGGGTGAAGGAGGGAGGCTCAACTTGATTGTGCATGCCCTGGCGGCTCTGTTGCAGGCCCCAGCTCCTGGGCTTCCCGAGCATCGGGTCGCCAATATCTTCAAGCCTCTGGCTACCCCGGCCAAATCCGAATACGACATCGCTCTGTTCGTGATTGCGGTTACAGCTGTCATTTTTGTGGTCGTGGGAGGTTTGATCGTATTCACGATGCTGCGATTTCGCCGCAGGCCCGGCGATGACACGCGCCAGGAACCACCCCAGGTTTACGGGAGCAATCAGATTGAAGTCGCCTGGACAGTGATTCCGATTCTGATCGTGTTCGTGCTGATTGGCGTTACTGCCCGTATAACTGCTGGTGTGCAAAACGCCAGCCCGCCCGCTGCCACCTTGAAGGTGACACTCATCGGGCATCAGTGGTGGTGGGAAGTGCTCTACCCGGATTTCGGAATGACTACGGCCAATGAAATTCACGTGCCCGCGTCGCCGGATGGGAAAACGGCTACTTACTTGAACCTCCAAAGCATCGATGTTATCCACAGCTTTTGGGTGCCTCAGCTTTCCGGGAAAACGGACCTGATTCCGAATCGGACCAACTATCTGTGGATCGATCCGCGGCAGCCGGGAATCTATCTGGGCAATTGCGCAGAGTACTGCGGAACCCAGCACGCGAATATGCTGCTTCGCGTAATTGCGCATGCGCCGGGTGATTTTGAGAAATGGATGGCGGAGGAGCAGAAACCGGCTGAGGACAACGCGCAACTTAGCGAGGCACGAGCGGCATTCGAGTCGTTATCCTGCATAAACTGCCACACCGTGAAAGGGACGGCAGCGGTTGGGAAATTTGGCCCGGATCTAACCCATTTAATGAGCCGCCAGACGATTGGAGCTGGAGTGCTCACGAACACGGCGGAAAATCTCCGGGCCTGGATCAACGACCCGCAAGTCGCAAAGCCGGGCTGCTACATGCCGAGCATGAAACTGACCGACAAAGAACTGGATCAAGTTGTATCGTACTTGCAGTCGTTGAAATAACGCGGAGATCCTGTCATGGCATCGATAGATTATCCCCTCGAACACCCCAAAGTTCAGGAGCGCGAGTTCTCTTTTTCGGAGACGCTGTACGCCTGGGTGGCGACCGTCGATCACAAGCGGCTCGGGCTGATGTACATCATTTCGGCGTTGTTCTTCCTGATAGTCGCGGGGATCATGGCCTCCGTCATGCGGATCCAGCTCGCGGTTCCGAATAATCATTTTGTCGGGCCTGACACCTTCAACCGGCTGTTCACGATGCACGGGACCACAATGGTTTTCCTGGTCGGTATGCCCATCGTGGCGGGGTTGTCGAACTATCTCGTGCCGTTAATGATCGGGGCGCGCGATATGGCGTTCCCGCGATTAAATGCGTTCGGCTTCTGGATTTTTCTTTTCGGCGGGTTGCTTCTTTATTACAGCTATATCGGAGGAAGCGGGTTGTCAGGCGCGGGATCAGCTCCGGATGTGGGCTGGTTTGCCTACGCGCCTCTGACCGAGAAAGCGTTTTCGCGCGGGGCGAGCACAGATTTCTGGGCGCTGGGAGTTTTGGTCTCCGGTTTCGGCAGCATCGCCAGCGCGATCAACGTGATCGCGACTACGGTATCCCTAAGGTGCCCGGGAATGACGCTCAGCAGGATGCCCATATTTGTCTGGGTGATGCTGATCGACTCCTGGTTGATTCTGGTGGCGCTGCCGCCTTTATCGGCCGCCCAGATCATGCTGCTTCTGGATCGCTCCCTGGGCGCAAATTTCTTTAATACGCAGGCCGGCGGATCCGCCGTGTTGTGGCAGCATTTTTTCTGGATTTTCGGACATCCGGAAGTCTACATCTTAATCTTTCCCGCGTTCGCAATCCTCTCTGAGGTCATTCCCGTCTTTTCGCGCAAGCCCCTATTCGGCAGGCCAGCCATGGTGGGCGCCGTGGTTGCCATCGGGTTCATCAGCCTCGGAGTGTGGGCACACCATATGTTCGCCGTGGGCATGACGTCGTGGTCGAACACTTTCTTCGCCGCGTCCAGCATGTTGGTTGGCATTCCGACCGGAATCAAAATCTTCAACTGGACGGCCACTATGTATGGAGGCAAACTTCGGTTCTCAACCGCAATGTTATTCTGCTGCGGATTCCTGCTCCAATTTCTGGTTGCTGGATTGACGGGCATCATGCTCGCGGTAACGCCTTTCGATTGGCAGCTCCACGATTCTTATTTCGTAGTCGCCCATTTCCATTTCACTTTGATCGGCGGGTTGGTGTTTGGCGTATTCGCCGGATTGTATTATTGGTTCCCAAAGGCGACCGGCAAAATGCTGAGCGAGAAACTCGGCAAGTGGCATTTCTGGCTCTTCTGCATCGGCTTCAACATGACTTTCATTCCATTGCATTTCGCAGGGATGCTGGGTATGCCGCGGCGCATCTATACGTACGCAGCGGGTCGCGGTTGGGAGAGCTGGAATATGATCGCTTCCATCGGCGTGATCTTCCAGGCCGCCGGAATTCTTTTCTTCGTATGGAACATCATTCAGTCGCTGAGATCAGGTGAGCCGGCGGGCGATGATCCGTGGGACGCCTGGACTCTGGAATGGGCCACCACCTCTCCGCCACCGGAATACAATTTCGAGAAACTTCCCGTAGTGCGCAGCAGCCGGCCGTTATGGGATCTGAAACATCCGCAAGATCCCGATTGGAAGTTCGAATAGGGGGCAACCATGGCCACAACCTCAATAGTCGCCGTGCCGCCCCGTTCCATGGAGCAAGAGTGGAAGACTCCGGACCGAGGGACGGTCGGGATTATCTTCCTCATCGTTACTGAGACGGCGCTCTTCTCGATTTTCGTCGTTACATATCTCGTTTACATCGGCAAGAGCCTGAACGGACCGTATCCCAGAGAAGTTCTAAGTATTCCTATCATCGCCAGCATCTGCCTGCTTTCGAGCAGCTGGACCGTTTACCGCGCCGAGCATGCGCTGCTGCATAACAATCTCGGCAGTTTCAAATTGTGGTGGATCCTCACTATTCTGCTGGGCGGTGAATTTCTTACGGCAACGGCCGTCGAGTGGTATCACCTGATTACCAAAGACCACTTCACAATCAGCACGAACTTGGCCGGCAGCACATTTTACTCGCTGGTGGGACTGCATGCGAGCCACGTTATCGTCGGACTGACATTTCTGCTGCTGGTTTTGATTGTGACGCTCGCGGGATTTCCCATTCAAACCCAATTCCGGAGAGTGAAGTTCCTTTCCTGGTACTGGCACTTTGTGGACGGTATTTGGGTAATTGTCTTCACCGTGGTGTACATCATCGGCAGATAGAGAATCGCGATGGCGCACGAAACTCATCATGGCGAAGCGGGTGAACGGACCGAGCAATCCCATATTCAACTCCCTGCGCCGACGTTCTGGCCCATTGTCTTCGCGTTTGGCGTCACATTGCTATTCGCGGGAATGGTGACGCACTGGGCGGTAAGCGCAGTGGGATTGATTATCGTACTGCGCGGCGTGATCGGGTGGTGGCATAACGTGATTCCGCACGAGGAGCACGAAGATGTCCCGATCGAACCGGAGCATCGCCCCGCACCGATTCTCGTGGAAACACGTTCCGTGGTGCGATTGACCGTTGGCGAGGCCGGGCACCGCGTGCGCATCCCCGAGAAAGTGCATCCCTATTCGGCTGGATTCTGGGGCGGCTTGGCTGGCGGAACCGCGATGGCTGTGCTGGCGTGCCTGTATGGGCTTGTTGCGCAGCACAGCATCTGGTATCCCATCAACCTGTTGGCCGGGGCAGTCATTCCTGATTTGGGGAATGCAAGCGTTGAGCAATTGAAGGCTTTCAACGGGCTCGCGTTTTTAGCGGCGCTGGTTGGTCATGGAGTGATCTCAGTCTTGGTGGGCGTGGTGTACGCGGTGATGTTACCGATGTTTCCGAAATATGCGCCGTTTTGGGCTGGGATCCTGATGCCCATTTTTTGGAGCGGCGTCGTGGCAACGGTTCTCAACCTGATCAATCCAGTTCTGAATGAACGAATCAATTGGCCCTGGTTTGTGGTGTGCCAGCTCGCGTTTGGGCTGGTAGCCGGATATGTTATCGCGCGTAGCACGAGCATCAAAACGATGCAAACCTGGTCGTTGGCAGAGCGAGCTTTTGTCGAGGCGCCGGGCATCCGGCCAGCGCGCGAGGAAGATCACGAATGAGGCGAGGCGAGTCGCGTAGGATTTCGCCGGCTGACAAGAGGCTCGGGCTAATCATGAGCTGCGCATTGGTGTTATTTACCGCGAGCTGCGATCCTCCCGGAAAGCCGAAAGAAGAGCCGATACCCGCGGAAAACGTTACCGATTTTCAAACGCTTTACGGGGATAACTGCGCGGGCTGTCACGGCGCGGATGGGAAGAATGGCGCCGGACGGCCGTTGAATAATTCCTTGTATCTGGCGCTCATTCCGAAAGACGTGCTCCAACAGACGATTGAGAATGGACGCCCCGGAACGGCAATGCCGCCCTGGGCGCGCAGCCAAGGCGGACCACTTACTCCGAAACAGGTAACAGCGCTCGTCGAGGGTATTGAACAGCATTGGGCGAAGCCGATGAATCTCGCGGCCCTACCGCCATACACTGCAGAGAATCAAACCGGAGATCCCGACAAAGGCAAAAAACTATTCCTGAGAGACTGCTTCATGTGCCATGGCCAGGGTGCACCTATAGGACCGGTTACAAATGCGTCTTATCTCGCCTTGGTCTCGGATCAGATGTTGCGAACGTCTATCATCGTCGGACGCGCGGATCTGGGAATGCCGGATTACCGGAATCTGAATCTGGGAAAGGCGCTGAGCGATCAGGATGTCACGGATCTGGTCGCGTATCTGGCGTCACTGCGGCCCGCGAATTCGACCGGTGATAACGCACACGTGCAGGAAAACGGGAGCGGGCAAGGCGGCGCGACGACGAGAGGCAATGAGGGGAGCGGACATGGTCCGGGAAGCCCGCGTCACGAGGAGAAGGAAGGAAACAAGTCGACCGGAGCAAGTAGTCAGGGAGGGCCAAAATGAGCGGAGCGCATGACCAGGCACACGGCCGGAGCGATCATCCGGCAACCGAGCAAAAAGGGAACACGCCGGACCCTACCCGGCGCGATTGGTTATTCACGGCTGGCGTAGCGGTGAACGTTGCCGCCGGCCTGTTACTTGCTATTCCCTTAGTGGGCTTCGTGTTCGCGAGCTTCGTGGAGCGGAAAGATCCTCGCACTTGGATTTCGCTTGGCGCACTGGATAGTTATCCGGAGAAGACCACGCGCATTGCGATGTATCGGAACCCGTACACTCGTCCGTGGGACGGCGAGACCGCGGATATTCCTTGCTGGGTGCGCCGCTTGCAGGGCAATGAATTCCAGGTGTTCGCCATCAACTGCACGCATCTGGGATGCCCGGTTCGATGGTTCCAGGAGTCCGGATTGTTTCTTTGCCCGTGTCATGGCGGAGCGTATTACGAGGATGGCGCTCGCGCCGCAGGTCCGCCCCCCCGTGGCCTGTATCAGTACAATTACAAAGTTGAAAACGGCGAACTGTGGGTGAAGGGCGGCGAAATGCCGACGCTTTCAAACCCGGTGTAGTTCGGAGAATCGCATGAACAAATTGCGAAACGCAGCGGTCTGGCTCGATGACAGATTGCATCTCACCGCGCTCTACGCTTCGACCGCAGGCCACGAAGTGCCTGCGAGCGCGGGGAGCTGGTTCTACGTCTTCGGCAGCGCTACGCTCCTTTGCTTCGTCATCCAGGTCATCACCGGAGCATGTCTTGCGTTCGTTTACATCCCTTCGACGAACGAAGCTTATACCAGCCTCCAGTATCTGAATCACGCGCAATTCTGGGGCTGGTATTTGCGCGCTGTACACAACTGGGGCTCGAACTTCATGGTCGCCATCATGACGGCGCACATGATCCAGGTGTTTCTATTTGGCGCCTATAAGTACCCGCGCGAGCTGACTTGGGTCAGCGGCATATTCCTATTGCTCTCCACGCTGGCCATGGCGTTCACTGGCCAGGTGATGCGCTTCGACCAGGATGCGTATTGGGGTCTCACGATCGGCGCTTCGATAACCGGGCGAGTTCCTCTCATAGGGCCACAACTGGTGCACTTGCTGTTGGCCGGGCCGATTATAGCCGGGGAAACGCTATCAAGATTTTTCACGCTGCACGTGTTTATCATCCCGGGACTGATTATTGCGATCGTCGCAATGCATTTGCGCCTGGTGCTGACGAAGGGCATCAATGAGTATCCGAAGCCGGGGCATCCGGTTCACAAAGCGACCTATGATGCGGAATACGCGGACATTTTGAGGAAAGAAGGCGTCCCGTTCGTGCCGCACGCGATCGGTAAAGATTTGATATTCGCCGGTATCGTGATTGTCGGAATCCTGGGATGCGCGCTCATTTTTGGCCCGAAGGGTCCGGGCGGGCCGCCGAATCCCACGCTGGTGGATACGTATCCAAAACCGGATTTCTACTTCCTGGCCATCTTCGCGGCATTGGCGCTGCTGCCGGACTGGATGGAAGTGATGGTCCTATTTATTGCGCCGGCGGTGCTGATCCTTTTTTTGCTGGCTCTGCCGTTCATTTCGGGGACTGGTGAGAAGAGCGCGCGAAGACGGCCGATTGCGGTGCTGTCGGTGGTGTTCGCCATGTTAGTGATCGGCGTGCTCGCGTATATGGGCGAGACATCGCCCTGGTCGCCGAAGATGTCGGCCTGGAGCGGGTACGCGGTCCCTGTCGAATACATAAAAGGACGCACACCGCTGGAGCTGCACGGCGCGCTGGTCTTTCAGAATAAGCAGTGCCGCAATTGCCACGCTCTCGGAGGGGAAGGCGGCGAGCGGGGCCCCGCGCTTGACTCTGTAGCAACGCGACTCACCCGGGATGAGATGGTGCGCCAGGTCATCCAAGGCGGCGGGAATATGCCTGCGTACGGAAAGAAGTTAAGTCCCGCGGAAGTGGACGCGCTCGTGTCGTTCATGCAAACGCTCAGGCCCCGATACGTGCCTCCGGTTCGAAATTCCGACAAACCTGAGAATCCAAAACCGCTGCCGCGAGATCTCGCAGTGTTGACGCCGCCATTCAAAGGAGTGAAGCCTTAGCGCCGTGAATTCTGTTGCAAGCGCCGCGCTGACATCCTGGACGCTCAGCGCGCGCGTGATCGCAATACTGCTTATCGCGGCGGTAGTTTACTTGCGCGGTTGGCTCCGTGGGCGTCGCCTGATTCGAGGCGAGCAGGATTATCAACATCTCTGGGCCTTTTTCGCCGGCTTAGGTGTTCTGTTTCTCGCAACTGAATCGCCCTTGGATGCCTTCGATTCGCTGTTCCTTTCCGCGCATATGGCACAGCATCTGTTGTTGATGATGGTTGCACCGCCTCTGATCCTCATTGGGCATCCCACACTGCCGCTGCTGCGGGGCTTGCCGAAGCGATTCGTCAAGGAGGGGCTGGGACCGTTTCTATCCTGGCCATGGCTGCAACGAGTTCTCAGATCCCTTACATCGCCGCCGTTCGCGTTACTGGCATTTACCGTGAGCACGATTTTCTGGCACTTGCCGAAATTCTATGAGCTCGCGCTGCGTTCACCCGGCTGGCACGGCGCACAGCACGCGTCGTTCTTCTGGACAGGAATCCTGTTCTGGTGGCCGGTTGTGCAGCCCGGCCCTGGAAAAGCGCCTTGGCCACGCTGGATGGCAATTCCCCACCTGCTCTTGGCGGATGTTCTGAACACGGCGCTATCGGCTTTTTTCGTATTTTCAGGCAGATTGCTATATCCCACATACGAGGCTATTCGAGCCAGCCGGATGAGCGCCCAGGACGACCAGACGATTGCCGGATTGATCATGTGGGTACCCGGTTCGATCATTTATCTAGTGCCTGCGCTGGTAATCGCCGTGAAGCTGTTTTCGCCGAATCCCCCGCTCGCTTACGCGCGCCGCTCGACAACGCGTTCCGAGCCGCGACCGCTAGGGAGGGGTTTCCTCAAACTCCCGCAACTGCGGCGAGTAGCACAAGCTGTGATGCTGCTGCTGGCCATCGCGGTTATGGCGGACGGATTGTTCGGAACGCAAGTAACCCCCCTGAATCTCGCAGGTGTACTGCCCTGGATTCATTGGCGGGCTCTTTCGATACTGGCGCTGTTGATCGTGGGAAATCTGTTCTGCATGGCTTGTCCATTCACCTTTGTGCGGGACATCGGACGAATCATTCTTCCGGCGAAATTGCGATGGCCTCGCAGGCTGAGGAACAAATGGCTTCCTGCCGCGCTGTTCGTTCTTTATTTATGGGCATACGAAGCGTTCGGATTGTGGGACAGTCCGTGGGTGACCGCGTGGGTGATCGCCGGGTACTTTATGGCGGCGCTAGTCATCGATGGTATCTTCCGCGGCGCGAGTTTCTGCAAATATGTCTGCCCGATCGGCCAGTTTCATTTCGTAAGCTCTCTGGTGTCGCCTCGCGAGGTCCGCGTCCGGAGTTCTACGGTTTGCAAAACCTGTGAGACTCACGATTGCATCCGCGGGAACGATCACGCGCGCGGATGCGAGCTGTATCTGTTCCAGCCCAAAAAAGCAGGGAACCTGGACTGTACGTTTTGCCTCGACTGTGTAAAGGCTTGTCCGCATGACAACGTCGCGATCCTGCCCATCGCGCCAGCCAGCACGCTGATCAGTGATCCTTATCGTTCTTCCATTGGACGATTATCGAAGAGGACGGACCTGGCCGTTCTGGCACTGCTGATTGTATTCGGCGCATTCGTGAACGCGGCGGGCATGGTCGCGCCCGTGATGATGTGGGAACACGGGTGGCATGCCCGGCTGGGAACGAACATGATGCCGGTGATCGTCGGGATGCTCTTGCTTGCCGGAATTGTGATCGCTCCTACGATCACAGTGCTCGCGTGCGCTGGATTAAACCGGCTCCGAGGGGGCGGAGCGGAATCGGCGCGACGTTTTGTATTCACTCTAGTGCCCATCGGAGTTGCGATGTGGGCCGCGCATTTGCTCTATCACTTGGCGATCGGTTGGGGCGCTCCGTGGGTCCAGGTGTCGACCGTGCCGGGCTGGCTTACTTCCGCGCAGATGCTTATCCTCGATGCCGGATTGCTCCTTACGCTATATATTGGTTGGCGCGTGGCGAAGCAATATGCCGAGCGATTGAGAACCGCGGTCGCGTTTTTGGCGCCATGGGCAGCGCTCTCCTGCGCGCTTTACGGTGCAGGAATCTGGATTTTATTTCAACCCATGCAGATGCGCGGCATGCTGCATTGATGCGCGGCATTTGGGCGTTTCTTTTAACAACGTTGCTCTTCGGCGATGGCGGCACGCTCCAGTTGCGTAAACCGGCAGGCCCATGGATGGTGGCTGTGTTCAGCATGCCGGCGCCTCTGAGAGTCGGTAACGCTGATCTAAGCGTCATGGTGCAAAAATCGAGCGATCAGAGTTCTGTTCTGGATGCGAAAGTGAGCATCCATCTGAAGAAATCTTCTGCAACTGAGGTCCAGGAGATCATTGTGCCCGCCACTAGAGCGCAGGCGACCAATAAACTTTTGTATGCGGCCCGGATAAATTTACCTTCCAGTGGAAAGTGGCGTCTCGAAGTAGATGTGACGGATCAAGGATCGGCGGCATCCGCCTCTGGTGAAATCAATGTGCTGCCCGAGCAAGCGCCATTACAATCCCATTGGGTCTATGTCGCTCTCGTGCCGTTCGTGGTCCTGTTATTTGCGACGAATCAGTGGCTCAAAAAAAGGCGCCGGCTCAGGCGTTCGCGAGCACTGCCATAGCTGCATTGCGGCCATTCATCGCGATGACGCTTCCACCCGGATGCGTACAGGCGCCGCAGAGATAAACGCCGGGCATGGGCGTTCTCGCTCGAAGGCGATTACTCCACATGTATGGAGGCAGGCATTCGCCTTGAAAAATATGGCCGCCCGTGAGGCCGACCTTCTTTTCGATATCCGGCGGCCCGAGCGCTTGAGCATCAATTACGGCGTCGGGAATGTTGCTACAGAATCGCGCCAGAGCCTCAAACGCGCGTTGCTTCGCGGCTTCACGATGATCATCCCAAGTGCCCTCCGAGAATTGATATGGCACGTACTGCGAGAAGATGCTCATGGTGTGCGTGCCTTCTGGCGCGATGCTGCGGTCGTGAACGCTTTGGAAGTAGAGCTCAGTCCACAGATGGTCCGGCAGTTCACCCCGGCGTGCGGATGCGTAGCTATCCTTCCATTCCTGTTTCGTAAGTGGCGTGTTGATCTGGCCGAAATGATGAGGCTCGCATAGGCCCGGCCGCGCCCGGAAGTTCGGCAACTCGCGAAGCCATACGTTGAGCTTGAGAGTACAGCCCGTAATAGGGATGGATTCGACCTGCGCGCGCCAGCTTGGATCAGCCGCATCACCGAGAAGCCGCAAAGTTGTGCGCGGATCGGCATTCGATATCACGACGGGCGCCAGGATGCGCTCGCCGCTTTCGAGCAGGATACCTTCTTGGGGAATGATTTGCGCGACAGGCACGCCCGAGGCGATAATCGCGCCAGCGTTTTGCGCGGCATCAGCGAGAAGGAACGAAACCATCCCCATACCGCCTTGTACGTAACCCCAAGTTCCAGGCAACCCGCCGAGCCGGCCGGAGGAATGATGGAAGCGAATGGAAGCTGTTCCGGGATCGAACGGACTGGCGTTGGTGCCGATGACGCCTTGGCCGAGATACCCGTATTGCAGGCGTTCATCAGTTAAATAACGCTCGACGAATTCGGCCATGGACCATTCAAAGAGCAGGCTGCGCGCTTCTTCATCGCTGCCAAGCCGATCGTCCAGCTCTTCGCGCGTGGGGGGCTCACCGATCCAAACATCACGTTGATCTGGAGGCCGAAGGGCATCACGCAAGCGACGGATCACCTCGCTCATGGCGCGCCACCCTTGGAGATCGCACGGTGCGAAGCGAGCGACTTCGGCTTCACATTGCTCGTCATCCTCGTAAAGCTGAATACTGCTGCCGTCTTCGAATGGAATAAACAGACCATTGATAGCCGGGGTCCAGGAATAGCCGAGTGCCGGAAGGTTCAGTTCTTCGATAACCAGCGGATGCAGCAGTCCAGCGAGATAGGCGCAAGGGGACATGCGCACACCTGGCCAGGGTTCTTCGAGCGTGCAAGCCCCACCGATGCGCTCACGCGATTCGAGCACCAGAACGCGCTTACCTGCCCGAGCGAGATAGGCAGCACAGGTGAGACCGTTGTGCCCTGCCCCGACGATAAGTGCATCCCATTTTCCCCTGGCAAGTTCGGCTGATCGCGGTGGGTAGGCCAAGAAGGCCTAGGGACTCAACAGCGGAATGGGGCACAACCACGCCCCAGAATACGCCACTCTGCGTCTGAACTTACGACGCCAGGATCTCGAGGTCTTGGCGAAACACGAAATAGAACGAATTCAGCCAGCGCACCTTTACGGTACGGTCGTCGAAACCCTCGCCGCACACTTCCAATTGAGCGCTTTGGGGTAGCTGCGTAATTATCCCTACGCGCCCTGGCGCATCTGCGGTCGTAAGCAGCTGAATTCCCGATATTTTGTTCGGAAGAATACGGGCTTTTGGTGCTGACACGCCGTCAGAGACACACGCAGCTGCGCTATTCATGACGAATATTCTCCTGGTATGTGTTCAATATATTTCGATTACTTCGTTTCGAAAACTGTGGAGAGCCCTAGGGATGATTCGGAATCGTGAGTTCCTTTTGGTTTAAAACCGCAAGGCTTTCAACTCGCCCAACTGGCTCTGCACCTTGTGCCAATCCTTCGGATGCTTCTTCGTATCAAAGGGTGCGTTCAGGTCGCGGTAATAGTTCAATATGTCGGTACGAACCGCCGGAGTCACACCGGTAAAGTTGTGCAGCGACAGTTCATCGAGCCAATAAGCATAAGTCTGGTCCTGCAGCTTGTACTCGCCCGGCCGCGTGATTACCCCAACATCAAAGTTTGTATTTTCGAGATGCAAAGCGCGCCGTCTCGCTTCGCGAATCTCGGCGCTATACTGCTTGGTCGCCGCATCGAAACTCTTCATGAACAATTGCTCCACCTCGGGCGTCAGCGGCTTGAATTTTAGTGTTCGGAGATGACCGATCGGCGGCAACAATCGAACGATGAACCCCACGAGACGATCCCGGAAAGAAGGGCGGTCGTACTGCTTACCCCATTCCCGCTCGTAGCTCGAACGGCTCATCACATACAGGAATTGCCTCTCCGTGACAGTAGGGCGCGCTTTGCGGATCTCATCCTGGTGATTCGCCCACGCCACTCGGGTGAAGAACGGTATAAGCGTGCTCAGGGTGTGCCGGTATGAACCCATAGCGCGGTCGAAGTCGTCAAACATGTCCGTCAATTCAAAGCCGTAGGTCTCGAAAAAAGCCTTTTTCAAAAGAGCCGTGGCCACATTGAAGCCAATAAAGTCGTGATAAGCCTCAGGCGCGTAGTTGCCTTTGGCCACTTCCTCTACATCAAACGCGAACTCAGTCTGGAGATGAACGTAAGGCTTTTCTTCATACGTAATCACGTTTCCGAACTTGCGCCGCAACTTTGGATACAGCAAAGGCTCTCCTACATTCGTCGCCAGGCGGTGGCCATCGTTATCGGAAGCGTAATGAGAGAGTGCTCCGAGCGCGAAAGCGTACTCGTCCAAAGTCTGCGAATCCGAGATCAGTGCTTCGATAAAATCACCCGCGCGGCAATAATGCGTCAGATCGCTGAAATAGCCGTTTCCATGGGGATAGAATCCTTCGTCCTGAATAATCGCTCCGCCGTAAGCGTAGCCATGCGCCTCTTTCAATTGCTCCGGAGTGGCATGCGGGAACCGCGAGAGCAGCGCGGGTTTGAGTGTTAGCTGCCAAACCGCGTCAACCAGCGCTTCATGCGAAAGCACCGAGTAGCCATAGCAAGCCACTGCGAGGCCGAACAACAGAGCAGCGACGGTGAGGGAGCGTAACGCGCGCGGCACCGTTAGTCGCCTGCGGCGCTTACACCTGCTTGTGCAGTTTTGAGAGTCTGCAGCTCTGTCAAAACGCGCCGCCATTCCTTGGGATGCTTCTTAGTATCTATTGGAGCGCTCAGATTACTGTAATATCCGAGCAATTCTTCTCTTATCGCCGGCGTGACCGTGTTGAATCCTTTTTTGGAAAGCAAGCTCAGCCAATAGGCTTGCACATCATCTTCCAAGTGATAAGCGCCAGCCGCGGTAATTGTACCGGTGTCGTAGTTCTTGTCTTCGAGCTGCAGGGTATTATGACTCGCCTGCTCGAGGCTGCCGCCGTATTGAGCGGCGCATCGAGTAAAACTTTCCGTAAAGAGCTTCTCTACATCAGGCGTCGGCATCTTGAATCGCAACGCTCTCAACGGCCCAATCGGCGGTAGTAATTTCAACACGACTGCGACGACGCGGTCTCCCGCCGTAGGCCGGTCGTATTGCTTACCCCAGTTACGCTCATAACTCGACCGGTTCATGACGTAAACAAATTTCTTTTGCGTCATGCCCGGTTGAGCTCTTTGAATGTCGTGTTGCTTCTGTGCCCAGGCGATGCGTGTTGCCATGGGAATGGTCTTGCTCACCGCCCGGCGGTAGGATTCAACCGTCCGGTCGAAATCAGGAAACAGGTCTTCCAAATCGAGCCCATAAGTGTCATGCACGGCTCTCTGCAGCACCGGCGCAGCCACGTAGAAACCTATGAAATCGTGGTAAGCCTCAGGGGCAAAATTGCCTTTCGCCACTTCCAGCACATCGAATCCAAATTCGGTCTTCAGATGCGCGCCAGGGTTCTCTTCATACGTCACCGCCGGGCCGTACTTCCGCTCCAGTTTGGGATAAAGCAGAGGCTCTCCGGGATTCGTAGCAAACCGGTGAACCTCTATATCGGAAACGTAGTGAGACATGGCCCCGAGCGCGAAGGCCAGCTCGTTCAAGTTCTGTGATTCTGAAATCAGCGCCAGGACGAAATCGCCCGTGCGCACGTAATGAGTCAGGTCACTGAATTGTTTACTGCCATGAGGGTAGTACCCGAGATCTTGAATAATCGCGCCGCCGTATGCGTAACCGTGCGCCTGTTTTAGTTCTTCTTTCGTCGCGTTAGGGTACTGAAGCAAGAGAACCGGCTTCAGTTTGACATCCCACAAAGCGTCTACTACTGCTTCATGGGACAGTACAGAGCAGCCGAAAGCGGACTTGCCGATGAGAAATGCAAGTGAGATTACAGCCAGTGTTCGCACTCTGCGATCATCGGCTGAAAGCATCCAAAACTATAGTTGCAGAATGTGGAAGCTTTTAAACAAAAACGGCGCGGTGTGTGGGCCTAGTACCCATTCACCGCGCCTCAACGTTAAAAACTAAAAATCTGCTGATTAGTTGTTGCTGATTTCGATGTTCACCGTTCTCGGCTTCGCCACTTCCTTCTTGGGCAGCGTGACGGTGAGAACGCCGTTTTTGTAATCGGCCTTAACTTTGTCCGGCTCCACAGTGTCCGGCAAGCTGAACGCCCGCACGAATGAACCGTAGCTGCGCTCGATGCGATGGAAGCCTTTGCCGTTCTTCTGCTCTTCAAACCTGCGCTCACCCTTCAGGGTAAGAGTACCGTTCTCGAGCTGAATTCCGACAGTCTTCGGATCGACATCCGGCACGTCGGCTTTCAAAACCAATTCGTTCTCGGTCTCGTAAATGTCTACTGCAGGCGACCACGGCCGGGAAGCCGGTTCACTGAACAGCCGGGACAGGGAATCCTGGAATACTCTCAACCCAGCGGGAAAATCCTCGGTTTCGGTATTGAAAGGGTTGTATCTGATCATTGGCATTTTCGTTTTCTCCTATCCATAACTTGGATACAACTCAAGCATAAGATATGCGTGCCGGTTTGTCAAGTTTGTTGTTGAATAAAAGCTGAGATCATGAAAGACGAACGGAAAATCGCTGTTAGCAACGACTCCGGGCCAAGTTCGTTTGGTAATTTGGGGTATGCCGACCCTCAAAGAGGGCGATCGAGCGCCCGAGATCTCCCTCGACACGGATTCTGGCGAGCACTTCCAGCTCTCCTCATTAAAAGGTAATAACGTTGTCCTCTATTTCTACCCGAAAGCCGACACTCCGGGCTGCACGAAGGAAGCATGTGCGTTCCGCGACAGCTCTGGGAAGTACACCAAGGCGAACACGGTAATCGTGGGTGTCTCGCCGGATGCAGCGAAGGCTCAGGCGAAATTCAAGGACAAGTTCGGGCTGCCGTTCGCTCTTTTAGCAGACACAGACCACAAAGCCGCGGAAGCATATGGCGTCTGGAAGGAAAAGAGTATGTACGGCAAGAAGTACATGGGGATCGAGCGCACAACCTTCATAATCGATCACGAGGGTAAGATCAAGAAAATCTTCCCTAAAGTAAAGGTGGACGGCCACGCGGAAGAAGTTTTGGGTGCGGTGGGTTAAAGCGTCTCATCTAACGGGCGTGAGTTGCAATGACAGCCGTCGTTACCCTGCACGCCCCCTGCTCGGCGTCGGCGCTCTGATTCTCGACGGAAACCGCGTGCTGCTGGTCGAGCGTGGCAAAGAACCCCTGGCCGGCTACTGGTCTCTTCCAGGAGGTGTGGTGGAAACGGGGGAACGGCTGGAAGATGCCCTGGCTCGCGAAGTATTCGAAGAGACGGGCCTGGAGGTCTCGACCGATTCCATAGCGACTGTTTTCGAGCGCATCATGCCAGATGCGTCAGGAGGGTGCGAATATCATTACGTGCTGATCGATTTCTACTGCACAATCCGGGGAGGCGAGCTTCGCCCCGGAGATGATTCCAAGAGCGTTCATTGGTTCGAGATTGATGGATTGGCCTCGCTGCGCATGACCGAGGGGACGCTCGAAGTGATCAACGCCTGCTGCACTCGTACCGCGACTCAACCCTACGTGACCCGTCCATAATACTGCCGCACATTCATGGCGTTCAGCAGTATTGAGCTTCTTCAATTCGATGAACTGAAAGAGATGCTCGCGCCATACGCGGGCAGCGCTGCCGGGCGCGAACTTATCTATGCCCTCGAGCCGCATCAGGATCGTTTTGCCTTGGAGGCAGACTTGGCGGAGGCAGGCGAATCCATCGCGTACCTGCGCGAGGTTTCCGGCGCGCAGGAATCCTCTCGTGGCGCTGCCATTCGCCTGCGCTTCAATCAGCTTCGCGACGTCGAATCGGCTTTGCGCACTCTGCGGGTCGAGGGCGCTGCGCTCGATGGGCGGGAGATCCTGGACCTGTTTCATACGTTGGCCTTGGCGGGCGAATACCGCGGCATTCTCCTTTCCGTAGCCTCGCGATATCCCCGCTTAGGGCATCGCGCGGCGAGCCTGGCAGATCTTCGCGATGTGGCTCGGCGGTATCAGCGGGCCTTTCTTCCCGACGGGAGCTTGTCTGATGAAGCGAGTGTCGCGCTTCGGCGAATCCGCCGCGACATCGAGCGCCAGCAGAAGCACATTCAGGAATCGCTTGATCGATTCATCCGGGCGCATCGCAGCGATGGCACCTTGCAGGAAGATTTCGTCACCATCCGCGACGATCGGTTCGTGGTGCCCATTGTCGCCGGGCAAAAAGGGCGGATCGACGGCGTCATTCATGGCTCGAGCGGCACCGGCCATACGCTTTTCGTTGAGCCGATCGAGACGATCGGACTGAATAACGAACTGGTCCGGCTTCGTGAAGACGAGCTTCGGGAAATCGAGCGTATCCTCGCCGAAATCACCAATGCTCTTCGGGAGCACAGCGCTGAGATCGCGGCGACCGCGGAAGCGCTCGCACAGTTCGATTGTATTTTCGCGAAGGCCGCGTTCGCGCAGGATTACAACGCCGTTATCCCTCGCTTCAGCGGACCCGAACGGAAGCTCATGCTTCGCGAAGCGCGGCATCCTCTACTCGAGGCCGTATTGCGGCAGCAAGGCAAACCGATTATTCCGATATCCTTCGAGCTGAGTGAAGAGCGGAGATGTTTGCTCATCAGCGGCCCCAATACCGGGGGCAAAACCGTCACTCTGAAAACCACAGGTCTCCTCGCGCTAATGGCTCACGCCGCCATTCCAGTGCCCTGCGCAGAAGCGGAATTTCCGTTGCTCCATGACGTGCTGGCCGACATAGGCGATACCCAATCGATCGCTGAGAGCTTGAGCAGTTTCTCCGGGCATCTGCTTCATGTAAAAGAGATGCTCGCGCGAGTCAGTCCTGAGAGCTTAGTTTTGCTCGATGAGCTGGGTCGCGCAACAGATCCGGAAGAAGGCGGAGCGCTAGGCGTAGCCATTCTCGATGAGTTTCGCAAGTCTGGCGCGTTTTGCCTCGCGTCCACTCATCTTCTTCCTTTGAAATTGTATGGCGCTCGAACTCCAGGAGTCCTGAACGGTTCCATGGGTTTCAACGAAACAACTCTGCAGCCCACTTACCAGCTTCGGCTCGGAATGCCCGGCAAATCGGCCGGCCTGGATATTGCCACCCGGCTGGAAATGCCGGAAGCTGTCCTGACTTATGCGCGTTTTGTGATGCCCCGCATGCAGGCCGATTTTCAGGAGCTTCTGGCCGAGTTGCACCGTCAGGCCGAAGAGAACGCGCTGCGAGCGCGCGAGATGGAGGAAGCGACGCAACAGATCGCCAAACGTCAAGCGGAACTGGAAAACGCGGCCGCTCGCCGCGACCAGCAACGCCAGCGCGAATGGGAGAAAAAATCGGAATCGCTCATTGCCGATTTCGAAGCCCGAGCACAAATGACCATGGAACGGCTCGCGGAAGCCGGTCAACAGCGCAAAGCGGCAGAGCAGGCCCAGCGGTTAATAGCTAAAACCAAGCGGGAATTTCGCGAGAAAGGCGCAGGCGTTCTTCCTATCGCAGATGCTGGTCGAGGCGAGGCATCCCTCGTCCTCGAGGAAGGCGCGAAAGTTCGGCTCAAGGACGTGCGGGAAATCGCTACCGTGCGTCGCCTTCTGAAGAACGGAATGCTCGAAGTCGAAGCCGGATTCCTCAAAATGCAGGTGCCCAGAGAGGACATCGCGGAAGTCGTGTCACAAAAAACGGAAACAATTAAGTTGCCGAAGAATGTGCATGTTGAGACGGGACCGCGTTGGGATGTCTCTTATCGCGAGCTCAACATAATAGGTCAACGGGCGGAAGAAGCTATCGAACACGTCGACAAATTCTTGGATTCCGCCGCGCTGGCGTCCGTGAATCGCGTCAGAATCGTCCACGGGCATGGAATGGGCATTTTGAAACGAGCTGTCGGCGAATTCCTGGCCACCAATCCTCACGTCAGCCGCTTCTATCCCGCCACGCAGTCGGAGGGAGGAGCAGGAGCGACGGTGGTCGAGCTTCGCGAGTAGAATTCAGCTATGTACCGTCTCTCAATTGGGATTTCAGTATTGGCAGCGCTGCTTATGGCCCACGACTCCGCGTACGACGATTCCATCCGGCAGTGGCAGAAAGAACGAGACGCGGGACTGCGCGCCGAGGATAGCTGGCTCACGCTCGCCGGTCTGTTTTGGTTGAAACCAGGCGAGAACACGATCGGCTCCGCGGATTCAAATGATTTCGTTCTGCCGAAGGACGCACCGGCTCGAGTGGGCCGCTTGCATCTGGAAGGAGACAAGGTGGTCTTTACTGCCGGCGACGGATCTTCACGAAGGTTAGCCTACAACGAGGAGAAACCAGATACGGTTCATGCCGGGCCTGTATCCTTCTATCTGATCAAGCGTGGCGACAAGCTCGGGATTCGCGCTAAGGATGCTGACAGTCCGGTCCGCAAGAACTTTCAAGGTCTCAAGTACTTTCCGATTAATCCGGAATTTCGTTTCGCAGCTAGATTCATTCCCGCGGTGAAGAAGATTCCTATCCTGAACGTCTTGGGCCAAACAGACTTGGAGGAGAGCCCCGGCATCGTCGAATTCACTTTCCGAGGCCAGCAATATGATTTGCGGCCCATCTACGAAGACAAGACTCTTTTCTTCCTATTCAAAGACGCAACTAACAAGACCCAGACCTATCAAGCCGGCCGGATGTTAAACACGCCTCTGCCTGCCGACGGCAAAGTGGATTTAGATTTCAACCGATCCTACAATCCGCCCTGCACCTTCACGCCATACGCCACCTGCCCGCTGCCGCCGAAGGAGAACACTCTGCCCTTTCCTGTTGAAGCGGGCGAAATGCGCTACGGCAAAGGCCACGCGGACTATCGTTTGTGATCCTCAGCGCAACTGCAGAAGATGCCGGCAAGCGCCTTGACTCCTTCCTGCACGAACGTCTGCCCGACTTCAGCCGTTCCCGCCTCCAATCCTGGATCAAAGAAGACCGGGTAGAAGTTGATGGCCAATCCGTCCGCGCATCCTATCTATTGCGCGGGGTCGAAAACGTCTCGGTCACGCCCGCTGAGCTTCGTCCGCTGAAAGCCGAACCGGAAGATCTGCCTATCGAGATTCTCTATGAGGATTCCGATGTCATCGTCGTCGACAAACCTGCGGGCATGGTGGTCCATGCGGGCGCCGGACATGGCCGAGGGACGCTGGTGAACGCTCTTCTGCATCACTTCGGGACGTTATCTTCGATCAACGGCGATTTACGCCCGGGAATCGTTCATCGCCTTGATCGCGACACAACTGGCGTGATTGTAGTTGCTCGCACAGACCAGGCCCATCAGTCCCTCGCCGCGCAATTCCATGATCGAATCGTCGAAAAAACTTACCTGGCAATGGTGCATGGGCAGATGAAGCGCGAACAGGGGCGCATCACTAGCCCCATCTCGCGCGACCCAATCCGGCGCATTCGCATGACGTCGAAGTCCGCCTCCGGGCGCGCCGCTCTGACCGAATACCGTGTCGTCGAAGCATTCGAAAGGTTCAGCTTTCTCAAAATCCGAATCGGAACGGGGCGCACTCATCAGATCCGGGTTCATCTTTCGAGTACTGGCCATCCAGTAGTGGGTGACAGGCTCTACGGCGCTCCCGCCGCTACACCTGGTTTACCGGCCCTCAGCCGCTTTTTTCTCCATGCGCACCGTCTTCGCTTCCGATCGCCGTCAACAGGCGAGTGGATCGCAATTGAAAGCCCCTTGCCTGCTGAGCTCACTCAATTTCTCGACGCCCTCAGATTGCAACGCGGCTAGAATAAAGGCAACACCCGATGAAGTCTGTAGTACTAAGTCTGGCCGCCTTGGCCGTTGCGGCGATCTGTCTCGGCGGTCAACAAAGCTCGCCAGCGTCGCCCGATTCCACAACTATCCGCGCCGAAGTCACCCGTGTAAATATGCTCTTCACGGTGACAGACAAGCACGGCCGCTTCGTAACGGACCTGAACAGGAGTGATTTCCAGGTCTTTGAAAGCAAGAAGCCCCAAGATATTCTCGAGTTCACTTCCGAAACCGACCTTCCCTTGCGGCTCGCCATTTTGATTGATACCAGCAACAGCATTCGCGATCGTTTCCGATTCCAGCAGGAAGCGGCCACGAATTTCATCAACAGCGTAATGCGCGAGCAGGATAAAGCCGTTGTGGTCAGCTTCGACACCGCAGCCGAAGTTGTTGCCGATCTCACGAACGATACAGGGAAACTGGAGAACGCGGTTCGCAGCCTCCGCCCGGGCGGAGGAACGGCTCTCTACGACGCGATCTATTTCGCATGCAAAGAAAAGCTGATGCGGGATCAACCGCTATATAAATTCCGCCGGGCCATGGTGATTTTAAGCGATGGTGAGGACAACGAAAGCCGCTATAGCCGCGACCAGGCGCTCGAAATGGCGCAACGTGCCGATACCGTCGTCTATACCATTTCGACGAACATCAGCCACATCGAAACCGAGGGCGACAAAGTCATGCGCTACTTCGCCGAGCAGACAGGCGGGGTTGCCTTCTTCCCGTTTCAGGCGAAGGACCTGAATCAATCCTTTGAAAATATCGCCAATGAGCTGCGCCATCAGTACAATCTCTTCTATCGTCCTGAACCTTTGAAACCGGACGGACAATACCATCCTGTTGAAATCAAAGTAAAGGGCCGCCGGGATCTCGTTGTGCGCGCGCGCAAAGGTTATTACGCCCGCAAATCAGCGATTTCGTAACCGCCGCGAGCCCGGCGATTTTACCGTACTGAGCCGCGACCGAAGGGAGCGGTCACTGTTCGTTTACCCCGAAAACGGCCATTGCGCGACCCTGCTCGTCAAGCACATACCGGATAGCGGCTGACACATTCTCCTGTTTCCATAACCAGCGCGTGCTCCCATGTCGCGCCCACCGCTTTCTAGAAGGTGCGTCCAGACCGATCTCGTTGAGACAGCGACTTGCGTATGACTTAAGATCGTTCATGATTCTCTCTGGCCGAACGTCTGCTGCCACCACAAGATGAACGTGATTGCTGCGCACGTGAGCGGCCAGCAGAGTCCAATGGCACTCTGCGCAGCGCTCCCGCAATGCGACAGCACCGCTTCACGTCGACTCTTATTCAGACAATACGGCGGCTGATTCATCCGTTGCCGCTCTGTGGAAACCCGCCTCGCATCGGCTTCGATCAAAGGGCTTCCAGGCCGATTCTGCCACTTATCGAGAGAACCCGATTCATGCCCATGCAAGTGGCAGCCATAGCAAGCGAACGTGATCAGATAGGTCACGGAGAGCCGATAATTCATTTTCGACCGCTCCCTACGGTCGCGGCTCAGATCCCATTGCAACTCGATTTGCACTCGAACAAATGTGCCTCCTTTTGTTTCGGGCTATACTGTAGGTACTCCCCCAAGAGGTATCAATAAGGAGTCCTATGGACGAAAAAGAGCGCAGCCGTACGTTAGCCCTGACACTCGGCCAGATTGAGAAGCAATTCGGCAAAGGCTCAATCCTGCGCCTCGGCGCGAAGGAAGCGATTGTTCCGGTTGCATCGATTTCGACGGGATCCATTTCGCTGGATTATGCGCTCGGCGTCGGCGGGTTTCCCCGTGGACGCATTTGCGAGATCTTCGGCCCTGAATCTTCGGGCAAGACGACCATTGCCTTGCAGGTTGTGGCCGAAGCTCAAAAAGTGGGCGGGATGGCGGCCTTCATTGATGTAGAGCATGCGCTCGATCCGATTTACGCGAAGCAGCTCGGCGTCGATGTGGACAACTTGCTCGTCTCTCAGCCTGATTTCGCCGAGCAGGCGCTCGAGATCACAAGCGCGCTCATCACGTCGGGATCGATTGATGTGCTGGTGGTCGATTCAGTCGCTGCTTTGGTTCCGAAAGCAGAGCTCGATGGTGAAATGGGCGATTCGCACATGGGCGTGCAGGCGCGCCTGATGTCTCAAGCCATGCGCAAGCTCACCGGTATCGTTTCCAAATCGAACACGTGCCTAATTTTCATTAACCAGATCCGCGAGAAGATCGGCGTGATGTTCGGGAACCCGGAGACTACCACGGGTGGCCGCGCATTGAAATTTTATTCCTCTATCCGCATCGATATTCGCCGCATCGCAGCTATCAAGGACGGCGAGACAGTCACCGGCAATCGCACCAAAGTCAAAGTCGTTAAGAACAAAGTGGCTGCGCCATTCCGGGAAGCCGAATTTGACATCATCTACGGCGAAGGCGTCTCACGCGAAGGCGATCTGCTGGATCTCGGCGTCGCGAACAGCGTCGTGGAGAAAAGCGGCTCCTGGTTTAGCTACAAGGGTGAGCGCATCGGTCAGGGCCGCGAAAACGTACGCCAGTTTTTGAAAGATAATGCAGATATTCGCGCCAGAATCGATTCAGAATTGCGGAAGACACTCGGCCTGACCAAAACTGCAGAATCCGAAACGGCCGTTGCCCCTACTCCCATCGACACGAAGCAAACGGCCGCCGCACGCAGCCGCTAAACTGCTGTAACGGCGAGATTTACGGAACCGCTTTCAGGTTTTCCTCGCTTCTGTTACGCTGAAATTTCACCGGATCGAGTCTTTTCGGTCCGCCACGGTGCAGTCCAATGGAATCCGAGAATAACAACAACTCTGTAGCAACAGAAGAGATTCAGCCAGAGCAGGAGCGCCCGTCCGGGACGCGTGGAGAGAGTGAAATTGCTGGATCTGTGGCCGAGCTCTCAGCCGAACGCGACCGTTCGGCGAGAGAAAAGGCAGAACTGCAAGATCTGCTGCAGCGCCGCCAAGCCGAGTTCGAAAACTTCCGGCGCCGCGTCGAAAAGGAGCGGAGCGAGCTATTCGAATTCGCGGCCATGGACACGGTAAAGGCGCTGCTGCCGATACTGGACGACTTCGAGCGGGCCCTCAAGGTGGAAAGCGCCGATAAGGAATACGCTCGCGGCATGGAGCTGATTTACCAGCGCCTCTATGAGGCATTGAAGAAGCTCGGTCTGGAACCGCTTTCGACCGAGGGCACTCTGTTTAATCCTCACATTCATCACGCAGTAGAGATGGTGGACACGACGGAACACCCCGACCAGACGATCTTGGATGAATATCAGCGCGGCTATAAATTCAAGGGACGACTCCTCCGGCCGGCGATGCTAAAAGTAGCAGTCAACCAATAAGGGTTTTCGACAGTAACCGCAATCCACGATGAGTGTCGCGAAACGAGATTATTACGAGGTTTTGAGCGTTTCACGCCAGTGCGACGAACAGACGCTCAAAAACGCTTACCGCAAACTGGCGCTGCAATACCATCCTGACCGCAATCCCGACAACCGGGAAGCGGAGGAAAAGTTCAAAGAAGCTGCGGAAGCTTACGCAGTTCTCAGCGATTCGCAAAAGCGTGCCGCATATGACCGTTTTGGCCACCAGGGAGTAAACGGCGCCGGCAGTGCAGGGTTCGACGAGGGCACTTTCGCCGATTTTGGCGACATCCTCGGCGATCTCTTCGGACTGGGCGATATCTTCGGCACCGGCCGGGGTCGCCGGTCTCGAGTGCAACGGGGCGAAGACATCCGCTTCGATCTGGAGGTGAGCTTCGAAGATTCGATGCGCGGATTATCCGCCGATCTGCAAATACCGCGCATGGAGGCCTGTTCAAAATGCCATGGAAGCGGCGCAGAACCCAACGGCGGATTGACTACCTGCTCGGTCTGTAATGGCCGCGGCGAAGTTCTTTACCAGCAGAGCTTCTTGTCGATTCGTAAAACTTGTCCCACTTGCGGCGGTCGAGGCCGAGTCATTCGTCAGGCGTGCTCACAATGCCGGGGCGAGGGCTTCAGCCGCGCCCAAAAAAAGCTCAAGGTCAACATCCCGGCGGGCGTGGCCAATGGAACCATGCTGCGACTCGCCGGCGAAGGCAATCCCGGACCTCCGGGCAGCCAGCCAGGCGATCTGTATGTCGTCATCAAGCTCGCCGAGCATCCAATATTTGAGCGCAGAGAAACCGATCTGCATTGCACGCTGCCGATCAATGTCGCGCAAGCTGTTTTGGGCGCGGAGATCGAAATCGACACTTTTGATGGCCCGCAAAAGATCCATATTCCCGAAGGAACCCAAGCGGGAGCCCAATTCCGGCTGCGGAATCTTGGTGTGCCGCATTTGAACAGCCGCATACGCGGCGATCTATACGTCCACGTGGATGTTCAGGTCCCGAAAAAATTGACTCGCGAGCAGCGCAAGCTGTTTGAAGAGCTTCGCGAGATTTTGCCCGCCGAGAATGCGCCGCACGAAAAGAGCGTCTTCGAGAAGGTACGCGATTTTTTCGGGTAAGTTGCTCAAGCCCCAGCAGCTAAAACAGGACTGCTGTCGGTCCGGGATTACTGCTTAGGCTCCGATGTGTCTTTCTTCGACTCCGCGGTTGCAGTGGGCGTTGCGCTCGACGGCACCTCTAGAATCCGCACCAGCTTCGGGCTGCGATCATATTGGCTGAGCTTTGTCGCCGGGCTAACCGTGTCCTGGTAACGTGCCTGAAGTTGATAATCCACTGTGAAACTGAGGTCGTCGAAGTTATAGCGGCCGCCCTTCTTAGTAATAAAAGTGAGATTTTCCTTGCTTTTGGGATCGGTCAAGGTCACCAGCGCGCCCTCGAGCGGCTGGCCGGAGCCATCAACAACCTTTCCCGTTACGGACCGAGACGTGGGCGTTTTGCTCTTCGTGTCCTTCGGGCGATGATTTCCGAGAAAAACGCTAGGCTCGTGCCCGGGATTCGGATCTGTCGTTTGGGAGTCCGCAGTAGCGGCCAGAGCCGCAGCCAAAGCAATTGCAATCAGCAGACGATTGCTCATGTTTGATACCTCACGTGATTGAAGGGGCTTTCTCGTTATCGTAGCAATGAGTTGGATGAGCGTCAGCTGTGCGGTTCTATGCGGATATTCCGCAGGCAGATAGATCCCTCCAAACGCATCATGCCTAGTGGCCGTTCGTACCCAAACACCAGCCGCACTAAACTGCTGGTTCCGGAAATCGAGAAAGACATTGTCCCCTCCTTCCAATCATCGCTCGCGAGCCACGGCGTTTCTGCGGTGAGAAGTTTTCCGGAAGGAAGCTCGAAAACACGGCAGAATAGCCCGCTATTTTCAGTCGCGTTAACAGTTCGATAACTAAATGCAACGCGATACGAATCCCGGGGCACCAAAGGAACGAATTGATAAGCGATCTCGCATTTCTCAGGTTGTTCGCCGGAAAATGTAATGACCAGAGATCTGTCAACGTCTGTCAACACTCCAGGCAGATTATTGATCCTCCAGTCAAAGCCTCGGGAAATCGGCTGAAACTCGAAGTTGCCATTCGTGACGAATGCTGCCCGGTCCGGCTTAATGGGCTGATAAGGCAGAAGCCTGCGATCCGCGAGAGAGTTCCAGATCTTCAGGGCTGTGCCGGAATCTTGCGGGTGTGCGCTGGTTTCGCTAAGCAGCCGGTCGCAGTAACTGAGCAGGAAATCAGCATCTTGCTTTGTCCCATACGCGAGTAAACGCTCAGCCACCGCTTCGGCAGCCGCCAGCCGATCAGTGTTAACCAGGAAGGCCAGGTATGACCGATTCACTGATGGCGTATTCGGCAGGTCGCGCGTAAGGATGGTTTCCGAATCCTGGGACGTCTTCCAGCAAAGCACGAATAGCGGATACAAATCCTGCTCGTTGCGGGCCATTTCCGCCGTAGCCTTTGCCCAACGGGAAAAGTTCGAAAGATCATGCCTGCGGAAGTAGAACTGGGCGAGATTCCAGCGAGGCCAAAGCTGTTTATCGATCTTGGCCGCCGCCAGATAGCTTCGCTCCGCCTTTTCGAAATCGCCAGCGGATTCCGCGCGGGACCCCAGGTTAATCCAGGAAGCCGTATCCCTCGGATTCAGAGCCAATGATCGTTCGAGCGTTCGTAAACTGCCGCTTGGATCGGTTCCGGAATCAGCCTCCAGGTTTGAAAGTAACGTAAGGTATTCAGCATTGTTCGGGACAAGCCGACTCGCGCGTTTAAGGCCGTCCAGAGTGTATGAACTGGCCAGGCGGTCAGCCTCGGCAACCTTCAGAGAGTAGAAAGCGAGCAGCCCCAAGGCCGCGATTCCGGAAACCCCGAATACTGCGCGAATACCGATTGAGAAGGTCTTAGAACGTGGTGGCTGGCGGCTCACACTTGTTATTTACGCACTGGTAACCTTGGGCACATGGCGTACAACTTGGAGTGCAGCTTGCGGAGCTTTGAGTAACACACTTGCCCGAGCAGCAGTTCTGGTCGGCGCCACAGGCTGGATTGCAGACTGGCGACGCTTTCGCCGTCCCTAGAGCTAAGGTCGCGACCGCACCGCCGAAGAGAATCTTGCCCATAAGCCTGAAGGCCTGGCGTCGCGGTATCGGACTGGCCGCGATGCGCGCTATATCGTCAAGCCGAGTGTTCATATGTATTTTCATGTGCTTTATTCAGTGAGACGTGAAGGATTACGAAGCAACAGTCAGGCAACCAATACTACAACAAAAGTAATGTTGAAAACACACTCAGTGCGTCAAAGAAGTTTACTGTGAGTTCCAGTACTCTCCTGTCTCTCGCTGGCCGCCGCAGCTGCCAGTAAGACGAAGACCAAACTCGCCAACGGTGGGAGTTGCATTGGAAAACTGACCAGGCTATGTAGGAAAACTGCAATTACACCGAGACCCCATATGGAGCGAACGGCCAATGGAAGGCTCAATGCCAGGACTGAGAGCGTTATGAGAAAAAAGGGTATTCCTCCTTCGGCGGCCCATTCGGCCCAGTCGTTATGCGCATGCCAGACGATCTCATGCATGTCAAAGAGAGCATAAGCAGGATAGGCGGTTTCCCAGGTACCTAAGCCAAATCCAAACCAGGGTCGCTCACGAATCATCGCCGCCGCGGAGAGCACCATCTCCCTGCGATAGCGATAGGGATTCGGCGCACTCAGGCGGCCCAATGCGACTTGCCATCCGAGGATAGCCGTGAACAGGAACGCGAAAGCGGCCATTACCAGAATTTTTTTGCGGTCCAGTGTAAATCGCCTGCTGGCGATCAGAGGCACGATTATAATCTCTAAAATCCCGAGAACGGCCCCGGCCCTTGATGCGGTAGCGATAAGGGAAGCAAAAAGAGTGCCCGCAATCGCCGCATGCAACCAGAAGCGTTCCTCGCTGCGAAGCGCCGTAAAAATGGCCAAGGGCAAGAACAGCTCTACAAAAGCAGCAAAGTGATCCCGGTTCACGAAAAACGCGCTGGTGCGGGAAATAAAGTGCTGCATGACAGCTGCAATAGTCACCGCGAAAGTAAAATAAAGACCCCATCTCAGAAACTTCCTTCGAGGTTTTGGGAATAGGAAAACCTGAAACGAAATCGTAAACAGAACGAAATTTGCGCTCCAGTTGAGGATTGCATTCCAGGTCGCGAATTCATAGACCGACGTCTTTAGCGCCAATTGAAGCAAGCCCCACAGCGTTGCTGCTGCGAGGGGCGCCATCAGAACATGAAGCCGGAAATTGTATCGCGCCAGTACGTAGCGTGCCAACCACGCTATGCCTATGGCATAAATAGAGACGTGGAGTGCAGTTGTGGGCCATTGCTCTTTCCCGAACGTCAGCACGGAAAAGACCAAAACACACCCGAGCGCCGCCGCTGAGATCGCCGCGAAGAAATCGTCAGGCCCAGCGGAAGGTGTCAGCTGTGCCGTTCTATCCGGATATTTCTCAGGCAACTAGATCCCCCAAGCGCACCATGCCTAGCGCTCGTTCGCAACCAGACACATTGGTCCGCACAATTTTGCACCGCGAAGTCGCTAGGGACAGATTCCCATTGGCTGCTCACGAAGAGACAGCACCCGGATAGAGAAGGTTGTAGACGGCTGGCGAAGCGGAGAGAGGCAATTCCAGAAACGCCGAATACTGCGCGAATACCGATTGGCAAGCTCCTAGAAAGACTGCTGCGAAACACACTGATTGTTCACGCAGGTCTCACCTTGGGGACATGGCGTACAACTTGCTGTGCAGCTTTTCGAGCTTTGAGTAACACACTTGCCCGAGCAGCAGTTCTGCAGGAACCCACAGCATGTTGTGCCACAGCAGACGAGGGAGAAGTCACAGCACGTTGTGCCACAGCAGAAAACATCGGTCGAGCAGCACGTTGTGCCACCGCAGCAGTACTCGCCGAACCCACAGGCTGGATTGCAGACTGGCGACGCTTGAGCATTACGTATGGTCAAGGTCGCGAGCGCACCGCCGAAGAGAACCTTGCCCATAAGTTTGAAAGCTTCACGCCGCGGGATCGGACTGGCCGCGATTCGAGCTATATCGTCAAATCGAGTGTTCATGTGTAGCTTCTCTCCCTTTATGCAGCCCTTCCCGGGCCAGAATGCGGGCCAACTCGAATCAACTCGAGCGCAAACCGGTAACGGAGCTTGCCTGTGAAGCCTCGCCACTCGAAAAAATGTAGCTCAGGAAGGAATACTATACTACTCACACCTACCCAACTGTTCGGCAAAAAGTAGCCTATTACTCCCAGTACTCTCCTCGAGCGGCAGAATGCGCCGCCAAAGCCGACGGAGAAGGTCTCAAGAACTCGGCTTCGAAACACACTTACCGTTCTGGCACGTTTGGTCTTCGGTGCATACCCCACAAGTTGCTCCGCAGTGTGCGTTGTTTGAAGTAACGCAGGCCCCGCAGCAGACCTGGCCGACGCCGCAACTGCACAGCGTGCCACAGCAGGGCGAGCCGCCCCGGCAACACGTCGTTACTACGACAGCAGACTTCGTCGATCTCCGCACGGCACGTTCCGCCACAGCAGACGAAGGGGTTCCGACACTTCGCCGCAGCACGTAGAGGCGACCGAACAGCACATTCCGTTAGGACAGCAGACGGATTCGGGATAGCAGCACAAGGTTCCGCAGCAAACGAAAGTGGGGGTGGGACAGCAGCAATTGGGCGTGCACATAGTACCTCCCGGACCGCAGTACGATGAATTGCGGCTCCCAAAACCTTACGCTTTAGCCGTGCGTATCGTCAAACTCGCCACCGTACCGCCGAAGAAAACCTTGGCCATGAGCCTGAAGGCCTTGCGTCCCGGAATGGGGCTGGCGCGATTCGAGCTATATCGTCAAATCGAGCGTTCACATCTTTTCCCCTCCCTTGGTTGGATGGACAGCAACTTATTAAATCAGAGCAACTATGTGGTCATCTTCGGAGTACACGCTCCATTCATGCACGTTTGGCCCGTGCCGCATACCGCGCAACTGGGTCCACAGTGTGCGTTGTTTGAAGTAACGCAAGCCCCGCCGCAGCAGACCTGGCCAATCGCGCAGCACGAGCCATTGCAGCACGTAGATAACGGTCGGCAACACCTGGTGCCGCAGCACGTAAAGGGCTGCGGACAGCACAGCGTGTTACCAGGACCAGGACAGCAGAAGGAGCCCGGGGGGCAGCAATTTGTGTTACCACAGCAGGTCGATCCAGGGTAGCAGCATGATGTTCCACAGCAAAATAAACCCGGGGGGGGAAGGGACAGCAGCAATTGGGAGCGCATACAGCACCTCCGGAACCGCAGTTCGAGGAATTACAGGTTCCGAAGGATTGCGTTTTAGCCGTGCGTATGGTCAAACTCGCGACCGTACCGCCGAAGAAAACCTTGGCCATGAGCCTAAAGGCCTTGCGTCTCGGGATGGGGCTGGCCGCGATTCGAGCTATATCGTCAAATCGAGCGCTCATATCTTTTTCCCTGTTGGATGGACAGCAACTTACTGAAAATCAGAGCAACTAGCTGGTCATCGTCGGAATGCACGTTCCATTCACGCACTGTTGGCCCGTGCCGCATACCGCACAAGTCGGTCCGCAGTGTGCGTTGTTTGAGGTAACGCAACTTCCCTCGCAGCAAGCCTGACTGGACGAACAGCACGCTGTGCCGCAGCAGAAGGAGCCTACGAAGGTCGCACAGCACGTTGTGCCGCAGCAGGCGGCGAACCCGAGGGCGGTCGGACAGCACGTCGTGCCGCAGCAAGTGAACGGGAAAGAACAGTCTGGACTGCAAGTCTGCGCCTTAGCCTTGCGCACCGTCAAACTCGCGACCGTACCGCCGAGGAGAACCCTGCCCATGAGCTTGAAAGCCTTGCGCCGCGGGATCGGACTGGCCGCGAGCCTAGCGATATCGTCAAATCGAGTGTTCATGTGTAGCTTCTCTCCCTGTATGCAGCCCTTCCCGGGCCAGTTCCAAAATTGCGTCCGCCCCAACTGCCACATTCCTTTGAATTACACCGTCTTCACCAACCAGAAACGCTGCCGGAGTGGAGAAAATCCCGTATTCTTTGGAAAGCTTCCATTTCTCCTGCAGCACTACAGGAAACGCAATTCCGTGGTCTTCCGCTTTGCGCCGGTTCTCCTCTGCGTCGCCTCTGCCCACCATCAGGAACGCCAAACCATTGTCACGGTGCTTTCGATGGAGACGAACCAGATCAGCGGCTATCTGATCGCAGGGTCCGCAATGCGGATCCGTAAACACCAGAAGCACCCGACGGCCGCGATACTCCTCGAGCGAGATCATTTGCCCATGGACATCCGGCAGACGGAAAACAGGCGCGGGCGTGCCGGCTTTGAGACCACTTCGCTCAATGCGGCTCTCGGTGAGCGGACGTCCGCCAGGAAGTCCATTAGAGCGGCCGGCGTCACCATGCACGGAAGAATCTACCGTGCTGGCAATCTCGCGCAGTAACACCGGAATATCTTCGGAGCCTATCGTCAACGGTTTGGCCACCCGGCCTTGCTCATCCAGCAAATACGCGGCGGGCGTTCCCAGGTTTTTGAAGGCTTCTGGCGGGCGCTTGTCGTCGACCAGCAGGATGGGGCACTTGAGGCCATGCTCATCCGCCAGTTTGCGATTGGATTCGGTGTCGCCGTGCGCCAGCAGCACAACTTGGAGGTTTTGGCTCGAGGAATCAGATTCGAGGCGCGCCAAGTCCGGCGCGATCAAATCGCAGTGACCGCAGCCCGGACTCCAATTCACTACCAGAAGCAGCTTGCCCTGAAAATCCTCCAGGCTTATCATTTTCCCGGTTAGGTCGGGAAGGTTGAAGGACGGAAAGGGTTCGCCAATGCCTATTCCCGATGGCTGCTGGGCCTCCTGAAGCTGCGGCTGTAATTGGTCCAAACGCACCAATATCCGTCCCTGCTGTTTTATCAGTTGGTAAAAGACAATCCACAAGCTGGCCAGAATGAGAAGCAATAACCCAATCACCACCACAGCCAAAAGCGCCTCCTTGTTGCTCAAAAATGAACGCGGGACGACTAGAATCAGCTCGATTCCAAAAGTAATATAGATGGCAGAAGGATTACTATACTACCGGGACGTCGTGAATACATCACAAAACTGTTAGTTTTGGTACTTTCCCAAAGCAGTGCGCCAGAATGCGTTGGCTGAACAGGGCGCCTCGCGAGCACGGTGCAATTCTGCGCTACGATGCGTGATCATGTCCTTTGGTCACGCCAGAGTCCTTTCTTTTGAGAGCCGTCGCGCGAAGGAAATCGCCGAACTCATCCGGATCAATGGCGGCGAGCCTTTCGTCGCGCCCGCGCTGATCGAAGTACCACTCGAACACAATGAGCAGGCCTTCGCTTTCGCCGACCGGCTTTACGGTGGCGAGTTCGACATGGTGATCTTCCTCACGGGCGTCGGCGCAAGATTTCTCCACCGCGTTCTGGCGACGCGCGATCCGGCAGAGCGCTTCCCGGACGCGCTTCGGCGCTTCACGATCGTGGCTCGCGGACCTAAACCGATTGCGGTCCTGCGTGAATGGAACGTCCCGGTGGCTGTCGCAGTTCCCGAGCCAAACACCTGGCGCGAGATTCTGGGCGCCCTCGAATCAAGGCCGGAACGGTCAGTTGCCGTGCAGGAGTATGGGCGGACGAATCGCGAGTTACTCGACGGCCTAGTAAGCCAGGGCCGCCAAGTCTCCACAGTCCCGGTTTATCAATGGAAGCTGCCCGCTGATACCGCGCCGCTCGCCGATGCCCTAGCGCGCTTGCTGGCAGGAAGATTTGATGTTGTCCTCTTTACAACCGGTGTTCAGATTGAGCACTTTCTCGAGTTCGCCGAAAAAGAGCGCAAGCGCGAACCGGCCCTGGAGGCTCTCCGGCGAACATTTATTGCCTCGATTGGTCCCACTTGTACGGAATCTCTCAAATCTTTCGGTTTGACGCCCGCGCTCGAGCCTAGTCACCCCAAAATGGGAATCCTGGTCCGTGAAGCTGCCATCAAATACGCTGAATCGCGCGATAACACGGGAGGCAACAGAGCGGGTACTTCCGCCTTCTAACAGGCGTGAAACGCTTCTACTTCCTACTGCCAGTCGGTCTGGCCGCTATGGCCAGCCTGCCGGGAACCGAGGGTCAGAGCAGCGCATCGGATGAAACCATTACGATCGATACGAGCGCGCAAGCACGCCCGTTTCCGCACATTTGGGAGCAGATGTTCGGCTCCGGCCGGGCCGTGCTGAGCCTGCGTGAAGACTACCGCAGGGACCTAAGAACAGTCAGGAAAATCACCGATTTTAAATACGTCCGCTTCCACGCCATTCTCGATGACGACATCGGCGTATATGACGAAGACGCTCAAGGCAAGCCGGTTTATAACTTTTCCTATGTCGATCAGATTTACGATGGACTTCTCGAAAACGGAGTGAAGCCCTATGTCGAATTGAGTTTCATGCCGAGAAAGCTCGCCGCGAACCTAACGCCACATCCGTTCTGGTACAAGCCGCTGCCGTCTCCGCCGAAACATCCCGCCAAATGGAGTGCCTTGATCCAAGCGTTCACCCAGCACTTGCTCGATCGTTACGGAAAGAGCGAAGTCGAGCAATGGTACTTCGAGGTTTGGAATGAGCCCAACATCGATTTTTGGGACGGCAATCCCAAGCAGCAGACCTATTTTCAGCTTTATGACGTAACCGCGAAAGCTGTCAAAAACGTAGATTCGAATCTTCGCGTCGGCGGACCCGCAACGGCCCAAGCCGCCTGGATCGACAAATTAATCGCGCATTGCACTACGAATCGTGTTCCGTTAGATTTCGTCTCGACCCATGTCTACGGGAACGAAAATTCTAAAGATGTTTTTGGGAAAGTGCTTCCGATCTCGCGGCGCGACATGGTGGCTCGCTCGGCGAAGAAAGTTTACGACCAGGTGAAAGCGTCTGCCGCGCCAACCCTCCCGATTATCTGGTCGGAATTCAACGCCACCTACATGACCCAGCAGGAGGTCACGGATAGCGCCTTCATGGGTCCCTGGATCGCTAATAACATCCGTGAGTGCGATGGACTGGCAAACATGATGTCGTACTGGACATTTTCAGATGTCTTCGAAGAGCAGGGCGTAGTGAAGACTCCGTTCTACGGGGGCTACGGATTGATTGCCGAGCGCAGCATTCCCAAAGCCGCTTTCAACGTGTTCAAGCTTCTGCATCAGCTTGGGGATCGGCGACTGCCGAACGCTTCCGAAAACGCGCTGGTGACGAAGCGCGGAGACGGAACTCTGGTAATTGCGCTTTACAATTACGCCGAGCCGGGCGAGAGCGTGCCAGAAAAAACCTTCCATCTCGATGTGAAAGGCAGTCCTGCGAAGAATTATCGTATGCAGGTTGTGGATCCGAACCACGGTTCGGCGTTGAAGGCGTGGAAGGACATGGGGAGTCCCGCGCTTCTAACCACAGCTCAAATCCAAGATTTAATTCGAGCTTCGGAATTGGCCCCCGCGGAAGAGCACGCAATCGCCGAGCCCATCAGAATTGCGCCGCAGGGACTTGTGGTTCTGGAGCTTTCGCCTCAGCAGTGAGCTTCGCGCGAAGCTTCACCACTTCTCCAATAACAAAGACCGCCGGGCTCTGTATATCAATGTCGCCGGCGGCAACAGCGCCCAACGTGCCCTCTACCACTCGCTCATGGGGCAGCGTCCCGCGTTCGATAAATGCAATCGGCTCATCGGGGTCCCGACCTGCAGTAATCAGCGACTGGGCGATGAACGCTCGATTCTTCACACCCATGAGAATCACGAGCGTATCCACTTCCGAGTATTTGTTCCACTCGTGATGCGAGTTCTCGTGGCAATGCCCCGTAATCACGGCAAAACTTCGCGACATTCCGCGATACGTCAGCGGGATTCCCGCCAGCCCAGGCAGGGACACTGCTGACGTAACACCCGGAACCAGCTCAACTTCTATTCCATGCTCGAGCGCGAGGGCCCATTCCTCCGCTCCGCGCCCAAACACCAGCGGATCACCGCCCTTCAGACGCGCGACGGTTTTGCCTTTGAGAGCATGAGCCCGAATCAGCTGAAAAATTGTCTCTTGGGTCCAGTCCTGCTCTCCTTGATGCTTGCCGACGTAGATTAGCTCGGCATCGGAACGCGCCAGCGCTAAGATCTCGGCGTTCACAAGGCGGTCATACAGAACCACATCGCACTCTTTCAGCACGCGCGCAGCCCTCAGGGTGAGCAATTCTGGATCGCCCGGCCCGGCCCCGATAAGGTACAGTTTGCCAACTCTGGGTACTGCGCTCACACGTGCATTAATTCGCTGACTGTTTCGAACGCGTAGCCTTGATCGCGCAGCACCGGAACGATCTGCCGGATTGCGGAGAGTGTGTGCTGAATATTCGGCCTCTTCTCGACCGCGCGCCCATCGTGCAAGCAGATGATGCCGCCGGGAGATGAGCGGGCCAGCACGTGCTTCGCGATGCGATTCGCAGGCCAACGCCAGTCATATCCAATCACGGTCCACATCACGCCCAAAAGCGCGAGCTTCCGTTGGACGTTTCGCATTCCCACCCATCGGAAACCATAGGGAGCGCGCAACAGCATCGGCGCAACACCAGTTTCCAAGTTGATAATCTTCTGGGCTTCGGTAAATTCCCTGTCAATGAAATCCGCCGATTTGAACGGCAGTTTGGGATGTGAATATGTATGATTTCCGAGTTGGTGACCCGCGGCAGCAACTTTTCCGGCAATGTGAGGCAGGCGCTGAACGTTCATTCCACACTGAAAGAATGTGGCTTTGATATCCTCCGCCGCGAGATAGTCGAGGAGCGGAAGCGTACCCTCGCTAGGGCCGTCATCAAACGTCAATGCAATAGATCGTCTGCGTCCGGGTCCACGACAAACGGAAGGCCCGAAAAGCTGTGAAGATTTAGAAATGCTGCCATACGCGGCTGTGGCAGAAAGTCCGCCGACGAGGGCGCCCGTTGCAAGTCCTGCTACGCGTAAACCGCGCATCCTCCTCAGGCTAACACCTCGTGCGATGTTTTGGACCAGCTATTCTGGCAGTTTGTCACGAGTGGGAGCCGATGCGTGATAGTCGTCGCGAACCCGTTGAGCATAGACATCCAGCAGTTCGCCGATACGGTCATAACTGGGAGACTTAACAATAAAGCCGACGTGGTGCCGTTTGTGCATGCGCCAAACCAGCTCTGGCTCGTGGAAATTCGATGTATCGGGCCATTCCTGCCGAGCGAGCGAGACTAGCAGTCCGCCATAGTCGGCCCGGCGCTCAGGCGGGGCGTACCCTTCGCCAGAAGCTGCAGCGATCTCCACTTTCGCCCACTCACTCCACATGTTAATGCCGGTCGCGGCCTCGATGAGATCGGAAATATGCGCGCCGCCGACGCGAGCCGAAGTTTCCAGAAAATAGAAGCTTCCATCTTCGTGCGCGCGGATAAATTCCGTATGCGAAACGCCGTCATGCAGATTGAATGCCTTCAAGACCCTCTCATTCAGCCATTGCAGCGCGCCGTCTTCTTCAGAGCCCCTTTCAAGGATCTTCGTAGTGAAGATGCCTCCGCCTTGCGTGACGTCGAGCGGCGGCGTTCCATAGGCGCTCGTAACCGCTAATACCATCTCGCCGCGGAACCAGATCGAATCCACGTGAAAGATTTTTCCCGGCACGAAGCGCTCGAGCACGAAGAAAGATTGTTGATCGCCCAGGCTATGAATCCGGTCCCAGACTTCCTGCTGGTGATGAAACTTCTTTATGCCGAGCGCGCCTGCCATCAGTCTCGGCTTCAGTACCCAGGGCGGCCGAACGCTCTCGAGATATCGCGTGATTCGCTCGTAGTTAATCGTGGCCGTAAACTCCGGAACCGGGATTCCGTGCGCTGCGGCGCACATACGCATGGCGAGCTTGTCGCGGAAATAGCGCGTAGCGGTCTCCCCCAGTCCGGGAAGACGCAGATGCTCACGCAGGAAGGATGCCTTTTCCAGATCGAAGTCGTCCAGCGGAATGATCCGGTCGATCTGGATCCTCCGGCACAGATAGCTGACAGCGTTCAACATGTCCTGCAGGTTCCACTCATGCTCCTGATCGGGCATGTAGAAGATATCCTCCAGGCTGTCGCGGGGCCATTTGGCCTTGTGCTGCAGGCTCTGGGACGTCAGCAGAAAGACGCGGCACCCTTGTTGCGCGGCCTGTTGCAGAAATCGATGACCTTTTTCGTAGCTGGCCAGGCACAAAAAAGTCAGAGATTGCGACGAGCCGTTTTCATCAGTGGGTCGCATGAGCTACATGAGTTAAAGCATAGCGTTATTTGTTGCTAGCATGATTAGACAGACCGTAACCAAAACGCGCGAGAGCACGAAAAAGAGTATAGATGCAGAAGCTTCAGTTAAAACACCTCGTTGCGATCCGCTGGTTCCATTGGATCAACTTCCCATTACTCTTTCTAATGATCTGGAGCGGGTTCCTGATTTATTGGGCATACCCCATTTATCACATCGGACCAATCCGGCTTGTCCCGAACTGGATCTATAAAACCTTTCACTGGGATCACAGACTTGCCGACGGGATGGCGCTGCACTTCTTTTTCATGTGGCTGTTTGTCATCAATGGGATTCTCTACGTTGGCTACACGCTGGTTTCCGGTGAGTGGCGGCTCCTCCTGCCGCGATCGCTCTCCAGCTTTCGCGATGCCTGGCACGTTGCGCTATATGACTTTCATCTCCGCAAGGAACGCCCAATTCAACGGAAGTACAACGCGGCCCAACAAATTTCTTACACCGGAATCGTCGTTATGGGGGTCGGCTCCGTGCTGACCGGATTGGCCATTTACAAACCGGCGCAGCTAGCCTGGTTAGCTGTATTGTTCGGCGGGTACACGGGAGCGCGCCTGCTTCACTTCGGGCTCACCATTGGTTACCTGGTATTTTTCGTGATTCATGTTGTGCAAGTTATTCTCGCTGGCTGGAACAACTTTCGCAGCATGGTGATCGGCTATGAGCTGGTGGACCAAAATGACTGAACGGCGCCCGGAGATCGTCCTGCCGGAACAGGCCATCAAGCGCGAATTACGCCGCAAGACTCGTCGCGATTTTCTGATCGCCGGAATCGCCACAGCTGCTGGTGTCGGCGGATACGAGTGGCTCCGGTCGGCCAAGCGAGATCAGGATGCACCGTGGCCCGAACGCCGTGTTCTCGAGCTGAACGGGAAGCTCGCGCGCAGCTATGTCAGCAATTCACATCTGATGCCCGCTTATTCCCGCAACGATGTAGGGTTCTTAAAAGTTAATGGCGATATCGGGGTTGAGGATCCAGTCGACCACGACAAGTGGCGGCTTCAGGTCACAAGTGACGAAGGCAGTCCCGCACGTACTTTGACCTTAACGGATATAAAAGCGCTGCCTAAGGTGGAAATGATTACAAGGTTTTGCTGCATTGAGGGATGGAGCGTGATCACATACTGGGGCGGCGCGCGCTTTTCGGACTTCACAAAAAAATATTTTCCTCCAGATCGCCAGCTGCCGGATTATGTTTACATGGCTACCCCTGGCGAAGATTATTACGTAGGCCTCGACACTAAGAGCGCCATGCATCCGCAGACGCTGCTTGCCTATGAACAGAACGGAAAACCGCTCGAGGACCAACATGGAGCGCCGCTTCGGCTGGCAATCCCGGTTAAGTACGGTATTAAGAATATTAAGCGCATCGGGACGATTCAATACACGAACACCAAGCCGGGCGATTACTGGGCCGAAGAAGGCTATGACTGGTTTGCGGGTCTTTGAATCAGTGACGCTTTCGCGCCTTTCCGAGCCACGACCCTCAGGGAGTGTTTAATTAGAAGCCGTGCCGGAAACCAAACTCTATTGCGGTACTTCGGGCTTCGCCTATAACAGCTGGAAGCCGGACTTCTATCCGGAGAAGCTTCCGAGCTCAAAATTTCTTTCTCATTACGCAACTCGCCTCAACGCCGTAGAAGTGAATTACACCTACCGCCGTATCGCGCCCGGCAGCACGTTCGAAAAATGGATCGGGGCAACCCCCGAAACCTTTTTGTTCCTGCCCAAGGCGCACATGAAAATAACGCATTCGTTGAAACTGGACGGCGCTGAACAATTCACTCGTGTTTTCCTGGAGTCGCTCGAACCGCTAGGTGCAGCGGGCCGCCTGGGGCCGATTTTGTTCCAGCTTCCGCCCTCCTTCAAGATGGACGTGGAAAGGCTCCGGGAATTCGTCAGATTTCTGCCGAAAACGATTAAGAGTGCGTTCGAATTCAGGAACGCTACTTGGTTTGACGAAAGCACGTATGAGGTGCTTCGGGAGTATAACGTTGGGTTGTGCTTGGCCGAAAACGAAAATCTGGAAACACCGCATGTGCTGACTGCGGATTTCGTGTATCTCAGATTAAGGAAGCCAGACTACCTGGAACCGGAGTTAACGGGACTCGGTTACCGTGTGCAGCAATATCTCGCGAACGGTTATCCAACGTTCGCGATTTTCAAGCATGAAGAGACGCCGGCTGGCGCGCTCAATGCGGAGAAGCTGCTGAATGCGCAGAAAGAAGAGGCGAGCCGCCTTGTAATGAAGGAATCCGTGGCAGCCTGCGCGGCCCTACTGATTTCCCTGACTATCCCCGCGATTTGCCAGGAGAAAGCGCAGCGCGCTGTCGATCTAGCCTTGAAAGGGCACTGCCCGGAAGCCATGCCTCTCCTCGATGAGGCGATGCACGATCAATCGAATAACACGGATACAAAGCGTACGGTCAGTTTCGCTGGAGTGCGTTGCTCGATGCTGTTGAATCAGCAAAATGATGCCATGAGCTTCCTGGGATGGCTGCAGCAAGCGTTTCCGCGTGATCCCGACGTTCTGTTCTTAGCGGTGCACGTCTTTTCGGATTTAAGCCTGCGCAACTCGCAAGAGCTCATGAATACTGCGCCCGATTCGCCATTGGTAATCCAGCTCAATGCCGAAAATTTCGAGAAGCAGGGAGACTTCCAGAAGGCCATCGCCGAATACCGGATCTTGCTCCAGCGCGTACCAAACAAGCCCGGGATTCACTACCGCATCGGTGGGCTAATTATGTCGCAGCCGACTACGTCGGCGAGCGCCGAGGAGGCCCGAAAGGAATTTGAAGAGGAGCTGAAGATCAATCCACAAAGCGCCGGAGCGGAATACTATCTTGGTGAGCTGGCGCGTCAGGCCGGCAATCTTCCCAAGGCAATTGAGCATTTCTCGCAAGCTACGGCGCTCTATCCTGCATTTGCTGAAGCGTACGCCGGGGTTGGTCGATGCTTGCTGGATTCTGATAAGCCCGCGGATGCCATGGCTCCCCTTGAAACGGCCGTCAAGCTCGCGCCTGATAACCCGACGGCACATTTCGCGCTTGCGACCGCTTATCAGCGTCTAGGGCGGAAGGAAGAGGCTGCGCGGGAGTTTGCACTCCAAAAAAGCATGTCCGAGAAGCTCAACCAAACTACGAAAACGCTTCACAAGAACGTGTCCGGGGTACTGGTTGACAGCGCGGCTCAATAGAAATTTTCTCACTGGGATTCTGGCCGTTGCTCTCTGCGGACTCGCCTTTCAGGCGGAAAAATTGCCGTCTTCCAATCGCAAGCGGCCGCACTTCACCAATATTGCCCCGCAAATCGAAGTTTTCCTACGTTACAAACAACGATTTCTCTCCCCGCAAATATTTTGTGCAGCCGATGTGTGGCGGAGTCGCGGTTTTCGATTTCGACAATGACGGTAAGCTGGACATCTTTCTAACGAACGGAGCGAAGCTGCCGGAGCTGAAGAAGACCGGGCCATCTTTCTACAACTGCCTGCTTCGGAACAAGGGAGATGGCACGTTTGAAGACGTAACCAGGAAAGCCGGACTTTTGGGTGAGAACCTCGATTACAACTTTGGAGTCGCCGTGGGCGATTACGACAACGACGGTTACGAAGACATCTTCATCTGTGGGGCCGGGCGCAACGCGCTGTATCACAACAACGGAAACGGCACGTTTACGAATGTCACTGAACAATCCGGCATCGGGGTTAAGCCTGCCAACACGATCAGTGTAGGCGGTGCCTGGTTTGATTACGACAATGACGGCCTGCTCGATCTCGTAGTGTCGAACTACACAATCTGGAGCCCCCAAACCGACAAGCGGTGCAGCGCCGCCGGCGTCGAATACTACTGCGACCCTCGCCTCTTCTACAAGGCCGTGCCAAATCGGCTCTATCACAATTTGGGCAACGGGAAATTTGAGGACGTCACTGAGAAATCAGGTTTCGCCAGTGCTCCGGGAAAGGGCATGGGCATATCCATCGCCGATTTCAACGATGACGGTTATCAGGACGTCTTCATTGCCAACGATACGGAAGCGAATTCCTTATTCATAAATAAAGGAAACGGCACCTTTGAGGATCAGGCTCTGCAACTCGGCGTGGCCTACGACGACACTGCGAAAGCAGTCTCTTCCATGGGAAGCGACGCGAAGGACTACGACAATGACGGTCGTGTTGATATTTTCTACAACGACCTGATGAGGCAGACCTGGGCGCTGTTCCAAAATCGCGGCGATTTCTTCCGCTATGTCTCGCCGCAGGCCAGATTAGGGCAACTGAGCGCACATCTTTCTGGCTGGAGCAACGGCTTCATAGACTATGACAATGACGGTTGGAAAGACATGTACTCTGCGAATGGCGATGTCGATAATATCGTGTCGAACGCGCGCCAGCACGATACGATGTTCGAAAACATGGATGGAAAGCAGTTCCAGGACGTGTCAGATCAGATGGGAAACGATTTTCTGCGCCTAGGTTTTCAGCGAGGCTCCGCAATCGGAGATTTGAATAACGACGGCTTCATGGATCTCGTGGTCACGTCTCTAAACGAGCCGCCGCGCATTCTGATGAATTCAGCGGATAAGGGCAATCACTGGCTGACGCTGAAGCTGGTCGGCCGCTACAGCAATCGTGACGCAATCGGAGCGAAGGTCAAGCTCACCATGGCCTCGGGACGCGTGCTGTATGAACACGTATCTGTCAGTGTTGGGTTTATGTCCTCGAGCGACAAGCGAGTTCACTTCGGTCTCGGAGCCGAGAAACAGGTCAACTCTGTCGAAATTCGTTGGCCGCGCGGGACCGTTCAGCGGCTCACGAATCTCGTGGCAGACCAATTCCTGACAATCGAAGAGCCGCTCCCGGAGAAGAAGCGGCCCTTCTGAACCGTGTTGCCTAGAAGTTGTATTTCAACCCGAATTGAATATTGCGAGCGCCTTGGGAGCTATTCACCAAGCCTGTATTCGGGGTCGCCACGCTGCCGTTGGCGTTGAATCCCACAACATCGATCGAATATCCCGCGACGGTGAAAATCGGTGAGTTGAAAGCGTTGATCGCCTCAGCCCTGAATTCCAGGTTTGACTTCTCGGTGATCGGGAAGAACTTCGACACGCCGATATCCACTTGCTTCAACCCGGGACCGCGTTCGGTCGACACACCGCAATTCCCAAATTGGCCTGGAGGCGGATTGCCCATGGTGGTGGGGTCGAACCAATAGTAGCCGCCCCCAACCGAAGCGGGAGCTTCTTGGTAAGGCGTCTCGCGGGACGGGGCAAGGCATTCAGGACGAGGCTGGAATGATCCCGTACCCGGATCGCCGGACCAGTCCAGCATCGAGATCGGGAAACCGCCATGAACCGTAAACGCGGTATTCACCTGCCAATCGCCTAGGATCGCATTCACCACAGGATTCAAATTACTGCCGTACGCGCGATGCCGGCCGAATGGCAGGTCGTATGTCAGGAAGCCGTTAAAATCATGGGTCACGTCGTGGTCGCAGTACCCGTAATCGGCGTTGATGGCATACACGTTCTGTTGAAACGCCACATCAGCGCTGGCTTGATTGGCCGTGATGTCACCGTATCTGCCGTAGTAGCCTTGATTATTCGTCAGGCATTTCGACCACGTGTAATTCATCAGAAACTCGAGGCCTCTGCTGAGGCGCTGCTGTGCACTGACTTGCAAAGCGTCGTAATTGGCGATGCCGACGGTCGAATTCAGCCGGATTTGCCCGGGTCCGTCCGCCAGCAGAGTCGGATTACCTGATAAGTATGGGCCCTGCACGGCGCTTCCATTCGATAGCAGCAGTTTCTGGCCCGCATCGAGGATGGAAGCCAGATGATCGTTGTGCTGCCCTACATAAGCTGCTTGCACAGTTGTCGAACTTCCGAATTCGTGCTGAATCGTAAAGTTCCACTGATTGGAGATGGCGGGGCGGTAGTTGGGATCCTGGATGTGCAATCTGACGCCCGCGAAACACGATTTCGGCGCGGAAGTAACCGTGCTCGTGTTACAAGGAACACCGGTTTGAGCCGCAAACAATCCTGCGAAACCCTGGTCGAGATAGACCTGATCTGAAGGAATTGCTCCATTCGTACCGGGAGTAAGCTGTACCGCGAGATCGTTGTTCCAGGGTGCGTTCGTGGCCAGCCGGTTATATTCGCCCGTCCCTTCCTGGAAACTTGAGCGGGAGAAGGCAGCGCGGATAACCGTGTTGTTGGTCGGGCTCCACGCGAATCCGATGCGCGGCAGGAAATTTGCAATGCCGTTGTACTGGTTGTAGAGCGCGCGGCTGTTTCCGTTTTGCCCTGCCAACTCGATCTGACCTGTGATTTCGTTGAAGTTGGTCATTCGGTTACCAACCTCGTAAATGGGCGTGAAGAGCTGCCAGCGCAAACCCACATTGACGGTCAAGTGGGGAGTCACGCGCCAATCGTCCTGAATAAACGCGCCGATCGCATTGTTTCGCTGCCCGACCGTGCCGTTGAAACCAATACCTAGTCCTACATAAGAAGGTAAGCCTGTCAGGAAATCCGCTTCCGCATTCCCGGTGTAGTTTCCGTTGAACTGGATTTGACCGGCAGCCCCGTCGCTGCTCGTCGCAGGAACGTAATCATTGCGATAGCGGATGAATTGAAATCCGGCATGCAGCGTATGCGTGCCCTTGGTGATGATTGCGGTGTCTTCTGCCTGGATAGAGGTCTGATGAAAAATTTCCGGAGCATCGACTGTGCCGTACGTTCCTACCTGCGCTCCAGAGAAACTGATTTGAGGAAGAAAAGCAGTCGGCTCGCCGGGGATGAGTGTGCCGAAGTTAGTCGATGTTGCGGCTTGTACATTGCCCTCTGCGGGGAAGTAATTAGTCCCCACGCGGGCTTCGTTCACAAATGTGGGACTGAATGTGTGAGTATAGTCGAGCACGCCCTGATACAGCGGGAAGATGTTGTTCCCGGAGCTGTTGTAAAGCAATGCTTGGCTGTTGCTAGTCGGGTTATAGACGTACTGCTGAGAATAGCGGCCGAAAACGTGGTCCTTCTCCGTGGGTGCCCAATCAACTTTTGCGTCTCCCTGGTCGCCGTTGATAGAGGAATGCAGGACGTTTAGCGCGTTATTTACGGTTCCTGGTAAGATTGCCGCAGGAAACGCTCCCAGGAGCTTTATGGCAAGCGGGCTGATGTAAACACAGGGAGTCGTGGACGTCGCGTTCAATGCCATCAGTTGCGCGGTCGCGCACTGATTGGCATTGTTCAGGTTGTTGCCCGGAATCGCAATCGTGGTTCCCGGATAGTGAAGCGAGATACCGGGGACATCCGAGAAATTGCCGGGCTGGCTCGTCTCCACACTCGAGAACGTCGTTATTTTTCCGGCGCTGGCCGGCGTGTCGTAGCGAGATCCTTGATAGTCGACGAAGAAGAATAGCTTGTCCCTCTTGATCGGCCCTCCTAATGCGCCGCCGAATTCGTTCCAACGCAGAAGCGCCCGCGGACTTCCGGGAAGATTATTCGCCCATTGGTTGGCGTTCAGCTTATCGTTGCGAAGGAACTCAAACAGATCGCCATGGAACTGGTTCGTGCCGGATTTGGGGCTGACGCTGACGTCACGCCCCCAAGAAATTGGCCGAACTCCGCTGAGGGATTCTGCGTGATGACATTGAACTCCTGGATGGCGTCGACACTGGGCGAGAAAGCCACGTTATTTTCGACGAACTGGATATTCTCCAGGCCATCCAGAAGGTAATAATTGGCCTCCTCCCGGTTTCCGTTGATATACGGGCGCCCGGTGTTGAATGTGCTCTGCGGGTAATTGAACGCCGCTGGGCTGGTGGTAACCGCGCCGGGTGCGAGCAACGCAAGCTGATTGTAGTTGCGAGTTTCTAGCGGAAGCGCCGACAATCGCGCGCGAGTCGATAACGGTGCCAAGTTGAGTGTTCTCCGTTTGCAAAACCGGCGCTGCCGCAGTCACCTCAACCGTCTGGTTGACGTTCCCGACTTTCAGCTGGAAATCGACCTTGGCGACCTGATTGAGCTCCAGGACAACCTTGGACTGCACGGAGATCTGAAAGCCGGGATTCTCCACTCGAATCTGGTCACTACCGGTAGGCAGCCGCGGCAGGCTATACACCCCGCCATTGTCGGTCCTGGTCGGATACGTCGTGCCGCGATCCAAATCTGTTGCCGTGACCTTTGCCCCGGCGACCGCGGCCCCCGAAGGGTCAGTAACTAAGCCATTGATAGCGGCAGTTACTTCTTGCGCCGAAACGCGCATCGAGACCAGGATAAAAGCCGACAACAGGACCGTCGACAAGATAGACGAGACGAACGCTTCCGCGCGGTAAGTAATCCTCATATGCAGGAACTCCTTTTTGCGAGCTTGTCGGAATTGTAAGGGCAAAACGAAAGCCCTGTCAAGAAAAAAGAAACAAAAGGTAAGTAAATAAAAAGATTGCGGCTTAAAAAGCCTACGCAAGGATAACTTCAACGCCACGCGATCGCAGCTTCTCAACCTCAGAGGGGGGTGCGCCAACATCGGTGATCACGCGATGAATGGAGCGGAAGTCTGAAATCAACGACAGGCTCCGATGACCAAACTTGCTGGAATCGGCTAGAACAGTCACCTGGGAAGCGGATTCGATCATGCGACGGTTGAGCTGCGCTTCCATAATGTCCAGCGTGGTCAGCCCCACATCAGGGTCCAGACCGACCGTACTGAGGAAACAGTGGTCGGCGTGCAGAGAGTGCATGATTTGCTCCGCGTGCGGTCCGACAAAAGCAGTCGAGGGATGCCGGAAGAATCCGCCCAGCATAATCAGGGAGGGGTTAGGCAGTTCAGCGAGCTTGGCCGCCACATTTAGCGCGTAAGTGATCAGGGTGATACTTTCCGGGCAGTTGCGCCTTAGCTGGGCCGCTAGTTCAGCTGAAGTGGAGCCCGTGCAAAGAATGACCGTCTGCAAAGGCCGGATTAGTTGAGCCGCTGCTTGCGCGATGCGCACCTTCTCTTCGTGATGCATGCCTTCACGGACACGCAGAGGATGTTCCGGTGCGGCAGTCAGGGGCCGGATACCGCCGCCATGCGAGCGCACCAGGGACCCGCTTTCGGATAGCGCATCCAGATCGCCGCGGGCCGTAACGGCCGATACGCCGAAGCGCCGGACGACTTCCTCGACCGTTATCCGTCCGTTCTCGCCCAAAACGCCGAGAATTTCCCGCCGCCGCTCCTCAGCGAGCAACCGGTTTGGCTTCCGTTTAGAGTTTCCGTCTCGCGCAACCCGGTCTCGTGATGAAGGCGTGTGTTCCAAAATCGGCTGGTGCTATGTTACATTACCTGCGCCCCGATATACAACCTTTTATTGCGGATGCTGTGTTTTACTTTCGTTTGTAGTTCGCTAGAGGGAGGCCGCAGCCGATTTCGCTTTCGCCTTCGTCTGTAACTCCAGTTCGGCCCGATACCAATCTGTTTCGGGAGAATCATTGGCGCAACCGCGCTCATGCCAGCATTCATAAGCTCGCAGCGCTATTTCGTCATGCGTTGGAGAGCTATTTCCCGCTGGCTGATCATCGGCAACCTGTTCAGCGGGGCGTGCGGACGATGATGTTTCGGGCTCTCGGCTGTCAACTTCGATACTTTTAGGCATATTCATTTCCTTTCTCATTCTTAATCGGACCTTGTAAATTGCTTAGAGGCCCGGCGCGTGTAACGCGAGAGTAACCGCGTTCGGACGCGTACCTTTGCTGCCCAAGCCAGGAGCGTGCGGGGTTCGAGCAGAGGCTGCTCATGCCCCTGCTTCCGGTTCCAGACGAACACCACCATCAGCTGCAAAACAGCGTTGAAGAATATTAGCGCGACTACTGCGGCGAAGATGATTGGCAGGGAAGGCATGGAACTTTGCGTGGGTAAATCCAGAGTCGCGCGGATTCATCAGTAATGCCGCTACTTTAGTCACAATCTAGTAATTCTGCGAATATGCCTCGCCGCTGTTCTTCACCCGCGTCGTGAAGCAAAACACCGGCTGCACACGTCATAAGCTCAGCGGTCACAATACTCGGCGAAGTGTCTTTGCAGGTTTGCCGGCAAGTTGGCTCACGAGACGCCTTTAATGAAGCTCGACCCAAATACGACAGTTGTCGCGCTCCTTATGGGTGTCCCCAGTTGCGCCAATGTGTTTAGGAGCCTCGGCATCACACCTGGCGACCATGGAAATAAAACTTTGCAACAGGTATGTGGGGAGGCTGGAATTACCTTCGAAGATTTCCTGCGGCGTGTAGATGAAATCGATTGGGAACAGGAATCAACGGACCATCCTGAACCTTAGTGCCCTGCGCGGGCAAGCCCGGCATCATGCGAGTTCAGAGGACAAATCCAATACGCCGCTAGTTTCCACGTGACGTCGCAGGCCGGCGAAGGCCCGCAGCGCTTCCATATTCGGGATCGTGATAAGCCTGCGACCTTTTGTCTGTATGAGCCCAGAGTTCTCCAAATGAACGAGGGCGCGTGAGACGACCTCTCGAACCGAGCCGATTCGGGTTGCAATTTCAGCTCGAGTCAACGTAAGTTCAATAATGCAACCGCCTTCAACTGGCACTCCTCTTCGTTGAGCGACGGCGAGAAGGTATTGAGCCACCCGTTGATCCACGTTTCGCAGGGCCAGTGCTTCGATGAGTCCCGCATAGTGACGTACTCGGTGCGCGAGTACCGTGGCGAGGTTCCAGGCCACTTCGGGGTGCTCGCGGCACAAAACGTGAACGTCAGATCCCTTAATGCACAAGACCACCGAATTCGTATCGGCGATCATTGTGCTGTAATACTTTCCACCGTTGACCACCGGAACAACGGCAAGGATCGCGCCAGGGCGCTCAATCGACAAAACTTGCTCCCGGCCTTCAGCACTTTGCCGGATCGACCGAAGCTCGCCCTGAGCCACAATGTACAGCCCTGAAGCCTCTTCACTTTCCGAATATAGGACCCGACCACGCGGAAAGTGGCGAGTGACGGCTAGACCGGCAATCTTGTTTATAAGCTCGCTCGACAAACTTCCAAAGAGGCCGGTTTGCCTGAGGACAGCGGGTTTGTCGATAGCGTTCGTCATCGCTCGCCAGGTTCAGTCCCCTGTTAGAAGCGAAGAGATGGGGATCGTTACTTCTATTGCAGAACCGCAACTCTGTCGGGCATCGGAGCTGTTCGCCCCGTGAGCGCAAGAACTGTCGAGGCGAAATTAAGACTGTCGTAAGGTTCGCCTTGGATTGATCCTCGCGGAACGTTGGCTCCCGCTATCATCCAGACCGAATGAGTGGAGATTCGGAAGAACGCGCCGTGATTGCCCCCAGGATTAAAGTTACGCGCATTGAAGTTCCAATGATTGGCCGCGAAAACATGGAAATCCGCTTGAACCAGCTCACGACGCCGGCGCTCATACCAAAGAAGAATCGGACTTATCCCTGGCGGACCCGGCACGCTGTCTCCGACGGGCGAAAGATATTCGGTTACGCTGATCACGCCGTTCGAATACTGGCACATGTGGATGGCCTGCAACCATTCACGTTCCGTATGCCATGCGGATAGCCAAAATGCACGGTCGGATTGCGACGGTAGATGCAGCTCCGGGTCTTCAAATAAATGCAGCGGCAGACCAGCGCGCCAATCCTGTGACGCCCAGCTAATTTTCGCGTGCTCATCTTGCGTCAAGTGCCGAACGGGTTTAATCGCAATGCGGCCGGTATCATCGCTGAGAATGAGCAGCTGGCTCTCTTCGTCTCCATAGAGCCAATAAGCGTGTACCACAGTATCGGAATCGGCAGCGTATGATCCATCCGGCAGACGCATGGCCGTGAAATCAATCGGGCGCGCAGAAAGAGCAGCCTGCGGATTGTTGCGCGCGCGCTGCTGCGCAAGCAGAGAAAAGTAGTTCACCTGAATGAAAGAGCGCTCTTGATCCAGGCGTCCGTTTGTATCGAGAACCAGGCCTTGGGCCGATGGACCGGCAATATAATGCTGAAGATCGTTAACCGTATTGTTGTCGCCGAGCGCCAGTTCGGGAACCGTCTCCGAAATTTTCCCTCGAAACGGATGCTGCGCGTCGAGATGAAGCGCGAGCAAGGCTCTAAGATGCGAAATATAGCCGGTGTATTCGCTGTATTCACGCTGCCAGGCTTGCAGCTCATCGCTGAAGCGCCTTGCGGTTTTGTCCTCGCCGTGATCTCGCTGTTCGGCCGTCCATGTCTTAGGCTGCCCCTCGACAATTTTTCTTCGCGCCTGAATAGACTCTCGTAACGCTCGCATTTCCTCGTCGAGTTGCCCCGCGGTCTCGGCCCACGTAGCGCGATGACGGTCAATCGTCTCTTGTACGCACAAGGCCGCGGCCGCCCGAACATTTGCACCCAGTTCCGGCCTGGCGAGTTGTAGCAGAAGGATGTGAATCTTGTTGAGGTCGCTGTTGCGAAGTTGAACCGAGGCTCGTTCGTTACCATCCAGATCCAGCCAAGCCGTCGGATAATGGCTCGCTTCACCGGCCAAATAAAACGATGCGGTACTCGGTGTCGTGACCCGCTGCACAAGCGGATCGAGGCCCATAATCTTGTAATCGCTTAATTGATGGCGATTGGTTATGACGTGATGAGCGCCCCCCTGGGGACTGTTAAAGAGGTCGGGCAGGCTGAAGGCCTGACTAAATACGCCCGGCACATTATTCATTCCGTGATCGGATACCACGACGAACAAAGTCTCGCTGGCCAAAGGACTGGCCTGAATCGCGCTCCAGATTCTGCCGGCTAGCGCATCGAGCCGTCGGAGAGTGTCCAGCAGCGCGGCGGGTTGATTGGTGGCGTGCCCTTCATGGTCAATGTCCCCGGTGTAGAAATCGAGATACAAGATCTCCGGTTTCTTCATAGCCTGCTTGAGCTCATTTTCGGTTTGCTCGGCGAGCATTTCGTCAAGCGAAGGCGTTCCGGCGCTTTCAATCATCGAAAACAGAACTTTAGATGAAAAGCGGTGTTCGAGAACGTGTTCCAAGGTGGTCCAGCGTACTCCGCGCTGAAAAAGCTGGAAGCTTTGAAATCTCTGCGCATACGGGAAGGCATCGATGAGCAGCGGAATTCCAGCGCGACCGAGCACGTCAACGCCGGGCATATCCACCTGACGCTTGCGTGCATAACCTAAGTAGAAGGGAAAGAAATTCAGGTAATCATAAACGTGGCCCGTGTAGCGGTCGTATTCGACGTTTCCGCGAATTATGGCGTGGCGGCCAGTATCGAGCATGGACCAGGAAGGCGCCGAAAGGCTAATGCCGCGCGTGTAAAAGTTTTCGAAGATTGTTCCGTTCTCAGAAAAGATATGCGAAAGCCAGGGCAGGCGTGACTTGCCCGTGGCGGCATCCTTTTCTCGCATGGTCTGATTAAGCAGATCAGCATTGAGACCATCGACCTTAAGGATTACCAGGCGGCTGGCTTCTGCTCTACTGTTCTCCGGCCGGACATCTTGCCTGGCTGAGGCATCCAGGGCCGGCACGAGGAGAAGGAGCAGCCAATACTGCCGGTTCAATGAATGGCTTCCGCGCCACTTCTGGCCGCGGCCACAACGCCCGATGCACGAGCCGCGCGGATATTGCTGGCGTTGTGCTTCAAATCCGCAACTGCGATCGAACAGTCATTCTGTAAAGCGGAGTCTTGCGAAAGCTCTCTGAGCCGCAGCAAACTTGCTTGGACGTGAGCTCGTGTCTCAGGGGAGCGCACGCTCGGCATCAAACTACTCAATTCTAGTATCGAAGCTTGAATACGCGAGCTATCGTAGTTAACCTCCGGCTGCGTACCTGCGCTTACGAGAGAATCTATAAGCTGCAAATGGTACTGGACACGCCGGTAAGAATCGAGTGTTGCCAGGTTCGAAGGATCTTCCTTGGCGCGATGAGTGTAAAGCCCGAAAGTCGCGTCGTGCAGCAGGGCTTCCGTTACCTGAGCTTTCCTGGTTTCTCCAAAAGCGGCCAGCTCGGCACGGCGCTCTTTATCAATTCGCGAAAGCAAAGGTCCGCCACTTTCAAGTTCTGCCTCGAGCCGCGCATAGCGCTGGATTGCGCTCTGCATTTCACGGCCGGGCGCGGCCTCTAGCGGGTTCACGGCCAGCGACTCTACACGGCGCTGCATTTCTTTCCGGAGCCGGGAATCCAACTGATTATCTAGGGCGATCACCGCGCGGAATTGCGAGTAAGAATCCAACCGGGCCGCCTGGTCGACAGCTCCTCCGTGCCGGGCTTTCACAAACTCGTATACATCCGCCGCCACATAGTAGTACCAGTTTGTGAAATGGGAAATCCCAATTACACCACTGGTTATCTCGTTGATGGTGCGTTGGGTCATTTCATGTTCGCGAACATGCAGTTTGTCGCGAAAATCCACGAGGAGAAGCGGCTGTTTCGGATAGTTCAAGCTATAAACTGCGAGCGGCACGAGCTTCACTTGCCGCCCACCGCCGCTTCCCCACGGCAACAACGATCCGTTCTCATCCAGCTCGCGCCTGTACGTTGCCCCATGCCACTGCTTCAGCCGGTTATCAATCCAAGGATTTCTGATATTCAGGAGTTTCCAAATAGGCGTAATTGAGGTTCCATGAGCGGCGACAGATCTGTTCGAGGGAAACCAGACGATCGCGTATTGTCCCGTTGCGCCGGCAACATCAATAGGCTCGAAGACGAGATCCGTCTTTTCGGCGCACTGGCGCAGCAGCTCCCAGTTGCGGCTGCGGATACGCTCCTGGTCGATACCCGCCTCCTCGCCAAAACGCGTGGCACGGCGTTCGTTGACCAGCCCACCCATTAGTCTCTTCCGAAGCTCTAAGCGCGCGAGAATCGTATCCAGTTGGCTTTTGGTCAGCGCTGAGTCGTCATCTGCTGCAGGCGCCCCACGTAAGTAGCCTATTGCTTCTTCGAGATGGAGGCGCTCATGGTCCACTTCGTTGCTCCTATAAGCGCGTGACGTTGCGCGCACCGATGTGGTCATGGGATCCAGCATTGTCCACTGAAAAAGATCGCGTCCGATTTCGGACATAACGGGGTGGACGGGAGCGGTCAGATCGATCAGTGGCGCAGTGTCATGCGCGCCGACGGATTTCGATCCGCTGCCGACTTTCCAATAAAAGAATGGCACTGCCGAGAGCATCCTCTGCTCGAGGCTGGGCCGCTCGTACGTGAGAAGCCAAACATAGGTGACACGATCGTTTTTGGGATCACCGTCACCCAAAGTGTCACGAAGAACTGCTACAAGTGGGACGTCATTATCCAAACCGTTCACGTCATTAAAACCGCTCACACCTGTCCGCGACCTGCAAAAGAGCGTGAGCAATTGTGCGGTGGGGCCCGCCGGAGTCGCCCTCCAGTAATAAGGCGATTGGCTGTTTTCATCCATTGTGGCCGGATGCAGCCGTTGTGGCGGTATGTCGGCGCCGAGGCACATACTCACAGCACTAAGTACCGCAACGATTAGCGTGAGACGGAGTCGAAGCATAGGAAAGCCATTGGCTGACGCAAGATTCTACGTGCAATTGATGCGCCAAACAGGCGCAGAGGTGCGCTTCTAAAAATGAGGGAAATACCCAGTAAGCTTAGGAACTCCTTACGTAGCCCTTGCAATAGATCTGACGTGTTAATTTGGGGTAAAGGTGCATTTCGAGGCTGTACTAAACGTAATGTGGTTGTGTGTTGGCGCATTAGCACTCGCTAATACCATCCGCGCAACATTCCATCGAGACCCCGAGAAAAAACGAGCTCCAGCCTGGCTTCACATAGTTGGCGTTGCCCTGATCGTCGTAGCGTTGTTCCCGTTCATTTCCGCAACCGACGATGTTCTTCGCATCGAGCACTTTAATGCGCAGCACGATCGTAGTCATCCGAACAAGCAGACCCAGAACGATGAGCTGATGCGGCTGTATCAGACGATGGACAGCCCGTTGCTCTGCCGCGCCTCCGAAATCGTTCTGATCTTCTTCTTCATTTCTGTTGTTTTCACCCCTCTCGCCACGCTGATCGAACGCATCGCGCCCTTTGAAGCGGGGCGTTCGCCGCCCGCCTTCGCAGCCATATAGACCAATCCAAAAAGCAAGATTGTTAGGAGGACAGATGCAGCGCCAAAAGTGGCGTTTGTATATCGGTCTCCTGTTTGCAACCGGATGTTGGGCCCAGACTGGCACTCCGGCGCGAGCACGTACATGGCAGGAGACCCAGGAAAAATTCAGAGCCAATAACCCCACGCTACTCGCCGGGAAAGTGACTATCGACGAGTCGCGGGCTGACGAGATAACTGCATATTTGCGCCCCAATCCAGATTTAACTGCCTCCACGGACGGGACTCAAATCACTCCTCATGAGGGGGTGTGGCGGCCGTTTTCGGGCACCTTATTCGTGGGAAGCCTCAGCTATCTTCACGAACGCGAGCACAAACGCGAGCTGCGGCTGGCAAGCGCGCAACAGGCCACGTCCATCTCGGTATCTGCTCAATCGGACCTGGAGCGCAATCTGATGTTCAATTTGCGCGATGCCTTTGTGCGGGTGTTGTTGCAGAAGGCAGTTCTTCACGTAGCGGACGAAAATCTTGCTTCCTACGACAAAGAGATCGGTATTAATCAGGACCGCTTCAAGGTTGGGGCAATTGCCAAAGTAGATTTTCAGCGTTTGGAATTGCAGCGGGTCCAATTCGAATCCGATTTGGCAACCGCACAAGTCAATCTGCGCACCGCCAAAATAGATTTGCTCGAGCTCTTGCGGGATCGAACACCGGTAGACCAATTTGACGTTACCGAATCCTTCGATTTCGATGAGCGGGTGATAAGGCTGGATGAGCTTCGCGCGATTGCGCTAAGCACGCGACCGGATTTGAAACAAGCCCAGCAATCACTCGAAAAGGCCAGAACAGACCACCGCCTTGCAATTGCGAATGGGTCCACGGATCCGACGTATAGCGCATGGTGGACGCACAACGGCTCTTTCAACAACCCTGGCGCGTACAACACGGTTGGGGCAAGCGTGAGTATTCCGCTTCGGATCTTCGATCGCAACCAAGGCGATAAACTACACACCCTGCTCGATATCGATCGCAACCAGAAATTGAGTGATGCAGCGGAATTGACGGCGCTGCACGATGTCGATTCAGCATATGCGACATTGCAGAATACAATCGAGCTTCTGCGGCCGTACAAGGCCAAGTACCTGGAAGAAGCCGAAGACATCCGCTCGACCGTGACGTTCGCGTATCAGCACGGCGCCGCATCGCTGCTCGATTTTCTCGACGCGCAGAAACAATACAGAGACACGCAAGTGAACTACCTGAATCTGGTGGGCGCATATCTTTCAGCGGCCAACCAGGTGAACTTCGCTGTCGGGCGAGAGGTCATTCGATGAAGCGTGCAACGTTCGTCTTCGCCGTTTTGATCACTGCCACAAGCGCGCTCCTGGTTGGGTGCTCCAAGCAAAAGGTGGATGCAGCGGCTGCCGCTCCGCCCGAGGCCAAGGTGGTAGAAGAGCCTGATCTCAATGTTGTCAAGGTCGACCGTCCGGAACGCTTCACGCTGGTTACCGCGGGGCAACGGGAGGAACTTCCGCAATTGCACGCAACTGGGGTTGTGAGCCCTAATGTGGAGAAATCAATTCCAGTAATCTCGCTGGCCTCCGGACGCGTCGTCGGGGTTTACGCGAAGCTGGGCGATGACGTGAAAAAGGGTCAATTGCTGCTCAAAGTGCTGAGCAACGACCTCTCTGCTGCATTCCAAACTTACGCGCAGGCGAAGGCGGATGAGGCGCTGGCTCGCAGGCAATTGGAACGGGCGAAAACTCTATATGACCACGGAGCAATTTCGCTGAACGATCTTCAAGTGGCGGAGGATACCGAGGAGAAAGCAAAAGCCAGTCTCAAGGCGGCCGCTCAACAGATTCGCACATTGGGCGGAGATCCTGACCAGGAAGACCCGGTCGTGAATATTTACGCTCCGGCGTCGGGAACAATCGTCGAGCAGAACGTTGTGAATGCAGCAAGCGTGCATACGCCGGACAATCAGCCGAACCTGTTCACGATCGCTGATCTGTCATCTGTGTGGATCATTTGCGACGTATATGAGAACGATCTGCCGATGGTGAGGGTGGGCGATACAGCGGACGTGCAGTTGAATGCATATCCGGACCGCACTTTTCACGGACGGATTAGTAACATCGCCAAGGTCCTCGATCCGAATATACGTTCAGCAAAGGTCCGGATAGAAATGGGCAATCCAGGAATCATGCGAGCGGGAATGTTCGTGACTGCCACGTTCTATGGCCTGCACGGCCGAGTTTACGCTACCGTCCCAAGTGGCGCCGTTTTGCATCTCCACGATCGCGATTGGGTGTTCGTGCCAAGCGGGCAAGGCGAGTTTCGCAGAACAGAAGTGACCGGCGGCAAGATCATCGATGGAAAGCAGGACCTGCTGTCAGGTCTCTCACCCGGCCAGCAAGTAGTCAATGATGCTTTGGCTTTGAACTCCGAGAGCGAGCAGTAGGTACTGACATGATTCGCGCATTTGTCGATTACTCACTCCGCAACAAGTTGCTGGTTCTGGCGGTCGGGATTTTGCTGCTTGCCTGGGGTGCAATTTCTTTCAAGAATCTTCCCGTCGAGGCCTATCCGGATGTAGCGAACAATTATGTGCAAGTCATCACGCAGTGGGCGGGCCGCGCGGGTGAGGAGGTTGAGCAGCAGGTCACGATTCCCATAGAAGTGCAGATGGCGGGAATTCCGCACCTTGCCAACATTCGCTCGATCTCGGAGTTCGGCTTATCCGTGGTGACCATGAACTTCGATGATGAGTCCAACAATGACTGGAACCGACAGAAGGTGCTGGAGCGGTTGTCGAGTGTAACTTTGCCCGAAAACTTGCAGCCGACGATCGGACCGGATTACAGCCCGGTGGGCCAGTTGTATTGGTACACGCTGAAGAGCACCAACCCGCAATACGATCTGATGGAGCTCAAGTCGCTTGAAGATTGGGTAATTGAAAAACAACTGAAATCGGTCCCGGACGTGATCGACGTCTCGAGCTTTGGCGGCACGACCCGTGAATATCAGGTGCAGGTGGATCCGAACAGGCTGGTTTCCTACGGGTTAGGCATCGGTCAGGTGGAGCAAGCGCTTGGCAATAACAATGTGAACGCCGGGGGCAGCTTCATTCAAGCAGGTGAGCAGCAGGTTAATGTTCGCGAAGTGGGATTATTTCGCGATGTAACCGACATCGGCGAAACGGTACTTAAGACGCAGAACGGAACGCCAATCCTGGTGCGCGACGTTGCTTTCGTGACTCAAGGACCGAAGATCCGGCTTGGGCAGATCGGCAAGGCCGTGCATCGCAAAGACGGCATGATCTTTGACACGCCTGACACCATCGAAGGCATTGTCTTGCTGCGCAAAGGCGCGGATGGGGACGCGATGCTCAGGGCGTTACACGAGAAAGTCGCAGACCTGAACGACCACTTCCTTCCGCCCGGCGTCAAGATTGTTCCTTTCCTTGACCGCAGCGACTTGGTCCATTTCACCACGCACACAGTGATGCACAACCTCACTGAAGGAATACTGCTGGTGTCGATCATTCTTTTCCTCTTCTTAGGCAATGTGCGTTCCGCTCTCATCGTGGTCCTGACGATTCCATTCGCGCTGCTCTTCGCATCGATTTGCCTCGATTTGAGTCATGTTCCAGCTAACCTGCTCTCGCTGGGGGCGTTGGATTTTGGAATGGTCGTGGACGGATCAGTTGTCGTCGTTGAAAACGTGCTTCGACATATAGGCAGTCTTAGACACAGCGAAAGAACGGTGGCGGAAATCATCCGCGAAGCGGTCCACGAAGTGCAAAGGCCGGTGTTCTTCGCGCGAGCCATTATTATTACGGCGTATCTGCCGATTTTTACTCTCCAGCATGTGGAAGGCAGATTGTTCCGGCCCATGGCATTGACGGTCGCCTTTGCGCTGCTGGGCGCGCTACTCTTCTCGTTATCCATTTTGCCGGTCCTGGCCCTCCTTCTTTTCGGACCCAATACGAAGGAGTGGCGGAATCCGATTCTGGCTGCGCTCATCAATGGATACCGGCGATCGCTGCAATGGGCCATGAGTTCCTTAGGAAGCCGGCTGATCGTTTTGGGCACAGCAGGCGGTCTACTGCTCGTCGCGGTGTACTTAATGGTCAGCGGCGCGATTGGCTCCGAGTTCTTGCCGCATCTTGATGAAGGTGCGATCTGGGCCCGCGGCACATTGGCGCCTAGCACCGGCCCTGCGGAAGGCGAGCGCGTGATGAGAAAGGCCCGGCTGCTGTTTGCCAGTTTTCCAGAAGTGACCCAGGTGGTAAGCCAGGTGGGCCGGCCGGACGATGGAACAGATTCGGCGCTGTTCTCGAACACAGAATATTTTGTGGATCTCAAGCCTAAGGAGCAATGGCGGCCGGTTTTCCGCCGTGATAAAGAAGCGCTGATCCGCGCAATGGATCGGGAGCTGGAAAAAATCCCCGGCGCGATCTGGAACTTTTCTCAACCTATTGCGGACAACATGGAAGAGGCGGTTAGCGGTGTCAAGGGTGAGCTGGCAATCAAGATCTTCGGGACGGATCTGAAAGAGCTCGAGGGAAAGGGCGACGAGATTGTCAGAGTCATGCAGGGTATTCCGGGCGTTCAGGATCTCGGATTGTTTCGCGTTATAGGACAGCCAAACTTGAATCTCACCGTCAATCGCGCTCAGGCGAATCGGTTCAATTTGAATGTGTCCGATATTCAGGACGCGATTGAGACGGCAATCGGCGGCAAGGCCGCGAGTGAAGTTCTGCAGGGCGAGCAGCGCTATGACCTGATGGTTCGTTACCAGCCTCAATACCGCACCACGCTAGATGCCATCCGCGATATTCGCATCCTCGCGCCGTCCGGCGAGCGCGTCGCCTTGGAACAAGTCTGCAATATTCAGATGCGCGACGGTGCATCGCAGATCTACCGCGAAAACAACTCGCGTTACGTTGCTATCAAGTACAGCGTCCGCGGGCGCGATCTCGGAAGCACTGTGGAACAGGCAATACGAGAAGTGAACCAGCGGGTGAAATTGCCTCCCGGTTATTACCTGCAATGGGCCGGCGAATATGCCAGCGCTAAACGCGCCAATGCGAGGCTCGAGCTTATTGTTCCGGTGACGGTTGCAGTGATCTTCTTTTTGCTTTATTCCATGTTCGGTTCATTCAAATGGGCCGGATTGGCGATGGTGAGCCTTGCGCTTTCGCCCATTGGAGCGCTTTTCGCGTTGTACTTCACAGGAACCCATTTCAGCGTGTCATCCGGAATCGGAACGCTTGCGTTATTCGGCGTTGCCGTGGAAACCGGGGTCATCATGATCGAGTACATCAACCAGCTACGCGCGCGCGGTTACGGCGTTCACGAAGCTGCTGTGGAAGGCGCAGTGCTTAGATTGCGTCCCATCATGATGACCATGCTGGTCGCCACGCTGGGCTTGCTGCCCGCCGCCATTTCGACCGGCATCGGATCAGATTCCCAGAAGCCATTCGCGATTGTGATTGTCGGAGGATTGAGCGCGACGCTCTTGCTCAGCGTTTATGTTCTGCCGACCGTTTACACATGGATTGCCGGCGAGCAGGATGTGTTGCCCGCCTATGAGCCGGATGTAGCCGAGCCTCGGTAAGAGGCCCCGCAGACACACGGAGCGTGCTGGAGCCGCGCCGGGCAATTATTCAGTTGTCAAAGAGCGTTCGCAGAAGGCGTTCAGGCGGCTTGCAGCAGTGGCCGGATTGTCTCCTGGTGTTCGAGTGGAGCATTTTGCCGAACGAACTGCTCACTTAACAGCGGGTGACGGTCACTCTGCGAAACGAAGCCAGCGCGCGTACCCGATTCGGCGCGTCGTTGCGAAACGAAGTGGGCGAGGCGTGCCTCGCCCCTACGGAGCTGAAGCAAAGTGGCCAAGGCCTTGTGGAAGGCGCGATGGTGCGTAGTTTGATAACGCAAAAAGAGCGCGAGCCGCTTTTCGTCGAGTCCATGTTCGGTAAAGCACTCATTCTGGAGATGAATGGCACGCTGCTCGAGCCAGTAGGACTGGGCCATTTCGTTGATCAGAAGCTCTTGGGTGGGGTTGGCGGGCTGATGCTCTTCTAATAAATCGCGCAGAACGGCTTCGAAGGCGGCGGGATCTTCGCCGGCAATGATGACCTCCCCCGAGGCAAGCCCGTGTTTTAGGGAATTACGGGACGAAGCCAATTTTCCTTCCGGAGTGCAAGGGCCGGTGGAGCGTTGAGCATTAGCACGATTGATTTCGGCGCGGCTGGAACGCTCCGCGTTTTGCGGAACGACCCCAATTGCGGGGACGTTAGCTGGAAGCATGGCGTCTTCCATAGCTCGATTTCTTTTTTGCTCGGCTTTCCTGGCCTTGCGCTCGGCAGCGCGGCGTTCCGTACGAGCTTGGCGTGCAGTCATGAGATATTCCCTCCAAATAGTCGGAGGATAGCAGCGGTGATGAGACGGGCCGTGGTCTTTGGCTCGAATTTCCGGTGTAAGCGACTGAATCGGATCAGGAGGGATTATTTTATGGATCGGTGATCAAGTTCAAGGGGTATACGATTGCGTACCACAAGTTGATACCGAAAGGCCGGCAATGTACGGGGATGTTTTTCCGTCCCGGTTTACAGGCTGACCTCTGCTGTGTTCATCTCGTCTACCAATTTGTGCACGAGTTCGGCGGCAGGCATCGAGCGAGCTCGAGTAACCCCTTGGCCTGCCCACAGCGAGAGGAACCCCGCTTTACCTAACCGTGCCGCAGCGTTTCGCATTGGCCTTGTTAAGGCATTCTGCAGCGGAAAGGGCAAGATGTCACCTTCTCTGTTTGCAAGCCTCGCTATGAAGTCGTTGGCGAGACCGCGCGCGGGCCGACCAGAAAATGCCCGCGTGATCACGGTCGTGTCCGTACGCGCGTCGAGAATCGCTCGTTTCCAGGCGTCGGCGGCGCTCGACTCGTCACAAGTGAGAAATGCCGTTCCCAGTTGAGCTGCCGATGCGCCACAGGTTAGTGATCGCATGACGTCATGGCCACTCATCAAACCGCCAGACGCGATGACTGGTAGCGGCACCGCGTGCCGAATCGCGCGAACCAGCTCCAGAGTTGGAACCATCGCCTCATCGAAGGAATGGGCGAACGTTCCCCGGTGCGCACCCGCTTCGGCTCCTTGAGCCACGATGGCGTTGACGCCACTCTCTTTCAGCATCAGAGCTTCTCGAACCGTCGTGGCCGTACCGAACGTCGCGATACCTCGCGCCTTTATGCGCGCCATCGCACCTGCATCCGGTATACCGAAGGTAAAGCTGAAGATCGCGGGCGACGCGTCGAGAATCACCTCCAGCTGATCATCGAATCGATTGGACGGGAACTCTGGCAAAACCGGAGGTGGCAGGCCGAGACCCTCGTGAATCTCGGCAAGGAGAGTGAGCATTGCCGTGGGATCGGTTTGGGCATGTTGATGATATCCCCCGGCGAACAAATTTACATTGAACGGTTTGTTTGTGAACGCCCGAATGCGCCGGACATCGTTTGCAATCTGATCGGGCGTGAGATACGCGGCGCCGAGCGAGCCGAGGCCACCGGCATTGCATACCGCGCCAACAAGCTCGGGCGTCCCGGCGCCCCCGCCCATGGGAGCCAGAATGATAGGGCACGTAATTTCGAGGCTTCGCAGAAATTCGTTTTGGATCATTCTACTCGTGGGAAATTGAGCCAGCTAATCAAGCGTCGTCCTTCGTGCTCGGCTATGCCAGGCTGCCGTCGATTCACGTCACAGCACCTTCGGGTCAAGCATCGATCTCCGGATTTCTTAAGCACACGCAGATTCAGTGAGCATCAGTGGTCTAGCGCCCTGAATCGAGATGCCAGGCCGTGTTGACCCAGTGCCCTCGATCACGGAAAAAAACCTCCGTGGCGCGGCCCGTCAGTCGCTCGGTTTTACCTGCCTGCTCCCACTCCACTGCGTAGGAGGAAAGCAGAACCGCGGTGTCACCGTTTATCTGTATCTCCGTTCGCGGGAAATTCAGTGCATGCAACTTGCCGCCGCCTTCGGCAAATCGTCGCGCTGCGGCCAGAGTTGCGGCCCTGTCTTTCCAATCACCGCCGCCAGGGTCGATAGCTATCAAATAGGGAGGTACCAGCCGGTTCAATATCTCCTGATCGTTGTTGTACCAGGCGCGCCATACAGCCTCGCGCACCTCTAAGAGGTTCTTGCGCATACCGGAGTCCACGTCGCGCGATTGTGAAAAGGCACCGAGCGCACAGCCTCGTAAAAAGAGACCGAGGCCGCCCACATGAGCAAGAAGTTTTCTTCGTCCGATTGTGCGGGACATAAGCGTTAGCATGGGTTCAGCATATTGGGGCGCGGTCGTCTCGGACTTGCATTTTCTTGCTTTTCTCAGCAAGAAGACGGACTGCAGAAGGAAGAATCCTGAAGTGCCGCTGGAAGGATCTGATGAAATGGCTCAGGTTATTGAATCCGACCGCATAACAGGCCTCTGTTACAGACAAGCCGTCCGCAAGCAGGGTCTTTGCGAGGTTGAGTCGATTCTGAATGAGATAGCGATGAGGCGAAATTCCGGCCAACTTAGAAAACAGGCGCGCGAAATGGAACGGGCTCACGCCGACTGAGCGCGCAAGCCTGTACAAGCTATGCTCCTGCTCCGGATGTCGCCGCAGAACCTGTCGCGCGGCATCGATTCGCTCGGCGTGCCAGAGGCTTCGCAAGCTGCTACGTGAATCGTCTGAAGTCGGGTCCGTAGAAAGCGCCATTGGCAGTGCGAGCACAGCCTCCTCGACACCCAACAGGTCGCCTTCCGCGAGACGACGCCCTAACATGTAGCGGAAGAAGCGGCTCCGTAGTGACGGACTCAGTACGGCCGGACGCCAGAATTCCATTTCTCTTCCGAGAAAGTCGTGCATCTCGTCTTCCGCCATCTGATAGCTGATCGAAAGACAAACGTCATTCGGAAACTCCTCTGTGTGATGACATCGATACGCAGTACCCGGACGTGCGATAAAGATACTGCCCTCGACTGAATCTATCGGCTGGCGTCCGAAACGGATTGTAAAGCCAGGACGGTCGACGAAGTTGATACTGAATGACGAGGCACATTCGCCGTCCGGATCCCGGTGCGGCTCAGTGTTCTCGTGGGCAAAACGATCTATCCGCGCCATCTCGGTTCTGACTAGGCAGGTGTGGTTATTCATACGTTTGTCACGCGGCTTCCGCACGCTCTCGCATATTTGTGGAGGCGCCGTTGCCAGACTCATACCAGGTTTTCGATCCATTCTTAATACAGAGCCAGACTCTCTTAACACAGAGCCAAACTCCCATCAGCTTTGTTTACTCACAGTTTTGGTAGTGCGCCCTGTGGCCAGACCGCGCGCGCCTTTTTTTAGGCATGAAGTCGCCGCGCGCGTATTTGAAAGGTCCGTTCGCAAGACCAGCGAGCGTTCCATACGTTTAACCATTTCCAGTAGTGATGATGACAGCGACTCCTCGAAGTAATGGAGGTCAACGTCGACTTCACCAAGGTCAGGTAATCCTGATTTCCGAGCATCAATGACGTTGAGATCGGAAGGAATCCAATAAGAACTTCGGACGGTTAAACCGATGTTGGCGCGCGCAGCCGCCCAGAGCCCTGCGAGGCTGGGGGTCTTAAAAACGATGTGCCATGGGATGTTCGCTTGATTCAGTACATCTATCGCACGCTGCTTAAAACGGCACGGCTGGCTGAAAACCACGAGGGGTATCGGCCGACGAACCTGCTCGGTCAACTCAGCGCTTCCAATCCAGACCAGTCTTGCGCGTTGCAATCTATGTGCGGAAGCATGGTCGTGCAGCCCGAGGGTTAACACGACATCAACTTCTCTTTTGTCAAGTTTGTTTAGTCCCCGAATGCCTCCTTCGACTTCAACCTCAAATCTTACGCGCGGGTAGGCTTGTGCGAGCTCTTTGAGAACAGCCGGGAGGATTTCCTCCCCGAAATCTTGCGACGCTGCGATCCTCAATGGGCCTGAAAAGGCTGTTTGCGAAGGACAAGATAGTAGCTCGTCGTTGATAGCGAGCATTCGACGCCCGTAATGAACAACGGCATAGCCTTGCTGAGTCAGGATCAGCTTCCGTCCCGCGTGGCTGAACAAGCGCTCGCCTATAGCCTCTTCAAGCCTTTTCATTTGGAGACTTACGGCAGACTCGCTGCGCCCGATGCGTTCGCCGGCCCGAGCTAGACTTCCGCATTCATCGAATGCAATCAACGTCCTCAGGAGATCGAGATCGATGGTTCTCGTGTTCAAACCACGAGCATACTATACTTGAGATTCGTTAAAGTATCAAATTGAAAGTACTCGCTAATCTGGCGCTTCGTATTCGGCAACAATACAAAAGTGATGCACGGGGCACGTGAACCTCGACCGGCAAGGTTTTCCGCCGATGTGGTTGACGGGTTTTTGAATGTTTCGACGAGTAATGTATCCGATGCGTGTGATCGGCTTGCAATTATCGGAGCGGTAAACGGGATTCTGCCGCTGACCCGCCCCATGAAGATGGTTGGTCATGCCGCGACAGTTAAGCTGACGAAGATCACTGAAAGTTGTAGCAGCTCTCCGGTTTTGGGAACGTTAGAGGCGATTGCGCGGGGAGGGCCCGGCGCAATTCTGGTCATCGACAGCCGCGAGAACTCGGCTGTCAATTGCTTTGGCGGGATTGCCGGAGCGACGGCCAAACACATTGGCCTCGTCGGCTGTGTCGCTGACGGAGTTATGCGCGATGTCGACGAGTACAAGGCATACCGATTGCCAGTGTACGGTCGGGGCATTGTTCAGCAATCACTTCGCGGTAGATCCGCCTGCCTAGGTTACGGTATCCCCGTAGAGATCGGTGGTGTCGTGGTGCATGCAAATGACTTGATCATTGCGGACGACAACGGGGTGGTCGTCGTGCCGCGCGACAGAGTGGATGAGGTCCTGCGGGTAGCTCGCATCATCAAAGCCACGGAGAACCGCATTGTCGCGGCAATACGCTCCGGGGAAGACTCAATCGAAGTACACAAACGAATTAATTACGACGACCTGCTGAAGCCCGGGTGGGAGCGTTAGGTGACTCCCGAGCGAAGAATTCGCCGTCGCCGCTCCGTTCTCTTCATGAGTGCGCTAACTCTGGCGGATCTTCCAACGGCGATTATGTCGGGGCCTGACATAATTTGTGTTGATCTCGAGGATTCCGTTCCGCATCGCTCCAAGGGCGAGGCTCGAAGCGCTGCTTTAACGGTTCTAAAGGAACTCTCGCCAGCTGTAGAGGCCGAGCTCATCATCAGGGTTAACAGTCTTTTTTCAATAGATGGTCTCGCCGATGTTTACGCCTTTCTGAATGGGGTTAAAGGAGTAGGTGGGCTTCTTCTTCCGCAAATTCAGACGCCACAGGAAATAAGATGGGCGGGCGCCCTTCTCGATGAGGCAAATTCTGAGCTCGACCTGTATGCAATCATCGAGACTCCTGACGCGATCGAGAATTGCCACGCAATCGCAGGCGCTCACATTCGACTGAAGGCACTCTTTTTTGGAGGGTACGATCTTTCTGCTGCGCTGGGCTGCGACATGGCTTGGCAGTCACTTCTCTACGCGCGTTCGCGCGTGGTGCTCGCGGCGGCAAGTGCAGGCATCGAGGCTTTAGATTCTCCCTTCCCAAACATTCATGATCTCGACGGACTGCGGACGGCGGCCGAGCAGGCGAAATCGCTCGGGATGGTCGGCAAAGCGGCCAAGCATCCGAACCACATCCCAGTAATAACTGACGTGTTCACACGCCCGCGGAAGGGCGTTTGAGTTGCAAAGCGATTGCCGAGATCGAGTCACTATCGATCGAAGTCAGGCTGCTTTTTATAAGCTGTCACGGAGCGCCAGTATGATTGCCCTGGAAGCACAATCTATTGTTCATCGACTTTTGATAGCATCGCCGGCCGTTCGCTACGTCGCCCTGTACCAATCGGGAGAGCTATTCAGTGAACTTCGACCTGGAGTCCAGGACACCTCGAGCGGCGAAACAGATCGTTACGAGGAGCTTTTCGTAAACCCTACTTTGCTCTTGCTCACTAAGCAGCGCGGCGAAATCGACTGTGGAGGGCTGCAGTTCTTGATCGTGCGCTATGGCAACTTTTATCAGCTCATCCGTCCTTACAAAGACGGCCACCTCTCGATCTGTATCGGACTGGAGGCCGACCCTATCGAGCAGGAGGCCCTGATTCGATCGGTAGTCTAGACGAGCAGCCCGATGATTCCGAGTTCTTTTGCATCCGGATGGCAGGTCGCATAGCGCATTTGCTGCTGCGAGTCTGCTGAGGAGTTCTTAAGCAGGCAAAACAATTAGTTATGAGACAAATTCCTAAACCGGACCAGCACGAATATCCGACTCGATCGAGGCCCACGCTAGAGAGTTTCAGAAACAATTCAGGTCTGATTCAGGACTTCAGCGCTTGCTCAAGAGAGCGACAACGATGGTTGCACGGCCGCCACCCTGAAGGGGGATTACGCCTTTACAGTCACGGGGGCGATTCTAAATGCAGCGGGAACGCCCGTAGGGAAGGTGTCGCGATGACGCACTTCGACGGGCAAGGCGGCTTGAGGCAGGTAGATTGGGTGATGTCGAACGGGGCTCCGCTGATGGGCCCGGCAGATCCGGTAAGGCGTTTTCGCATTGACGAGAATGGAACGTACAGGGTACATCGGGGTTGCACCGGTTCAGCCGTGATTACCTTCCCTGCGAACACGCGCGGAGGGCGGAACATTTTCCGCCTTCGTTGCGGTACGGCGGACCATGTCCTATTCCTGCCGCAGAGCCGCCACCGGATCAATTCGGGACGCTCGCCTTGCGGGCGCATACCCAGCGAGAATCGCGGCGATTAGGAGGACGACTCCGGCCAGCACCAGGGTTCCCGGATCATTGGGCTGAGTCTCGAACAGAAACGATTTGACAAGCCGCGATGCGCTGAACGCGATAGGCACGCTGATCGCGAGCCCCACTGCGGCGAGCAGTAAAACATGGCGCAGAACCATCCAAAGCACCGCGCCGCGTTGCGCGCCCAGAGCCATACGGATTCCAATCTCGCCGACCTGCCGCGCGACGCTGTAGGACATCGTCCCGTAGAGTCCCACGCACGCGATCAGTAGCGCGAGAACCGCGAAAGCCGTGCATAGTTTCGCGAACGTGATCTCCTGACTGATCGTCCGATCGATTTCCGCAGCCTGCGTGATCACGTTCGTGACCGGTATGCGCGAATCTGTCTTGCGCACGATCTCATGCACAGTATTCACATACCGCAGGGGATCACCCGCAGTGCGCAGGGCGTAGGTCACTCCGCCCGGAGAAAACTGGCTGGCCGCTACGAACACGGTGATTGGACTCCCCTCTTTCAGATCACCGTACTGCACGTTACCCGAGACGCCGACGATTTCGAGATCGCGATTGTCGTCCACGAACGTGATGCGCCGGCCCATCGGATTCTCGTTCTCGAAGTAACTCCGCGCCAGCCGCTCGCTGATGACTGCAACCGGCGTGGACCCCGCTTTGTCGTGCTCGTCAATCTCGCGCCCGGCCAGCAGTGGAATCTGCATCGTCGTGAGGAAACGCGGTCCCACAACCATGACGCCTGCGCCTTGCAGGGTGACAGTGCCGATCTTGATTGTCCCCCTGTATGTCTGGCCGGCCATGCCGGCGCTGATGATCGAGGATTGCGAAAGCGTCGCGCTGCTCACTCCGGGGATCGATTCGAAGCGCTTGCGCAGGTTTTCGTAAAAAGTGGAGATCTCCGGGCCGCGATGTCCGGCCGCGCCCGCATCCATCGAGAACAGAAGGATGTTCTCGCGGGCGTATCCCAGTTCGACGGAGCGCAGCTTGTTGAGTGTCCGGACAAACAGACCAGCGGCGACCAGCAGGACAAAAGAGAGCGCGATTTGCGCGACCACCAGAACGTGCTGCGAGCGGCGGTGCGGTCCGCCCCCGCGGCCATTCTTTAGCGCGGGCATGACGTCCGGACGCGTCGACTGAATCGCCGGAGCGAGGCCAAATAGCAGTCCGCAAACGACCGAGAGCGCCGCCGTCACGCCCAGCACGCTCCAGTTCAATTCCGCGTGCAGCGTAAAGTTCTCCTGCCCTCTGGAGAGCAGAAACATCGATGTTCGCACGCCCCAGATCGCAAACAAGACCCCAAATGCTCCGCCGAGCGATGCCAGCATCACACTCTCGGTAAGCAGCTGCCGCACCACACGGAACCGTCCCGCTCCCAGGCTCAGCCGGACAGCCATTTCGCTGCGTCGCGCGGCCGCCCTTGCCAGCAACAGATTGGCGATGTTCGCGCACGTGATCGCAAGGATCAATGCCACCATCGCCAGCAGCACGTACAGAGGCTTCGAATACCTGCGGCGCAAACTACCCAGACCGGCGGCGCCAGGATTCAGCGTCAGCGCGGGCAGGTTGGCGCGCTCACCGTCAGTCGTCGCGGTGCCGGCAACCCATCGATGGAAACGAGGCGCCAGCGCTGCCTGCGCCTGCGACATGCTGATACCCGGACGCAGGCGGCCCATCATTTCGATCCAGTAAAAGTTTTCGTCGTGATACATTCGAGCCGCTTCGGGGCCGTCTACCAGCAGATTCGTGTGCAACGGAAGGTAGACCTCCGGCGCCGCCGCCGGATCGACTCCGAAGAATTCCGGCGGCGCGACGCCGATCACCGTGAAGGGCACGTTGTCGACGAGAATCGATTGTCCAATCGCATTCAGCGGTCCGCCAAAGCGATTTTCGCTCGTAGCAAAACTGATCACGGCGACGGCCGCTGCGCTTGCACGGTCGTCCTCGGAGTCGATCAGACGTCCCGCGGCCGGCGACACTTGCAGGCCGCTAAAATACTCGCCGCTGACGAACTCCGTGTTGGCGGTCGTGGCCTGCCCGCGGATAGAGAGGTTACGGTGTAGTCCGTTGAAGTATGCGAAGACCGTGGAAAAAACGGGATTCTCCGCGCGAAGCGTCTCGAACGCGGCGTACGGGAATATCCCGCTGACCATAGCGCCTTTGTTGCCCGGCCACATAAGGCCTTGTAACCCGTGCATGACGTGGGCCCATTGCTTGCTGCCGTTGTAGGGCGGGCGGCTATGCCAATTCAATACCACCAACGCCTCGGGATTGGCCACCGGCAGGGAGCGCAACAGAATCGACTCCATGAAGCTGTAGATCGCAGTATTGGCCCCGATGCCGAGCGCCAGCAACAAGACCGCCAGGGCGCTGAATGCCTTGTTGGCGGCCATGGTCCGGAAGGCATAGCGGACATCCTGTCCAAGCTCGGACCAGAACCGCTTGATCCAGATCTCCCGTGATTCTTCTTGCTTCTGTCCGACGTTCCCGAATCTCCGGCGCGCTTCAGCCCGAGCGCGCTCCGGCGTCATACCGTCTGCTTGCAGTTCCGCGGCTTTTTCCGCAAGGTGGAGTTCCATTTCCTCACGCAGTACCTCGCTGCGCCTGGCGCTTTCTATCCAATACCTCAGCCGTCGTAACATGCCGTCACTCCGCTCCCATTACGCGCGCGATCGCCAGCGTGAGTTTCGCGTACTTCCGGGTTTCAAGGGCCAGCTGTTTGCGGCCTGCCGCAGTGATCTTATAGATCCTCGCCCGCCGATTGTTCGGCGTCACGCCCCAGACACCGTCGATCCAGCCGTTTAGCTCCAGCCGCTGGAGAGCGGGGTATAGCGAGCCCTCCTCGACGAGGAGCTCGTTGTCGGACGATTGTTGAATGAACTGGACTATGCCGTATCCATGCAGATCGCGTCGCGACAGCGTCCGCAGAATCAACATGTCGAGTGAACCGGGCAACGAATCGTTCTTTTGCGCCTTCCGTCCCATACCAAGAATTCTTAGCTTACTGGACAATATTACGCGAGTCAAGTTCACATTGCTTACGCGCGGGGCTCGGGAGGACGTGCTGAGCTGCGGTTTTAGCGACTCGCGAACTTCACAGCCTGTTGATCAGGCTCGCCACATAACCGGCGCCGAAGCCGTTGTCGATATTCACAACGGTCACGTTGCTGGCGCAGCTGTTCAGCATGCCGAGCAAGGCTGCCAGTCCATGAAAGCTCGCGCCATAGCCGATGCTGGTAGGGACCGCGATTACAGGACAGGAAACAAGTCCCCCGACGACACTGGGCAGAGCGCCTTCCATGCCCGCGCACACAATCGCGACACGGGCTTCGGTGAGGCGGTCGCGCTGGTACAAGAGCCGATGAATGCCTGCGACGCCGACATCGCAGATCGGGTCTACCTCGTTTCCCATCACTTCCGCCGTAAGTTGCGCTTCTTCAAGAACCGGCAGGTCGCTGGTGCCCGCGCAGACGGCTACGACCTTGCCTTTGCCATAGACCGTTCGGTCGCGCCAAACGCGGACCACGCCGGAGGTTGGGAAATACTCGGCCTCAGACGCAAGCGCCGCGACTCGCGCCGCCATCTCTTCGGTGGCCCTCGTCAGCAGAAGATTATGCGATTTGGCGAGCAACGCCTCCGCAATACCAGCCACCTGATCCGCGCTCTTTCCCTGGCCCAAGATCACTTCCGGCATGCCGTGCCGCATGGCCCGGTGATGATCGACTTTGGCGAATCCGAGATCCTCAAAAGGGAGGTGACGAAGGCTATTCATCGCCGCATCAACGGGTGTGCGGCCGTCCCGTACCTCTTCTAAAAGCTGCTGTATTCGCTGAGCGTCCATAATCGAGCCGCCGTTTGATCACGGGCGTCCCCTAAAATGGTATCGTCTCGGTTCATCTGAATATGGCTCGTTTCTGGACACGTCTGCGCCTTACGCTTGACATGATCAAGTTCGAGCATTCCGTGTTCGCGCTGCCATTCGCGCTCACCGGCGCCCTTCTTGCCTGGCGGGACGCAGATTTCCGCATTTACGGCTTGGCTTGGCGCTTCCTGTGGATCATAGTCGCGATGGTCTCCGCGCGATCGGCCGCAATGGCGTTCAATCGTGTTCTCGATGCAGGAATCGATTCGCGCAATCGGCGCACTGCAAACCGTCATTTGCCCGCGGGCGTCCTCTCCGCGCGCTTTGCGTGGGGCTTCACCGCTGTTGCGTCGTTCATTTTTCTAGTAGCCGCGAGACAGCTCGGGTTCCTGTGCTTTGTGCTCGCGCCGTTTGTGCTGGCGATTCTTTTCTTTTACTCGTTTTCGAAGCGATTTACGTTGTTCTCGCACCTAATTCTCGGATTCTGCCTCGGCATGGCCCCCGCCGCCGCCTGGATCGCATTGCGAGGAGCGCTCGATCCGCGAATTCTCTGGCTGACCGCAGCCGTCATGTTCTGGACCGCGGGGTTCGACGTAATCTATGCCTGCCAGGATTTCGAGTTCGATTGCGCCGAAGGCCTGTGCAGCATCCCGAGGCGCGTCGGCATACGGGGAGCCCTGCTGATTGCGCGAGCGCTGCATGTCTCGATGATTATTTGCCTGATCGCGCTGGTGTTTTCCTTCCATCTCGGCGGGCTAAGTTTCGCAGGGGTGGCGGCAGTGGTTCTCTTATTGATCTATGAACACGGACTCGTAAGCCCGCACGATCTATCTCGCGTCAACGCGGCTTTCTTCACCGTAAACGGCTATGTGAGCCTGCTGTTTTTCGCATTTTGGGCGGCCGATATCTTGCTCCACCGCAGCATTCTCTGACACTATGAATTCCCTTCTCACTGCTAAAGCGCCGGCGAAAATCGAAGATTCGCTCCTGAAACCGATTCTCGAGAAAGTGGAATCAGGCTCGCGCCTGAGCTATGAAGACGGAGTAATCATGTTCCGAAGCTCAGACATTTTGTCGCTCGGTTATATGGCGAACCTGAGGCGAGAGCGGCTGCACGGAGACATCACTTACTTCAACGTCAACCGGCATATCAATCCCACCGATGTGTGCGTGGCGAGCTGCCGCCTCTGCGCTTTCGGAAAGAGAGCGAAAGATCCTCATGCGTACACTATGTCCCTCGAACAGGTGTGGGAAGTTGCGGGTAAAGGGTACGCCGAGGCGGTAACCGAGTTTCACATCGTCGGCGGTTTACACCCGGAGCTTACGCTCGATTGGTTCTGCGAAATGATTGCCGGCCTGAAGGAACGTTACCCGGTCGTGCACCTCAAGGCATTCACCATGGTCGAGATTGCTTACCTCGCGAAACGGGCAAAAATCTCAATCCGCGAAGCGCTCGAGCGATTGAAATTTGCAGGCGTCGATTCGCTTCCCGGCGGTGGGGCCGAGATTTTCTCAGAGCGCGTCCGGCGCATTATTTGCGACCACAAGATCGACGGCGATCAGTGGTTGGAAACGGCGCGTATTGCGCATCGCCTAGGGCTTAAGAGCAACTGCACCATGCTTTACGGGCATTTGGAAACGGCTGAAGATTTATCCGATCACCTGGTGCGGCTCCGGGCGTTGCAGGATGATACGAACGGATTTGTCACATTTATTCCCTTGGCATTTCATCCGGCCAACACAGCGTTGAGTCACCTGCCGCCCACGACCGGGGTTAATGACCTGAAACAGATCGCGATTTCACGATTGATGCTGGATAACATACCGCACATCAAGGCGTACTGGATCATGATGACTCCGGATGTCGCGCAGATCGCGCAACGCTTTGGCGCGAACGATATCGATGGAACAGTGGTGGAAGAGAAGATTTACCATGATGCGGGCGCGACCACTACGCAGCATTTGCGGCGGAAGGATCTGCTTCAGTTGATTCGGGCCGCTGGGCGGGAGCCGGTCGAGCGGGATACGGCGTATCACCCCGTTTCCCGATCTGAATCGGCATTTACTGTGCTTGTGTAGGTTCTGTTTCGATACCCTTCAGAACGGAAAGGATCTTGCCTAAGACACCGAACCTGCGTGGAGATTTAATTTTTGCCGCGCCAGGTTGCGCCACCAGGCCATTCCGCAAAAAGGAATCCGGCAAATAGGATGCGCCCTCCGAGGCCATGGAGAGAAGCCATCGCTTTCCGGAATCATCGGCGGTTTTCAAGCCCCGCAAATCGATAACAAGCTTTCGATTTCCGAGCGTCGTTCTCGCGGTGCGCCAACAACCTTCGAGCTCGGAAACATCCGCCTCTGTCAGTTCTCCGAAAAGTTGAAAACGGTAACCTTCAATACTGTCATGGATGTAATACTTAAATGAAGACGAACGGACGCTATTCATAGACCACTTTGAACTTATCGATCCCGCTGCCTTTTGTTCTTCCGGTTTTTCCCTTTTCGGTTCCGTCATATCAACTAAGGTTTGATTCCCAGCATGCATTCTATGTTCCAGGTTTTTGAATCTAAGGGCAACCGTGTAGAGTACGGGAACGTCACTTTTACATTGGCCGACAGGTTCTTCAGGATAAATCTTCCGAGGGTCGTTATCCGAGGCGTTAACAACATCTTTCGGCTCCTCCTGCCGGTTTTACTATTTACTGCTTTCCAGCCCAACTTGGCGGTCTGCCAGACTGCACAAGCGCCCGCGCAAGAGGCTCAACCTCAACAGGCAGGCCAGCTACCGCCGAAGGAACAGCCTGGAGTAGTCGCGCCGGGCAAAACGAAGCAAGGAGAAGATAAGAGAGTTTTCGGTGTGCTGCCAAACTATCGGACCGCCGAAATGAGCGCGGAAGTGCATCCACTCACGCCGAAGCAGAAGCTCAGAATTGCGGTCAAGGACTCGTTCGACTACCCTCTGTATATTCTCGGAGCTGCATACGCCGGTCTATACCAGCTCGAGAACAATCACCCGGAGTTTGGCCAGGGATTGAAAGGCTACGGTAGACGCTTCGGCACATCGTACGCGGACCAAGCAATCGGCAACATGTTGACGGAGGGATTCATGCCTATCTTGCTGCACGAAGACCCGCGTTACTTTCGCAAAGCCGAAGGTAGCAAGATGAGCCGAACGGGCTACGCGCTGAGTCGTATCTTTGTTACTCGAACGGATAGCGGTCAAGCTTCTTTCAATTACGCGGAAGTGGTTGGAAACGGAATCGGTGCTGGAATCGGACTCGCCTATTACCCCGACAATCGCAACCTGCCCGATTACATGCAGAACTGGGGCTTGGCACTGGGGACAGACGCGACATCGCAGGTGCTGAAAGAATTCTGGCCCGATGTCAAGCGCTGGTGGTACGTGCGACACCACAAAGGGGAGCAGAATACATAGCTAATCGTCGCCGGCCGACATTGCGACCCGCAAAGCCGGCTCTGAAGAAGGACCCCGCGTCGATGTACGTTGGGCATCGACATGATTCTCGCTGCCTTCTCCGTTCTTGTAATTCAGCTTCGACAGAAATGTTGTATCGAAGCGCCCGGCCACGAAGTCATCGTTTGACAAGATCTGCTCGTGAAGGGGAATAGTTGTGTAAATCCCTTCGATGACGAACATGTCCAGGGCGCGCTTCATCCGTTGAATGGCTTCGGTGCGATCTTTACCATAAGTGATCAACTTAGCCACCAGCGAATCGTAATACGGCGGAATCACCCCATCGGTGTAGGCCGCCGTATCAACGCGCACCCCAATGCCTCCCGGCAGATTCAATCCAGTGATCCGGCCCGGTGAAGGCGCAAATGTTTCCGGGTGTTCTGCATTGATCCGGCATTCGATGGCATGACCAGATAGCGTGAGCGGACCGGTCAAGATATCGTCCAGCCGTTCGCCAGCGGCAATTCGCAGTTGTGCCTTCACGAGATCGATGCCGGTCACGAATTCAGTGACCGGATGCTCCACCTGAATTCGGGCGTTCACCTCGATGAAGTATAGATTTTGATCCTCATCCATCAGGAACTCGACCGTGCCCGCATTGGTGTAGCCGATAGCCTTCATTGCGGTGCGCAGACGGTCTGATATTCGAGTACGAAGCTCGGCTGAAACGGAGGGCGAAGGGGATTCTTCAAGCAGCTTTTGATGACGGCGCTGAATGGAACATTCGCGCTCTCCCAAAATCTCGACATTGCCATGTTCGTCGGCCAGTACTTGAAATTCGATGTGGCGGGGAGTCTCCAACAACTTTTCCATGTAAACGTCACCGCACGAGAAGGCCGCGGCGGCTTCCGATTGAGCCTGCGCCAAAAACGCCGGGAGATCTTTGTCGGAGCGTACGACGCGCATCCCGCGCCCGCCGCCTCCAGCGGCTGCTTTCAACATGATGGGATAGCCGACCTGGGCGGCCAAGCTGACCGCCTCTTCCAAGGTATTCAGTACGCCTGGCGAACCAGGCAGTATGGGTACGCCAGCATCTTGCATAATCGCGCGCGCATGTTGTTTCAGCCCCATGCGCCGGATGACTTCTGGTTTGGGTCCGATGAACTTGATACCCGAAACCTCGCAAACTTCCGCGAAATCGGCATTCTCGCTCAAGAAGCCATAACCGGGGTGCACGGCATCGACATTGGTGATCTCTGCAGCGCTAATCACGGCGGCGACATCCAGATAGCTGCGAGCGCTTTTTGCGGGACCGATGCAGATGGCTTCGTCGGCAAATCGAACGTGGAGAGCGTGCCGGTCGGCCTCTGAATAAACGGCAACGGTCTTAATGCCGAGGTCCTTGCATGCGCATATAACCCGCAGAGCGATTTCGCCGCGGTTTGCTATTAAGATCTTGCGAAACATAAGTGACCCTTTTGCTAAATGGGACGAATGGTGAACAGCGATTCCCCATATTCGACCGGGCGGCCGTTCTCAACATGTTTAGCTATGAGCGTGCCTGCAATTTCAGCCTCAATCTCGTTCATCAGCTTCATCGATTCGATAATACAGAGAACCTGCTTCGGTTCCACGCGGTCGTTAGTCTTCACAAAGGGAGCGGCTCCGGGCGCTGGGGCGTCATAATAAGTCCCGACGATCGGTGACTTCACAATTACGTCTCGCTCATCTTCCTTATTTGAGGGAGCAGAAGGGACGGGCGCCGCGTCGGAAGCCGCGCCTTGTATTGTGGGCACTATGCCGGAGCTTGTTAGAGGGACAGGAACTACCGTCGGGACCACGACTTCTTTGTGATCCGGGGCGCGGCGAATCCGAACACGATTTTCGCCGCGCTGAACTTCCAGCTCGGCGATTCCGGTATCGTGCACCAGATAAATCAATTCTTTGATCTCGTCAATCGTCATTGTTTCTCTTGCCGTGGCTCGAACAGCCACGGTTATAAGACGACCAGCTCTTTTGGTGTAGGAGTGAGGACCTCGCAACCACGGGACGTCACCGTGACGGTATCTTCGATGCGAACGCCGCCCATACCTTCCTCATAAACCCCGGGTTCAATTGTAATAACCATTCCTGCTTGCAGCTTCGTCCTTTCTTTGCGCCCCAGTCGCGGGCGCTCATGAATCTCCAGGCCGAGTCCGTGTCCCGTCGAATGGACGAACAGCTTTTCCAGGCCGAAGCGCCGCAGGACGTCCCGAGCGGCCCGGTCGACACTAGCGCAAGAAACACCCGGCTTTACCGCATCCACTGCTGCAAGCTGGCTCTCCAGCACGGCGCGGTACATTCGCCGCATCTTAGATCCCAGCTTACCGACGCCATGGGTTCGGGTCATGTCACTGGAGTAGCCAGCGACACTCGCGCCCATATCAACTAATAATAGTTGATCGGGCTGAATGGGGAGGTCCGTGGCGCGGGCGTGAGGCAGGGCGCTGCGTTCCCCGGAGGCAATGATAGTTTCAAACGCGGTCCCCTCCGCCCCGAGCCGGCGCATCCGATATTCAATCTCCGCGGCCAGATCCAGCTCAGTCATGGAAGGCTTAAAACGCCGGAGAGCCTGTTCGAGAGCAGCCGAGTTTACTTGAACCGAGGCTTTGATGGCGGCAATTTCCGGCGGCGACTTGATCATCCGCAATTGTTCAATCGCGCTCGATATGGGCTTTAGACGAACACCTTGCGCGTGTTCCCTTAACTGCTGGTAATCCTCGAAGCTTATGCGATTTTGCTCGAATGCCACGGAGCGAATGCCCAGCCGCTTAGTCCATTTCGAGAGCTCTTTCGTAAGAGGACCTTTCGCAATCTTCACTTCGCAGTCAGATTCCCGGGAAGCCTGCGCCTGATATCGGGGATCGGTAAAGAGTAGGGCGCGATCGCTGGTAAGCAGTAATGCGCCATTGCTGCCGGTAAACCCGCTCAAATAGCGAATATTTGGAAGCGCGGTGATGAGAAACGCGTTTGCGCGAGCTTCCCGCAATAACGGGAGCAGGCGCTCTCGCCTGGAATGAGACTGGGCCGGCTCCGCCAAAAATCCACCCTATGGCTTGAGCAGCAATTTGCCGCTGGTCCTTCGAGCTTCCAGATCTCGATGAGCTGCCGCGGCGTCAGCCAATTTGTAAGTGTGGTGGATGCGAACGTTCAGACGCCCGGCGGCAATCCAGTTGAAAATATCGGAAGAGCGCCATTTGAGCTCGTGAGGATCGCTAACGTAATTCGCAAGTGATGGCCGGGTCAGGAACAGCGATCCTTTTTGGCTGAGGATCAACGGATCGAACTGCCCGATGGGTCCGCTCGATTGACCGAAACTGGCCATCATGCCGCGCGGGCGCAGGCAATCGAGACTCTTATAAAAAGTGGTGCTTCCCACGGAGTCGTAGACAACCTCGACACCTTTATTCGCGGTGATTCGCTTCACTTCCGCCGCGAAATCAGTTTGCGTGTATAAAATTGCGTGATCCGCGCCGGCCTGTCTGGCAAGCTGAGCCTTTTCTTCTGTTGAGACGGTGCCGATCACCGTGGCGCCCGCGATCTTGGCCATCTGAACGAGCAAGAGTCCGACGCCCCCCGCTGCTGCATGAACAAGGCACGTGTGACCGGGCTCCAGGTTGAAGGTGGAGCGCGTGAGATAGTGCGCCGTCATTCCCTGCAACATAATCGCAGCGCCGGTTTCAAAACTGATGTTATCGGGCAGTTGGACGAGCATGGACTGGGGCACTAAAGCGTATTCGGCGTACGATCCGCGCGCCATCGCGTATGCCACACGCTGGCCGACCGGCAGATTTACTCCCTTCCCGACCGCCGCTACGATTCCTGCACCTTCGCTGCCCAGCTTCACCGGATCTTCGGGCGCTTTGTATAGCCCCGTGCGAAAGTAGACGTCGATGAAGTTTACACCGATGCCTTCGAGCTTCACGAGGGCTTCTCCTTCACCGGGCTGGGGCGTAGGGAAGTCCATATATTTGAGGTTTTCCGGACCGCCTGTGGGATCCGCAACGACCGCTTTCATGTAGCCGATAATAACGCCTAATCACGCGAGCCCAGTCGATGGAATGCCGGCAAATCGATGAGAGCCTAGCCCAGGAGTACGTGTCGGCGGCCATGCAGTGTGATCGCCGGGCACGGTGATGCCATGAGCCTCTTCGCGTGCCAGGAACTTTAGCCAAACCGGGCGAAGCGCTCCCTAACGGTCGCGGCTCTGTTGAAAGAAACGGTATTTAGAAGTGGGTGCGCAACTTCGCTTTGAAGCCCGCGATTCTCGGTCCCTACACGGCCCAGCTGTAATCGTGGGTGTTTGGCTGCGCGGGTTCGTCCTCGTCCAGGAGCCGCATCAGCTCCAGGCGCAAAGCATCCACTAACGCACGCCAACTCGCGTCGATCACGTTATCCGAAACGCCTACGGTGGTCCAGGTTCTTCGGTGATCGCTCCACTCCACAAGGACGCGCACTTTCGACGCCGTTCCGCCCTTAACTCCCAGCACGCGAACCTTATAGTCGATCAGGCGAACGCTGGTGATGGCGGGATAAATGGAGGCTAAGCACTGGCGCAGGCAAACATCGAGAGCGTGAACCGGGCCCTGCCCCGTCGCGGTGCATGAATGGACATCTTCACCCACGCGCAGGGCAACACTGGCTGTTGTGACCGTCTCATCATTGCCCCGGAGTCGAGTCGCGGAAGTGCTTTGCAACTTTGTGGAGACTTCATAGCTGACCACCGCGAAGGGATGAAACTCGGGATGCGCTGCTTCACGCACGAGCAATTCGAAGGTGCCCTCGGCGGTTTCGAAATCGTAGCCCTCGTGCTCCATCCCCTTAATGCGATTGAGTAGCTCGCGACGGGAGGTCTCGTTGAGGCGCTCCTTCAATCCGAGTTCCTCGAGTTTATAGGAGATATTGCCTCGACCTGAAAGATCGCTCAAAAGCACACGCTGCCGATTACCAACCAGATCCGGCTGGATGTGCTCATACGTTGCTGCATCTTTTAAGACGGCGCTGACGTGAATACCGCCTTTGTGCGCGAACGCGCTCTTGCCGACGAACGGCTGCTCACGGCGTAGCGGCAGATTCGCCAGCTCCGCCACAAATCGCGCGATACCGGTCAAGTTCTTCAAGTTCTCGCGGCCGATCGTGTCGTGGCCGAGCTTCAGCTCGAGGTTCGCAAGAATCGAGCACAAGTTGGCATTTCCGGAGCGCTCACCGTAACCATTTATGCAGCCCTGGACGTGCGTAACGCCGGCCTCGACGGCCAGAAGCGTATTGGCTACCGCGAGCTCCGAATCGTTATGGCAATGAATACCAATCACGCCATCGAAACGCCTGCGCACCTCTTCCACAATTTCGACCAGGCGATTCGGCATTGCGCCGCCATTGGTGTCACACAAACAAAGCACGTCCGCGCCCGAATTCTTAGCTGCTTCGAGAGTGCGCAATGCGAACGCGGCGTTCGAGGTGTAGCCATCGAAGAAATGCTCGGCATCATATACAACTTCACGCCCATGATCCTTCAGGTACGAGACTGTATCGGAGATGATGTGCAGGTTTTCTGTTTCCGTGATGCCGAGGGCGCGCTGCACATGAAAATCCCAGGTCTTGCCGAAGACGGAAACCACCGGAGTTTGAGCTGCGAGCAGTTCGGCAACATTGGCGTCTTGGTCCACAGGATTTTTTGCGAAGCGGGTGGCTCCGAACGCGGTCAGCTTGGCGTGCTTCAGCTTCAGGTTCCTCGCGCGTACGAAGAACTCTTTGTCTTTCGGGTTTGACCCAGGCCAGCCGCCTTCAATGTAATCAATCCCAAGTTCATCGAGCTTCTCCGCGATCAGTAATTTGTCATCAGCGGAAAAGGAGATCGATTCCCCTTGAGTACCGTCCCGGAGCGTGGTATCGAATGTTGAGATCTTCATAATGAGCTGTTCCTTTAAAAGCAAAAAGCCACCAACTGGATTTACCCGCTGGTGGCCTCTCAGAAATTGAATTGATGCAGAGGTCTCAGCCGGGGCCACTAATGGCCACGGTAATAATAATGCCGCTCTGGAGAAGGAGGAGCATGAGACCGAAGTAGTAAATCGAATTATAGAACAGGCGAATTCAGAGTGCACGCGGAGTTCGAGCGAGGTGAGGTGGATTCGGGGCACACGTGACCCGCTGTTTGTCTGCGAAGTTCATAAATTTCGGGGTTTACGCAGCTGCTTCTGAGCGCGCGCAAGCAGCGTGAACGTTGGAATTCGCTTGGGGCAGGTGATTTTGCGGGACGAACTCCCCAGGTGTGAGCGGATCGTGGTCGTCGTGCGAAACGAAGCCACGGCGGCGGGCGAGGCATGCCTCGCCCCTACATTTTTTGAGGCGCAGGAGCGTGGCGAGTGCTTTGTGGAAGGAGCGCTCGTGGGTGGTTTGATAGCGAAGGAATAATGAAAGGCGTTCCTCGTCGACGCCATTTTCCGTAAAGCATTCATTCTGGAAGCGGAGAGCGCGTTGCGTAAGCCAGTAGGACTGGGCCATTTCGTTGACCAAGAGTTGTTCCGTGGGATTGGCGGGCTGATGCTCTTCGAGGAGATCGTGCAGGAGGGCTTCGAGAGCGGCTGGATCTTCGCCGGGAATGATTATCGTGGCCGAGGCTAGCCCGTGTTTCAGAGAATTACCAGACGAAGCCAATTTGCCTTGCGGACTTTTCGGCCCGGTGCTGTGCTGAGAGTTGGCGCGATTGGTTTGCGCGCGTTTTGACGGTTGCGGGGCGGTTTGCGGAACGAAGCCAATTGGTTCGAGGTCGGCTTTTCGATGGAAAGCGCGGCGGGGGAATTCGTCTTCGAGCTCGGGGTTAAATTGGGCCATGGTTGACTCGCCCGATGAGCGCAGCAACTTTTTCTCGATTTTTGCGGCTTTGCGTTCTTCCGCGCGGCGGCGAGTACGAGCTTCGCGGGATGTCATAAGGATGCCTCCAAATAGAACTGGGATAAACGGCGAGTGCCGGGATTGCCGGTCAGAAGGTAGCAGGGCGGAACAAGCGGCCGATGTGAGGTGAGGCGCGTTTCCGGTGTAAGTTGTTGAGGAAGAGAGGAGAGGGTTTATTTTGTTGGGGCGTGAATGGGGGTTTCGCCCTTATGCCGGAATGTCTCAAACCGAGAGTCCGTTCAGTGCGGCATGATTGAGGTCGTTATCAGCTTGGAAGCGAACCCTCACTGGGTGCGAGAACGAGTCTCTTCGCGGGCCTTCTGCAGCTTTTCGTAAAGCGCCGGTGCGGTCTCGCTAAGAGGGGGCACCGCTCCGGCGTGCTCGCGCTCGGTTTGCGTCAAGTACTCGTCCACGTTTTTCCGATTGGCAAGATAGTACGTGATTGCGCCATAGACCTGCTCAAGCGATAAGGCCGGCCATTCCGCTTGTATCGTTTCCGGCGAAGCACCGCGGAGGAACGCATACACAATCGAATCCAGCGAAACTCTAGAGTCCGAGATAAAAAAGCCTTCTTGCCGCTGCTCTACGTATTCCTGATTCATGGCGCACCCGGATCGTAACATCATCTTCGCTTGGGATCTAGCGCGCCCAGGCGGTCAGGCCGCCATCGACGATCATGGATTGGCCGGTCACGTATGACGCAGCGTTGCTGCACAACCAAAGAGCTGCCTGAGCCGCCTCCATTGGGTCGCCAATTCTGCCCAAAGGGATGCGAGCGTTGTATCCCTTGAAAACGTCACTGATTTTGGCTGGATCGTCCCCTACCGTTTGTTTGACCACGTTCTGAAGCATCTCCGTATCAAAGCCTCCCGCTACTAAGGCATTGACGCGGATGCCGTCTCCAGCGTATTCCTGAGCAGCAGATTTGGTGAGAGCGAGGATGCCAGCTTTGGCCATCGAATAGAGTGAGGCGCCACGCGCGCCGCCGAGGCCATTTACAGAAGAAGTGTTGACAATTGCGCCTCCCGACAGCTTCTGCTTTAGCATTTGCTCAATCTCGTATTTCATGCAGAGCCAAACACTCTTGAGGTTCGAGGCAATCTCGATTTCAAACTCGGTCTCGCTATAATCCGCGGCACGCCGGATTGAACCCACAGCGGCAGCGTTGTTGAAAGCGCAATCGATGCGGCCAAAGCTCTCGACAGTTTTGCTAACGAGTCGCTGGACCTCTTCGGAGTGGGATACGTCCGCCTGAACGAAGAGAATCTCATAGCCGCCGGCAGCCAGTTTTTCAGCTAACTCCTGGCCTCGCTTTGCTCCACGCGCCGCAAAGACAACGCGGGCTCCCGCACGCGCAAACAGCTCGACGGCAGCTCTGCCGATACCTGAACTGCCCCCAGTGATAAGAGCAACGTGTCCTTCCAGCGAACCAGCCATTTCGCCTCCTATGCAGCGTTCCCCCCAGCTTAGGCCAAAAGCGGGAAGGCAGATTCATGGACATGGTATCGTGCGATTCAAGCACCGGATTTTGCTCGCACGAGCCATGCCTACCTCAGTCGAACTCACTTTTACGGTTGAGACTCAGCTCGCTACGTTTCCATCTTTGACGCTCGATTGCGGCGCAACGCTTTTGAACGTTGAAGTGGCCTATGAAACATACGGAACGCTAAATGCAGGCCGCACGAACGCGATCCTGGTTCTGCACGCGTTCTCGGGCGATGCTCACGCAGCGGCTATCAGTAAGGAGAATGGACAGCCCGGCTGGTGGTCGGCCATGATCGGGCCCGGCCTGGCCTTCGATACGGACCGTTACTTCGTGATTTCTTCCAACGTGCTGGGCGGTTGCCGCGGCACAACCGGACCCAGTTCCATTGACCCGAGCGATGGCCAACCCTACGCGATGCGATTCCCCCTCACGACCATCAGGGACATGGTCCGCCTTCAAAAGATGCTCATCGATCATCTGGGGATCGAACGCCTTTTGGCCGTTGCCGGAGGCTCGATGGGCGGAATGCAGGCTCTTGAATGGGGAGTCGCTTATCCAGAGTCGGTTGCGGCCGTCATTCCGATTGCAGCAACGTCGCGGCATAGCCCGCAACAGATCGCGTTCAACGAAGTGGGGCGGCAAGCCATTATGGCCGATCCCGATTGGAATCAGGGCGAGTATTACGATGCCAAGCCTCCCGCTCGAGGCCTTGCCGTTGCAAGGATGGTTGGTCATATCACGTATATGAGCGACGCGTCCATGCGCGAGAAGTTCGGACGCCGTCTCCGCGATAAGGACGCGTTCGGCTTCGACTTCTCAGCGGACTTTGAAGTTGAAAGTTATCTTCGATACCGCGGGAGCCAGTTCGTCAATCGCTTTGACGCGAACTCCTATCTCTACATCACAAAAGCGATGGACTACTTCGATCTATCGGCTGGCCACGCTTCGCTCGCCGCTGCTTTTGATTCGGCCCGCGCCCGTTTTCTGGTTTTGAGTTTTACCTCAGACTGGCTCTATCCCACCTACCAGTCGCTCGAAACTGTCAGTGCGCTCCGCAGCCGCAATCTTGATGTGGCGTTTGCTGAACTCACATCGACTTACGGTCACGATGCATTTCTCCTGGAGAGCAAGGAGCAGACCGAGATCATCTCTGGTTTTCTAGACAGCGTGTACCGGGAAGTCCAAAGCGGAGGTTCGAAGATCGCACCCCCGCGAGAAGCGGATCCGCTGCCAGCGAGTCAACAGATACTCGACCGGCTCGACTACGCGATGATTGCCGAGATGGTTGAGCCTGGCTCCCGCGTGCTGGATCTCGGATGCGGCGATGGAGAGTTGCTGGCGTGGCTCCGCGAGCACAAACGCGTTGACGCGCGAGGAGTGGAAATCGATCCGAACAACGTACGGCACGCGATCGCTCGAGGCGTGTCCGTGTACCAGAGTGATATCGAGCAGGGGCTTATTGATTATCCAAATGGCATATTCGATTACGTCATTCTGAGCCAGACTCTGCAGGAGATGCTTTATCCGTTGCGCGTGCTGCGGGAAATGCTTCGCGTCGGTCGCCATGCCATCGTGGCGTTCCCGAACTTCGGGCACTGGACGACCCGTGTCTCGCATTTAATTAGCGGGCGCGCGCCAAGAACCAAGCTGTTCCCATACGATTGGCACGAATCGCCCAACTTGCATTTCCTGACGATCAATGACTTTATTTCCCTCTGCCGCGAACAGAAATGGATAATTGAACGGCAGATTTTCGGGAGCGGTAATCGCAAGGTACGGCTGCTTCCGAATTTTTTCGCCGAGGTCGCTGTATTTTCTATTCGGGCGCTCGGGGTAGCGATTATCCTCGGGGGGGAGAGGGTGGGTTCTTTTTGGGGGGGGGAGGGTGGGAGTTAATTTAAATAATAACGTTTTCGCCCTATACTTGAAATTCGAGGGATCCGCTATTGCCCACCGCTGTCGAGGACTTCATCCATAAAAACGAATCGCGCTTCTTGAATGAGCTGCTGGAGTTGCTCCGTATCCCCAGCGTGAGCACGCTTCCTGAGCACAAGCAAGACGTCGCGCGCGCCGCTCAGTTTGTGGCGGACAGCCTAAGAAACGCGGGGATGGAAAATGTTGAAGTCATCGCGACGCAAAAACATCCGTTGGTCTACGCTGATTGGCTTCACGCTCCTGGCAAGCCCACCGTGCTCTGCTATGGGCACTATGACGTTCAGCCGCCTGACCCTCTCGAGCTGTGGGAATCTCCTCCGTTTGAGCCGAGTATTCGCAACGGAAACATATATGCCCGTGGCGCTTGTGATGACAAGGGACAGATGTACATGCACGTCAAGGCTGCCGAAGCGCTGGGGGCGGCGCATGGGGGCAAGCTGCCAGTAAATCTGAAGTTCCTCATCGAAGGTGAAGAAGAGGTTGGTGGAGAATCCATTTCAAAGTACGTTCAGGACCACGGGGCCAAGCTGAAGGCTGATGTGGCTCTGGTATCCGATACAGAACTCTTTGCAGATGGTGTTCCCACGCTATGCATCGGTTTACGTGGGCTGGTGTACCTCGAAATCGAAGCGACGGGACCGGCGCGCGATTTGCATTCTGGAATGTATGGCGGAACAGCGCCCAACGCGGTTTACGGTCTCGTTGAGTTGCTCTCGAAAGCAAAAAATGCTGAGGGGCATATCCTGATTCCCGGCATCTACGACGATGTTGTTCCGCCTGATGTAGCCGAGATCGAGAGCTGGAGGCGGCTGCCATTTTCCGAGGAGGAGTTTCTCAAGCACGAAGTCGGGTCCACCGCTTTGACCGGTGAGCCTGACCAATCGATCTTCGCGCGCATCTGGGCGCGGCCGACATTCGAAGTTCACGGGATCGCAGGCGGATTCACCGGAACCGGCGCGAAGACGGTGATTCCCGCGAAGGCTACCGCGAAAGTGAGTCTGCGCCTGGTGCCTAAGCAGAATCCTGACCGAGTTTTAGCAGCAGTGAAGCAATGGGTCAAGGACAACACTCCGAACGGCATCCAGACTGAACTCCGTGTCCTTAGTGCCGGGCCAGCGATTTCGGTAAACCCGAATCATCCGGCAATTCAGATCGCGGCGAAGGCGTTTAGCGAGATGTTAGGCAAGCCGACCGTGTTCATCAGAAGCGGCGGATCGATTCCGATTGTGGGAGAATTCGCAACCCATTTAGGCATTCCCACGGTACTGATGGGCTTTGGTCTGCCGGACGACGGCTTGCACTCGCCGAACGAAAAATATCGGATCAGCAATTACTACACCGGCATCATGACGATCGCTCATTTCCTCGACCAATACGGCAGGCAATAAGCGGCTGCTCACGCGTCATGTGCGAGCTGAATTCTAAAAGCGAGTTCGCGTATGAGTGGCGGATTTTGATCGAAGTCGCTGTAGCGAATCCATCTTGGCCTTACCACGAAGTACACGATGCCAGGCCAGTTCAAGTGCGCTCGGCACTCCGGCCACACTGAGAAATAGATCTCCTGGTACCGCTGCAGCTCGGGTGATTCGAGTTCTTTAGCTTCACCTTCGTATTGCACGGTTTGCTCGCCGGCCCAGCCGATCACGAAGGAGCAGGCCGGTCTGGCAACGAGATTCGGATATTTGCGAGAACTCCTGAGCGTGTCGAAAATAACTTCGAGGCGTGGCGTGACGGCGATCCCTACCAGTGCAGCTTGCGGAGAGAACTCGTCACAGATGGACCCGAGCACGCCCAGTCTGCATTGCGCCATGAATGTGTAGAGATCCGATTCAGTCATTTAGAGCGAGTTTGACAGAGTGTACCGGAGCTCCTGTTCATCTTTGGAATTGCTTAAGCAGCTTTCGGCTGCGGGCTTTCATAGCGGGCGTGCCTGTACGACAGAACTGTTCCAGCAAATCAGCCATCTCAGCCTGGAGATTCGGATTGCCCTGCGCGAGCTCCACCAGGCCCTGGATCGCGAAGGTCTTCACAATTGAACTGCGATCGTTCAAGAATTCGCGCAGCGTCGCAATCGCCCGTTCCCGCTCCAGCCGCGTGAGAGACAGCCGAGGAATCATGAGAGCAAGATGCCAGCGCAGCTCCGCTTCCGTAGCCTCATCCGCAAGCCCCAGCAGCTCTCTCTTAAAAGGCTGCAGGAGATCGGACCTATGTGCCGAAACCTTTTCTGCAGCGTCGGCTGCGCGCATTCGGACGACAGGGTCGTCGCTCCATAAGCATTCCATCAATTCAGGAAAGCTAGCCGGCTGCTCCAGAATCTGAGCGACCACCTGATTGGAATGTCCGATTGACCTTCGATCGCCCCCTTTGAAGACCAGACTGAAAGGCTTGTGCGCGGCCATTCTTCATCCTAAACGTCACATGTTAAAATCCGAAGTTAATGCTGCAGGACCTTGCTCTGGCGCTGCGTCTTCAGGCGCTTGATCGCAAGATCGCGAGTCTCGAGAATGAGATCGCGACACTTCCCAAACATATAGCGGAGATCGAAAAGCGGCTGGAATCCCACACGCGCCGTCTCGAAGTGGACCGTGCCGCATTATCGGCAAACCAGCGGGACAGAAAGAAATTGGAAGCCGATATTCAGGTGCACCAGCAAAAGATCTCCAAATTGAAGGATCAGATGCTGGGCGCGAAAACGAACGACCAATATCAGGCGTTCATGCACGAGATTTCCTACGCCGAAGGCGAGGTGCGCAAAGCAGAAGACAAAATTCTCGATCTCATGGAGCAATCCGAGCCGCTGGAGAAGAACGTCAAGGCGGCCGAGGTGCGGTTGAAGCAGGAACAGCAGCACGTCGAGAGCGAGAAAAAAAATGCCCGCGAACGCACCGCGGCGGATCAAAAGGAAGTAGCTGAAACAAGGGCCGAGCGCAAGTCTGTGTCCGGTGAAATGGATCCGAAACTCTACACGGAATACGAACGGATACGCAAGAAAACCAAAAACACTGCCATCGCGGACGCAACCGACGGCCGTTGCGATGCGTGCCAAATTGCCCTGCGGCCCCAGTTTTTTCAAGATCTGCGGCGCGGCGACCGCATCATGTTCTGCGAAAGCTGCGGACGAATAGTTACCTACAATCCAATTGTTGACATATCGAGCGACGTAGCCGCTTCACAGCAGATAGCCTGAATTCTGGAGATAGGAACAGTGAGTGGTAGCAGAGCCCGACCATATCGGGCAATCCTCGGTATTTCGCTGTCCGCTATCTTATTGGCTCAGCAACCGGCTCCGCTGATTCGTTCCACTTCCAGGCTCGTTTTGCTGGATGTGATAGTAACGGACAAAACCGGCCGCCCGATCCGTGAACTCAAGAAGGAAGACTTCACTGTTCTCGAGAACGGCGTGCCGCAGAAGATCACCTCATTTGAATCCGTACCTGCCGAGTCGTCGGGCGGCAGTTCGCCCCAGACTGCTTCGTCTGGGAACGCGCCGGCCGCCGTTAACTCCCGAACGATCATCCTTCTCGATCAACTCAACACCTCGTTTGCCGACTTGGCCTATGCCCGCGACCATATTTTGCGCTTCCTCGACCAGGATGGCGCCGGGAATCAGCCGATCGCTCTCATGTCGGTCGAGCCGCGCGGACTCGTCGTCGCACAGGATTACACTACCGACCGCAATCGGCTGAAAGACAAGCTGCTCCATCTGAAGGCTCTCAACGTGAACTCGAAAGGGGGCAAGGATATGTATTGGGCTCCGGAGTACGCCCAGGATGCCATCGGTGATTTAATCGAGATCGCACGTGCGTCGGTCGGCGCTCCATACGGCGTGAACGTGATCTGGGTGACCAGCGGTTTCGAAGGACTGATGTCGACTGGCAATAGGAACGATCAACTGGAGGCGAGTCTGCGCAGAGTTACCAATCTCCTGATCCGCTCTCGCATGCGTCTGTATACGATCGATCCCGCGGGCGTCGTTCCTAAGATCCCTATGGGAGGGCTTCCTATTCCGACGGACGTTACTCGCGGAAGTGAGCTGGCTGGCGCAGAATCCTCCGCTGACAAGCTAATCAATGCCGGAGGTACTGCAGCGGCGGAGGCCGATGTGCTGCTGAGTCACATGACCAGGATGATGGGCGGTCTCTCTTATTACGGCAACAACGATGTCGCGAAGGCGCTCGGTCAAGCCGTTCTCGATGGCTCCAGTGCATACTTGATCTCCTATTCTCCATCGAACCCAGACTTCGAAGGCGAGTATCGGAAGATCGAGGTTCACACCGATATCGAGGGCTCTACCGCGCGCACCCGCCCCGGTTATTACGCCGTTGCCGAGGAAGCAGCCGCCGATCAGAAGGTGACAGAAGCCCGTCTGGAAAACGCCATGTCCAGTCCCCTCACCTATTCAGGCGTAGATGTATCCTGTCCGGCGGCATTCGATCCTCAGAAGGACCGGTTGACAGGAAAGATTGTCGTCACGCCCAAGCCGCTGCTCGCGACCAGCGACACGCGCGAACAAATTCTTCGTATTTCGAGTTTTTCAAAGAGCGGCAAACCTCTGAACGCCTGGTTCTGGCGTGTGAATTGGAAAGACCCGTGGACCAGCCGCGTCGTCGCCGCCTCATTCGACAAGGTACTCTCAGCTAACGCGAGGAAAGTGCGCTTCCTGGTTTCCGACCCAGCCGCCGATAGAATCGGCACCTGCGATTACGCTCTGCCGTAGCCGAGCGCGCAGGTGAATCCCGCGTCAAGAAATTGGAATCGATTTTGCTATTCTCTCCACTTCGGCCAGTGTTTATCCGCGTAGGCACGCGAGCTGGCCTGGAGGCGTTATATGAAGGTCTTCGACAGTTCCGATATTCGGAACGTGGCTTTGATCGGGCACGGACACAGCGGCAAGACATCACTGGCATCCTCGCTCCTGTTCACGGCAGGCGCGACAGACCGGCATCTCAAAGCCGATGAAGGAAACACAATTACCGACTTCGATGAAGAAGAGATCGCTCGAAAAATAAGTATTACTTCGGCGTTGGTCGCATTTCCCTGGCAAAGAACGAAGGTCAACGTGATTGACACGCCAGGGTACAACATTTTCCTGAACGATACGCGATCTGCCCTTCTGGCTGCGGACGCTTCGCTGGTTGTACTGGATGGGGTGGCGGGAATTGAGGTCTCGACTGAAAAGGTGTGGCGGTTTGCTGAAGAATTCGAACTGCCTTGCGCGTTCGTGGTGAATAAATTGGATCGCGAACGTTCCTCGTTCGAGCGTGTTCTGGCGGGTATACAGGATACCTTCGGGCGCACCGCGGTCCCGGTTCATTTGCCGGTGGGATCGGAGAAGAGCTTCGCCGGGATCATCGACCTGATTCGCATGCGTTCCTATTCGTATAAACCGGGCGGCGATGGGAAAGGGAAAGAGGGTGATATTCCGGCGTCAGAACAGGAAGCCGCCAACAAAGCGCATGAAGCGCTGGTGGAGATGGTGGCCGAGGGGAATGATGAGCTGCTCGAGGAGTTCTTCGGAACAGGGACCTTGCCGGTCGAGCATCTGGTCAGCGGGCTGCAACAGGCGGTTCGCGAGCGCCGTATCTTTCCGATTTTATGCTCGGCTGCGTCGCTCAACATTGGCGCGGATCTGCTGCTGAATTTCGTATCTGAAATTTTTCCTTCGCCATTGCAGCGGCCCGAAATTCCCGCTATGCAGAACGGCAATGAAACGACCAAGGGAATCGTGCCGAAAGAGGCTCCCTCGGTGTTTGTGTTCAAGACGGCGGCGGATCCATTTGCCGGGCGCGTTACCTATTTTAAAGTTATGTCCGGAGCGGTAAAGGACGACGCGCACCTGACGAATATGCGCTCAAATGCCAGCGAGCGACTGGCGCACATAGCCACTCCGTTCGGCAAAACGATGCAACCGATTACCGAGGTTCGCGCGGGCGATATCGGCGTCGTGGCGAAGCTGAAGGAGACCTTGACCGGCGACACTCTTTGCGAAAAGACGAATTGCGTCGTGTTTCGCGGCATCGAGTTTCCTGAGCCGTCGATCGCGTATGCTATTTCGGCCAAAACACGCAACGATGAGGATCGTCTGAGTACGGCGCTTTCGAAAATTCTGGAAGAAGACCGCTCCTTGCGGTTCTATCGTGATCCGCAGACGAAAGAGTTTTTGCTCGGCGGCAACGGACAGCAGCATGTCGAGGTGGTAGTCAGCCGGTTAAAGAGACGATATGGTGTCGAAGTCGAGTTGAAATCGCCAAAGATTCCCTACCGGGAAACGGTTCGAGGGAGCGCCAGCGTTCAGGGGCGGCATAAAAAGCAGACAGGCGGACACGGCCAGTTCGGCGATTGCTGGATCAAGCTGGAACCGTTACCGCGCGGCGAAAAATTTGAGTTTGTCAACGATATTTTCGGAGGCGCGATTCCCAGGAATTTCATCCCTGCGGTGGAGAAAGGAATCGTTGAGGCGGCCGAGCAAGGATTCCTGGCAGGCTATCCTGTGACAGATTTCAGAGTCACGGTATACGACGGCTCCTATCACGACGTGGACTCATCAGAAATGGCGTTCAAGCTCGCAGGCCGGAAGGCGTTTCGCGCGGCCATGCAGCAAGCCAAACCCGCGCTGCTGGAACCGATCATGAAAGTGGAGGTGGAGACTCCTACGGATTTTGCCGGCGATTTGATGAGCGATTTCAACGGAAGGCGCGGCCGGATTTCGGGAATGGATTTGAAAGGCAACATGCAAACCATTCACGCGCAGGTGCCGATGTCGGAAATGCTCAACTATCAAAACGACCTGATCTCAAAAACGCAGGGCCGGGCTTCTTTTCACATGGAATTTGACCACTATGATTATGTGCCTGCGCTGCAAGCGGAGAAAATTATAGCGGCGGCGAAGGACCGGCTGCACGTGGAAGAAGAAGAATAGCGGCGCAAGAGGCGGGTGGGGGACGGGCAGCTCTGTCCACGCGCCAAAAACCGGCTTGGGGAAGACGCGGGTGAGGGACGGGCAGCTCTGTCCACGCGCCAAAAACCGGCTTGGGACAGAGTCAGCCCGTCCCTATGGGGGCTAGAGCTTCACGGTAACTGTTTTGATTTCGCAGTATTGTTGCAAGCCGTATTCGCCAAGCTCACGGCCGATGCCGGATTGCTTGAAGCCGCCGAAGGGCGCTGCAGCATCGAAAACGTCGTAGCAGTTGACCCATACCGTACCGGCGCGAACGTTGTTCGCGATGTGATGCGCTTTGGTTATGTCGCGCGTCCAAACGGCGGCCGCGAGACCATACATGGTCTTGTTGGCGCGATCGACCAGCTCGTCCATATCTTTGAACTTCAGGATGCTCATAACGGGACCGAAGATCTCTTCTTCCGCGATCTTCATCTCATCCTTGACATCCGCGAACACGGTGGGGGCAACGAAATAGCCGCGATCGCCCACTCGCTCTCCACCGCACATCAGCTTCGCGCCTTCTTTTTTGCCCGATTCGACGTAGCTTAGAACTTTGGTGAATTGGTCATTGTCGACTTGCGGACCCTGTTCCGTTTTCTTATCCAGCGGATCGCCGACGGTGCGACGCTTGGCGCGTTCCGTACTGCGCTCGACGAATTCGTCGTAAATTTTCTCTTCAACGAAAACACGCGAGCCGGCACAGCAGCATTGCCCTTGATTGAAGAAGAGCGCGAAATGCGAGCCTTCGATGGCCTGATCGAGATCGGAATCAGCAAACACGATGTTGGGACTCTTGCCACCGAGCTCGAGCGTGACGCGCTTCAGGTTCGTTTCCGCGGCAGCCTTCATGATCAGGTGCCCAACTTCGGTTGAGCCCGTGAAGGCGACCTTGTCGACATCCATATGCCGCGCGAGCGCTGCGCCAGCCGTGGGACCGTATCCAGGAAGGATATTGACGACGCCTTCCGGAAATCCCGCTTCGACGATCAGCTCTCCAATGCGAAGAGCGCTCAGAGGTGTCTGTTCGGCAACTTTGAGAATGACTGTGTTGCCTGCGGCGAGCGCAGGGCCGAGTTTCCAGGCTTGCATCAGCAATGGAAAATTCCAAGGAATGATCTGGCCAACCACGCCGACCGGCTCGTGACGCGTGTAGCAGAAATAGTCGCCGCCGATGGGAATGGTTTTGCCTTGAATCTTGTCTGCCCATCCCGCGTAATAGCGGTAGCAGGCGATAGAGAGCGGCAGATCGGCGGCACGTGCGACATGACGGGGTTTTCCGTTGTCGAGAGATTCCAGAGTCGCCAGCTCGTCCGCGTTTTTCTCGATCAGATCCGCCAGGCGGCTAAGCAATTTTCCGCGCTCCGAGGCTGACATTTTTCGCCAGGGACTTTTCGCATGAAACGCTTTACGCGCGGCTTTGACGGCGAGATCAACGTCTGCCGCATCAGCTTCGGCGACCTTTGCGAGGACTTCGCCGGTGGCCGGGTTGATCGTTTCAAATGTCTTTCCAGAAACGCTGTCGACCCATTTATTGTCGACGAGAATCTTGGTCTGCTTAATGGCAGCTTGTGTAGCTCGGGGTTCGGTAAGAACAGTAGCCATAGTTCTCCTTTCGTACGCAGCTATGATATTCCAAATTCGGTGCGGCGGACGTCACTTTAATGTTTGGACACGCTTCCATTTCTTGCCCAATCGAATGACGAGCGTGCCGGTAGCGGTGGCAAGCAAAAGATCTTTCTGGATGGCGCCGTTGATTTCAACCGCTCCAGACTTGATTTTTCGAGCAGCGTCGGTAACGCTATCTGCGAGGCCGATAATGGCAAGCAACTTGTCTACGCGGATACCTTTTTCTCCATAAGCTCCCGAGGGCAGATCCACAGTTTCCGTGTCGGCTGGTTCGAGGCCTTGACGAACTTCCCGGTCGAAAGCTTCGCGCGCCGAGTCGGCTTCCGCCGCAGAATGAAAATCAGCAACGATACGATGCGCGAGCGCCATTTTGATTTCCATCGGGTCTTTGCGGCCGGCCGCGATATCTTCTCGGAGCTTCGCGATCTCGTCCATCTGCATGTCGGTCAGCAGCTCGTAATAGCGGTACATCAAAGCGTCGCTAATCTGCATCACCTTCCGGAACATCACGTTCGGCGGCTCGGTAATGCCGATGTAATTGCCCTTCGATTTCGACATCTTTTCGATGCCGTCGAGACCTTCGAGTATCGGAACGGTAGCGACGATCTGCGGCGGCTGGCCATAGTCCTTCTGGATGTCGCGGCCGACCAGCAGATTGAATTTTTGATCTGTGCCGCCCATCTCGACATCGCATTCCAGAGCGAAAGAATCAAAAGCCTGGGTAAGCGAATAAAGAAGCTCGTGGACAAAAATCGGCAGGCCCTCTTTTAACCGCTTGCTGAACTCATCGCGTTCCAGCAAGCGCGCCACCGTGCATTTCGAACACAGCCGGATTACATTTTCAAACGTAAGCGGCCCAAGCCAGGCGCTGTTGAAACGCACTTCGGTCTTCTCGGGATCGAGAATTTTGAATACCTGCTGTTTGTATGTTTCCGCGTTACGATCCAGATCCTGGCGAGTCATGGGAGGACGCGTGATATTGCGTCCAGTCGGATCGCCAATCAGCCCGGTCATGTCGCCGATCAAGAAAATAACGGTGTGGCCGAGATCCTGGAAGTGCTTCATCTTGCGCAGCAGCACAGTGTGGCCGAGGTGCAGATCGGGAGCGGTGGGATCGAAACCGGCCTTCACGCGCAATGGCCGATCTTCTTTAGCGGAAAGAATCAAGCGCTCGCGCAATTCTTCTTCGCGAATGAGCTCCGCGAGGCCCTTCTTGAGATACGCGAGTTGTTGTTCGACAGGAGGAAAAGGCACGATCGCTCTCATTGTAGGAGGCACGTCTTTAGAATGAGGAGATGAAACTCGCCGCTCTCCTGGTTGCCGGAGTCACGCTTATGAGCGCTCAATCCCGATTCGATGCATTGGTTGATCGATATTTCGATGATTATTTCCGGCTGAGTCCGACGGCGGCGACGGCCGCGGGCTTTCATCATCCATATGATTCGCAACTCGAGGACTATTCGGCGCAGGCGATCAGTCAAAGAATCGCTCTGGATCAAAAGTATCTGGCCGAATTTAGCCAGATGCCCGATTCGGACGATCGCGATTGGGTGATCTCGCACCTAAACGCTGATTTGCTCAACATTCAGAACATACGGCAGCAGGAGACGAATCCCGATTACTATTCGAGCGGTGTCACAGTATCGATTTTTACTTTGATGAGCCGCAAATTCGCGCCTCCGGAAGAGCGGCTGCGGGACGTGATTGCGCGGGAGCAGAAGATTCCCCAGGTCTTCGCCGATGCCAGACAGATCCTGAAGAACCCGCCGAAGATTTACACCGAGGTCGCGCTCGAGCAATTGCCGGGACTACAGAGCTTTTTCGCCAACGATGTCCCGGCGGCGTTTACCGAGGTAAAGGATCAGAACCTGCTGGTGCAATTCAAGAAGTCAAACGCCGCGGTGATTGATGCACTAAAGAGCTACGAAGCGTGGGTGAGGACAACTCTGCTGCCGCAATCGAATGGCGATTTTCGAATCGGAGCGGAGAACTATCACAAGAAGGTCATGTACGAGGAGATGGTGGATGTTCCGCTGGACCGATTACTGGAGATCGGTTATGGAAATTTGCATGCCAATCAGCAACATCTTCTAGAAATCTGCAAAAAAATAGATCCTGGCAAGACGCCGCAGGAGATCGTGAAGAGATTCGAAAAAGATCACCCCGCGCCGGATCAACTGCTCCAGGCATTCCGGAATACTTTTTCCGGATTGATCGACTTTATTACGGCGCATCAGATCATCACGATTCCTTCGACGGTGCGACCCATACTCGAAGAGACTCCTCCGTTTGAGCGCGCGCTTACGACCGCTTCCATGGACACGCCTGGCCCCTACGAGAAGGTCGCGACGGAGGCGTATTTCAATGTCACGCTTCCCGAAAAGGATTGGCCTCGCGAGAGAACAGAGGAGTTCATGACGGCATTCAATCGCGGGACCATCGTAAGCACGGCCATTCACGAGGCATATCCCGGCCATTACGTGCAGCTCTTGTGGTTTCAGAAAGTGCAATCAAAGGTGCGCAAACTGATCGGCTGCAACTCGAATATCGAAGGGTGGGCGCACTACACAGAGCAGATGATGCTGGACCAGGGCTATGGCAACGGAGATCAGGAATTGCGGCTGGGGCAGTTGCTCGACGCATTACTGCGTAATTGCAGATACATCGTCGGCATTGAAATGCATACCGGAAAGATGAGCTACGAGCAGGGGATAGAGTTCTTCATGCGGGAAGGCTATATGTCGCATGATTACGCTGAGCGCGAGACGAAGCGGGGAACGTCGGACCCGACTTATCTGGTATACACGCTTGGCAAGCTGGAGATCATGAAATTGCGCGACGACTACCGGAAGAAAATGGGCACGCGGTTTTCGCTTGAAGAATTCCACAACCAGTTCATGCAGCAAGGCGGAGTGCCGATTCAGCTGATACGCCATGCAATGCTCGGGGATGATTCCCCGGCTCTCTAACAACTTGCGATATGCTCAGCGATTGCCATGATTCTACATCCGGTTGATTGGATCATCGCTGCAGCCTGCATTCTGATCTGTTTTCTTCCAGCGCTTGCGTTCGGGAAGCGTTCCGGGAAAAACACTTCAGAATTCTTCGCCTCCGGGCGGTCCGTGCCCTGGTGGCTGGCCGGAATTTCTCTGGTAGCGACAACGTTCTCGAGCGACACTCCAAACCTGGTCGCGAATATCGTTCGGACCCAGGGTGTCGCGGGCAATTGGCAGTGGTGGGCTTTCACCCTCACGGGCGTTTCTACGGTTTTCTTCTATGCGCGGCTGTGGCGACGGTCGGGGGTGCTGACGGATCTCGAATTTTATGAGCTTCGGTATTCGGGAAAATCTGCAACCGCGGTTCGCGGCTTTCGCGCGATTTATCTGGGGCTTCTCTTCAATTGCATGATTATGGCGAGCGTGGATCTTGCGGCCGTCAAAATCGCGAGCGTGCTGTTCGGGCTGAGCCGCTGGGAAACGCTGCTGGCTGTCGGTTTGCTGAACGTTGTTTTCGCCGCGTATTCCGGTTTGTGGGGTGTGCTGGTGATAGACATGTTCCAGTTCTTCATCAAAATGGCTGCGGTGATCGCGGCGGCATACTTCGCCGTTGAGTTGCCGCAGGTGGGCGGAATGAGCGGTTTGGTAAGTAAGCTCTCGCATATGCCCGGCCCAGGCGGATTGAATTACTTGAACATGTTGCCGGACTTCACGAGTAACTGGGAACTGGCGGTTGGGATATTTGTGATGCCTCTCGCAATACAGTGGTGGGCGGTCTGGTATCCCGGAGCTGAGCCGGGCGGCGGCAGTTACGTTGCTCAGCGAATGCTTGCATCGAAATCAGAGAAGGATTCGCTCGGCGGCACGTTATTCTTCAACCTTGCACATTACATTTTGCGGCCATGGCCCTGGATTCTGGTCGGGCTGGCCTCTCTTATTGTCTATCCAACGCTGGGTGACATTCATACGGCATTCCCCAACGTAGACCCGGCTCTCATCGGCAATGATCTCGCTTTTCCGGCGATGCTGAAGTTCCTGCCGGCCGGCTGGATCGGGCTCATGCTGGGCGGGTTGATTGCGGCCAATTCCTCAACAATTTTGAGCCATTTGAATTGGGGAGCTTCGTATCTCGTTCACGATTTTTACCGGCGGTTTATCAACGGGACGGCGAGTGAAAAACACTACGTGCTGGCCGGCCGCATCGCAACTGTTCTTCTGTTTGTACTCTCTTCCGCGCTAGTTTTCGTTTTGCAGACGGCGCAGCAGACCTTTTATCTCATTCTTCAAGTCGGCGCGGGCACGGGACTGCTGTATCTTCTGCGCTGGTTCTGGTGGCGCGTAACAGCATGGTGCGAGATTGTCGCCATGGTCAGTTCTTTCGGCGTTGCCCTTATCTTCACGGTGATGAGCGCTCGAGGATTTGCGGTGAGCGTTGATAAGCAACTCTTGATCGGCGTCGTGATCACTACCATCTGCTGGCTGGTCACAGCGTACGTGGGTCCCCAAACGGACCCGAAGACTCTCATCGATTTCTACAACAAGGTGCGCCCGTTCGGGCCGGGTTGGCGACGGGTGCGCGTAGAAGCAGGCGTGTCCGCGGCCGAAGCTGCGAATTGGGCGAAAACGGACAACATACCGATGGCGATGATCGGCTGGGTGACTGGCAGCGTTCTCATTTGGGCAGCCCTCTTCACGGTGGGAAATTTCCTTTATGGCCGACTGGGCTATGCCTATAGCTTGTTGGGCGTTTCTGTCGTGAGCGGCGCGATCCTGATCTCTGTCATCAGGCGTCTTTGGAAATAGCATGACTGGCGTTTACGGCAACCAGGTCTTCCGGCCGGCCGACATCCCGCCACTCGCCTTCGATCGCAGAGATGCGCAATTCCAGACCGTCTTCGAGCATCATGTCCAAAGCTGAAGTGAGCTCATATTCGTTTCGCGGAGAAGGCTGTAGGCGATCCAAATACTCAAACACCACGGGGCGAAAGGCGTAGAACCCGGCGCTGTTCCAGCGAGTTGTGGATGTGCCTTTCGGCGGCTTTTCGATGATCTCCCGAATGCGTCCATCATTCTCGTAAACGGCAGCACCCTGCCAGGGGTCATCGACTGCTTTGACGGCGACTGCAGAAGCGGCTCCGGCATTCTGATCGAGAATGGATCCGCAGCGCACATACTCTGCCGGTTCGCACAGGATGTCGCCGTAGGTGAGGAGAAATGGTTCGCACCCGACGAAGTCTTTGGCGAGACGGGCAGCCGAGCCGGCGCCGTCCACCGGATCTTGAATACGGAATTCAAGCGAGCCGGACCACTCGCGAAAATAGTTCGTAATCATCTCGTGGCGGTAGCCGACGACCACGAAGGCTTCTTTCATATCCGCTGATGCCAGCCGTTCAAGGATGTGCTCAAGCAGCGGCTTGCCTTTGACCTGCAACATTGGCTTGGGCGTCTCCTGAGTAAGGCTGCCCATTCGCGTCCCTTTACCGGCGGCGAGAATAACAGCTTTTCGAATCGACGCTTTAGCCAACCAAAGCTCCGGCGGAAGGCTCGGCGAGTATCAGATGCTCTTCCGGATTGAAATTGCTGTGCTTGGAATAATACCGATTTACCAACTCTGACTGGATGCGATCACAATTCGAAGCATTACACAGGATGATCGCGCAGCCGCCGAAGCCTGCCCCGGTCAGACGCGCGCCGAATGCTCCGGCGCCCCTAGCCAGTTCCACCAGATAGTCCAGTGGCGGAGAACTGACGCGAAGCTGGTCACGCAGACTGGCATGAGATGCGAACAACAATTGCCCGAAACCTGCAGCATCGGCCTTTCGCAAAGCGGCGACTGCTTGCTCGACGCGAAGCGCTTCGCTCGTCACATGCAGAAAGCAGCGCAGTTCGGAATCGTTCAATGAGCCTCGAGCGCCAGCGGACGCGAGATCTGAGAGTTGGCTGTTCTCGATTGCAGATTTATAAGAAGCGAAACCAAGTTTCTTTAGCGCACTCGATCCAGCTACGCGACGCGCGTTGTATTCGGAACGAATTGCGCCGGATTTCTCTGCTGTTGTGAGGCTGTGAGCGATGAGGAAGCGCCAGCCGGCCGGAATCGGAATGGGAGAAAGCTCGAGAGGCTCGAAGCGGACCAGCAGCGCGTATCCCTGCCTGGAGGCGAGAATGGCAGCGTGGTCCATACCCCCGCCGCGGGTGCCGACGAAGTGCTCGGCTTCCGGCAAGATGCTCATCAACTCTTCCACGTTCGGCGAAATTCCGTTGGCCTCAAGCAGAGCGATGGTGAAAGCGGTTAGTAAGGCAGAGGACGACGACAGTCCAGCCGCGGGAGGTAAATCGGAAGTGATTGCGAGGTCGATGCCGCGGCTGAGGCTCCAGCGCGGGCTGGCGGCTCGTGCGCCCGCCTTGAGATAGTTCACCCAATCACCGGAAGGGCCGGGATCGAGGTGAGCCTGCATAGCAAATTCGCGCTGGCCGTAATGGCCGTTACTGACAGCGCGGACATTCAGGTCGTGCCGTCGCCGGTAGGCAATACGGATACGCCGCTGAATCGCCATCGGCAGCACAGGTAAATCGTGATAGTCAATGTGCTCTCCGATCAAATTGACGCGGCCAGGAACAGATCTCAGCGAAGGAGCCGCGCCCGAAGCGAAATGCTTGTTCAGGAGAGTGATGGCTTGTTGGGAAGCGCCCAGAGTCAAATCACAGCTTCGCATCCGGGCCATGCTGCTATGTAACGGAACATTTTTCCTTCAGAGCCGTATTTAGATTTGTTTTGCATCGTGCGGGAGCTTGGCAATATCTATGAGAGCATAGAAGTAACCCCTACCTAATGAGCAATTTTTGTGTCTAAATACCCGATGTGCCCCAAGTTAGCGCTTGCATGTATCTGCGCTGCCGCGTGTGTATTCCTCCTAACTTCTTGCGGGAAAAAGCAGGGAGCCAACGCGGCAATGATGATGATGATGCAATCCGTTCCGGTTCGTGCGGTTCCGGCGGTCGCATCCGATGTTCCGCTCGACGTATCGGCGGTCGGCAATGTGGAAGCGATTACGAGTGTAGACGTGAAATCGCGTGTTGCGGGACAGGTTCTTCGAGTCGATTTTCAGGAAGGGCAGAACGTCGAAAAGGGACAGCTCTTGTTTGAGATTGATCCTGAGCCGTTGCAGCGGCAGATCGCCGAAATTAATGCCGATCTAGTCAAAGATTCCGCTCTCGAGCAGCAGGCACGCGCGAATGTCGCAAAAGATCAAGCCATGTTGAAGCAGACTCATGCCGCATCCGATCGGGCCACCGAACTAGCTAAGGAAGGAATTTTTTCCAAAGAGCAGACCGAGCAAGCGGTAGCTACGAACGAGTCCACCCAGGCTTCGCTCCAGGCGGACCAAGCTGCGGTTGAGAGCGCGGTCGCATCGGCCAAGGCGGACCGGGCGCGGCTAGGACAAACTCAACTGCAATTGGAATATACAAAAATCACGGCGCCCATTACGGGAAGGGCGGGGGCGATCAGCGTCAAAGCAGGCAACCTGATCAAGGACAATGACGCGGCGCTTGTAACTCTGCTGCAGATGTCGCCTATCTATGTTTCGTTCGGATTGCCTGAGCAACTCCTTCCTGAAGTACAGAGATACAATGCGGAGCATCCTTTAGTCGTAAGCGCGACGGGGGACAACCAGAAGGCAGTTACCGGCACTTTGCGTTTCATTGACAATACCGTAGACGCGACGACGGGCACCATCAAGTTGAAGGCGGCGTTTGATAATGCGGATAGGGTGCTGTGGCCGGGCGAATTCGTGAATGTGCAAGCGCGGTTGGCTCTGGAGCACAACCGGATTCTGGTGCCGAGCCGCACAGTGCAGACAGGACCACAAGGCAAATATGTTTGGGTGATGAATCCAAGCGATGCAAAAGTCAGCATGAGGCCGGTTCAGGTATTGCGCACTTATCAACCGCCTCAGACTGGTGAAGAGGCAGTGATCGGGACTGGCTTAGAAGCCGGTGAAATGGTCATTTCGGAGGGGCAGATGCGACTCGCTCCGGGCATGAAGGTACAGCTTCTCAAATCGAATGCGCAACTGGGCGAGGCCGGCGCGAGAGGGGTCGCGGGCACGTCTTAAGGAATCGGAATGCACTTTACTGAGCTATTCATTCGCCGCGCCATCACGACCACGCTGGTCATGGCGGGCATCCTCATTTTCGGAATTCTCAGCTACACAACCCTGCCAGTCAGTAATCTACCTGCGGTTGAATACCCGACGATTCAGGTAGGCGCTTCGCTTCCGGGCGCGAATCCGGACACCATGGCATCGTCGGTAGCTACGCCGCTGGAGGCAGAATTCTCCACAATTGCCGGCATTAACAGCATGTCCTCATCGAGCTCGCTAGGCTCCACGAGCATTACTTTGCAGTTCGATTTGAGCCGTAATATCGACTCGGCGGCGCAGGACGTGCAAGCGGCAATAGCTCGCGCGCAAGGCAGCCTGCCGACGAACATGCCCAGCCCGCCGTCCTACTCGAAGGTGAATCCGGCGGAAAGCCCAATCCTCTTCATCGTCTTGAATTCGCAGACGATGTCGCCATTCCAGCTTGACGAGTATGCCGAGACCATGATGGCGCGGCGTATTTCGATGGTCAGTGGCGTTGCGCGCGTGCAGGTTTTTGGTTCGCAGAAATATGCGGTTCGGGTTGAAGCAGATCCCGCACAGCTCGCAGCTCATCAGATCGATCTGGAGCAGGTGCGGACGGCGCTTGCGCAAGGCAGCTTAAATATGCCTGCCGGATCGCTCTACGGATCCTCCAAATCTTACACGGTTCAATCCAACAGCCAGCTCACATCAGCGTCTCAGTTCAGACAACTGATTGTTACGTACCGCAACGGAAGTCCGGTGCGCCTGGACGAACTGGGCAAGGTGCTCGATAGCGTCAGCGATACCAAGAACGTATTCTGGATTAACGGCAAACACAGTATTGTTCTGGCGGTCAATAAGCAACCGGGCTCGAACACTGTGCAGGTCGCCGATTCAGTGAAGGCGTTGTTGCCTACAATGCAGCAATCGATGCCGGCCGGAATTGAGGTTGGAAGAGCATTCGACGCTTCTGAAAACATCCGGGAATCCATTTCAGACGTCAAATTCACGCTAATCTTAACGATCTGCCTGGTTATCCTGGTCATCTTTGCTTTCCTGCGGAATGTTTCAGCGACCATCATTCCCAGCCTCGCTGTTCCGCTATCGCTGCTGGGAACCTTCGCGGCGATGAAACTGCTCGGCTTCACAGTCGACATACTCTCCATGATGGCAATGACGCTCTCGGTCGGATTCGTTGTTGATGACGCCATCGTCATGCTTGAAAACATCGTGCGGCACATGGAAATGGGCAAGTCACGAATGCAAGCCTCCATTGAGGGCGCGCGTGAAGTTGGGTTCACCATCGTTTCGATGACCATTTCGCTGGTCGCGGTGTTCATCCCGGTGCTCTTCATGGGCGGCGTCATCGGGCGTCTGCTGCGCGAATTTTCAATTACGATCGCGGTGGCAGTCCTCATCTCTGGCGTCATTTCCCTGACGCTGACGCCGATGCTCTGCAGCCGCTTCCTACGGCATGAAAGTCATCCTACGGGCGCGTTCTATCAGTGGTCCGAGAAGTTTTTCATCTGGTTGAATGATGCGTATCGGCGAAGTCTGCTAGTCGTTTTGCATCACCGGCCCATTACTCTGGCGGGAACTATTCTGCTGACGCTGGCGACTTTATACCTTTTCGTCGTCATGCCGAAGGGCTTCATGCCCGTGGTGGATCAAGGTTTTGCGGAAGGCGGCGACGAAGCGGCACAGGATACTTCTTTCGATGAAATGGTGCGCTTACAAGAGCAAGTGAATGACGTTCTCGCCAAAAATCCTTGGGTCGACTTCTGGGGATCGGGCACCGGCAGCTTCGTGGGCCAAAATCAGGGCTTTGTATTCGCTGTCTTCAAGGACACGAAGCATCGTCCTCCGGCGAACGCAATCATTGGGCAATTGGAAGCGCAGTTCATGAAGATCCCTGGCTTAATGGTGTTCTTGCAAGTACCGCCGTTGATCCCGCTCGGACAGAACGAAGGGCGCAGTCAATATTCCGTGGCCTTGCAAGACGCTGATACGAAGGAGCTGTACAAATGGGCGCCGGTGCTGGAAGCGAAGCTGCACTCCATTCCGCAGTTAACCAATATCTACAGCGATTTGAGATTGAGCAGTCCTCGCCTGGATGTGCAGATCGATCGTAATCGGGCCTTGGCTGTCGGGCTGACGCCGGACCAGATTGCGAACACGCTGTATGACGCTTATGGAAATCGCAGGGTCACGACCATTCAAACGTCGGCCAACCAGTACGACGTCATCTTAGAGGTCCTTCCGCAATATCAGCGCAATCCCGCCGCGTTGAAGGATCTTTATATCCGTTCAAGTCAGGGCAAGATGGTTCCGCTCTCGGCTGTTTCGGAGCTGAAGCAGACGGTCGCGCCCTTGAGCGTAAATCACATTGGGCAGTTGCCGGCGGTGAACTTCCAGTTTGACGTTGCGCCCGGAGTAGCATTGAGCCAGGCGACTAGCCTCATCGACAATGCCGCGCGGCAGATTGGGTTGCCGGAGACTGTCTCGTTCAGTTATCAAGGCACGGCCGCGGCATTTCAAAACTCGCTGCGCGGTCTAGGCATTCTGCTGATCATCGCAGTTTTCGTCATCTATCTTGTTCTGGGTATTCTGTACGAAAGTTTCATTCACCCGATCACGATTTTGTCGGGACTACCGGCAGCCGGTTTGGGCGCGTTACTCACGCTTTTGCTGTTCGGCCAAGATCTGAATCTCTACTCGTTTGTGGGAATCATATTGCTTCTCGGAATCGTGAAGAAGAACGCGATCATGATGATCGACTTCGCGCTCGAGGTGCAACGGAAGGAAGGCAAACCGCCGGAAGAGGCTATCTTCGAGGGCTGCATGCGACGGTTCCGCCCGATTATGATGACCACGATGGCCGCATTGCTCGGCACACTGCCAATTGCCTTCGGCAGGGGCGCTGGTGGCGAAGCACGCCGTCCGCTTGGTCTTGCAGTCGTAGGCGGACTCGTGGTTTCACAGGCGCTGACGCTGTATATCACTCCGGTGATCTATATTTACCTGGACAAATTGCAATTTCGGCGGCGTAAAGGCAAGGCACCGGCGGAAGCGGTACCTGTTTGGCCGCGAGAAGAGAGCTTAGTGAATCAGTAGAGCGGGATTTTGGCGCGGGCGTCTCTGTAGCTTACGATCTTCGGTGAGCGCAGGAAAGCCTCCGGGCCATGTCTTCGGCGCGAGAGCGATCGTGGCGGAGCCGGAATGCTAGATTGACCAGCGGGCCCTGCCAGCGGCGCACGATTTGCTCAAAAGCGCCGAGTTCACCTGCGAAACTCTTTCCACCTTGGCCTCGTCTTCGCTCGCGCCAAACGGCTCCTTCGCCGGTACGACTCAAGTGTAACCACGAACGGTTGCGTTTCTTTCGTCTTCTGTTCTGGCGCTACATTCGAGAAAACGCAACCGGGCCGCGTTTCGCTTGGTCGCACCTGTTGAAGCGGCCGGAACCGCAGATTGGAGAATGCTCGTGGTTTTTGTCACTTTGCTGAAGCCGTGTTCCTGAGCCCGGTGCTATCGCTCTGTTTTCATCCTTGCCGTGGCGGCCTAGTCGGATAACCGCCGGAGAGAAGAGAAGCTTTCTACAGGAGCCTGGCACGACTACGGAGGCCCTCGGAAAAGACACAGGCTGTTACGAAACTCGCCGACATCAACCACGCATCACATCGATCTGTCCGGGGGTGAGCAAGAATTGGCGATGAGTGTTAATAATTGTTGACATGATGTTCGGTTTGGATTACATTATGAATGTGGTGGATGGAGGAACTCAATGCCGTACCGGGAAAAAACTGCGTGGCTCTCGCTGCTGGCCATGGCTGTCACATTTGGCCCGTACTTCACGATGATTGCCACGCGCGTCCTTCCGAATGAACCGATGCCGAACCTACGCCAGCTTGGCTTGTTTGCTGTTACAGCAATCGTGCAGATGCTGATCCTGGGCGTTGGCCATCTATATCTCCGGCGCGGATCCAAGCAGGAAGCGCGCATGCCACTCGATGAGCGGGATCAGGCCATCATGCGGCGCTCGGTCAGCTCCGCTTATTACGTTCTTATTGCCGGTATGATCCTTGTTGGCTGCGTCATGCCATTCAAGTCCAGCGGATGGAGCATCATCAACGCCGCGCTTTTCATGATTATCGCTGCGGAAGTCGTTCACTACGGTGTAGTCGTGTTCAGCTACCGCACGCAAGCATGATTAAAGGATCAATCTCGAATCGAATACGTATCCTTCGTTTCCACAGTGGCGAGATGTCGCAGGCCGAGCTTGGTCAGCGCATCGGCGTCACCCGGCAGACGATTGCGGCGATCGAGGCGGGGAAATACTCGCCATCGTTAGAGGCTGCGTTCCGTATCGCCCACGCCTTCAATGTGCCTCTAGATGAGGTATTCCAGTGGGACGTCAAGGCCCCCCATTAAAGTAAGAGAAGGACTGTCTCTGGCATATTTGCTGAGTGATTGAAGCGTTCGTCGAAATGCTTGCGATGTCGGAGCCGTCCGCTTGGTCTTGCAGTGGTCGGCGGACTCGTGGTTTCACAGGCGCTGACGCTGGATATCACTCCGGTGACTTATATCTACCTAGACAAATTGCAAATCCGGCGTCGTAAAGGCAAAGCACCAGCCGAAGTGGTTACTGTTTGGCCGCGCGAAGAGAGCCTGGTAAATCAGTAGGAGCAGTTTTGTCGAAAAGTTCATCGAATGCCTCACGCGACCCGTGTTGAACTCTAACATCACGGCTTCGTGGCTGATCATTAACTTCGTCCACTCGGCCCGATGTCGTGGCTAGCGGCTCATGATCTGTAATGTCTGGGCCTCCGAAAAGATTCGCCGCCGCATCACAAAATGTTGATCGCCCGTGCGGCCAGAATGGCGATTGTGCCCAAGGACACGCAGCTTTGAACCATCATCATCAGCTTGGCCCAGCGTGAAAGGACCGGGACATCAGTCGGAGAGAATGCCGTGCTTGTGTTGAAGGCCAGGAACAGGTAATCCACGAAATTAGGCTTCCAGCCTGGAGCACCGAATTTTGAGTTCGGGGCCAAGGTCATCTGCGGGAAGAGAAACGCTCCCTCATTATGCGACCGGCGCAGATCCCGGCTGTGAGGACCACCCCCGTCCAGACGCCAATACCAGGATGCAAACACCAATATGTTGCTGGTCCACAACGCAACAGCCGATAGCAAGAGCTGCGTTGGAGATTCGCGTTTGTGAGGCAGCCCGGCGATTAGATTGCCGAGTGACCAGATTAGCGCCCCAGTGATGACGCTCAACAGCAGGACCCCCAGGCCAAAGTTCACATTCGGTTTTCCCATGCGATGAGAAATGATAGTGGGGATGAGCAGGATCAAAATTACGACAAGAAGCAGCCAGCTCGGTCCCGGTGTAAGGCGCTCCGGCAGCGACACGTAGAGGCCTGCGGTCGCGAGCAACGCTACAACGGCCGGCCACCGTGGTTCTGGCTGTAGGGGCTGTTCCGATTCAATAGATCTGTTCCTCATAGGTGAATGGACGAGTGTACGACGGATACAATCTCGATAACCGGGTGCTATGCGACTGAAAATTGTACAGGCTGGAGAGCTGGTTCTGCGGCAGCGCGCAAGAGCCCTGACTCCACCCGAAATTCGGGGACGGGAGATTCAAGAGCTGATTGAGTATATGCGCGAGACGATGTACGATGCTCCGGGCGTGGGGTTGGCAGCGCCACAGGTTGGACTTTCGTTACAGCTTGCGGTAATTGAAGACAAACCGGAATACACGAAGGATGCTTCCGCGCAGGTGCTCAAGGAGCGGGAGCGGAAACCGGTTCCGTTCCAGGTGATTATCAATCCTCAGATCACGGTTCAAGAGGGCACGCGGGTTGAATTCTTTGAAGGCTGCCTTAGCCTGAGCGGCTTTACCGCCGTGGTGCCGAGAGCGCCCAAGGTGAAAGTGCAATGTCTGGATCACAAAGGCGTGCCGAAGATCGTTGAGGCCTCCGGCTGGTATGCGCGCATCTTGCAACACGAGATAGACCATTTACGCGGTGCGCTGTATATAGATCACATGTACGCACGCACGTTCATGGGAATGGAAAATTTCAATCGCCATTGGAAAGATAAGCCGATGAATGAGGTGCGGGAACTACTCGGGTTGGAGCGATAGCTGACCAGCATTGTGCGCTTCCGCGGCAAAATCGTGCAGTTCGGGATATCTATCGAGAAGTGAAGGCGGAACCGGAACTGGCCCCGCTTTTAAAATGGACGCAATTTCCAGAGCGTTCACGACAGCTTTGCCCAGGTAATGATTATTCGTGACCACGTAAGTATCCTTTGTCTCATGCTCGACTGTCTTTATGCGATCAAGCCATGGGTCGAGCTCGTTGACAGAATATAAGTAGTCATATCGCTCACCGACATGCTTGTTCTCGGTAAACCAACTCTGGTAATTGCGCCCGTGCAGCCGGACATAACCAATCGTGGAGGTTGCAAGCGCGCTGGGTTTAACTGATCTCTTAAACAGAGGCTGATCGATGTTGCATAAGCCCATTTCGAGCTGCTCGAGCATGTCAAGCGTGCCCGGCTCGCTCCAACTCGCGTGACGAACTTCGAGCACGAGAGGATAATCGGAGAACTGCGCTTTCAGCCGCGTGACGTATTCTCTATTTTCCTGGATGTTGCGGAAAGACCAGGGAAACTGAAGCAAGACTGCGCCTAGCCGCCCGGCTTCGAGCAGAGGCACAAGCCCCTCCTTAAATTCTTTCTCATCGGCGAACGTCGCGTTGCGATCGTGTGTGAACCCGCGCCAGAGCTTGGCCGTAAACCGGAAGTTCTTGTTGGACCGGATTTTTTCTATCCAGACGAGAGACGTCTTGGCGGGAATCGGCCGATAGAACGAAACGTTGATTTCGATAGCGTCGAAGTAATTCGCCAGGAACGAGAGCTCATGAAAGCCGCGCGGTCTTTGCGGCGGGTAAACAATCCCGCACCAGTCCTTGTACGACCAACCCGCTGGGCCTATCCGCGTCAACGCGTTGTTGAAAGCTCGTAATTGTACGCCACGCGAAACATTGTCGCTTCATCGAAATGCTTCGCAAAAATTTGCAGACCGATCGGAAGCCCTTCCGCGGATTCGCCGCATGGAACACTCATGCAGGGCACACCCGAAAGATCGCCCGTAAGCGTGTAGACATCCGATAAATACATGGCGAGCGGGTCATCGATTTTCTCCCCGATTTTGAAAGCAGGAAATGGCGATACCGGAGCGAGGATGGCGTCGACCTCCTCGAAAGCACGACTGAAATCCTGTGCGATCAGCGTACGTACTTGCTGCGCTTTCCGGTAATACGCTTCGTAGTAGCCCGCGCTGAGCACATACGTCCCGAGCATGATCCGGCGTTTCACCTCTGCCCCGAAACCGCAGCCGCGCGTATTGCGGTACATATCAGACAGCGTTTCGCCATCCCATCGGCTGCTGTAGCGGACGCCATCATAGCGGGCCAGATTCGAGCTCGCTTCGGCTGTCGCGATGATGTAGTAACAGGACAAAGCATACTTGGTATGCGGCAGGCTGATTTCGCGCAGTTCGCAGCCGAGGCTTTGGAGCTGTTTGATCGCGGCCTGAACGACACTGCCGGTTTCCGCGCCCAGACCCTCGAAGTATTCTTTCGGCAAGCCTAGCTTCATGCCCCGAACAGGGTGCTTCATCAGCGCGTGATAGTCATCGACCGGAGCGAAGGCCGACGTAGAATCGAGATCGTCGCGCCCAGCCATTACACGCAGAACTGTCGCTGCATCCTCAACGTTCCGGGCGAAGGGGCCGATGTGATCAAGCGAGCTCGCGAAGGCTACCAAGCCATAGCGAGAAACGCGTCCATACGTCGGGGTAACGCCAACCACACCGCAGAAACTCGCGGGCTGTCGGATAGAACCACCGGTATCGGAGCCGATGGTGATTACTGCGGTTCCTTGAGCCACAGCCGCTGCCGAGCCGCCACTCGATCCGCCAGGCACTCGATCGAGCGCCTTTGGGTTGCGCACGGGACCGAAAGCCGAGTTTTCATTCGAAGATCCCATGGCGAACTCATCGCAATTCATCTTGCCGATGAGAACTGCGCCTTCTGATTCCAGGCGGAACACGGCGGTCGCGTCATACGGAGGAACGTAGTGCTCCAGTATCCGGGAACCGCAAGTGGTGCGGAGATCTCTCGTGACAATGACATCCTTTACGCCCAAAGGAACGCCCGCAAGTGCCCCGATGTATTCGCCTTTCGCGATCTCCTCGTCGACTTTCGCTGCCCTATTCAGCGCGCGTTCCGGCGAAAAGGTGAGGTATGCGTTTGTGGCCGGATTCTCCTTTTGAGCGAAGGAGAGCGCGGCTTTGGCGAGATCGGTCGCGGAGAAACTTCCGCTCAGGAGACCCTCGCGAATAGAAGAGACGGACAGAGAAGAAATCTCTGTTGGAAGATTCATCGTTCTATAACTCTGGGCACTTTGAAGTAACCCGCGCCGCTCGCCGCCGCATTCGCAAGCGCGGCTTTATTGTTGAGCGGAGTATGCGGGACGTCTTCGCGCAGCGTTGCTGTCTCATCCGCGTCGAACAGAACTTGCGCCATGGGCTGAACGTTGGTTGTGTCCAGCTCGTTCAGTTGTTCCATATGGGTCAAAATGTGGTCGAGATCGCGGGACATCCGCTGCACTTCATCATCGGATAGCCGCAGATTCGCGAGATCGGCGACATAGCGCACTTCTTTATCGGTGAGATTCAAGAGATTTCGTGACCCAAATTTGGACGATAATAATAGTTTAGGATCGCATGACACCTTTCCAAATCTATCTTGCTATTGCTGCTGCGCCGGTTGCCACGATGGTAACGGTTCTAGTCGGAGTTTTGGTGAATAACAGCGTCATGAGTGCGCATATCAGGAGGCTTGATGAAAAGATTGACGCCAAGGCGGAGATCATGGACGCGCATCTTCGCCGCGTCGAAGACATGCTGCTCGGGAAGTTCGCTGAACTGGATACCCGGCTAACGCGTATCGAGGGCAACTTGAATATGCATTAGCGTGTCAAGCGGTTGCCTTGTTGCGGGACACTCGATAAATCTTCTTTAGCACGGGATCTTGAATCGAATCGGCTTCATCCACCGCGGTCGTGCGGGATTCGGCGCGATGAGGTTCACGGCGCGGAATGCCAATCCGAAATTCAATATCTTTGATTGCATTGCTGCCGGACAGCTTGTGAAGCCGTGCGAGAATTTGTGCTGTCAAGAAATGCAGCTGTTTCTGCCAGATGGCATCTTCCACTTCCACGACAAGCGTTGACCGGACCAGCTTAACGCGCGAAGTGTGCGCATTAATTGCTTTGCCGACGGCGGTGGCCCAGGTAGCGCGCGCGAGATCGTCATCGCCAAAGAGATCGCGGGAGAATTTATTGTTTGTGAAAAGCCGAACAGCACGTTCCATGAGGGCAAAAGCCTGAACTGCAGGCTGGCAGCGGGGGAGGAGAGCTAATCGGAATTCGAGTGTAGCACGCGAGCAGCTCAGCCCGCTACGCCTAACTCGGCGCTGATCGCTTCGGCGATGCGCCCGGTCCACTTGTCGACCTCTTCGTTAGATTCGGCTTCGATCATAACTCGAGCGAGTGGCTCAGTGCCCGAGAAGCGAACCAGGACGCGGCCATTACCAGCGAACTCGCGCTCAGCCGCTTGAATTTCGGCTTGAACCGTTTGCAGTTCCTCGAGTGGACGCTTGTACTTCACGCGGATATTCACCAGCTTTTGGGGAAGCGTTTTCACTTCATCCGCCAAACTGTCGAGGGATTCGCCGGAATCGCGAACGATCTCGAGCACGCGCAAAGCAGTCAGCAGGCCGTCGCCGGTGGTCGCGTATTCCGAAAAGATTATGTGACCGGATTGCTCGCCTCCCAGAACAGCGCCGCGCCTGAGCATTTCTTCTAAGACGTACTTATCGCCAACCGGCGTCCGTAACATGCGGATGCCGTGATTTTCAAGCGCTTTCTCGAGACCGAGATTCGACATCACCGTTGCGACGACAAGATCAGCCGCCAGTTTGCCGGCACGTTTTAGCGTAGTGCCCGCGAGGAAAAGAACGGCATCACCATCCACGACCTTGCCGGAACCGGAGACAAACAGGGCACGGTCCGCGTCGCCGTCGAAAGCGATGCCCAAATCAGCACCGGTTTCAACAACTCTCTGCTGCAGACCCTCGAGATGAAGAGATCCGACGCCGCGATTAATATTGCAGCCATCGGGAGATGTGCCAATCCATTCGACCCTCGAGCCGATTCGTTCAAAAATCTGAGGAGCGATTTGAGTGGCCGACCCATTCGCGCAATCGATGACAATCCTGAGGGAAAACGCCCCGATGACCGTGTTCACCAGGTAATTCCCATAAAGATTATCCAGGCCACTGTCAACGCTCAGCCCCTTTGCTACGGGCTGTTCGCCGCCTTCCAGCCATTCGGCCATGAGACATTCCAGTTCAAGTTCGACTTGATCCGCGAGCTTGTAACCGGAATGGCTGATGACCTTCAGTCCGTTGTCGTGGTAAGGATTGTGCGAAGCGGAAATCATCACACCTGCAACGAAAGGCCCGGTTCGAGTGAGATAAGCAACACCGGGTGTAGTGATCACGCCCGCAAATCTCGCGGACACTCCGGCGCGAGCGAGTCCTCCAGCCACCTGGGCAGCTAGCCAAGGACCGCTTTCGCGCGTGTCCATGCCAATCAGGACTTCAGCCGGGCCATCCCGCGGTTCCTGTGTCGACATGCGACGTGCCCAATTTCCCAGGGCCACGCCCAATGCATGCGCTGTTCCGGCGTCTAGCGGCGGCTCACCCGCTACCCCGCGAATGCCATCTGTTCCAAAGAGATGTCTCGGCAAGATTGCTCCGTAAGAGTAGTGGGCAACAATCTCCCATGTTATCGTCGGTCAGGCAAGATGGAAAGTAGAGTAGTTTTGAGAGCAACCGTTCTCTGCTTACTCCTGCCGTTTACCTCAATTGCCCAGGAAGTGCAAGGGCCTTCCCATAGTTCAGCCAAGTCCACTGATATCAATCTGACGGTTCACACGAGAGGCGATCAGCCTACTTTCCATATCGGCGAACTCATACCGCTCGAACTTTCTTATTCGTCCACATCCCCGAACACGTACCAGCTAGACATGGCGACCTACGACCGCAGCGGCCGTCTCGGCGAGGAACGTTTCAGCGTGGAACCTAAATCCGGCTGGGATGATCCGTTGCACCCGTTTTTTCAGTCTTTCGGAGGGTTCCTGGGCGGCGGCCTGCGAAGTTTTCAGACTTTCACACCACAGCCGACTGTCATTCGCCGTGAGCTCAATGAGTGGGTTCGGTTCAATGAACCCGGCCGGTACCGGCTTATCGTAACCTCGGGCAGGGCGACTCGGGTGGGCGCTGGGATGGGAGATCCGCCAGTCAGTGTTCAATCGAATGAACTTTGGCTCACCATCGTTCCAGCCACACCCGAGTGGCAGCAGCAAACGCTGGAGAAGGCTCGCGCAGCTCTTCGAGAACAGAAGCCGGTATTAACCGCACCCGCGACCGAAACACCTGCCGGACAGGCAGTCAAGGTTCTCCGATATCTTGGCACCCCTGCGGCTGCGAGCGAAATGGCTCGTCATCTAAATGATCCTACTGGCGCATTCGAATATATGCTGGGTCTGGCCAGCACGCCAGCACGTGAAGCTGCGTTGACGAGCTTGCGCCAGCTTCTTGCTGATCCGGGCTTTCCCATTACGGGTCTATTTCTCGAAACCATGTCCCTCGTGGCGCTCCCGCCTGAGGTGACCAGTAAGAGACCGGATGAACGAGTAGAGTTGGAGACGAAGTTCCGGCAAGAGCTGCTGTCAGTTCTCGGAAGCAAGCAAGGTGAAGCGCTTGCAGTGTGTGCGTACACCATCGTTGATGAAGCTGCCATGCACTCGCACGATGTTCCCGCGGACCAGAAGACAAAGCTGACAGAGGACCTTGTCGCGGGATTTGACCGGCTTCCCGCACAAGCACAATCTGAGCTCTTTGAATCACGCTGGAAGGTGCTGGACCACGAGGCAATGTTGCCTCTCGTCTCAAGGATTGCGCAGCGATACCAGGATTTCAGAGAGCTTCGGGAAACGAAGGCCTATGAATTCAACGAGGCGAGTGCCGGGGCTTTGAAACGCTGGTGGGAAGTCGATCCAGAGGGCGCACGTCCCGCCATTATCCAGGAGATCTTGCGCCCCAAGCCGCGGTTTGATGCACGCGTGCTCGGCGTGCTTCCCGAGAAAGAGTTGCCGGAAGTGGAGCAGCAACTTGCTGAACATCTCGTCCAAGCGAATGAACCGAGTGACAAAGTGGCGTCTCTTATCGCGCGCTATGCAACAGCAGCAATCGAGCCCCAAGTGGCCGCCTATGTCGAGGACCGAATCGGGAAATGCGCTTGTGCGATCCAAGCGCCGTTACTCGCATATCTGTTGAGGGTAGATCATGATGCTGCGGTCCCGGAATTAGAAAAGGCCATGGCTGCGCGCGGGCCTGGATTCTCGGCATGCAATCACAGTTTGTTTCAAGATGTGTCGGAATTGCACAACGACGCGGCCCTTCAGGATCTCGCACTCAAGAGCCTGGACGATAGCGATCCCGAGATAGTGGCAACGGCCGCCACCTACTTGGGAAACTACGGATCGCCATCCGTCGAAGAAGCGCTGTGGTCTCACCTCATGGCCTGGAGCCAGAGATGGAAGGGACGCGAAGCAGAACTGCGATACGTCCCCGGACAGAAGCTGGACGGTGCATTTCAGGCAGGCGCCGGGTCCAATATGATTGCGGCGTTGGCAACAGCGCAGGCATGGCTAACGGATGAGACAAAGCTGAATCGACTGGTCGAATCGAGTGTAGGACCGGAACAGCGGCGTCAGGCGGAACAATACCTGGAGGCGTGGCAGATGCGACCCTGGCAGATCCAGTTCATTGGATACGACAAACCTCAATTCGAGATTGCGCAGTACCATGCTTCGTCGCTAGAAGCCGCGACAGAAAAGCTGGAACAGTTTCCCAAGGGGAGCAAATTCGTACGGGCTGGCGATCTGGGGCAAGATGGAGAAGAGAAAGCATTTCAAGAGCTTTCAAAAGCTGTGGCAAGCCGCGGAATCGTGATCACGGCCCATTAAGACCGCGCTCGTCCTATTTACCCACCTTCTTCTTCGCTTCATGAGCAAGCTTGGAATCGGGAGCCAGCTGCATCACCTTCTCGAATGCGGTTTTCGCTGCATCCCTGTTCTTGAGCTTTTCTTCCGCTTCGCCTAGCTTGAAGAACGCTTCCGCGGAGCTGGGATTATATCTGGTGGCATCTTCATAGCGGCCCACTGCGGCGCGATATCCCGCAGGCTTGGCTTGATGCATGTAAAAGTCGCCTACTCTGACATTTCTGTCCGATTCCAGCGGATCGAGCGGATAAACTTTGGGAGCGACTGACTCATCCTCTTCCGGGGGGAGGGCTTCATCGTCCGAGGGCGGCTGCGCTTGTGGCTTGGCGGCTGGCTGCTGCGTTGATTTGGTTTGATTCTGCTGGGCCGAGTTGATCTGCGCTTGCAAAAAGCAGCACGAAAGGCACAACAGAACCGCGGGACAAGCAAAAAACAACGTGCGTGTCACAATTGAATTATAAGCTGCCAATGGAATTGGATGGGCCCGCGTTTCTCAGCGAGGCGAAGATTCAACTTAGAGACAAAGTCGCGCAGCTTCCCACTCAGCCCGGCGTTTACCTATACAAAGATGCCGTAGGAACTGTTCTCTACGTCGGTAAAGCGAAAAACCTTCGCAGCCGCGTTCGAAGTTACTTCAATGAGGACAGACTGGCTGAATCGAAGACCGGGAGCCTGATTGGTGAAGCGCGCGATATTCAATTCATCGAGGTTGACAACAACAAGGAAGCGCTCGCGCTTGAAAACAACCTCATCAAGCAGTACAAGCCGCGGTTCAATGTCTTGCTGCGGGATGACAAGACCTATCCTTACGTCAAGCTGACCAACGAGAGATATCCGCGCGTTTATGTGACACGGCGGATTCTGAAAGATGGCGCGAGTTATTACGGCCCTTTTTTCCCGGGCAACTTAGCTCATCGCCTGCTGCATTTCATTCACCGCCATTTCAACGTCCCGTCCTGCAAAATCGATTTGGAACGCAGGCATACACACCCTTGCCTCCAATACCACATTCACCGGTGCCTTGGGCCTTGTGTATCGGGGCTGACCACTGATGAATCTTATACAGCGGCCGTGCGAAACGTCCACTTGTTCCTCGAGGGGCGGCATCGCGACTTGGCGGAGGAGCTCGAGGGTCGCATGAGCAGCGCATCGGATCACCTGCGTTTCGAAGAAGCGGCGGGCCTGCGCAATCTGATCTCGACCGTTCGCGAAATAGAGCAGAAGCAGAAGATGGACGCGGTAGAGGGCGAAAATATCGACATTTTTGCCCATCACGCAGAGCCGCCTTTGGTCGCCGTGAATTTATTTCACCTCCGAAACGGCAAAATTGTGGATCGTCGTGAGTTCTTCTGGGAAGACCAGCCGGACTTTAATGCGTCTGATTTTTTCGAAGCTTTATTGAAGCAGGTCTATCTGGGTAATCCTCAGTACCTCCCCGGCCGTATTCACGTCCCGGCCGACTTTGAAGGCCGCGAAGAACTGGAAGAGTTCCTTTCGGATCTGCGCGGGAGAAGAGTGGAGATTGCCACGCCGCACCGGGGGACCAAGAAAGCTCTGCTCGCTCTGGTTGAGACAAATGCGAAGCACAGTTTTGACCAGCGCTTTCGCGTGATGAAGCCGTCTTCGAAAGCCATTCAGGAGGCGCTGCGCGAGGCGTTGAATTTGCCCGAAGCGCCAAGACGTATCGAATGCTTCGACATCTCGCACATTCAGGGAACGGACAAGGTGGCCAGCATGGTGGTGTGGGAAGACGGCAAGATGAAGAAAGCCGATTACCGCAAGTTCATCATCAGGACAGTTGCCGGAAATGACGACTTCGCCTCCATGCGTGAGGTGATCACGCGTCGCTACTCAAAATTGCAGGAAGAAAAGAAGGCGTTCCCCGGTCTGGTGTTGGTGGACGGTGGATTAGGACAATTGCATGCCGCCGCCGAGGCGCTGGAGCAGATTGGCATAACGTATCAGCCGCTCGCGTCCATAGCCAAACGAGAAGAATGGATCTACGTTTATGGCCAGGAAGAAGAGCCGATCATCCTGGATAAGTTTTCACCTATTCTCCACTTGGTGCAAACCATTCGGGATGAAGCTCATCGGTTCGCGGTGACCTTCCACCGCACGCGGCGAAACGCGCAACGATTGACCTCGGAGCTGCACAACGCCCCCGGAATCGGAGAAAGAACCGTCGCAAAGCTTCTGAGGACGTTTGGCAGCCTGGAGCGTATAAGACAAGCGCCGGATAAGGAACTGCAAAGCGTGGTGGGAAAGAGCTCGGCAATGAAACTGCGGAGGTTCTTTGAAACCTTCGTCGACGGGCCGCTTGTGCAGATTGCTTCGGCTGAACGGAGCAACCCTTCAGAAACCCCGGAACAGGCGCAGCGCGAGCAGATCGGGTAATCCGGCTTTCTTGATCTCCTCGGCAGTCTTCTCGACCGGATAACGAACACGCCTCATAAAAACCAGCTTCTGATCGGAATCATAGATGGCATAGGCCGCGCGCGGATCGCCATCGCGCGGCTGGCCAACAGCGCCTGGATTGATCATGTAGCCGGCATCGGGCTCCAGTTCCAGGACTGTTTCAAGCTTCGTCTTGGGAACCGGAGAGATGCTGCTCACCCGGCCGTGCCTCAAGACGAATCCTCCCTGGAGATGCGTGTGGCCAAAGAAGGCCAGAGGCAGCTCGAAATGGGGAAAGCAGGGAGACGCTTCGCGGGCGGTCGTAATGTATTCGTCCTCATCGCGCGGAGAGCCGTGACAGATCTGGAAATGTTCGAGCGTCAGCGGCCCTCTCTGCAAATTGCGCAGATAGCCGAGCTGCTCGTCATTTAGCTTGTCGATTGTCCAGCGAGCAGCGGCTTGCGCCACATCGTTGAACCATTCGAGATCCTCGAGCCCAGCTACGACTTTGTCGTGATTGCCTCGGATTACCGACGAGCAGTGCTCCCTGGTCCATTCGAGCACGCGCGCCGGATGCGGATTATATCCCACCAAATCGCCACAGCAGATAATCTGCTCGTACTTTCCTTCGGCGTCATCGAGTACTGCCTGTAATGCGTGCCAATTCGCATGAAGATCACTGATGATCAGGAATTGCACAAGCGTATTGTAACGGCAGTCAATTGCCGGCCCGGTTACAATGCAAGACAATGTCACTGGTTGTCATCGGCTCTGTCGCATATGACGGGATTGAAACTCCGCATGGGAAAAGAGAGCGCACGCTGGGCGGGGCCTGCACTTACATCGCGCTGAGCGCCAGCTATTTCACCGAGACTTCGATCGTTGCAGTGGTTGGCGAAGACTTCGCTGACGAGGACCGCGCGGTCCTGGCAAACAAAGGCATCGACTTGGACGGGCTGGAGCAAGTGCCAGGGAAGACTTTTTTCTGGTCGGGCGTTTACTCGGACGACATGAACGACCGCACGACTCTTCGCACTGACTTGAACGTGTTCGCAGATTTTCAGCCGAAGCTTCCGCATTCATACGCGGCCCAGCCTTATCTGTTCCTCGGCAATATTCAGCCGGCTCTTCAGCGAGGCGTACAGGCTCAAATGAAGCGGGTCCGTTTCGTCGGCGGAGACACCATGAATTACTGGATTTCCGACTACCGCGATGAGCTGCTCGCAACTATTAAAGACTGGAATTTCCTGCTGATCAACGACAGCGAGGCCCGGATGCTGGCGAAGGAACACAACCTCCGAAGAGCCGCTCAGAAGATTCTGGAAATGGGCCCGAACACTCTGGTCATCAAGCGCGGCGAGTACGGAGCGATGCTGTTCCGAAAGGATACGCTCTTCATGGTTCCGGGCTATCTCCTGGAAGACGTCTTCGATCCTACAGGGGCCGGCGACTGCTTCGCGGGAGGTTTTGTCGGTTATCTCTCCGAGCGCGGATTCGATCTCCGCAACGGGGATTTCGATGTTCACGAGCTGCATCGCGCCGTCATTTACGGCTCAGTAATGGGCAGCTTCTGCTGCGAACAGTTTGGCGTTGAGCGTTTTCGGACTCTCACCCGCAAAGAAATCGATCGGCGCTTTGAGGAATTTCGAAGATTCACGGCATTCTAGCCCGCACCGCGGCTTGAAAGAGGCCGTTCTCGTCTGTGCTTCGCTATGCGTGCTCATTGCTTTAGCCGCTTGGTGGGTTTTTCGGCACGGCTATGTTCTCTATTACGGGGATGCCCAATCGCATCTGAATCTCAGCCGCAGCATTATTGATTCGCGCACGCCCGGTTACGATCAGCTAGGAAACGTGTGGCTGCCGATGCTGCACGTCATTTGTCTTCCGCTGGTGGGAAATGACCGGCTCTGGTCGACGGGTCTTGCCGGAACAATACCGGTTGCACTCTGCTTCGTCATAGCGGGTTCCTGCTTCTATTGGGCGGCGAAAGACATCTATCGCAGTTCGATTGCAGCCGTTGTGGTTCTCTCCTGCTTTGCCCTGAACCCCAACGTTCTGTACCTCGCCTCCATTCCGATGACGGAAATTGTGTTTCTCGCCGCGTTGACGGTGATGTTACTCGCCCTATTTCGGTTTCGACGCACGCAGGCGACAGTGCTGATCCTGGTCGGCGTGGTCGCTTCCTGGTGCATGAGCCTGACGCGATATGACGGGTGGTTTTTGGTCCCGTTTGCGGGCATCTATTTCGCGCTTTTCGCTCGCAATCGGCGATGGACTGTGCTCATCGGCTTCGGCGCGCTTGCCAGTCTCGCTCCTCTTTACTGGATCGCGCACAATTGGTGGGAGGCGGGAAATCCGCTGGACTTCTACAATGGGCCGTATTCTGCGAGCGCGATTCAGGGCGGTAAACCGTATCCTGGATATCACGACTGGCTCCTCGCCTTGGGCTATTACGCCAAAGCCGGACAAGTATGCGCAGACTGGTGCCTGATCCTGATTGGCATCGCGGGGATTATCTGCGCAGCGGCTAAGAAAACGCTCGCTCCTATGCTCTTCCTGCTGCTGACGCCTGTCTTTTACATTTGGAGCATCCATTCATCGGGAACCCCCATCTTTCTGCCTCAGCTACAGTCGCGTGGATATTACAACAGCCGCTACGGTATTGCCGTCGTCGCGCTGGCGGCATTTGCGGCTGGCGCAGTTGTCTTAGGGCTCCCGGCGCGTTGGAAGAAATTCGCCCTGGTACTCCCTCTTTTTTCCGTCGCGCCGTGGCTCTTACCTCCATCGCAAGAAAATTGGATCTGCTGGAAGGAGTCACAAGTCAATTCCGTGTCCCGGCGTGCGTGGACGAAGGCGGGCGTCGATTTTCTTCGCGATCATTACCGCCCAGGAGAAGGCATTTTAACGCCATCTGCCTCAGGCGATATTGCTGGGATCTTCTGCCGGGCCGGCATTCCGCTCCGCGAGACCATCAATATGGGAAATGGCCCCGCTTGGCTTGCAAACACATGCCGGCCGGATCTTATTCACCAGGCACTTTGGACGGTGGCACAGGCCGGTGATCCCGTCGCAAAAGCGCTTGGCGCTAACCGATCCCTGGTTTATGGCGTGACTGAGGGAATCCAGGTGAAGGGCGCGCCGGAGCTCGAGATCTACAGGCGAAAATGATCGAGATTCCCTTCACGAAATTGCACGGTGCGGAGAACGATTTTCTGCTGACGTGGGGAACTGGCGCGCCCAATATGAACCTGGAGGAGATTGCGCGGCGCATCTGCGCCCGCACAACGGGCATAGGGGCTGATGGATGGATGTTGGTCTGGCACGCAGACGGCTGCCTGCGTACGAAACTATTCAATTCCGACGGTAGTGAGCCTGAGATTTCGGGAAATGGAACCCGCTGCGCGGCGGCTTTTGCGGTCTCAAAAGGCGTAATCTCATCGCCAGACATAACCATCACGACCGCGGCTGGTAGTAGACAGCTTCGTCTCATTTCCCAGAAAAGCGGTCGATATGTCTTTGAGATGGATATGGGATTACCGCGAAGCGAAGAGCTTCGCACGACGCTTCATCTGGCGGGAGCCGATTTTGATGCGACTATTCTCAACGTCGGGAATCCCCAATGCGCAATTTTCGTCGAGGAACTTCCGGAGAACTGGCGCGCGGCAGCTCGGGAAGCAGAGAGGCACGAGCGTTTCCCGCAGCGCACGAATGTCTCATTTGTTCGGGTAATCGACCGGCATAGGATTGAAGCTGTTTTTTATGAACGCGGCGCGGGCGAGACTAAGAGTTCCGGCACAGGCTCGACGGGAGCGGCTGCCGCTGCTATTCTCAGGAATGTAGCTGATAGCCCTATCGACGTACAAACCCCGGCCGGAAGCCTGAAGTTTCGCTGGGACGACAGCACTTATCTGACCGGGCCGGCAGAAATAATTGGCGAAGGTAAATTCTTTCTTGATCTCTGAAACGATTGAGCGCGAATCCCCGCAGGCGTCGTCCTCCGTAAGGGATCATTTGCGAGAACGGATATCGAGCAAGACGGCCAGAGTTGGCGTGCTCGGTCTCGGCTACGTAGGCCTGCCGCTTGCCGTCGAGTTCGCGCGAGCCGGCTTCGAGGTGGTTGGAATCGATCTTCTGCAAGGTAAGGTGGATCAATTCAATCGCGGCGATTCCTATGTGCAGGACGTAGACAACAGCACCTTCAAGCCGCTGGTCGATAGCGGCAGGTTGCGGGCTACCACCGATTTTTCGGTAATCCGCGAGCTGGACACAATTGATATCTGTGTTCCGACGCCTTTGCGGAAGACCAAGGATCCGGATATGAGCTTTGTCGTCGCGGCGACGGACTCGATCGCTAACTATTTGCATCCGGGATTGCTGGTCATGCTCGAATCGACAACGTATCCAGGGACCACGGAAGAGCTGGTATTGCCCAAGCTCGAAGCCGGCGGACTTAAAGTCGGAGAAGATTTTTTCCTTTGCTTTTCACCGGAGCGCGTTGATCCCGGAAACCCTAAATTCCAAACTGTGAACATCCCGAAGGTGGTCGGCGGTATTACGCCCGCGTGCACCAAGATGGGAGCGCTGTTCTACAAGCAGGCGCTCGAGACCGTAGTGCCCGTGAGCTCCACGCGCGTCGCCGAGATGGTGAAGCTACTCGAGAATACTTTCCGCATGATCAATATCGGCCTGGTGAATGAGATGGCGCTGATGTGCGACCGCATGCGCATTGACGTGTGGGAAGTGATTGATGCGGCGGCGACAAAGCCGTTTGGATTTATGCCGTTCTATCCCGGACCCGGTCTCGGCGGCCATTGCATCCCGATTGATCCGTTCTATCTCTCATGGAAGAGCAAGGAAGCGGGTATCGAAGCCCGCTTCATCGAACTGGCCGGATACATAAACGGACGCATGCCCGAGTTTGTGGTCGAGAAGATTCAATGTGCGCTGAACGATGCTTCAAAGCCGGTTCGGGGATCGCGCGTCCATGTGCTGGGCACGGCATATAAGCGAGACATCGACGACGTGCGTGAATCCCCCGCTCTCGACATTATTTTGCTCCTCCGGCGACTTGGTGCGGTTGTTACCTATTCGGACCCGCACGTCGCGCGCATTCAGATCGATGGCCTGACCCTGGAGGCTCAGGAAATGCTTCCGGCTGTCGAAGCGGCGGACTGCGTGGTCATCGTTACCGATCACACTGCATTCGATTATGCCCAGCTAGTGGAGCGCAGCAAGCTTATCGTTGATACGCGCAACGCGCTCAAAGGCTATCGCTCCGACAAGATCGTTCGGCTATAGCGCGGGGTGGGCAAATTTACTGGTTTTGCCTTTGCTTCCGCTTGTTGGTACGCCCCTACCTGGGTTACTGGTGACGAACGTCCCATTCGGTCCAACGTAGAACTCCATTTCGCCAAGATTTTCCAAAGCTTCGTCCGTCATCCCCATGACGGCCATTTCAAAAGCTTTCTGCGGTTCTTTGTAATATGCGGCGATCGGGTTAAAGCTGGCAGGCACATCCGCCAGCATTCGGCTGAACCCATGGTTTTCGCGACAGAAAGTGGCGATAGTGCTGAATGCCTGCATCCCTAGGCGAAAAAAGCGAAACGAGTCCCCGAACCTCGAATCGAGGGCATCGTGTCCCTGGTGGCTTTTGCGAAGCCCAGTTTTGTGATGGTTCGTAGAATCCGAAACGAAAATATCGGTCATCAGAACTGCCAGAAATTCTTCGCTGTTGTCCCAGGGTGTGAGCCGCCCGGTAAAGACGTGCCGATGACTACTTCCGCTTAGATCTCGCAAAGCGTGCACAAGCTCGTGATATAGCATTTCCTGAGGCAATGTGCCCGGACGCAAAGCATGACAGGTCCTCGCCAAGGTCGCAGGACTGAACCCTATATAGGCCAGTTCGGGCGCTTGTTTTGGCTCCCGGATTTGTAATGACTGCACAAGTCCCTTGGTTTGCGGCAATTGTGTTGGTTTCGGACCTTGCCTGGGGATCACTTCCTCGGCATTGCAGTCGTCATATTCCAATGGCATGATGACGATAGCCTTACCGGGCGCTGCTTTTGAACGGTTAGAGTGAAATCGGAGAGAACCGGCGAGTGCGCGTCCCGCACGCGACTGCAGAATCCGCTTCAACTGAACGCGTACATCATTAACGTACTTTTCCTTGTTATGATCGGTCGGGTGTATAGCCTTGTCGAGGACTCCCCGCACGAATTCGCCGGGACTAGTGTCCTTCTGCGTTCTGAACTCGGTTGCATTGTAGAACCAAATCGGGTCAATTCGAATTCCAAATTCGTGTTCGACGTGGGCAGTTGGCATCTTGAGATCCTTCGTTCGCTCTGATTCCGCTTCTTCCGCAATGTCCGATGATTTTGCGCCGCGATCAGACGATGAATCATTTGGCAATTCAGAGGCCCTTCGAATTTCCGGCTAGGCGCGACCACAGGAACCTAGGAACCTTCGATTTGCAGAGCTTCACGCCATAGGAGCCTATCGGAACGTCCTACACACATATCTGAATTGTCTTTCGGACGGGCGTAGCGGCCGAATTCTGATCTCAAGTTGACCAGGCGGCGCTTGGCTGCCGCCTAGCTTGTAACCGCGCCCGACGACTCGCCTTCTTCGGCGGAGCCGTTATCCAGACCCATTTGAGAGAGCCGGTATCGAAGAGCATTTCGCGTCAGTCCCAAAATTCTCGCAGCCTGACTCTTATTGCCGTTGGCGCGCCGCAACGCCTCCCGAATCATCATCTGCTCCCAATGTTCCAATGTTTCTCCTTCTGGGAGCAGGGGTGCTTGCTGCAGCGAGGGCGACGAGACATTCCTGGGGGCTTCGATCCTTATGTCTGCCGGTTGCAGAATCTCGCCTGAGGCCAGAACCAGGCTCCGCTCAATCGTGTTTTCCAACTCCCGCACATTGCCGGGCCACCGATGATTGATCAGTCTGTCGATAGCCGCTGGGCTGATCTCTTTTGCAAGCGAGCCAAGCTCCTTCCACAGTTTCTGAACGAAGTGGATCGCCAGGAACGGTATGTCCTCCTTGCGCTCACGCAAAGCGGGAATGCTGATAGGCACTACATTGAGGCGATAATACAGGTCCTCACGGAAGCGGCCTTGTTCCAATGCGGCCCGAAGATCAACGTTGGTAGCCGCGATCACTCGAACATCCACATTGCGGGTGACGTTTGATCCAAGGCGCTCAAACTGCCGCTCCTGAAGAATTCTCAGCAGCTTGACCTGGATATTGCCGGGCACGTCTCCGATCTCGTCCAAGAAGGCTGTCCCCCGATCGGCCTGCTCGAACTTTCCGGGTTTGCTGGCGGTCGCTCCTGTAAAAGCACCTTTCTCATAGCCGAACAACTCGCTCTCCATAAGATTTTCAGGAATCGCCGTGCAGTTGATCTTCACGAAAGCGTGGTTCTTTCGAGGCGAGTGTTGATGAATCGCGCGGGCGATCATGTCCTTACCGACACCGCTTTCACCCGCGAGCAGCACGGTTGCTCTGGTGGGCGCAACTCTTTCCACCGTGTGAAAGATGTCGCGCATGGCTGAACTACGGCCGATGATGTTGTCGAATTGGTACCGCTGGTCCAGCTCTTCCCGCATGCGCTGGTTCTCGGCGCGCAGCGATTGAACCGCCATAACCTTTTGAACCACGGTGGTCAAATGATCCAGGGAGAACGGCTTCTGCAGAAAATCGGCCGCCCCTAATTTCATGGCTTCTACCGCGGTTTCCACCGAGCCGTGGGCGGTTATGACAATCACCGCCGCCTGGATTCCGCGCCCTTGCAGTTGCTGGATCAACTGAAGGCCATCCATTCCGGGCAACCGAAGATCCGTAATGATGAGGTTCGCCACGGTTGCCAATGGCAAGCCTTGCTCGGCGGTCGGAGCGCCATCCACTTCGAACCCCGCTGATTCGAGATGAAGCTGGATGACCCGGCGGAGCTTATCTTCGTCCTCGACAATCAGTATTCGTCCGGCCGCCATCTTCAGGTGTGCTGCGCTTTCGGCAGCGCCATTTCAAATGTAGTACCAGAACCTACTTCGCTGAACACGTTGATGCTTCCCTGATGTTCATCCACGATCTTCGAGACAATCGCAAGGCCTAAGCCGACGCCTTGCGGCTTGGTAGTAAAGAACGGATTAAAAATATTCTCGAGATGGGAGGACTGTATCCCCTCACCATGGTCGCTGACGAAAATCATGATTTTCTCGTCAGTGCTCTCAGCCCTGATTTCAACCTCCTGCCCCGGGGGGCTGGCCTGAACGGCATTTTGCACCAGGTTCGAAATCGCGAGCTTGAGAAGATCCGGATCGAATATAAAAGACTCGGGCTTTTCATTCACGCGAATAGATAAGGCAATACCTCGGGCTCGAGCTAACTCACCTTGCTGCCGGACCACATCATCGAGCACGGCACACAGATCCGCTAGGACGGGACGCATTTGCAAGGGACGCGCAAATTCGAGGAAGCTCGAAACCAGGCCATTCATCCGATCGACTTCGCTGCCAATGTACCCGGCCATCTCCGACATGACTTCCGGACGATGCCTGGTGGAGTCCTTGGTTAGCATCTCGGCGGACGCTTTGATAGTGCCGAGCGGGTTACGGAGCTCGTGAGCAAGCCCGGCGGTGAGCTGACCGAGAGCAGCGAGGCGCTCGCTACGGCGCAACGACGCTTCTGCGCGGCGCAGATTTCGATTGGACTCGGCGAGGCGCTCCGCCGCTTCCTGAGTACGCGCCATCTCATCCCGCTTTGCTTTGGCTTGTTCATAGACGACATACGCCACGATCGCGAAGAACGAGACCCGCAGGCAAAGAATACTGATCTCCCCGGGCGCTAACTCGTACTTGCTCCAATCGATAAAGACAGGAAGCAGGAATGAAAAATAGCTTAAAGATGCAATCGCGGTTACTGCAATCACGCCCGGAAAGTTGAACATGGTCGCCGCGGAGATAATCGGAATCAGGAAAATCAGGTAATAGAAAGTGTCGATGGTATGTGTCCAGCCCACCAGGAAATAGCTCAGAACCATCTTGAGGACAATTGAGGCGATTTGCCCCCGACGCGAAGAAAATACCTTCAGCCGAGGCTCCGCTATCTGGAACGCGCCGATCAGCACCAGCACAATAGTGGCGTTGTAGTTCGTTTCAGGGTCCGCGGCAATGAGAGCGGCAGTGAAGAACAGCCACACGAAATCTCGCGGCTGAAACACGCGGCCGAGCCGGACAGGCCAGGATTGACTGGAAGTGACCTGGTCAGCCATTCTTCGCGCTTATGACAGAATGAGGTGAATTCCAGCAGTCATGAGTAACGTAGATTTTGATCCTCTTGCCCCCGCTGAAAACATCCCGCCGGAGGATTCCACCTTTGCAGAAATGTTGTCGAGCTTCGAACGACAGCACGCCCGCGGCGAAACTGTTACAGGAACTATTGTCTCAGTCGGGCCGGAGACGATTCTGGTCGATGTGGGACGAAAGGTGGAAGGATCCCTGCCGGTTTCCAAATGGCAGGAGACTGAAAAGAGCGAGCCGCAGGTGGGCGGTTCGATTGCCGTTTCCGTGGGACCCCGCAACGAAGAAGGCTATTATGAGCTCTCAAGCGTCAAAGTGGACCGTCCTAAGGATTGGAGCGGACTGGAGATTGCCTTCAAAGAAAAGAGAAACATCGCCGGGACCGTGACCGAGCAAGTGAAAGGCGGATTCCGGGTAGATCTGGGCGTCCCGGCCTTCATGCCAGCTTCGCGAAGCGGCGTTCGCGAGGCCGACGAGATGCCGGCGCTCGTCGGCCAAGAAATCAGATGTCGCATCACCAAGCTGGACGTCGAAAAGGAAGACGTCGTAGTTGATCGGCGCGTCCTCTTGGAGGAAGAGCAGGCTCAGCAGCGCCAGCACGCGTTTGAAGAGCTTCGCGAAGGGGCTGTGGTTCATGGCAGAGTTCGAACCGTTATGGATTTCGGCGCGTTCGTTGATCTGGGCGGCATTGACGGCCTGCTTCACGTCGCGGATTTGTCTTACTCGCGCGTGAGCAAAGCGAGCGATGTGCTAACGGTCGGCGATGAGCTGGACGTTAAAGTTCTGAAAATCGACCCGGCGAACCATAAAATTTCGCTCGGCATGAAGCAACTCCAGGAGGACCCCTGGGCAGTTGCGGCGCGCACATTTAAGACTGGTGATCGCGTTACCGGCACAGTGTCGCGGCTCACCGATTTTGGAGCTTTTGTAGAGCTGATACCCGGAGTGGACGGGTTGATTCACGTTTCCGAGCTGTCCTGGGACAAGCGCGTACGTAAGCCAGGTGATTTGCTCAAAATCGGAGACCGTGTTGATGTTGTGGTTTTGCAGGTGAACCCGCCGGAGAGGCGCATCAGCTTAGGCTACAAGCAGGCTTTGGGTGATCCTTGGGAAGCAGTCCCGCAGAAGTTTCCTCCTGGTTCTGTCGTAGAAGGCCCGGTCACAAATCTGGTCCAGTTCGGAGCATTCGTGGATTTGGGAGAAGGAATTGAGGGAATGGTCCATATCTCCGATATCACCAATGAGAAGCGACTGGACCATCCGAGAGAAAAGCTGGCCAAGGGACAGACGGTCAAGGCTGTGGTTCTCGAGATCGATCAGGAGCGGAGACGCGTTCGGCTCGGAATGAAACAACTCGAGCCCACGACGGTGGACCACTACATTTCCGAGCACCAGCCTGGTGAGACGGTAAGCGGCCGGTTAGTCGAAGTTCACGGGAATAGCGCCAGAGTGGAGCTTGGCGAAGGAGTTATTGTCACCTGCCGCCTGCGGTCGTCAGACGAAAAACCGGCTGTTACGCAACAGGCGAAAGCCATTGACGTGTCATCATTGAGTGCCATGCTGGCCGCGAAATGGAAGCAGGGGGGAGCCGCGGCGGAGTCATCGGAAGCGGCGCGCGCAGGCCAGGTGCGGAGCTTTCGGATTTCTAATCTTGACCCCGCCAAGAAGCTGATTGAGCTAGAGTTAGCAAGCTGATCGGGTTGAGCCGGACCACCGGCGCCTCTCCAGGAGGAGCGCGGTCGTGACCAAATCCAAGTTGTTACGTCCATCGTGTTGGTGGAGACCTACGCGGAAGTTGCCGGAACTATAGCCGTGCGCGGCACGACGGAGCGGGCACAAGAAGCAGCTCTCATCCGAGCTGCGCAGCAGGGCAATCCGGAAGCCTTTGAGCAACTTGTGCGGTCGTATGATCAGCAGGTGCTCAGAATGGCATTGAACCTGCTTCACTCACAGGAAGACGCGCGCGACGTTTACCAGGAGGCCTTCCTTCGGGTTTACCGGAACCTTCCCAGGTTTCGATTCGACTGCAGCTTCAGCACCTGGTTATACCGGATCGTCGCCAACCTTTGTCTGGATCAGCTCCGCAAACGCAAGGTTCGGGGAGAAGAACCCGCCTGGGTTGAGACCAGCAGCGGCGAAGTGGACCGCTTCCAGTTTCTGCCCGAGCAACGCGCGGACGTGAATCCGGAACGGCAGTTGGCGAGCGCGGAGGTGAACACACGCATACGGGAAGTTTTGGAGCGGCTAACGCCAAGGGAGCGGCTGGTTTTTGAGATGCGGCACTTTCAAGGGATGAGATTGCGGGCCATAGGAGAAGCGCTGGGCGTTACCGAAGAAGCCGCAAAGAACTGCCTGTTTCGCGCTACGCAGAAGATGCGCGCGGCATTAGGAGATTTCGTATGAATTGTCAGCAGGCGCAGACCAGGCTCTCGCTCTATCTGTACGGCGAGCTCGACTTCGCTCAGGAAGAAGAACTCGAACAGCACCTGGCCGAATGCGCACTGTGTGAGCGGGCCTTGATTCGGGAGAAATCGTGGCATAGCACGCTGAACGCGGGGAACACGGATGTACCGCTCGACCTGCTGGCGCAATGCCGGCAGAAGTTGAAAACAGCGGTATCCCAGTCCGATGCTGGCCGCACGCTGAACACATTCCACTTGTCACGATGGGCGGAGCTGTTCGGTTTTTCCGCCACGCGGTGGTCCATTGGAATCGCGGCCGCATCTTTTCTGATAGTTGCTGGTTTTACAGCCGCGCGTTGGATAGATCGGAATGGCCTGCCCCGAGGTTTTCAAGGCGGCAATTTGATTGAGGGCGGTCTCATAAGCCCCTCTATCGTGAAAATCCGGGACATTCAACCTGCAGACGGTGATCGTGTCCGCATTGTCGTCGATCAGATTCGGGAACAGGAAATCAGCGGACGCGTTGGCGATCAAGATGTGCGCCGGCTTCTGCTATCCGCGACCACGGATTCTGACCCGGGCATCCGCGTTGATTCTGTCGAGATGCTAAAAGGACAAAATGGCGACGACGTTCGCGACGCTCTGATTTCGAGCGTCGAGCATGATCCGAACGCCGGCGTACGCCTAAAAGCGCTGGAAGCCCTGCGCCCGTATATCGATGATCCTGTTACGCGTGCAGCTTTGAAGCTCGCCCTCGAAAAGGACGACAATCCGGGGGTTCGCTCGGAAGCGATCGATATTCTGGCTCCAGTAAACGGCAATCCGGTCTTCAGCCCGGACCTGGCCGGCACCTTGCAAGAGATCATGCGTTCCGAACGCAACGACGATTACGTTCGCCTCCGTTGTTTGCGCATGCTGCATGAAATGAAAGCATCTCTGGACGTTTATTAGCGGTGCGTTTGCGGGAAAATGTTCTTCTGCACCAATCGACTTTCATAGTTGCTCGTCCATAATGCTGTGCAATGGCTTCCCAAGGGAACGCGGTTGCTTGTCCGGCCCAAAAGAAATTGGAGGTGGAGCATGCGATTTCGGATTCTGCTGATTGCATTCGGCGCGGGAGCTTTTCTGGCGCTGAATCCTGTTGAAGCGCAGTCGGGTTACGAAAACCAATTTTTTGTCGCGCCCGAACTTCGTTCAGGCGGCAGCTATTTGGGCGTACGTCTCACCGAGGTGAATGCCGATCGCGCCAACGCGCTAAAACTGGGTGAGCCCAGGGGCGTGGAAGTGACAAAGGTCGAAGAAGACAGTCCAGCCGAGAACGCGGGCTTGAGAGCCGGGGACGTTCTTCTGACCTACAACGGTGAAAATGTGCTTGGCGCTCAGCAGTTCGTCCGGCTGGTCCAAGAGACGCCGCAGGGCAGAAAAATCAAGATCCAGTTCTGGCGTGATGGCAAGACGCAAACGGCAACACTCACTACCGCGGCGCCAAGGCCTCAGCCGTTGCTGATAGCGCCCGGGCTCGAAGGCTTAGACATGCCGGATTTCCGAAACTTTTCCATACCGGATATCCCGAATCCGCTGCTAGTTTGGAAGAGCTCGATGCTCGGAATCGAATGCGAGCCGGTAGATTCTCAACTGGCGCAATACTTCGGTGTCAAACAGGGTGTGCTGGTGCGCTCCGTCGAAAAAAATTCCCCGGCGGAGAAGGCCGGGCTGAAGGCGGGAGATGTGGTGACGGCAGTCGGAGAGCGAAGTGTGGCGACGCCACACGATCTAATCTCTTTCACGCGCACCCAACGCCGCCCCGGCAAAACAGTTCCAGTCGCGCTGGTTCGCAATCACAAGGAGCTTACCCTGAGCATCGTGCCCTACGAAAATCAGGAATAGCGCACTTTCCCGATGCTGCGATTGAGTTCTTCGTTCTTTAACTGCGCTGTTGTGGCCAGCGCTTCTGCATATACGAGCGAAGCCGCAAAATGGCTTGTGACTTTAGCTGGGATATTCGCGATTCGTGCAAGTCTACAATCTTTGCGATCTCTCGAAGCGTCATCTCCTCGTAATAGTAGAGACTCAGCACGGTTCGCTCGAGATTAGGCATTTTTTCGATCGCCTCGGCCAGCAGGCGTTCCAGTTCCGCGCGCTCCACGATCTGCGACGGCCACTGTTCGTCTGAATCCGCCAGATAACGGAGCAGGTCGCAGCCGTCCTCTTCTGTGCCTGCATTTTCCAGGCTCCCGAGCGTCAGCCCGCGGACTTCCGACAGCCATTCCTGATACTGCGCGACCGAGAGCCCAAGGTGCGCCGAGATTTCCTCTTCACTCGGCATTCGCTGATGTTGCTGCTCGAGAGCGGCGATTGCCGCTTCAATAAGTTTGGCGCGCTTACGTTGCTGCCGGGGCGCCCAATCCAAGCCCCGCAGGCTATCTAGTATGGCCCCTCTTATCTTGTACTCGGCGTAGGTCTTCAACTTCACGTCATGACTCGCGTCGTAGCGATCGATGGCCGCGATCAGCCCCACCACTCCCGTTGAGATCAGGTCGTCGAGACTCACCGAGACGGGCAATCTCTCGTGAATTCGCCTTGCAATTAATTTCACCTGGGGCAGATGCTCCAGAATCAATTGCTCTCGCACCGCCGCTGTCAGGACTGGCGGCTCATACCCTTCTAATTTCTCACCAGCGGTCATAACAACGTCGTTCTGCTGCTCATTCCCCTGCATCTTCGCGCCTACTAATGCTTCGGCAGAACAGATGGAAAACTGCAGAGCGCCCAACAGCAAGCACCACGATTGTGCGCACCGTAGTCGTAAGCCCACTTAGGGATTAAGTTCGGGTAAGATGAGTGCAGCGACAGCAGCTATACATGCCCGATCCCGATTTAAACGCGACCGTCCCAGAAGAGAAGCCCCTGGGTCTGGCTGATGCACGCGAGACCCGTATAGCAGAGCTTCGTGAAGAGTACTTGGCCGGAACTTATGAAGTTGAAGCTTTAGAAGTGAGTTCCAAACTTATCGACAAACACCTGCAAGAATAGCTACTCTTTTGCGAGCCATCCGAATCCGCGGGTTCCGCTCGCGAATTGATATCCGGCTCTTCGGGCGGCCGATTCAATCAAGCCTAAGATCTGCCCTTGAAATTCGCGGGTAAACCACTCAGTCTCGTTGTAATGTCGCGCGATTTCAAAGGCTACGGCGCGTGTGGTTGCGCCGCGAGGCTTTGTGCTGCGCACGTGGAGGGGATCTCCGATCAAATTCCGCCTGGATGCATCGATTGCGATTTCTGCCAGCCGCCCCGGGTTGCAAGGCAATAGCGGCGCGAGCGTCGCGTAAACCTCCAGGCCCGCTTCACGTAGCGCGCGTATCGTCTCAAGCCGTTGCGCATTCGACTCGCAATGCGGCTCATAGCGCCGGCGAACGTCATCGCGATCCGTGGTTACCGAGAAACTGATGCGGAGCTTCGTAATACTTGCTGCTTTCACCAACAGCCCAAGATCACGCAGGATCAGCGGCCCGCGCGTTTGAATCACAAATATCCTGGGCGGGTTGCGAATCACCGCTTCGAATATTTCGGGCATGACCGGCCTCTGCCTCTCCGCTGGCTGGTACGGGTCCACCAATGGCGAGCAGTAAATCACTTGTTCCGATCTCAACCCTCGCTTTACTAATTCGGCGGCATTGGTTTTGAGCGTCGTGAATTGTCCCCAATGCTTCCAATCCTCCGGCTTCAAGCCGCCGTAAATGCCCATGGTGGGAACGTAGCAGTAGCTGCATCCATAGGTGCAGTTGCGTGCCGGGCTTAAGGAATGCGTAAAACCTGCTTCCTTCAGAAATCCCGACACCGGCGTAAGGATCGACTTCGCGGTGGATTCACGAATCTGCCACACTCGCTAGTTTCCCGCACCTAACAACTTCGAAAGATTTCGGTGACGACTCGGATTGTAAGATGAGGCAATGTCGTTAGAGCTTTTCGACCTTTCCGGACGAGTGGCTGTGGTGATGGGCGGCACTTCCGGCATAGGCCGCGCACTCGCAATCGGCTTGGCCGAAGCCGGAGCGGACGTTGTCGCAACCGGCCGTCGCGAGAATTTGGTCAGTGAAGTCGCGACTGCGATTGAGAAGCTTGGCAAAAAGAGCTTACGCCACGTTGCGGACGCTTCCAACAGGCACGCCATTGATGGATTCCGCGACGCTGTTCTCGACACGTTTGGCCGCGCCGATATTTTGATCAATGCCGCGGGCCAGACCTTCAGGAAACCGACCACAGACGTCAGTGAAATGGAATGGAACAGCCTGATGGACGTAAACGTCACCGGCACGCTGCGGGCCTGCCAGAGCTTCTATCAGCCGCTTCTCGAAAGCGGCCGCGGGCGCGTCATCAACATTGCGTCCCTCACTTCTTATCTTGGTTTTCTGGAAGTAGCCGCTTATACAACTTCAAAATCGGGTGTTCTGGGCCTGACGCGCAGCCTGGCGGTCGAATGGGCACAGAAGGGCATCAACGTCAACGCGATTGCGCCCGGCGTTTTTCGAACTGAACTGAATGCGGGACTTCTTGACGGCACGGATCGCGGGCGCGAGCTCTTGATGAGAACCCCTATGAAGCGCTTCGGCCAAGCGCCGGAGCTGGTGGGCGCTGCAATCTTTCTCGCATCTGAAGCGTCAAGTTTCGTTACCGGCCAGTGTATCGGTGTGGACGGCGGGTTTCTTGCATCCGGAGTTAACACTTAAAAACCGCTATGCCTTTCACTAGAAGAACCGCAGTTGGATTGCTGACAGGCTCCATTCCAGCGCTCGGCTTACGAGGAGCACAGCCGGAGCTGCCGCCCGGTATCGAGATTGAGAAGGGGCCGTTTCAGGGAACTCGAAAATCTCTCAGCGATTATGAAATTCCGGAATGGTTCGGCGAGGCCAAGTTCGGTATCTGGGCGCACTGGGGCCCTCAATCGGCTATCGAAGATGGCGACTGGTATGCCCGGAACATGTATATGGAAGGAAGCCCGCAGTACAACTACCATGTGGAGACTTACGGGCACCCTTCGAAATTCGGCTACAAGGACACGATTCCGTTGTGGAAGGCCGAAAAATTCGAACCTGCGGAGCTGATGCGCCTTTACAAAAAGGCGGGCGCGAAATATTTCATGAGCATGGGCGTGCATCATGACAACTTCGATCTCTGGAATTCAAAGCACCAGCGCTGGAACGCAGCGAATATGGGCCCGAAGAAGGACATAGTCGGCATGTGGCGCAAAGCGGCTCTGGAGGAAGGCCTCAAGTTTGCCGTCAGCGAACATCTTTGGATCACTTACAAATGGTTCTCCGTCAATCACGGGCACGATCAGACCGGCCCGTACGCGGAAGTTCCTTATGACGGCGCAAATGCGAAATTCTCCGACCTTTATGTCGATTCCGATGACATCTGGAAAGACCTCGACTGGAACGAGAGTGGGATACCCGAATGGTGGAAGCGCCACTGGTACATGCGCATCAAGGATCTGGTAGACCAATACCAGCCGGACTTGCTGTACACAGACGGTTCCCTGCCCTTTGAAGATTACGGCCTGAGCCTGGTGGCACACCATTACAACTTGAGCGCCAGGCGGAATGGCGGCAAAGCGGAAGTTGTTTATACCAGTAAGCGATTGCAAGATACCGAGAAGGGTATTGCCACGCTCGATGTGGAGCGCGGAGTTGTCGACAAGATATGGCCCCGTCCCTGGCAGACGGATACATGCATCGGTGATTGGCACTACAAAAGAGGCATTCAATACAAAACACCCAAGACCGTCATCGACATGCTGGCCGATATCGTCAGCAGGAACGGCAATCTGATGCTGAATTTTCCTTTGCCTGCGAGCGGCGCTCTTGATCCCGAGGAGCTGAACGTGCTTTCAGAGATCACGAAATGGATGGCGGTCAATAGCGAAGCCATTCACGGCAGCCGTCCCTGGAAGATTTTTGGCGAAGGACCCGGGACGGAGGCTTCGGCGCAAAACTCCGCCTTCAATGAAAATAAACGCAAAGACCTCACGGCTGCGGACGTGCGCTTCACGACCAAAGGCGATACTCTCTACGGCTTTGTAATGGGCTGGCCTGAGTACCAAGCTTCTATTCGCCCTCTCGCTACAGGGACCGAATTACGGGTCGGAAAGATCCAAAACGTGGAGTTGCTCGGCTTTGCGGGAAAGCTTGAATGGTCCCAAGATGCATCGGGTCTGAAAGTGACGATGCCGCAGCAGAAGCCCTGCGATTACGCGATTGTGCTGAGAATCAGGGGAGCATAAGCTGCTCATCTCGCTTTTCGTTGCGTGTTACAACGACACGCTCTTTCCTGACACCGGGAAAGCGGTGGTCACAGTACTCGAACGGCTCGGTCATAGCGTTGAATTTCGGGAAGCGCAGACCTGCTGTGGCCAGATGCATTACAACACCGGCTATCAGCGCGAAGCGTTGCCGATGATGAACACTTTTCTGAAAGTATTTGAGACCGCCGAGGTGATCTGCATTCCGTCGTCTTCGTGTGTGGCCATGATTCGCGATCATTATCCGAAGATGGCGGCGAAAACAGGCGATGCGGCAATCAGCCAGGCCGTTGACAAATTACTTCCACGTGTCTTCGAATTTTCTGAGTTGCTGATTGACAAGTTGCGAATCACAAACGTCGGTGCATTTTTCCCGCACTCGGTTACGCTGCATCCATCCTGCCACTCGCTCCGCTCTTTATGCCTGGGTGATAAGGCGATTCGTTTGCTCAAAGGCGTCCGCGAGCTGAAGCTGGTTGATTTGCCCGAAAGCGATGAATGCTGCGGGTTTGGCGGCACCTTCGCGATCAAGAATGCGGATGTCTCTACAGCCATGCTCTCTGACAAAGTGCGTTGCATTCTGAAGACCGGGGCAGAAATCTGCACGGCCGTTGACAACTCCTGCCTCATGCATATCGGAGGCGCGCTCAGCCGTCAGCGAACTGGAGTTCGGTGCATGCATATTGCTGAGATCCTTGCTGCAACAGAATCCGGAGAAAACCAGTGAGCGTCCGGGTAGGGCAAGCGGCTCAGGCTCCGGATTTCCCCACAGCTGCGAAAAAGCTTCTCGCCAACACGCAGCTTCGCCAAAACGTGCGTCATGCGACGGACGTCATTCGGGCCAAGCGAGCGAAGGTCGTCAGCGAGATGCCGGATTGGCAGGAGCTTCGCGAATCAGGACGTCAGGTCAAAGAGCATGTTCTGCGGCATCTGGATCGGTATTTAGAGCAATTCGAGTCAGCCTGTGTGCAGGCCGGCGGCCTTATTCATTGGGCGCGCGACGCGGACGAGGCGAACAGCATCATCATCGGAATCCTTCGGGCCCATCGCGCCTCCGAAGTCATCAAGGTCAAAACCATGACGTCCGATGAAATCGGTTTAAACGCCGCGCTCGAGTCTGCTGGCATTACGCCGCACGAGACGGATCTTGCCGACCTCATTGTTCAGCTCGGCGAAGACAAGCCATCGCACATCGTGGTACCCGCTCTGCATCGCAACAAAAGCGAAATCCGCCAACTCTTCCGCGAAAAGATGCATCTCGATGAGCTTGGCGACCGGCCGGAAGATCTCGCGGAAGCGGCGCGCCGTTATCTTCGCGAAAAGTTCCTGCGGGTGAAGTTCGCCATCAGCGGAGCGAATTTCGCAATCGCTGAGACTGGATCAGTCTGCGTCGTTGAATCGGAAGGCAATGGCCGCATGTGTGTTTCGCTGCCTGAAGTGTTAATAACCCTGGCGGGCATCGAGAAAATCATCCCCACGTTTCAGGATCTGGAGATCTTCCTGCAATTGCTTCCACGCTCCGCGACTGGGGAGCGGATGAATCCTTATAACTCCATCTGGACCGGCCTCACGCCTGGCGATGGCCCCCGGGAATTTCATGTCGTGCTACTCGATAACGGCAGAACGAGCGTGCTCGCAGATGAGCAGTCTCGCGAGACGCTGGACTGCATACGATGCGGAGCCTGCCTGAACGCTTGCCCGGTGTATCGCCAGACCGGCGGTCACGCCTACGGCTCTGTTTACGCGGGCCCGATTGGCGCAATCCTAACCCCTCAGCTGCAATCGATGGAACATTCGCAATCTCTTCCCTATGCTTCATCCCTATGCGGCGCATGTTACGAGGCCTGTCCGGTCAAGATCAACATTCCAGAAATTCTGATTCATCTTCGAGGTGAAGTGGTCCAGAACGGGGATGCTCCGGTTTCCGAGCGGATGGCGATGAAAGCAGCGGCATTTGCGCTGTCCGATGCACGACGACTCTCGGCGTCACAGAAATTGGCGCGCATCGCGCAATGGCCTTTCGAAGGCGGTGGTGTGCTCCGAAAATTGCCAGGAATGTTAGGGGGCTGGACTGCCTCCCGTGATCTGCCCGCGATTCCCGCGGAATCATTTCGCGAGTGGTGGGCAAAGCGTGGCCGGGTATGACGATCGCGAAAGATGAGATTCTTGCGAAGATTCGCCGGGGCAGGGATGCTTCCACAGAGACACGCCAAGGGGAATATGCAGCCATTCCGCGTCTATACCATCAATCGCCAACTCTGGATGTTGGTGCCCGGTTAGATCTATTCGCGGATCGGCTTCACGACTACGATTCGGTGGTGTATCGTTGCGCGGAGTCAGGTATTCGCGAAGCGGTCGCGCAGGCCCTGGCATCGCGCGGCAAACGCGGTTTGCTCATTCCCGAAGACCTGCCTCTCGAATGGCTTCCTAACGGGTTCCGATTCATTCGGGACGAAGGACTCAGCTACCACGAAATCGACCAAAGCGAAGGCGTGCTGACCGAATGCGCTGTCGCTATTGCAGTCACCGGAACCATCGTTTTGCGCCATTCACCCGGTGAGGGTCGTCGCGCGCTCACTTTGATTCCCGACTATCATCTATGTGTGGTTTTTGCAAATCAGATCGTCGAAACTGTAGCGGAAGGCATTCGGGAAATGAACAAATTCAAAACTGTTCCGATGACCACCATTTCCGGACCATCCGCCACGTCTGACATCGAGATGACCCGCGTCAAAGGCGTACACGGACCGAGAACTTTGGATGTCATTCTAGTCGGTGACTGAACTGCGGGGTGGGACTCACATGCCTGAAATCAGCGAAATCGTGCATCTGCGGGATCGATGGGACGACAAGGAAGCGTCCGCGCTTTCCGATAATCCTGTCGCACTCCTGCGCTATCGCTCGAATCTGCTCGGAGCCGATCTGCGGATCACCAACTTCGGAGGCGGCAACACCAGCTCAAAAATCCAACTGCCAGACCCGTTTACTGCAGAACCAGTCCGAGTCCTGGCCGTAAAGGGAAGCGGAGGCGATCTCGGGTCAATCAAGGAATCCGGATTTGCTTTGCTCTATCTCGACCGCCTCGCACAATTGAAGCAACTCTATCGCGGCGAGGCGCACGAAGACGAAATGGTCCGCTATTACCCGCTCTCCGCGTTCGGGGAGAATCGCGTAGCGGCTTCTATCGACACCCCTTTGCACGGTTTCCTTCCATTTCCGCATGTAGACCATCTCCATCCCGATTGGGCGATCGCCATAGCGGCCAGCGCCAACGGGAAGCACAAACTCGAAGAGTTCAATACACGGTTCGGCCGGAACATCATCTGGTTACCTTGGCAGAGACCCGGTTTTGAGCTGGCGCTCCTGCTGGAAAAAGCCGTCCGCGAAAATCCAGGGTGCGATGGCGCACTGCTGGGGAGCCATGGCCTTTTCACTTGGGGCAATACGCAGCGCGAATGCTATCTGAACAGCATCCGCACGATTGATGAAATGGGGGAATTCGTCCTGGAGCATCAGGCGAAAGCGGGTCCCCTCTTTGGCGGATTAGACTGTAATCCTCTCCCGGATCGCCAGTCAGTAGCCGCCGCCATTCTTCCGACCTTGCGAGGCGTGCTCTCGTCGAATCGGCGCGTGATCGGGCATTACGTCGATAGCGAAGATGCGCTCAGCTTTGCCTGCTCGAAGTGGTCGCGTGAGCTCGGCGAGCTTGGCACCAGTTGTCCGGACCATTTTTTGCGAACCAGGATCTGTCCTCTGTTCGTGGACTGGAAACCGGGTGAACAGAGCGTGGATGTTCTTAAGACTCTGATCCGGGAACGCGCGGAAACATACCGCAAAGAATACGCCTCGTATTACGGCAACTGGGCAACACCCGATTCTCCGCCTCTACGCGATTCGAACCCGTCGGTGGTCATCATTCCCGGGCTAGGACTTTTTGGCTTTGCGAAGAACAAAAGGGAAGCCCGAATCACAACCGAGTTCTTCATCAACGCGATTCATGTGATGGCCGGAGCGAATGCCCTGGACGAAGGCGAGATCAAACATCAATTTCCGCAGGCTCGCCGCGCCGAACATTCCGGGCAGTTCGCCAGCTTCCACAATTACGTCGCACTGCCGCGCTCGGAAGCGTTCCGTATCGAATATTGGGCGCTCGAAGAGGCAAAGCTGCAGCGCATGCCCGCCGAGGCGGAATTCAGCCGTAAGATTCTCCTCGTGGTGGGAGGAGGAAGCGGCATAGGAAGAGAGGTCGCCCTGCTTCTCGCCCGTAAGGGAGCGCATGTTGTCATTGCCGATCAGAACGAGGAAGCTGCCGCGAGTGCCGCATCCGAAGCGGCTGCAATCTCCTCTCGCGATGCCGTTTCGTACACGCCTGCGGACCTGAGCTCACCAGAAAGTATCGCCGCCGCGGCCAGGCACACCATTTTGCAATTCGGCGGAATCGATGGAATTATCAACACCGCGGCCATTTTCCCGGTCGCGGGCAGCGACGGCCAGCTCACCGAAAATCAATGGAACAAAACCTTCGTGGTGAACGTTACGGGCAACTTTCTGCTCGCCCGCCAAACGGAATCCATCTTTCGAGACCAAGAACTCCAAGGCGCCATAGTGTTGACAACCTCGGCCAATGCCGTGGTCCCGAAGCATGGTAGCGAAGCTTACGACGTGAGCAAAACCGCCGTGAGTCATCTCATCCGCGAGCTTGCGATCGGACTTGCGCCACTGGTGAGGGTCAATGGGATTGCCCCTGCAACGGTCGTCGCCGGGTCCACTATGTTTCCTCGCCTTCGGGTCATTCAGTCATTGCAGAAGTATAAAATCGATTTCTCCGAATCAGACTCGACAGACGATCTGCGGAACAAGCTCGCCGATTTCTATGCGCAACGCACGCTTTCACGAAAGCCGATCCTTCCACAAGATTGCGCCAATGCCATCGTCTGGCTCGTGAGCGACAACAGCGCGAAAACGACGGGCCACATCATTCCAGTCGACGGCGGCCTTCCCGAGGCTTTCCTGCGCTAGATAAAAAACTATGGAGCGCGTCTGTTTTCTACTGCAGGTTCGCCCGGAGCGGCTGGAAGAATATAAAGAGCGCCATCGCGCTGTATGGCCCGAAATGCAACAGGCTCTTCGCGAGACCGGTTGGAATAACTATTCACTCTTCCTACGGCCGGATGGATTGCTCATCGGCTACCTGGAAACGGAGAATTTCGAGCGCGCCAGAGGAAAGATGGCCCAGCGTGAGATAAATGACCGGTGGCAACGCGAGATGGCGGAGTTCTTCCTTCAGCCCTCGGGTGATTTGCCGGATCGCTCGCTCCTCCGTCTCGAAGAAATTTTCCATCTCGATTCCGAACCGGCGTCTTCTGCTCCGAGCGTGCCATGATCCCCAATCCTGCTCTCGGCGTTGTCTTTCATTGGCTGGGCGGCCTTGCTTCCGGCAGCTTCTATGTCCCATACCGTGCCGTAAAACGTTGGTCGTGGGAGACCTATTGGCTGGTCGGCGGTGTCTTCAGTTGGATCATCGCGCCGTGGATTATCGCCTTCCTGCTCACCAAAGATTTACCCTCCGTCCTCGCAGCAACCCCGCCAAAGAACCTGTTCTGGTGCTACTTCTTCGGATTGTTATGGGGCGTGGGTGGCCTCACCTTCGGTCTCACCATGCGCTATCTCGGCTTATCGCTCGGCATGGCCATCGTGCTCGGCCTTTGCGCCACGTTCGGTACGTTGATGCCTCCTATATTCAGCGGCGAATTTGTGACCCATATCCTGCGAACCTCGTCTGGCCGTGTCATCTTGTTTGGCATCGCCGTCTGCCTGCTTGGGATTGCGATCGTCGGTCTCGCTGGAATTTACAAAGAGCGCGCGATGTCTCCGGAGGCGCAAAAAGAAGCTATCGAGGAGTTCGATTTAAGAAAGGGCCTGCTGGTCGCGACGTTATCCGGAGTGATGAGCGCCTGTTTCGCGTATGGACTCGCGGCAGGCGATCCGATCAGGAGCCTCACTGTGCATGCCGGCACACCGCCGCTATGGCAGGGCTTGCCCGTACTCATTGTCATTCTAATTGGCGGCTTCACGACGAACTTCGTTTGGACTGTCCTGCTCAACGTTCGCAACAAGACTGGTCATGAATATCTCAGCTCTGAAATTGCGGCGTCTTCCAGGGATCGTCACGCTCCTCAACCGATCGAAGAAACCGCGCTGACCGGCCCTACGACGAGCGTTTTGACGCACACGCCTGCCACGCTCATCCACGAAACCGTGCGGGTTCCGCTGTTGAGGAATTATCTGCTATGCGCCTTGGCTGGAGTGACGTGGTACATGCAATTCTTCTTCTACACCATGGGCGAGACGCAGATGGGCAAATTCAAATTCTCCAGTTGGACCATCCACATGGCCAGCATCATCATTTTCAGTTCGCTATGGGGCATCGGTCTCAAAGAATGGAGAGGCGCAGGCCGGCCCGCAATCCGCCTGCTCACGCTGGGCTTGGCTGTACTGATTGGGTCAACAGTCGCCATCGGCTACGGCAATTATCTGGGGACCGCAGGAGCATCGCGCTAGAATCGAGAATCGGAAGTCTACCGGCTTTGATAGCATCTCCGCATGTCCAAGTGGGTTTGCATGCTCCTAGCCGCGGGAGTGTCTGTGCGCGCGGCTGAACTTCCGAGCAAACACTATCTCGATCTAAGTGCCATTAAAACGATGGTGGCGGCCGCTGAAGCCGAAGCGGCCAAACGAAACGTCCATGTCAGCCTGTGCATTGTCGATGAAAGCGGCAACCTGTTATTTTTCGAGAAGGCTGATGGCGCACCCATCAACACCATCCAATTCGCTCAAAAGAAAGCTCGCCATGCCGCCTTCTACGGAAGCCCCTCGAAGAACGGCTTAGATGCGGTACAAGCAGGCAAGCTGGACGTGCTCGCACTGCCGGATTACTTTCCGAATCAAGGCGGACTGCCGATCAAAGTCGATGGCCAACTCGTCGGCGGGATTGCGGCCAGCGGAGCCAAATCCGAGATCGACGAGGCTGTGGCTCAAGCCGGCCTTGACGCGCTCGCGAAGTAACCCGCGTCAGGCGCTAAGAGGGAGCGCCATTCTCCAGGAAGTTGCGCAGGCGGTGACTTCGGCTCGGGTGCCGCAGTTTGCGCAAAGCCTTCGCTTCAATCTGACGAATGCGTTCGCGCGTAACCGCGAAATTCTGGCCCACTTCTTCGAGCGTGTGCTCACTGCCGTCCTGTAATCCAAAACGCATCTTTACAATTTTCTCTTCACGGGGGCTGAGCGTCTTGAGAACCTCCGCGGTCTGCTCCCGCAAATTGAGGTTTATGACCGCTTCAGAGGGCGAAATCATTCGGCTATCCACCAGGAAGTCGCCCAGATTTGATTCTTCCTCTTCCCCGACCGGCGTCTGCAGCGAGATCGGCTCCTGAGCAATCCGCAGCACCCGGCGGACCTTGTTGGGCGAAAGATCCATCCGAAAACCCAGCTCCTCGGTGGTAGGCTCACGACCGAGTTCCTGTTGCATGACCCTCTGTAAGCGGACTAATTTGTTTATCGTCTCAATCATGTGAACGGGAATGCGGATAGTGCGCGCCTGATCGGCAATGGCGCGTGTGACGGCTTGCCTGACCCACCAGGTAGCGTAGGTGGAGAATTTATACCCCCGCTTGTAATCGAACTTGTCCACCGCGCGCATCAAACCGATATTCCCTTCCTGAATCAGGTCAAGAAACTGCATCCCGCGATTCGTATAGCGCTTTGCGACGGAGACCACCAGACGAAGGTTGGCTTCGATCAGCCTCTTCTTTGCGCACTCCGTCTCGATCTCGCCGCGCTCGACGATTTCGAGCGTTCGTCGCAGATCTGGCGCAGTCGTCCCGCACTTGTCCTCGAGCAATTGAACCTGCGCTGACAGATTTCGCAATTCTTTCCGAATGGAAGGAGCGGAACCGTGCTCAGCCACGGAGGGCTGCTCGGCTCTGCGCTGCAGCCGAGCGATCTCGTGCTCGAGCGGCCTGAGTTGCGCGACGATTCTTCGCAAAGCGTCGCTTAAGGACCGCTGGTATCGCGCAGCGAAGGGCATGGCGCGAATATGGCGCGACATAGAAATTACCAGGCGCGCATACTCGAACCGGAGCTTGCGGTGCTGCTTTGGTTTCATGTTGCGCGACGTGCTGATCAGCTTCTGCTGTACCTGCAGCGCCTTTTTATGCAGCTTTTCGATGTCCTGGATGGATTCGAGAAGTTGCTGCTTGAGCGCCCGAGCTGTATCCTCCTCGTCACCGCCCAGTTGAGAGTCCGGCGCCTGCAGAACATCGAGCACGGAAACCATGCCGCGAGTCACGCTGTGTTTGGTGTCGAGCAACAGCTGAATGATCAGACGCGAGCGGGAGAGCGCTTTACGAACCGCAGCTTCGCCGCGCTCGATCCGCTTCGCCAATTCGATCTCACCCTCACGGGTAAGCAGCGGCACCATTCCCATTTCGCGCAAATAAACGCGCACGGAATCATTGCTTTTGTCGAGAGATCCCGGCGAAAGATCGAGATCCGATAAATCTTCGACCTCCTCGTCTTTCTTTTCGAATTCCTTCGGCTCTTCCGCGAATTCGACTGGAGGGCCTTCAATATCCAGAAAAAAATCGTTCAATCCCGCGCCATCCGCAAGGTCCTCGCGTATGACTCCGTTCCTATCGTCGTACAGAGCGAAGCCCTTGTCGTTACTGTCTTGCATCAAAGGCCTTCATCAATCTGTGGCTGATCGATTGGCACAAAAAGTTGCCGGCGAACTAACTCTCCGAATCCGTGGAAGCACCCCTGCGTTCCTCGACTCCTCATATTACAACAAGGTTCACGCTTCTGAAGATGCAGCGTCCATCCTGTCCAGCTCACCGGCAACCCGTAACGCCTCGGGAAGGTTCCCCTGTCGCTGAAGTTCTTTGATCTGCTGCCGAAGTCTGTCGCGAGCGGCGCGCAAGGACTTCGCTTCAAGCGCTTCGAGGCAACGTAGAGCCTGTTCCGACGCATCTTCTTCCTGAACGCCAAAATCTGAGAAACTGAGCTCCGCCAGGATTCGTTGCATGCGAGGTTCCAAACGGCTGGCTACGGCATCGACTGAGAATGGAGCGCCCTCCCTATCGAGAATCAACATGGTTTCAAAGATGGGCCGCAGTTCCAGAAGGTGGAGAATGTCAGCGCGAAGTAAAAAATGCTTGATGGCTATCCGCGCATCCGCGCTAGTCAACAGGCATGCAGCTAGCAACTTTTCGTTAGGCGGAATAGCGGAGCCGATGTCCCGCGGCTTCTGCGCGGATTCCGGACCCGCCAGGCGTCGGAAACTGTCGCGCATCACTTGCCGGTCCACTTTCAGATATTCGGCCAGTTCGTTAGAGATTGCGTCGCGCTCTAAACGGTCACTCACTTGCTGAATCATGGGAGAGAGGAATTTAAACGCGTCGACGCGGCCCTCCGCCGTTTCCATATCAAATTTCTCGCGAGCGCGATCCCCTAGCCAATGGAAGTAAGAAACGGCGCCGTCTACTCGCTTTCGATACGCCTCAGGGCCATTCTGTTGGATGTATTCGTCTGGATCGAGCCCCCCCGGAAGCTCCACCACTCTCACGCGCAGCCCTTCAGCCAGCAACATGGAAATGTATTTCTCAGTCGAGCGCCCGCCCGCCGCGTCTGTGTCGAAGTTCAGGATAATTTGTCCGGTACTCGCCTGTTGCTGTATCTGGCGCTTTATCGCCCTGACCTGATCAATTCCTAATGATGTTCCGCTGCTAGCTACCACTTCATGAATGCCCGCCGAGTAGACGCCAATCACGTCTAGGTAGCCTTCGACCAAAATCATCCGCTCGAGCTTTCGGGCGTCAATCTTGGCGCGATGCAGATTGTAAAGAATAGCAGACTTTTTGTAGATCTTGGTTTCGGGCGAATTCAGATATTTCGGTTCATCATTTGGCCGCAACGCTCTTCCACCGAACGCGATCACCTTGCCTGATTCGTTATGGATGGGAAACATGAGGCGCGCCCGGAAACGATCATAAAACCGGCCATCCTCCTGACGCCTCACAACCAGTCCCGACTGTTCGAGCAGTTCTGGGCCGAACTTCTGAAGACGCTGGAACAACTGCTGACCCGAAGGATCGGAAAGCCCCACCCGGAACTCATCGATGGCCGCTCGCGAGACCCCACGCGATTCGAGATAGCTCCGCGCATTCCCTCCTGCCGCTCCGCGAAGATTATTTTGAAAAATCTCAGCCGCGATTTCGTGCATTTCGAGCAGCGCCGCGCGGCGCTGGGCCTCTGGATCGTCGGAGCGCTGGACCTCCGGCATGGGAATACCAAACCGCTCGGAGAGAACTTTAAGCGCTTCCGGAAATGTGAGACCTTCCCTTTCCATGACGAACTTGAAAACGTCGCCTCCGGCATTACAACTGAAGCAGTAGTAGAACTGATTAACGCCATGCACATTCAGCGAGGGCTTTTTGTCTGGGTGAAAAGGGCAAAGTCCCAGGTATCGTCCGGAACCGGAGCTCTTCAGAGGCAGGTACTGGCCGATAACTTCAACGATGTTGAGCTGAGATTTCAGGTGTTCAGCGAAAGACATGCAGGTCGAGCGCGGGAGGTGTTCTCTAGATTAACAATGTGATGGTTCCAGCGACGCGGCTCAGTAAACAGCCTAAATGCAAACAGAATGTAAAATCTTTGTAAAACCGAGGTGGGGCAAGCGCCTTCTGCATACCGGGGCAGGGGACAATAGTCGTCGAACTTGCCTGCGCATGCAGAAAATCCTAATAGTCGACGATGACCCTGAGTTGCGGGAGACCGTCTCTATACTGCTCGAGCGTGAATGTTTCGTCCCCATCCAAGCGGTTGACGGGCAATCGGGCATTGAAAAAGCGTTTTCTATCAAGCCGAGCCTGGTACTAGTGGACCTTCGCCTGCCGGGTCTAAACGGCATTGAGGTTTGCAAACAGCTCCGGGCAAACCGATTCACTACCCCGATCATCGTGTTGAGCGCCGCAGCCGATGAGGTGGACAAAGTTCTTCTACTGGAGATCGGCGCGGATGACTACATCGTTAAGCCGTTCGGAACGCGCGAGCTGCTGGCGCGGATTCGAGCTGTTTTGCGGCGCAGCGGCGACGATGCCGGCCGCATTGCCCGTTTCAACGACGTAGAAGTGGATATTGAAAAACGCACTGTCAAACGCGGCAATAAAGAAGTAAAGGTCACGCCGGCGGAATACAATCTTTTACTTTTCTTTCTTCAAAACGCCGAACGCGTGCTCACTCGCGATTTGATTTTGAATTCGGTTTGGGGGTACGAGTATTACCCGAACACGAGAACCGTTGATGCGCATGTCGTGCGATTGCGGCAAAAGTTTGAACAAGAAGCGGCGACACCCAAACACTTCATTACGGTTCACGGCGTCGGTTATCGTTTCCTGCCCTGACGAGCCGCGTAGATGCCGAAGGTAGTGGTCATCGTTGAAGACACGGAGAGCGTTGCATCATCGCTTGCGCTTGCGTTTGAAAATATTCCTGGCGTAAAGGCTGTCATCACTCAGCATCCGAGAGCCGCGCTTCGCCTTTTCAGGAATCCTGATATTCCTATAGCCGCCCTCATCACGGATCTCCATCTCCCCTATCTGGACGGCTTTGAACTGATTCGCGAAATTCGCAAGCTTGCCCCCTATAGCAATTTGCCCGCAATCATGATCACGGCGGATCAGCGCGCGGATCTCATGAACGGATCCACGCCCTATAGCCCAAATGCTATCTTTCGAAAACCGTTCTCATTAAGGGAGGTTTGTCGTGTACTGGAAGAATTACTTCAGTAGGGGGATCTCGCCCGTTTCCCTGCTCCTGCTGATAGCGGGAACCCTGACCGCCCAGCAGGCGCCAAGCGATACACTGGTGCGCATTCTGGATCGCCTGGATGCGCTGGAGCGCCAGAACCAGGCACTTCTCAGTGAAGTGCAGGCGCTTCGGGACGAGCTCAAAGCTTCGAAACCGGCCTCCTCCTCACAAAACCAAAATCTCGAAGATCGGGTGGATGTGGCGGAACAGCGTATCAAAGAGCAGGCTCAAAGCAAAGTAGAATCGTCGCAGCGCTTTCCGATCACATTGACTGGAATGCTGCTCTTCGATTCATTCCTGAACAGTGGAAATCAGGCCTATGGGGGAGCTTACGGTTATGCGCAAGCAGATTCCGCGCCCGGGGGCGCGACCTTGGGTCAATCCATCCTGGGATTGGAATTTCGCGGTCCGCAGCTTCCCGGAGGCGGACAGGTACACGGCTCGCTTTCCATGGATTTCTACTCCCGATCGGGAGGCTACGACATGTTCCGGCTGAGGCAAGGAACAGTCTCGTTCGATTGGAAGCGGCGCAGCATAACCTTTGGTCAGGATAAATCGCTTATTGCGCCATTGCAGCCCACTTCTTTCGCGAGAGTTGGTATTCCGCCATTAGACGGCGCGGGCAATCTTTGGCTATGGCGGCCTCAGGTGCGATACGAGGAACGCATTCCGCTCTCGACGGATACGCAACTTTCGCTTCAGGCCGCTGTTTTACAGACAGATGAGACTTACTTGGTTCCGGCGCTTCCAGAATACGCGATCGTTGAGCCCTCCCGGCCGGCTCTCCAGGCGCGAGTTGGACTGTCGCATCAATCGAGCGAGCAATCGCGTTTTGCAGCAGGCATAGGGTTTCACTCCAGTTCCACTCATGTTCTCGGCCAGTCTGTCGATTCGCGCGTCATCAGCGCCGATTTCCTTTTCAAGCCTCTGCCGAAGCTCGAATTCACCGGAACGGTCTTTCACGGTGAAAACTTTTCGAATATTGGCGGCGGACCTCCCGGGGTTAGCGTTACGGCTCAGGATCTCGTGATACCCATCCACGGAACGGGTGGCTGGCTGCAAGTGGCTCTTCCCGTGACCAGCCGGCTTACGTTTGATCTGTACGCAGGCCGGCAGTTGAATAATGCGCGAGATCTGCTTCCTTACGAGATCGCCCGAACTCTCACCTACGCCTCTAATGTCCTTTATCGAATAAGCCCGAACGTGGTGCTTGGGCTCGAAGCATCGCAGAGCCGTCTTGATTACCTGGATGAGCACCAACTCTTGTCGAACCGTTATGACGCGACTGTTGCCTATCTTTTTTAGTTGCGGCTTCCTGGTACTGTGCGCATCGAGCTCGGCTCCGGCTGCAGGACCTACGGTGTCAGGGAGGGTAGAACTCTCGCCCCTTGGATCACCATCAAAACACGAGCAGAGCCGTTCGGATATCGTTGTGTGGCTGGAGCCCGTACATCCTAAGGCCACACAGGCGCCCCTTCCAGAACACTTGCAGCTATTGCAGAAGGACAAGATGTTTCATCCCCACACTCTGGCTCTCACTGTTGGGAGCGTGGTCGATTTCCCGAATCTGGACCCAATCTTCCACAACGCATTTTCCAACTTTGACGGGCAATTGTTCGATGTGGGCCTGTATCCGCCGGGCACGACACGCTCGGTCCGCTTTAAGAAAGCGGGTATTGTGCGGGTATTTTGCAATATTCATCCCGCCATGTCGGCCGTCATCGTTGTCGTAGATACGCCGTACTTCACAACGGCCGGTCGCGACGGACGATATCACATCGCGAACGTGCCACCCGGCAGCTACGCGCTTCACGTGTTTGATGAGCGCGCAACCAGGGGCCCGGAGGTACAGATTCCGCTTACAGTAGAAGGAAGCGAACAGCAGGTGACCGCCCCGCCGATACGCATATCCGAAGCGAGATACCTGAACTTGACTCACAAGAACAAGTACGGCCTGGACTACCCGCCCTCGAGCGTTGACGCTGAAACGTATACTGGGCTTCCGAAATGAACCTGGGGGTCAGCAAAATTCCGCTTCAATGGCGGGTCTTTCTCGCTACCTCCATCACTATCACTATTCTTTTTGCCCTCGCAGGCTGGGGATTGCAACATTACGCTCTTTCTGTTGCCGACGAGAGCGTTAGGACCGAGATTCGGGCAAGTATTCAAGCGTATGAGGCAGTTTGGAAAGCTCGAACGCAAGTCCTCTCCGCCACAACCGCGCTGATGAGCGCCATGTCCGATGTCCGCAAGGCCTTCAACACTCGCGATCAAAAGACGATACAGGATTCGGCCCAGGAGCTGTGGTCGCGCGTTTCTGATCAATCGGCCGTGTTTCTCGTGCTGGACGCGGAAGGACATCTGATCGCGTCCTTGGGAAACGGCAGCAGCGATCTCTCGGCCCCGGAGATTCCGCTGAATCAGCTCATGTCACGCTTCCCCAGGCAGATCTCCGGTTACCTGCGCGAAGGTTCGAGGTTGTTTTATATCGTGCTGACTCCGGTCTACGTTCAAACCAGCGGCGAACCGCTGCTGCTGAACATATTGTGCGCGGGTTTTCGCATCGAGGATGCCATCGCGGAAGACCTGAAGAGACTCGCGCCAGGAAGCGATTTTGCATTTCTCGATCGCCAACACGTGTTCGCCTCCACCTTACGGCATGCTCAGGATAGAGACTCAGCCCAGCGGGTCTTGCAATCGAATGTTTTAGGAGGTCAACCTGTCCAGCAAAATGAATTCGTCATTTCCGGCCAGCATCTGGACGACGTGACGGGCCAGCCCATAGCTGAACTGCGCGTCATTCACTCCTATGCCACTGTGCAGCATTCGCTGAGTAATCTTCAACGAAGCCTCGGATTGGCTTGGCTCGCCACTATCACGATGGCGCTGCTGCTCAGTCTATTCACAACCAGACGTTTGCTGGAACCGGTGACGCTGCTGGATCGCGCCGCCACTGAAATCGCAGCCCGAAACTACCGTTACCGCATATCGGTGAACGGCGCTGACGAGCTATCGAGGCTCGCCGCTACCTTCAATCAGATGTGCGATTCCATCGAGAAGGCGCAAGCCGAGCTGATTCGGCAGGAGCAGATTCACACCATTGACCGGCTCGCGACTTCGCTTGTGCACGATCTGCGGAATCCTCTTGCGGCGATCTATGGCGGAGCCGAGATGCTGATGGACGGGATGCCGCCGGAGCAGACGCGGAGGGTTGCCACCAACATCTATCGCGCCTCGAATCGGGTACAAGAGCTGCTGCGCGACTTGCTCAACGTTTCGCGAGGAGAAACCGCGCATTTAGAGCCTTGCAGGCTGCGCGACATCATTGAGGCAGCCGGCGAATCAAGCGACTCGGCAAGCAGGAACGTGCGCGTCAGGATTGCAGTGGATGAGACGCCCGAACTTATGGTAAGCCGCACGCGTCTGGAGCGGGTCTTCACAAACCTTCTGTCCAATGCAGTGGATGCGATGCCGGAAGGAGGCGACATCTTCATCTACGCCAAACAAGAAAAGGATCATCTCGATGTGTTTGTAGAGGACACCGGGCCTGGTGTTCCAGCGCAGATACGCACCCAGCTATTCGAGCCTTTTGTCACTGCCGGCAAGCGCACTGGCCTTGGACTTGGGCTTTCCTTGTCCAGGCAAACCATGCTCGAGCTGGGCGGAGATTTGCAGCTTGTCCATAGAAACGGGCCTGGAGCATGTTTCTATCTCCGCTTTCCTGAGGGTTCCTTTGTCTCCGCTTCAGTTATGCCCGAAAGTGCAACTCCCACCCCAGCTTCATAGCTAACTGTTTTACAGAACTTTCACGTCTCGGCAACAACAACCCAGCCAGCTTTTTCTACCGTACAAGCAGGCGCCTGTAAAACGTCCCATACGGGATCAGGCGACGGGCTTTTCTCGAAAGGATGAATATGAACCGCGCGATTAGACTGCTCATTTGTTCGGCTGCGATTTCAACAATGCTCCTGGCGGAGGATTCTCTGCTGAGCCGGTTGCCGCACAGCACTTCCGTAACTACTTCGACAATTCCTCCAGACGGCGATCTGAACCCCTATGGAGTTGCCTTTGTTCCGCGAGATTTTCCCTTCGAAGAAGCGCTCCAGCACGGTGATGTTCTGGTTTCGAACTTCAATGACTCCGCCAATCTACAAGGAACAGGCGCCACAATCGTCAGCATAAAAAGGGGCAGACGGTCAGTTTTCTTTCGATCTCCAGCGGCCGTTGGCCTTAGTACTGCCCTCGGGATTCTGCGCGCCGGCTTCGTTCTGGTCGGGAACGTTCCTACTCGGGACGGAACCTTCAACACCATCAGTAAAGGCTCTTTGCTTGTGATCGATCGCTGGGGCAGGCAGATTCGCGTTCTCGAGAGCAGTACTTTACTCGATGGCCCCTGGAATCTTACTGTGTTCGATGAAGGAGACCGGGCTCAAGTTTTTGTTTCCAACGTCCTGAGCGGCACCATCACCCGCTTGACGTTTAGGTTCAATCAAAATGGGTTTGAAGTAACCGCGGCAAAGCAAATCGGGTCGGGTTACGCCCACCGATCGGATCCCGCCGCGCTGGTTGTAGGCCCGACTGGTCTCGCGTACGACAGGCAAACGGACACTCTTTACGTCGCCTCCACGGGTGATAACGAGATATTCGCGATTCCGCACGCGGCGACCACGGACAATGATGACGGCCGCGGCGCCCTCATCATTGACGATCCAATTCACTTGCATGGCCCGCTCGGCTTGGTGCTGACTCGTTCTGGTCATTTGATACTCGCCAACGGAGATGCCGTGAACCCCGATCCGAATCACCCGAGCGAATTGGAAGAGTATACGACGGATGGTACGTATCTTGCCAGTTACACGGTAGACATGACTCCGGGATCGGCTTTCGGAATTGCCCTACAGCAAAGAGGAGATACGGCTCGTTTTGCAGCGGTCGACGACTCGACGAACACGGTCACGGTTTGGGACGTGAAGTAGCAAGTAAGCGTGGTGCCCTACATCAGCCGCCGAAGATATTTGTATTCAGGTATGCATTGCGGAATTTGCCGCGGGGATCGTACTGTTTAAGCAGCTCCTGATAATCGGGAAGCTTTTCATATAGAGTTTTCAAACGCGAAGGCGCCATTGTGAAGACCTTTGCCCAGTGTGGCCTGGCATCGAAAGGCGCAAGCTGTTCTTCGATGATTGGCAGCACCTTTTTCACCGCGGGCCATTCTGGTTTCCACGTAAAGTGAATGCCCATGGACGGCCGCTTGTAACAAGTGCTCATCCAAAGATTATCCGCCTCAATGGTGCGCAATTCTGAAATTAGAAGGTGCGGTGTAATCTGTTCTCGCAGCCGTTCGACGGCCAGAATGGCTTGATACCCTTTGTCGCGCGGAACAATATATTCCGACTGCAACTCATCCCCCGTACTTGGTGTGAAGTTCATGCGGAAATGCGGGAGGCGTTCATACCAGGGACCTGGAATGCCCATCTGTTCCGTGCAATTCTCCGCCGACTGACCTGCAACCGGGTGCAGTTTCTTTGTTGCGAGCTTCGCCCCAAAGAATTCAGGCTTCAATGGAGAAGAGCCGCTCTGATCAATCCGGCTCTTGATCCATACCTCAGTGATCCGGTGATTTTGCCAATCGGTAAATAAGCTGACGCTGTAACCGCTCGAGAAGATTTCATCCAGGTGACGCTCCAAATGGTCCATTGATAAATTCTGGTAAACGGCTTGTCTCATGTCATATCTCGGCTGAACGTCCAACGTGAGTTTCGTCACTACACCGAGTCCGCCCAGATCAACCACTGCGCCTCGAAAGCGTTCACCGTCCCGTTCCCGTGAAAGAGTAACCACCTCACCATCAGCGTTCACGATTTCCATTGCGGAAACGACGGTTGCCAGGTTACCGTTCTTCATCCCAGAACCGTGAGTTGCGGTCGAGCGTGCGCCGGCCACCGAAACGTGTGGTAACGACGCCAAGTTGTGCAGCGCATAGCCATGCGCATCGAGATAGGGACACAATTGGCTGTAAGTAACCCCGCCACCCACACTTACGGTGCGCGACTTTTCGTCCAGAGTCATGTGGTCCAGATGCTTCAGCGAGATCTGATCGCCCGTGGTATCCGCGATTCCATTGAAAGAATGCCGCGATCCGAGAGCTTTTATCTGGCTGCGGCTCTTTACGATTTTTTGAAGTTCGTCAACCGTTGTTGGAGAGTCTAATTTAGTCGCATTGTATTTGTAATTTCCCGCCCAGTTTGTGCGACTGTCATCTCGGCGCTCGCCAACCACCCGTCCCGGCAACATGCTTCCCGTCATAAAAGCAGCGGATGTCTTCAAAAACTGTCGTTTATTCATAGATGAAAAAAGTTTGACCTTTACTGCTGCTGCTGTTGCTGTGCGTAAAGCAACTCGGCTTCCTGATCTTTTTCGAGAAATCGGGACCATTCTTCGTCCGCGGCAAATTCCTGGTCAGGCGGAAGCACTGCCTCCGATGGCGTCACTCTGACGCGCACTTGCAGCTCGGTTTCTGCGCGGCCCTTCATTGTGCCCGTGGTCGGGGCGACATCCGCATAATCGCGGCCGATAGCCGTTCGAATGTGCCGCCCTCCGGCAATCAGGTTGTTTGTCGGATCAAAGCCGACCCAACCCCAGCCTGGGAGCAGCGCCTCGACCCACGCGTGAGTGGCCCCTTCGGCCGAACGATCCGCGTGCCATGCATCGTGATGCAGGTAACCGCTTACATAGCGGCACGGAATGCGAAGGTTGCGCGCAAGGCTGATCATGATGTGCGCGAAGTCCTGGCAAACCCCTTGCCTCGACACCAGCGCGTGCTCGATCGGCGAATCCACGGAAGTGCTTTTCTTGACGTAGGCAAACTCCCCGTACAACGCCGAGTTCAAATTTCTTAAAAGGGTCAGAGGATCTCGCCCATTGCGCTTATCCATTCCCAGTTCAGCTGCGAGTTCCTCCAATTCCGGCGAAGTGCGGACAAATTGACTGGGCATCAACATGTCCCAGTAGTCTTCAGTTTCCAAAAGTGCGTCGAGCTCGGCCCAGGCTTCCGAACTGAGCGACTCCGGCAGTTCCGCTGGCGGCACAACGTCTACTAAAACGTCGGCGATGATTGTCAGCTGTTTGTGATGTTCCGGAACATCGAAGTGATGGACCAGGTTTCCCAAGTGATCGGTATAGGAAAAAATGCGCGAGCGGGGACTCACCGACAATTGAAACGTGAAGCACCGTTGTGTGTTCTCGCTCCGGGGATGCATACGGACCTCCATCAGGCTCTGCCAAACGGGGCGGCTGTAGCGATATCGCGTGAAATGACGGATTGCGTAGAACATCAGGCCTCCAGAGCCACTTCGACAGGATATGAGATGAAAACCTCATACACAGCGGCATGCAGGTTGTGGCACTGCTCAATAACGCTGTTCAAAAAACTGTGCAGCCCTCGCGGCATAATGTCATCAATCTGCGCATAAGCGAGAGAGGATCTCAGTTTGCCGATGATCCGCTCAATTTGAGGCGTCTGTCGAGCAGAAGAGGCTTTGATCGCCTCGAGAGCCAGGTGCATGCGCTCCGCCGAAAAGCGAACTGTGTAAGGAAATTCAGGATTCAGTAACAGGAATTCCGCCACTCGGGTAGGCTTCAGGTCAGCGGTGTAAACTTTGCAGTAGGCTTCAAAAGCCGAACAACTCGATAAAAGGCCCACCCAATCCAGATCGTCGGCTGCAGCAGCGGCGGCAAAATGCGGATCCAGCAGCACTGAAAGCGCGCAGGCACGTTCCATATACTTGCCCAGTTGAATAAATTGCCAGCCCTCGCCGTGATTCATCGTTGCGGCGGTCACGCCGTAGAACTTGTAGGAGCCATCCCGCACTGCCGCCACAATTCGCAGCGGCTCCGAATCAGCGTCGGCCCGGACGCACTCCTGAGTTACTTCGTGATAAAGCTGGTTTAACCGTTCCCACATCTCTGAGCTAATCTGCTCGCGCACCTGGCTTGCATTCTCTCGCGCGGTGGTGACGCACGAAATGATCGAGGAGCGATTGTTTGAATCGCACGTCAGCTTGACCATCGAGCTTTGTGGGTCCGTGCCCGCTGCATCCGCTCCCAGACCTAAAGATGCGGTAATCCGATGCAGGCGCTGCTCAGTGGAAAGCTTGGACGGATTTAGCATCAGGTTGTAGTTGGCTTCTAAAACTCGGGCGCAGTGATCCGCCCGCTCGAAATAGCGGCTCATCCAATACAGGCTGTCTGCTACGCGCGAGAGCATTCGGTGACCCGGCTCAGCTTTCCAGCACCCATGTATCTTTCGACCCGCCTCCCTGCGATGAATTCACCACAAGAGATCCTTTTCGCAGCGCGACCCGCGTCAGACCTCCCGGAACAATCGTCACCTTCTCGCCAAACAGCACGTAAGGCCGGAGGTCCACGTGCCGCGGCTCAACGCGGCCATCATCGGTGAAACAGGGCGCCGTCGAGAGCGCCAGGGTCGGCTGCGCGATGTAGTTTCTCGGTTCCTCCATAATCCTGTCCCGAAACGCGTCTTGCTGAGCTGCCGAGCTGTGCGGGCCGATGAGCATTCCATATCCTCCCGACTCACCCACGGCCTTCACCACATACTTGTCAAGGTTCTCGCAGACGTGCTGTCGCGAAACATCGTCGTTCATCAACAAAGTCTCCACGTTGTCCAAAACCGGATCTTCGTCGAGATAATACCGGATGATCTTTGGCACATACGCGTAAATGGCTTTGTCATCCGCCACACCCGTACCCAGAGCATTTGCGAGCACCACGTTTCCCGCTCGGTAGGCGTTGAACAGGCCTGCCGCTCCCAAGGCTGAATCCGTCCGGAATGCCAGCGGGTCCAAGAAATCATCGTCAACACGGCGATAAATCACATCAACGCGCTGCAAGCCTGATGTAGTCCGCATGTAAACCAGATTGTCGTGAACTACCAGGTCGCGACCTTCGACCAATTCAATGCCCATCTGCCGCGCCAAATATGCGTGCTCAAAATAGGCGGAATTGTAAACGCCCGGTGTCAGCAGCACGATCGTCGGATTCGATCTTCCCTCCGGAGCAAGCGAGCGCAGCGTGGATAGCAGAACGTGGCTGTACTGCTCGATTGGCCGAACGCCACATTTTCGGAATAGCGCCGGAAAAATCTGCTTCATCACCTTACGGCTCGTCAGCATGTAAGAGACGCCGCTCGGCACCCGCAGATTATCCTCCAGCACGACGAACTTCCCATCCGGCAAACGGATCAGGTCGGTCCCGCAGACGCTTACATAAACGTCTCGCGGCACCTTGACACCGCGCATCTGCCTTCGAAAGTGTTTGCAGGTGTAAATGATCTCGCCGGGAATGACACGGTCCTTCAAGATCCGCCGTTCGTGATAGACATCCTTAAGGAATAAGTTCAGAGCGATGATCCGCTGCGTTAGCCCGCGCTCAATGGTGTCCCATTCCGGGCTTGTGATAATTCGCGGCAGTAGGTCATGCGGAAAAATCCGCTCTGTTCCCTCCTTTCGCCCGTATACGGTGAACGTGATTCCTTGGTTGAAGAATGAAAGGTCCGCTTCCTGCTTGCTGCGCTGCAGCTCTTCAGCGGGAACATTCGACAGCCTCGTATAAAGAGATCTGTAGTGTGAACGCGGGTGCGCTTTGGCGCGGAACATCTCATCGTACGCGATGCCGATCTCGTACTCGGAAAAGAGCGCCGGAATGCTGCGCTCTCTTACAGGTGAAGGCGTTGCCATATTCCAAGAAACGTTCCTCTTCACCGGAAGCTCTTCAACTCGGAACAGGCCCGGATTGCTCGAATAGCACGAGTATAACTCTCGTAGCCCGCTATGCATCTGCTCACGTTGAGCACTGAACCGCGCGCGTCAGCAAGCGGATTGAGAACGCGAGCAGATTATTTCACCCCCACTTCACGCCGAAAACTCCGGCGGAGGGCTCCGAAATTGAATTTGTGGAAGCTGCTCGACTGCCCTCCGCAGCGACTGTTCCCATGCCGAATGGATCACATTCAAATCCTGATCCGAGCCGTTGAAACGCCGATATCGAGTCAGCTCAAAACTGTCTTTCGGATAAAGCACAATTTCTATAGGAGGCCCGACAGTGACGTTCGACCGCATCGTTGCATCGAGCGATAGCAGCGCGTACTTGGCCGCGACCTCCAGCGAAGTTCCCGAATGCACGCCTCGATCGAGAATCGGACGCCCATACTTGCACTCGCCGAGCTGCAGATACGGCGAATCTTCCGTCGACCGAAGCGGATTTCCCTGGGGATAAATCAGATACAAACTCGGAGCTTCCCCTTTGATTTGTCCGCCCAGCAACAGATGAACGTTAAAGGTGAATTGATCGCGTTCGAGGGCGGCGCGGTCCATGTCGGACACCTTGCGGATGCAATCGCCCACCATCCGAGCCGCGCTATAGAGCGTTTCCGCCCTGGCCAATCCTTCGCCTGCATCGAACTCACCGCGTAAAAGCGTGAGAACCGATTGGCTGATGGAGAGGCTTCCGCTCGACAGGATGATGAAGACCCGCTCGCCGGGTTGCACGAAGCAGTGCATTTTCCGGCAAACGTTCACCTGATCAAATCCCGCATTCGACCGCGAGTCCGATGCCATCACCAGGCCCTCGTCGGTCACAATGCCCAAACAATACGTCATGTGCGTCTTATTGCTCCGCTGAAGCTTTATTGTTGCAACTCTTCAAAGCTGGGCCGGCACAGACGGGGTGCGTTTAGCTAAACTGGCCATACGTGCTGATGTGAACCACGTCAGTTCTTCCGCCGCGTAAGCTGATCGGCCCGGATTGCACGTCATGGCAGTCAATCACAAAACTATGCTGATTCGCTTAGGATACGATATCGAATTCGAAGTTCCCGCGCCTGTGCCAATTGTCGCGATGTTGAACGTTCACGCCTCTCGTCTGAACGATCTTCGCGAACCCGACGAGTTGCGGGCGGACCCCGCGATGGACATCCAGGAATATATCGACAGCTTCGGCAATCGCTGTTGCCGCTTGCTCGCGACACCCGGCAAACTCCGGCTTTGGAATTCCACGCTCATCGAGGACTCCGGCCAGCCCGATGTGCAAAACTTAGCAGCGCGCGAACTTCCCGTGGAAGAGTTGCCCCACGAGACGCTGCGATTTCTCGTCCCAAGCCGCTATTGCGAAGTGGACTTGCTTTCCAATACTGCCGTGGAGCTTTTTGGCGGCATCCCACCCGGTTGGCAGCGAGTGCAGGCCATCTGCGATTGGGTTCATCAAAAGGTCACCTTCGGCTACGCTTTTGCCCGCCCGACCAAAACTGCTCTCGATGTATACACGGAGCGCCTGGGGGTATGCCGCGATTTCCAGCATCTCGCCATCACTTTTTGCCGATGCCTGAATATTCCGGCCCGCTATGTGACTGGCTATCTCGGTGACATAGGTGTCCCTCCCAATCCTGCCCCAATGGATTTCAGCGCGTGGTTCCAGGTGTATCTTGAAGACCGCTGGTGGGCTTTCGATGCAAGATTCAACGAACCCCGCATCGGGCGCGTGCTCATGGCGGTTGGCCGCGATGCGGCTGATGTCGCGATCACTACTTCCTTTGGAACCGCGCGGCTGACAAAATTTGTGGTTACAGCCGACGAAGTCAAGGAAGCGCAGCAGGCGGCAACTTAGGGTGTTCCGTGATAAGGTCCTTTCCAGCAAAGGCTCTCGCGCAGCAATCATCTTGCTGCTCATACTAAACATTGACTTCTTTCCCTGTATTTGGGGCCATAAGACTTTACTCGAAAGCGCGCAGTTCTGCCAGAGCATCTTAAGTACGGGCGCCTGGGCAGGTAAGCGCCTGGATTCGGTAGGTTTGCCTAAGACGCTCGATCCAGCTGTCGCGGCCTGGTTTACCGAGCCGTCACTGGCATTCACGGGCGTTGAGTATCTGCATGACAGATCGATACCGCTGTGGAATCCTTATCAAGGCTTCGGCCAGCCGTATGCGGCCGACATGCAGTCCCAGCCGTTTTATCCCCTGGCGATCTTGTTCTCGCTGCATATAACGCCGAAAACATACAATCTATTTCTCCTATGCCGGCTTTTCCTGGCGGGTATCGGAGGGTATTTATATCTGCGCCTGTTCGTGTCCTTCCTTGCGGCTGTGACAGGCGCAGTTGCAGCCATGTTGTCCGGCTATTTCATGATGGTGATATCCACTCCCTATCTAAGCGTGGAGACACTTATCCCGGGCGCCCTGTTTGCCGCGGAGTTGCTGATCAGGAATACACGCCGAAAAACGGTATGCGCATTTGCTTTGGTAATCGTTCTAGCGATAGTAGGCGGAATGCCCGAAAGCAGCTTCCTTCTCTTTGCATTCGTGTATTCTTACATGCTCTTTCGCATTACATTCGATACAGAACTTCGCCAGAGATGGCTCAGCAAAAGCTGTTACGTGCTGCTCGCAACAGTAATCGGGCTATGCCTTGCCGCGTTCTTATTGTTACCCCTGCTCGAACTTATACGCCATTCCTACAATTCTCACGAGCTGCAAAAAAACGGCGGCTGGGTTCCCGGCCTCTGGCATGACCGTTTCGACTTGTCCATTCTGACTTACGTCTTTCCATTGCTATTCGGGCAGCCGTTCGCTCCTACACTTCTCCCTTATACATACAACGGGAACGGCGCGCGAAACTATGCGGGCGTCTTAGCTGTGTTTCTCGGGTTAGTCGCGTTGCTCAGCGCTCGAGGCTCAAGAAATCCCAGTGAGCGAAGATTGACGCAAACCACATATTTCTTTTTTGCTTGTGCGCTTGCTGTGGTGTTGAAGCGATATGGATTTCCGCCAATCGACTCGTTGGGCAGATTGCCCTTATTGAGGATTGTCACTCTGGTGAAGTATGATGAACCCATTCTCTCCGTCTGCGTGGCAATGCTGTGCGGCATGGGGCTGGAACGAATTGCAGCCAGGCAAGCTTCCCGGCGGGTTCAGATTGCCGCACTCAGTGGGGCGTTTCTAACCATCCTGGTAGGCCTGCTGATTTCGAAGGATCTCCTGGTCAAGGAGTTGTTGAAGGATCACGTATTACCGGCATTTCCCGTCATTGCGCTGGGTCTGCCGGTCTGCCTGCTGTTCTGTCTGGCGCTCTGTTACATCGCGGTGAGTCACAAACCACGGGACGGGCCTACTATGCCCCAAGCCGGGTTCTGGCGCGCGGACATAGCTGCCCATCCCCTCTCTAGCTATCCAGGTAATTTCGTTAGGCGCAGAGCCTCTAAGTATCTGACCGTATCCATATTCTTACTTTTGACGTGCGAGATGTCGTTGAACTACATACCCGAGCTCTATTATGCGTTCAGCAAACTACCCGACGCATCAGAGAATCCGTATGCCGGAGCACCGTACATCAAGTGGCTGAAGGCCAGGACAGGCAATAGCTATCGGATGTTTGCACGGGGCGGCGCTCTGTATCCTGATTGGGCGTCCGCATTTCAGCTTCCGGATATCAGAAATCTCGACGCGTTGTATTACTGGAAGTATCTGCCTTTTGTTCGCAACTTTATGCTTTTGCCTGGCCAACTGGGAACCGACGACTTTCAGGATAGGTTCACCGGTGCCGGCAGCTATGAATACAGCTTCGCAACTCCTGTTCAACAACGATTGCTGCAGCTCTCTTCTGTCCGTTATCTGGTCACCAATAAGCCCTATCTTCAGCCGGAATTCCAGTTGGCCTATGATCGGGAAGTCAAAATATACAGCTATGATCACGTGCTTCCTCGCGCGGCTTTGTACTTTCGCGCTGAGATCGCGAAAGATGACGCGCAAGTTCTTCAAAGACTAAGCGATCCAGCATTCGATGTCTTTCACACTGTGTTGCTAAATGCGCGCCAGCTGAAACCCGAGCAACTAACTCATGTCTCGAATATGAACCAGAGTGAATCTAGACCAGTTGAAGCCGGATCAATAACCGCATACCAGCCGTTGACAGTAGATATAGACGCTTTGCTGGAACAGAGCGGGATCTTAGTCTTAAACGATTCGGATTACCCCGGTTGGGAAGTAAGCGTCGACAGCCAGCCGAGTAAAACGGTCACGGCGAATTACCTTTTTCGAGGCGTATTTATCAGGCCGGGAAGACATCGGATTCACTTCTCTTATCTTCCCCGCACTTTCAGACTTGGCGCAGGAATAAGTATGTTGACATTGGTTGGCCTCATCTTTTGGCTTGTTAGCCCTCGACACGACGGGACTCGTATTCCTGAAGGAAGAGTCCCGTGAATGATCAGTTCCGGCGTTCCAAGCTGCGGAAATTGCCCCTGCCACTTCGGATCGCGTGGTGGACCGTCACGCTTCAACTTCCCGCGCGGATGCGGTTGCGCGGTGAAAAACGATTTCTGCTCGCTTCCGGCCTTTTCGAAACTGACTTCTATATGCGGCAGATCCCCGATGTGGAGAGGGCCGGGATGGACCCCCTCGAGCATTACTTGTTAGTAGGATGGGCAACGCACAACCCTCACCCGCTCTTTGATACAAGCTGGTACCTGGCGCAGAACCCTGATGTCGCGCGCGCGGGCGTTAATCCTGTCCTGCATTACTTGCAATCGGGAGGTTTCGAGGAGCGCGATCCGCATCCTCTGTTTAACAGCGCTTTTTATCTCGAGCAGAACCCCGAAGTCGCCGCAGCGCGCCTGAATCCTCTGGCGCATTACGTAAACCGCGGTTGGAAGGAGCGACGCAATCCACATCCATTTTTCGATATCGACTTCTATTTGAAACGCTATCCCGACGTTTTGCAAACCGGTGCTGAGCCGCTGAAACATTATATAGTTTGCGGCGGTTCTGAAAAACGCGATCCGCACCCGATTTTTGATACGCACTTTTATCTCGAGCAGAATCCTGAGGTGACACGCTCCGGCATCAATCCGCTGGTCCATTTTCTGCGGCATGGCGGCAATCCAAACCGGTATTTTGATGTAGCTTTTTACCTGGAACAGAACACGGATTTGCCGAAAACGGCCGTTGAAGCCGTGCAGCATTATCTACGCCAGGGCGCCTCTGAAAACCGCAATCCACACCCTTTGTTCGATGCTGTTTGGTACCTGGAAAAGAATCCGGAGGTCGCCAAGAGCGGAGAGAACCCATTGTTGCATTTCCTGCAAACTGGACGGCGCAAATGTCGTGATCCACATCCGCTGTTCGATAGCGCTTTTTACCTCGAGCAAAGGCCCGATACTATCGCAGCCGACATTCCTCCGTCAGATCACTATCTTCATTCGGGCGGCATGGAGGGATTTGATCCGCATCCCCTTTTCGATAGCGATTGGTATCTGGCGCAGTCACCGGATGCAGCTTCGGCCGGCGAGAACCCTCTTGTTCACTATCTTTATAAAGGATGGAGGCAGAGACGCAGCCCTTCTGCGGTTTTCGACGAGGCGTTTTATCTAGAGCAAAGCCCCAACGTGGCGGAAGGCGCGATTAGCTCCCTGCATCATTACCTCATCTACGGCGCGGCGCAGGGCCGCAATCCGAACCGCTGGTTCGATACGAATTGGTACGTTTCTCAGAACCCGGAGATCGTTGCGGCAGGTTGGAATCCCCTGATCCACTACGTGCGGATAGGTGCGCGCGAGGGCAGACGGCCGCGGCCTCAGGCCATTACAACTCAGGCGCTGCCCGCGGCAAGGCGACAGCGGCCACGCGTTGTGTTCGTTTCAGGCGAACCCGAAATTCCGGGGCACCGCTATCGGGTCCTCAACATCGCCAGTTCTCTGGCCCCTCGATTTTTTGAAACCGTGATCATGAGCTGCTCGGAAGTGCCGGATAGGATCAGCGAGATCACCGAAGCCGACGTTGTCTGGATCTGGCGCGCGCGCTTATCTCCCAAAACGGCAGTTCTGACCACCGCGCTCCTGGACACGAAAGTCGCGATGATCTTCGATGTCGACGACCTGATGTTTCGGCCGGAGCTCGCAACAACCAAGGTGATCGACGGTATTCGTACGCAAAACCTGTCCGAAGCAAGCGTGCGGGCCTTCTACACGGATGTGCGGCTGCTCCTGTTAAAGGCCGATCGCTGCACAGCGCCCACAATTCCGCTGGTGCGCGAGATGCGGGATTTCCATAAGGCGGCTACTGTGATTCCGAACGGTTTCGACAGGGGCACGTTCGAACGGACCAGGTCAGCCATGCGCGCTCGCAGAGCCGCCCCGGAGGATGGGCTGCTTCGGATCGGCTATGCAGCGGGTTCCCGCACGCACCAGCGGGATTTGGCGACCGCATCCCGCGCGATCGCAGCCGTGTTGTCAGACCATCCAAATGCACGGCTGGTGCTCTTTCGTCGAACGGTGATCTTAGAGGAATTTCCGGAACTGGAAGCTGTCCAAGACCAGGTGGAATGGCGCGATCTTGTGCCGATGGAAGAACTTCCATCTGAATACGCGCGCTTCGATATTAATATCGCGCCACTCGAGGTCGGAAACCGGTTTTGCGAAGCCAAGAGCGAGCTCAAGTTCTTCGAAGCGGCGCTGGTGGGAGTACCGACCTTGGCCTCGCCGACGCGCCCCTTCGCGGATGTCATCAGGCATGGTGAGAATGGCTTGCTCGCCACTGATTACGATCAGTGGTACGCGGGACTTACGCAATTGCTTTTTGACTCTGGGCTGCGCCGCCGTATGGCTGATCAGGCATATCATGACGCGCTGTGGCTCTACGGGCCAGAGCGCCGCAGCCTGCTCGTGACACGTCTCGTGAATGAAATCCTAGCCGAAGGGCCGCTCCGATCGGAGATCTTCCGCTCTGAGATGCAGACCGACAGCATCGCCACGATTCCATCCCCGGCGGTTCCGGAATACGACATTCTCTTCCAATCCCCGCACACAGCGAGTAGCCGTGTTTCCGTCGTGGTCCCGCTTTTCAACTACGGCCACTTTCTGGAAGAGGCTCTCGAATCAGTTCTTCAGCAGACCTTGCGTGATGTCGATTTGATTGTGGTCGATGATCGCTCCACCGACAATTCTCTGGAAGTCGCCCGTCGCTGGCTCGAAGAGCATGCGGGCAGATTCAATATGGTTGCGCTGCTGCAAAACCGGCAAAACTCGAAATTGGGCCGCGCGCGAAACGCCGCGATCCACTTTTCGGATACCGAACTCTTCATGCCATTGGACGCCGACAATGCCTTGCTTCCGGATTGCCTCGAAAAATGCATGGCGCTGCTCGATGAGACTGGCGCAGCGTTCGCTTATCCCACGGTCAGCCTTTTTGGCGACAGGAACGGCCAGATCGGTCTGCTCGAATACGATCCGGCGCTGCTGCAATGCGCTAATTACATAGACGCTATGGCCATGGTCAGAAAGGCCTGCTGGATTGCCGTGGGCGGCTATAGTCCACTCGAACCCGCGGGCTGGGAAGATTATGAATTTTGGTGCAAGCTTGCGGAGAAAGGGCTTTTTGGTGTTCGCGTACCTGAAACTACGGCGAGATATCGAACACACGGCGCATCCATGCTACGAGCACTTACTGATGTTAGGGAGAACAAGCTGCGAGTCATCGAAGACATGAACCGGCGTCACCCATGGCTGCAGCTTAGTATCTCTGCTTCTGATGAGCGCGCATCCGAAAATATGGCAGCCAACGATAAACAATGAGCACGAATCAGCGCCCTCTCCAACCCGGCATCCTGACAGATTTCAAAGACCGCCTGAGCTATGGCGGTTACTTATGTCTTACCGGCCTGCTGGACCAACAACGGCCGCTTTCCGATCCTCCTCATCATGACGAGATGCTGTTCATCATCCAGCATCAGGTCTCGGAGTTATGGATGAAGCTGCTGATCCATGAGCTCTCGGCTGCGATAAGCCACATACAGCAAGACCAGCTTGATCCCTGCTTTAAGATCCTGGCCCGCGTCAAGTTGATCCAGCTCCAGCTATTCGAGCAATGGGGAGTGCTGGAAACTTTGACCCCTTCGGAGTATCTGGAATTTCGTCCTTTTCTGGGGCACGCTTCTGGCTTTCAGTCCTATCAATATCGCAAAATCGAATTCCTGCTGGGCAATAAGAGCCCCGATTCGCTCGCGGTCTTTGCGCACGACCAGCAAATCCACAAGGATTTGAAGGCTGCACTCGAGTCACCCAGCCTCTATGACGAATTCCTCCGGCATTTGGCGCGGCGTGGTTTGCCGATTCCCGGCGAGTGCATCAATCGCGACTGGTCGGAGCCTCACCGAAAAAACGATGCTCTCGTCGCAGTGTTCCGACAAATCTACGAACATCCTCGGCAGTATTGGGATGGCTATGAAATGTGCGAGAAGCTCGTTGATATCGAAGAGTATTTCCAGCTCTGGCGTTTTCGGCACGTGAAAACGGTCGAGCGCATCATCGGGTTTCGGACCGGAACCGGCGGATCATCGGGCGCGAGCTTCCTCAGACAGGCGCTCGATCTCACATTTTTTCCGGAGTTATTCGCACTTCGCACTGGACTGACGAGTAAATGAAGGACTTGCTTTCGCAAGCCATTGCTTCTCTAGCAGAGGGTGCCCTAACCGAAAAATCGCTTACTCGTTACGTTTTCCCGTTATTTTCGAAAGTGCTGGCCAGCGGCGAGATCTACCTCGCCAATCACTCCCTCGGACGTCCACTTGACCAAACCGCAATAGATGTAGCCGAGGCAATCGAATTATGGCAAGCGAAGCTGGGCGACGCATGGGAGGAATGGCTCACTGAACAGGAAGCGTTTCGGTCACGCATAGCGCTGCTGATTGGCGCAACGCGGGCCGATTGCGTGGTCCCGAAGACCTCGGCGGGACAAGGCTTGCGGACCGTTCTCAATGCTCTCCCCGGCATTCCTCGCGTGATCAGCACGCGCGGTGAATTCGATTCAATCGACGTCATCCTGAAGCAATATGCAGCAAAAGGCCGCATCCACATCCAGTGGGTTGAACCCGACGAACGAGGATCCTTCCAGATCGAACGACTGATCGAGGAACTTGAGACCGGCACAGACCTAGTTGTCGTCTCGCAAGTGATGTTCATGACCGGTCACGTCATGCACGCCATCGATCAGCTCGCGGATGCCTGTCATGCCGCAGGCGCGCGGCTCTTGCTGGACGCCTATCACTCGATTGGCGTGTTTCCGGTCAATGCAGCCGCTTTGCGCGCGGACTTCATCGTCGGAGGCAGCTACAAATATCTCCGAGGCGGACCCGGAGCCTGCTTTCTGTACATCTCGCCCGAAATGATCGAGAGCGGATTTGCGCCGCTCGATATCGGTTGGTTTGCCAAACGGGAGCCTTTCTCCTATCAGCGGCCGGATCCGCCGCAGTTTGCCCTCGGTGGCGATGCGTTCCTCGAATCCACGCCTCCCGTCTTGAGCTATTACCAGGCACGCGCAGGACAGAGATTTGCGCTCGAAATCGGTGTAGCAAGATTGCGCGAATACAACCTCGATCGCTTGTGTCGCCTGAAGCGTTACCTTGCGGATGCCGGAGTACAGTCCGAGGGAGCCGACGCGGATCATGGCGCGTTTCTCACAGTGCGGCATCGTCATGCGGCTTCGCTCGCCACAAGCCTTGCTGCGGTGGGCATTCAAACCGACTCGCGCGGAAATCGGCTCAGGCTCTGTCCGGACTGCCTCACCCGCGATGAAGAATTGATCCGGGCCGCGAGTGCTGTTGCGTTAACCTTAGAAACTGAATTGCAGGAGGTAAACGATGAAAGGATTTAAACAATTTATCTTGCGCGGCAATGTTCTCGATCTTGCCGTGGCGGTTGTGATTGGAGCAGCGTTTGGCGCGGTAGTTACAGCGTTGGTCAAAGACTTAATTACGCCCCTCATTGCCGCAGTCGTCGGCAAACCGGACTTTTCGGCGATTGCGTTCACCATCAATAGCAGCAAGTTTCTCATCGGGGACTTCATCAACGCCGTAGTCTCTTTCTTGCTGATTTCCGCAGCGGTTTACTTCTTTGTTGTTCTGCCGGTCAACACATTGCTGGCTCGCATTCGGCGCGGAGCCGCTCCGCCCGATCCCACTACGAAGAAGTGCCCCGAATGCCTCAGCATGATCCCGATAGCCGCACGGAAATGCGCATTCTGTACTTCCTCGCTGGCGATAACCGCGTCCGAGGCAAGCGCTTAGCTACTTCGGGACGGACCACGGCATCATTTCAAAGGAAGCAAATGAGCGCGTGGTTTATCCGACCAGTCAACCGTGAGAATCGCGCCTGCCTCCAGTTCCGCTGAGCATTCGGCGATAGCTCCGATTAGCGCTTTGGTGCGCAGTTCGGGAATGAGCGGTTCGCCCCGCAGCAGAATCACGCTGGGCTTCGCCGCGAAGTGTGGGCAAGATCCTCGGAAAATCAAGATCGTTCGTGATCAAAACGAATCCGTCATCGCGCGCGTATTCGCAAATCGTCGAGTCTGGCGCGCTGACCTCTCCGGCTGCTGACCAGTGAACTACGTCATGACCCGCAAGCGTAAGCGCCGGACACCAGCGGGGCGTCAGGTTCATGTCGATCAAGATGCGCACGAATCAGCTGGCTAGGCGAACTTCCCGTCCCTGGGCGAGACTGGCCGCGAACGCAAGAGCTTCGCGGATATCTTCTTCCTGAAGGTATGGGAAGTCGGTCAAAAGATCTTGAACCGTGCGCCCCGCCGCAATCGACTCGACGATCATCCCGACGGTCACGCGCATTCCACGAATGCAGGGTTTGCCGCCCATCACCGCTGGATCGATTGTGATCCGCCGAAGTTCCTGCACGCCGTCATGGTAACGCAAGCCCGTCCGAGACAGTACATTTAAGCGCCAGTACGTCGAGTACTTTGAGGCAATGTTGAGAGATCTTCCAACTGTTCGATACTAATTAATTTCAGTCTATGCGCCGATCTGCCGAGGCGACGTTCGTCGCGTTATTACTCGGTTGACCCGTGACAACAAAGGAGCTTCAGAAATTGAATACAACCTTGAGCACGCTTCGCCAGATGAACAGAAGTTCCCTCTGGATATGCCTCGGCACCGCCATGAGCTTGTCTTTGCTTCTGGCATTTCCGGCGTCATCATCGGCGAATGCCATTGGCCGTGTCTCCGATCCCAGCGTCGAGAGCTTCAACCAAGTCGCCGGAGCGCTCACCCAGATTTCGGTAGGTGGCGACGGGAGCGTCTGGGGAATCAACAGCTCCCAGGAGATCTTCACCTACGATTCCACGACCGGAGGCTTCACGTACGTTCCCGGTGGGCTGACCCACATTGCAGTAGGATCGAGCACGGCAGTTTGGGGCCTCAACGAGCAAAATCAGATTTATCACTGGGATTCGGCGACCAACGCGTGGATCAATATTCCGGGATCGCTGACGCAGATAGCCGTCGGCGCCGACGGCGATGTCTGGGGACTGAACGCGCAATCGAATATCTATCATTACAGCGCTCAAACAAAGACCTTCAACCAGGTAGGGGGACAGTTGATGTCGCTTACCGTCGGATCGGCGGGCGCGGTCTACGGGCTTAACAGCGCAGGTTCGATTTATTGGTATGACCCTGGGACGGGCAATTTCGAATTCTTTGCCGACACCGTCGGATTCACGCAGATCTCGGTTGGCGTAGATGGCGATCTCTGGGGCGTAAGCAATAATGTTGCCTATCACTACGATGTGCTCCACAACACGATGGATTCGACCTCGCAGAGCATCGCCCAAGTGATGGTTGGGTCGGGCGCCGCTGTTTTCGGACTGGATGCGTCCGGAAACATCTTCCAATGGAGCGCCGCATCGCAGGCCTGGGTTCAGATTTCGGGCACGCTGAGCAGCCTTGCTGTAGGCCCCAATGGCGCCGTCTGGGGTCTTACCAGCTCACAGGAAATTTTCCAGCTCGCGGGCGCGCCAATGCGTCCATTCCAAACTCTTTCCGTCGTTCCGGGAACTTTGGATCAGATCTCCGTAGGGGTCGATGGCAGTGTCTGGGGAGTTGCGTCCCAGACGGTCTACCACTTCGACCCCGGGACGCAGACCTTCCAAGCCGTTGCGGGTGCGCCGAACCTGACACAGGTTTCGGTAGGGGCGCGTGGCGATGTCTGGGGCGTGGACATGAATGGCAATATCTTCCAATACGACGCAACCGCGGGAACCTGGAACAGTATTCCGGGCGAGCTAAATTTGGTCCAGGTAGGCGCGGATGGATCCGTCTGGGGCATCAACGCCGCCGGTTTGACCTACATGTATAACGCCGGTACTTGGACCAACATACCCGGCGCGCTCGGGACGCTATCGGTCGGCGCGGACGGCGCGGTCTGGGGCATCAACGGACAGCTCCAGGTCTACCGGTACGGTGGCGGCGCAAACGGTTCCTGGGTGAACATTCCGGGATCGTTATCGGAGATCTCGGTGGGCGATGCGAATAACGTCTGGGGCGTGAACGCGCAGGGCCAGGTTTACCGGTACGACACTCCTTCGGGACCCTGGATGGTAATCCCGAACACCTCACTCAACGAGGTTTGGGCCACCTTCGACGGCGCGGTTTGGGGCGTCAACGCTCAGGGCAGCCTGTATCAGTGGAACTCGACGACCCAGAGTTTCGGCCTCGTTGCCAACAATGTTACTCAGGTGGTAGCCGGCAATGCCGCCAATGTGTGGGCCACCAACGCGAGTACGGGCACTGTTTACGGTTGGTTCTAAAGACGGGAGTCGCGCAGCGGCTTCCGTTAAAGCGAAGGATTTCGAGTGCGCATTCGTTGCGCCTGGCTCTCGATAATTCTATTCGGTGCGTGCGCTACACTGCGTGCGCACCCGCTACACTCGCCGTGGCAGAACGCATCCCCGCCCGCGCTAAATACGTCAGCCTATGATTGTCCAATCGAACCGCGGTTGCCTCGCGTGCTTTCATTCGATAGTTACTACACCGACGCGCATCACTCGATTAAGGATCCGGCAGCCGAGCAGGCTTATCACGCCGCCGTATCAGTTCCTGAAGATTTCGCCCGCGACGTAACGAGAGCGGCAGATCGTTACCGCGAAACTGGAAGCAAAGTCGCCGGCCAATGCGCGGTCGCTCTCCTCTCAGCCGCCGCTGCCCAAAGGGCCTTTACGGAAGCTCGCCTGAGCGCTCGACACTCCCGCCAAGGTTATTACGTGCAGACGTGGCTGTGCGCGGGATTGGCTCTCGCCTATTTAAAGGTGGAAAATACCGAAGTCGACAGCTCGTCGCAGCACGACGCGATTGCTGCTTGGTTCGCGACGCTTGGTGGGGAGGTGCAAGCGTTTCACGACAAGCTCAGGAGCGCAGGCACGGGAGACTCTCGGAACAACCATCATTCGTGGGCTGGGCTGGCCGCCGCCGCGGCTGGAGTCGTGGCCGACCGCAAGGATCTTTTTGCCTGGGGCATCGAAGCTGGCCGTGACGGGCTGCGCCAGATAACTCCGGAAGGTACACTGCCGCTTGAAATGGCGCGTGCTTCTATGGCGCTGCACTATCACCTGTTCGCTGCGGCCGCTCTGGTCCTACTTGCGGAGCTTGGCGAATTCAACGGATTCGATCTTTACAATGAGAACGACGGCGCCCTCCGGCGGCTTGTGTTACGTGCCGCCTCGGGATTAGCGGACCCGTCGTTCTTCGCGAAACGAACAGGCGTCCCCCAGCAACCGCAGGATCTTAGCAATCCCGGCATCATTTCGTGGGCCCGGCCATTCGCCCGGCGTTTTCCGAATCCCATTCTCGATGAGCTGCTCGCGAAAACGCCCCAGAAAGGCTACTGGATGTTCGGTGGCGTGCCGCCGCCTTAGCCGACCGCCGCGACCCTGCACGGAATCCTCATGGTGGCAACGTATGACGGCGCACCTGGTTTATAGCGCGGACTACGATCTATATCTTCCTCTCTTTGAATACTTGCATCCATTTGACGGGCGCAAGTACAGCCGCGCTTATTCCCTGCTGCGCGAACGATTCGGAGGGGCTCTCGACGAGATCACACATGCTCCGGCCAGCGAGGCCCGTCGCGTTGATTTGCTTCGAGTCCATACCGAGCCGTATCTTGCTTCGCTCGCTTCAGCCGAGGTTCTGGCGCGCGCGCTGGAGATTCCCGCGCTACGCCTGGTCCCCGCAGCGTTGCGCGAGCGGCATCTGCTAGAGCCCATGCGTTTGGCTACACAGGGTACCGTAGACGCCGCTGAACTGGCTTTGCGCGAAGGCCTCGCCTTCCATTTGGGCGGGGGCTTCCATCACGCCTTCGCGGAGCACGGAGAAGGTTTCTGCGTTTATGCCGATGCCGCGATCGCAATCCGTTCGCTTCGCGATCGCCACACTCTTGATTACAGCGAGACCGTTTTGGCCATTGATCTCGATGCCCACCGTGGCAATGGATGGGAGGGAATCTTCGCATCTGACCCGTCCGTCCGCTTTTTCGATATCTACAATTTCCAGATTTACCCAGGTCCGCTCGATGCGGACGAAAGCGAGGCGCCCTACATGCTTCCAATCAAGGCAGGCACGGCAGATGAGGCATATCTTGCGGCGCTCTATAGCGATCTGCCTCGCTTCCTCGCAGCGAACCACGGCGCGCGGCTTGCGATCTACAATGCGGGCACCGACATTCTCTCCGGCGACCCGTTGGGCCAGCTTGCGGTAAGCGAAGCAGGCGTTTTGCAGCGCGACCGGTTTGTCTTGGACTCACTGGCCCAGCGCAACATTCCCACCGTGGTGCTCACCAGCGGAGGGTATACGTCCCGCTCACACCTGCTAATTGCCGAAACCGCTACCTGGGCGCTGCAACAGTCGGGCGTGCCGAAATTGAGCGCACTGCAACGGGTGTAGAACTTCCGCGCAGCGTTTTACGGTCACTGTAGATCTCTCGCTGGGTTCTCGAAACAGCACCACCAAAATTATGTATGCGTTACCGTGGCGAAAGCGTTATTTAGGCAAAATGTGCCGCAATAATGATTAAAAATCTTGCAGACACTCGCAAATCGCAATATACTGCGTTCACAGTAGGAACGGTTGCCTGATCTTTTGGGGTTTCAGGGCCCTTCCGATTCTTTAGTTGGGGAGAATCTATGCGAAATCGTCTTTCAAAGGCTTTCCGCCTTTGCCTTCTCATATCTGTTTGCGTGCCATTTTCGATTGGCGTATTCGCCCAGTCCGACAACGGGACCATCAACGGATCAGTCATGGACCCATCCGGAGCTGTGGTTCCAAACGCAACGGTTACCGTAAAGAATCAAGCCACCGGAAGCGAACGTAGCGCCACCGCGAACGAGGCTGGCGTTTACTCCATAACCAACATTCCACCCGGCGGATACACCGTTACGGTCGTGGCAAGCGGATTCAAGCGGTTCGAGTCGACCAATAACAAACTCGACCCGAGTTCCACTCTGGAGGTCAACGCCACGCTCCAACTCGGCTCCGCGACCGAAACCGTCGAAGTCTCCGCCGCTGCTACCCAGCTCCAGACGGAAACGGCTTCCGTTCAGAAACTAGTCACGCGCCAACAGATAGATGCTCTCGAACTAAACGGCCGCAATCCGGTCGGTCTTGCGAGTCTTGTGCCGGGCGCGCGAGGCGGCAACCTCTCCGGTCTCTCGTTTAATTTCAATCAAGGGCCCTCCAACTTCAATGGATCCCGCAACCCCGAAAATCTGATCACGTATGACGGTGCACCCGCTACCCGCACCCGCTCTAATGGAACCAGTCTGGGTGCTGCGGATGTCGACTCAACCTCGGAAGTGCAGATCCTGACCGCCGACTATGCCGCTGAATACGGCCGTACTTCGGGCGCCCAGATCCGCATTATCACCCGAGCTGGCGGCAGTGATTTCCACGGGGCGGGTTATGAATATTTCCGCAATAACGACCTGAACGCCAACACCTGGACCCGGAATCACACCAAGGGCCAAGCCTTCGTTCCGCCCTTCCGCTATAACCAGTTTGGATACAACGTGGGCGGACCGTTCTACATTCCGGGTAAGTTCAATAAAGATAAGAGCAAGTACTTCTGGTATTGGGGCCAGGAGTGGGTCCGATATCGTTTTACCGACAGCGCCACCTGGACCGTCCCAACAGAACTTATGCGTCAGGGGAATTTTAGTGAATTGCTGACGCTTGGTCCGCAGAACATTTTGGGCAAGGTAGTTCAGCTCAAAGATCCCGACCACAGGTAACCCGATTCCCGGAAACATTATTCCCCAAAACGAGCTCAGCCAGAACGGATTAGGCATTCTCAAGGCCTACCCGGCTCCGAATCTTGCAGTGGGAAACTTCATCGGTACAAACAATTTCTACATCACCGCTTTGCATCCCCAGAATCAGCGCAAAGATACGCTTGCAGCGGATATGAATCTAACCGAAAAACAGCGCCTGCAGTTCCGCCGCAACAACTATTCTTTCTTTGAATATCAGCCGCTTGATGGCACGCCGACCGAAACACCGAAATTCTTCATTCGACCGAATCAAACAAATTCTCTGGATTACGTGTGGACGGTCAGTCCGACGGTGGTGAACGAGGCGCTCGCCACCGTCAGTCTGGACGATGTGTACATCCCGGTCGACGCGGCGCACTTCTTCAACCGAACTACGGCTGGCATTAATTATCCGTACATCTTTCCGGTTGGCAAAATTGATCCCCACGCGCATTCCGACCGCGAATATCACGGGGCTCAATACATTGACCGGGAATCCTTATCCTTCCCACTCCTCAGGTCCGATCTATACAATCACGGATAGTGTGACTTGGATAAAAGGCAACCACACCATGAAGTTCGGGTTCTATTTCGAGCGTTCCGGGGAGAACGACAACGACGAAATCAACGTCAGCGCCTGCCCCACCTGCACCAATAACCAAAATGGCCAATTCCAGTTCACCGATACCCGGTCTGGCGCGCCGAACACTGGAAATGCAATTGCCAATGCAGCGGAGGGTCTTTTCGACAGCTATTCAGAGCTAGGCCAGCGCGCTTACACCATTTTCCGCGGGCAGCAGTTACGAGCCCTATGCTCAGGATTCCTGGAAGGTGAACACAAAGCTGACTGTCAACTATGGCGTGCGCTACACCGTGATCGTTCCCTATAGCGCTCTGTGGCGCAATATGATCGTTTTCGATCCGACCCTTTATAATCCGGCCGATGCTGTCAGCGTCATTCCAACGGGTCCCCAGGCAGGCCAGATTATCGTCGGCAACGGCGACCGTTATAACGGAATGGTAATCCCTGGGGACGGCTTCCCGGATTCGGCGAAAGGCCGCTTCCCCGAATCTACTTCAGGACAATTACAACTACTTGTTCCGGGGCGGCAAGTATCCCGACTATTACTCACATATCCAATGGGGCCAAATCCAGCCACGGCTCGGTGTCGCGTACCAGCTCAACGAGAAGACCGTCATCCGGGGTGGTGGTGGCGAGTACTTTACCCGGCTCGGCGTCAGCGACTCTATCTTCTTGGGCGGAAACCCGCCGTTCCAGCCAACTGCGAACGTCACCTTCGGTAACGCCGATAACCCGGGCGGCACCTCCACCAACGTTCTTCCGCTGACCGTGACCACCCAGAGCCGGGCTTTCAAGAATCCGTCAGCCTGGAATTGGAACTTCACCGTCGAACGCCAGATTTGGAACTCCGTTGTGAGCGTCGCTTATGTGGGACGCCGTGGTTTGCATCTACAGCGCGAAGCGGACATTAACCAGCCAACGCCCGCAATCGTTGCCTCCAATCCGGGTGTCAATCTCGATGCATTGCGACCATACAAAGGCTATAACTCCATTCGCGAAACGGATAATGTTGCCAGCTCCCGGTACAACTCGCTGCAGTTATCCTGGAATCGGCGTTTCTCGCATGGAGCTGTTATTCGGTGCCGCGTACACCTACGGCAAAAGCATGGACGACGGCTCGAATCAACGCGATATCATTCCGGATACTTACGACGCTCACAATCTCTGGGGTCCCTCAGAATTCGATGTGCGCCACATACTCATAGTCAATTTTCTGTATGAATTGCCGTTCTTCCACAACCAGACCAGTTTCGCGAGTAAGCTTCTGGGCGGATGGCAAATTAGTGGCATCTTCCAGGCTCAGACAGGAACGCCGTGCAGCGTAGGCAAGAGCAACGACTACGCCCGCGTTGGACTGGACGGCAGCATGTGCGGCATCGGCGAGTATTGGGCCATAAACGGTCCGATTACTTACGTTAAGAAGTTCGACTCCGCCAGCGCGAATCCCGGAGCCCAAGCGAACTACTGGTTCCAAACTACGACATCGAGTGGGTCACCCATCTTTACACCGCCTGCGCCCGGCACGCTTCGTCCTGCAAAATGGTGTTCGTGATAGCGTCTATAACCCCGGTTTCAACAACTGGAATCTCGGCCTGTTCAAGAGGTTCGCTGTAACTGAGCGCTTTGGCTTCCAGTTCCGAGCGGAAGCATTCGATGCCTTTAATCTCCCGAACTGGAGCGGCGTTAACCTGATCCGACTAACGCCTCCACATTCGGTAAGATCACCGGCAAGACGGATGATGCCCGGAACCTGCAACTATCTCTGCGGTTCTATTTCTGACCTCATTCCAGGAACTCCGCCCGGCGAGCTGCGCGGAAGTCACTCGTCACCTGCGTGATTGGTGCCCTCGCAAGCCGCTGTCCTTAACTCGTCCGTTACCATAAATTCATTGAATGTTGCGTTTTGAGACGGCGGGAGAATCGCATGGAGAGTGCCTCGTCGCCACCTTGACCGGCCTTCCTGCCGGCATTCCCATCTGCATGGAATACCTGAACCGCCAGCTCTGGCGCAGACAGCAGGGATACGGCAGAGGCGGCCGGATGAAGATCGAAACGGATCGCGTGCGCATCGTCTCCGGCGTGCGGCATTCACAGACCATTGGATCACCCGTCGCGCTCTTGATTGAGAACAAGGATTGGAAGAACTGGACCGGCACACTTCCGGTCGAATCCAAGGATGCCGAGCCTGGAAAAGAAAAGCCGTCCAGCGGCCTCGTCCCGGACATGCCGATCTTGCGGGCGCGATTAAATACAACTTCGGCGAAGCACGCTACGTGCTGGAGCGGGCCAGCGCTCGCGAAACCGCAGCTCGAGTCGCCGTCGGAGCGCTCGCCAAAACATTCTTGAAGCAATTCGGGATTGAGGTGCTTAGCCATGTGGTGAGCGTCGGTCCGGTGAATCTAGAGCGCCCGGTCGCTTGGGAAGAACTCGTCGCCCTTAGCCGAACGCGACTGAGGTTCTGCTCGGCTGCGTGGATGCCGAGACGGAAAATCGGATGAAGGAAGCAGTCGATCACGCTTATCGCACCGGAGACACGGTCGGCGGCATCTTTGAAGTAGTGGCGCATGGCGTTCCGCCCGGATTGGGATCGCACATCGCCTGGGATACCCGGCTGGACGGCCGTTTGGCGCAGGCGATTGTTTCCATTCAAGCGGTAAAGGGAGTCGAAATCGGCTTCGCTGAAGAAGGCGCAAGGTCCTACGGCTCCGCTGTGCAGGACACGATCCACTACGATAAGCCTCGGCAGGAGTTCCGTCGGGGCTCAAACCGCGCGGGAGGTTTGGAAGGCGGCATCACTAACGGGCAGGATGTCGTCGTTCGCGGATTTTTGAAGCCGATTTCGACGCTTCGGCGGCCGCTCGAATCGGTCGATCTGCCGACCCGCGAACCGGCCCTCGCCGCATACGAACGCAGCGATGTCGCGGTTGTTCCCGCGGCAGGCGTTATCGGCGAAGCCATGGTGGCGCTGGTGCTGGCGCAGGCGTTCTTGGAAAAATTCGGCGGCGATTCGCTCGGCGAAACCAGACGAAACTACGAAGGATATGTCGCCCAGGTAAAAAAATTCTAAATGGTTCGAAAAATCTTGAAATATGGCGAGCCTGTGCTCGAGCAGAAAGCCGAACCTGTGACCGATTTCGACACTGCCGAATTGAAGGAACTGATCGCCGATATGTGGGAAACCATGTACGCGGCCAAAGGCGTCGGCCTGGCCGCGCCGCAAATCGGTTTCAGCAAGCGCGTTTCGGTGATCGATATCAGCGTGGGTGAAGACGAAACGAAGAAGATCGTCATCATCAATCCGGAGATCATCTCGACCGAAGGCAAACAGACCGGCGAAGAAGGATGCCTGAGCATTCCAGGTTTTCGCGAACCGGTCACGCGCGCGAATAAGGTCACGGTGCGAGCGCAAAACGAAAAAGGCGAAACCGTTGAGCTCAACGGCGAAGAACTGCTGGCGCGAGCCTTTCTGCATGAAATCGATCATCTGAACGGCATTCTGTTTATCAATCACCTGAGCGCGCTGAAACGCGATATCATCCGCCGCAAAATAAAGAAGCTGCAAAAAGCCGGCGAGTGGGATTAGTGCGAGCATGCGTGTTTCCTGGGTACGCCTGAATTCGCCGTTCCGTCGTTGCACGCGCTGGTCTCCGCCGGGCATAACGTCGCCGCGGTCTTCACGCAACCGGACCGGCCGAAAGGACGCGGCAATCAGCTTGCAGAATCGCCGGTAAAGAGCGCGGCAGCTGCCGCTGGACTGCCTGTTCATCAGCCGGAACGAATTCGCCGCCCCGAATGTGTTGAATTGCTGCAGAGATCTTGGCGGCCGATCTGATGGTGGTGGTTGGCTATGGGCAAATCATTCCGCAGAGCATTATCGATCTGCCGAGACACGGCATTCTCAACGTGCATGCATCCTTGCTGCCGAAATACCGGGGCGCGGCGCCCATTCAGTGGGCCATCGCGAATGGCGAGACCGAAACCGGCGTCACGATTATGCAAATCGACGCAGGCCTGGATACGGGTGACATGTTGCTGAAATCGCCATAACGATCGGTCCGGATGAGACTGCTCCGGAACTGAGCGCCCGGCTTGCCCCGCTCGGGGCGGAACTGCTCTTGCAGACTATCCAACAGATATCGGACGGGACCGTCGAGCGCGAAAAGCAAAACAATGCCGAAGCAACCTATGCGCCGATTCTGAAAAAAGAAGATGGCTCGGTCGATTGGTCACTTCCATCGCATCAAATCTATAACCGCCTGCGCGGCTTTAAACCCTGGCCCGGCGCTTACACAACTTTCGCGATCAGCAACTGCTTCTGCTTCGCGCAAGACCTGCCAGGGTCTTCCCTTCACAGGGCGCGCTCCGAGCAGAAAACCGCCGTCTTTTGCGGGATGCGGCCAGGGCACTTTGCTGGAGTTTCTGGAACTCAACCCGCGGGCAAAAAGCGCATTTCAGCCGAGGCATTCTTGAACGGCTATAAGCTCGCTGAAAACGAGATTCTGGGAGACAGCGCTTGAAGCTTCCGCTGGGATATCGGTACGCGGCCATCTACGCCGGCATTCGCAAACAGCAGAACGACGATCTCGGTCTCATCGTCCCCGATAAAACCGCGAACGCCGCCGCCGTTTTCACCCGAAACGTGGTGCAAGCAGCCCCGTTCGGCTTGCTCGCAAGCATTTGAAATCTTCCAAAGGCAAAGTAACGGCGGTCCTGGTGAATGCGGGCAATGCAAATTGCGCCACGCGAACGGGCGAACGCGTCGCGTTGTGTCCTGTAAAGCCGTTGCGAAAGCGCTCAAGATCAAGACCGAACACGTTTTGCCCGCGTCTACGGGAGTCATCGGCGTGGAACTGGATCCGAAGCTGATCACCGATGCCGTTCCGAAACTCGTCTCGACGCTTATCGCCAGACCCCTTCGAAGACGTCGCGCGCGCGATCATGACTACCGACACGCGCATGAAAGTGGCATCAGAGGAAATTCATTTGCGAGCGGGCACTGATCCGAATGGCCGGGATGACTAAAGGCTCGGGAATGATTCATCCGAACATGGCGACGACCTTAGGCTTCGTCATGACCGACGCCGCCGTCTCTTCGAAGGATCTGCACGAAATGCTTTTGCGCGCGACGGACCGAGCTATAACTCGCTCACCGTCGATGGCGACATGTCGACGAATGACATGTGGTGCTGCTGGCGAATGGATCATCAGGCGTAGAACCGAACGGGAAGGAGCGAGCGCGTTGCAGGAAGCAATTACCCGGGTGATGGAGAGCCTCGCGCAGCAGATTGCGGCCGATGGCGAAGGCGCGCGCAAGCTGATCATCATCGAAGCCGTCGGCTTTAAGACAGCGGAAGAGGCGCGCAAAATCGCCAGAGCCATTGCGAATTCCCCTTTGGTGAAAACCGCGATCGCGGGCAGCGATCCGAATTGGGGCCGAATTCTGGCTGCAGCGGGATACTCGGGCGTGATCTTCGATCCGGCCGATATCGATATCTACTTGCAAGGCGTGCAGGTTTGCCGCGGAGGTTTGGCGGTGATTCTCGGAAGAGGATCTGAAGCAGAAGCTCGATGAATCGGAGGTGCAGCTTCGCATTGTTCTAAATGGCCGGGGCAAAGCGGAAGCCCGTTTTTTCACCTGCGATCTCACGGAAGGCTACATCCGGATCAATGGCAGCTATCGAACGTAAGCTGATTCTGGCGGGCGCGCTTGCCCTCTTTTCCGCGTTTCCTGCCTTCGGCGACCGGGCGGCCGATATGCGCCGCGAGATCAGCCATGTTGCAACCGCCCTGACGGATAACAATGCGGCCGATGCAATGGCCCATCGACAAATCGTTCGCCAACTACGACAAGCTGCGCAATTATTTCGAGGGACTCGCAAACTCATTCCAACTTAGTAATGGAGTGGAGATAACCGACGAGCAAGATTCCGAAAACGAGACGAAGCTCACCGTTGATTGGACCCTTACCATGACCGATCTGACTACCAACTACAGCGACACCCGCAATGCTGAGCTGAGTATTCGGCTGGTGCGAAACGGCAAAAAATGGAAGATCGTTGACTTCTCGCCGATTGAGCTATTCAATCCTCAACGGCCGTAAATTTTCAACTTCTCATTCCCGGAGACAGCGCCAACGGATACCAGTTCGCGCTCATCAGACTCTTCTTCTTCGAGAACAGGGGTCAACGCGAGATCAGTGTACTTGTATGCATCCGGATCATGCTTCAGGCGGAAACGAAATCGTCCGAAGCGCCAGATCAGTTGGACCAACTTGATGTGCTTATTGAGCAGATCCGCTACATACCGGGGATAAAAAACGAATGGGCTTTCGATCGGCAGCGTCGGGCGGCGATCTTTGCGGTATTTCCGCCGGAGATACCCTCCCTCCAGTGGATCGATCTTCTCGAGCTTGATACAAGCGTAGTACCAGAGCAGCAGGAACAGCATGTTACCCGCATTGCTCCTGGTCGCCTGGGCGCGGCGCATGACGGTCTCGATATGCTCCGGCGAATAGTAGCTCTCCCATGCATCGAGATAGAGCTTCTCCCATTCAGCAGTCGACATCTGGCTGTGCGTCGTGGTCACATGTTCCAGATCGTATTTGTTCAGGTCAGGATCGAGATACACTCCGGCTTTGTACAGGCGCTGGTGATCCTCTGAGCCTGGTAGCGGCGTTAGGCAGTGCGGCTCCAACAGGTCAATTGGCAGCTCGCGCTGTATGATTTTGATGTCCGCATCACCGATTCAGGCGTGTCGTTGGGAAATCCGACATGTAACCCGCGAAAACCGTTGCGCCCGCGCGTTTCCACTCGAGCAGCATCTTCCGATATTCGGCAACCTGTTCTGCTTCTTCCTCGCTCCTAGCAGGCTGTCCGGATTGATGCTTTCAAGCCCGATGAACACGCGCGCGACACCGGCGCGGCCCGCCTTTGAAATAAAGTTCGGCAACCGATGGCACATCGTGTCCACTTGAATCACGAACTTGATATTGAGCTTCTCGTTCTCGCGCATTGCAATCAGGCGATCGAAAACGCTTTCCCAATCCTTGTTGCGCGCGAAATTGTCATCCGTGATGAAGAAGCGGTTGATTCCCTGCGCCAGATTGCGCCGCACGATCTGCTCTATCTCATCCGCCGAGCGCCGCCTTGACTTCCGCCCCTGCACATTAATAATGGTGCAAAAAGAGCACTGAAACGGGCAGCCGCGGCCGGCATCGAAGCTGGTGAGCTTACCCGCGGTCCGCTTAACACGCGTGGGAGGAAGAATCGGCAGCGGCACGCCTTCCAACGACGGCAGATCCGCCATGTAGTTATAGAGCGGCTTGAGTGTCCCGTTCCACGCATCCCGCAGGACTTCTTCAAAGCGCCCTTCGGCCTCGCCCGCAAATAGCGAGATGCCGAGATCCATCGCTTCCTTGAGCTCCGGCGTAATCTCCGGCAACATCGCCAGGCAACCGAAGAGAAGTGAAAACCGCCGATGCAGACCTGGACGCCGGCCGCCCGTAACGGACGCGCGATGTCCATGGCATGCGGGTACTGATTCGATTGCACGCCGACTAGCGCCACAAGCCCAGGCTCATTCCCAAGCTGGCGTATGATGCGCTTCGGCTGGATGCGGGTATTCGTTTCATCAGCGGCCGTTACGATGATTTCGACATCCTCGCCAAGCACGCGCCGCTCCTTGCAATCGAGCGCCAGCCCATTCAGCACCGCCAATGAATTCGACGGAATGGGGAACGGAGCCACTGGATCACATAGCCGTCATCATCGTAGTGCGACGGTTTGATCAACACTACGGAGAAACGCCGTCGCGTTTTCTGAGCGGCTTTCATGTATTCCCTAATATCTAGGTTAAAGCAACGCCCGAAGCTCGTCGTAGTTTTGTTCGTCACCAGCTGAAATTCGACAGGTAACCGGCTGAAATTTCTTAGCTCTTCCAAAACCTCCGAAGACGGCACCCGCGAGCAGGCCACGTGCAATCGGCCGCTGTGCACTCGATACGGAACAACGCCAAACCGTTGTCCTATGTGAGCCGGCAGGGTTCTGGCCACCTGCTGCTTCACGCGTCTAGGGTCAATGAGCGCTGACGGCACCCCGGATTGCAGGCTGATCGCTTTACAAAGATCCGCGTCGGAGATGATGCTGTTCGCGAGCAGAAAATCGGCAAGATCCGCTTCCGGAGGCATTTGGGCTGGCACCTCCAGGAGCTTCTCTTCCGAGACGTAGCCCGAGCTCACGAGAACATCTCCGAGCGTCGCCGGTGCATCACCAAAGCTTCCCGGCCCGGATAACCGCGCTCGGTCTTGAGCCACACAAGAGGCCGCCCGTGCAGCTTGGCATGAAGATACCGTCCTATCGCGCCGAAGGACGCGCAGCAGTTAATGAAGTTGCCGTGGAAGCAGCGCAATGGCACGCCTAGGGCGAATGGGACTCCAAAAATCTCTGCTACGTACAGCATTCGTAAACCAAGCCGAAAACACTGGAGTAAAAACGTGATCCAGCAGAGCCAGACAACTAGAGATTTGATACTGCGAAACGCCAAGGCCGATGCTCAGCGGTCTCTGCGAACAAATCTGTCAATCCAGCCAAGAACAGGATGTTCGTCAACAGGCTCAGGGGATTTGCGAGGAGGCCTTTGCGATCCCGCCAGAACCAATAGCGATTTCGCCACGATCCTCGCCAGCCGCTGCGTTCCCAACACTGCAACGCGATCCCGGTTACCCAGCGCGTTCGCTGGCGAATCGCCGATCGCATCTTTCTCGGAAAGTATTCGCGCGTCGCCATGAAACCCTTATCACCGCGCTTGAGCGGCGCAAACAACTGCGGATAACCCGCGCTGTGAATGTAAACGCCTATTTCGTAGTCCTCCGTCAGGCTTGCGGAATCAAACACCCGATTGTTCCGTTCTTCCGCCAACCGCTCCAGGATCTCTCGAGCAAAGCCCGTCCCCACCCCACTCGATGGAATGAACGACCCGCTGAATTGCCTCGCGGGCATGTCAATCATCTGGAACTCAGAAAATTCATCGCAATAGATTCCATGAGTGAACTCCAAAAGCGGCGTGGGAAGAGGCAGCACAGGCACCTGCACCATCGCGTAGCTCTCGCGCTCCCGGTTGATCACCGAAAAGGGCATGGGGGTGGATCAAATCTTCGGCATCATGCATCACAACCGTATCGAAATAGGTTCCATGCTCCTCCTCAAAGAGCGACATTCGCTGATAGATCCAGTTCTAAGCAGTCTGCCTTTGACGTTGGACCAGAGTGCGGGCAAGCTGCCACGTGCACATTGCCGAGACTCTCCGCCAGGTGCTCGACGACGGGCGACGGTTGCTTCGTCGTTCGGATAGACGCCTAGAAAAAAATCGAAATTACGATATCGCATCGCGGCCAGGTTATGGCGCACCATATTGGCAATTACGTCCGCCTCTTTCCAGCACGGAACGAAAATGGCGATTCGCCGTTCCTCCTTGAGAAATTCCCCTAGCGTGAATGGCGGCGCGGGCTCGCGCGTCACAGAACGGTGATATACGCAAATCAGGAAGGGCACGAGATTGTCAAGGCCGCTGAGGAGGAGAATGCTCGCGAGCAGCCCCAGAATCCAGGGCCACATGGAGAAGAAAGCCGTCAGCACGTCGTGTCCGCCGCGCATGTGCTCCAGAAAAAACACTGCTCTCCTCGTTAAAACAAGTGCGATTCCAGGGGACTGAATCGCAGCAAATCTCTTAGAGTTTTCGGAGGCAGCCGGCACTCTTTCAATTGACAGACGCACGATCAGAACGAACTGACTTGACGTCGTTCAGCCAGCTCGTGCAAGACCTCATAAACGGCGTTGTCCGGCGACAATACCTTCACTCCCTGTGAGTTAGAGCTATTGCTGGATCTCGAAACCTGCCGCATTTGCAAATCCGCGAGACCCGACCTTCTGAGGCGTTACTTGAGAATTGTGGAGCAGAGCTTCGTCCAGGGGACATCCTCGCCGCTCCGTCTCTCCTCGTTCCTGGAGCGTGAAGCACAGCAGCGCGACCTGTATCATAGTTCCGCTTCAATGCCTTGAGGAATGGCTCTCTAAAGAGCTGGGAGCCACGGCTGGGCTATCCTCAAGGTAGAAGCAGCGAGGAAATTGTCATGGCTAGCACTACTGAATCAGCCCCGGCTACTCAACGGAAAGTCTTCTGCGTAAAGCTGCACAAGGAGTTACCCGGATTGGACCAAGTCCCTTTCGATGGCCATCCCCTGGGCCAGCGCATTTACGAGAATGTCTCGAAGGAGGCCTGGAGAATGTGGGTTGAGCACATGAAAATGATCATGAACGAGTATCGGCTCAACCTGGGCACACCGGAGGCGCAGGAGTTCCTGTTGAAGCAAATGGAAGAATACTTCTTCGGAGAAGGCGCAGCTCATCCACCGGGTTACGTTGCGCCTGGGCACTGAAATTCCACGAGGAAAGCCTCTATTTGCACGCCGGCCAGCTATCAGCCGTCCTAAATACTTGAACCTTCGCATCTTTGCGAGCACGCTTTTTGCGCTCACCTGCTGGGCGGCTGCGGATCCCGTTGCCGCTCGATTGGCCCACGATGCGCATGAAGCGCAATTGGCCGGTCAATTGGTGCGCGCCTATCTTCTATATGCGCAAGCGTCCGCCCGCGACCCGCACAATCCCACCTATCGCGCGAATCGCGACGCTTTGGCGCCCGCCGCTAATCTCCTCACCAAAGCCGATATCGAATCCGCCGACATTTCCTCGGATATAAATGCCGCCAAAAGTCAGCCGCAAAGGCAGCGAGCCTCCCATCCAAGCTGCTTCCCAGGTCGTGTGGGAAAGCGATGACCATCTCCAGCCGCCCCCTCATATAAAAGCGAATTCATCCAGGCATGATTTCGACATTCGGGCCGACGAAACATCTTTGTTCGAGCAGGTGGCTTCCGCATACGGCGTTCGCGCCATCTGGGATCCTCAACTCCAGGCTCAGCCGGGCATTCGCTTTCAAATCACTCAGGCCGATTTCCGAACAGCAATGGATGCGCTCACTGCCGCCACCCATACCTTTGTGTTCCCGATCAGTGAGCACGTGCTTTTTTTTGTCCGTGATTCGGAGGCCGAACGAAGCGAACTCGAGCCCAACGTCCTGCTGACGTTTCCGCTGCCGAACGCTCTAGACCAGAAAGATCTCATGGAGGCGGCGAATGCGGTCCGAAGCTTGCTGGCCCTGCGATCCATCGGCTGGAACAGCGCCACCCGGATGGTGATGAGACTGGATCGCGTCACTCGCGCGCGAGTCGCTCGATCTCTCCTCGAAGCTGTTCTCTTGCCCGAGGTTGAGGTCTCGATCGAAGTCGAGATCCTCACGTTAGATTCAGATCGCAGCTATCACGACGGCGCGTCGCTGCCAACAGCTTTTCAGCTGCTCGATTTCGGGCATCTGGGAGCGTTCCAGACAATCCTCCCTGCTCTTGCCAGCCCGACAACGTTTATTCCATTTGGAAGCGGGGCGACGCTTTTCGGCATCGGGTTGACTGAGGCAACGCTCTTCGCGACATACTCGAGCTCTTTCACCACTCAGCTTTACGACGCGACGGCGGTTGTCGGAGATGGTCAAACCGCCAACCTTCATATAGGCGATAAGTATCCGATCCCGCAAACTCTCTACAGCGGATTCCAGCAATCAACTCCCTCCATTTACAATCCGATCGGCCAAGTTACGCTCGAGGATCTCGGTATCCTGTTGAAGCTCACTCCTCGTGTGAATGGCGATGGAGATATTTCGCTCGAGGTCGAGGCGGATCTGAAGGCGCTCGGCACACAGACTTATGACACTGTGCCCGCAATTTCAGAGCGGGAATTCAAAGGTAGCGTAAGGATGCGGGAAGGACAATGGGCGGTCATTGCCGGGCTCGATGTAGAGACGCGTAGCGTCACGAGAAATGGTCTTCTCGGCCTGAGCCACATCCCGGGCTTGAGCCAGCTTTTGAGCGAAAATACGCGCGATACGCAAACCAGTAAGACGCTGCTGGTGATTAAACCCAGCATCACTCGTCTGCCCATGTCCGAATCAATCAGCCCGCAATATTTTCTGGGCACATCGCGCGGCGAGAGAGTGTTGCTGTAAGGCCGACAGCCTCCCTGAACCCTGCGGGTAAGTGCCTTCCGGGCGACGCGGATCTCACTGAACCGCGCGCGTGAGCAAGCGGTCCCTGTTCCGGACCCTGGCTCGAACCGCGCATTCCGTGTATCCTGTTCTAAGCCTGATGACACCAGAGCAGAAAGCGCGCGCGGACATAGACCAACTGCTCGCTGCCGCCGGTTGGGCTGTTCAGCCCCGCGAACAGGCTAACCTTACAGCCGCGCTCGGTGTCGCGATATGCGAATATCCGCTGAAGAAAGGACACGGGTTCGCCGACTACCTTCTATACGTCGATGGCGCAGCGGTCGGTGTAGTCGAAGCCAAGAAAACTGGAGTCCCTCTTACAGCCGTTGAAATCCAGACCGCTAAATACAGCGTGGGTCTGCCGGATCACATCCCCGCGCCTCGCCGGCCGTTGCCCTTCTGTTACCAAAGCACAGGCCTTGAAACGCGCTTCACAAATCTGCTCGAACCCGAAGCGCGCAGCCGATCCGTCTTCGCTTTTCACAAGCCGGAGACTCTCTCGCAATGGATTCAGTCCGACCTTAAATCGCCCGGCGGCACCGTTCGCGGCAAACTCCGCATTATGCCTCCGCTCGATGATGGTGGTCTCTGGCCTGCCCAAACACGCGCGATCATCAATCTCGAAAAATCATTCGCCCATAATCGCCCCCGCGCCCTCATCCAAATGGCCACGGGCAGCGGCAAGACCTTCACGGCCTGCAATTTCATCTACCGGCTCATCAAATTCGCTGGCGCGCGTCGTGTCCTGTTCCTGGTAGACCGCCGGACGCTCGGCCGCCAAACTCAAAACGAGTTCCAGCAATTCGTCACGCCCGACGACGGCCGAAAATTCACCGAGCTCTACAACGCTCAACTCCTTAGCAGCAACAAAATCGATATCGTCAGCAAGGTATGTATTACCACGATCCAGCGCCTCTACTCAATGCTGGTAGGCAGAGACATCGACGAAGATCAGGACGAGCAGTCCGCGAAGACTTGGGCTAATCTGACGCAACTCCCCGAGCCGATCAAATACAATTCCGCAATCCCCATCGAAACCTTCGATTTCATCGTCACGGACGAATGCCACCGCTCAATTTACAAGCTTTGGAGTCAGGTGCTCGAGTACTTCGACTCCCTTCTGATCGGCCTAACCGCGACTCCCTCGAAGCAAACCCTCGGCTTCTTCAAACAGAATCTTGTAATGGACTACAACCACACCCGAGCCGTCGAGGACAAGGTCAACGTCGATTACGATGTCTACGACATTCGCACGCAAATCACCGAATCCGGCTCACGCGTGGAAACCGGATTCCATGTGGATAAGCGCGACCGCCTCACTCGCGCCCGTCGCGCCGAACTCCTCGATCAGGACCTCACCTATACACCCGGCCAACTGGATCGCGATGTCGTCGCCGAAGATCAGATCCGCACGGTCATTCGCGCCTTCAAAGAGAAGCTGTTTACCGAAATCTTCCCCGGCCGCACGCACGTGCCCAAAACTCTGATATTCGCCAAGAACGACAATCACGCGGACGACATAGTCCAAATCGTTCGGGAAGAATTTGCAAAGGGCAACGACTTCTGCCAGAAGGTCACCTACCGCACAGGCAGCAAGCGCCGCAAGCGCATAGTCAAAATGGAAGATGGCGCCGAAATCGAAGAGGATTTTTGGGAGCAGACCGGAGAGAAGGCCGAATCTATCATCCAGTCCTTCCGCAACAGCTACAATCCCCGAATAGCCGTGACCGTCGACATGATCGCCACCGGAACCGACATTCGTCCGCTGGAAATTGTGATGTTCCTGCGCGATATCGCAAGCCCCAACCTCTTCGAGCAGATGAAAGGCCGCGGCGTCCGCATCATTAAGACGGATGATCTGCAAGCCGTCACTCCTGACGCGCGTGCCAAGACGCACTTCGTCGTTGTTGACGCGGTCGGGGTCTGCGGGCACTCCATGATCGAAGCCCCTCCGCTGGACCGCAACCGTAGCGTCGAATTCGAGAAGCTGATCGAATCCGTCGGTTTCGGCAGCACCGATCCCGACATTCTCGCCTCTTTAGCCTCGCGCCTGACCCGCCTGGATCGCCAGTTGTCGCACGACGAACAGGAGCAGATCACAAACCTCACGGGCGGAATCATCCTCTCCGATACGGTTCGTGCTCTCGCCAACTCAGTCGACCCGGATTTCCTGGTCGATGAAGCCAAGACCGAGCACGGCGTCCAAGAACCTACGCCCGATCAGCTCGCCAGCACCGGCGCGCGTCTCCGCAAAGAGGCCGCAAAGCCGTTCCTTGATCCTAAGCTGCGCAATCTTCTGATTGGCCTGAAGAGCAGCTACGAACAGACCATCGATACCGTCTCGCAGGACCAGCTCACTCATGCGGGGTTTTCGGGCGATTCTCGTGAAAAAGCTCAGGATCTCACGCGGTCCTTCCGGCAATTTCTGGAAGAGAACAAGGATCAGATCACAGCGCTCGAAATCCTGTACAGCCGGCCATGGAAAACCCGGCTCACCTACAAGCAAGTGAAAGAACTCGCATCGGCCATCCAGCGCCCCCATCCTGCGTGGACGCCGGAAAATCTTTGGCGGGCCTATGAACAGCTTGACCAATCCAAAGTGCGCGGCTCTGGTGCGCGAGTCATGACAGATCTCATATCACTCGTCAGTTTTGCAATCGGTACCGAAGACAACCTCCGCCCATTCCCCGACAAGATCCGTGACCGATTCCAATCCTGGCTCTCCGAACAGGAACAGCTTGGAGCCAGCTTCACGGACGAACAACTCCGATGGCTGAACCACATCGCCGAACACATTGCGACAAGCCTCGAAATAAAACCGGATGATTTCGAACTCACGCCTTTCGTCGACCACGGCGGACTCGGCAAAGCGTACCAGCTCTTCGGGAACGAATTGAACGAGATCTTAGGGCAGTTGAACGAGAGGCTAGCCCAGTGAAACGGCTCGGAGGGCTCTGTGAACTCATTAATGGTCGCGGATTCAAGAAGTCGGAATGGGGCGACACCGGACTAAGAATTATCAGGATTCAAAACCTGAACGGATCGCCAGACTACAACCATACGACCGCCCCGGTTGGTCAACGCAACCGAGTTCGACCCGGCGATCTTCTGTATGCATGGTCAGCAACGATAGGGCCGTATATCTGGCATGCCGAAGAAGCGGCCCTTAACCAACACATCTTCAAAGTGATTCCAGGCCCAGAGGTCGCAAAGGAATACCTCTATTACCTCCTACTAGAAGCAACGCACGAACTCAGGCACGCTATGCACGGGTCAACAATGACCCACATTCTGAAATCTCAGCTCGAACGTCTGACGGTCGATCTCCCCTCGCTCACCGAGCAGCGCCGCATCGTCGCCGAAATCGAAAAGCAGTTCACGCGCTTGAATGTGGCGGCAGGCATAATTAGCAGCTTGCTGCCACGGCTGATAAAGCTCAAGCAAGCCTTCTTACACCAACTGTTTGAACGAAATTTCGCAAAAGCCGCATCTCAGACTTGCGCTTGGCGGCCACTTACCAGCCTTATTGCAGAAGGCCCCCAAAACGGGCTTTATAAACCGTCGAGCCACTACGGTACAGGCACTCCGATTGTGCGGATCGACGATTTCCGGAACGGCTCAATACGAAGAAGACAAGATTTGAAACGCCTGAACGCAAGTTCTCAAGAGGTGAACCTCTATGGGCTCAGGCCCGATGATATTCTGATCAACCGAGTGAACAGCATGCCTCACCTAGGAAAATGCGCAGTCGTACCCCCGGACCTTTGCCCGGCACTCTTTGAGTCGAATATTATGCGCCTGCGGACAACAGAGGAGCTGTCCCCGAGATGGCTATCACTATATCTGCAAAGCCGAAAGGGCCGCGATAGACTCATCGCAAACGCGAAGCAGGCAGTAAACCAGGCCAGCATCAATCAGGCAGACGTAAAGAGGACTATGGTTCCGATTCCAACAACGGACGCTCAAAAAGATCTGATGCAATGTGCAGAAAAATATCTATCGCTCATAGCAGGAGCAGCCGACGCGATACATACCCTCGAAATGCGGGCCGCTCGCCTTCGCAACTCCATTCTCGCTGGCGCCTTCTCCGGCCAACTCGCGCCCCAAGATCCCAATGACGAGCCCGCAAGCATTCTCCTCGAGCGGATCCGAAATCAACGCGCACAGCAGGAATCGGAAACGCGGTCGCCGCGCCCGCGCAAGCGCAGCGCGGCCGCCGCCGGACTGATGCTTCAAGACTGAGCAACATGCCCAACGACTCCTCCGCTCTTGTCAATAAGCTCTGGAATTACTGCAATATCCTCCGCGACGATGGCCTCTCCTACGGCGATTATGTCGAGCAATTGACGTATCTACTCTTCCTGAAAATGGCGCATGAGCGCACGCAGCCGCCCTACAATGAGCCGTCCATCATCCCGGAAGAATATGACTGGCCCAGCCTCCTCGAACTCGATGGCATCCCGCTCGAACACCACTACCGCCGAGCGCTGGAAACGCTCGGCAAAGAACCTGGCATGCTTGGCACGATCTTCCGCAAGGCGCAAAACAAAATCCAGGATCCGGCCAAGCTGAAACGCCTCGTCGCCGACTTAATCGATCGTGAAGCTTGGTCTAGTCTTGATGCCGACGTGAAGGGCGATCTATACGAAGGCCTACTCCAAAAGAACGCCGAAGATGTCAAATCCGGCGCAGGCCAATACTTCACTCCGCGCCCACTAATCCAGGCAATTGTTGACGTCATGCGGCCTAAGCCCGCGATGACCATCATGGACCCTGCAGCAGGCACAGGCGGATTCCTGTTAGCAGCCTACGACTACATCAGCAAGCGCCACGCTGCGGAGATGGATGCCGACGAGAAGCGATCACTGAAGCTCGAAGCACTCCGCGGTGTCGAGATCGTGGATGCCGCCGCTCGCCTCTGCGCCATGAATCTGTACCTTCACGGCATAGGTGGTGACAAGAGTCCCATCCGAGTCGGCGACAGTCTCGCGGCAAAAGATTCAAGCAACTATGACATGGTGCTCACAAATCCGCCTTTCGGCAAGAAATCGAGCATTACAGTCATCAGCGAAGAAGGCGAGGAAAGCCGCGAAGCCCTAACGGTGTACCGCGATGACTTCTGGGCTACCACCAGCAACAAGCAGCTCAATTTTGTCCAGCATGTCGTGAGTCTGCTCAAGATGCACGGTCGCGCCGCAGTCGTGGTGCCCGATAACGTGCTATTTGAAGGCGGAGCAGGAGAGACAATTCGCCGCAGGCTGAGCCATAGCTGCGATGTCCACACCCTTCTGCGCCTCCCAACAGGCGTCTTCTATGCCCAGGGCGTCAAAGCGAACGTGATGTTCTTTGATCGCAAACCCGCCAGCGAAACGCCTTGGACCAAGTCGCTGTGGATTTACGACCTGCGGACGAACAAGCACTTCACGCTGAAAACAAACCCGCTCAAACGCGCCGATCTCGATGATTTTGTCACCTCCTACAATCCCGAAAATCGGTTCGAGCGCAAAGAATCGGATCGTTTCCGCTGCTTTAGCTATGAAGACCTACAAAAACGCGACAAGCTAAGCCTTGATATCACCTGGCTTCGTGACGAGAGTCTTGAAGACACTGATAACTTGTCCGATCCGGCCATCCTCGCCGCCGAAATTGTCGAGGACCTGCAAGCCGCGCTCGACCAGTTCGCTCGAATCGCAGCAGATCTAGCAAAGGCGACCTCGACCAATAATGCGCAACGGGAAACATAGCTTGTCATGTCTACCCACGTCTCTCTGTCCTCTCTGACCTCGAAACAGAACCCGAAAAGTACTTCGAACAAATCGACGGCCGACTGGTAGAAAGAAACGTGGGCAGTGGAACGCATTCCGATTTTACGTACCAGCTCATATCCCTGCTCAAACCCATCGCGGCCCAAAGCAACTCGCGCGTTCGCCTCGAGTGGTCACTCGCCCACGGTGAAGATTGGATGACCCCGGACGTCATGCTCTCGTTCCCCGCACATTCGAAGAGGACGCCAGAGGCTATCTCATCGCTCCCGCATTCCTCTGCATTGAAATCCTGTCACCCAGCGACCGCGAACCGGACGTATTCCGGAAATGCACTCGATACTACGGTTGGGGCGTGCCACACTGCTGGATCATCGACCCGAAAAGGAAAGCCTGTTTCGAGTACCACGGCGGCAACGACTTCATCCTTATCGATGAGAACGGCACCCTCATGCCGGCGACTTCCGTCTTTCCACATCTGAGATCTTCGCCGGCTGAACGACTCGCGAAGGGGCGCCGCCAGCGTATCAACACTCCCCAACACGCCCGAATCGGCGATAATTAGCGCATGGCTGGCAACTTGGCGCTTGACCGGGTAACGGTGAACCCCCAGGTCCGGTCCGGACAGTCTATTATTCGCGGTACTAGAATCACCGTGTGGGATATTATCGGATGGCTTGGTGGTGGCATCTCCGAAGTCGAAATCCTGCGAGATTATCCGGAATTGAGTTCGCTAGATATCCAGGCAGCTCTTCAGTTCGCTTATCAGCTTAAAGACAAAGTCCCGCAGTGAAGCTTCTGTTCGACGCGAACATCTCGCGAAGAATCGTCCCTTTGCTGGAGGACCTGTTTCCAGGTTCATCCCAAACCCAGTTGTTCGGATTCAGCGGTGAAACACCAGACCAGATCCTCTGGAGCTACGCCAAAGAGAACAGCTTCACGATGTCAGCGCTGATATGGATTTCGTTCGCCTGTCGAACCGATTCGGTCCTCCCCCGAAGGTCGTCAGGCTCGAGCGGATGGATTATTCAACTGACGCCGCAGCAGCCCTGATGCGGCGAAACGGCCTCATCATTTCCGAATTCGCGATCAGCGAACGAGCAGTGTTGGTTCTGCGTAAAATCTAGCGCAACGTTCCAAGGCGAATTTCGAACGCACAATTTAGCTACACTGGTTCCATGCAGGTGAACATGCATCGCGCCAAAACGGAGCTTTCTAAGTTGGTTGAGGCAGCCGAACGCGGCGAAGAGGTCGTCATCTCACGCAACGGCAACCCCGCCGTTCGTCTCGTCCCGGTTCGCCCTAAGAAGATTCGGCTCGGGCGCTCAAAGGCAAGGTGAAAATTCCAAAGGGCGACAAATGGTGGCAGCCGATGACGGATGAAGAAGTCAGCAAATTCCTGAGCGGCGAACCGGATTGAACCTTTGATACCCATGAAAATTAGGTTGGGAGTGTTAGACAGCTTTAAAGACAGGACTTTTTTCCGAGTTGTCATGCAGAGTAGAGAGTTGTGGATTTTATGATCGATTGTTTTGTTTACGGTATTGATAGTTCTGTTCGCAGGCTTGGTAGAAAACCTGACGCTCGTGACCGCCGACCAGCGCTTAAGACTATCTGAAATCGAAACGATCTGGTGACGCGTAATTTGAAAAACAATGAGCAGAAGACATACAGATTGGGAAATGGAGGGTGGGGAGGTGTTTGGGGAAGTTTGGGGAAGGGATAAGACTTTGGGTTGCGAAGCTGCGGCGTGAGGACACAGCCACGCCGCGACTGCACCTTGCAGCCAAGTTTATTTACAGGAAGGACGTCGGCCTAGCCGGTGATTTCACAGTTGATCAATCAAGCGATACACCGAACATCAGATGCGCCATGATCTTGTTGCTCCGCGCACGCGGACATAGGGCGCAAAGAAGAGAAGGAAGGAGAGGAAGAATAAGTTATAGAGAAACTCCGTGGAATCTTGGAAGCAGAAAGTATATGTGGAATCTGGCGTGCCTCGTCAGCCCACAGCCAGCGCAACTGCGGTCTGCACACTGCTGACAGCAACTGACTAGCAAACCGTACAAACGGAACCATCTCGAACTCAGCGCATGCGCTTTCATCTGGTTCATCTGCGTCATTATTGGAATTGGATAAGCGAACCCATTTCCCTGTCTTCGTTTCGTCGAACACTCCCAACCCGCTGTTTCGAAACATCCTTTCCGTCATTTTGTTCGTTTCGTAATTTTTCAAGTCAGTTTGTTTGGTAAACGCTCTTGCCGATTTCCAGTTCGTTTGGTAAAACGCCCGATCGATTTCCCGGAGCGGCGACAGTTCGTTTTGGTAAACCGCCCTATCCGCCTCGCCGGCACGTTTGGATGAGGCCCGAAGCCCACTCCAGTTGTTTCGTAAAAAGCCCTCCAAATCCGTCGCAACCTCTATTTACTCGTCGACCGCAATCCCGATCTCCCGCCGATTCTTCAACTTTCCCCGTTAACCGCACCGCCCGGGAACGAGCTCTGTTATGTTCTCTTACATGTCAACCATGCGGGAAGAGATCCGGCAGCAGCCGGCCGCAATTGAGCGTACGCTGAATGCGGAATGGCGCAGGGCAGAGAAAGCGCGCCGCTATTTTGAACAACACCCGGTTCGATTGATCATCCTCGCGGCGAGAGGCACGTCTGACAATGCCGCCCAATTCGGGCGCTATTTGCTCGAATCTCAACCGGTATTCCGGTTTCATTAGCCGCTCCTTGGGTTTCTACTCTTTACCGCTCGCAAATCGACTTGAAGGATGCAGTGGTTGTCGGGATTTTTCAGTCGGGCGAATCCACCGACACAAATATAGTCCTGGAGCAGGCGAAATCGGCTGGCGCGCTTACGATCGGAATTACGAATGAGAGAAAGCACTCTCGCGCAACTCGCGGCCCATACGTTCCTCGTCCGAGCAGGCAAGGAGAAGAGCGTGGCCGCCACCAAGACATACACTCGCCAGCTGACCTGTCTCTATTTGCTCGCGTACGCGTTGGGAGCTCCGATCAAGCTCCAGGATCTCGCGAATTCCCCAGTGGACCAGCGCCGCTTTGAATTTAGAGATGAGATCCGCGAGCGGGCGGAGCGCTATTGTTTCATGCAGCATGCGGTTTGTGTAGGCCGAGGCCTGAATTATGCAAACTCGTTCGAGTTCGCGCTGAAGCTGATGGAGACCTGTTATGTGGTCGCCGAGCGCTTCTCTTCCGCGGATCTGCTCCACGGCCCCATCGCCATGCTCGAGCCATCCTTCCCGGCATTTCTCTTTTGTCCGCCCGGCGTAACGTGGACCCCGATGTTGGAATTGATCGAGCGGCTCCGGTCGATCAAAGCCGAGACGCTGTTGATTACAGACCGCAGCAATAAGGATGCCGGGACACTTCAGGGTCTCACGGAGGCGCCACTGACTATACCGGCCGCGCTAGCCAGGAAAGGCCCGCTGCCGGAAGAAGTCTATACTCCCATTCCCTATATCATTCCCGCCCAGTTATTCGCGGCAAGCTTGGCGGAAGTGAAACATCTGGATGCAGATCGGCCGCGCACGCTCAGCAAAGTTACACAGAATTTATGAGCTACGCTTTTTACTTGCGCGCGCCGGCAACAGTGCCTTTGAGGGCAGATTGCCGGCGTTTGGCATCCTTGCGTTTGGGTTTTGAGATTCGAAACGTGCCGCTGCCAAAATACTCGGCTTCGTAAATGTTGTCCTTCTGGGGAAGCTTCGGTGATGCCGCGTGCGCCACTTTGCCGGTCTTGTCCTGCTTTTCTTCTGCCATGAAACTCCTGGGAAATCGTAAAACTCAAGTTTAGCGGATGTATTCATGACGGTTTACACGATAGGGCATTCAACGCGCTCTTCAGAGGAGTTTCTCCGCATTCTGCATAAATTCGATATCGAACTGCTGGTAGATATTCGAACGGTTCCACGTTCCCGGCGAAATCCGCAATACGATCAGGAATCGCTTAAGCAAACGCTCGAGAGTGACGCGATAGAGTACATCCATCTTCAGGAACTCGGAGGGTTGCGGCGCGCAAAGAAGGACTCCATCAATACGGCATGGGAGAACGCTTCTTTCCGAGGCTACGCGGATTACATGCAGACGCCGGAATTCGCAACAGCGGTGGAAATTTCATCGCGCTCGCGGGCGAGAAAAAGACAGTGATCATGTGCGCCGAAGCGGTCCCTTGGCGCTGTCACCGGTCGTTGGTTGGTGATGCTCTGCTGGTTCGTGGCGTTGAGGTACAGGACATTCTAAGCGAGACCAATTCAAGGCCGCACAAGATGACTCCCTGGGCGCGAGTGGATGGCCTTCAGATTACTTATCCGAAAATTGAGTGAGCGTTCGCTTATGTCTCCCATTCGCAAGGTTGCTTCCTCTGAGTTCAATGGATTTCCTGAAGCCGGGTTCCGCTTTCTTCGCCAGTTGAAGCGGCATAACGACCGGGACTGGTTCCGCGAGCACAAGACCGAATACGAGCAGAATGTTGAGCAGCCCATGAAAGCCCTCGTCTTCGCCGTCGCCGCTCAGTGCCGCGCCCATGGCCTGCCGCTCTATGTCAAAGAGAAGAGTCCCGTTATGCGCGTCTATCGCGATATTCGATTCAGCAAGGATAAGAGCCCGTTCAAAACTCACGTTTCCGCGGAACTCCGGCGGTCCTTCAGCGACTCAGGGTGCATGATGTACCTTCATCTCTCGCCAGGCGAGTCGTTCGTTGCTGCCGGAATCTGGCAGCCCGAGCGGCCTGTCTTACATGCCTGGCGCGAAGCCATAGCAAGGAACCTGCAAGGTTCGAAAAGATGCATGCCGAACTTGCACGTCACGGCCTCAAGCTCTCGAAGGAACACTCTTTATCCAACATGCCGCGCGGCTATCAAAACTATTCTGACAAGTCCTTCAGTGAATGGCTGAAGCTCAACTCTTTTGTCTTGTCTAAACGCCTCGATCAATCAGATTGCATCACGCCCCAATTGGTCCAGACGATTGTCGATTTCGCGGTCGCGGCCAAGCCGCTGTTCGACTTCGGATGGCATGTTGAGCAGACTGTTAAGCCGGAGCAGCATCGCGCAGAAAGGTAAGTGCTGAAATGGATTATATGTACGTTTGTCGCTATGTCGCTCTCGCTCTGCTATCACTTGCGCCCGCTCTGGCAGCCGCCTTCCGCAGCCCCCAAATCTTCGACTCAATCGTGACGTACAGCCGGAGCACATCCAGCTCGACTTGACGCTTTCGCCGGAGAAGATCGATTTTTCGGGCAAGGTCCAGATGGACTTGAAAATTAACAATGCCGTTGATCATTTCTGGTTAAACGCCAGCGGCCTCTCCATCAGTGAAGCCAAGCTCGAGGCAAACGGGCAAACGCTCGATGCGACAGTTATTCCGGGCGGTACGGATTTTGTAGGGTTCACCTTTCCCTCGACACTGCAGCCGGGTAAGGCGCGTTTCAGCCTGTCGTATACGGGCAAAGTAAATTTGCGGTCGAGCAGCGGGATTTTCCGGAGCAAGAACGACCAGGACTCCTACTTGTTCACGCAATTCGAGGCGATTGACGCAAGGCGCGCGTTTCCCTGTTTCGACGAGCCCGATTTCAAAATACCGTGGCAGCTGACTCTGCATGTTCCGGCGAACGATGTTGCAGTCGCGAACACAAAAGTTGAAAAGGAGACGCCCGAAGCAAATGACATGAAAGCTGTCCGGTTTACGGAGACCAAGCCGCTGCCCAGTTATCTGATTGCGTTTGGAGTAGGGCCTCTGGAGTTCGTCGATGCCGGGACAGCGGGAAGCCGGCACGTGCCAGTCCGGATTGTCGTTCCTCGTGGCGATAGCGATCGCGCGAAATACGCCGCCAGTGTCTCGGCAGAGATTCTGACCAGGTTAGAAAATTACTTCGGCATACCGTATCCTTACGACAAGTCCGACCAGCTTGCGATTCCGCTTTCGTTCGGCGGAGCCATGGAGAATCCGGGCTTAGTGACGTATGACGCAAACATCATTCTGTCTCCACCGGGGCAGGAAAGCGTTCGCCATGAACGCGGGTATGCGTCAGTGGCGGCGCACGAGCTCGCCCATCAATGGACGGGAGACATGGTCACCATGAAATGGTGGAACGACGTCTGGCTGAACGAGTCGTTCGCCACCTGGATGTCGGCCAGGCTCCTTGCGGAATGGAAACCCGAATGGCAGACACGTGCCCAGGATGAGCGCGCGCGATTGCTCGCAATCAACGTTGATACCAGGACCAGCGCACGCCGCATTAATCAGCCGGTCGAGAGCAAGAGCGACATTGGCAATGCGTTCGATGGCATTACTTACCAGAAGGGCGGATCGGTGCTTGCGATGTTTGAAAACGCCGTGGGACCGGCGAACTTCCAGCGCGTCATGCACAATTACCTGAACGCGCACATGTTCGGTAACGCGACGGCGGAGGACTTTCTCGCCGAGCTGGGGCGCGACACGAAGCCGGAATATGCCACTGCTTTTGCAACCTTCCTGAACCAAACCGGCGTACCGGAAGTGAAAGCCCATCTGAACTGCACCAAAGGTCAGAGTGCGGTTGTGCAACTGGAACAACAGCGGCTATTGCCGCTTGGATCGAGTGGTGATGTAAATCGCACCTGGAATGTTCCCTTCTGTATCGCCTATTCCTTTGGGCAAGGCACGAAAGAGATGTGCAAGCTTATTACGGAGCAGAAAGCCAGTTTGACGCTTCCCGAAAAGGGCTGCCCGGCTTGGCTCCTGGGCAATAACAAAGAGGTCGGCTATTACGAAGCGACATACGATCCGAACATGCTGGGTAATTTGCTGAACCATCGGAACGACCTGAGCCTTGCCGAGCAGGTAGGAGCGCTCGGCGACCTCGATGTGCTGGCTCACGATAGTCAGATGCCATGGGATCAGATTCTCGGGCTCGTGCCGCGGCTTAAGGATGATACTCACCCAGAGATTCTGGAGGCCGCGATCCGGCTGGCCTCAGTTCCTTCACAGTACATCGAAGCCAATGTGAAGGCGAGCTATGCCAGTTACGTCGAGGATATGTTCGGAGAGCGTGCGCGCCAGCTCGGTTGGGTCTCGAAGCCCACTGATACTCCCGAAGAAAAATTGCTGCGCCCGCAGCTCGTCGGATTTGTGGCGAGGCGTGGGGAAGATCCGCAATTGATTGAAGAGGCAAAGCATCTGGCGAACGCCTGGCTCGAGGATCACGGCACTCTGCCGCCTGATATAGCCGGGACCGTTCTCGCTGTCGCCGCCCGGAATAGCGACTCTATCTTCTACGACAAAGTTCTGGCTGCGGCGAAGGCCGAACACGATCCCTATTTCAAGCCCATCCTGATCGCCGCATTGGGAGACTTCCAAGACCCCAACCTGGTGAAGCGCAGTCTGGCGATGGCGTTCGATGGGACCTTCGATATGCGAATGTCGATCCGCATGTTCGCCGGAGCGGCTGATGATCCGAAAGTCGCTGAACTGCCTTATCAATACATCAAAGAACACTACGATGACGTCGTGGCAAAATTACCCAGTTCCATCAATACGGATTACGCTGCCCGTCTGCCCGGCTTAGCTGCAGGAGCGGGATGCAGTGATGAAGCCGCCGCTCAAGCCAAGGCCTTCTTCGAGCCGCGCATGGCCAAGGTGGTCGGAGGCCCGCGCTCACTGTCCAATGCATTGGAGCAGATTCACCTCTGCGCCGCTGCAAAGCCGAGAGCAACCGAAGAGATCGCGAAATTTCTTTCGGCATATCCGGCCAAGGGCTCAACAGCCGCTGCAGGACAGTAAAAACCTATGGCAACAGCGCCGAATCTGGTCTCCCTTGACGAGTACATGCACACGTCGTATTCGCCCGATTGTGAATACATTGACGGCGTAATTTTGGAGCGCAACGTGGGACAAGGAAAGCACGCGTACGCTCAAGCGAAATTGCTTCTAAAACTGACCGAGTCAGCCGCCTGGCGAGAGTCGCATCGTTCTCGTCCTGCGCAGCGGGTCAGGATCTCGGCGACTCGTGTTCGGGTGCCCGATGTTTGTGTCGTTGAGGAACTCGAAGAAGTGATCAGCAAGCCGCCCTTGTTGTGCGTTGAGGTTCTTTCGCCAGACGATCGTTGGAGGCGTGTGAACGCCTCTGTTTCGGATTACCAGGAGATGGGTGTTCAGTGTATTTGGGTGATTGATCCCTACAGATCGCGCGCCTGGGTATTCGAATCCGAGAATCCGCCCGTCGAGGTGCTGGATGGCAGGATTAGCTCTCAGGCACTCGGAATCGGGCTGAACCTGGCGGACTTGCTACCTTGAAAAAGATGCCGCAACAAGAAGAACACGACAAGCCCGAGAATCTGGTAGACGCTCCGCACCAGGCGGAACACACAGCGCGTAGTTTGCAAGATGCCGCCGATTCAAACGCGACTCTGGAGGGCTATTACGCCGTCAATGATGTAAAGCCGGACCGAGAAGCTGAAGAGCAAATGGATGAGAAAGGGGACAAGAAAGCCGACGCCTAGCGCTCCTACTCTTCCAGGTTCCTGGTTCGAACGAGCTGCGACAGACGGTCGATGAATTCCTCCAGCGCGACAGCTCCCTGATCGCCATGTTTGCGGTTGCGGACAGAAACCTGTCCGGCCTGCGCTTCACGATCGCCGACGACCAGCATATAGGGGATCTTCTGGAGCTGGGCTTCACGAATCTTGAAGTTTACTTTTTCGTTGCGCTGATCAAGCTCAGTGCGAAAACCAGCGGCGAACAGCTTCTCATGTACTTGCTTAGCGTATGCGTTCTGGCGGTCGGTAATCGGCAGCACGATAGCCTGTACCGGCGCAAGCCACACCGGGAAAGCACCGGCGTAGTGCTCGATTAGAATGCCGAAAAAGCGCTCGATAGAGCCGTAGAGCGCACGATGCACCATCAGCGGTTGATGCGACTTGCCATCCTCCGCGATGTATTCGAGACCGAAGCGCCGAGGAAGAGTGAAATCGAATTGAACAGTCGAAAGCTGCCAAAGCCGTCCTATTGCGTCCACGAGCTTGACATCGATCTTGGGTCCATAAAAAGCTGCTTCGTCGGGTGAGATCTTCACCTTCAAGTTGAGCCGGTCAGCAGCGCGCTTCAAAGCGCTTTCGGCGAGCTGCCATTGTTCCGGCGCGCCATCATATTTACCGCTTGCGCCGGCATCCCAAGTGGACAACTCCGCTTCGTATTCTTTGAAGCCATAGGTATTGAGCGTGTCTATTGCGAATTGCAAACAGTCCACGACCTCGTCTTCAATCTGGTCCCGAGTGCAGAAGATATGCGCGTCATCTTGCGTGAAACCACGAACGCGAAGCAGACCGTGCATGACTCCGGAGCGCTCATAGCGATAGACAGTTCCGAGCTCGCCCAACCGCACCGGCAAATCACGATAACTGCGCAGCCGGTCGCGATAGATAAGAATGTGGAACGGACAGTTCATCGGCTTGAGCTGGTACTCGGCATCATCAAGCTCCATCCGCTTGAACATATTTTCGGAATAGAAGTTATAGTGACCCGATGTCTTCCACAAATCGGCTCTAGCGATATGGGGCGTGTAGACGAGTGAATAGCCGCGCTTGATGTATTCATCGCGCATCCAGTCTTCGATCACTTTCCGGATTGCGCCGCCCTTGGGATGGAAAAAGATGAGGCCCGGGCCCGGCGAGTTCTTGAATGCTGAACAGATCCAATTCCTGGCCGAGCTTGCGATGATCGCGCTTCTTGGCTTCTTCGAGCCGGTTGAGATATTCGTCCAGTTCTTTCTTGGAAAAGAATGCCGTTCCATAGATCCGCTGAAGCTGCGGGTTCTTTTCGTTGCCTTTCCAATATGCGCCCGCCACCGAGAGCAGCTTAAAAGCTTTGAGCTTCTCCGTGGACGCGACGTGAGGGCCGCGGCAAAAATCGATGAAATCCGGTCCGAGCGTGTACTCGGAGAAAATATCGCCCGCCCGCTCCTCGATCAATTCGCGCTTCATCCAGTCGTCGCGGTATTTCTCGAGCCCTTCATTCTTTGGCGTAAGCTTGCGTTCGAAAGTAAGATTCTTGGCCTGCAGCTCACGCATGCGGGCCTCGATTTTCTCGAGATCTTCGGGCGTAAACTTCGCGTCGCGCTGGAAGTCGTAGTAAAAGCCGGTATCAGTGGGAGGCCCGATCCCAAGCTTGGTTTCGGGAAACAGCTCGAGCACGGCTGCGGCGAGCAAATGCGCGGTGGAGTGGCGGTACACCTGAAGCGCTTCGGGATTCTTTGTGGTCAAAATCTCGAGCTTCGCGTCCGTTTCGAGTGGGCGCGTCAGATCGAATAGCTCGCCGTTGACACGGGCGACAATCGCGTCGCCGGCGAGACGAGGGCTAATCGATTTCGCGACGTCAATGGGCCGCGTTCCTTGCGCGACGGTTTGTTGACTGCCATCGGGCAGAGTGATGTTCAAACTGCTCATGTTTACGGGATAAATTCGAGCGTATCAGACGTTTCAACGGATAATGAGAAACAGCCGGATGAGCGCAGTCGCGGAAAAATTGACGTCAGCAAAGTTTCGCGCGATGTATGCGCAACGAAAGCCCCACTATGAGCTTTTGGGCGGTGAGGCGGTTCAAAAAGCGTTGCCTACAAGACTTCACTCTATTCTGCAACTTGTTCTGTGCCTGATGTTGAAAGAGCTCGGTTTTAAATCCCGGCCGGAACTAACTCTGGCGATTGATGAATCCTGGGAGCCGACGCCTGACGTTTGCGGAATCATCGGGCCCGAAGAAGACACTTATCCCACGCGCGCCGTTGCTGTCGCGATCGAGGTGCTATCGCCAGACGACCGCTTTACCCGAGTCATCCAGAAATGCCGGAAATACGCGGAATGGGGAGTTCCAGACATTCTGGTGTTCGACCCCATGGCCGGGAAGCCTGGTTCTGGGACACGCGTTGTGGAGATCTGACGCGCATTCACGAAAGCTACACATTTCGCAGCCGGCCTGCGAACCTCAGCCTGCAGGAAGTATTTGTTCGGCTTGATGATGAGCTTCGGTGAGAGTGCGCCGATCTTTGCAAGTGTCATTATGACTAGAGCACAAGTTGCCGATGTCCGTTTCTGGAATCATTAGCGAAGAGGTCGACAAGCAAGCCGCGCTGGCCAGCGTCGCTTTCCAAAACGCCTCTGACCTGGACGTTGGCCTCGGCGCAAGACAGTTGCTCCCACGTACTGTCCTGGACATGCTTGGGCCGTATTCGGCGGCACTTTACATTGCGGAGCGCGTCGACTCGTGAGAATCGCGAGAGGACGGTAATCTTCAGGCTTGCAGGAAGCAATCCAAGTCGATGTCCGCCTGCCTCAAGATTGCTCGCAGTGTTCCTTCGGGCATGTCGCCGGGATGATTGGGAATCGTTGTGTAGCGATTCTTCTCAGGATTAAACCAGATCTCATGGCTGCCTGCCGCTTGCCGATCGAATTCAAAGCCACAGGCTTTCAGTTTGCGGACGATCTCCCGGTAGCGAAATCCGGCGAGCCGGCCCACTTAGGCGGCGACGACGATTGTATAGTCGCCTTGATCAGCAGTTGACGAAAGATCCGGGACTTTCGTCACGTTCGCGTCGCGCTTCAATCAGTTTGCGGGCAACATCGCGCGCAATGTCGAGCGCCTCGGTAACAGTGCGCCCTTGTGCGACTAGTCCAGGGAGTTCGTCCGAAGTTGCGAGGAACGGGCCTTCGGGCAATCGCTCCACGTGTATGCGAATAGCCAGTTCCATCGGCTTGATAGTATCACTGACCGCGCTGGCGCTCTAAACAAGAACAAAAGCCTCCCTGAGATTCTTCCTCCAGTTTTTCATTGTCGGAAAAGCTGCAATCAACTGAACGTTGAACGGAGTACTGACCCGGATACTGGATGTGCGATTCTCAAACGCGGGGCGGCTTGCGGACCGCCAGCCAGTTGTGGCTGGTCTACATGGTGAGCGCGGTAGGAATCGAACCTACAACCTAGTGATTAAGAGTCACTTGCTCTGCCAATTGAGCTACGCGCCCGCTTTCGGTGGGAATGGCGGCGCTAGCGAGCGCCCTCAACCCAAATATAACATTCAAAACTCGCAGCTAAGGATCACGGTGAACAGTCTGCATCGAAAATGCTGGCAAGCAGATCGCGAAATATTCGGCGCCGTCTGGCTCTGGCGTGCTGTAGCGCACCCATTCTCCTTTGGGTGTGATCACCGCCTGGCCCGCGCGGACGTCCATCGACCCACCTGAATATTCAACCCGAAGCATCCCTTTGATAACTATCGTGAACTCCTCGAACTCGGGGGTTTGGCCAGGTTCCTGCCAACCGCCCGGACTGCGCATGTGGGCGACGCTCACCTCTGACGTGGCGGAGTTCACGCGCCCGACGTACTCGTCAATCAATTTCGGCTTGTTACCTGCGGCTTCGACTCGCGTGGGCTGAGCAATTAAAGTTGGCTGGGGCATAAACCAGTTTTCAGAATAAGCCGATAGCTCGACTTGGTGGTGCAATGCGTCCGCTGATCTGCCTCTCGGTGGTTATTTCCGTTGCTTCTGCGGCGGTCTATTCGGGTTCTGTAACCGATGCAGTTACGGGCAAACCGATTCCCCGCGCATTAGTCACCTTGGGTTCCCAAGTTGTGCGCGCCGACCCGAACGGCGCTTTTCAAATCGAAGGAAGCGGGCCCGCAGTGTTGGCGCGGGCGTATGGCTACGGACGAACACAAGTCCTTGCGGATTCTGGCGGGGCACGCTCGTTACAGCTGAAGCTCACCTCTATTGCGCCGCACGCCATCTATCTTTCGTTCTGGGGTATCGGAACCGCCGCAATCCGGGAAACTGCTTTACGGCTGGTGGGAACCACTCCAATCAACGCCGTCGTGATCGATGTAAAGGGCGATTTGGGCTACGTCTCGTATCACACCGCTGTGCCGCTCGCGAGCGACATCGGGGCCCAGAAAATTATCACGATTCCCCATATACGCGGTCTTCTGGACAGCCTCCATAAGCAGGGTATCTATACGATCGCGAGGATCGTTACATTCAAAGACAACAAGCTCGGCGGGGCGCGTCCAAAACTTGCATTACGCCGAAATGACGCCGTATTCAAAGATCATGAGGGGCTGACGTGGTGCGATCCGTTCCTGCCGGAGGTCCGCAGCTATAACGTCGACCTCGCCGTCGACGCCGCAAAAGCAGGGTTTGATGAAATCCAATTTGACTATGTTCGTTTTCCAGATTCTAAAGGAGTTCAGTTCTCACAGCCGAGCACCGAGGAATCACGGCCCAAAGCGATCATCGCGTTTTTAACCGAGGCGAAGGAAAGATTGACGCCTTACAACGTCTTCCTTGCGGCTGACGTGTTTGGTTATATCTGCTGGAATAAAGGGGACACCGGAATCGGGCAGCAGATCGAGGAGCTTGCAGGCCCGCTCGACTATATTTCTCCGATGCTTTATCCATCGGGGTTCCTGTACGGCATTCCGAATTATCGAAATCCCATCACGCATCCTTACGAAATTGTCCGGCTTTCACTCGATCGCGCTCGCGAACGCACCAAACTTGACCCCATACGCTTCCGGCCGTGGCTGCAAGCTTTCGCGGATTACGCCTTCGATAAGCGCCAGTTTGGGGAAGAACAGATTCAAGCGCAAATCAAGGCTGCCCAGAGCTTCGGTTCGGATGGATGGCTGTTGTGGAATCCACGAAATGCCTATTCGGCCGAGACAATTCGACCATCGCCGCGGAAGGCCCCGGAAGCCGTCGATGCCTCCACTCGTGTCCCAGTCAGTAGTTCCGGATCAAAGTAGCCGTCCAAAGCTGCGTTAACCTCTCATCTCGTTTTTTCAATACCCTAGTGCCCGTTTTCCAGTCAGCTAGAATTGTGGCCGTCTGGAGGATGCATGGGAAAATCCCAAATCGGCCCGGCAGTGCTGGCCGCCGCCGTGATTGCCGCGGCGTTAGCTCTAATGTTGCTGCCCGGGCCTCTTACCTGGCTCACGAGCATTGGAGGTCTGACACTGCTGCTCATCCTCCTCGCCTACGATCAGGAAGGTTATCGATCTTTTTTCCAGAGTCTGGCCTTCTCAGCCGTAGTTGGATTTTGCATTGTCCTCGCATCCGTGATCGTGTTTCAGCTGTTGGCTGGTATTGCACCGGCAGACAAGCGCTTCTCGGAAGAATGGCTCCCTTTGACGTGGGCGATCTCGACAGCTATTTTTTGCGGAATCGATCGGACACGAATGAGTACTCGCGAGTTCTCTCGTCCCCAGCAGGCACTGTCTGCAGCTCCGAGTCACAGAACATTTGTCCCGGACTTCAGCCCTTCCGCTGCCCCTCCCTCAAATGTTCCTCCACATAGCCCTGTAATCGCGCAGCCTCAAACCACAGAACATTTGAAGCCGGAACTAACATCAGTGAATCCAGCACCAACACCGGTTCCGGTACCCGCAAAACCAGGGAAGGAGACAATGATCTACGTAAATCTCGTGGGCGAAGGCCTCAACGTGCTGCGTTCCGTGCGAGCCGAGCACCTCGGACGCGATTTTTACAAGATCATCGATTCCATGCCCGAAGGAGAGGCCTGGGAGTTTCAACCGGGCCAGGTGGTCCGCTGTAAAAAGAAGAATCTCTCGAGCGGCAAAGGTTTGGTGGCTACTGAAGAAGCTCCGAGGGCCCAGTAACAAGGAGAACCAAAGCTGTGACGATCAAAGACGATATCGTTGTGGAGCTTAAGAGGCCGGCTGGGCCGATGCGGACTTACGTATTTCGTCCAGCGTCCGACGGCAAGTATCCAGGCGTTGTTTTCTTTTCGGAAATCTTTCAGGTGACCGGACCAATTCGGCGGACTGCTGCCATGATTGCGGGACAGGGCTATCTAGTTGCCGTTCCGGAGGTCTATCACGAACTCGAAGCGGCAGGAACGGTGCTCGCATATGACCAGCAGGGAGCAGACAAGGGCAACGCCGATAAGTTCGAAAAGGAATTGTCTTCCTATGACGCGGATGCGCGCGCAGTGCTCGATCACTTGAAGTCTCGCGACGACTGCACCGGACATCTCGGCGCCGTTGGAATCTGTCTCGGCGGCCATCTGGCTTTCCGAGCGGCGATGAATCCTGACGTACTGGCGGCAGCCTGCTTCTATGCCACTGACATTCACTCGAGCAGTCTCGGTAAGGGCAAAAACGACAACTCGCTCGAGCGCGCCGGAGAGATCAGAGGCGAGCTGTTGCACATCTGGGGCCGGCAGGACCCGCACGTGCCACTGGAAGGCCGGAACCGAATTAAGGCCCGCTTGGAAGAGGTCGGGGCACGATATCAGTGGATAGAGGTGAACGGCGCCCACGCGTTCATGCGGGACGAAGGGTACCGGTACGATCCCGCGCTCGCGTATCATTGCTACGGTCTCCTGTTTGAGCTCTTGCACCGAAACCTGGCTCTCCAGACAACCAGGGGCTAACCCGAGAAACGTTCATTCCCCTGCTACGTCTAAAAAGCAGGTCGAAGATATGGGCTGGAGATGGGTGTCGCTAGGCCTCTTTATCCTGGGGATAATTTGCTTACCCTTGTGGCCTTATAGCGGAGCTTTCACTATTTATCCGGCTGCTTTCTGCTGGTTTCTTGCCATCCTTACGCTGCTGGTCAGCATCTTTGCCAAACGCGGCAGCGCTGTGTGGAAACACAAGGGGCAAGGATAAATCCAGGGCGGAAAGACACGGCGCACCCGCGCACATCTCGGCCGCTAGCAATTTTGCGCGTTCACTGGAGAACGCCTGTGAGTGTCTTACTTACTGAGAGAAAGGAGCTTTATGCGAAATATTGGATTGTTTGTAATGGGAGGCATGCTGCTCCTCCCCTTCAGTGTCATTGCGCAGCAGCAGAATCATAACGATGCGTTCGTGCGCGGTCCCGAGTCGCAAAATCGTTTAGCGCGGCAAGTAAGGCATGAATTGCTGATGCTGCCGTATTACACCATTTTCGATGACCTCGCGTTTCGCGTCGACGATACCACCGTTACGTTGTTGGGCGCCGTTACTGATCCGGTGCTCAAATCAAGCGCCGAAAATGTAGTCAAACACATAGAAGGTGTCACGCAAGTCAATAATCAGATCGAAGTCTTACCAGTTTCGCCGATGGATTGGCAGATCCGCCGTGCTATGTTTCGCGCCATTTATGGCGACCCGCAGATCGGAGACCGGTACGGCCATCAGGCTCTGCCGTCGATCCATATCATCGTGAAGAACGGAAACGTCAAGCTCGAAGGCGTTGTAGGGAGCGAAGGTGACAAAGATCTGATCAACGTCCGTGCGAACGGAGTTCCGAACGTCTTTCACGTGGAGAACGACCTACAGGTCGTACACGGCTAACCGTCCTTGGGTTGTTTAGAGTACCTTGAGAGCAGTCGAAACGGACGCTTTGCCCCAGGCGAGGTTAACCTCGGCCACATTGCTCGACTGCTTCTTCAGGGTGATCGTGAATTGCTCGACTGGACTTGACAGCTCTTTCACCTTCAAGTCGAAGCGGCCAAGATCTTCCGATTGCTTATAGCTGAACGCGCCCCATTGGTCGGCAACCTTGTTGACGATCATGGTCCACTTATCCGGATTCGGGATCGCAAATAGAGAATAGCTGCCAGGCAGAAGCTCAAAAGCGTTCGGAATGGTAGTATACGCCGTGACTGTGATCTTGGTCGCCTCGTCTGCGCCAAGCCGCCACACCTCTCCATATGGCGCAACTTCCTTCCCCACCTGCCGCCCTTTCAGATACGGCCGTCCGTAACTGATCGTAATTCTTTTTCCATCCAGGTCGACTGAGACCGTTTCGTGCGGGCTCGCGCGTTTTCCTTGATCCTGAAGGGCCGAGTATGCCATCAACGGGCTGGCTGCGCTGAGCATCATGGCTAATCTACGAGTCATGCGTCCATTTACGCACAGAAGTAGCGAGAGGGTCGAGCTCGCCGACTGCTTAAGAGCAGCTTTGGAGCTTGGCACTATTTTTCGCGCGCAGATCCGGAGCTCATATTAATCGAGGTGTAACCATGCTTCGATAACTTCAGGAAGACTATGACCAAAAAATGGAAGTCGTACGCACTTTGCTTTGCGCTGATCACATGGCAGCTTCGGGCGGCCGAAACGCCCTCGGCGTCGACCCCGACAGGCTCGAATGCCTCGACTTCGGTGAGTACTGACGATCTCAATGAGCTTCGTGAGCGAATCGCGAAGCAAGAAGAGGAGATCAAGCGCTTGCAGCAATCGGTCGAAGAGCAGCGGGTTCTTTTGGACAAGGCGCTTCAAAACTCCGCCGCAGGGCAGAACGGCGCCGCGACGGTGAACGTTGCGAATTCTTCGGCCGCGCCAGTTCAGATAGTCCCCGCAATAAATGTTACGCATCCAAGGGGCTTGGTCCTGCAGCATCCGGAGACGCAGCCGGCCTCGCCGCTTTCCATCAGCATTGGAAACACAACCTTCTCGCCTCTAGGATTTGTTGACGCCACCTTCTATGGACGTTCTTCAAACGTAGGTAGCGGTATCGGAACGAATTTCGGCGGCATTCCATACAACAACACCGCGACAAACCACCTTTCAGAAGCTAACTTCAGCACTCAGAACTCGCGGATCGGTTTCCGGGTGGATTCCACTTTCATGGACGCGAAGGTCCTCGGCTACTTCGAAGCTGACTTTTTGGGCAATCAGCCGACCAACGTTTTCGTTACGAGCAATTCCGATACGTTCCGCATGCGGAACGTTTTCGTGGATGTTCAGAAGAACGGATTCGAAATACTCGGCGGACAGGACTGGAGTTTAGCCACTCCGAATCGTAAGGGATTGTCACCTCTGCCGAGCGATATCTTCTATACCCAGAACATGGATACGAACTACCAGGCGGGCCTGGTTTGGTCGCGGCAATCGCAATTTCGCTTCATCGCCCATCCAAACGACAATCTTGCCTTCGGTGTTTCGCTCGAGAATCCGCAGCAGTACGTAGGCGGTTCCGGTGGGCTCAGCGCAAATGCGGTGACATTGCCGGCCGCCAGCGGTCTCGCAACGCTCGCGGGAACGCAGGTCAATAATGGCGCGACCAGCTATACCGCCGCCAACCTGCATCCCGACATCATCTTTAAAGCCGCGTACGACGGACATGCGAGCGATGAGCAGATCATGCACGTGGAAGCCGCCGGTATGGTCCGCAGCTTCAAGGATGCATTTCCGTTTGGAACACCGGCAGCTGGGTATCGGACCTCAACCGCGACTGCTGCGAGCGGGGAAGTGAATGCGAATCTCGGGCTGACGAAGAACTTCCGGCTCATCGCGAATACATTTTTCGGATCCGGTAATGGCCGCTACGTATTCGGGCTGGCTCCAGACTTCATCATCCGCGCAGACGGCTCAATCTCCCCCATACACACCTACTCGAGCGTGGACGGATTCGAGGCAAACCTAGCGAAGAACACTCTGCTTTATGCGTACTACGGCGGCATCTATGTCAAACGAGATATCGCTGTGGATACGAATGGGAAATTTATCGGTTATGGTTTCAGAGGTTCATCGAACATGGATAACCGAACCATCCAGGAGGGGACGATCGGAATCGTACAGACCTTTTGGAAAAATCCGAATTACGGCGCGCTATCGCTCATCACTCAATATTCTTATCTGACACGCAATCCGTGGTTTTTGGCGACGGGCGCGCCGAAAGACACTCACACCCATATGTACTGGGTTGACCTAAGGTATACGCTTCCATAGTCCCCATCGGGAAAAGTTGGCGCCAAATAAAAACGCCCCCGGGAAAACCGGGGGCGGTGGTTAATTTTTGAGTTCCCGCTAGCGCGGGCGTCTCACTACTTCTTTTTCTTGGCTGTCGATTTCTTAGCGGACGAGGACTTCTTCGCGCCGCCAGACTTTTTGGTTGCGTTCTTCATCGAGCGATTCTCCCTAACGTAAATTTGCAATCTTATACAGATCGCAGTGTGATTCATATATAAGATTGTTCGCAAGAGAAGTCAAGAAAAAAATGCAACACGGGGTTTGAAGAACGGCTGCGGAACCGCGCATGAACCCCAAAAACGTAACGCAATAATTTGTTTTACTCCTTTCAGGGGCCGTTCGCGTCTTTCAACAGAGTGGAAAATGCGGCTATGATCGGTTTATCAGCGATGATGCCGCGCCCGCGCAGATTCAATCTTCAGTTTGCCCATGAGCACGCTCTTATCCGTCCGCTTGCGACGGTTGTGCTTCTGGTTTGCTTCTGTGTTCTGCCCGCGTGCCGAAAAAAACATCAAGCCGCGCGCATTCCGAACGCGCCGCAACCTTCCAGAGCCTCCTCGCGGCCCGGGCCCGCGAAACCACTCGCAATTTCGCCCGGCTATTCAGAGGAGGGGGTCGCCAGTTGGTACGGCGTTCCGTACCATGGCCGTCCAGCGGCAGACGGCGAGATCTACGACATGGAGACGCTGGTCGCGGCGCACCGTCTGATTCCGTTCAATACCTGGCTCAAGGTGACGAATCTCGCGAACAGCAAGAGTGTCAACGTGCGGGTGATTGATCGCGGACCATTCATTCAGGGCCGCATACTCGATCTTTCCAAAGCCGCCGCCCGGCAGATAGACTTATTGGGGCCGGGTATCGGAACTGTTCGGCTGGAAGTGATCGCTGCGCCGGCCGATATCCCCGCGGACGATTTCTACGCTGTGCAAGTGGGAGCGTTTTCCATTCACGCGAACGCCGAGCGCGCGCGTCTTGTTTACGCTGAACGCTACGGAACAGCTCAACTCGCGCTGAAACAGGGTAACATTCCTCTCTGGCGCGTGCTGGTGGGAAAGGAGCCGTCGGTCCAAGCGGCGCAGCAGTTGGCAAATCAGTTGAGCGTGGAAAACAGAACCGTCTTTGTTGTTCGCCTGGACCAGCAGACTCCTCCTCTCGAAGGGCAGCCGAGACTTTCCATTACTGCGGGCCACTAGTTCACGGGCACTCTTTTCTTCGCTGGATCTACTGTGACACCGCAGATCGCCTTGGATAACTCACCGCTCGCGACGCTTGTCGGAAACTCTCCCGCCATGAAGCAGGTCCATCGACACGTGATTCGGATGGGCAAATCAAGGTTCCCGGTTTTGATTTTGGGCGAGACGGGCACGGGGAAGGAAGTTGTCGCCCGCGCCATCCACAATGTGGAATCGCGCGGGCCTTTCGTGGTCGTGGATTGTTCGTCGCTCGTTGCGCCGCTTATGGAGAGTGAACTCTTCGGGTACGCGAAGGGCGCTTTCACAGGCGCGCATAACCAAAAATTAGGGCTGCTCGACGCGGCGAACGGTGGCACGGCGTTTTTCGACGAGATTGGAGATTTGCCGCTCGAGATGCAGATGAAGCTGCTACGAGTCCTTCAAGAGAAGGAATTCAGAGCGGTCGGGAGCCTCTCGCAGCGCGCTTCTAATTTCCGTGTGATCGCTGCGACCAATCGGGATCTTGCCGCGGAAGTTGAGGCGAAGCGATTCCGCCAGGATCTCTACTATAGGTTGAATGTGATGCGGCTCCGGCTCACGCCACTCCGCGAGCGCAAGGAAGATGTCCCCGCTCTGGCGTCGCACTTTCTCGAGCGGTATGGAAATGGCCACAAGATCCCTGACGAGGTGGTCGATGCGCTGGCGGAATACGAATGGCCCGGCAATGTTCGCGAGCTCGAGCATACGATTCAGGGAATGGTCGCAATGAACTCGGGGCCTTTCCTCTCAAAAGGGGATCTTCCCTCGACTCTGATCAACTGTTCTGTCGAGCGGCAGTTCGGGGCCACGGCGAACGGAACGCATCCACCCAGCACAGCACCTTCGACTGCTTTCGCCGGTTCCGCCCAAAACGTCGTCCCTTTGGCGGAAGTGGAAAAGCGCGCGATCCTGGCCGCCATCGAGTACACCCGGGGCGATCGAACTCTCGCTGCCGCGATGCTCGATATCGGAAGAACCACTCTTTATCGCAAGCTGAAGGAATACGGGCTATAAGATTCGGAGCCGTGCGGGTTGCGCTCGATGCTGGGATAAGGGAAATGGGCGGGCGGCTCTGTCCACGCGCCAAAAAACCGGCTTGGGACAGACTCAGCCCATCCCTGAACTATTTGTGATCTTCTTCGACGGAGATCTTCAAAGCGCGGAGAAATTTCTGGTCTTGCGAGGTCAGCCGGATCTTACCGGTGGATTCAAAGTGGACCCGTCCGTCGGGTTCCTTTTGCTGAGCTTCCGCATCGGAGTCGTCATCGCCATCCTCGCGCTTGTTGAATCCGATGGTTGCTTCCAAGACCAGGAATACGTCGTAGCCGGCGCGCTTAATCTCGCCGATCGCGCTTGCTATCCGGTCGGAGTCTGAGAGTGATTCATTGATTGCATTGCCCAGTTCCTGCATCAGCTCTTTGAGTCTTTCGTCCAAAATGGTTCCTTTCCCGGGCACCTTCAGATTATCATCGAATTCGGCTCTCGAAGCTGTGGGACGGGCACACTCTGTGCCGAACAGAGCACGTCGATATTAACAAGGCTTTATTTTGCGGACAGAGCTGCCCGTCCCTAAGTCTCTGAATTCTTCTGCTCATAAGGCTTAGTGGAATAACGCGCCGCTTCCTCTTGGGCTCCGGCCGTATTGTCATGGGTGCGAATAGCCTGTTTGTACTCGTTCACCGCGCGATCGCGCTGTCCTGTGACGTCAAATATCTTTCCAAGATTCACATGGGACCAGACTTCGGTCCATTTTGGGTCGAGATCGCCATTGATAGCGGCGCGGAATTCATTCGCCGCCGATTGAAAGTTGTTCTGTTTAAAGAAAAGCTCGCCGATCCGATAATGGGCGAGCGAGCTGTTACGGTTCACTTCGAGCGCCTTCTGGTATTCCTTCAGCGCATTCTGGTAATCGTTTATCTCGAAGTACTCCTCGCCGCGCTTGATGGCGACCGCAATTTGCATGCTCGGATCAAGCCTCAGTAACACGTGGTTCGGGTCCAGAGTCAGCTTTCGGGGCTTACCGAATGTGTCGACGCTGAACTCGGAGGAAGTGCCGGTTACTTCGATCTTCTTATCCTCCGGATTGCCCTCGGTCTCGATTCGCAAGTCTACTGGCATGCGGAACGTATCCAGATCCTGGTTGATCTTCCCTACTACCCGGAATCCTTGTTGTGTCCGCAAGACCGTGTATTCGAGCTTAAATTCAGGCGAGCCGCTGGACTCCAGCCATTGGATGAAAAAATAACGAAGATCCTGATCCGAAGCTTGCTCCATGATTTTTCGGAAGTCTTCACTGTTCACAGCCTGCCAACTGTACTTATCCATGAAGGCGTGCAGACCCTTCTTGAAATTTGCATCACCTACCACGTTCCGGAGCATGTTCAGGATTGCCGCTCCTTTGGCCGCCGTGAGTGCCCAGTATTCGGGCGAATAATCCTCCAGCCGCGCTGCCTGCAAAACCGGTGGATCCTTGACAGTCAGCGCCTCAACGTAGGTTGCTTTGAGATCGCTCTCCATGGCGCCCGGGCCAGCGGTGTGCTCCTGATAAAGCAGTTCAGAAAATCGAGCGGGCCCATTGAGCAGCCAAAGCTGATTGCGGTTCGCAGGTGAGACCAAAACACCCCACCACTGCCTGGAAAGCTGGTTCGCCAGCACGCGTGTGTTCACATGATTGGAAATGGATCCGGGCGCAAGAAAGACGATACCCGGGGCGGAGTACCCATTGACTGCGCCGTCTTCGGTTTCGATGAGGGCCAAATTTACTTGCGGCGCGAGACCGTATTCAGACGTGAGAAAGGTCATGATCTTGCCCACTTCATCCCCATACGCCTGGGCGTCCGAAGCTTCGTGATCTCTGAAGAAGACTTGGGTACTGATTCCCTGCGACGAAACTCGGGTTGGATCGGACTTCTCAATGGCAATACTCCCGGGGAAACTGGCCTTGTCGTAGTGATAGGAATAAATCGTTCCGCCATTGCTCGCGCGATCCGTTTTCAGATCTCCGCTGGCAATCACCGAATATCCGGCAGGTGTTGTGATGTGAAGATCGGCAGCGAACCGGTTCACCGTATATCCGCTCACGGGGAACCAGCGGGCAGGGTAAAGCAAATACCCGAAATCGGGATGCAGCGCACCGAATTTTATGCCGGGAACGGGTGAATCTTCATTGCCCGTCAGTTTTCCGTCGTAAGTTACCGAGATCTCGCAGGGCTGGTTCTTCTGGAAGCCGTTAGGCGAGGAAACCTTGAAAGTAAAGTCTTGTGCGTTTCGAGATGTTTGAAGCGTCTGACCCTTGCTATCCACCGCCTTCGACACGCTGAGCGCATTGTTAAGCTCGAAGACTGCGTCGTTCGCGTTCTCGAGAGGCGTAAAGTTGATTTTGGCGGTCGCGACGATAGATTGAGTCCGAGGGTTGATATCTGCATCGATCGTGTATTTATGAACCTCGATGCGTGAACGCTTATCCTGTGCCCAAACGCAAGTGCCGAGAGCAAGGAGAAGAACTGTCCACCTAAAAACGCGCATCATCAACTTATTGTCTCCCGTATCGCACCGTCCCGGGGTGCATTCATGCCCAACCTGGTATCGCAACCTTCCACGATTATGTCTGCGGCCCGGCGAAATGGATCTTCTTTCGGTGTGAGAGCCGCACGAACGGCGGCCAACTCAACGCGCATTCGATCGGCTCGTTCGGTTCCGGTGAGCAGCAGTTCGGCTTCGGCCATGATTTTTGCTGAGGTCATATCATGCTGCATCAATTCAGGAACAATCTGCCGTCCGGCGATTAGATTAACCATGGAAAGAAACGGAACTTTTACAAGGTTACGGCCCGCCCACCAACTCAAGCGATGGACCTTATAAAAGGTGACCATGGGAGTGCCTAACATCGCCGCTTCAATGGTCACCGTTCCGCTGGCGGCAAGAGCAAGGTCCGCATGGCCGATGCAGTCCCAGGTCTCGTTTTCTATTATTTGGATGGACTGCGCCTCCAGGGGTTCCCTAAAAGTTGAAAAAGCTTCTCTGGTGTGAAAGCCCGGTGGAGTTGCGAGGATGAGCGACACGGCGAATCGGCGGCGAAGGTTGCCAGCCGTTTCCAAGAGAACGGGCAAATGCCTGCGGACTTCCCCGACGCGGCTGCCCGGAAGCAACACTGCCAGCCGCCGATCCCTCGGTAGCCGATAACGCTCGAAGAATTCGTCCCGTGACAAATTCGTCCGAACCATTCGGCCCAACGGATGGCCAATGTAAGTCGCGTCGAGGCCCCTTTCCCGAAACCAAGGCTCTTCAAAAGGAAAAAGGCAGAAGATGTGGTCTACCAATTTCCTGATGATCTTCACTCTTCCCTGCCGCCAGGCCCACACTTGCGGCGCGACCAGGTAAAACACTGGTACCGATAAACGCTTCAGATGACGTGCGAGGCGCAGATTAAAATCCGGGCTATCAGTAAGAAGCGCGGCGTCAGGCCGATGCTGTTCCGCGAACCGGACGAGTTTTCGAAACTCGCTGTAAATGCCGGGCAGATGGGTTACGACTTCGGCGAGTCCGACGACAGACAACCTGGCCGAATCGATAACCGGTTTCACGCCCGCCGCTTGCAACCTGGGTCCGGCGCATCCGAAGAAATCGGCTGAGGGGTAGGTTTTGGACAGGCACGAGACCACGCCGGCGGCGTACATATCGCCCGACGGTTCGCCAGCCGAAACCAAAAACCGCACTTTCAAGTGTAAAACAGAAAGGTGGTATACTTCCTAAGTAGTTCCGCTCTCGGCTCACGCCCTGAGTGGCTTGCGCGGACCTTTAGGCGGCTTTCGCCAATCAATAGAAGTTCCAGGACACATTATGCCCAAGATGAAGACGCACAAAGGTGCGTCCAAACGCTTCAAGAAAACGGGTACGGGTAAGATAGCCCGCCATCATGCATTTGCCCGCCATATCTTGACCTCGAAGCCCCGATCTCGGAAGCGCAAGCTCGGTAAAGGCGTGATCGCCGATGAGACGGATCAAGCGAAGCTGCGAACCATGCTTCCTTATTAGAAATTAGAAGCCGTCAATAGAGAATCCGGGCAGGAGCAGCGCGCCGCACGTGCCTGCCGCCTCCCGAAATGGGACCTGTGGTTCCAAAATTACTAAGGAGAAAACGTGCCAAGAGTTAAAAGAGGTACCAACCGGCGAGACTATCGCCACAAGACCCTTCGCCGCGCGAAGGGCTACTTTCTCACAAAGTCGAAGCTGAACCGCGCTGCGCAGGAAGCAGTCGAAAAGGCGCTGCGTTATGGATACGTCGGACGCCGTCTAAAGAAGCGCAATTTCCGGTCTTTGTGGATCGTGCGCATCAACGCAGCTTGCCGCGTAGCTGATATCTCATACAGCAAATTCGTCAGCGGATTAAAGCGCGCCGGAATCGGTCTGAACAGAAAGGTTCTTGCGGACATCGCCATCAATGATGTGGCCGGGTTTTTGTCGCTCGTTGCAAAAGCGAAGGCGGCGCATCAGGCGAACCTTCAATAGCCGATAATCGTCTGACATTGTATGGAAGCGATCCAAGAAGAAAGCATCGACGCACTGGCGAGCCTGGAGGAGCGCATCACCCGCGCGGTTCAGGTTGTTACGAGCCTTCGTAACGAGAACGATCAGCTTCAGCAAAGTTTAGCAGCAGCTCAACAGGAGCTGAATGCTGCCCGACAAGAGCGCGATGAAGCGCAGGCCTTGTCAGCGGAATCCCGGAAAGAGCACACCGGCCTGGAGCAGAAAGTGCGGCATCTTTCCGCTGAGCTGGATGAACTGCGCGGCGAGCGGAAGCAGGTGAAATCTCGTATTGAGAAACTGCTCAATCAGTTGGACCTGCTAAGCGCCAGCTGACTCCGAAGCCTATGGAACCAGCGGACTCACGCAAACAGCCGGTCCGAGTTACCATCTTCAATCAGACTTATAACGTATCTACTTCGGGCGATCCGAGTGAGACCGAGGAACTGGCGCGCGAAATCGATGAGTTGATGTCCTCCATTGCGCGGCGCGCAGGCAATCTCGATGCCGGCCGGACGGCTGTTCTCGCGTGCCTCCATTTGGCCGACCGTCTTCGAGCGGTCGAGCGCGAGCTTCAGGAGCTCAGGAGTTCCATAAACGGCAAAACCCGCGATTTCGCAATGATGCTCGATCAGGCTTTCTTCACGAGCCGTGAAGAATAGCGCGAGACGATCGGCTTAAAAGATTCGCGTCTGTTTCTGTAAGCTGCCAAAAGTGCCGATATTTGCGACGGAGAATGCGAACAAATACTGATTCTCTTGTCTGATGCCGAGATTGTAATTGCGCAGTTCGAAGCTGAAGCCGCAGCAGTCCGTGTTATATGAAGTTTGCACCAGATCGAACAGACGTCTGTTCAGTAGAGCGTCGTAAAACGCCACTCCCGCCACGTTCCATCCCTTTCGATTCGTATTGCCGTAGGATGCGCCGACACTGATCTGGTTCGCTGCCGGAATCAGCAGCGGGTTGGTTTTGATGGCAGTTTCGCCAAGAGAAACAGCATACTTGGAGTGCCGCACGCTGCCTGAAAGGCTCTGGTCAATGAACTTGTGGCGAAGGGGATCATAATCCGTTCGCCAGTCAATCGAGAAAAAGCTATACGGGTTCAGAGTAAGAAAGGAGTTAATCGGCGAATAATTGCGCGGCCCGTCCAAGAAGGTAAATCCGGTCAGCTCGTCTGTAGCCAGGACAACGTTGCGTTGCCCGGGGAGCACCGCGCCGCCAAACGTCGGATTGAAGTAGTAGGCTTGCGCGATCCGCCATAGAATAACTTCGCCGACGGTTCCGTACTTGTCTTTTCGATACAGGCGATTCGTCAGTGAAACGCTGAGCTGATTTGTGTTCGACAGAATATCAGTGGCATCGAAATGAATGATCTTTTGAAACTCATTGATACCGGTGACGTACTCGTAGGTCGCCTCCGCTTCGACAACATGCTTGACCTTTCCCAGGTGCAGCCATTTTGGCGTTGTGAAGACTCTCTCAATCGTTGGCGGTCTGAGATCGAGCACAAAATCCAGGTCTTTCCGAAATAGATTTCCGCTTCCCAGCTGGACGGTTGTGGTCGGGCTCGGCGAACAGGTCGGGTAGCCGCCGCACGAACTGATAGGCGTATACGTTGTGGTGTTTACGGCATAAGAGTTTCCATAATCTGTCGCGCCCAGGGTGATGCTCGGATTTAAAGAGAAGCCTTTGAAGTTGAACTCGGTCATCACGCGCGGCTCAACATCGATGCGCTCGATCTGCCCGGTATCGAAGACGTGAGCCGGAGCTCCGCCATTCTCAGTGTTTGCTCCTGTCGGCTCCTCGCGGCTCATGAGCGAGCCGCTCGAGGCGAAAGAAAACCAGACTGGCAACGGTCCGCTGGCAATTTCTTGATCGCGTCCTGAAAACTCTACAGAAGGCAGTTTCTGAATGACAACGTCGTTCGGCCTCTGGTTAAGAAGGGTTATTGCTTCAAATACTTCATCGCGCTCGCCTGCGAAATTTAGCGTATAGGCGTCATCTTTGAAATGCCGTTGCAGGAATCCAATCGAATTATTTTGCGACCAGATGGTAGTAGCAAACCCATAGGCAAACGCCTCACGAAAAAGATAGGAACTTAAGTAGTTGTAATCGAGCACACCATTGAAACCGAGGATCTGCGTGCGACCCGTGAGTTCAAGTTCGGCTCCTCCCTGCTTCTGGACCTGACCGTTCGGTTCGGTAAAACCTCGATCATCCACTCCGTAGAGGTTCAAGTTGAAATCAGTCACGTCATTGGGTTTTCCCCGGAAGTTGTACCGGAACGCAGGTCCCCGGACACTGAAGTACTGCACGGTGCCCGTCATGTCGTAGCTTCTGTTTATGGCCCAGTAGTACCCCGCACCCACCATAAAACCGTACAACGAGCTGTGCCCGATGTTTGGCGTCAGGAATCCGCTAGCGCGCGGGTTCCTCCCCAGGGGCCTGTAAAAGAAAGGCATATATAGAACCGGCACATGCTTCAGCCGGAACACGGTGTGACGCGCGATGGCGCGATCACCCGGAATTATGTCGAAGAGCGGGGCTTCGAATGTCCACCACGGCTTCGGAATCTTGCAATCGGTGACGAATCCGTGGTGAAGAATATAGTGATCCTTCAGGCGGTCTGCCCACTGGGCGCGGAAGTAAAAGGGATTCGTAGTGGTGAGGACCCCTGGGCTGGTCATGATTTTTGCCGGTGAGGTGCCGTCAACCGTATAAAATTTGCCCTCTTCGGTCTTCAGATTGTATTCGCCGTGGTCAGCATTCAAAATGTCGCGCGTTGCGAAGTGTTCCAAATGAAGGTGGCCATGCGCATAAGCCCAATGTGTATCCGAGTTGTAATTGATTTCGTCAGCCGTGAGAAGCATTTCGGTCGTTTCGATCTTGGCTGAGCCCTTCAGATATCGCCACTCATTGTTTGAATCCTGCACGGCGCCCCAAAGGCGAATTTCGTCTGGCGCGGGCAGATCGGATTTTCGTGGGTACGCGACGCTCTGCGCCGCAAGGCTGAAACCGGACGCCAAAACTAGAGCGGCGAGCGAAAAGAACAACTTAGCGGATGAATGTTCTAGACAAACGTTAGGTTTTCTGTTACATAAAGAAACTGGGGGAAATTGCAGCGCGAAAGAAGGGGTCAACCGAAGACCGTAACATGCCGGGCGAGGCGCTCGCAAGCTTTTTCGCGCCCGAGCGAGCGTGACTGCAAGAAGCGTTAGATGACCTGTCAGCATTGTCAGACTTGGATTTTAGACGGCGATCACCGCTGTCGGCGTTGCGGCCGTCGAGTTCGAAATACGCCTTCGCGTATATCGCCCGAGACCTATCCAATTGCAGCAACAGCTACGGCCTACGACTATGATGCCGAACCGTATCTCGCGCGTGAACAGCAAGCGACCCCGCTGCAGATCGCGCCGAAAATGGGGCAGCAGCCACTCTTCTCGCCATCCTCGTCGCCGCAGCGCGTCATTTCGTTCGATTCGCTGACTACACCAGCAGAACGGGACGCGATTCGCGCACGGGCGGTCGATCTGGCGCGCCCTGCGCCGCTGAAGACCGGGAAAGTCGAACTTCGGCATGCTCGAGGAAGCAAGACGCGGGCTTCGGACCAACGTCGCCTCGATTTCCAAGGCGAAGAGGCGGTACTGACCCAGCCTCAATCCACGATTATTTGCGATGCTCCGGTTGCTCCCGTTGGTTTAAGAACTAAGGCGGCGATGATTGATGCGTTACTGATCGCGGTCGGGTCCGCATTCGGCCTGGGGATGTTTTGGTATGAAGGGGGCCGGTTTTCATTCGACAAACACGTAGCGCCATTTTTCCTTTTGGCGATCGTTACCGTGCCGCTCTTTTACAAGCTGCTGTGGACTTTTGCGGGACGCGACACGATCGGAATGCGCTGCGCTGGAGTGCGGCTGGTTGATTTCGACGGCAACCCGCCCTCCCATCAGCGCCGGTACCAGCGCTTTTTGGGAAGCCTTCTGAGCCTGCTCGCCGCGGGCACAGGGCTGGTGTGGGCTTTAGTCGACGAGGACGGCCTGACCTGGCACGATCACATTTCGACTACCTTCCCGACTATCACTTCGGACGATTAGAGAAGAGTCACACCACCGCGGTATTGCCGACCGGAACCAGCACTGCTGACATAGATCCCTTCGATTTGGGCATTCTCGGATCGGCGCCATAGGCGTGGATTTGATCGCGGGCGAATTCCGCCTGCGGCCGCTCGCACGTGATCACGATGGTTCGACCGGTTGTGTCCACTTCCACAGCGTGCTGAAAAGCCACATCCCGGGGGAGGACAAAAAGCTTTTGCAGCATCTCGATGACGTAGTCATAGGTGTGCTCATCGTCGTCGAGCAGCACGACGTGGAACAAACGGCCCTGTTCTTCGTCTTGGTTCGCCCGAACGGCTGGGCTCACGGTGGGAGTAACTACCGTACTCTGCATCTTCCCAGGGATATTTTATTGGAGCACATAATTGCTAAGATTGTAGTTAGTTCCTCATGAACATGGGGGCGCAACGGGTTCGACGGGATCGAATCGTTGTGTGAAGGCGTGTCGGGTTCCGAGCTCCCGTAAAACGATCGGAAAACAACAACTGCCAATAATCAGCAGTTTGCATACGCCGCCTAATTAATTAGGTAGCCGCTCCGGCTGACGAGCCTGCGCGTCAGTCATCGAGCGTCATTTTGCAGGATAGGCCCCGGACTTCGGTCCGTAGTCTTGGGGCTGAGATCAATCGGACTAGGCGGCTCTCGCTTTTGCCGGTTCTTTAGGGCGCCGCTGAAATAACAGAACAGGATACACACGTAGGCTTTGCACGGCGGGCTTTCTCGGACGCGGGTTCAACTCCCGCCGCCTCCACCAACCCGAACAGGATGGGAAGCCGAAAGGAATCGCCTCAGTTATTCAGCTTCTCGGTGATCGTTACCGGGCTTGCCAAGCGAAACGATAGTCGCGTTTCCGTTGGCAGCACTGCCGGTTTTCCGCCGGCTACCAGCACCGCGCCTGTGCCTGCAACGCCGCCTGCTCCAGCTCCGATGGCAGCGCCTCTTCCTCCACCGGCGATACCGCCGATGATCGCCCCGAGAGCCGCGCCACCGGCGATTTTGGCAGTATCTTCACCCGTGCTGGCCGAACCTCGCTTGTCGTAAGAGGTGGTCTCGACCCTGACGCGCTGGCCGTCCGTGGTGTTGATCTCGGTCAGAATCAGGTTCAGGTCCGCTGCGCCGCCGATGTGACCTGGTTTCTGCGCATTCACAATACGCCCCAAGACTTTCGAGCCTTTGTCAGCGATGATGAAACCGTCCATGATGATCGGCGATTCGAGCGTGGCGCGGAATGTATCTCCCGTGTAGTTATGGTCAGTCGAGAGAGTTTCTCCCAGCCGGATGACCAGATTCGTCCCGGGCTGCAACGTAACCACATGTGGCTGCGGAGCAGGCTGAGAAACCGGGGCAGGATTCACCTCTGGGGGCGCATCTTGAACAGGGGCACTTTCCGGCACGGCTTGAGACGGATTCACTCCTGGAATGTTTGGACGGGGCGGGTTGACACCGGGAATCGACCGGTTAACTTCCGGAGCCGGCGGAACACTGTTTTGCGCAATTTCAACGGTCGCGTTGCTCGGTTGCTTCGTTACGGAAGCGGGCGGTGCTGCGAGGTGCCGATGCGATGCCAGAACTTCCATGAGAGGTTTAAGCTTTTTCGGATGCAATTTCTGAACTGGGTCGGGGGCCGCCGCCTGGCTGCTTTCACTCTCAGGCTGCTGATTAGAAGAATCCTGGTCTACTGGCAAAGGAGCCGCTTGGCTGACTGAAGCCGGTTGTACAGTGGCGAGGGCCTCGGTCGCGGGTTGAAGATGGACCGACTCGTTCACTCTGACATAGATCAGAGCGCTCCCGAGAGCTACAACCACCCCGGCTATGAAAGCGGCGATAACCTTGATCAAGCTACTCAGCTCCATTTCTACGCACTCCCCACTATACGTGAGAACGCGTGATTGGCCAGAAACGTTTCTGGTAAGCCGTTAAAATAAGGTCATCCGAGCAGTTTTGGTCCTCCGGCTCGGTTTTTATGACGGTATCTTATATTCCCGATTTTCCGAGTGGCTATGCGGTTGGGCCGCTGTCGATCCGTCCCGCGACGATCCTGGCGCCTATGGCGGGTGTCACGGATACTGTCTTTCGGCGGCTAATCCGTAACCAGGGCGGGTGTGGGCTGCTCATGACGGAGTTCACAAGCTCCCACGGTGTCGTAAGCACGCGGCACGCCAAAAAGCCCAATCGAAACTTCCGCTATCTCTATTTCGAGGAAGAGGAGCATCCGATCAGCTGCCAGCTATTTGGTTCGGACCCGGATGTCATGGCGGACGCCGCACGGGTTTGCGAGGAACGCGGCTTCGACATTGTCGACATCAATTTTGGCTGTCCAGTAAATAAAGTTGTTAAATGCAATGGAGGCTCCGGCCTGCTGCGCGACCTTCCGCTGATCGCCACGATTCTCCAAAAAGTCCGTTCGGCGATTTCGATTCCGCTGACATGTAAGTTTCGGGCCGGCTGGAACGATCGGGAGCTGGTCGCGGTAGAGACGGCGAAGATCGCAGAAGACTGTGGGCTTGCCGCGGTCGCCCTGCACCCCCGAACGCGTGAACAGGGCTATAGCGGAAGCGCCGATTGGTCGCGCATCGCTGAAGTGAAAGCCGCAGTGAAGATTCCAGTGATTGGTAACGGCGACATTGTTGATCCGGAAGGTGCGGTACGCATGATTCGTGAAACGGGATGCGATGCGGTCATGATTGGACGCACGGCTTCTTACAACCCCTGGATCTTCCGGCAGATCGACGAATACGTTCGCACCGGCTCGTACCGCGTGCCACCGGATAACGAGCGGTACCAAATGATGAAGATCTATTACTTGATGCTCCAGGAACACGGGGAAGCGGATGCCATCGGGAAGATGAAGCAATTCGCGACGTACTTCACTCATGGCGTACGCAACGGCTCCAAACTTCGAAGCGAGATCTACAAGGCCCAGGAAGTCAGCCGGATTCTCGAAATCGTGGACGCGTTCTTCCGTGTGGAATTGAAAGAACTTCCGGCCTTGGAGTGCGCGGAAGTCGCTTGAAACACGTCCAGCTCATCACGGACGGCGCATGCTCGGGCAATCCCGGGAAGGGCGGCTGGGCATGCATTCTGCGATTTGGCGAGCATAAGCGCGAGATCTTCGGATGCGAACCGCACACGACCAACAATCGCATGGAAATCACCGCCGCGATTGAGGGATTGAAACGGCTGAAGGAAAGCTGTTCCGTTGAAATCATCACGGATTCGGAGTACCTGAAGAACGGCATCACGCAGTGGATAGTAGGTTGGAAGCGCAATGGGTGGAAAAGCGCAGGCAAGAAGCCGGTGAAAAACCAGGATTTGTGGACAGCCCTGGACGAGCTGGTGACAACGCATCAGACACAGTGGTCATGGACGAAAGGCCACGCGTCTCACGAGGACAACAACCGGTGTGATGAGCTGGCAGCGCGCGCCGCGCGTGAACAGATCTCGAGCGATCCGGAAAGCGTCAAGCTGTTTTGCTGATCGCATGCGAATCTGCCTGTTCGGAGGAACCTTCGATCCCATTCACAATGCGCATCTATTGATTGCGGAAGAAGCGCTAAAAAGATTCTCATTGGACCAAGTTCTGTTCGTACCCGCCGCGAATCCCCCGCATAAGGATCCAGCGGCGCTGGCCCCGTACGAGGATCGCTTCCAGATGGTCGAACTTGCCTGCGGGCCTTTTCCCGCCTTCGCTGCCTCTCGCTTAGAGGAAGGAAGCGAGCCGAGCTACACGGTTGACACGCTGAATCGCGTCACAGCGGACTTGAAAGATGCTGATCAGTTGTTCTTTTTGATCGGATCAGACGCTTTCGACGAGCTTGAAACGTGGAAGAGCTGGCAAGAGGTCGTCAAGCTTGCCGCGTTTATCGTGGTCGCGCGGCCTGGAGGCCACTATCGCATTCCCGCTGAGGCACGCGTGCTTCGGCTCGACAACTTAGCTCTTCCCGTATCGAGCTCCACTACTCGGGCGAGGCTGGCGGCTGGAGAGCCTACTCCCGAACTGCCGGTTGGGGTCCGGAACTTCATTGAAGAACACGGCCTCTATGGGGCGAGAAAAAAGTAGCTACAGCTTTGCCGTAACGCAGTACTGATCGAAAGCTTCGGTCAAGAGCTTGGCAATTTCAGGGGCTTGGCGGCTCTCAATTTCATGCCGGTGGAGCACGAAGACAGGCTTTCCATCGCGGAAGAGCGCCATGGAAGGTGAGGAGGGCGGCACACCCGGAAGAAGCTCGCGAAGTCTTGCGACAGCTTCCAAATCTGCGCCCGCAAACACGGTCGCGGTGCTCTCAGGGCGGTGATGATGGGCAAGCGCCATACCTACCGCGGGGCGCGCCTTTCCCGCGGCACAGCCGCATACGGAATTAACGACCATGAGCACAGTCCCGCCGCCGGGCTTCAGAGCGCGGTCGACGTCCTCGGGAGTCCGTGTTTCTTGAACGCCGTGTTGTGTTAAATCTTCGCGCATCAGCGCGATAAGTTGCTCAGGATATCGCATAGGAGTTTGAAACATTTTTAAGATCCAGCCCTCGCAGTTTGAACTTTGGGCGTTGCGAGATAACCCACGATGGTGTCCTTACGGACCTGGTTTACCACAATCTCATCAGGCTGTCGCGCCTTGGATGTGTAGAACTGAATAGGCTCGTTGATGGTGCGGTCTTTCTTCTCGACCGTGCGGTCGTCGACTGTCAGCTCAATTGTGAACCGGTTGTGCTTGGTGTCGACTTTCTTAAGTTGAACCATGACATCTGCGACGCGGCTGGGCTTCTTCGCCTTCGAAATTGTAAATTCAGAATAATTCCGCTCTCCCAACTCCCGAAGCGCGTGCAGCTCTTTCGCGTTAGTCGCGATCAGGCTCTCATGGTTATCCAGCTCGCCTGTGGCTCGCTTCAGGTTGGCGATGGTTTGCTCCAATTGGCTCTTTGTATTTTGTACGTCAGTTTTCACGTTCCCGACATCGGTAGAAACGGTTGCGAGCTGAGTCGTGGCGATATCCGCAGTCTGTTTTACAGACTGTATGGCCTGCTCTTGCTGAGCCTGTTCGCTAGCGACCCTGGCTTGCAGTTGCTCTACTTTCTTTTGCGCATCGATCTTGGCCTGACCTACGGCAAGATCGGCCGCCCGGCGTTGCTCCGCCAAACGGGACTGTAATTCTTCAACGCTGCGCCGTGAGCGACGGACTTCCTCGCTCGAATCTATGCGCATCTTTTCGATCGCGTTGGAGAAATCCTGGTTCAGCTTGGCCATATCATGTCTGCTGTCCGTTCTGACATGATCGAGCTCGACAAACAAGTAAATGTTTGAGGCTGCGAGAAGAACCAATACGCCTATTAGCACCGGCATCTTCCAATTGGGGCCGGAAGGCGGGGGAATGATATATGTCGGCTGTTGTGGTGTACTGCTCATTTCATATTTTCCTTGGAGGGTCTAAAGAGGCAGCTAGAACACTATGGTCCCGTGCCGATGGCTCAGTAGACGTGCCTCTTCTCTATTATGTTTCATTCGGGCGGGACACGGGGCCGGTTTGCGCGCTTTGAGTGATATTCTGCGTTTGCAGGGAGATGATCGGCAAGACCGTTTCACACTATCGAGTTATTGAGGAACTTGGCGGCGGTGGAATGGGCGTTGTCTATCGCGCTGAAGACTTGAAGCTGGAGCGCGAAGTCGCGCTGAAGTTCCTCCCGCAACAGATCGCGCAGGGCGACGCGGCGGTGGAGCGGTTCGAGCGTGAGGCGAGAGCGGCAGCAGCGATCAATCATCCGAACATCTGCACGGTTTACGAAGTCGGGGAATACGAAGGCTCACCGTACCTGGCAATGGAGCTGCTCGAAGGCGAGACGCTGAAGCATCGCATAAACGGCGAGCCGCTTCCGCTGGATACGCTCCTGGACTGCGCACTTGAGATCACCGATGCTTTGGAGGCGGCGCATTCCAGGGGTATTGTGCATCGGGACCTGAAGCCCGCGAACCTTTTCATTACGAAACGGGGACAAACGAAAATTCTCGACTTCGGCCTGGCCAAATTGCGAGCGCGGCGGAAGCCTGCCCTGGCTGGCGCTGCAGAGAGCACGCTAACGGCGCTAACCGATGCAGGTCAAGCCACCGGAACCCCGGCTTACATGTCGCCCGAGCAGGCTCGCGGCGAGGAACTGGACGCACGGACAGATCTGTTCAGCCTCGGCATAGTGCTCTATGAAATGGCGACAGGCAGGCGGCCATTTGCCGGGACGAGCGCCGCCACCGTGATGGCTGCTCTACTCCGCGACAGGCCAGAGTCGCCTCTCGAAATCAACCGCGACTTGCCACCAGAGCTTGCGCGGATTATAGGTAAGGCGCTCGAGAAAGATGTGGACCGGCGATACCAGAGCGCGGCCGATCTGCACCAGGATCTCAGACGACTCAGACAGAATCCAGAGCATAGCCGTTTGTCGGGAATCAGAGCACCGAGCCCGTGGCAGGGCAGTCCGGTGGAGCGCGCTTGGGCCATGCCTCGTTGGCTGCTTGCGACTGGCGGGGCGATTCTGCTCCTTGTGATTGGAGGTTTGCTGTTCATGCGTCCGCCGGCGCCGCCGCGAGTGCTGAGCACAACACAAATTACAAATGACCGCAAGCCCAAAGCGGCTCCATTCCTCACCGATGGATCGAGGATCTACTTCAACACGGGGAAGTTTGTCGCTCCGCAGCCTTATCAAGTATCGACGAGAGGCGGAGATTCGATTCCCCTTCCGTTGCGGCTGAAGAATGCATGGCTGCTGGATATCTCACCCGATCGGTCGGAGCTTCTCGTCGGCGGTTTCGGGGAAACGCTGTTCGCATTCAACACGGTGACACTGTGGACGGTACCGGTGCAGGGAGGATCGCCAAAACGGCTGGGCGATCTGGTCGCCGGGGACGCAGCATGGTCTCCCGATGGGCGGGAATTAGTCTATACAAAATACAAAGAGCTGCGCATCGCGCGGAGTGACGGAACAGATATTCGGAAGCTGGTCACCCTTGCAGGCGCGCCTTTTTCTCCCAGATGGTCACCCGATGGCAAGAAGATCCGGTTTAGCGTTAATGCCGGGCCACCTCCCGGTTTGCGGGGTGCAAAGCCCCAAGTGGCTGAGTACAGCTTATGGGAAATATCGATCGACGGAAGCAACCTGCACGCTTTATTTCCCGCATGGACTGATCCGCAGTGCTGCGGAAATTGGACTCGTGACGGGAAATATTTTGTTTTTGAGGTGCTGCGCAATCAAATAAGGAGCATTTGGGCTATCCGCGATAGATCTGGCCTGTTCCAAAGAGCCGGGCGGCCCGCTCAGCTAACGACTGGGCCCATGGATACGTATGGACCGGCGCTCAGCCCGGATGGGAAACGGCTGTTTGCCGGTATTCGCCAATTGCGGAGTGAGACGGTCCGCTATGAATCGAAACTCAGCGAGTTCATTCCGTTTCTTTCAGGGACTTCAGCAGAGGGGCTCGATTTTTCGCGAGATGGGCAGTGGGTTACCTATGTTTCTTACCCGGACGGCACGCTCTGGCGGAGCGCAGTTGACGGTTCGCAGCGGCTTCAGCTGAGCACCGCTCCGATGCGCGCCGCCCTGCCGAGATGGTCCCCGGATGGCAAACGGATTGCTTTCATGGGATACTCTCCGGGCCACGGCCCAAAGATCATGATGGTGCCAGCGGATGCGGGCGCGGCTCAACAGGTTATTCAGGGAGATCATGACCAGTTCGACCCGACTTGGTCACCGGACGGCGACTCGCTCGTTTTCGGCGGGTACCCGCTGAGCGAGATTCCGGAGCCGAGTGGACCGGCTACTCACTCCAACCAACTGCGAGTGCAAGTGGTCAACTTAACGACAAATAAGATTTCTTTACTGCCGGGTTCGGAGGGACTGTGGTCCCCGCGCTGGTCTCCGAACGGGCGCTACATCTCGGCCCTCTCAGCTGATGCGCAAGCTCTGATGCTGTTTGATTTTCAAACCCAAACCTGGTCTGAGCTGGCGAAAGCAGACATCGGATATCCCACCTGGTCCCGAGGCAGTGACGCTGTGTACTTCGACACAGTGGGACCCGACGCGGCGTTTTTTCGTGTTCGCATCAGAGACCGAAAGGTGGAACAAATAGTGAGCCTGAAGGACCTGCCGAGAAATGTGGGCAGCTTGGGCCCTTGGACCGGCCTAGCGCCTGACGGCTCGCCTCTCATCTCGCGCGATGCTAGCTTCGACGAAATCTACGCCATGGACTGGCAAGCACCGTGAGCTACCGCTTGCGCTGACCCTTCACTAGTTTTTTAACTTTTCGCTTGTTGGAGCCGCGAGCAACCCCTGATGCTCGCTTGGCTTTGGGAGCAGCTTTTTTTCGTGCCGCGCGCTTCAGGCGCTTTCGTTCGGTTCTATCCTCTACGTGCTTTGTATTCATTCGTCGACTTTTATTCCTGCGTATTTTTCTACAATCTTCTTCAACCCGTAACCCGGGAAACTTATAGTCAGTTTCGCATCCTCGCCTTCCCCTTCGCGGCGAAGCACGGTCCCGCGGCCATATTTCGGGTGGTGGACGACGGCACCTGTACCAGCCCGAGAACCGGCGGGTCTGCCCGCGAGACGCGAAGTCGGCGCGGGACGCACTCCGTTGGTAGGCGGCAAGGGCGCTGTTTGAGGAGCAGCGGGTTTAGCGGGCTCCGGACGTCGCGTGAATCCGGACGGAGGAGGCATTCCGCGCTCGGCGAAGAATTGAGCGATATTGTCTACCGAATTATAAGTCCGCCCCGTATACAAATTGCGCTTGACTGACTCGCGAACGTCGTGCTGCTCCGCGTAGAGATCGACTTCTTCGGTGTGTGCTTGCCGATGACTGGACAGCTTCTCGCGAAGGCTCGGGGAAACCTCACTGAGGAAACGCGAAGGCAGACAGACTTCAGGCTGTGCGCCGCCGAATTTGCGACGATACCGGGCCCATGTCAGGTAGAGCCGCGTTTGGGCGCGGGTCATGCCCACGTAGCAGAGCCTCCGCTCTTCTTCCATAGCCGCTTCCGATGTCAGAGAGCGGCTGTGCGGAAACATGCCTTCTTCCAATCCAGCCAAGAAGACGTTTGTGAACTCGAGTCCCTTGGCGTTGTGAACGGTCAGCAACGAGACGGGCGCACGCTCATCGACGGCATCGGCATCGGAGACGAGGGCAGCGTGATCCAAAAAGTCAGCGGCGGATTCACCACGCTCCGCCGCTTCCACAGCCGCGTTCACCAACTCTTCCAAGTTGCCCAAGCGCGACTCGGAATCAGGCGAGCCATCGGCTTTCAGCATCGCTTCGTAGCCGCTCTCCCGAAGAATGGCGCGCAAGATTTCCGGCACGGGCCTGGTTTGAGCAATCTCCCGCAACGATTCTAAAAGGTTCAAGAACGATTTGACGGCCGATTCCGCGCGCGCCGGGAACAACTTCTCTTCGAGCAACTTCGGAAGCGCGCTCCACAAGCTCAAGCCGTGCTCGAGCGCGTACCGCTCGATCTGCTCCATAGTGCCCTTGCCGATTCCCCGGGCAGGCGTATTGATGATCCTCAGCAGACTGACGGAATCCTGAGGGCTGAGCAAAACTTTGAGATATGCGAGCAGATCTTTCACTTCGGCGCGCTGATAAAAACTGAACCCGCCAACGACGAGATACTTGCGCCCATACCGCCGCAGCGCCTCTTCGATCTGCCTCGACTGGAAGTTCGTGCGATAAAGCACCCCAACGCGTTCCATCGGGTATTTGGAAAGCAGTTTCTCGATGGTGCCGGCAATAAACAGCGCTTCGTTTTCGCCGTCGGGCGCTTCGTAATAGCCGATCTTCGCGCCCGCGTCCGAGTTGGTCCAAAGCCACTTGCCCTTGCGCTCCTGGTTGTTGGCGACTACGGCGCTCGCTGCGTCCAGAATATTCTTCGTCGAGCGATAATTTTGCTCGAGCCGGATCACCACTGCATCGGGATAATCGGTTTCAAAATCGAGGATGTTACGAATATCGGCCCCGCGCCAGCCGTAAATCGACTGGTCTTCATCTCCCACGACACAAACGTTGTGACGCAGCTCAGTGAGCGAGCGCATCAACTCATACTGGCTGCGATTGGTGTCCTGATACTCGTCGATCATCACGAACTCGTAGCGGCGGTTATAGAGCTGGCGCAGAGCGTCGTCATGCCGCAGCAGACGCACGGACTCGAGCAGCAAATCATCGAAATCCAGCGCATTCGCCTGGCTGAGCCGTTCTTCGTAAGCCTCGAAGATTTTAGCCAGCCTCGTCAGCTTCGGGTCAGTGGCGGCCTTGTACCAATCCTGCGGAGTCTGATTGTGGCTTTTCGCGTGACTGATGCGTGAGAGCGCAGCCCGGTACTGCATGAATTTCTCGTCTAAACCAAGCTGCTTATAGATCGATTTCATCAACGCAAGCTGGTCATCATCGTCGTAGATCGTGAACTGGCGCGTGAAGCCGGGGCGAATCTCCGCTAAAGATGCGCCATCGCGCCTCAAGAGACGAACACAAAAGGAGTGGAACGTGGAAATCAGGGGCGAGTTCGACGCACCGGCAGTGGCGAGCAAAGCGCCAACGCGCTGGCGCATTTCGTCCGCTGCCTTGTTCGTGAAAGTGACAGCGAGCACGGCTGGGCCGGGAATGCGATGAGCATCGATCAGGTGAGCGATGCGATGTGTAATGACGCGCGTTTTTCCGCTTCCCGCGCCTGCGATCAGCAGCAACGGACCTTCGACGTGCGTGACGGCTTCGCGTTGTTGCGGATTTAAACCTGCAAGAAAATCCATGAAATGCGGAGGGGGAGCGCTTTCAGAATAACATCGAAAATGGCGGTGTGCTCTTAAGAAATCGGCCACGGATGAACACGGATTTTTTCAAGAGACTCGCTGGCGGATCTAGAGAGAGACTACTGGCACGCTCTGCTCAAGATGCGCATCCGTTTTGGTGAGCAGACGAGGTTCAGGCCGCTTTTTCGAGTGCCGCCTCGTTTTTCTGGCGGCGCATCGCGCCTTGCAGGCTCAAATTCATCAACAGTTGATGATCCGCCTTGGCTTCGGCGAACAAAAGGTCCATCGGATGGCGGTCCTGCTTCCGTTTTTCGACGGCCTGCTTACGGGCTTCTTCTTCCTTTTTCCGCTCCTGCGAGACGAACCCAATTTCAGCTCTTCGCTTTTCAGCTCTTAGCTTTAGAAGATCGTTCAGGGACTTACTGAAGGCACGGTCATTGGTGGTTTGGTAGCGGAGGAACAGTGCGAATTGCCTTTCCTGATCGCGCAAGGGCAGATCGTCTGCCATGGTGATGTCCTGGAGGCGTTGAGCGCGCTGGCTGAGCCAGTGATGCTGCGCCATTTTCTCAACCAGAATGGTTTCGGTGACGGTGCGGGGCTGGTGCTCGGCGCGGAGGCCGCAGAGAAGAGTGTCGTAATCCTCCTCGTCTTCGGAAGGAAGAACGGTGAAAGCGCCGCAAAATCCCCAGCGGAAATTGTTCAGGCAGGAAGCGGCTTTGCCCTCTTCGCTTTTGGGACCGGTGCTGTGTTGTGCGTTCGCTTGATTGGCTGCTACTTGAGCTTCGCTAGACATGATGATGGACTCCTGAGATGAAATGGCCGAAGTGCGTCCGGGATTGGCGTACGTCCGGCTGATTTGAAGATAGGGGAAGGGAGCGGGCGAATGGAGGGCGCGGGAGCGGTCGGGATTGGGGTGAGCGCCCGTAAGTTGCGCGAAAGAGAGGAGTAGCGGGTGTGGAGGGGGAGCCGGGAAAAAATTGGAACGGCGGTGACTGGGATTTTCGGCGGGTGCCTCGAACTCTGGTGGGCGGTACGGGCTGAACATTTGCGGAACGCCCTATCTTCCTCTGTGTGGCGAGACGCCGGCTCGACGTTTGTAGCTTCCAAGCAGAGCGGGAAAAGGTGATGGTCGACACGCCGGCACTGGCCTGTGGATCTGCCACGATTTTCTTCCGATCGATTAGTTTGTTATCCCTGATTCAATGGATTCTCAAATTGCTTCGCCCCGCCTTTCCGTCTGGGCTGGCATCCTGTCGAGTTCCATAGCCGTGGCTATGATCACCGGGGTGTTTTTTCTTGTGGGCGGGGCAGAGCGCGCGGGCTATTCGGAGGCCCTGGGCTTGAGTTATTTGGCAGGGCTTCAGTCGGCGGAATACATCTTCTCCGGTGCGGAGCTTCTGCTGGTCTGGTTGTTTATTTTTGGGGTAGCGATAGCCGTTGCGGTGGCGGAGGCGTTCTCGATGCGCCCGGCGGCAAAGCGAAAGTATTTCCCACGCGAGTGGGAGAGATATATTTTCTCGGTGCTCACCATAATTCCGACCTTCTTGCTAGCGGCCTATGCTGTTTGGATGGACCGGGCAAGTCGTGACCTGGCCTCGAGCGGAGCGTGTCCCGTCACGGGTCACGGGTCGGTTGGGAAGGCTTCTGTTGTTTGCGTGGGCTTGATCTTGTTCGTTTCCGTAACTTTCGGCTTTTTCTTTTCGAGACTCTTGCGCTTTACATTTCTGACCTGGGCCGCCATCGCCTGCATTTTCTGCCTTTATTACCTCGGATGGGCGTTTGGCGCAGCTCGCCTCTATGACGAGTTCAAGATCGCGCGGCTCACAAGCGCTTCGGCGCAGTTGCCGGTGGACACTAAAGCGCTCATTATCGGTGCGGACGACAAGAACTTGGTCGTTCTCGTTCCTTCTAGCAACGAACACACCCAACGCGCGGAGCCGATATATCTTTTGCGTTCAGACGTAAAAGCGTTGAGGATTGTGGGCTCGTCTTCAATAAACGATTTCCTTTGCAAGCCGATCAAGCCTGTCTCGAAATGATCTCGTCAAGATCAAGGCGGGCTTCGGAGTGAAAGTCGGGTGGCGGGTCACTTTCCGGGTGGCCGACAATTCTGCATTTGACCGAGACAACCGCTTGTTCGCCCAAACCCCCGATCAGGTACGCCGAGCGCAGTTGGCGAGCTTTGCGTTTGCTACTTTGACGTAGATGTCGCCGTTGCGCTCAAAGACTCTCAGCAGAACCATTGAGACTCGTCATCGGTCAGAACTCGGGCCTGGATTCTACCGCGCTGGTGGTGCGTTCTCGCCGATCTGGATTTCGCGTGAAAGATGCCATGCATGAGGCACTCGCTGGTGCCCTGCGTCCTGGCGGTAGACCGGGTATTCGCACAGCTCCCCGCTCTGGCTGACTTGAGCGGCACGCTTCAAGACTCTCAAGGTAAGGTAAGCTGTTGCAAATGGAACGATGCCAGCAGTGTGGCTCGGAGGTAGAGCCTACAGCGCCGTTTTGCTCGCAGTGCGGAAGTCCCTTGAGGAAACGTTCCGCAGGGTCGTCCGGTGCTGACGCTGCGATCACGGTCGCGCTCGCCTCGGTGGACACACCCGCGTATCCGCCGCCACGGAAACCTTCTTCCTTCCGGCCGGCATCGCATCCGTCCCGCGACGAAGGTCGCTTCGCGCCCGGTATGCTGATTGCGGAGCGCTACCGCATCATTTCGCTGCTCGGACGCGGCGGCATGGGCGAGGTGTTTCGCGCGGACGATCTCACGCTGGGCCAAACGGTGGCGCTCAAGTTCCTGCCCGAGTCGATGATCGATAGGTCGATGCTGGAGCGCTTCCGCAACGAGGTCCGCATCGCACGACGCATCTCGCATCCTAACGTTTGTCGCGTTTATGACATCGGCGAGGCCAACCACCAGGTTTTCCTGTCGATGGAGTACGTGGACGGCGAAGACCTCTCATCGCTGCTGCGGCGTATTGGCCGGCTCCCCCGCGATAAAGCTCTAGAGATCGCACGCAAGATTTGTGCCGCGCTGGCCGCGGCGCACGACAAGGGCGTGTTGCACCGAGATCTGAAGCCCTCGAACATCATGCTCGATGGGCGAGGTGAAGTGCTAATCATGGACTTCGGCCTGGCCGGCTTAGCCCATGAGATTGAGGACGTGCGCAGCGGAACTCCGGCCTACATGGCACCGGAGCAGCTTGTGGGCAAAGAGGTCACGGCTCGCAGCGATATCTATGCGCTCGGACTGGTGCTCTACGAACTGTTTACCGGCAAGCCGGCATTTGAGGGCAAGACGTACGACGAGATTATGCGTGTTCTCCGCGAGAGCGCCCCGCATCGCCCTTCCACGCTGGTTCATGATCTCGATCCGGCCGTGGAAATGGTCATCATGCGCTGCCTGGAGGAGAAACCTGAAGATCGTCCGTCAGCGGCGTTGATTGTTTCTGCCGCGCTGCCCGGGGGTGAGTACTTGATTGCTCTCTACCGGCCCGACGACTACGACCCATCCGTCGAAACCGAAGCGATGGATCGCGAGATCGACGTGCTCAACGACGAAATGGTGACTGCCGGTGTCAGGATGTTTGTCGGCGGCCTTTCCTCGCCCAGTAATGCGAGGTCGCTGCGCGCCCAGTCCAACGGCAAACTGCTCGTCACCAACGGGCCGTACACGGAGACGAAGGAACACATACTCGGTTTTTGGGTGCTGAAAGCCGCTGATATGAACGAGGCACTTGCGTGGGCTCGCAAGGCTGCCATCGCTTGTAGGGCGTCCGTCGAGGTGCGACCGTTTGCGTATTCGAAGTAAGCAACAGAGCGGTCTGGCCGCCAACGATTACGGAAAACATACGCCACTTGAACAGAAGAAACACGACCGAACGGAGAGAGAATGAGGAAAATCAGAGCAACTGCAAGAGTGTCGCTCGATGGCGTCATGCAGGGACCCGGCGCCGCCCAGGAGGACACAAGTGATGGGTTCGATCTCGGCGGATGGATCACTCAATTTCGAGATGCTAAGGGTGGTGCCGCAGTCCTGAGTTTGGTGGGCACCCTAGACAAACCCTATGACCTGCTGTTAGGCCGCAAAACCTATGACATCTTTGCTGGCCATTGGCCGAAGGTTCCTGCCGACGATCCAATTGGGCCTGTGTTCACAAAAGCGAACAAATATGTACTAACCCGGGGCTCGACGAAATTCGACTGGGCCAACAGCCACAAACTCAGCAGCATTGACGAGTTGAAGAAGGTGAAAGCAGAGGAAGGGCCCGATATTGTCCTCTGGGGAAGCTCAACACTCTATCCGCAACTACTTGACGCGAATCTCATCGACCGATTTTTACTGCTCACCTGTCCCATCGTTCTTGGAAAAGGGAAAAAACTCTTCGGCGGCATCTCGCACCCCGTGAACATAAAGCTTGTTAGTACTGACACAACTTCGACGGGCGTCATCATTGCGACCTACGAACAAGCAGCATAGCGTCGAGGCCGGTGTATGAAGAGGTGCTTGCCCGGCGCAGCGTTATCGAGCGCGGCTTTCTCGCGACGCGCCCGGCGGAGCTTGCACGCCGCCGAGTTTCTGCAGCCTTCGACCCGCTGCGAGCGGCAGATTGACTTTTAAGTCGCGGGCGAGTGACGACAGATCTTTATCGGAAGCGGCCCGGTGAAGATAGCAGAGCGAAAGTGTAATGGTGGGGCCGGGACGCTTCGGACCAAGTCGTAAGAAGGAAGCGGCTGCGCGGCGGTTTGGCAAGCCGCAGTTATGGGTTTTTGAATGTCGCGCTGATCCGGGGAACGCGGATCGGCGGCAGGGTGAGGCCGGAGTTGCGCGGTTGATTGAGGGAAGTGGGATGCGCTGAGGGCAAAATCGATGGATGAAAGCGCATTGAAAGCCCTGCGCGAGTGTCAGATCCGACGTATGGATGCACAAAGAGCGAGGCGTGCCGGAGAGCACGTCCAGGAGCCGAAGGTGAAGCGCCCTTACGAGGTATCAAGAGCAACCACCAGTCGATAGCCCGGGCACTGAAGTTGAAAGGCGGTCAGTCGTTCTATGATCCGCATGGGCGCTTGACAGCGAGGGCAAGCGTGGACGGAAGTAACTGAAGCGCTCGTAGCAACGGCAGCAGGAGAAGCACCGAGCAGATTGCGGCACAACGGCAGAAGCAGTCTGCGACAGCGATTGGCAAGAAAGCCGAAGTAGCGGATGCGCGGGAAGCCACTCGGCAGCACGTGCTGGAAGAAGCGGCGTAGGAACTCTTCGTGAGAAAGCGTCATGGCGCGAGACTTACTGTGATGCGCGTAGTCCTTCCAACGAAAGGTGACGTCGTGATCGGTGACGTTCAGTAATCGGTGATTCGAGATGGCGACGCGATGGGTATAGCGGGCCAGGTAGTGCAAAACATGCTCTGGTCCGCCGAACGGTGGCTTGGAGTAGACCACCCAATCTTCGCGAAAGAGAGTGCGTAGGAAAGCGTTGAACGCTTTTTCGTTGGATAACTGCTGGCAGGCTCCGAAGAACTGAAGTTGGTTCTTCCGAAAGAGTTGCTTCAGGCCGGCAACGAATTTGCCCCGAAACACGCGACTGAGCACTCGTACGGGCAGGAAGAAATTTTGCTGCGAGTGAATCCAGCGTTCATGTTCTGGCGATAGTCCGCCGCCCGGGACCACACAATGGATATGCGGATGCGGCTGCAGGGTCTGGCCCCAGGTGTGCAGAACACTCAAGAAGCCAATCAGAGCACCGAGGCGCTTTGGGTTGGCACCTACTTCGAGTAGCGTAGCGGCAGTGACCTCGAATAGAAGAGTGAACAACACTCGCTTGTTCTGCCACATGAGTGGAACGAGTCGATGCGGCACGCTGAAGACGACGTGATAGTAAGTGACGGGTAGGAGCTCCTGTTGCCGGGATCCAGGCCATTTATCTCGTGCATTGGTCTGACACTTCGGGCAATGCCGGTTTCGACATGAGTTGTAGGAGATGGTCTGATGACCGCAGCCGTCGCACTGATCGCGATGACCACCGAGTGCCGCCGTCCGGCAGCGCGTGATGGCGTTGAGCACCTTGACCTGCGGATAAGTCAAAGATCTTCGATAACGCTCCAAAAAGCGGCCGCCGCCTCGGTGAATGACATCAGCCACCTCCCAGGGTGGCCGTGCCATTACTCTCCGTTATCTTCTTTGTGAAAATCCTGGATCGTAATCTGATCCAGCGGGTTGATGGCCGCTTGCAGATGACGGCGCGAGACATGCAGATAAACGGCGGTATCTTTCAGCCGCTGATGTCCAAGCAATAGCTGGATAGTGCGGAGATCCGTTCCCGCTTCGAGCATGTGCGTCGCAAAACTGTGTCGCAATGTGTGCGGCCCAATGCGCTTGCTAAGTCCCGCGCGCAATGCTGCTTCATGGCAAGCGTGCCAGACCACCTTGTCGGAGATGGGATGCTCGGGCTCGAGCGGCGGAAAGCGGCTCGGGAACAGGTAAACGCGAGGCTTACGCTGGCAGAACTGCCAGTACTTGCGCAAAGCTTCGAGCAGTTTCGGCGTAAGCGGCAGGTCGCGATCTCGCGAGCCCTTCCCCTGATGCACGTGGATCAACATGAGCGAAGTGTCGACGTCGCTGATCTTCAACCGCACCGCCTCGGCGCGTCTCAGCCCAGTTGCGTAGAGCAGCATCAGCAACGTACGGTAGTGCAGGTTCGGCGCAGCTTCGATGAGCCTAACCACTTCTTCCTGGCTCAGAACGACGGGCAACTTCCTCGGCGCTCGCACCAGCGGCAAATCGTCGATGTCGATGTCGCGACGGCGCAGCGTCTTCTTGTAAAGAAAGCGCAGTGCGCCCATGCGCAGCGCCACCGTGCCGAGGGCCAGTTTCTTGTCGCGAATCATGTACAGCTGAAACTCGCGAACCTCCTCAGCACCCATCAGCTCGGGCGACTTGCCGAAGTACTCGGCATACTCCTTCACGGCATGAATGTAGCCGCGAACCGTGTCGGCAGTGTAATTACGGCGCTGAAGTTCGTCCAGCATCCGTTGACGTAGTGGGGTCACAGAACTCCTTTCTGTGACCACCGACACTACAACAACACCACCACCCCTACTTCAAACCACCACGCACTCGCGTCCGCCGCGCCAGCGGCTTAGTTCTTACGGGCAACCCGGAAACTGACCCACTACCGAGAGTCGTATTCAGCGGTCATGAACCGGGCTGCCAAGAGGCGCCGCGGCGGTCTTTTCCGGAAAGTACCGAAATGCGTACGTCGATGATCCCGTTTGAGTATGTGGAGTACATGGGGCGAGCCGACACACGCAGGATAGCCGCGTCCAATGGTTCAACGCTCGATTTTGCATGATGCCTCCGAGAAAACTCCGCATACAAGAGAAATATCGATGGTCCAGCGCTTCGGGGCAGACGGGCTGAGGCCCTTCGCAGACTAAAGACCTGCCCCACATTACTGAAGGCACGGTCATTGGTGGTTTGGTAGCGGAGGAACAATGCGGATTGCCTTTTCTGATCGCGCAGGGGCCTGATATTTTTGTCAATCATAATTAAGGCTTCAAACGCTGCCGCCTCGGCTTGGGTCGGTAGTTCGCCGCTGTCCACTTACTCCCACCCTCGGCGCGGGCTTCCGTCACTGCGTGTTTACCGATTAGATAGCGGGCAAGAGTGCGCGGCGTACGTTGTCGAACAGGACGAGCCTTTACGGGCGCGAGATTGGCACTTGCCTGCTGTGCGCTGCGAATTCCAGAACAGCCTGAACCTGTTCGCGCGTTACGCCGAATTCTTCTATCAGCTCGTCAACGCTCATGTCCTGAAGGTTCTCGAAGACAGTGGCTACGGGCGTCCGGGTTCCCTTAAACACGCATGCGCCGCTGCGTTTGCCGGGAATCCTCTCCACGGCCGGGCACTGGGACCAATCGAGAGCTGGCATGTTCTTTATCCTCCTTTCATCGTAACTTCCTTCGACGTTTCGTGGCGACGCTGGACACGAGCTGCCGAACGGCGGGACTGAAGTCCCGCGCAGGCTGAAGCCTGCCCCACATGGCGGCTTCATGGCTAGCGGTGGGTCGCGGGCCCATACGCCAGATATTCGCGCAGGATGCGCTCACGGCATCTTATGCTGGATCTCATGCCAGTTACGGCGGTCTTGCACATCTTGACGAGTTGCCTCGTGGTGGTGACGGCGCTCTTCCCGATCGTCAACCCGCTGGGCAACACTCCCATATTTCTGAGCCTGACGCCGGGTTATTCAAGCGATGCGCGCTCGATTCTCTCCCGCAAAATTGCGCTGAACAGCTACTGGCTGTTAACCGGCTCCATGTTGATCGGCAGCCATATTCTCGATTTTTTCGGGATCTCTATCCCGGTTGTACAAGTGGGCGGCGGACTGGTTGTTATCTCAACCGGGTGGACGCTCCTGCAACGCGACTCAGAACAAGCGCGGGCAAGCGCGGAAAGAAAAATTACGAGCCAGGACATCGCGAATCGCGCTTTTTATCCGCTTACACTTCCGCTGACTGTAGGCCCCGGTTCCATCTCAGTAGCCCTGACCATCGGCGCAAACCAAGCGCCGCATCAGAGCAGCGTTGTTCGACTCGTCGCAGCCATCATCGGACCAGCGCTGGTAGCCATCACTATTTATCTGAGTTATCGGTTTGCCGAACGCATTGCCACATTTCTCGGGCAAACGGCCATGAACGTTATCGTTCGTCTGACATCCTTCATTCTTTTGTGCATCGGAGTGCAAATCGTATGGAACGGCGTCCACGCGCTCCTGGCCTCTGCACGATGGATACAGTAAACGAACGAGGGGCCACCATTCAGTAGTCTAGAAAGAGCGGTTGCCTGACCGCCCTTGATGTCCCGCCGAATCGTTTCCGTCTTCATTGCGCTGCTTGCAGTGTTCTGGCTCGTTGCCGCCCGCCAAAGGGCAAACGATGATCCAGTCTTTGCTCAGATCAACTCGATCGTCAAGTCCTTATCTGAGATAACCGGGCTTTCGGAAAAACATACGGTGCCGTATGGACGCATGTCGAAGCATCAGTTACGCCAGTTCCTGAGCAAACGCATCAAGAAGACTCTCATGCCGGAGGAGATCCGCGCGGATGAGCTGGCTCTGAAAATGTTCGGTCTAGTTCCGCAGGGTTTCGATCTCAAGAAATCGACGATCGATCTGCTTACTGAACAGGCTGCTGCTTTCTACGATTACGACGAGAAAAAGCTGTTCCTCCTGGAGGATACGTCCTTCGATTCCGAGACCACGACCTTGGCCCATGAGCTCTCCCACGCATTGGCCGACCAACACTTTGATCTGGCCAAGTTTATGGAGGAAACGCCATCGAATGATGACGAGAATCTCGCCCACACAGCGGTTGTCGAAGGGCAAGCCTCCTGGCTGATGATCGCTTATGGTTTGAAGCAGGCCGGCCAAGCTCCGGTTCCGACTCCTGAGATGCTGAACTCGGTCGTCGATTCGAGTGAAACGTCGATGGCGGAATATCCAGTTTTGAAAGGTTCTCCTCTGTACATCCAGCAGTCGCTGCTGTTCCCCTATACCGAGGGGACGCTTTTCTTTGATGCCGTGTACAAGAAGATGGGCAAAGAAGCGTTTAGCAGTGTCTTCACGGACGCTCCGGTGGACTCCGCGGAAATCATCCATCCCGAACGGTATTTCGCTCATGAGAAACCTGTCAAACCGAATTTGCCAAAGCTGTCTGTAACACTGCAAGGGAAGGAAATTACGGAAGGGTCAGTCGGGGAATTCGATCACGAGATGTTGATTCGGCAGTACGCGGGCGAAAAGGAGGCCAGTGCCATTGCACCTCATCTACGCGGAGGGCAATTTAAGATTCTCCAATCCGGAAAGCAGCGCAAACCGGTGCTGGAATACGCGTCGGAATGGGATTCGGAAGCTCAGGCCGCGAAGTTCTTCTCCTGGTACGAGAAAATCCTGCAGGCGAAGTGGAAACGTTGCGATGTCTCACTCGCTGGCGATACTGTGTTCGCCGGTACTGGCGATAACGGCTACTTTGTCGCCCGCATAACGGGTACCACTATTTCGAGCATCGAGGGATTAAACGATCTCGATGAATGGAAACGTCTTAAAGCGCCAGCGGCAGAGCAAAGCGCCTCGAAAGTAGCCTTTATGTCGAGAATGGTTGCAGCTCGATAAGAACGATCATCTACTTTAGTGGGCTTGTTTTCTCGAAGGCTAATTAAACCCGAATTGCTGGACCATGCCTCGCCGGAAGAGGCGCGGTTGAATCTTGACGATCTTATCCGCATCAATCGCAGTTTTGGAGGCCATTCGGTATTGCGGAAGGTCATAGCGCGAATCGCGGAAAAAGGCGACCCATTCACCTTGCTCGATATCGGAGCCGCATCAGGGGACACAGCGCGAGTCGTAAAGGAGTTGTATCCCGCCGCTTCGATCACCAATCTCGATTACAATTCGGTTAACCTTGCAGCTGCTCCGGGCCCGAAGCTGATCGCGGACGCCTTCAGGCTGCCGTTTTTACCGCAGACGTTCGATTACGTCTTGTGCTCCCTGTTTCTTCATCATTTTTCCGATGAACAGGTCGTCGGCTTATTAACCAGCTTCTACAGGCTCGCACGAAAGACTCTGCTGGTTTTCGATTTGGAGCGGCGTCTTTTGCCATATTGCTTTTTGCCAGCGACGAAACTGCTGCTGAAATGGCAGAAAATCACATTGCATGATGGGCCGATCTCTGTTCGAGCTTCATTTCGATCGAGCGAGCTTTTTGAACTGGCAAGGCTGGCCGGAATTGAGAATCCTGAACTGGAGGTTCATAGGCCGGCTTTCCGGATTTCGCTAGTGGCTACAAAGAGATAGATGAAGACGCCAGGCTGATCGTGAGAGGGGGGGGCCGGTGGGCACTCGGAGGAAGATACCCACCGGCGGCGCACTGAGCCATTTGCAGGAGGTGCGCCAACTCGCTTGGCGGTCGATATACGCGTCACGCACGCACTCGAAAACGCCAGAACCCAAATAGCGGCTCGAAATCCTCACGGCCGCATCGTAAGCTTATTTGACGGTGCACACGAGAATTGATTACGCGTACTTAATGTGATGGTCCTATTAAGTATAGGTTACTTGATTTTTCGGGCTTCAGGTGGCGTTCCACGTAACTTCGGCTGGTTTTCCGACGACAATCGAGTACCCCAGTACTCCGACCAGCAGAATCGCACATGCGATTGCGAAAGCGGCAAAAAAGGAATGGGTGGCTTGCAGAGCGACTCCGCTTATATACGGAGCTGCCATCCCGGCGAAATTCCCAAGGCAATTCTGAAGGCCCGTCCATTTTCCGGCGGCATGCGGGCCCGCAAGCAGTTGGGTGAAGGCCCAGTGGTTGGAAGAAAATGCGCCCATAAAGATGAAGGCGGCGATTAGCAGCAGGTTTGCAAGCAATTCGTGAGATACCCATACAGCCGGGAGCATAAAACCGCAGCAGCCTAGCAACCCGAGACAAACGAAGGTCTGCCGCAAGCGGCCTGCCTGGTACCCGCGGCGAATGAGGGCATCGGCTAAAACACCGAAGAGCATAGAGGAGAGAGCGACTGCCCAAAACGGGAGCGAAGCTAGTATGGCGAGCCGGTCCTTTGTATAGTGGCGCTCAGTCTCAAAGTAGTAAGGCAACCAATTCAAGAAAAGGAACCACGCGTAATTCCCGGCAAACAGGCCGAGAGCGGTTCCCCACAAGGCACGCTTGGAAACAATTTCGCGATAAGTGGGCGCTGTCCATCCTGAAGCAACAGTCTTGCGCTTGCCTGGAAGCCGGTGAGCAATAACGCACCAAGGTAGTAGCCACAACAAGCTGGCGGCGCCGATGACGAAGAACATTCCGCGCCATGAAAACCAGCCGATCATCTTGACGCCCAGGAGAACGCCCAACGCAGGGCCGGCTTTTGATCCGGCGTCGATCAGCGCGTTGGCCGTCCCGCGGAGCTGCTCCGGAAAGCTGATCACGATCATTTTGGAATACGCGGGATATGCGACTGATTCACTTGCTCCGAGTAGTAAGCGTAAGCCGAGGATGGCCCAAAAGGTAGGCGCCAAGCCCGTCAATCCAGTCGCGGAAGACCACAGGAAGAAAGCTGCCGCGTACACCCAGTTCACATTCCAACGATCAATGAGATTACCTGCAAGGATCTGGAAAAATGCATAGGTCAGAGAAAAAGACCCCAGCAGGAGGCCGAGCTGGTCCGGTCTGACGTGAAGCTCTGATTCGATGCTGGTCGCGGCAACGCCGAGATTACCTCGATCGGCGTAGTTGATGAAGACGGACAGAACCAGCAGCCCAAGGGCGACCCAGTGCAAGCTTCTCGGCTTGAGCGCCGGTTTATCCACTTGGAGACTGTATCAAACTCAGCGCAAATAGAAGAGACTGAGACGCGGCAGCTCGGCACGCTCGAGCAATGCGGTGTCCAGGTAACGGCGTTCGAGCATGGCAAGCTGCTCGGCCGTCATCCTGCCGCGATAAGGTCGAAGTTCCTGATCGAGCGCGTGGCGAATAGAATAAAGACTTTCTTCACTTTCGAGGCTTCGAGCCGCAGCGACGATCTTATCTTCCATGGCGGTCAATCGCTGCTCGAGCTGCTCCAAATCCTGCATGTGATGCTCTGCATTAGCAGCAAGGGATTCGAGTGATGAGGCAACCTCCTGGAAGGGCGGCTCGGGGCGCTGGCGTAGCGCGTCGATTGCTTTCTTAAAGTGAGCGCGGAGCTCGTCGATAGCAAACAGCGGCTCACTTGCTCTTGCATTGCGTTGTGTCCGAGGCGAAATGCGCTGAGCAGCTTCGAAAACAGCTTGCGTGCAATACGCAACCGAGTTCACCAGCCGCCGCTTTATCTTGCGGCTGCGCCATTTCTCAAAAGTGTCGTCAATACCTTTGAGTACCGCTTCGAGCGGAACACCGGAATTTTTCCAGTTCTCGAGAAGCGCCCAATCGAGCGGCGAAAGCAAAAACAGTCCCGTGCCTCGGGCGCGCTGAAAGTGCTCTTCAATCTCGGTGAAATAGTTGAAGTAGTTGCTTGGCCAGTCGATTTCATCGGGCTGACTGGTTTGTTCCGCTTCGCCCATGAGAGTTAGTATTCGGGACGGATACCGCCGGTAGCAAGCCTTTCCACGTGGCCGGAATCAGAACGGAGCAAAAGGAATCCATTGTCATCAAGTCCCGCTGTTATGCCTTTCGAGCCATTTTCCTCAACAACTACTCTTCGGTTCATGGCGTAGCTAGAGGCGGAACTGAAGGCGCGAAGAATGCTTTCAGGGCCTTTGGTTGCGAGCATCGAACAGAAAGAATCAACGGATTCGAGGAGATTCACAATCACCTGTTCCCGCGATTGATCGCGACCATTGCTTTCGATGCGGAGAGAAGTAGCGGGAGTACGCAAATCCGAAGGGAGCGAAGCGTGGTTGACATTAATGCCGATGCCGGCAACAACGCAGGCGTCAACTAGATGCGTGAGAATGCCCGCGACCTTTCGTTCATCAACGAGAACATCGTTCGGCCATCGCAGATCGCACGCGAGCTGAGTGGATTTCTGAATCGCCTCGGCGGTCGCGAGTCCAAGCACGAGACTGGCAATGGGGAAACCGCTCGGAGGAAGCGCGAGGCGAAGCAAGATAGAGCAGTAGATACCAAGTTCCGCGTGTGATTGCCAGGAACGGCCGAGTCGTCCCATGCCGGCGGTTTGCTCGTCTGCCAAGACGACTGTTCCATGGGGAGCGCCTAAGCCAGCGAGCCGAGCCGCTTCGGTCATAGTTGAGTCGATGGTCTGGAAATAGTGGATCTCGTTTTCCGGCCGGAGACTTCGAACCGTTTCGATATCGAGCGGCATTAGGAATCGTTTAACTCGAGCCGGAAGCTGATATCGACGGCGATTGCGGAATGAGTTATAGCCCCACACGAGATGAAATCCGGACCGGCTTCCGCGTAAGCGCGAATGTTTTCCAAATTGATGCCGCCGGACAATTCGATGGTGGCGCGTCCGTTGATGTGACGAATCCATTCCGCGGCTTCGGCAGGGCAAAGATTATCGAGCAACAAATGCCCTGCCCCCGCCGAGAGAGCTTCCTCGAGCTCAGCGCGCGTCCGCACTTCAATTTCGACCGGCCCCGAGAAGCGCTTTGTCTTTTCGAGTGCGCGGCGAACACCTCCGGCAGCGGCGATGTGATTGTTTTTGATGAGCACGGCATCGAACAGTCCCTGGCGATGGTTCGTCGCGCCTCCGGCCGCCGCGGCCATCTTCTCCAAACGACGGAGACCGGGCGTGGTCTTTCGCGTATCTAGAATTTGCGTCTTCGTTCCTTTCACAGCGTCGACGTGCTTACGAGCGAGAGTCGCTACACCGCTGAGGCGCTGGAGGAAGTTCAACGCCACGCGTTCACATTCGAGCAGCGTGCGGGCCCGGCCGGAGACAGTCGCGATTACGGTCCCCGTGTTGACCATTGAACCGCTTTCGGCCAGCAATTGGACGTTTGCGCCGCCGCGCCATTCATAGATGAGCGGCAACAGCTCAATTCCCGCGAGCACGAGGGACTGCTTGGCGACGAAACTTCCACGCGCGAACAGATTTTCCGAAACTGTGAGATCAGAAGTAATGTCGCCCGGGCCAATATCTTCAGCGAGGGCGCGTTCGACAGCGCCACGCACCTCTGGGTGCGAAATGTCGAACATTGCTACCCATTTCCTTCGAGCAGATTCTTATTTTTTTCGAGCTGCGCCTGGTACGCGTCGAGTTTCGCGCGCAAGCCGGCCACGACACGTGCGGGGGCGCGATTGAGGAACGTCGGATCACTCAGCTGCCGCTTAGAATTTTCGATGTTCCTTTCGAGTATTGCGATTTCCTTCAGGATTCGCGCCCGAGATTCCGGTGTTGATGCGCCGTTCTGAGCAGCTGCCGCGGCCTGAATCTGTAAATCAAAGTCTGGTGTGGAGCGGATAAGACCTTTACTGTCCTGAATGCTTCCAGGGCGCGGGGCAATGTCGAGCTTTGCGAGAGCAGCGATCACCCGAAGATCTTCCTCGCTCAACTCAAACGTTTTCAGATAGAGCGCGGCGGAAAACGTAGACTTCGGATCAAGTTTATTGTCGGCCCGAAGCTCCCGTGCTGCGTTGACAACCTGCTGGACTTTAGAGAAGTTCTGAGCGAGCGCCTGGTAGGTAGAGATGTCTTCCGGTTGGGGGTAGCGCTCGAGCGAAATTGAGAGACTGTGTTGAACCGTTGAAGCTGCGGTCAGACGCTGCCAAAGCTCCTCGGTTACGAATGGCATCAGCGGATGCAATAGCCGCAGCACGGATTCGTAGACCGTGAGAGTTTCGGTCCAGTGGGCGTCCTGCCCGGAGTTCTCGCGGAAGCGAAGCTTTTTGATTTCCAGGTACCAATCGCAGAACTCATGCCACACGAAGTCACGCAGGGTTTGGCCTGCTTCGTGATAGCGATGCGATTCCAGGCTCTCATTCACCGCTTTAACGCAGATGTTCAACCGCTCTCTAATCCAACCGTCCTCAATTGCTGTGGCGGGAAGATGCGCGTCCGGGTGTCCACTGCGTAATTCCAGAACGCTCCATATTCATGAACAGCAGACGCGAGGCGTTCCAGAGCTTATTGGCGAAGGCTCTTCCAGCTTCGATTCGATCTTCTTTGAGCGCAATATCTGCGCCGGCCGCAGCCGAGATTAGGAGAGCGATTCGCAGCGCATCGGTGCCGAAGCGATCGATAATCTCCAGCGGATCGACCACGTTGCCTTTAGTCTTCGATATTTTTTGGCGCTCAGCATCGCGAACCAGGCCGTGCATGTGCACCTCGCGAAACGGCACGTCGCCCGTGCATTCCAGGCCGAGCATGATCATGCGCGATACCCAGAAAAATAGAATGTCGAAACCGGTGATGAGCAGCGAGGTGGGATAGAAGGTCTTGAGGTCTTCGGTTTCGTCCGGCCAGCCCAACGTGGAGAAAGGCCAGAGCCCGGAGCTGAACCAGGTATCGAGCACGTCAGGGTCTTGCTCCAGTTCCGTGGAGTGACAGTGAGGACAAGTCGCTGGAGTCTCGCGCGCGACGGTGATCTGCCGGCAATTCTTGCAATGCCAGGCGGGAATGCGATGGCCCCACCAAAGCTGGCGGGAGATGCACCAATCGCGGATGTTCTCCATCCACTGGAAGAAGACCACCTCGCGATCGTCGGGGACGAATCGAATACGCCCGCTTCTTACCGCATCCATGGCTTTTTCGGCGAGCGGCTTGGTGCGCACGAACCATTGGGTCGAGACGAGCGGTTCAATGATGGTCTTGCAACGATCGCATTGACTGATATTGAGCGTGTACGGTTCGGTTTTGACCAATTCGCCGGAGCTTTCAAGCGCGGCAATGATTCGCTTTCGCGCTTCAAAGCGATCGAGCCCGGCGTAAGGGCCCGCGGCGGCAGTCATACGAGCGTCTTCGCCGATGACCTTCACGAAGGGCAGCCCATGCCTCTTCCCTACTTCAAAATCGTTTGGATCATGAGCGGGCGTGACTTTCACCACGCCGGTGCCGAAGTTGGGATCTGCCAAGGGATCGGCGATGATCGGAATCTCGCGATGCATAAGCGGGAGAATCGCGGTTTTGCCTTGCAGGTGCTTGTAGCGTTGGTCGTCCGGATGAACGATGAGTGCGGTGTCGCCGAGCATAGTTTCGGGGCGCGTGGTGGCGACGACAAGGCTTTCATCGCTGTTGGAAATGCGATAGCGGATGTGCCAGAGATGACCCTCGACGGCTTCGATGCGCGGTTTCGACATCGGAAATGGCGGTTTGGCAGCGAGGGCACCAATTCACCATGTACTCGCCGCGATAGATCAGGTTTTTTTCCCAGAGGCGGACGAAGGTCTCACGCACGGCGCGGGACAGTCCGGGATCCATGGTGAAGCGTTCGCGAGACCAGTCGACGCTCTCGCCTATGCGGCGCATTTGCGCGATGATGCGGCCGCCGTATTCTTCTTTCCATTGCCAAACGCGCCGCTCGAATTCGGTGCGACCCAGCTGCCGGCGAGTGAGTCCTTGCGAAGCGAGCTGCCGCTCGACGACCATTTGGGTGGCGATGCCAGCATGGTCCGTTCCCGGAAGCCAGAGCGTAGCTTCGCCTTTCATGCGATGCCATCGAACGGCTACATCGATGATGGTGTGCTCGAGCATGTGGCCGATGTGCAGCGATCCAGTCACGTTCGGCGGCGGAATGACAATGGAAAAGATGCGATTTTGCTTGGCCTGGTTCGCGTCTACATGATAGATTTTCGATTCGATCCACCATTGAGCCCAGTGCGGCTCAAAGCGCTGCGGCTCATAGATCTTTTCCAGTGGCATTGGAAATCTCAGCGTATCATCCGAAATCTTCCTTGAAGATTTTAGATGCGTAGGCAATGCCTGTGCTTTAATGGGTTTGACCCACGTTGCACGAGTCGATTTACGGGGCTTGTGCAATGCGGAGCGAGATGCTCCTCAGTAGCTCAACGGTAGAGCATTCGGCTGTTAACCGAAGGGTTGTAGGTTCGAATCCTACCTGAGGAGCCAAACAATTCGGTCACCGGCTCTACGCACTGAGAAAGATTTAAAACGAAGCTGATTGTGCTCAAAACTGTGCATAAATCATCAGCTCGCCATCTGTGTGCTCGAAACGCCGCGTTCGTAGCCTGGCCAGCGCCTCGCGCATTATCCCGAGTTTTGCCTGACTGTACAGTTTGAAAACGTCGGCATCGCCTTGTCGCAACATTTGCGTCACCATACGATCGACGACGCCTCCAGCGCTCAGCCGGGTAGCGAACGTGTGCCGAAGCTCGTACGGGCTACGGGACATTCATTGCCCACTCGGGAACAGATCGGGTGTACCTTTTACCCGTACATCTTCGCACAATCTAATCTGGTATGTGTGACTTATAAGAGCTTAATGAACTCCTCAGGAGTGTAACCCGCTTGCTCAATGATAGTAGCCAGCGTCTTCCTTTTCAGCTCGCTGTTGTGAAGTGGGAGCGTTACCCGTAGTTCAGGCCTGTCGGGATGTTTAAGTACATGGTGTGATCCTTTTGTGCGCTGAATATAAAAGCCGGCTCTCAAGAGAGCATTGAGAACCTTCGTTGGGCGCAGAGCAGGAAAATGTTGGCTCATGCGGGTTCGGGTAAGGCGACATTAATCTCCTCTTTCACCGGATCTAGCGACAGTTTCTTATCAGGGGGGAAGGGCTTGCCGTCCTGTTGCAGGCTCTCGAGATAGAGTTCAATCGCTTCAACGGCGCGTTCGCGAGCCTGTTCATAGGTATCACCTTCAGTCACTAAGCCGTGCAAGGCAGGGCAAGTCACAACATATCCGCCTTCTTCAGCTGGTTCAAATAGCACGGTGTAACGAAGTTCTGCCATTTGGCCTCTTCCTTGATTGTAGGGTGTTTGGAGTCATCACAGAACTCTCGGTCAAACGGCGGATTTTGCGGCGGTCCGTCGTGCTCGAACGAATTCCGAACCAGAGCAGCGCAAATGAGCGATGATGCGTTCCCGACGGTTCTACCCTGCAAAATCTGTTCGTCGATGGCCCATTTTATCGGCGCGAAGACGGGTAAATTCAACCCTCGGATCTTCAGGTTCTTCCGTTGTGCCGAGTGCGGCTTCATCTTCGTCGGCGATCCCTGGTTAGACTACTCCGAAATCTATTCAGAAGATTATTACAAGGGCTTAGGAGCTGATCCGTCAGCCGATTATTTCTTCGAATTGAAGAACCCTGGCGAGACACTTCGACAATACGAGTGGGATGGCATTCTGCGCGTCGTTCGTTCATGCATCAACGTAACCCCTGAAACTCGCTGGCTCGATTTTGGATCTGGAAACGGCGGCTTAGTGCGTTACTGCAGACAACAAGTGCAGTGCTCCGCATGGGGCTACGACCAGGGTTGGATAACTGCCGAGGCTGTGAAACTGGGAATCCCTATACTGTCGGCGTCAGCTTTAGATTCTCTGAAAGGCTCATTCGACGTCGTTACCGCGATTGAAGTGCTGGAACACCTGCCTGATCCGCTTGTCGAGCTGCGCCAGATACGCTCTCTGCTACGGCCCGGCGGCGTGTTCTTCTTCACAACCGGTAATCCGGTGCCGCATAACCGCAGGCTGTTCAGATGGGCGTATGTCGTCCCCGAAGTCCATATCAGCTACTTCGAGCCGCGAACGCTTGCAAAAGCATTTCAAACGGTTGGCTTGACGCCTGAGTTTCGCGGCTTCCAACCCGGCCACGAGAACATCATCCGTTACAAAGTGCTAAAAGCCCTCCACTTCAGGAAACCGTCTGTTTGCGAGAAGTGGTTGCCTTGGAAACTCCTCGCGAAAATCGTGGACCACGTGCATCAGGTCACGGCGCACCCAACCGGCTGGGCCGCACGCCAGGATTAAGTCAACTCCTTTATAAACACAAGCTCAGACGAGTTCGGGATCGGCAACAACAGCCTGACGCCCTTTTGCATCAGGTCTCGGCCGGAGATCGTCTGGTCGGCAGAGCTCCCATCCTGAAATCTCAGCCGATACGCACGATCCGCTGACAATCCACGGAGAAGGAACTGATGACTCTGTTCCCACCTGTCCGAGCCGTGAAATGCGAACAGTACTCCCTGACGGCGAGCTGGGTCGAAATACTCGATCCCATCCCAATGTGTGCCGTCCGGGCGAGGCGAGACGTGATAGAGATCCGCTTCTCGAATCAATGGCCGCAGCTTTACCTTATACACAGCGAACGCATCGCGCGCTGCCGCGTGCTGTTCAGGTGTCCACGTCGTCGTATCCAGCATGAGAGTGAACCAGCCCATCATGCCGCTGCGCAACATGTATAAGAAATTCTCGATACGGGGTGCGGGCCACTTCTCGATGTAGGTTTCGAGCATAGCGGGAGGCAATACAAAACTGCTGTCGTAGAAAGCGCGTCGATTCGAAAGCGGATCGTAAGCGTCGGTGACAGAGAAGTAATCGCCGTGAGCCGCACTCCCGAAATCGACCATTCGGCCGCCATCGTTGCAGATTTCCAGAAGTAATCCGGGGTGTTGCTTGCGCAGACCGGAATAGATCTCGTAGTACGACCGCGTCGCGTGATAACTGACGTCCGTGGAATTGGAGCTTTCAACCCAAATTGACCCGTCATCTTCATAGCGTTTCACGTGTGCTGGATCAGGAGCGGCATGAGGATGATCCCTGCGATCGCAACCTTGTGCCACCAGGTATCCGTCGTGCTCGAGCATATCGAGGTGATAATCGTGTACCAGGCGGTTCACTTCCTTAGCCGCCCAATTGTGTGCCGCGGGCACCCCCAGGTCGATCGTAATTCCTTTAAAGGCCTGCGGCTTCCACCCTTCAGGAGGATCGCTGACCAGCCAATCGCGAACAGTTGAATCATTCACGTTCAGAGCTCCGGGAGCAGTATCGACGGCCGCTTGCGTCCAGTCCACCCAGAGTCCGAACCTGAGGCCAAGCTGATGGGCGTAGTCGGCGATGAAATCCAAGCCCCGCGGGAACTTCTTCGGATCCGGATACCAGTCGCCCACGCCTCGGAACCATCCTGCATCCAGGTGGAACATTTCCAGCCCCAGTTCGGCGGAATCGTGAATCATGCGCTGTGCGACCGCTTCGTTCACCTGCATTCCGCTCCCCCAGCTGTTGTTTACGAGCAGCGGATAAGAAGGATTGTGGATTGTCAGTGGATTGTTCAGGACTTGCCGGATCCAGCGCCGCATGATATTCCCCGCAGCATCGGCGCCTCCACGGTAAGCGCCAAGAAAGATACTGGGCGTCTCGAAAACACCTCCGGCCGGCAATCTCGTCTTAAACGGTCCCGGCATCGGGTTAAGACCCGCTCGCCCGCGCACGGAATCCCCCTCACGTTCTAACGTGATTCGAGTCCGGCCGCTAAATTCAATTCCGATATACCACCCCGGCCGCTCTGCTTCCGATCGCTCGACCAAAAGCCAGGGGATGATTTCCCTCGGTTGGTTAGCGGATGGATGTGCATAGGTGCTCGATTCTCCAATCCATTTGTCGCCTGGTTTGAAAGTGACCGGATGCGTTCCCTCGTTGGACGGTTTGCCCGCGCCTTTCTCTATCCAAAGCCGTTCGAGAGGCATATCCGGAGCGACATGCCAATCGAAGCTCCAACTGTCCTGCAGAGGAATCCAGAGTTCCTCTCCGCTCATGTTTTCGATCCGGATTGAATGTTCGATCGGGCCCTCGCTCGCTCGAGCGCGCCACTCCCACAACAGCCGAAGGTGGGGAACTTGTGAGTCGTATACAAACGTCACGGCACTGGAGCTTATTTGGCTTGCTGCAGCGTTGAACCGCCAGTGCAGCGAATGCGTCTCACCGTTGGCTTCTACGTGATCAATCAGCGGTTCCCCCGCCTGATTTTCCAAACGAGGTCCGCCCGTAACCCGAAGCTCCTGCACACGTGGAAGCGGGGGGCCGGCCTGGAGAGTAAGTTCGGTCTCTGCGCTTTTCAGGACAACAGTTTTTGGGCCAGCAGCTTCAAGATGAGGCGCACCGGCCCAGAGACCAAGTATGAGCAGGCCAAACTTAGTTTGGAGGAGGACCGTGGAACCCGGGACCAGGGCCGCCGCGTTCGTGATGCATGCTCGAGGCATCTTGGATTGTATAATCCGACGGAACCTGGAATAGCGATGCCGGTGGATCGCCGCGTTGAATACTAGTGACCGAGTAAGTCGACTGCCCGGATCTCGGATCACTTCGCTTCGCCAAAACCGGGATCTGCAGGTCGGGGGAATACCAGGTCTCGCTGGTTGACACGATGGGCTGAGCATTTCCGATTGCTCCCGCCGGGATGGTGTGAGTAACACTCTTGCCCTGCGCGCTTACTCCGTTGATATTTTGTGTTCCAAGATCCGTCTCGACCCTGTTCACCGAATCCGGATGCGGGTTCCCTCTCGGAGGACCCTCGGGTCGGGCAGAGTTGCTGCCGGTTGGGGGCGTCTTTATCGCACGTCGTTCGGCAATTTTCGTAGTCGGATTCAAAACATAGCTGTATCCCGCCACAGGATCCGAAATGAAAGTAATTGTAGTTGGGCCATTCTGAGCCAAAGGTCCGCCGGTTATCGTTTGCTGAAGATAGGTGCGCCCCTGGCTGTCTCTTGCCGCATGACCGGTCGTCGTCCGCTGAATGGTATTACCGTCAGCCAACCTCTGGATCACCTGGTCGGTAACATCTGCTGAATACGGCGCCCCGGTGACAACCTTCCACTGATGGAATCCAAAGCCCTCCGGCCCGAAGCCGTTATGAGGCGGGTGCCCGGGTGGCGGCCCGAGTGGGAGGCCAGCCTGTCCATAACCAGCAGCGCTCACGAGCAACGCCGCGAAAATTGTCGATCCGATTTTCTTCATCATTTTCTCCTCGTGGCAACCCCCGAAATTCTAACGAACACCTATTGCGCATTCAGCACATGCACGCCTAACGGCTGCCCATCCATGCCCAGCAACACATCGGCCAGAACGGAAGCATCCCGCTCCGAGACGTCATTGGAAACAGGTTCGAACACGATACCCGCATCCGCCAATGACGAAACCGGAACTTGCATCTGGACGATCTGCGATGCATTCATCGGCAGTTCAGGATTCGAATAGGGCAGCGGCATGAACGTCTCTCCATCGACTTGAAACGCCCCGGAAGAGCGTGCCTCGGAATTTTCAATGTCACGGAATGTCGGCACGTGGCGGCGGGGCAAGAGGAGTACGCCAATCGCTAGAGTTGCTGCTATCGCCATTCCCCAGCCGAATCTCCTGAGGACCTTTTCCGAGCTCTGCGGAATAGCTTTGGTCCTCTGATAGGCTTCCAATGTTTCAGCGAGGCGCTCCCGCGCTGCTTCGGAGTGCTGAATTTCTAACGCTCCTATCAGCGATTCCACGCGACTCGAAATGTGGCCCAACTCCTGATAATTGCGCCTGCACTCGTCACAATCTTGCAAATGCGATTCGACCAGAACGACTTCGGCTCCAGCGAGCTCGTCGTCTATCGCTCTCAAGAGCAAATCCTTCGGCAGATGATCAGGCTTCGTCATATCAGTTCCTTTAATCGTTCCAGCCCGCGCAGAACGTTTTCTCCAACGGTTGAAACGGACACCTTCAAGACTTCCGCGATCTCTCTGTACTTGAATCCTTGCGCTCGAAGCGTAAGACATTCCTTCTGCGGGATGCTCAATTGATTCATGGCTTGCCGAAAGCGTCTCATGCGCTCCTCGGCCACCAATTCTTCTTCCGCTGACGCTGCTTTCGCCGGGGGATCGAGCGCCCCTTCCGAGCCGGTAAGCGATTCCGTTTTGCTTCTGCTGAAAGCAGTTTGAGCATTTCGAGCCAGATTGTGCGCCACTCGATAGAGCCACGCTCGCAAATTAGTTCGGTCACCTCCGGTGAGAAGATGCTCATGAAGCTTCAGAAAGCTCTCCTGAACCAGCTCCCGAGAGGTCTCGCCATCCACACCTAAAAACGAAAGATACCGATGCAGCGAGACATGCTCGCGGTCGTAATGTTCTAAAACCAGGCGGCGAAGGGATGTATCTTCCAGATACTCCGCCTTCCACTTCTGGCTGGGCAATGCGAGGATATTTGCCTGCTCCATCGGCGCTATCCCAGTTTATGAAGATTAGACGCGCAGGAAATCGCAGTTCGAGCGAGGGCCACAAGAGAGTATGGGGAGTTGCACTTGGGGTTGGGGAGACTCTCTTGTGGCCTGCCGTCTCGCATGCTGTGTCTTTGAAACAGGTGTAGTGCGGGATTTTCCGGTTCGGTTTAAAAAATTCTTAAGCTGGCGAGATCTACTTACCGCTGTTGTCTTCTATGGCGACCGATATTCCTTGTCCCCGCGCGGTCGCTTCGTGACGAGGCGCCCTCGGAACATTGAAAGTGAACGATTTGCCGGAAGCTTTGGAGCTAAACTCACTGACGGCGTATCTGCCGCCAACGTTCACTAATGTGAGAGAGCTTCGATCAAAAGTCCGTCGCTCTTCTTCTGTTGATGCGAGGATCCATACGGTTTTACCGTTTCCAGTCAGAGAGACTCTCTCCGGCCAGGAGGCCGTCCATTGCGGTACGGAAAGCTGGTATTCGCCAGGCTCCAAAACGAAGGCGCCCCAGCGCGCTTGAACCGGCAGATTGAATTTGCCCTGCTCGGCCTTCGCTTGCACCGCCGCCATACCTAAAGCCAAAACGATGATTGTCGGGCTCATTACGTGATTCTTGAACTTCATAGGTGATCTCCTTCCGGACCTCGTTGCGGGAACCTTTGGCTCCGGAAGTCCGTACAAGCACTCAGACGAGAGGTTCAGGAAGGAGACCCCTTACGAGTGAATCAAGAGAATCTCAGGCCCTAAGCTGCTGTTCCGTAAGGCTGAACCAGCGCATCCTACGAATTACTCAGTCCGAAGCGCTTCGTGAGGATCGATTCGGGAGGCGTGCGTAGCAGGCACGAGACCGGAGGCGACTGCGATCATCAAGAGAAGTATGGCCGCCCCGGCACAAATGACCGGATCATTCGGCTTCACTCCATAGAGAACCGACCGCAGAAAGCCGCCCAGGCCGAGCACTACTGGAAGGGCGCAAGCTATCCCAGCGATCCCGACAATTACTGTTTCCGTCAGCACCATCGTTAGCACCCGGCGCGGAGTTGCGCCAATCGCCATTCGAATTCCAATCTCGCGGTATCGGCGACTCACTGAATACGACATCACTCCATAGAGTCCGACCACAGCGAGCAGCGTCGCGAGAAACGCGAACGCGACAGAAAGCAGTCCCATTCCGCGCTCGACAAACAGGTTCTCGTCGACCAGTTCGCTCATCGTCCTCAGATTATTGATCGGCAGACTGCGGTCGTATCGACTTACTAAGCCGCGAATCTCAGTAAGAAGAGGCTTCTCCGCGCCTCGCGTACGAACGTAAAATGTCAACGAGTGCAAATTGGTATCCGTGAGGTACGGCATATAGACAAAGGGTTGAATCTCTGCTCGTAGGTCGCTGTGCTCGCTATCTGCCACGACCCCGACGATGGTCCAATCCATTTTGACGTTGCCTGCGCCAAAGCCGAAATGTACTCCAATCGGATTACGGTCCGCCAGGAAATGTTTGCGAAAGGCCTCATTGACCACCGCGACTTTAGAAGTCTCCAGGGAATCGCTTTCGAGGATTGGCCGTCCGGCTAGGAGTGGGATTTGAAGCGCGGAGAAGAATTCCGGGCCGACGAGGTTCTTGAGAACCTCCTCGTTGCGGCTGCGAGGACGATATCCCTCGACGGTAATATTGCTTCCCCAGTTATCACCTTCTAGCAATGGAAAGGTCGCCAGCGAAGCATTCTGAACCCCCGGCACGGCGAGCATCGCCTTTCGTACATCCTCGCCGAAGCTCTTGATACGCGCTTGTGAATATGCTGCGGCGGATGGGTCGACTTCGAAAGTCACCAGGTGGTCCGTTCGAAATCCGAGATTCAAATGCTTGAGATTTTGCAGGCTCCTCGTAAATAGAATTGCGGCCGTCACCAGCACCAATGACAAGGCGAGTTGTCCAACTATAAGCAATCGCCGTATCCATACGGCCTCTCCTGTATGCCCGAGACTGCCTTCCACTTTGAGAGCGCCCGTCAACTCCGTGCGAGCCGATTGCCACGCGGGCAGAATGGCGAACCCGAGACCCGTAAGGAGCGTCGCTAATGCCGTAAAGAGCAAGACTCCCCAGTCGGGATACGTTGCAATCGCTGCCTCATTGAAATCACCCTTGAGGAAACGGAATAGCAAGGGAGTTCCAATAAACGCGAGTCCAACTCCGAAGGCTCCGCCAATGGTTGCGAGCGTCAATCCTTCAATCAAAAGCTGCCGGACAAGAACAGATCGCGCCGCGCCCACTGACAGGCGGATCGCCATCTCCCGCTGCCTCGCGACTGTCCTCGCGATGAGCAGGTTCGCCACGTTCACCAGTGTGATCAGCAACACCACTCCGACCATGACCATAAGGAGCCGCAAGGGATTACCGAATTGGTCGCGCATGTCGGAGTAGCCTTTGCCTCCGGGACTGAGTTGGATCGTCTTCCTGGCAAATTCCTGCCGCAATTCGAGGGACGGCGAATGCATGAAGGCGAGATCTTGATCGCGGAGCGGCGGATAAATAACCCGCAGGGCGGCCGATGCCCGCCCGATGCTCACGCCTGGTTTTAGTCTTGCCACCAAGCTGGCCCAATGATCCAGTCTGTCCAGCAAAGCTCCTTCGCCAGGCATGAGTTGCTCTTTCATGGTGATCGGCACAAACACATCGGAACGTCGGCCGAAATCCAGACCATAAAATTCAGGCGGCGCGATTCCAATAACGGTGTACGGGTGTTTATCGAAAAGAATGGTATGGCCGATTATTCCGGAATCCCCGCCGAATCGCGTCCGCCAGAATCCATAACCCAGAACGGCGACAGGATGCGCCCCGGGCTTCTCGTCATCTGTTTGCTCGAGCAAACGCCCGCGCCATGGCTTCACACGCAGCACGGAGAAGAAGTTTCCGGACACCATCTCGCCGTACACGCGTTCTGTTTCCGATTGCTCCGTTACGCTGAGGCTGATCCTCTGTCGCGCCGCGACTCCATCAAAGATGCTGCTGGTCCCTGCGTTGAGATCTCGGTATAGCGGATACGAGAAGCTGCTCTTCATCCCATCGCTCGAGGTGTGTCCTTCGTCGATGCCGATGTTGTGCAAGATCACTAATTGCTGAGGGTCTGGAACCGGGAGCGAGTCGAGCACAACCTGTTTCATCAAAGTGAAAATGATTGTATTCGCGCCGATTCCGAGCGCGAGCGAAAGCACCGCAATCACCGCGATTCCAGGCGCTCGGCGCAGCATCCGCACCGCAAGTCTTACGTCTCTGTTCACCGTCTCGATCCACATCGTGATGTCCGATTAGCTACGCCTTGCTTCGCGCCGAATGCCTTCGGCAATCCACATTCGCAATTGAGTCTGGTATCCGACCGACTACGCCGATATTCGGGCGAACCATTACGCTCTCAATAAAAAGGGCCGCATTGCTTCCCTTTTACCTTAATGTTCCCTCAGCCTCTCTCAGCCAATCGGGTCTCTTGAGCACTTCGCGCGGCTTGCTGCCATCCGGCGGGCCGATAATCCCGTCGCGCTGCATCATGTCGAGAATGCGCGCTGCGCGGCCGTAGCCCAGCCGCAGACGCCTCTGCAAAGTGGAAGTCGACGCTTTCCCCATTTCGACAACTACACGCACTGCGTCCTGATACATCGGATCTTGCTCCCCGTCAAATGCCTCGACGTCCTCTTCTTCGTCTTCAGAAGGAGGTGTCATGAGAAAGCTCTCGTCGTATTCGGGAGCGGCCTGTTCTTTCCAGAAATCGACCACGCGATTCGTCTCGACCTCTGTCACGAATGCTCCGTGCACTCGCGTCAGGCGCGACGAACCCGGCGGGAGGAAAAGCATATCGCCCTTGCCGAGCAGATGTTCAGCGCCCATGACATCAAGCACAGTTCGCGAATCGACGCGAGTGGCAACTCGAAAGCTGATGCGCGAAGGGAAGTTCGCCTTGATCAAACCGGTAATTACGTCCACGCTGGGACGCTGCGTCGCCAAGACCAAATGCATTCCGACCGCCCGCGCCATCTGCGCCAGCCGCGTGATGCATTCCTCTACGTTCGCCCGCTCGAGCATCATGAGATCGGCAAGCTCATCAATCAGGATCAGCACGTAAGGCAGCGGCTCCAGGCTCTCTTCATCATTGGGCTCATCGAATAAATTTCGAGGCTTCTGCTGGAATTGCGCAATCTTCCGGTTGTACTGATCGATGTTCCGCACACCTTGCGCGGCGAGCAGCTTCAACCGGCGTTCCATTTCGAGCACCGCATTTCGAAGCGCGTTCGTCGCCTTCTTAGGTTCGGTGATCACGGGCGTGAGCAGATGCGGGATGCCTTCATAGATACCGAGCTCGACGCGCTTGGGATCAACCATGATCATGCGGACTTCGTCCGGGGTCGCTTTATAAAGGAACGACATGATCATCGCGTTCAACATCACGCTCTTGCCTGAGCCCGTGGATCCCGCAATCAGAAGGTGCGGCATCGATTCGAGAGAAGTCACCTTGATCCGGCCGTTAATGTCCTTTCCCAGAGCAATGGTCATCTTAGAGGGAGAGTCATGGAATTCGTCAGATTCTAAAATCGCCCGCAGACTGATCAGCTCACGCCTTGTGTTCGGAACCTCGATGCCGACCGTTGGCTTCCCTGGGAGGCGCTCGATGAGGATCGATTCCGCCTGCAATCCCAGGCAGAGATCTTCGTTAAGCGTCGTGATGCGGCTGTATTTTATGCCCGCTTCCGGCTTGTATTCGAAAGTCGTGACGACCGGGCCGGGGTTTATCTGAACCACCGACCCGCGCACGTTGAACTCTTCTAGTTTCGATTTAATGCGGTTCGCGATGGTCTTCAATTCCAGGCCGTCGTAGCCGCTTCCGGCTGGAATTTCATTCAAGAGATCCGTGGAGGGAAGCCGGTATGATCGCTTGCGCTTAACGGGAATCCGGGAAGTCGCAGGCGCTTCAAATGAAGGCATGTCATCCAGTTCTTCTTCAGGCGGCTGCGTTCGAATGACCGGCTGATACTCGAGCGTTCGAATTGGGATTTCCTGTGATTGCGGCTCGCTGCTTGTCTCAGTATGCAGTTCTAAAGGCGGAACGTCGGGCGCGGGAACTTCAGCGACACGTGGTCTGCCGCTTCGGCGGGCGGAGCGCTCTGCCGCTCTGGCCTTTGCCTTCTCGATTGCGCGCTGGCGGCGTAGTTCGCGCGAGGTTTTCCATTTGGCCCGCATTGCCTGCCATTTCGCAATCGGCCCGCGCAACCAGCGCATCAGCGTGGATACCTCGAAGGTCGATGCGAAATAGAGCGCAATGATACCTGCCGCGACCGTAATGATCGCCGCACCGGCGAGATCAAACCGAGCCAGCAGAAAATCGGCCATCACCATTCCCACGATGCCGCTCGGGCGGACGGTGCCGGCGATGAGCCACGGACCGGGGATTAGTCCACAGGCAGTAGAGATGCAGAACCACAGAGCCAGGGTCCCCAGTACGCGGAACCAGGGGCTTTCAAGGGCAGACGAGCGCACCCATTTCCAGCCCAGCAGCCAAATGTGCACTGGCAAGAGAAACACGCTTACACCGAAAATCTGGAACAACAGGTCGGCCCAGCGCGCGCCGAAAAGGCCGAGCAGATTATGCGTATGCGTAGTTCCAGTGGCCGTGTTCCACGACGGATCGGCCGAGGAATAAGAGATCAAGCTCAGCGAAATGGCCAAGCCGAGTAAGAACAGCAAAAAGCCCACGGCTTCATTGAGCCGCGTGTGGCTGGACGGTGAGAGAAGCGTCATCCGCCGGTGCGGAAGAAAACTGCCAGAGCGATCACTATTATGCCAAAAATCACGCGGTACCACACGAACACGGTCAGGCTGTGGTGACGCAGGTACCTGAGGAAGAACGCGATGACTGCAATTCCAACCGTCAGGCTCACCAGAATTCCAACCCCGTAAGGGAGTCTCATTTCGGGCGGCAACCCGCCCTGTTTATGAATGTCGATAAACTTTTTGGCTGCAGCTCCCGCAATGATAGGAGCCGAAAGCAGAAACGAGAACCGCGCCGACGTTTCTCGATCCATATGAAAAAACCGGGCAGTCGCGATAGTGCTTCCGCTGCGTGAGACACCCGGAACAATCGCGAACGCCTGCGCGATCCCCACGCCAATCGCCTCACGCCAATTCAATTGGTCCAGGCCGCCCTTCCTCTCGCTCGCCCGGTCCGCGACAGCCATATAGATAGCGACCACAATCGCAGCCGTCCCGATGATAAATGGACTGCGCCATGCATGTTCGGCATACTTGTCCCATTTCCAGCCCGCAATCGCGCCGGGAATGGTGCCGATGACCAGATACCACAGGAGAAAACGGCTGTTTTCGTCCGGCCTGGAGCCGGCATATGAGAACCCCAGCCCGTTTGCGATCACCTGCACCCAATCTTTGAAGAAGTAGATGATGATTGCGGCTAGCGTGCCGACGTGGAGCGCCACGTCAAACACTAATCCTCCATCGTTCCAGCGCAAGAAATCCGGAATAACGATCAGATGCGCACTGCTGCTGACCGGAAAGAACTCGGTCAAACCTTGAACAATCGCAAGAATGATCGCTTGGTAAAGCGGCATAATGACGGTGAGTGAACGTTCTCCCTTACGAAGTCTCCGCTATCGTAACGTATCGGCCATGTACGACGCGGTTCTAATTGTCTCTTTCGGGGACCTGAAAAGCGCGAAGATGTCGTGCCGTTCCTTGAAAATGTAACCCGCGGTCGAGACGTTCCTCGTGAACGGCTTCTGGACGTAGCAGAGCATTACTACCATTTCAACGGGAGAAGTCCTATCAATGATCAATGCCGCGAGCTGATTCGAGCGTTAAGCAAAGAACTGAACGAGCATGGCATCAATCTGCCCATCTACTGGGGAAACCGCAATTGGCATCCGTTCCTCAGGGACGCGATACGGCAGATGCGCGATGACGGTATCCAGCACGCGCTCGTTTTCGTGACTTCGGCCTACAGCTCCTATTCGGGTTGCCGGCAGTATCGCGAGAACATCGCGGCCGCCCAATCCGAAGTAGAAGGCGCGCCGAAGATCGATAAGCTGCGCGTCTTCTACAATCATCCCGGCTTCATTGAAGCATCGGCGGATCGGGTCCGGGAGGCCTTGCAGTCCTTTTTACCAAACGAACTGGACTGGCTTCGTTTTGTAATTTCGGCCCACAGCATTCCCTGCTCGATGGCCGAAACCAGCGATTATGAAAAGCAACTTCGCGAAGCTTCGCGCTTAGTAGCTGAAGCGGCGGGACTTAAAAAATGGGATCTGGTGTTTCAGAGCCGGAGCGGGCCGGCTGGCCAGGCTTGGACAGGGCCTGACATCCTTGACCATTTGAGAAATTTGCATGAGCAAGGTATAAGGAATGTCCTGGTCGCGCCGCTTGGCTTCGTTTCGGAGCATTTGGAAGTGCTGTACGACCTGGATACGGAGGCGCTTGGCTTGGCGAACGAACTGGGCATGAAAATGGTTCGGGCGGGTACTGTCGGGACGCATCCCGCGTTCGTCAAGATGATCCGGCAACTGATTGCGGAACGAATATTTCCAAACGAACCCAGACTGGCGGCGGGTTCGTTTGGTCCTAATCATGACGTTTGCCCCGAGGATTGTTGCCCTGCTCCGCGGAGAGGCGGTAGATCTCTCGTTTCGGCAGCCCCATTTGTTTCGCAACGATCTTGATCGCTTCCATGCGTGGAAGACCTTGTTCCTGAAGTCTCGAAATTTCGGCTAGAGGATCGTCGATGTGTACTCTTTCTTCGGAGCGCCCGATGACGAGCGTGATTTCGCCCTTGACGGAGTTTCGGCGCGCTAGTTCTTCGCGAATGGATGCAGCCGAGCCGCGCAGAAACTCTTCGTGAATTTTGGTGATCTCGCGAGCGAGCACGAGAGGACGGTCGCCAAGCAACGCTGACATGTCGCTCAGAGTCTCCAAAATACGGTGGGGGCTCTCGTAGGCGATAATCGTCGACCGATCACTCGCGATATCTTCCAAGGTTTTGCGGCGCGCTGCAGCTTTTGACGGTAAGAATCCGATAAACCGGAACTCGTGCGCAGGTAAACCAGAAGCGGCCAGTGCAGGCAGGAGAGCCGATGCGCCCGGCACAGGAACAACCGCGAATCCCTCCGCAACGGCGGCCTTAACCACCCGGTAACCCGGATCGGAAATCAGAGGCGTGCCGGCATCGCTTAAGAGAGCTACCGATTCACCAGCCTGTAGTTTTCGCAGAATGTCAGCAGCGCGGCTTTCTTCGTTGTGCTCGTGATAGCTGATGAGCGGCTTTCGGATTCCATAATGTTCAAGCAGCTTATGCGTCTGGCGCGTATCTTCACATGCAATCTCCGCTACTTCCTCGCGAAGAATCCGTAAGGCGCGGAGAGTGATGTCTTCCAAATTTCCGATTGGTGAGGCGATCAGGTATAAAGTGGCGGGCAGACATTAAGCAGTGTATCTTTGGAAGCTTGGAAGACGCTCCGTATTACATCCGCTGGAGTCCGGACGCCTCTCCCTACGCGATCGAGCTAAAGCTGGACCTGGTAGGGAGAATCGCAAAGGAGATCTCCGAACCGGGCACGCGAGAGATCGAGGTGGGAGGCGTGCTGGTAGGGTCCTTTCCCAGAGCGAACGTACCAACGCTACGTATCGAAGATATCGAGATGATTCCTCGGCGTGCCGAGGAAGGACCGATCTACATGCTGGACCCCGTTCAACACCAACGGTTTGCCGGAGCGCGGTGGAGAGCCAAGGCGCAAAACAAGTTGGTGATCGGATTTTTCAGGAGCCATATTCGCCCGGGCCCGCTGAGGCCCTCCTTGGCGGACCGCAGTTTGCTCTCAGGACAGTTCAGCCAGACAGCTTATGCTCTTTTGCTGATACAAGCGCGAGAACCTCGCTCAGCTGCCCTATTCGTCGCGACCAATAGCCGGCTGGCCGATGAGCCTGCGGTTCGAGAGTTTCGGTTTGATGAAGCAGAATTCAAGACTTTGCCGGAAATTCAGCCGGACGCGCCCGAGCAGCGACACGCCTCGACAACAACAGCTGTAGTCCGAAACCGTTGGTTGAAACCGCTCGGGATTCCATTACTGATTGCGATCTTCACGCTCGCGATTTTCTGGTGGCTTTCCAGAAGAACCGCACTTCTCGAATGGATGCGGCCTTCTTCGAATCAGCTTCAGCTCGAGGAAAGAGAGAGGGGATATTTTACAGATTTCGTGGAACCATAACGCCGGGGAGCTCAATCGCGCGTCGGGCGCAACACTGGTCATCGCGGACGGAGCGAGCGATCAGGAGATCAAGCTTGGTCCGGACGAGCTCAAGCTAGGAATTGTCGCTTATCAGCCGAGCGCTCGTCACGTTCAGGTGACGATGAAGTTGAATGCTTCAGGGTCAAAGGATGAGTCAATTGAATGGCAGCAGAAATGATTGCTGAGGTGGGACGGTATTTCTCTCTTCATTATTTTTCTTTTTATTTATTTAATTTTTCTTTATATTATAAAAATTTTATTTAACCTCTTGTAATAATCAATGGCGAAGGAGGATGTTGAACTCGCCGTCCTTCGCGTCGAGAATAACTGTGCTACCCGGCGGGACTTGCCTCTGCGCGACGAGCGCCGCAACAGGCTGTATGAAATTGCGCTGAACAGTCCGTTTCAATTCACGCGCGCCAAACTCGACACTGGTTCCTGAATCGAGCAATAAATTCCGTCCGGCCGCCGTACACTGAAGCCGAAAGCCCCGAAGCCCGAGGCGATTCTGAACGAGGCGCAGGAAGCCAGCAAATATCTGGTCAAGGATGATTTCGCAGGCCTGCCGGTCGAGCGGTTTGTAAGTGATCACCGAATCGATTCGGTTCACGAACTCCGGCGTGAACTTGTGCCGGACCGCCGTCATGCCGATCCGTTGGAGCACCGAGGAATCCCCCATGCCGTGGGCCGGCAGCATCGCTTCGAATCCGAAATCGGGCTTATTGGCTCTCTGAATTGATTTCGCGCCGAGATTGCTGGTGAGGAAAATAAGCGTCCGGTCAAAATTGACGGTCGCATTGTCGCCCAACCGGAGGGTCGCTTTGTCGAGAATGCCGAGCAGCAATCGAGTCATCGAAGGCGCGGCTTTTTCAATCTCGTCAAAGAGCACGAGCGAGACATCGCTCTTCTCAGAGGCGGCTGCGTTGATCTTCGCCTGCGTGAGCATTGGTTGCGTTTCGCGGTGGCCTAGATATCCCGGCGGAGCGCCGATCAATTTCGCGACCTCATGTTCCATTTGAAATTCGCCGCAATCGACCTTGAGCAAATTCTTGCTGCTGCCGTGCAGCACTTCGGCGAGTGCTTCGACGGTTCTGGTCTTGCCGGTTCCTGTAGGGCCCAGCAGCAAGACCACGCCGATGGGCCGGCCTTCGGGGGCGAGCCCGGCTTGGTGCATTTGGATATAAGGAATGATCGTCTCGATGGCCTCGGGTTGCCCAACGAGGAGATGGTTAAGCTGGGCAGTCAGACCATCCGGATCTTCTGGCACGAGGGGGCGTCTGGTACGCCCGGCGAGAGTATAAGATCGCATCCCATTTGGAATGTAAACGGCGAATCAACGCATCCGGTGTAATTTGAAGGTGTCCAGGAGGACGCGAGGGGGAGAGCCGCGAAGAGAAGTCTCTTCACTTCAGCAAGATGGGGTCACAGGGGCGCGGCGTCCGAATTATCGGTTAGAGCTGTGACTGAGGATTTTACAATGGCCAGATTCTTCGACGCGTGGCTAAGATCAACGGCTGAGGGGATCGTTTTTGTGGAGATTGCGTTTGGAGATTCAGCCTCAAATGCAGAAATCGTTCCTGACTCGCTGCAAGCCATTGCGGACCTGCATCTCAAAGGGGGACGCGGGATCAAGTTTAGTGGACCGGCATCAGCGCCGGTGGCTTTCGCGATTGCGCACAGTGTCGCGGATCTATACGGGTTTGTCGCCTGGTGGGATCCGAAACTCGGGAAGTTTGTTGTGGCTATTTCCCATGACCCCCACTTCCGCCCGGGCGACTTGCTAGACTGATGCGTCACTCTCATGATGCGGGCTCCGTTTGACCCTGCGTTTCTCGCTCGTATTTGCTTTGTGAAAGCCGCACTGTGGTTCGAGGCGATGACACCATTGGAATTGCCCCCCTTTGGCGGCTCCGCCTTACGTGGCGCCTTTGGGTGGGCGCTCCGGCAGGGGCTCTGTCCAGCCAGGCCGGCGTGTCAGGTTGAATGTGGCAACCCGGCTAGCTGTCCCTACTTCCTTCTTTTTGAAAAGGAGCGAAATGAGCGCGGTCAAAATATTCCGAAACCGTACATTCTTGAACCGCCGGTGCCGCAGCAACTCGAGCAAATTGCCGCGGGAGCACCGGTGAAATTGCCTTACGAGTTAAGGAACGGCGATTTGGAGGGCGTGCAAAGTCTGCGCTTCGAAAAAGGCGCGCTGTTCGCCGTAGGTTTCACTCTGCTCGGCCAAACGATTCCACTGTTAACGCCGGTGATAGATCTGCTTGCCAGTAGAATCCTGCTGATCGGAGCAGGCAGAGCGCGGCTGGTCCGAGTCGAGGATGCCGGACCAGGCAACCGCACACTGTATGACCGCTCTTCCAGTGCGCGCGAGACACAGGCTGCTGTACGGCAGAACATGGAGTACGCGCTTCATCAAAGGACGCCCGTTAATGCGCGGGTGGTGTTTCGCACCCCGACCCGCTTGCGGGCACAGGCTGCCGCGTACTGCTTTGACGCCGAGCAACTCGCAGAACATTTCTGGCAGACCGCACTGACCCGTGCGATCGAGGTCCACGATACTTTTTGCGCTGGACCCGGTGAGGAGCGACTCCCGTTCTACGAGCTAGCCCCTGAGCTGCCGCGCCTTACCAGCGCGCGGATTTTTCACTATCGCCTTCCGCGCTTGTCCAACCGGCAGCGAAGGTTTATGGATTTCGATGGCATCGTGGGAAGACTTGACTATTCGGGCGATTTCTCAGTTGTAAAACCGCTTGTGATTGCGGCGGAAACGCTTCACGTCGGGCAGAAAGCAACCTTCGGATTAGGAAGAATCACGTGCTCGTTGGTAGACGGAATGTAATATCGCTGCGCGCAAGAGCAAAGTCCCGTACATTGTTGCGCAGCGCGGGCTAGGGCAAGCGGATGCCTAATAGCGCGTTTTTTCCCGGCCTCGATTTTGCCATTTTCAGTGCACAATAAACTTCTCTTAATGTTGAACCGAACCCAATCGAGCAGGACAGCGCGGTGTTCTTGGCATACTCCATGCGAAAGCTTTCCAAAGATAGAAGATCGAAAGCGCCTGAAAAGAGAAGGTCATCACCGGCGCAGAAAATCACTTCGCCATTGATCGGAGGTAAGGTCACCCTCTGGGCGAGGTGCCTGACAGCGCTTTCGATCTTCTCCGAAAACATTTTCATCGTCCGTTCGTCGGCGTTGTTGCAGAACAGGGTTTCCAGTTCAACCCCAGTATTGTCTCCATCCAGTCCAAAAAAATATCTATTCCCTTGAGTACCTTCAATACTCTTATACGATGATTCAACGCTCTCGGGACTATGATTCGCGGCAGTGGACCCAAAACAGGCGTCTAGATACTCAACGAGCGCCAATAGGATCTCGATTCCAATCCGAGCGCGCCGAGATCCTAGGCTTGGGGGTGTCAATCCATGTGTTGACGCGTTCCTGATCTTCCTAAGCGGATGGGCTAGACACTCGATAAGTTCTTGTTGAAGATCGTCAGGCACCTTGGTGCGAATTTCATTGATAAGGTCTTCCAGCTTCTTTCTGCCCCGCTTCGAGGAGTGGTCACCTGATATGAGGCGCCCATGCAACCGTTTCACGAGTTCTTCAAATGCGAAGCCCGTATGCCGGACCGCAGCGCCAAAAAAGACGCCCTGCTGCTCCTTCTGGCCGGCGAGCCACATCCGGATTGCCTGAAGCATTTCAGCCTGCCAAAGCTGACTAGAAACGGGATCTTTATGGTCAAGGATCCGGTCAACTGCCTGTGTTGCGTTGCCAGCCAACTCACGGAATCGGCGCACTTCGGTGAACCAAGCCTGTGCGACAGAGTCGAAAGTCATCGGATCGGAAACCCTCACCATGGCGGATGCCAGATCTCTTTCATTAAGGAAGCCAGCTTCCGCGGGGATGCGTCCGATGCGAAAAGTGTCAATGATGAACTGGTCTCTTGTACCGAGAACGTACGCTACGGCGCCCAGAGCGGCTTTCTGGAGCGACTGACCATTGGTCAGATCGACGTAGATATCGTCTTCAGGAGAAAGAATGCTGATGAACCGCTCTATGTGCGCGGCGAGCTGTACGATTACGCCTGGATCATCCTGCAAATCTACAACGATGTGTTCAAAGATCGCCGGGTTCAAACCGCGACCCTGCAGGACGGAACGCCATTCACTCTGATTGGACAGTGCGACATTCGATTCTCGCGAATGTGCCACCAAGACGGGCATCAAGTCCTTTGCCGGATTTTCGCAGCGCGTCAAAATGGGCAGCCATTGCCGCGTTAGCAAAGGTCTGCTGGTTCAAGTTGCCGTTGATCAGTAGGACAGGCAAATTACACATTATCCTGCACTACAATGTGGAGCGAATCGTCTCGCCCGCCTCTCCGTACATTGCCTGTTTATCCCATGCTCTAGATGGAATCTTCGCAGCATTTCAGAAAACCGGGCGATCAGTCTGGGACCGCCCTGCCGTGATTTAGGAGCTGAGTGAATCGGCGAAGGGTTGGCGCAACTATTACGGCAACCGTCCGGACACCAGGGAACAGCTCAGGCTTCTCGAACAGCATATATTCGATCTTTTCGTGGCGTGGCTGCGCAGCTATCGCGAAAGCAAGCCGGTGAAGGTGCTGGATTTAAAACCAATTCTGCTCAATCTGGAGCTGCCTTGGGAGACCGACCCGCGCAAGAAACGAAAATGGGTGGAGCTTCTGCTGGTGCGAAGCCGCCCCGAAGCCCCCAAGCAGACGCCGCTGTCCGAAGCGGCCCGGAATGCCATCGCGAAGCGCAAGCGCGAAGTGAAAAAGCTCAAGGAGGACCTTCAGGAGATCGTGATTACCCGGCCGGGCACATATCTGGGCAGGACCGGAGAGCGCCTTTCGATCCGGCGCGAAGGCAAACGCGAGCCTGAAATTCCTCTGCATGCGATTCGCAATATCAGCTTTCCGCGGCGCAAGCCCGGCTCGCCAGTGGCCCGGAGGGGCTGAAGCTGGCCTGCGAAATCGTAAGCGGCAAGATTCGTAACCAGGGCAATCTGCTGCGGTACTTCGGAAAGCACAAACTCCGGCGGGGAGCTCAGCGGATGGCGGAGGAGAGCGAGCGGGCGCTATCCGCCATGGATCAGGTGCTGCGCGGGTTGGCTCGCCGTGAATTCGGGGCGGACCTGGATTTGGAGCGCAATCAACTATTCGCAGCTGAGGCGCAGGCGGCAGCCGCATATTGGAAGGCGGTCAAAGCGCTGCTCTGGCAGAACGTCGGGTTTTCCGGCCGCATCCGCCAGGGCGCGACCGACCCTGTTAATGCGTCCCTCAATTATGGATACGGCATCCTGTATTCGCGAGTTCTAAGCGTTCTTTCGCGAACCGGACTCAATCCGACCATCGGCTTCCTGCATAAGCCGCAGCCAAGGAAAGCCGCGCTCTTGTATGATTTCATCGAAGAATTCCGCGCGGCTGCCGTGGACCGTGTGGTGTTCAGTCTGCTCAACTTGGGAAAGGATTTAAAAATGGAAGACGGGCGATTAGACAATGGAACGCGGCAAATGCTTGCCCACGCGGTTCTCCGGCGCTTGCAGGCCGGCACTCGCTACCACGGCGAGGCCGCAAGCCTGCTGACGGTTATAGAACATCAGGGCAGGCTGCTGGTTCGCCATATCGAAGGGAAGAGCCGTACAAAAGTTTTGTGCTGCCCTGGTAGCGGGTCTTTTCGTGCGCGCCGGTGTACGCCAGAGTGTCGAAACTCGGAATAGGTTTGCGAAAACCTATAAGTCGAACGAGACGAGGAGTTTGGTCGAGATTTGCGCGGGCTCACAGGAGAGCGGAATTTTCGCAAAGCGGCGTCCAAGACTGCGTATTCGAGAGGTTTGCGGCAATTAGCCAAATTGTTGTGGAGCACCCGCCCGTTACCCCCGTATTATCAGGAGCTTGCCGCTGTCCGGACTTGGGATTTTCGCAAACCGCAATTTGGGTGAACCTGCTGCCTGATTTGCGAAGCCAGCGGACAACGCTAAACATTACAGAGTCAGAGACTTCCGTATTCGGGGAGGGTCTGCAGGGCAATTTCGACACGCATGGACAGGTCGCTTTGCGAAGATCGTCGCCGGTTTGCGAAATTCTGGTGTATGCTATTGAGGTCAAAGGCCGAGGGGCACTCGATTTGGTTTTCCGGGTTGCCGGGGAGTGCCCGGAAGTCGTTGATTATAGGACAGTCTCCGGAGACTTACTCGCAAGGGTGCGATTGAAACGCGATTGTTATAAACTCGGTTTCGTGAGACTGCAACAAGTCTCCGGAGACTTACTCGCAAGGGTGCGATTGAAACTTCTAGCACTCCAGAATTCTTGCCTTTGGCTTCCTTTGGCCGTCTCCGGAGACTTACTCGCAAGGGTGCGATTGAAACGGTTAGCGACTAGCTGGGCTGGCGGACGAGATAGGCCTTGTCTCCGGAGACTTACTCGCAAGGGTGCGATTGAAACCTGGTTTTATTGGCGCTTCTCAATCGCGGCAGCGATTTTGTCTCCGGAGACTTACTCGCAAGGGTGCGATTGAAACGTCGAGTGTCCGTCAGTTCGCCATATTTGTCGTA
>CAVWUV010000014.1:0-223962 GCA_963758245.1 uncultured Acidobacteriaceae bacterium | reverse complement strand
TCCGTGAAAATTCCTTCAACCGTCGATCGAGCGTTCATCTCTTCGATCCCTCTCACGGTCCAGCCGGGTTTCGGAAAATGTGAGACTAATCACGACACTGTAAAGATCACCGCCCCGGAAGGTTTTGCGTGCGCGATCGTTTCGACCCTTCCTGACCTTTGCAAACTGGAAGCGACACTTACCTTCGCCGAAGGAACCCGGGCTTGTGGACTTATGCTGCGCACGGACAAGGAACTGAACAACACCTATTACATCCGGCTGGAGCCTTGGCGGAATCGCGTAGTCTTCGATATTTGGCCGCGTGACGGTGATGTGCCTTTTATGATCGGTCTTGAACGCCCGCTAAAGCTCGCGGCCGGCTCGCCGGTGAACATCAAAGTCATAATGGATAACACGATCGCTGTGATCTATTTGCAAGATCGGGTCGCCCTAAGCACGCGTATATACGACCTGAAAGGCGGAACATGGGGAGCGTTCGTCACAGAAGGTGAAGCCCGCGTAGGTGACTTTGCGGCTATGGTAAGAACGGCTTGAGTGGGACCTGCGCTTCGCAGTCGCTCAATTCGGCGAAACGAATGCAACGATGATAGCTCGACAAACGCGAAAATTGAGTGCATCACTTGGTGTCTCCTTTTTGCTTTGTGCTGGCCTCATTGCGCAAGCGGACAAGAGCCAGGAAGTGCAGTTGCACTACGAAAAGGCAGAGGCCGCGCTCCGCGAGGGTCAACTTGAGAAGGCAGGGAAAGAATTCCGCGAAGTTTTGCATATCAATCCGACGATTGCAGAAGCGCACGCCAACTTGGGAGTAATAGCTTACAAGCTATCGAACTTCTCCGAAGCACAACGATGTTTCTCTGAGGCGGTGAAACTCAACCCTTCACTCTGGGAAGCGCAAGCGTTTCTTGGCCTGAGCGAACTCAAGCTTGGGCACAATGCCGAAGCAAAATCGCTTCTTGAAAAGACGTTTCCGAAAATTCGAAATCGCGATCTCCGTAGCGAAGTCGGGGTTGACTTGGTAGGGCTCTATCAACAATCAAGAACCCTTGATCGGGCAGTTGACGTGCTTCGCGACATTACCCAATCGAATCCAGACGATCCAGCGATGCTTTACCTCAGCTATCGGATATACACCGACTTGGCGGCACAATCCGTGGCTAAACTTTCACAAGCTGCGCCCGAGTCGGCTCAGTTGCACCAAATTCTTGCACAAGCCGCAGCATCGCAGGACGATATGCAAGGTGCTATCACCGAATACAAGAAAGCTCTCGAGATCAACGCCCATCTTGCGGGCATTCATTATGAACTCGGGCGAGTACTCTTAGCCAGTTCACAAGCAGAAACGGTTCGCCAGGAAGCGCAACATGAATTTGAAACCGAGTTGGCAGCTAATCCAGCAGACGCAAACTCCGAGTACGAACTCGGACAGGTTTACTCGATGGAGTCCAATTGGCCATTGGCCACTGAGCATTATTCACGTGCTCTGAAGATTGACCCCGATCTGGCGGATGCCCATATCGGTCTCGCGAAGGTGCTTAAGGACCGTGGCCAAGCGGCCGAAGCTCTGGCCCACCTCATCGAAGCGGAGCGTTTAGACCCAGATAATGAAACCGCGCATTACCGCTTGGCCCAGGTCTATCGCGAATCGGGGCAAAACATCGAGGCGGAACGTGAATTAGCTCTTTTTAAGAGGCGTCGAGATTCTCGTATTCCGACACGTGCAGTCTCTCGCAAGTCTTCGCCGGAGCAATCAGAACCCGACAAGTTCTAGGTGATCGAGTGAGTAAGCGCGTACTGCGTATCTAAATGGAATTTTTCGGCGCAACTTCTTGACTAATAGATCTGAAGATCGCCACGCCGGCCTTGTATATTCGTATGCCTAGTAGCACTACAGAAGTTCGAAAGCACGTAACGATTGTCGGTCTCGGGGAAGTCCTTTTCGATATTTTCGAAGACGGGACCGAGACTCTGGGCGGCGCCCCTTTGAACGTCGCTGTACACGCCCATCAGCTTGCCGCGTCAGTTGGCGCCGGCGAGGGAGTTGTGGCGAGCCGGGTTGGCGCCGATCTCCATGGCAATCAGATTCTTGAATTACTCAGGAGCCGTGGCATGTCGACGCAGTACATGCAGGCCGATCGCGATCATCCGACCGGCACCGTTTCCGTGTTCATGCGCAATGGAGAGCCGGGGTATCAGATCGAACCCGGAGCTGCATGGGATTTCATTACCACGAGCGAGCTGCTCGACGAGCTTGCCAGAAGATCCGACGCGGTTTGTTTCGGCAGCTTGGCGCAGCGTGCGCCCGCTTCGCGTCAGACGATTCAACGTTTCCTTCGAAATGCTCCAAATGCAATACGCCTCTACGACGTGAACTTACGGCGCAACACATTGACGGATGAGGCAGGATACAGCACCAGTGTGATCGAAGAGAGCTGCCAGCTCGCGACCATGATGAAGCTGAACTCTGCGGAACTGATCGAAATCTGCGACTTGTACGACATCGGCGCTTCTGCCGGCCGCGGCGAGGACGGAATGCGCAGGCGTATCGAGAGTGTCCTCGAAAGACTTCCGGTCGAGGCGGTGATTCTCACTCGCGGCCCAGAGGGTACGATGCTATTTACGCGAAAGGGCGAATTCAGCGGGCATCTTCCTCCGATTCCTCTGCTGAATGTGTATCCAGTAGGCGCTGGGGATGCGTGTTCGGCCGGGATTCTGTTCGGCTCCGTGCTTGGATGGCATCCGGACGATGCGATTGATCTGGCGAATCAAATGGGCGCTTGGGTAGCGTCGCAGTTATCTGCAACACCGTTATTGCCGGATTCGATTCTGACGTTTCTGCGGGAAACGGCTCACTCGCAACCCGCCGTTTAGAGGGAGTACGTCATGAAGAAATCCTCAAAAGTTCTCGTCCTGCTGGTGACAAGTCTTCTGTGCTTACTAGCTCAGGAGCGCTACAACGAGCGTTATCGCCCTCAGGTCCATTTTTCGCCCGAGATGAACTGGACCAACGACCCGTGTGGACTCGTGTACGCATTCGGGAAGTATCACCTGTTTTTCCAGCACAATCCTTTTGCTAACGTTTGGGGGCACATGAGCTGGGGACACGCCGTCAGCTCTGATCTTGTGCATTGGAATCAGCTCCCTGTTGCGATTTCAGAAGATAAGAACGCCGCGATTTTTACGGGCAGCTCGGTCGTCGATACGCATAACACGAGTGGGTTGTGCACGTCTCCACAGGAAGGCTGCATCGTTTCCATTTACACCGGATTCACAGCTAAGAGCGGGACAACGCCGGAACGGCAGACGCAAAACCTGGCTTTCAGCCAGGATGGCCGGACGTGGACGAAGTACTCCGGGAACCCTGTCCTTGATCTCGGCCGAAGCGATTCTCGGGACCCGAAAGTGTTCTGGTACGCGCCAGCGAAGGAATGGATCATGGTGATGGTTCTGGCGAACGATAAGAAAGTTCGGATCTTCAGCTCTCCGAATCTGAAACAGTGGCATCACTTGAGCGATTTTGGGCCAGAGGGCGCAACGGGCGGTGTTTGGGAGTGTCCCGACCTTTATAGCCTGCCCGTACAGGGGCAACCGGACAAGACGCGCTGGATTCTCAAAGTTGGCCTAAATCCCGGGCACATTGCAGGCGGTTCCGGAGAACAGTATTTCATCGGCCAGTTTGATGGAACGCAATTCCGGAATGACAACGCATACGGTGACACGCACTGGTTTGACTATGGCCGCGATTGCTATTGTGCTTTGACGTTCAACAACGAGCCACAATCAGAGTCTCCGCGGGTGATCGGCTGGATGAACAACTGGCAGTATGCGGGCACCGTTCCGACGTCGCCATGGCGCGGCGCTATGACTTTACCGAGATCGCTCAGTTTGTCGGACATGCACGGCTCGATGACGCTCATGCAACGTCCGATGGAGGAGCTTCGCTCCCTGCGAGGAGAAGAATTCCAATACGACGGTATCAGCGAAGCGGACCTCAATCGAAAACTGGCTGACTGGCCCGATCGCAGCCAAACTTTCGAATTGGAGGCGATCATCCGCCCTGGCGAAGCAAAACAGATCACGTGGAAGCTGCTGCAGGGAGAGAATGATGAAACGCTCGCCGGGTTTGATGTGGTCAAAGAGCAACTGTTCGTTGACCGCTCCCGTTGCGCGAATGCACACTTCAGTGAGGCTTTCCCCTCCAGGAGCGTCGCCCCCTTGAAACTCAGTGGCGAGCCTTTGCGATTACACATGTTCGTTGATCGCTCATCCGTAGAAGTTTTCGCTCAAGACGGGAAGATCGCGATGACAAACCTGGTTTTTCCAAACGCGACTAGTATTGGTCTTTCCCTCAGCGCATCGGGCGGCCGACTGGAGAACTTGCGACTTAGCATGTGGAAGTTGCACTCCATCTGGCAGGAGTCTGTAAAGTGATGATGGCAACAGACTCCAGTGCGAGGCTCAATGCGGCAACGATCAAGAGCAGCATAGTCGGCACGCTCGGAGGTCTCCTGCGCAGCCCTTGCATCAAATATCTGGCCAGCGCCGATCCCGATTGGGAGGGTGTCTTAAAAGGCGGCGTGTACTACATTCACAAAGGACAGGCAGTGGATGAGTCAGTCATGTGGGGCGAATGCTTTTTTATTGAGGCGCTGGAAGAGGCACTAAGAGTGATTCAGTAAGAGCTGTCATCGCGCAGAGCTTTCATGGGCTCGAAGGAAGCCGCGCGCCACGCAGGGACGAAGGCGGCGAATGCGCCAACCACCAAGAGACTGACGATCACAAAGACATAGGTATTAATATCCAGGGGCTTCACTCCATCGAGAAAGGACTTTATTAGCCGGCCCATGGATAACGCGAGAACAATTCCGATGGCTAGCCCCGCTGCGATGATGACCAGTGCCCGCGATAAAACCATCCTCAGTATGCTTTCCCGGGTGGCACCCAAAGCCATTCGGACTCCGAATTCTCGACGGCGCTGACTCGCAATTTGAGATAGCACGCCGTATAACCCGGCAATCACCATCAGGACGGCCAGCCCGGCGAAGGCGGCGATGAGATAAAGGCCCAGACGCGCGCCGAAGTTACTCTGATCGACGGCCTCCTGCATGGTGTGAAAGTTGTCGACTGCGAAATCCGGCGCAAGTCGATGAAATACCGCGCGCGCTGAGGGCGCAACGCTCACATTGCCTCGGGTCTTGACAAGAAAGTGCACGGCCGTTTTGAGTAAGGCTGGATAAAACAGCGAGGTTGTCGGGATCTGCTGGTACGGCAACATCAGCAGAGGCTGCGCAGGTTGCGACGTGCTCGTATCGATCTGATCGCCGACGATCCCCACGATCGTGTATGGCTTCAACATGCCTGTCTCTTTGCCGCCGAGGTCAAGTTGCCGACCCAGCGGGTCTTTGCCCACGAAATACGTCCGCGCCAAGGCTTCATTTATCGTCGCGACAAACGGCGCGTTGACACTGTCTTGTTCGGTGATCGCGCGGCCGCGCACAATACGCGTTCGCATCAACCGCTCGTATCCGCCGCTCAGAGCTGTCATCCTCGCCTGGAAGCCATGCTGCGTGCTGTTGGGCCATCCGAGGACGCGAAAACTGGTTTGCAAATCGAGTCCGGAAAATGGGGGCGCGGTAATCAACGCCACATCGCGAAAACCGGGAGTGTGACGCAGCCCTTCAAGCATCGGCAGATAGAGGGTAGTGGCAACCGACGCCGATTCACTACCGGGTGAGCCCAACGTCATGTTTCCAAAACCCGATGCGTCTGCAGGCATGGCGGTGAATGAGGTAACACCCGCAGTGTCAAATCCGAGCACGGTATGTTCCAGGCTCGACAACGTTCGAAACAACAGTCCTGTTGCTACCAGCAACGTGACGGACAGCGCCACTTCACCGGCCACCAGCCAGCCGGCGATTCCTGCTCTGACGGATTTTGTTCCTAAACTGCGAGAAGTGGCCTGGAGTACTGGTTGCGGATCAGTCCTCGCCACAAACAGAGCGGGTAGCAGCGCGGAGAAGACCGTTGTTCCCGTCGCAATTACTCCCAGCGTGAGGACAACCGTCCAGCGCACCTGAATGGCGTCCGCGCGCGGAATCGTCCCCGGCGGCAAGGTGTGAATTGCAGCTGTAATCCAGTACGCTACCAGGAATCCAAGCGCACAACCTAGCGCGCTCAGAAGAGCAGCTTCCAGGATCATTTGCCGGATCAGACGTCCTTGTCCGGAGCCCAGCGCCGCGCGAACGGCAAATTCATGCTGACGACCGAGGCAACGTGCGATCAACAGATTTGCCACATTCGCACACCCAATCAGCAACACGAGCCCGAGCGCCGCGACGAGGGCCAGAAACACAGCGCGCAGAGGCCCGGTAATCATCTCATGGTAGGCCACTGCCCGGAACACTTGCTTCCGATGCGTTTGCGAAGCGGCGCCGGCGATGCGCTTAGCGATAATCCGCAGTTCTGCCTGTACCTGCGGCAGGGTTGCGTGGTGTACAGGTTTAGCCAGAATCGACACGAACCGGTAGCCACGGTCCGTCAACATCTCAGAGGTGGGCTGCATGGGTAACCAGAGCCCCTTCTCGATATCCGGCCCTGCCGACTCTGGAAAGCGGAAGTCTTTCGGCATCACTCCAATCACGGTCCGCTGCCGTCCATTCACGCGCACGGTCCGGCCCAGAACGCCTGGATCCGCGCCAAATACGTCTCGCCACAAGCCTTCTGAAAGCAGTACGGTTTGCGGTCCATTGGCTTGTCCTTCAGTTTTCAAGAACGTTCGGCCTCGCAGCGGCTGGGCGCCCAAAATCTGGAATAAGTTCGGAGTTACTTCGGAAGTTACTACACTTACGGAGGAATTCTCGCTCTGTACCACCGCGACATCCTCCGAGTACGCGGCCACCTCATTTAAAGCGCGCGATTGATTCCTAATATCGAGATAGTCCAGCCATGACAGGGATCCAGATGACTCCGCGCCGGCTGTGCCAATGTACACCAGCCGGTCCGAATCGACGTACGGTAGCGGCCGTAAGAGAACGCTCTCGACTACCGTGAACATCGCGGTATTCGCGCCTATTCCTAGCGCGAGCGTCACAACGCCGAGAAATGTGAATTCGGGAGCGTAGCGCAACTGACGCCAGGCGTATCGAAGGTTCTGGATCATAGTCTGCATGATTTACTCCGTAAGCCCTCAGCGAACGCGCGACACCTTTCCATCGCGGACTTCGTAAACAATGTCTGCAAGCGACAAGAGGTGCGATCTATGAGCTACGATGATGCGAGTCGGCGCAAGCGTTGCGAGCACGTTGGAGATCTTCTGCTCGGATTCAGCATCGAGATTAGCCGTTCCTTCGTCGAACAGAATGATTCCCGGTTCCCGGTACAGGGCGCGCGCAATTAGAATGCGCTGGCGTTGTCCGCCTGAGATCTGAACGCCCATATCTCCGACCAGCGTTCCGTAAGCCATCGGCATGGCTTCGATTTCTTCGTGAATCGCCGCTCCCATAGCTGCCCCGCTGACCTTCTCCATGTCAATTCGGTAATCGAAAAACGCAATGTTTTCGCTGATCGACCCTGCCAAGAGGGTGTCGTCCTGCATCACTGTGCCAAAGCGTTCGCGCCAAGCCTGACGGTGGACGTTTTCAATCGGCACGCCATCCAAACGTATACTGCCGTGCTGCGGCGGTTCGATACCCAAAATGAGCTTGATCAGAGTGGATTTGCCGCTGCCGGATGGACCCGTAATCGCAACACATGCGCCGGCTGGAATATCCAGAGAGATGTCATCCAACACCAACGGCTCATTAGGCGCATAACGAAAGCTGATGTTCTCCAGCTTGAGGCGCCCAGGCCCTTCCATCTGGGAGACTCCGCCGTCCTGAGGCTCGGCGTCAGCCAGCATCAAATCATCCAATCGCCGAAGGTGAACGCCAGTCAGTTGCAGCGACCAGATATTTTCCATCAGGGTCGAGACTCTTTCGCGGAAAACTCCACGATAGGCAAGAAACCCGAACAGAACGCCAGTGCTGACCGGCGCGAATCCCACTCCCAAAACTCCGACGGCCAGAACAGCGGACCATTCCAACGCGCTAGCCGCCGATCCGATCGTGCCGACAGTAATGCGCCGCCGATTCAAACGAGTGTTGGCATTTAGCACCCGAACCAGCTCGTTCTCCCATACAGCGAAGCGCTGGGCCTCTCTGCCCGCGAGCTTAATCGCCTGAATGGCGCGTATTGATTCAAGCAGCCGGGACAGTTCCTTTCCTTCGGCCTCCAGCAGCTCTTCTGATAATTCCCGCTGCCTGCGCATGTTCATGAGCCGCACGCCCATCTCAATCGTTAAGCCCGCGATTACGATAAATGCAAGATGCGGGCTGAAGACGATCATTAGCGCCGCCGTCACTGAACCCACGATCAGGTCTATGACCAGGGGCACGGCCTGATCAGTAACAAATCGCCGGATTGTATCGACGGATCGAACGCGCGACAGCACGTCTCCGAGCATCTGCCGCTGGAAGAATGCGACCGGAAGTGAAAAAAGCCTCGCGACGATTTGCGTGGATACGCGATGGACAAAGATACTGCCCAAACGTGTAACCACCAAACCTCTGCTCCAGCCTGACCCGGCTTGCACCATGATCATCAGGGCGATGCCACAGGCGATCCAAATAAAGTGCGGATCTGAAAACCGTCTGCTTGCTCCATCAATTACGCTGCGGTAAGCAAACGGCATGGCAATGATTGTGAGCTGCAGCAACAGCGTGAGCCAAAGCATCGAAAGCGCCGAAGACCGTAAGCGGCGGTCGTCGAGCCACGCGCGGCGAAAGCTGCGAGAGAGACGCATCACACCGGGTCGAAAACCGTCAGTGGGCGTGAACTCGACGGCGATGCCCGTAAAATGTGCCGACATGGAATCGAGCGGCACTCGTAAGCGGCCCCGCGCGGGGTCGACAATTGTCGCGATGTTGCCCTTTACCCGCTCCAGCACAACAAAGTGATCCATGTTCCAGTGCAGAATTGCGGGAAGCTTCAGATCCCCGAGCCGTTGAAGCCCAATTCGTATGGGCCGTGCTGCCAAACCGATTCCCGCGGCAATACTCATCAGCGTTCGTAAACTGATACCTCGAGGCGTAGCCGCCAGTCTGGCCCGGAAAGCGGCGAGATCGGATTTAAGACCCCAAGCGGCAGCTATCATGGCTAGGCTGGCAAGGCCGCATTCACTCAGCTCACCCTGAAGAATCACAGGAACCCGCGGAGGGTGCGCAGCGGTTGGGATTGGGGCGGCGGCCATGAGCGTTATTGCCTTCCCAGGAACAGGAACATCATCGCAGCGATAGCCGCGATGCTTAAGCTGGCGATAATCCATCCTTCAAATCGAGTTCTGGCATCCCAGGGTTCACCTGCCCGGCGCGTCCTATAAGCTTCGACAGCTTCCGGACGGAATATACGATCGTGGTCCATCTGTTTCGGTTTGCTTGCTCCTGCTTGGGGCATTTTGATGAAATTTTGGGGTAACATGGCTCTTAATTCATTCCCGGTCAATCGCGGAACGATGCGGCTTGATTCGCTTCAGATCGTAAAGCTCCCATGGTTCAACGAATTGACTAGCTGCTGTTGGTCATCACCCGAATTTAGAGTCGAGCACGACCCGCTCAAAACTGACATATTGGTGGAAGCTATGGAAGCTCTGGCCTCCCGATATCGCATCAAGGTGAGCATCGACGAGTTCCCGAGCGCCTTCCAGATCCGCGTTACTGGCGACGCGATGCGAGATTGCTTGTTCTAATTCAGACATTTTGTTTTCCTTTCTGAGCGCACTGGCCGATCACTCGCCGAACGATGCGGCTTACTTTGCTTCACTTGGTAAAGCACGCATCGTTCAACGAATTAACTTATGCACCGTTCGTCATTGCTCGAGCTACTACTCGACGTATCTGTCAAATTGAATGAATATCGTGCGCTCGTGGATTAGGCCCCCCGAGATCGCGTCGATGTGGGCATCAACGAGTTCCTGAGCCCCTTCCAGATCCGCGTTATTCTGGACGCGATCTGCAATTGCTTTTTCTAGTTCAGACATTTGAGTTTTCCTTTCTGTCGTGTGATAAGCCGTTTGACGGCTTTCACCATCTAGTGACATTTCGGAAAAGCACGTTACATAAGGCAGAAAAAATGTTTCAGGAGCGCGCGGCTATTGCTCAACTGGCGAGGCGCAGAGCGAGATCGGAAAGCGGGGTCCCGTTTCGTACCAGGAACGCTCCGACCTCGGTGTACATATTCTTCAGCCCGGAGCAATAGATGGAGGAATTCGAAAAACCGCGGGCCTTTGAATAACGATTTGTCGGCCGGCCACCCTTGCAGATCTTCCACCATCCGCAACCCTTACACCCGTCCGGCCTTATCGTGGCTGCTTCGGCTTGCTCACGCCATGCTTCAGATTCAAGCAGCTCCCGTAAGTCATTCCTGGCCACATTCAAGCCCATTGAGGCAAAGCGCGGGTCCAGAATGCGCAGGGTATCTTCTGGTCCCAGATCGCCATTCGATGAAACCGAGAGGATGTTCCGGTAGTCGGCCCCATAGGTCTCAAAAGATTCCATGATATGCGGATTGAGCATCGCCTCCAACAACTCTGAAAACACACGGATGCGAATTTTGGGATTTTTGTCGGCAAGCCACGCTCGCAGCGCCGCCAGCAAGAATCTCTCGACGCCGCGAATCACGGATTCACTCACGACCGAGTCCCAATTGTAATCAGGAGTTAAAAGGTTAAGGTGCTTTACGCCGAGATCGTGTACGAAATGACGATATACCTTCGCTCCATCCGCAAAGGGATTGATGACGGAAAGCAGGCCTGGGTACGAGGCTTTTCCCTGCCCAGCCGCCTCTTGCATCCGGCGCAAGCCCGCTACCGTTCTATCGTAGGAGCTTCGGCCCTTCAGGTCCAGACGGTGCAGGTCATTGACTACGGGTGGCCCGTCCAGCGACACGCCAACGCCGACTTTATATCGCTCGAAAAGGTCAATCCATCCGTCATCTATCAATACACCGTTGGTCTGCATCGCGAACTTAAATCGGAAGCCGCGTTCGTGCCCGCGAAGAGTTTCGCACATTTCCGCAAACCTGGGTTTGCTCATCAGCAAAGGCTCGCCCCCATGAAAAACAAGCGTGATGTTTTCGATCTCGTGATCTCGCGCTGCGCGGGCCGAGAAAGCACCAAGATCTTCAATCACCTGCCGCGAAACCAGCGGTGGATGTTTTTTCCAAGTTTCATCGCCGCCGAAAAAGAAGTAGCAATAATCGCATTTCAGATTGCAACGCTCACTGATTTTGAAGACGATGTTTAAATCTTGAATAGGCATTTAGCTTGCGCTTTACTGGCGCTTTAGCTGAGTAGTGAAGCTCGGTTCGAGGCCGTTTCACCGGGATTTTGCAACTTCTGTTGGCGTTCTCAGAAGGGGCCGGACGCGAGTGATTCAGAAGAAGGTTTCTTCGGGCTTACCGAGGAACCTTGAAGCGGAAGGTGGAGCCTTGACCCGGCTGCGATTCCACCCAGATTTGTCCGCCCATCCGCTCGACGATCTTCTTGCAAATCGCGAGGCCGATCCCGGTGCCGGCGTACTCTCTGCCGTGAAGACGCCGAAAAGCTTCGAAGATCTGCTCCAAGTTTGCGGCGTCGATACCTATTCCGTTGTCCTCCACGGCAATGGTCCAGAAGTTTTCAGCGTGGGCCGCCGAAATCCCGACCTTTGGAGCTTCCGGTCCTCTATATTTGATGGCATTGCCGATCAAGTTCTGAAAGAGCTGAACGAAACTTGACTCGTCGACCGGAATCGGAGGTAGATTCTTATAAGCCACAGCAGCCCCGGAAGAGGCTATGACCGAAGCCAGGTTCATCAGGCTTTCTTCGATCGCGATAGTAAGCGGAACCTGACGCGATGGGACGTGAGCTGGATTCGATGCGACAGCATAACTGAGCAAGCCCTCGATCAGCATTAGCATGCGCTTGATATCTTGCTCGCAACCACGCAGCAGCTCAGCAGTTTGAGGATCTTTCGAGCTCAGTTGCAATTGCTCGAGTACGCCTCTCACCTGCTTTAACGGAGCCTGTAGATCGTGAGAGGCAACATACGCGAACTCCTGTAGGCCCGCATTCGATTTCCGCAAGTCAGCGACGCGGGAGGCAACCTTTGCTTCAAGCTGAGCGTTGAGATTGCGAATTTCCATTTCGGCCTGCACTCGATCCGAAGCGTCAATAAGGGCACAGAGCCGGCCGACGAAGGATGAATCGGCTTCGAAAATGGATCGTGCATGAATTTCGAGGGACAGTACGTGGCCGTCATTCCGTACGAACCTGGCTAAGCGCGGTCCCGGCCCGGCCACCGCGCAATCCCGAAACAGACCGGCGATTCCCGGAGAATCATGCTGGGCAAGAAATTCCTGTTTTGAATAGCCCAGCAGTTTGCAGGCCGCATCATTGATCCGGCGCACCTTGCCGCACGCGTCAAGATCGAGATACCCGACGGGAGCTTGCTCGAACAGATTCTCGAGCGCCTGCTCCGCACGGAACTGTTCGGTTATGTCGACCGCATGCCCGAACACATGCAGCGGAAGTTGCGGCTCATCGGTCAAAATATTCCGGTACATCCAAAGGCGCTGATCTCCGTCTTTCGCATGCAGACGTACGCGTCCGCTATCTGTGCCGCGCTCGCGTATACGAGCCAGATAGGATGCAAAGAGCGGGCGTATCTCGGGGGCGAGATAGTAATCCAACCTAGTTCCGACTGTTTCTGCAGGCGAATAGCCTAAAGAATTTGCAGCAGCCGGATTGATCCATAGCAGGATTCCATCCAGATCGTGGCTACACATCAGCCCAAGGCTGTTCTCTGCAAACCGCCGGTAAAATCGTGTTTCCACGGCGGCCTCACGTGTTAAACATACCTGCATCCGCAAAACTTACTCGCCCGGCAATTCTATATTTCCTATAAATCCCGTTTACTTCTCAATAATTAGATCGCATAAAGGGCCGAATAGCATTATATATTGCCTCGTTCGCGATAGCGCCACGGCGGAGCAAAACGTTCACATGGGGTACTCTCATGTGATTACAAACAATGGTGGAAATGTTTATGTCAGTTTCTAGTCAAATCTCCGCGGAGTTTCTGGGTAGCGGGGACCAAACTGTCATTCGCTACCCGACACGCCTTTCTATACTTCTCGGACTGGTATTTTGCTTGCAAAGAAGGGGCTAAAGTACCAAATCGCGGTACTTTTTTGCTAGAGATAATGCAATTCTGAAGGCCAAAGAGGAGATATGAAGCGCCGAAATCTGTTCTTTCTGGTTGTAATTTTGGTCCTCTGCAGCGTTCCCGTTCGTGCGGCAGGAAGGTTGATTGTGAGGGTTAACGACGGGTTGCCCGGTATTCAAGCAGCTTGCCTGGTGGCTGGATGCACTGTCGCTGAAAATATCGACGGTAAGCTGGCGCAGGTCTATCTGGTGACACCGGATACCCCGGAAGTACGGGCGCTACTTAAGATTCTTTCGGACGTCGTTGACTTTGAGCCCGATCTGGTCGCGGGCATCACGGGTTCATCTCGTGAGATTCCACCGGCTCTATCTGACGCGACTCCGGTGAAATACTACGGGTCCACCGTTCCTGAAGGCTATGTGGAGCAGCCTGCCACGCAAAAGATTCAGCTGGCGCACACCTTAGCAGCGTTCACGAAGGTAACGGGCGCGGGAGTGGTTGCGGTGATCGATACGGGTGTCGACCCCACGCATCCTGCGCTCAAGAAGGTGCTGCTTCCCGGCTATGATTTTACGCGGAATAAGAGCGGCGCCGACGAAACGGTCGATCTCGACATAAAAGGCGCCGCTTCAACGGCGGCAGCATGGCTGAGCGCAAATACCACGGGAAACGTCTCCCAATCGACTGCCGCGGTTGTGGATGGGAACCCTAAATACAGCGATTTCGGCCACGGCACCATGGTGGCGGGAATCGTTCACCTGGTGGCTCCCACTGTGAAGATTCTGCCTCTGAAGGCGTTTCACGCAGACGGTACCGGTTATACTTCCGACATTCTTCGAGCCATCTATTTCGCAATCGAACAGCACGCAAACATTGTCAATATGAGCTTCACGCTCGCGGCGGACTCTAACGAGGTCGCGACCGCTCTCGACCTTGCCACGGCCACCCAGATGATTCTGGTGGCGGCGGCGGGGAATAATGGTCAGAAGATCCTGGTTTATCCAGCGGCCTTTAGCGACGTCATGGGCGTCGCTTCTACTACTAATGATGACCAGCTCTCCACATTTTCCAATTACGGCCCTAAATTGGTCTGGGTGGCCGCGCCAGGCGAAGGCGTCGTGACGACCTATCCCTTTTCAACGTATGCAGCAGGTTGGGGCACTTCCTTCAGCGCTCCATTTGTTTCCGGCACGGCTGCGCTCATGCTGAGCATCAACGAGCTTTGCAACCAAAATGGAAGCTCGCAGTCGACAGCACATGCGCAGCCCATCAACCCGAATGCCGGGCACGGCCGCCTGGATGTTTATCAGGCTGTGGAAGCATGGTTGAAGGCGCAATAGGCGGATCGCGCGACGGGCTACTCCACTCCGGGTCGGCGCGGCGCAAAAATGGCAGAACTCCTGCAGGTTCGAGATTTAACCGTTAGATTCCGGCGTTCGGAGCAGACGGCCGTTGAGCGGGTAAGCTTCGATCTGAAAGAGGGCGAGGCACTGGGCATTCTGGGCCACTCCGGCGCTGGTAAGACCACACTGGTTCGCGCTCTCCTTCAACTGCTGCCGCCGGCTGAGGCGGTTCTCGATGGCTCGGTTCGGTTTCGCGGAACTGAGATGCTAGGGGCAAGCGAACACACTCTGCAACAGATTCGGGGCGCAAAGATTTCGCTCATCTCCCAGGAGCCGGAGTTAGGGCTGAACCCTTTTATGCGCGTTGGAGAACAGGTCGCCGAGGTGGTTAGAGCTCACACGAACCTGAAAAAGGGACCGCGCACCCAACAGGCGCACGCTATGCTGGCCGCCGTCAGTCTGAATGACCGGGAGATCTACTTCGCCTATCCGCACCAATTGAGCGGAGGCCAACGCCAACGGATTGTCATTGCGCAGGCACTGGTGTCCAAACCGGCTCTATTACTCGCGGACGAGCCCACGAGTGCACTCGATAACGTGACTCAGGCGGAAATCCTAAGCGTGATGAGAGAACTCAAGCAGCGTTTTAAACTTGCACTCCTGTTCATTACGCATGATCCTGCCTTATTAAACGGGCTGGCTGATCGCGTGCTTGTGATGCAGGGAGGCTCGGTTGTCGAAACCGGCACTCTTCAGCAGATCTTGAAGGCTCCCAGGCATCCCTACACGGCTGGTCTCGTGAAATTCATCCAAATGGCTCCGGCCGTATGAAGGGCCAGCCTCCGTCTGCAGACGCTCAGACGGTTCCTCTGCTCGAGGCATGCAGTCTCACGAAGATGTATCAGCGGCGGCGGTGGGGATCTTCGGAAAGAGGCAGAACAGTGGCGCTGAAGGACGTGGATCTGACGCTTTTCCCGGGTTCCACGTTGGCGCTGGTGGGCAAGTCCGGTTCGGGCAAGTCCACGCTGGGACGCTGTCTGGCGCTACTGGAAAAGCCGGACGCGGGCGAAATCCGCTTCAGGGATCTGAATATTACCAAGCTGTCCCGGGGCGAACTGAAGCATGTGCGACAGCGCGTGCAACTGGTGTGGCAGCACTCAGCACTCGCTCTAAATCCTCGTTTCCGAGCGGTTGAGATTGTCGCCGAGCCGCTTCGCATTCATCGAGCAGGATCGCCGAGCCAGCGACGCGAACAAGCGTTGGCTATGATGTCGAAACTCGGCCTGCCAGCGTCACTTGCAAGCCGCACGCCCTCCGAGTTGAGCGGTGGGCAACGACAGCGCCTGGCGATCGCACGCGCTTTGATGCGGCATCCGGCGGTTATTATTCTCGATGAGGCTTTGGCGGGTCTCGATCTGCCGCTTCAGGACCAGGTCGCAAACATGCTTTTGGAGTTGAAGGCTTCGCTTTCGTTGTCATACCTGTTCATATCTCACGACCTTCGGCTGGCGGCCTCGATTGCAGATAGAATCGCAGTGATGCAGAACGGGGCGATTGTAGAATGTCGATGCGTACGAGACCTGCTCTTTGAGCCACAACAGGAAGCAACTCGAGAGCTTGTGAATTCGATGCCAATCTTGCCGATGGCATGATAACGGAGTCGCGATCCTCGCGGACGAAATGAGATTCCTGGGCATTCGAGCGATGCACTCCCTGCTTCTGCTCTTATGCGCTTCCGTGCTGTCATTCGTGCTGGTGAGATTGGCGCCAGGCGACTATTTTGAGTCCATGCGAGTCAATCCACAGATCTCGTACAGCACGATCGCGGCACTGCGATCTCAATATGGTCTCGATAAGTCGCCCTCCACGTTGTATTGGCGCTGGGCGCAGTCCGCATTGAAGGGTGACTGGGGTTTCTCATTTGCTTACAACAGCCCGGCCGGACCGATCCTGTGGCCGCGAGCCCGGAATACGCTGCTGCTCGCCGCGTGTGCAACGTTGCTTGCATGGATGATTGCGCTGTCGGCCGGGATCCTGGGCGCCGCACCAGGCGCGAAGTTGGGGAATCTGGTGGCCAGCGGAACAATTGCACTGCTGCTTGCAGTTCCTGAACTGGTGCTGGCTTTGCTGCTGCTTCTCATTGCGGCTCGTACGGGGTACCTGCCAGTAGGGGGGCTGACGTCGCCAAAGCACGCGGACGCAGGACTCTGGACCGAAACCAAAGACATAATCAGGCATTTGTTTTTGCCCGCCGTATGCCTGGCCGCAGGTTTGCTACCGTTGCTGCTCTCTCACGTTCGCGCCGCCATCGCCGAGGCGTTGCGCTCTCCGTTTGTGAGTGCGGCTCGCAGCTTTGGGATACCGTTTCGACGTGTGCTTTTGCGATACGTGTTTCCAGCAGCATTGAATCCTCTAATTTCGCTGCTCGGGCTTTCCGCAGGACTTCTGATGAGCTCCTCGCTGATCATCGAGGCGGTTTTCAGCTGGCCTGGTCTCGGGCAGCTGATGCTGCAAGCCATTGCCGACCGCGATGTGTTTCTCATCATTGATGCTGCAATGCTGGCAACCGGGTTTCTGATCGCAGGTAATTTTCTGGCCGACGTGCTGCTTTATCTGACCGATCCTCGTATCCGGGTGGAATAGACGTGGCTATCGCCCGGAGCTCAAAATTACCCTTACTGGCGTTGGCAGTTGTCTGCGGTATGGTCACGGCTGCGGGCTTTTTCGCACCGTACGATTACGAAACACAAAACAGGGCGCTCGCTCTTTCTCCTCCTACGCGTATTCACTTTGTGGACCGGAATGCGGGCTTCCACTTGCGTCCATTTGTTTACCGCTCGGTTGCGCGGACCGGAAGCTTAAATGAATACGAAGAAGATCGAACGCTTGCTTTTCCTGTTCATTTCTTCGTTTCCGGTTCGCCATACCGGCTGGTTGGCCTTATTCCTTCGCGCACGCATTTATTTGGCACTGCCCCAGAAGCAAGCCTTTTCTTACTCGGTAGCGATGCGTACGGCCGCGATGTGTTCTCTCGCGTTCTCTACGGCGGCCGGATTTCTCTTTTTGCAGGCCTGGTTGCCGCAGTAATTTCGGTGAGCCTGGGAATCACTCTCGGTGGCCTCGCCGGTTACTACGGCAGTTGGATCGACAACATTCTTATGCGAACGGCGGAACTGTTTATGGCTGTGCCGTGGCTGTACCTGCTGCTTGCGATACGCGCCTTCCTTCCCTTACACATAGATCCGGTGGCCGTCTTTCTGCTCTTGATCGCGGTATCCGGTGCGATTGGCTGGGCACGGCCCGCGCGCCTGATCCGTGGAGTTGTCCTGGGCGGCAGGGATCGCGAGTACGTGCTTGCGGCGAGAGGCTTCGGCGCCTCGGACTTTTACATTCTCCGAACGCACGTTCTTCCCCAGGCCTACAGCGTCGCAATCACTCAGGCCGGGCTTTATGTGCCGCAGTACATCACGGCGGAAGTAGTGTTATCGTTCTTCGGCCTTGGGGTTACCGAACCTGTGCCGAGCTGGGGGAACATGTTGGCGCAACTGCAGAATCTTTTCGTACTGGAATCCTACTGGTGGATGTACTGCCCCGCGGCCCTGCTGGTTGCCGTGCTGTTGATATTCGAATGGTTCCTGGGTAGCGAGCGAAATCGCCTTCGGGCCTGAGCGAATTCAATTAAGATTGAAGGAGGATTTAAGGTAAGTGAAATGAATTTATGCGGCTGAGATCGAAAAGTGAGGAACATTTGATCCTTATGATCGCCGCATTTTTCATTTCGGGAGGCGTGCACTGCGCCGCAGCCTGCTCCGCGAACAATCAGGGCGAGATCAGCGCGGGCAGTGAAGCCGATTATCTGACCGCGGGCGGCGAGCCAGGAGAATGCGGCGGAACGCTCGTCATTTCGCAGCGATCCGAGCCCAAGACTCTCAACCCGCTGATCGCTATGGATGGGAATTCGAGAGAGATCATCGGTCTGCTGATGGCAGATTTGATCCACATTAACCGCTATACGCAGCTATCGGAAGCCGCCCTTGCGAGGTCATGGACGGTTTCCGAGGATGGACGGCAATACACGCTGCATCTTCGGCGTGGACTATGCTTTTCCGATGGCCATCCGTTTGACGCAGATGACGTTTTGTTCACGTTTCGGGCCTACCTCGATCAAAAGGTCCACGCACCGCAGCGGGACCTTCTGGTTATTGGAGGGAAGCCGATTTCCGTACAGAGGCTGGATGCATACACAGTAGTTTTCGCATTGGCGCAGCCCTATGCCGCTGCAGAGCGTTTATTCGACAGCATCGCAATCCTACCGCGGCACTTGCTCGAGCAGGCCTATACAGAGGGGAAGCTGGCCAGTGCCTGGGGTCTGAATGTCGCTCCAAATCAGATCGCGGGACTCGGGCCATTTAAGCTCAAAGAATACATTCCGGGCCAACGAATCATCCTGCAAAGAAATGATTTTTTTTGGAAGAGAGATGTCAGGGGAAATCACCTTCCGTATTTTGATGAAATTGTGTGCCTGTTTGGGGTCAGTTCTGAAGCGGAAGTGATGCGATTCGAAGCGGGCGAGACGGATATTATCAGCCGGTTCAACCCCGCGGACTTTTCTGTTCTCAAAACGGATGAGCAGCGGCGTAATTTCCGGTTGTATGACGCGGGGCCCGGTCTTGAATACAGTTTCCTGCTGTTTAATATGAACGATCTCGGGGCCGATCATGCCGCATCCATATCGCAGAAGCAGAAATGGTTCCGGCAAACTGCGTTTCGACAGGCTGTTTCGAGTGCTATAGATCGTGACGCCATTGTGCGGCTGGCATACGCTGCGCGAGCTTATCCACTGGCCGTTCAGGTCAGCCCCGGGAACAGATTCTGGTTTGATCCGGCGATTCCAAAGCCGTCACGCTCGCTTGATCGAGCGAGGCAACTGCTGCGCAAAGCAGGGTTCTCGTGGAGCGGCGATGGATCATTAACGGATGTCTCCGGCAAGCCCGTTGAGTTCTCGATTATGCATAACGCAAGTCGAATCCAGCATGAGCAAATGGCGACGATAATTCAGCAGGATTTGAAAGAGCTCGGCATCAAGGTGAATCTGGTTGCACTCGATTTCGGAACGCTGGTGGACCGGATCTTCACGAGCTTCACGTATGAAGCGGCGATTATGACGCTTGCCGACGGCGATTCGGACCCCAATTCAGAGATGAACGTATGGCTCTCGAATGGTACAGCTCATGCGTGGAAACTGCGTTCAGCCGGCATTTCGGATCAGTGGCAGCGCGAGATCGATCAGCTCATGGAGGAGCAGATGACTACGCTCGATCGTTCGCGACGCAAACAAGTTTTCGACCGCGTACAGCAGCTCGTCTCGGAATATCAGCCGCTGATCTTCCTGGTCAGTCCCGATATTCTGGCCGGGGCAAGCGATCGAGTGGGAAACTTCCGGCCCGCTGTGCTCAGCAGCTACACACTCTGGAATGCGGATCAGCTCTTTACTCGCAGGAAGCTGAATGCCGCCGCACATTGATGCCGATCTCCTTCCGGGATTCCGATTCGGTTGAAGGGTTCGAAGGCGACGAGGTGCTGGTTCAGGAGTGTTTGCTCGGCAACGAGAAAGCGTGGGCGACTCTCATAGACAAATACGGCAGCCTTATCTTTTCCATTCCGATTAAACGCGGCTTTTCCCGGGACGACGCTGCGGATATCTTTCAGACGGTGTGTCTCACGATGCTCCGCGAACTGTCGCAACTCCGGCAGCCGAGGGCCCTGGCAGCCTGGCTTGTCCGGATTACCGCGCATGCATGCAGCCGCTGGAAAACCGGGCAGCGCAGGTACGCGGATGCCGAATTGAACGAACAAATAAGGGCCGCGGATGACGAGTTGCCTTACGAGCTTGTGCAGCAACTCGAGCGTGAGCAGATGTTACGGGAAGCTGTGCGGGAGCTCACTGCCGAATGCAGGCAATTGATCCATCTTTTGTTCTTTACGGATCCGCCGGTGCGGTACGAGGCAGCCGCAGCGGCGCTCGGACTTGCAAGGGGCTCGATCGGAGCGACGCGAATGAGATGCCTCGAGAAGTTACGGGGATCTCTAGAAGAGAAGGGATTCCGCTGAACCCGGATGCAAGCCGAATTGGAAGAGCTTTGCGCAGACGCGGGTAAAGCGGCCGACGACGCGAGCCGGAGAGCGTTCTTGCGCCGGTATCCCCAACTGCTCGATGCGCACGTGGTTGAACAACTTGCGGAAGCAGTTCGGACGGCCGTGCGGGTGGATATCCCGAAGGCCTCCAGGCTGGCCGAAATGGCCCTTGCTATAGCACGAGAACTGGGCGACGAAGAGGCAATGGGACGCGCCTTGCGGGCCAAAGCGAATGCTATGTGGTTCATGGGTGACTGCAGATCGGCCGTCGATTCGTTCGAGGAGGCGGCCGGTTTATTCGAGCGAGCCGGAAACATGAATGAGGTCGGCCGAACGCTCAGCAGCTCAATTCAATCGATGGCGCTGCTGGGCGAGTACGAGGCTGCATTCCACGCCGCTGAAAGAGCGCGAGAGATATTCACGAATTTGGGCGAGACATGGCGAGTCGCGCGCCTCAGCATCAACGTCGCAAATATCTATCATCGGCAGAACCGCTACGCCGAGGCTCTGTCGGCGTACGAACGCGCCTACCGAGAACTGTTGCCGTACAAGGATATGGAGGGAGTCGGCGTGGCCCTCCACAATATGGCGGTGTGCCTGATCGCGCTGGACGATTTCAGCGGCGCTCTGGAACTATACCGGCGTGTGCGCAATGTCTGCGCGCAACAGGAGATGCCGCTGCTGGTTGCTCAAGCAGACTACAACATAGCCTACCTGCACTACCTTCAGGGCGAGTACACAAAAGCGCTTGAACTGCTGCGCGTCACAAGAGAGACGTGCCGGCAAAACGGCGATAACTATCATCTGGGATTATGCGATCTCGATCAATCCGAGATCTACCTGGAGCTGAACCTGGTTGAAGAAGCGGCGGAAATGGCGCAGATCAGCCTGGATCATTTCCGGCATCTGGGTATGAACTACGAGGCCTGCCGATCGCAGGTGAACCTTGCGATTGCAGTCAGCTTGCAGGGCAATGCGAAGCGCGCTCTCGAACTATTTGCAGGCGCAAAAGAGATGGCACAGCGAGAAGACAACCGGGTGCTTCCTTCGCTCATCGATTTGTATCGCGCTCTGGTGCTCTTCGACCAGGCTGAATTCACGAAGGCAGAGGAACTGTGCCGGGATGCGTTGAATTTCTTTCGATCAGCATCTTTACCAAGCAAACATGTCCTTTGCCGGTTGCTTTTGTCGCGCATACTGCTCCGAGCCGGGGATTCCGAAGGTTCAACTCGGGAATGCGAGGCGGCTTTGAACATCCTCGGAAAGCTTGATGCTCCCATTTTGCTCTATCAAGCTCACTTTTTGCGCGGCCAGATACTCGAATCGACGGGAGAGGGGGAACTGGCGTACGCGCGCTATCAGGAGGCGCGATCCGGACTCGAGACGCTTCGGAGCAGCTTACAGCGAGACGAGCTGAAAATCGGATTCATGCGGAACCGGCTCGAGGTCTATGCCCGTCTCGTGCAACTCTGTTTGCATCGCGATTCCAGCGAGGCATCTGCGGAAGAGGCGCTGTGGTACATCGAAGCTGCGAAGTCGCGTACGCTGCAGGATCTCATTCTGTCGGGAGCTCAACCGAGCCGCCCGGATACGGGAGACCACGAATCAGACCGGCAAGTTCGATCCCTCAGAAAAGAACTGAACTGGTACTACCACTGCATGGAGCGCGAACAGTATTCGGCAGAGGGCGCATCGGAAAACCGTCTGCAAACGTTGAAGCGGCAGGCAACGGCGTGCGAGCATCAACTGCTTCGCTTCCTGTTGGAGGCGCCGGCTTCGGCAACCGTCGGCGCCGCGCTCCAAAGCTCGCGAACAGCTACTCTGGGCGAGATACGTCACACCCTAGGAGCGGAAGCAGCGCTGGTCGAGTACTTCGCGATTGATGGACAGATACATGCAGCGGTTATATCTGCCAAAAGCCTCCAGATACTGCCAGTTGCACGCACCGCTGAAGTTACGCACCGCCTTCGAATGCTTCAGTTTCAGCTCTCGAAGTTCAGTCTGGACCAAGCCTATGTCGCACGATTCGAAACGGCGCTCTTAAGAGCCACGCAGGGACACCTTAAGGCTTTATACGACGACCTGGTTGCGCCTATTGAGGATCTCCTGGCGCATCGAGATTTGGCCATTGTTCCCTATGGACCGCTCCACTCGGTGCCTTTTCATGCTTTGTTCGACGGGCAGCGCTATTTGGTGGACAAGTTTAGTATCTGCTACGAGCCGAGCGCTAGCATTCTTGCCTACTGTTGCCGTGAGCGGAGCCTTGGCACACGACCATCGCTGATTATTGGCGTCGATGATCCGGGAATGCCTTTTATACGGCAGGAAATCGAGGCGGTTGCGAAAGTGGTTCCGCAGCCGAGAGTGCTTTGGGGGACAGAAGCGACCGAAGAGGCCTTACGGGAGTACGGCGCGAATAGCCAAGTGATTCACATCGCCAGCCACGGATCCTTCAGGCGCGACAGTCCGATGTTTTCTTCAATTCGGCTAGCAGATTCTTATCTGAGCCTTTACGATCTATACCGGACAAACCTACCCGCAGATCTGCTTACTCTCAGCGGGTGCGTAACGGGACTGGATTTTGTTGATGAAGGCGATGAGCTTATCGGACTGACTCGCGGCCTGCTGTATGCGGGAGCGAGATCGTTACTGCTGTCGCTGTGGGATGTCGATGACCGGAGCACATCTGATTTCATGCAGAAGTTTTACCGGGAACTGGCCAATGGATCCAGGAAGGCGGATGCATTGAGAACAGCTATGCTCCAGTTGCGCGAACGGTACGCTCATCCGTATTATTGGGCACCGTTCAAATTGATAGGTCGGGCCTTCAACTAACGTCCGCCCGGAGATTCTTAAAAATCTTTGTATCTTTGCAGCGGTTGTGCGCCCTTATTCATAGCCTCGCAGAATGCGAGCTTAATGAACGGATATGGACCATTTCTCACCTGCAGATTGGATTGATTTTACGCGCGGCTTGCTATCCGGCCCGGAAAGCGCAGCCCTGCAGTCTCATCTCGATCAGGGATGCGAAGAGTGCCTCAAATCGTGGAATGTGTGGCGAAGCGTGCATGAATGTTTATCACCGGAAACGCAATATCGGCCCCCGGATCAGGCATTGAAATACGTCAGGGCAGCATACGTTGCAGACAGGCCGTGGAAATGGCTGGTTGAAGCGGCTCGATGGGCAGAACTGGTTTTCGATAGCCTAAGGCAACCTGCGCCTGCGCCCGTTCGCGGTTCGACATCACTCGGCCGACAGCTGGTTCATGAGGCCGAGCCGTTCGTCATCGATGTCAGGTTGGAGACTGACGCAAAGCGAAATCGTATCCTGCTGATCGGTCAAATCCTGGATTCCGAGCATCCCAATGAACCGATGCGCGGCGTCGACATCCTCCTCCTGAACAGCGAAGACCTGATCGCAAAAACACGAGCCAGCAGTTCGGGCGAATTCGACCTTCAATGCGAGCGCGCGGACAATCTGCGTCTGTTCATTAACATCCGCGGACAGCGTGCAATTGGAATCGCGCTTCCAGATGTGGAGACCAGGACAGCCGCTCTGAGCGGAGAACCATCAGTATGAAGGCGACGCCTCCGGCGGGAGATGGTTCTGATTCCGCTTTCTACTGCTTTGTCGAACATGCACTCGCGATTTTGTACGAGCGCAAAGCTGAATTGAATCGAACCATTTCCTCTCTGCAGCGTATGCCACGGGAGGGTGTTCCAAACAGCCGGCTCGACCTGAGCGGAAGGCATACACACAGCAGCAGGTGCTCCCTGCATAGGAATAGGTAAGAGTGTTGACCTACATCCAGCACCGCCGCGATCCTTGCGATAGGCCAGAAGAACGAACGCGCGAATTCGCCGAACGTTGGCTTCAGATCCTCCAAAGGTACGCAATTCCCGCCGGCTATCGTGATGACGAAATCGGGCGACATACGCGAAGGGTCGGAATGCTTTCAGCATTGCTGGCTGAGGCAGCCGGGCGAGCGCCGCGTGAGATAGCGCTGTTGCGAATAGCGGCGCCTCTGCATGACGTAGGGAAAATAGGTGTTCCGGATTACATCCTCGGAAAACCGTCGAAACTGACTGAGGCAGAGTTCAACCAAGTGAAATCACATACGTTTTTAGGCGCCCGGATTTTGGGGGGGAGTCGTTTTGCGGTTTTACAGGTAGCAAGTGAAATTGCTCTGTCACACCATGAGCGATGGGACGGGAAGGGGTATCCACGAGGACTGGCAGGGGAAATCATTCCGCTTCCGGCCAGAATTACCGCGATCGCCGACGTGTTCGATGCACTTACGCACACTCGTCCCTACAAAAGGGCGTGGAACGTAAAGAAAGCAATCGAAGCGATTGAACAAGAAAGCGGCCGACAGTTCGATCCCGCCCTCGTTTCTGCCTTTCTCTCGATAATGCGCTGAAGCGACGGCGGAAAGTTGAAGTAAGGTCGAAATCGAAAGCGCTTATCCGGATTTTGCCTCTTCTTCTTCAAAGATTCCTGTTTGCCGGTTTTTCCGCACGTGTTCCGCGGGAAAATATCGCCCGTTCATGGCAACGTAGACTCCACGTGGAAGGATCTGCACAAGCGCCAGCGCGGTCCCCAAATTGAAAAGCCCGTCAGAGCTGCCGAATTTATAAGGCACCATAGCCCCGGTCAGGACAACCGTTTTCCCCGTTACTCGCTCGGCTAAGAGCTTCGCCGTGATCTCCATCGTGTCTGTGCCGTGCGTGATCACAATGCGCGCTTCCGGACACGCAAGGCATTGGTCCACAATAATCTCCCGATCGGCATCCGTCATCTCCAGGCTGTCAATCATCATTAAGGTGCGAATCTCGAGATTGAGCTTGCACCGGCCAAGCCTCAACATTTCGGGCACGTGAGAATCTTTGAAGAAAAGACGTCCGCCGATCTCGTCGTATTCTTTATCGAAAGTTCCACCCGTGATGAGAACTCTGATAGCGTCGTTCATCGAAGAGGCCACGTTGCTATTGTCGCGAGAGCCTTGCAAATGTCACAAGGGTGCAATGTCCGCTTCTATGGGAAGGTGGTATAGGTAGAAATATAGCTGTCTTCTACCATGAGCCTGAATATTAAGAATGAAGAGACTCATCGCCGCGTCAAAGAACTCGCCCGGTTGGCGGGCGAGACGATGACGCAAGCTGTGGAGCGAGCGGTTACCGAACGCCTGGAACGCATACGGAGGAGACGAAACAGCACGGCTGTGGTGGAAAGACTCCTTGAGATTGGCCGTGCCTGCGGCAAGTTACCCGTCCTGGACAAGCGTAGCCCTGAAGCCATGCTGTATGACGAAGACGGATTACCGAGATGATCGTGGTAGATACATCAGCTCTGGTAACGATTCTGGAGGAAGAAGATGGAGCGGCTATGTACGCTGAGGCTATCGCGGGGACCGACCTGCCATTGATTTCTGCGGCGACGCTGGTTGAATTGGGGATCGTAATGTTGAACCGGCGCGGGCCCAAGGCAACAAGAATGATGGCCGACCTGGTTCGGGAGGCCGGTTTTCAGGTTGAAGACGTGACTCGACAGCATGCTCAACTCGCGGTGGAAGCGTACGCTGCATATGGGAAGGGTCACCGTGGCATGGGACTGAATTACGGCGACTGCTTTTCATATGCTCTGGCCAAAGCGACAGATCTGCCTTTACTGTTCAACGGGCAGGATTTCAGCAAGACTGATATCGAGGCCGCAGTATGAATAATCGCTCGCATGACCATCAAGACCTGTTGTTGTCTTTTGAAGGCAACATAGCGGTCATCACGCTAAACCGGCCCAATCGCCGAAATGCGCTATCGCTTGATCTGATGCTCGAATTGATCGGCTGTTTGCGAGAGATTGAACAGAACCGTTCCCTTCAAGCCGTGATCCTTGCGGCTGCGGGAAAAGTCTACTGCTCCGGTCATGATTTAAGTGAGATGACGGGCCGCTCGGTGGGCGAGTATCGCCGGATCTTCGATGTCTGCGCGGAGCTGATGATGAAAATCCAATCGATTCCGCAGCCTGTGATCGCAGAGGTGCAGGGGATGGCAACTGCTGCGGGCTGTCAATTGGTGGCGACATGCGATCTGGCGATTGCCTCGGAAGATGCTGCGTTCGCTACGCCGGGTGTTCGGATAGGCCTGTTCTGCACGACGCCCATGGTCGCTCTGAGCCGCGCCATCGGACGCAAACGCGCGCTTCACATGCTGCTTACCGGCGAATCGATTGATGCCGCAACTGCGTCCCAATGGGGTCTCATCAACACTGTTGTTCCTGCAGGAGATCTGGCTGCCGCCACGCGCAAATTGGCCGCACGCATCGCACAAGCTAGTCCGCTGACTGTCGGTATCGGCAAGCAGGCTTACTATACGCAGATCGATCTCGATCTGCCCAAGGCCTATGGTTATGCCAAGGAAGTCATGACCACGAACGCTCTGGCTGGCGATGCGCAAGAGGGTATCTCAGCTTTTCTCGAGAAGCGCGCTGCTTGCTGGTCTGGAAAATAGAAATTTCGAAAACGAGCTTTCAGCCGTGTAGATTTCGGTACGCGACGAGACAGCGGTCCGCGGTCTCCATCTCGGGATAGGCGCTGCCCTCCTGCTCGATCAGATAAAATTCGACTCCACCCTTCGCCTCAGCCGCGGCGAATATGTTCTTCCAGGGTGCAACTCCTTCCCCAAACAGCACTCGATACCCCTTGTCGGGCGACCAGTCCTTCAAATGCAGCGAACGGATCCGCCCCGGATTCGCATTGATCCAGGCCACCGGATCGCTTCCCGCTTCGAGGCAAGTGCCAACGTCGAGTTGCAGCATGATGCTCTTGTCCGTATTCGCGGCGAGGACCTCCATTGGTTTTTGTCCCTCGATGGGCTTCCATTCCAAATCGTGGTTGTGATATCCGGCGTGAAGACCGTGATGCGCCATCTTCTCGTTCGCTTTGTTCAGGGTTTCCGCAATATTTTTCCAGCCATCAAGGCCGCCGCTGACCGTTCCTGGATGGGCAAGCACGATAAACCGTGTCCCGAGGACTTTATTTAAGTCGATAGCTTTGCCTATTCCCTCAGGCGCGAAGGACTCCAGGCCGTTGTGGGTCGAATAACACCGCATTCCGACATCGTCCAATTTCTTCCGCACCTGCTTGGCATACTCGGGTGTCCACTCATAGTAGGGGGCGAAAAACTCGACACAGTCGTAGCCCATCTTCGCGACGTCATCGAGCGTTTTCATCGGATCTTTTTGTAATTCGTCGCGAACAGAATACAGTTCGAGACCTATAGGGACGTGCTTGCCTGTGGCGGCGGCCGCCGCAACCGGAGCCGCAGCTAGGAGCGCTAAGAAGGATCGGCGGGACCAAGTATCATATCTGCCCATAGCAATGGGCACAATATCACAGCACTCGTATGTCCATTACCGTGATGTCATCCGCTTGTTCACCGGCGGATGCGGCTGCGGAGGCAAGTGCACCGGCTAGGCCGTTCGCGCGCTTACGGCCGAACGCGCGAATTGTTTCGAGAGCCCAGCCGTCGTCTCCATCTTCCATCTTCGCTTCGGAAAACCCATCAGAGAACAACACCACCCGATCACCAGGCACGAGCGAAACGATTTTTTCATCGAACACGCGCTCATTGAAGGCGCCTAAAACAGTGGCGGTCGCATCCAGAAGCTCGGATTCGCCATTGGCGCGGAGGAGAACCGGTGAGGGATGGCCGCAATTCACATATCGGATGGTCCGCGCATTGGCCTCATAGACGCCAAAGAACAGCGTCGCAAAGTGCTCAGGGCGAGTCGATTGAAAGAAGAGACCGTTCACTCGATCCATCAGCTTTGAGGGAGAACGCGCGAGGTCTTGGTGGCTGCGAATAGTTGCTTGCAAGTTCGCCACCAGCAGAGCCGCGCCTATCCCCTTCCCGCAAACATCTCCCAAAATGAAAGCCATTCTCCCGGAGTCGATCGCAAAAAAGTCATAAAGATCTCCGCTGATCTCTCCCGCCGGCAGCGAAGCACACTCGCATTCCACACCATAAGCGCTGAAATGAGGCAGGGGCAGCAGCTTCCTTTGCACCTTGCGCGCGATCGCAAGCTCCGCATCAATCGGTCTCCGTTCCTGGGGCTCGGCAAGGAGATGCTTCCGCACCACCTCGAGAAAATGGCGATTGTCCCAAGGCTTGGGAATAAAATCACAAGCGCCGTGATGCATGGCTTCTACGGCCAATTCAATCGTGCTCCAGCCGGTCATCGCAACCACGGGAACGTCGCGGCGTTGCGCACGTAAACGGTCAAGAAGTTGTAATCCCTCCTGACCTGAAGTTGTGTCCCAGGTGTAATTCATGTCCACGATGATTAAGTCGTAATCAGCGTAAGCCGTTGCGGCCAAGGCGTCATTTGGCGATTCTGCCGTTTCAATTGAATATCCGGCACTCTTCAGGAGCAACCGCAGGGCTTCCCTGACATCCGGCTGATCATCGACTACAAGCACTTTGTAAGTGTCTATTCTAGATTTCGTCGCAGCTTCTAAGGTCATATCTGGGTACGTCTTTGCATGTGTAATGCACCCCCGTTGCCATCGATAATTGCGTGCTGCGTCGTCGCCGTTTCAACGACTTGGAATTGTTCGCGAAGCGAAGGAGTGTCCGTTTATGAACATCAGCATCCCGCAGGTGAGTGCAGGAGTTCTCAAAGGGCTATGATCCTAATGATTGACGCCTCGCGCGCGCTTTGTCAGTTCATCCTCACGTCGCCGCAGTTCGCGAATATTGGGAAAATACTCACGCGGCTTACCTCGAGAGTGTCGGAACGACCTTCCAGGCGGGACGGCTGCGCTTCGAGGACAGAGAGCTTTCCGCAGCGTCCTCAAATCAGCATTTGGCGGCTGCGGCTGGCATCCGAGCGGGTGACTTGGTGCTCGATGCGGGCTGCGGAGTGTGCGGACCGGCAATCGACATAGCTCGAAGCATAGAGCGGCTTCGCATTATAGGGATAACAATCTCGCCTGAACAGGCGCAAACTGCCAAACGCCTGATTTCGGACGCCGGACTAAATCAAGTGATCGAGGCAACGCTCGGCGATTATCACGCGCTTCCGTTTCGAAACAATCTTTTTGACGTGGTTTATTTCTTCGAGTCCGCCGGGTACTCGTATGACCTGCGCGTCTTGTTTGAAGAGGTTTGGCGTCTGCTACGCCCCGGTGGACGGCTATACATCAAAGACGTCTTCCGGCGAGAGGGGGAATTATCGGATGAAGAACAAGCGGATCTGACGAAATTTAACGACGTTTTTGCATTTCGATCCCCGTCTCTTGCCGAGGCTGCTGGGGCATTGGGGGAAGTCGGATTCACTGATATCCAAGCTCGAAATATTACTCCGGAAATGAGTGCGCGTCACGCATTCGAGGCAATGTTCCAAACCGCATGGGGATTGAAGCTGTCGAGGTTTGGCGCGATTCACTTTCGAATCTACCGCTGCCTGCCTCTGCTCTTCGGTGAGATCAAGGCTACTCGCCGGTACGCCGCGCGAAGACCGCCAACGGTGTAAGCTTTAACACTGTGATACCATCGAACCCTTATTCGCTCGGGCAAGTGCCGCGAATTATCTGCTGGAGGGAGAGATGAAGAACGATTTACTGGAGTTGCTCAAAAAGGCTCTGAACGAGCCGCGATACGGAGAACTCCTGATAAACGACCCGGAACGTGCGTTCCGGGACTTGAAAATCGAGCCAACGCCGGAAAGACTGCAGGCGGTCCGCGATCTAGAGGCAGTTATCAGATCTGCAGTCCGGCCGTTTGGGGGGGAATTCATGGATGAGATTTGAGCCGTTGAGATGTACGAGGATCTCTTCGACCCGGATCTGCCGGATCTCGCCCGGAACGTCATAGCGCGTTTGTATGAGCGGCTGTCCCGGTATGCTCCTTGCTTAAGTAAGGAGGCGATGCGATGGATCACGGGCTTAAGTAAGACAACCCGCGCTGAAGACTATTTCCTGGGATCGCGCGCGCAATTGTTAATAGTGCCGCGCCAGCTCAGCCAGCACATTGGTTCTCGGGCGGATGCGGGATTTGAATTCGATATAGCGTATTCCAGCATTAGCGCTTACTACTATGTTCGTTTCGTCGACAACATCATGGATGCGCATCGCAACGGCGAACCACGCTTGCTGCCCCTGCTGGGATTCTTTCACAGCCAATTCCAATCGGCGTTCGCTCCGTACTTTCCTCCCCACAGCACATTTTGGGACTTCTTCCATTCCACATGGGCTTCCATGGCCGAGGCAACGTTCTTAGGCGCAACCACTCCTGAGCCCACTTGTAAAGACTTTGTCCGGTTTGCGCGCGGAAAAAGCGGCGGATGCAAGATTCCTCTTACAGCGGTTTGTCTCCATTACGAAAGACCAGACCTGCTGGATTCCTGGTGCGGCTTTTCGGATGCGCTGGTTACGTGGAGCCAGATGGTTGATGACGTCTTCGACTGGATGATCGATCTCACCTCCGGGACTCCGACGTATTTTCTGTCTGAAGCAAAGCGGCGGAAGCATCCTGACGAGTCCGTCACTGTTTGGGCGTTGAGAGAGGGAGTGGAGTGGGGTTGCCGTGAGGCATTGCGGGAATTTCAGCGAATATTCCACCTTGCGCGACAGCTTGGCAGTGGAGATCTATTGCGCTATCTTGAATGCCGCAGGCGGCAACTCTCGGACGCATGGGAACAGGTACAAGTCCAACTGCCGATTCTGGAGCGTCTGGCAGTTTCGCTGGAGTGAAGTATTGAGTCTCGACGAAACAATCGCCCGCAGTGATTTGTCGCATGGGCGCGTTATCACCCGATACCGGCTTCTGGAGTATGTGGGCCGGGGCGGCATGGGAGAAGTGTGGAAGGCGGAAGACCTCCGATTGAAGCGGACGGTCGCCCTGAAATTCCTCACGCACTGGGGCGACACGTCATCCCAAGCTCGGGTTCGATTCCAAATTGAAGCGCAGGCGGCAGCCGCTCTGGAACATCCGGCAATCTGCGGAATATACGACATTGATGACTCAGATGGGTTGACATTTCTCTCGATGCCTTTTATCGAAGGCGAAAGCCTTGATGAGAGACTGAGTCACGGCCCTCTACCAGTCGTTGAAGCTGTACAAATCGCCTGTCAAGTAACGGCGGGTCTGGAAGCGGCACACCGGAAAAACATAGTCCATCGCGATATCAAGAGTTCTAACCTTATGATCGCCCGCGATGGGCAAGTCAAAATTCTAGACTTTGGTATCGCGCGCGTCGCGTGGAACCAGCGAATTACAGGGATCGATACGGCACTGGGGACGCCGGCCTATATGTCGCCCGAGCAGATTCGAGGAGTTGACGCGGATCATCGAACCGATTTATGGTCGACCGGAATCGTGATTTACGAAATGCTGACAGGAGAAACGCCTTTTCAGGCGGACACGAAAGAGGTGCTCTTCCGGTTGATTTTAAATCAGCCGATCCGTGATTTGACGAGCCCTCTCGAGGCGATTCCCCGGGAGATTGAGAGTATTGTCCGAAAAGCGCTTGCTAAAAGTCCTGAAGAACGCTACCAGAACGCAACGGCCATGCGCAAGGAGTTGGCGGCCGCGATCGGACAGCGTGATTCTACCGCAAAGCAGCAGTCAAGCAGCCGGGTGACGCACTCGGCAGGTCTCTTCCAGAGCACACCTCTATCCATCGCGGTTCTGCCATTCGCAAACCTCAGCTCCGATCCCGAAAGTGAATATTTCGGCGATGGGCTGACAGATGAACTGATCAATGCGCTCGCGCAGGTTGAAGGAATTCGCGTGGTTTGCAGAACGTCTGCGTTCGCGACGAAGAAGATCGTCCAGGATATTAGACAGATCGGAAAATTGCTGAACGTAGATTGCGTGCTGGAAGGCAGCGTCAGAAAAGCGGGAAATCGCGTCCGCATCTCGGTGCAATTAGTACGTGCAAGCGAAGGCTACGAATTGTGGTCTCAGATTTACGACCGGCAATTGGAGGATGTCTTCGCGATACAGGAGGAAATCGCGCGCCATGTCGCTCAAGTGCTGAATGTGAAGCTGTTCGGAAGAGAAACGCGCCCCCTATTTGAGAACCGGTTAACGGATCGCATTCAAGCCTATACGTATTATCTGCAAGGAACGTATCATCTCCGCCAGATGACTCCAACAAGCATGGAGTTGGCGCTTAACTATTTTCAGCGAGCGCTCGCGGAGGACCCGGAGTATGCTCCCGCCCATGCCGGCTTAGCCGCCTATTACTACCAATTGGGCTTCTACAACCTCGTTCCTCCAAAGGATGCTTTATCGATGGCACTAAAGTCCGTGGTCAAAGCCATCGAGCTTGATAGCACATTTGGCGAGGCGCGCAGAATCATGGGAGGCGTGCTGGTAAACCTTGACTGGGATTGGAACGCGGCCGAGCGTGAATTCCGGCAAGGCATCGAACTGGCCCCTGGCGATGCGAATATCCGATATTCCTATATGTTGCTCCTGGTCAAATTGCAACGCTTCAAGGAAGCACATGACCAGTTACAAACTGCGTTGCGGTTCGATCCGGTAGCGCTCTACCTTAAAACGGCCCTCGCAGGACTCCATTATTACGAGGGAAATTACAGCGCTGCGCTGGACGCTGTGCACGAGGCGCTGAAACTCGATTCAAATTACTTTGAAGCATATGGAATTCTCGGCCTGACACATATCGAACGCGGCGAACTCCAGGCAGCCGTGGCAGCCTTCCAGAAGGCGCGGGATCTATCCGGGGGGCATCCACTGTCGCTTGCGTTCCTCGCGTATGCGCTCGCGGTGGCGGGTTCAATCACAGAATCACGCGAGTTGCTGGCTCAACTTCTGAAATTGTCTGAGACGATGTACGTTTCGCCCGGCTACGTCAGCATCATCTACATAGGCCTGGAAGAACACGATAACGCGTTCGAATGGCTTAGCCGAGCTTACGAGGCGAGAGATCCCCTTCTCGCCTTTATGCGTGTGCTCCACTCCTTCAACCCTTTACGCCAGGATGAGCGCTTCACGCTCTTATTGAAGAAGGTAGGTCTCGAGAGTCGCGCGTCGGCCCGAGTCTGATTTGTCATCTCGCGAAGGTTTACTTCACAATCTCAATCGTGCCGTTATTATCGGTCAGCCTCATTTCACAACGGCCACCGCCGATTACCCCATTTACATCGTCGTTCGAGATGGATCCTGAAACGTTCAGCGGAAAATCCGTGCGGATCTTGCCGAAAGAGGTTCGCGCCGCGACCCGATAGCTCGGCTCGCCTTGCAGCCGAATTCGCAGAGTCGAGAACGAAGTGCGAATCACGATGGGCTGGCAACTGCCTTGAGCCGTGCTCGTGGCGTCGACTGCGCCGTTCTGATCCTCAATCTGAAGCGGACCGGAGACTCCTTCCAGAAAGACCGCGCCAAAGCTGGTCGTCACCTGAGCTCCCCCGCGCGTATTGGAAGCCTTGACGCCGCCGTTCGTATTTTCCACGAGTAGCGATCCGCCGATATCGTTGGCCTGAACCATGGCGAAGCTGGTCTTCACATTCGCCTCGCCACGCACTTTTGAAATCGACACTCCCCCATTTCCTGACTGAATCCTCACGCCCCCGCCAACATCGCTCACCGTCACAGGTCCAAACGAGTTCTGGATTGTTAGCGGGCCGCCCACTCTCTCGCCCTCGATCTTCGAGTTATTCGCGCGGATAGATAATTGCCGTCTGACATCGGCAAAGCGCACCTCGCCAAAAGTCGTATTTAGCTCGGCGAGCCCCTCGACATTAGTAGCTTCTACCCGGCCGTTGGTGTTATTCACCGTCAGGTCTCCCTTGAAGTTGCGAACGGTCACATTGCCGAACGAGTTCTTGATATTTCCAGTCCCGCCGGAATCCGTGACTTCCACCGTCCCGTTGCTATTCGTGACGATTACTCCCTTCGACACGCGACTTACCGTTACGCCTGCAAAACGATCCCGTACACTGAGCGCGCCAGTCACATCAGCCGCATCCACCCCGCCGTTGCTCCCTTCCACGGTTACGTCTCCAGCATTGTTTGCCACTCTGATACCAGCGAATGAATCTTCAAGCCGCTGTGTGCCGCGTCCATCGCGAAATTCTAGAGTGCCGTGCGACGTTGTGATATCGCTGTTTGCCTTCACGCCGGAAACAGAAACTGCTCCGAACGAATTCTTCACTTCCAGTGGCGCAGACTCGGGGATCGTTATCTGGTAATGAACGTAATAGGAGATGTTGTGAATGCCAAAAAACGAGCTGCCTGTCTCGGGATATCGAGTCCGTACGGTTAGCTCGGATGACGAAGGCTCGACCAGGATCTCAATGCGATCCGCGAATGCCTTGGCCTGATTCGTATCGGAGGCCGAGACCTTGATGTCCGCATGAATCACCACCTCGGGCTGCGCATGCGTCCGAATCTCGATGTCCCCCAGCCGATGTTCCAAGTACACTTTCGCACCCGGTCTCACGGCCACCGTCTTATCGAAGCTGCGCGTATATTCTTCGCGACCCAAAGCGCCGAATGTGAGCGCCAGGGTCAAAATACTAATTCTTTTGATCACGAGTAAGTAACTCCTTGAGAGTCTGCTGTTTCTCCCGATATAAATCAGCCAGCTCTGTTTGCAGGCGGACGTTGAACCGGTTCTGATCGAGATTGGCTCGCGTTTCCGAAATCGCGGAATCAAGCGTCAGCAGTTTCTCTCTGTAATTCACCGCGACTGCCGTGGCGGGGTGTTGCAGCTCGGGTTCAGCAAGCCGTGAAAGCTTGTCGATCGATTGCCGGTAAGCCGCCTCGGTTTTTTCCACTTCCCGGAGCGCTTGATCCGTCAGAAAATCTCGATCTCCTGAAATGGGCAATGCACGAGCGGATTCGGCCCCCTTGGAGCCAGTAGCGGCCTGGCGCCAGTTCCACACGATCAGCAGCCCCGCTGCAACTACGATCATGGCCGCCAACGTCCATGCCTTCCATTCTTTCCACCAAACCGGCTTCTCTTTCAGCTTCGGTTCGGCTTGGAGCTTTTTGCGAATCTCTTGCCATAGCTCCGGAGTTTCCCAATCCTGATGCAGCTCCTTTGCGGTAGCCGAAATATCGGTCCAGAGCCGGTACTCACGCCGGCAAGCAGCGCAACCTTTCAGATGCTCCCGCGCTTCGGGCATCAGATCCGAAACAGCGAGCGCCCGTTCCAGATCGCCACATTCGAACTTCATGCGCTTGACCCCATCAACATCCGCTTCAGCTCTCGCTTCGCTTCAAACAGCCAACTGCGTGACGTGCCTTCCGGAACCTCCAGAATTCCTGCGATCTCGGAGTGCTTCAAACCCTCGACTTCAAACATCACGAACACGAGGCGCTGGCGGTCATTCAATGACGCTAACGCTCGCTCGAGCGCAATCTTCAACGGCAATTTGCTATCCGTTGAAAGCTCGCGGGGGGCCGGATTTTCTGCAAGCCGCTGGCGCTTTCGCATCACGTCATAGCAGCAGTTGATCAGAATCCGGTAAATCCAGGTTGAAAGTGACGATTGTCCTTCGAACCGGCGTACCGCTCTGTACACTTTCAAGAAAGTCTCCTGCACGCTATCTTCCGCATCCGCGCGGCTGCCAATCAAATGAAAGGCCAGACTCTTCATTCGCGCAGAATGCAATTCGTAAAGCCGCTCATAGGCGCGCAGGTTCCCGCGCTTGCATCCTTCTGCAAGCTCCGCGTCCGTAGGATTGTCCGGCAGGCTAGCCGCGAACTGGAGCGGCAATCCTATCTCCCACACCACATTGCTCTTCTTCGCGCTTTAGACGACGCAAGAATGCAAAACGTTGGGAATAGGGAAAAGTTCCCCGATGTGGAGATGTCGATCTATTTCTTTTTAACGCCTAAGTCCAGCGCCACCACAGGATTGGCATAATTTCCCGTGATCTTGAAGGGCACGACTTTCTGGGATGCTTTTTTCTTAAAGAAGGGCGTTATCGCTTTCATCAGGAACGACTTGAACCCCGTTGTTGCGTCTGACGGATTCCCGGTGGTAAGCATCGTGCCATGCATGTCTATCTTGTAATCCGTAAGGCGATACGTTCCATGCATCTCAGCTTTCGCGCCTGGAACACTGAAAGACAAATTCGAGAATGTTGCCGTCCCATCAATCGCAGAAACGTGACCTTTCAAATCAGAGAGAACTCTTTCCGGGTCTTCGGGATTGACTTTCTTGCGCTTCTCTGCGCTTTCGCTTAACCTCGTCAGATCAGCTTCGGTGGGAGCGTCGGTAAACTTGCCCGCGTCTACCCCGAAATCGCCTTGGAGCTTCAGCCTGCTGACAAATGGTTCTGGTCCAGGTGGAAGCTCAACGTGCGCCCGCACGCTGACCCCGCCGGTCATGGGAGCGCGTTTCGACGAGATGAACAGATTCAGAAGGTCCTCGATACGTCCGTTTGCGGCAGTCATATCAAGCGACGCCGTCTTTCCCTTCTCACCTTCTTTACCCGATACGGAGCCTTTAAACACCGCGGTAGTTCTGTCGAAATGTGCGATGACGCTTTGCAACAAGGTGTTCCCGTTTGTGCCATCAACGGTCGCGTGGAATTCGGCGGCCAATCGCCGTGTATGGCTGGTATCGGTTACTTTGAAGTTCGGAACATCCGTGGTACCTTGCGCGGTCATTTCGCCGAGTGTTCCGTGAAAATTTCCACTCGAGGACAGGGTTCCACTTATTGCGCTAAAGAATGCCAGGTTCGCGTCTTGCAACGTGTAGGAACCTTCCACGGGGGTGCTGCGAGGGCTATTCGGATTCCACGGGCCAAATTTCCCGGTTGATCGAATTTTTCCAGGAGGCACGGTATTGGAAATAATCGTGCGATACGGGATCGGCCGGTTGTTGCCCACATCATGCAGCGCGAGCTTATCGATGATCAATCGGAAAGGCTTTTTGCCGGAATCACTCGATAGGAAATCCAGCTCCGCTCCATCAGCGATAATTTTGTCGATGATCATTTTCGAAGGCGATTTGCTGTAGTTCAGCGGCATAATCGGACTGGGTTCACCATCCGCCTGTTTCGGCGGCACGGTCACGTGCATCCCAAATATCCGCACGAGCGAAAGCCGATTCTGAATCGTGAGCAGGCCCGAATAACTGCCCGCGATGACGAGCCTCTGAATTGTAATCAGAGGCGGCTTGTTTTTATGTTTCCGATGCAGGAAGTTGACGCCTTCGGCAACGCATCCGGGCGGAAGGTATGTCCGATAGAAGTGATCTACTGTAACAGAGCGCACTGACCGTTCCTGCAGAACATCAACCACGCTCTGCTCGGTGAAAGGCCAATTTAACGCGAGCACAGTAACGTAGATCACCGCGACAGCCGCTAAAGCCACCAGAGCGAGCGCCCACTTCCTGCGCAGTCTGAACGGCTTTCGTACGCTCTCTATTGAATGGTCTACCGCCGCTGGTGATGTGGCCAGAAGTCCTCCTCCACTGGCCAGGCCCTTGGGAGCCCGCTTACATAGGTGATCCGGTCAAGAGAAAAATGTTTCTATGACTCCTGGCCGCAGAGTTCCTGGTACCGTGCCTCGAAGCGCCCGATGATCTCATCCAATTGCTCAGTCTTCTGGCCGGCGCGTTCGCGCGCTGCCTTCAGCAAAACGAGATTGTCTCGAGTCGTCTTGATCATCCAGGATGCTTTTCCGGCTGAGAGCAGTTTGGGTAGTACTCGTACGGCTACGGCCCAATCGTTGCCAATCGCACTCATCTCTAACGTAGTTGCCAGATCCCAGTAGTCGCTTGACGAGCTGCCGCCCCGCCGAGCCACCGCAAAGCTTACTAGCGGAACAAGGTGGTCCGCCGCCTTCAGCGAATCCGGATCACCTTTCTCAAGCAGTAGCGTTATCGCATTCACTCCCGGATAGTAGTCGCGAGGATCGCTCTCAAAACCTTTCGTATAAGCCTCTATCGCATCATCGAGCGCGGCGGACGCGAGGAAACTTCCTTTGCTCTTCAACTCGCGATAACGATCCTTGTGCACACGCCCCAAAATGCCCTGCGTCTCCGGATCTGCGCCTTTTTCTTTCAAAAGGTCCTCAAGGACTCTCTGCGCGCGATCTCGATCACCCGCTTGGTTCCTCCTATTAAGAGCCAAGGCGAGCTGCTGGCGAACCATTACATTTGCTTTCAGGTGATCCGGAAATTCGTTCGCCAGGTTCACCATCTGATCCCAGGCGCTCACATCGCGGTACGAGAGCATCAGATCGACGAGAATCTCGCTCTGGGCCGTCCTCAGATTGCCCAGACTCTGCTGGATCTCCGTTAGCGCCGCGAGCCGATCTTTGTCTGAAGCCTTCGCTCGGGCATCCGCTAAACGGCTGCGAAACTCTTCGGAGTGCCTCACCTGATCCTGAAAGATATCCGTGATCTCATGCGGTAGATCGATCTTTGGGAACTTTGGGATGAGCTGATACAGGGGGCTGTCCTTCGAGGCTGCGCCGCGAATCGCTTCATTCAAGCGCGCAGTTATGCTGGATTTGAGCTTCTCGGCCGCTTGATTCGTCAGCTTGCCGTTTTCGAGCTCATAGGGAATCGCCCTGACCATACCGACGTCAAAGGGAAGAGCATGGATGGGAGCGTAAATCAGCACCGTCGTGAACGGCCGCGCCGTGTGCCGGATTCCGAGCTCGTAAAAGACGTTCGGGTTCGCCAGCGTTAGATCGGCAATAACAAAGTCCGAGAGCAGCAATCGCCCGAACATGGGCGCGTGAATAATTCCGCCGGTGCGTTCGCGGTCACCGCGAATTGGCTCCAGTGCGCATTCAGTAATAGCTGGTTCGATCGCCGCCTCGTACACGCCGTCGAAATCGACTTCGAGGCCACTTGCCAGATCGGGCTTCTTCCCGAATGGCATGTCGACGAAGCAAATGGCGCGCAGTTGCATATGTAATCCTCGGTTTAAGGTTTCTGGAGTAAGACTTACTTAAACGATACGAGACGCTATAGCAGGCTCATGTTTGTAACTTTCATGGCGTCCCCTTCAACTTCGCCAGTTACTATTACCCGAAGATTATCCTTGTCAGGCGAGTTCTTCAAAAGCAGACGGGCCTGCTTGTTCCCATTGTCGTCGAGCCTGTAGAACTTCTTGTCATCGGTGATTAACCCGTATCCAGACCTGTTAAAGTTCTTCATGAGAGAGCAGGCGCGTTTCCGTTTCAAAGTTTTCTCCCGGCCGTCACGCACCATGGCAGCCGTGCAGTTCCAGTCGGCAATCACGCCCTGAATTTCAGCGGCGCGTCCCAGGCACCCGAAGGCCAGCCACAGGGACATAGCACGCACTAGAGTTCGCATGGTCAGTTTCGATTTTACAGGCTGCCAAGGCGTACAAATAAATTAGGAACTTTACCAAATCACCTCGAATCCAACTACGGTCCAGGAGTGAAGCAGGAGATATGCCTGTCGAGCAAGAACAGCAGAATCAAGAAGCACCCAATCCAGGCCAAGGATCCCAACAAGGCCGGCCTCAGAACACCGGCGAGGATGCTCCACGAAAGAAGCCAGCGAATCCGAGGCGCAAAAGAACCATTCGTTTCGTCATCTTGGCCCTGCTGGTTGTTGCCGCCATCGTCGCGATTCCCGTCTACGCCTACTATTCAGTCCGCGAGTCCACCGATGACGCTCAGGTCGACGGACACGTCATACCGGTCAGCCCGCGCATTGCCGGCACCATCATCTCGGTCCTGGTTAACGACAATCAACCGGTGAAGGCCGGGCAGGAATTGGTCCGGCTCGATCCTGCGGATTATCAGGTTGCGTTTCAACAGGCGCAGGCTCAGTTGACCAGCTCTCAGGCGAATACATCGGAATCGCAGGAAAATGTTCCCATTACATCCATCAACACGCGCAGCCAGGTGAGTACAAGTCTTTCGCAAGTCGAGGAAGCACGCGCGGGTGTTGCTTCGGCCCAGCAGGGAGTAGATGCGGCACGCGCGCGGTTGAACTCCGCAGACGCTTCGCTCGCTGAAAAACAAGCGAACTACGCTAAAGCGCAAAAGGACCTGGGGCGGATGAAAGACCTGGTCGAAAAGGACGAGATTTCGAAGCAGGATTACGACTCCGCAATCGCCGCCGCGGACGCAAACGCGGCAGAAGTGCAAACGGCGAAGGCCGATATCGGGGAAGCGCAGCATAACGTGGATCAGGCTTTGGCGCAGTTGAATCAAGCCAGGGCAAGGGTCGCGACTGCCATGGTGCAGCAGCGGCAAAGCGAACAGATCAGGGCGAGGCAGGAAGCAGTTAGCGAGGCTCGATTTAAACAGGCACAAGCTCAAGCGCAGCAGCGCCAGGCCGATCTCGAGCAGGCACAGCTGAACCTTCAATACACGATTCTCCGGGCTTCCGCGGATGGAGTAGTCAGCCGCAAAAACGCCGAGCCGGGAATGCAGGTGTCGCCCGGCCAGCAGATCATGGCGTTGGTGCCATTGGATAACATCTGGGTCACGGCGAACTTCAAGGAAACTCAGCTCAGGAAGATGCGGGTTGGGCAAAAGGTTGACATTGAAGTGGACACCTATGGCAGCAGCCGCAAATACCGCGGTCATATCGACAGCATCGCCGCAGCTTCGGGAGCTAGATTCAGTCTGCTACCGCCCGAAAACGCCACAGGCAATTATGTGAAAGTTGTGCAACGCGTACCGGTCAAAATCGTCCTCGAGCCAGGTGAAAACCGTGATCACCTGCTTCTGCCGGGTATGTCTGTAACGCCCACGGTGCTGTTGAACAGCGGCACCAACAACGCTTACTGACGGCGAATGCCAAAGGATTCGATCAACGCCGCGAGCGCCGGTCAGCCTTCGCACCCTCAATGGAGACCCAGGTTTAATCCGTGGCTGATCGCTCTCACCGTGACTCTGGCCAGCTTCATGGAAGTGCTGGATACGAGCATTGCGAACGTCGCTTTGCCGCATATTGCCGGCGGCATGTCGGCCAGTGAAGACGAAGCAACCTGGGTCCTCACCTCTTATCTGGTCTCGAACGCCATCATCTTGCCGCTGAGTGGATGGCTTTCTCTTTTGCTGGGGCGCAAGCGCTTCTATATGACCTGCGTGGCCGTATTTACCGTCAGCTCGTTTCTTTGCGGCATAGCTCCGACACTTGGATTGCTGGTGCTGTTTCGGGTGCTACAGGGGATCGGCGGCGGCGGTCTTCAGCCTAGCGAACAGGCGATACTGGCTGACACATTTCTTCCTCAGCAACGCGGCATGGCGTTCGCGATTTATGGCGTAGCGGTGGTAACGGCGCCTGCGATCGGCCCCACGCTCGGCGGATGGATCACAGACAACTCCAGTTGGCGCTGGATCTTCTTCATCAATATTCCGGTTGGCATCCTCTCTCTCATCTTGACCAGCTTCATGTTGGAGGATCCACCATACTTCGTCGACGAGCGCTTGCAAAAGCTGAAATCGAAGCTGAAAGTCGACTATTGGGGAATCATCTTCGTCGCGCTCGGTCTCGGCTTTCTTCAAATCGTCCTCGATAAAGGCGAGCGCGATGATTGGTGGGCGTCCAATTTCATTCGCGCGTGCGCTTTTATTTCAGCATTCGGCCTCATATTCGCCGTGTATTGGGAACTGAAACAGAAGGATCCGGTGGTAGATCTCAGCCTGCTGAAGAATCGTAATTTCGGAATCTCCGCCTTTTTGATGTTCATGGTGGGTGTCGTGCTGCTCGGGAGTACTGTTCTCATTCCGCAGTACCTGCAATTGGTGATGGGTTATTCAGCAACGCAGGCGGGACTTGCCATCTCCCCCGGAGGACTGCTGGTCATGGGTATGCTGCCGATGGTGGGTTTCCTGCTGAGCAAAGTGGAATCACGCTGGATGATTGGTGTTGGATTGGTGATCACTTCGCTGGCGCTCATCCACATGACCAACTTCGATATCTACATGGATTTTAAATACGCCGTTATTGCTCGTTGTTTCCAGGCAGCCGGCCTGGCGTTTTTGTTCGTGCCCATCAATACAGCGGCGTATGCTTTTGTTCCTCCTAACAAGAACAACGCGGCCTCCGGCCTTATCAACCTGGCGCGCAACATTGGCGGCAGTCTGGGTATCGCGATGGTAATCACGATCCTCGACCGTCGCTCTCAATTCCATCAAGTACGGCTGACGGAGCACGCCAGCGCGTTGAATCCGCAGTTCAATCAAGCTTTGAATTTGGCATCTCAGGCACTCGGGCACGGGAACAGCGCGAATGGTCCCTACGCCTTGCTAATGCGAACGCTACAGCGTCAAGCCGATACGCTTTCCTACATAGATTGTTTTTGGCTCCTCGGAATTGTGTTTGGGGCGTTGGTGCCGCTCGTATTCTTAATGAAGAAAACGCAGCCGGGACGCGCCGCTGCCGCGCATTAACCAGGATTGTAAATACTACGTCCGCGCGACTGCCGGTGAGATCTGATCCTCTGCCGCTTGTCTCGATACCTCGAGACTCACCGGCAGGCTGAAGTAGAAAGTCGATCCTGTCCCTTCGACGGACTCAGCCCAAATTCGGCCTCCATGGCGTTCAACTATTTTCTTGGCAATGGAAAGGCCCATTCCAGTCCCTTCGACGTCACGTCCGTGCAGACGCTGGAAAAGACCGAAAATTCGTTCTGCAAATTGCTGATTGAATCCGCGGCCGTTATCCGCAATGGAAAAGATCCAGTTGCTCGAGTCTCGCTTCGCGTCTATCCGAATGAGCGGTTGCTCTTCACGCCGGTATTTAATACCATTCGAGATCAAGTTCTGTAGCACCTGCGAGAACTGCACTTTATCGACGACAAGAGCTGGAAGCGAGCTGTGTTCAATTCGTGCCTGATTGTCGCGAATGGCGGCTTGAAGGCTGATCTCAGCTTCCTCGAGCAGCTTTTCGAAGGGCACCGGCGCAGTTTGCTGGCCGCTCTTACGCAGCCTCACCAGGGCCAGTAAACCGTTGATCAAATCAGTCATCCTGCGTGAAGATGCCACGATATAGCCGATGAATTCGTCCGCGTCTTCGTCAAGACGTCCTTTATACCGGCTGGCCAGCAACTGGGTGAAGCTGGTGATCGTCCGCAGCGGCTCTTGCAGATCATGACTCGCCACGTAAGCGAATTGGCCCAGTTCCTGGTTGGCTTCCGTCAGGTCATGCGTGCGTTCATCAATACGCGCCTCCAGTTCAGCGTTCAGTATCTGCAGCTGCCGCTGTGCTTCATCACGCTCATACAAATGCGATAGCAGCACATGATAGAGCCACGCTAAGACTATGATCATCACCATAGTGCTCAGGAGAAAAAAGATGAATCCTCTTTTATTGAGGGCTGCCTCGCTATCCAGATAACCTCGCTCCTCCAAATTCAATTTGGATTGCAGGTCGTCGGAGACACGCCGGATGTCGTTCATCGTTTGTTCGGATTTGCCTGATCTTGTGTAATCGAGCGCAGCCCCGAATCCTTTCGCGCTCTGGATTCGAAGTACCTCGTTCGCCTCGTCAAATCTCTTCCTTACCAGCCCAGTCAGTTTCAGTACCGGACCGAGCAGCTCCGGCCATTCCTTCGCGTAATCGAGACAGGCGGAGATCTGGTTTGGCAACGATTCGTTAGCTTGCTGCAGCGGCATCAAGTAACGGTCATCGCCCGTCAGCAGGAAACCCCGCTCGCCCGACTCAGCATCCTTAGCAAGTGAACGAAGCTGGATGATGCTCGAGGAGAGATTCTGAACCTTCAGGAGGTGGATGTCTGTTCGTTCAGCCGCTAAGTTGACAAAGAAGAAAACAAGACTAAACGCCAGCGGAACTGAAAACAGAAGAGCTAAACGCCGCCTTGTATTTGTCTGGGCTGACAGAGTCATCGGGACACTCTTTCATACCATCTGGACACAGGCTGAAAACGACTTGCCCTCGCGTTCCGAATTCCTCCACTAATTTGGACCGCCGCCCAGCCGGATACGTTTCAGACTGCTGTCTCGCGGTCGCAGGGAGAGTCAGGCTGCGTGGCTGATATAGGACACGGGCGCCGGTTTGGATTGCACAGCTAATGCTTTTCGATGTATTCGGCTTAACAGCATCCTCTCAAACTCGTAGTACGGCAAACTTTTCGGAAACGCATACTGGGCGCGCGATACCTCGGCCAGAGCTTCCGGGATATTGCCCAAAGCGAGCCATCGCGCGGCTTTCGCTTTATGCATAAACCAAGGCGGCGAAAGCATTTCACAATTTACGTTCGCGAACTTGCTTCTGGCCGCGGCGAACTCCTCATCGAACAACAAATGAAAGCAGGCGGATCTGGCAAGCGCGAGATTTCGCAAGCGCAGCTCGCACGAATGGCTAAGCTCGACCATCCTGGCATCCCAGGCCGCGGCAGTTGTCAAGTCTGCGCGATCCATTGCCCATAGCACGATTGTGTGCGCATACACCGAACTAATGTCCGGCCTGCCTCGTGCAATGGCTATTCTTCTTATCAAGCGCTCCGGGTAATCGCGCGGCCTCAATCCCGCGAGTGACAGTTGCGTGACCAGGTGATACAGCAGAATTTCCTGTGCCTCGGGAGTATTGTGTCGGAGCGAAACGAACAGGCGCGCGTCGTTTCTCACCTGCGCTTCAGACCCGTTCGGAATCAGGCCAAGAACAAAAAGGAAAAAGCTGAATTGTGTCAGTGCGCCAAAGAAGCTGTTAAGCCACCCCTCGGTTGGATTCAGGGAAAGCATCAAGGCGGAGACGGCGCCCGTCAGGAAAGTTGCGGCCGGACCACCCGCGACAACCAGCAGCATCCGCCTGCGCCAGCATTCGCCGGTTCGGGGAATGGCCGAGATGGATCCCGAAAGAAATCTTCGCGCTGAGAACTGTATTATCCATTCCCCGTGAATCCGAGTCACGCGAATTGGCCCGAGCGAGCCCCCTAGAATCTCGAACTTCATCAAAAGCGCAGCAACGAGGTGTCCGCTTTCATGCAAAACAATTGCGGCGACAAGGGCTGCGATGAGCGCGCTCAACCCGGTGACATTTCCAAGGGTCACGGTCGAGGAAAGGACGCCCGCCCAGGATGGCAATAGCACGTTCATGGCAATCCCCATCGCCAATGCTGCGGGCAGGAGGTGCCACGAAGAGCCTGATCTCACACTTTTTTCGTTGAACGTAGCAGGCCAATCGGGGAGCGGTGGATCAACAGTGTCGTGAAATGCGGCGCTCATTACCGCCAGTATGCTTGGAAATGACGCCGCTGTATATCTTAAGCAGTTCGGCGATAGCGCCTTACCGGCAGTACGGCCTATGATGGCAGGGTGAACGTTCGCTCGGCTATCTCGCTGCTCGTTTTCTCTTGCTCTGTACTTATTCATAGTTACGCCGCACCCGATCCGCCCAAACTGAGATTGCCTGGGACCGTGCGTCCGGTACGCTATTCCGCGGATCTGCGAATGATTCCTGGCGAAGACCAGTTCACCGGTACTGTTGAAATTGAGTTGAACATCCTCCAGCCCGTTTCGACCGTCTGGTTGCATGGCAAATCGCTTACGTTTCGCGAAGCCAGCATCCGCGCCGGCGGCACGGAACAGATAGCGAGCATCGACCAGGCCGCAAACGATTTTGTTGCAGTCACATTTTCCAAAAATTTGCCGCCCGGTAATGCTCTGTTGCGGATCAGCTACGCGGGAGAGATAAGCCGCACGCTCACCGACGGGGCATTCCAGCAGAAGCAGGGGAATGATTGGTACATTTTCACCAAATTCGAGCCGGTGACCGCGCGGCGCGTTTTCCCGTGTTTTGATGAACCCTCCTTCAAAACGCCCTGGCAGTTAACGCTGCACGTCCCAAAGGCGCTCAAGGCATTTTCGAACACGCCGATCGCTTCAGAGCAGGAGGAGGCGAATGGAATGAAAGCGGTCCGCTTCGAGCAAACAAGGCCGCTGCCCTCGTACCTTATTGCCTTCGCTGCCGGACCGTTCGATATCGTCGAGACAGATCCGGTCGGTAAGAACCACACACCAAGCCGGGTCGTCGTACCGCGAGGCCGCGCAGCGGAAGCAGCGTATGCCGTTTCGATAACGCCGAAGCTCATCGGAATGCTCGAGAGCTACTTCGGCACGCCGTACCCGTACCAGAAGCTGGATCAGATTGTGGTGCCGCTCACGACTTCGTGGGGCGCGATGGAAAATGCCGGACTCATCGCCTATGGTGATTTTCTGCTGTCACCTAAGCAGGAGGACAGCGAGCTACGGCAACGCGGGCGCGCCGCGACTATGGAGCACGAGATGTCTCATCAATGGTTCGGCGACTTAGTTACGACTGCCTGGTGGGACGACATCTGGCTGAACGAGGCCTTCGCGAGCTGGCTTTCTACCAAGCTGCTTGACGAGTGGAAACCGGAGTGGCAGTTGAGGACCGATGCCGCAAGATCCACCGGGATCATGCGAGCGGATAGCCTGACAACCGCGCGAAAGATTCGCCAGCCGATTGAAGCGCCCGGCGATATTGCCAATGCGTTCGACGGCATAACCTACGGAAAGGGTGAAGCAGTAATCGGGATGTTCGAGAACTATGTAGGTCCCGAAAAGTTTCAAAGCGCGATTCGCCTGTATCTTCGGCAGCACGCCTGGGGGAACGCGACTTCCGCTGATCTTCTTGCAGCAATAGATCAAATTGCCGGCTCAGGTATTGGCGCAGCATTCTCTTCCTTTCTGGACCAAGTCGGCTTTCCATTTGTGAAAGCCAAGCTTTTGTGCCTTTCCGAGTCGATGGGCGCGGTCTCCAAGAATCAAACCATGCTCCAAATGGAGCAGAAGCGTTTTCTTCCGGCAGGCTCGCCAGGAAACGCAGACGCGGTGTGGAGGGTGCCCGTCTGTAGTGTCTGGAAAGATGCCGGGCAGGTGCATCGCCAATGCAATCTGCTTTCAAAATCGTCTGAGAACTTTAAGATAGAAGCCAAAGAGTGTCCGACCTCGTTCTTCGCCGACGCGAATGCGGCCGGTTATTACGCCGTCGAGTACGAGCCGCAATCGACAGAAGAGCTCGTCAGCAAGGCGCTTCCGGAACTAAGGCCGGATGAAACGGCAGCGGCCTTGCGCAATGTCCAGCTCCTGTTTTCGTCGGGGGCAGGCAACCCAACTCAGGAGCTCGCGTTTTTGAGTACATTCAGCCGGAGCTCCGATCCCGGCGTCGTCCGCCAAGCTGCAGCGAGCATTGGCGGCATCAGGGATCTTGTTCCAGCGGAACAGCGCGACGAGTATGCCGAGCTCATTCGCTCTTTGTATCAGGCGCGCGCCCGGGAGCTAGGCTGGAACCCACGTACTGGCGAATCCCAAGAGACTCGCCTTCTTCGAATGGAAATTGTTCCGCTGGTTGCGACGGAGGGTCAAGATTCTGATCTGCAGTCTCAAGCGACGGCGCTCGCGCACGAATGGCTGAAAGACCGGCGGGGAATCGATCCCGATATGGTAGCGCCTGTGCTCTCCACGGTAGCGTGGAACGGCGATCGCGCTTTCTTCGATCTTCTGGTGAATGAAATCAAAAAAGATAAAGTGCAGCGCGAACGGCAGTGGATGATCGATGCGCTATCCTCCTTCCGTGACCCTGCGATTCTCCGCTCAGCTCTCGATCTTCTCTTTGGTACCGGTATCGACCCCCGGGAGCTCCAATACACTCTCTACGGCGCTCCCCGCGAAACGCGCGACCTCGTCTGGAACTTTGTCCAGCAACACTTCGATCAGCTGAACTCGACTCTTCCCGGCGCAAGGGGCATACCATTTGGCGCGGTTCTCCCACTGACCGCCTCGGGGTTTTGTGATGCACAGCACCGCGATCAGGTGGAGACGTTCTTTCAAAGCCGCATCTCCGCGCTTCCCGGAGGAGCGCGCAACCTGGCGAACACCCTCGAGCGCATCCGGCTATGCAGCGCACGGGCAGCGATTGTCCAACCGGCAGTGGCAAATTTCCTGAAAGGCTACCATCAAACAAGGAATGGCCATTCAGACGCTTTTTGGCTCGGTTCCCGCTGAACCTAATCTGCTTGATCGGCTGAAGGCCGGGATCCAGAAAACCCGCTCCGGCCTGGTGGATCGGCTCGAGGATGTCCTCTCCGGGCAGAAAGAGATCGACGCCGACCTCCTCGAGGAGCTCGAATACACTCTCATCACCGCGGACTTGGGCGTTCGCACGGTGGAGGACATTTTGGAGCAGATCCGGCAGCGCATCGATCGGAAGATGACCGGTGATGCGGCCGAAATCCGTAATCTGATCCGGGAGCAACTGCTGGAGGTCCTTCGCACCTCTGAGGTCCCGATTCGAATTGTCAGCACTCCCCCGGCGGTAATCATGCTGGTTGGCGTGAATGGCTCAGGGAAGACCACTACAATCGGCAAACTGGCCCATAGATTTCTTGGGGAGGGCCGAAAGGTGTTACTCTGCGCTGCTGATACTTTTCGCGCTGGCGCTATCGAGCAATTGGAAATATGGGCACAGCGCGCGGGCGTTGACATGGTTCGGCAGAAGACCGGTGCTGACCCGAGCGCGGTTGTCTTCGATGCGCTGCAAGCCGCGAAAGCGAGAGGCGTCGATTATGTGGTTGTCGATACAGCCGGCCGTCTGCACACAAAAGAGAACCTCATGTCGGAGCTAGAGAAGATGCGGCGGACTTGCCAGCGTGTAGTGCCCGGCTCGCCGCATGAGGTCTGGCTAGTTCTCGACGCAACGACCGGCCAGAACGGGCTCGAACAGGCGCGTAAGTTCACCGAATCAGCGGGCGTAACGGGTATCATCCTGACGAAACTCGATGGCACTGCCAAAGGAGGGGTAGTGGTTGCTATCGCGCGTGAATTGAATCTGCCAATTCGATTCATTGGCGTCGGCGAAAAGCTAGATGATCTGCTGCCCTTCGAACCCGATAAGTTCGTCGCTTCGCTGTTCGACTAGCAAAGCGATTCTCTGCCATGACGAGCTACATGCAGGAAGCGCTTCAGCTCGCGGAGCGGGGGCGCGGACTGACCAGTCCGAACCCTACGGTGGGCGCCGTAGTAGTCCGTGATGAGACCGTCAGAGGTCGCGGTTTTCACACCTGGGCCGGCGTTGATCATGCCGAAGTATTAGCTTTACGGGAAGCTGGCGAAGCAGCGCGAGGCTCCACGTTATACGTGACGCTCGAGCCCTGCTCGCATCATGGCCGCACCAACCCGTGCGTCGAAGCGATCATTCAAGCCGGCGTTGCGCGCGTGATCGCCGCGATGCAAGATCCGAATCCACAGGTAAGCGGTGAGGGTTTTTCCAAGCTTCGAAAAGCGGGGATCGACGTGCATGTTGATGACTCCCACACGGCCGCAGCAGAGCGCCTCAACGAGCCTTTCATTCATTTCATGACGACGGGCCGGCCGCTTGTAACAGTGAAAGCGGCGCTGACCTTGGACGGCAAAATTGCAGCGCCCCAAGATAACTTCGGCTGGATTACGAGCGACGTCGCCCGCGCTGACGTTCAGCAGGTACGGCATTTCTCGGACGCGATTCTCACGGGCCTCGGTACTGTGCTGGAAGACGATTGTCTGCTTACCGATCGATCCGGGCGCGAGCGTAGCCGTCCCCTTCTGCGCATCGTGCTCGACTCCCAGCTTCGGATTCCTCTTCAATCTAAGATCATCGCCAGCGCGAAAGGCGATGTTCTCGTGGCCGGAACCTCAGCAGCCCCGGTGGATCGCAGAAAGGCGCTGGAATCCATCGGCGTTCAGATCTTGATAGCTGATGGGCCGGGCGGCCGCACCGATCCCGATAAAGTCATGGAGTATCTGGCGCGTGAGCGATATCTGTCCGTCATGGTGGAGGCTGGAAGCAAAGTAAATTGGACGATGCTCGATAAACAAATCGCCGACAAAGTCCTGTTCTACTACGCGCCAAAGATTCTCGGCGGTCTCAAGAGTCTGCCCGTCGCGGGAGGGGTCGGCCGTATGCGCCGCGCTGACGCGATTCTGCTGGAACGCCTCACGGTCCATGCAATCTCGGAGAATGAGTTCGCGGTGGAAGCGTACCTGGCCAAAACCTGATGTTCACCGGAATCATAGAAGAGCTTGGCCGTGTAATTGAGCTTCAGTCGAGAGCAGCCGGCGCGCGGCTCACGATCGGATGCTCCACCATACTTCACGACGCCACTCTGGGCGCGAGCATCGCAGTCAATGGGGCCTGCGTTACAGCCGTTGAACTTGGCCCGAATAACTTCTCCGCCGATCTCGCTCCCGAGACTTTGAAGCGAACCAACCTGGGTGACCTAAAGCCGGGATTGCCCGTCAACCTCGAGCGCCCGCTGCGGGCCAATAGTCGCCTGGACGGGCACTTCGTTCTGGGCCACGTCGATGGAACTGCGGAGCTGGTTTCGCTCGATCCTCTGGGCGACGAAAACTGGTGGCTACGAATTGACGTTCCGCCCGAATTCAGCCGCTATATCGTGAGTAAAGGCTCAATCGCGGTCGACGGTATCAGCCTTACTATCGCCGAAATTGAAAATGAGCTCGTGGGCTTCACCATCATTCCGCACACGTATCAGCACACGACCTTACACAACTACAGTTCCGGTGCTCGACTGAACGTTGAGGTGGATATCCTGGCCAAACACCTTGAAAGGCTGGTTTCCGTTGATCGTGCCAAGCACATACCCAAAGTGAGCATCTATGGTCAGTAACAGCCAGAATCCTTGAATAGGTGAAAACGGCGACGGGGGGATGTGTGCGAAAATTCTCGCTCTTAGGCCGGCTTCAAGGCCGGGATCCTGGCGGCGAGCGGGGGCAGCGCTGGAAAATCGGTATACGGCTCGGTCTGGTACCAATAGCCTACGGAATAGAAGCAGTCGGCGCGGTCGTTCGCGTGGCCATGTTCGATGGTGTGCTTAACGGATCGATCAAAAGCGATCGGATTGTCCGCGTGCCATCGATAGAGGCAATAGCGGCCGCCCGCGCGCTCGGGAACTCCGAGGTACGGAGCCCCGTTATAGAGGTTTGAAAACGGAGCGCCATTAGGGCCGCCGAAATCCCAGGCTCCGCAGAAGTAGTCCTCCGTTCCCGTTCCATTGATGACGGGCTTTGCGTCATTGTCGATGAAGATCATCTCGTCTCCCTCACCGAACCAGTGATCAGAATTCTGCAGAACGCCGAGAGTGACGCCCATAACATGTCCTCTTCCTTTGGTTTCGAGAAAGACGTAGTTGCGCTCTCCGTTCACGTTGAGTTCGGCTTCTCCGGCGGCAAAAACGACGGCTTGATTGGGCGTAGCCTGCCGATATTGCGCGTGAAAATAGAGTACGTCATCGGGGAGAGACGGCAATAGCTGGTAATCGATATTCGAGTAGAACGCACCCACGGGCTTCTCACCTTCATTAGTCACGGTCATTCGGGCTGAACGCCGGAAGGGCATCGCGAAATAACAGTTCAGAGCCTTGATCGAAGAGCAATTCAGGAAGGCAGACTGGTACAGGAAATACTCGCCCAAATTCAGCCCGAAGAAGTCGCCGACGGGAGTTTCAACGCTAGGTTTGGCTGCTTCATCCCAGTAGATCCGGAGCACCAGTTCCTTAAGATGGTGCTCGCTTTGAGCGCTGATCGTGAACCAGATGTGAGTAATCACCCCAGGTCCAGAAGCCTTAAATACCTCCAAGGTTTCGCCAGGCGCCATCGGCCAGAAATCGCGGTTGCCGCCAGTGCGGTCGTAACTCGATTGCTTTAGGGTTTTGTAGTTCTGCGCGAGAGCGTATGCCGGGATTACGGCAGGAAGTGGTGCAGCAGGAACCGCCGCCTGTGCGCGAGACCGGCTAGTAGGGAACAGTGCGGCAATTCCTCCGAGGGAGGTCAGAAATCGCCTGCGGCGTGGGGAGTCGCTCATTCAGGAGTCCAACTGATTAAGATTTCAAAATCGACCGAAGAACACCGAAATCTTCTATTCCGAGCAAAGTGAATGAACTTACAATTAGACAAGGGTCCGAGTTTCACGGACCCTTGGCCTCGGAGGAAGAGCGGTTAAGCGATTAACCGCTCTTAATGTGATCAGTATAACCTTTGGGTACCCCCGGAGCAAGCTCAAAGGGTACTGGAGACTAAGTAGTCCCGTTAACGGGCTGTCTGACCGGGACAACGCCTGGCCTGGATTGGAGCAAACGAGACTGTGGTAGACTCGTCCTCGGTCTGGAGCGCGTAGGTGGTATCGCCTCGGTCCTTCTTTTTCTTCGTTTTGGCAGTCGCTGTAGTCCTTGGCGCGGCAATAAACGGCTCTGCCCGGCAGACTTCTCAACCGGCTTCCACGCTGAAGCTGCGGGTCGAATCCACCCTGGTTCTCATACCCGTTTCAGTGACCGACGCTTCAAACCGGTTTGTCCTTGGACTCGAAAAGCAGGATTTTCATGTTTTCGAGGATGGGACCGAACAGAAGGTGACCCAGTTCTCGGGCGAAGATGCGCCTCTCTCGGTGGGTTTGCTGGTCGATACGAGCGGAAGCATGGGCGACAAAATTGATATATCGCGCCAAGCGGTAGCTCAATTTCTGAAAACGATGAACTCGAATGATGAGGCGTTCCTTGTCGAGTTTAGCGATCGGGCAGAACTCGCTGTAGGATTTACCGATCACAGTGATCAGATTGAAGGCAAGCTCGGTTCGGTCGAGTCGCAGGGCCTCACGGCGCTTCTGGATGCAGTGCACCTGGGATTGAGCGAGATGAAAAGTGCCAAAAACCCCCGCAAAGCGCTTCTGATTATTTCAGACGGCGGCGATAACAATAGCCGGTACTCGGCCGCTGAGATCAAGGACCTGGTGCGCGAAGCGGACGTTCAGATCTATGCAATGGGCGTTTTTGAGCCTTACGCTTCATTTGTACTCGGGGCAGCGGAACTCTCGGGACCACGCTTGCTTTCCCAGCTTTCGGAGCAGACGGGCGGCAGAGCGTTTGCCGCGCCCCGTTCCAGCGATTTACCTGCCATTGCTGCCAGAATTGGGATCGAGCTGCGGAATCAGTATGTATTGGCTTATCCGCCGCAAAACCAGGAGCGGAACGGCAAATATCGGAAGGTGGAAGTGAAGCTGAAACAGCCTCCCGGCCTCTCTCCGCTGAAGGCGCGATGGCGTCTCGGCTATTACGCTCCGACGCAGTAAACGTCTATCGGTGGCCGATCGGATGCGCTCCGATACCGACACCTGGGCGGGGCGATACAACGACGGGGCGGGACACTCCGGAACGTACGGTGCCAATTCCCACCGGAACAGGGTGAAGCACCGGGATCGTCGGCCGGACAGGATGGTACGAAGTTCCAATGCCGGCATTAGGCCACTGCGGGTGACTCGGCCTCGGCCAGGAGGAACCAGGGTGCCTACCATAACGCCCGTAGACGAACACCGGGTATAAGACCGGATATCGGCCAAACGCACCCATTCCCAAGGGGGTGTATGCGTCAAAGTAACCACCGCCCATCGAATAAATTCCCGGAAACGGAGCGGTAGTGGGTCCCACACCGCCGAAAGTCGGGTCCCCCGGAACGGCAAGACCGTTGTCGATATCCGCAGGATCTTTTGCTGTTTGGGCCGCTAGCTGATTCTCCGATGTGATGGCTTCACTCCGGTCTCGAGCCCAGGCATAAAACTCGTCGTCAGTTCCATTGTCAAATTTCTTGGTTTCGGTTGCTGCCGCGAAGAAGAAGAGATGGGATGCATCGATAGATGAGGTTTTACCGTCATGGGCGACCTCGGCTTCCCCGCTGTACACCTGCAGCAGCGGTGCAGGCTCAGAATCGAGCCTGTAGATCCCATGCTTTGGGAACCGAACCTTGCTTTCCTTATATACAGCGATTACCGGGCTATCGCCGGGGGCATCCAGAGAGTCAATGATAATGGAGCCTTGCAAAAACTCCACCTGAGTATCTGTGATCGCGGAAGAAATCATCCGTACGGAACTGTTTTCATCCACACGCAGGAATACGCCGGGAGTGAGAAGAACCTCCGCACGACCGTGCTCGGTCCGCAGCATCGATCCTTCCTTGACATTGGCGAACGTACCTAATTTCTGATCTACCGCTTGGTTATCGATGAACACCGATCCTTCCGAGAAGTGGACCACCCCGGAATGAACCGAGATGACCGACTGAGCGAAAGCGGGGAAAGCGGCAAGTAGGGCAAGAGGGGCGAGAGAGGCGAACAGCAGGCGCGAGAAGCGCATAAAGACTCCTTCCCAAGAATGTACCGACTTTCGTTTCTTGTCAATCGGCAGTCTTGTCCAATGCAAGATGAGCCTGAAGGAAGGGTTTGTTTCTAACGCAGAATGAGCCTGAAGAGGAGGTGAGCTTCGCATGCTGAGGATTGAAGGTCAGCGTGCAAAACGGAGAAAGGCTGAGCCTGGAACAGATCCGGGCATTTTTGGAGGCAAGCGAGGAGGTACATTTCGAGGCGGCGAATCGGGACGAGGGATACGCCTGGATTTGTCGGACAATGTGCGAGCAGGAGTATTGGAAACAGGGCAAGGAAACCAAAGGGCTGCTGCGGCGGTACGTACAGAAGATGACGGGACTGAGCCGAGCGCAGATGACGCGCTTGATCACCCGCTACGTGAAAACAGGAGCTATCGAGGAGCGCAGATACCGGCGGAACCGCTTTCCGAGCCGCTACACCGCCGCCGATATTGAGCTGCTGGCGGAAGTGGACGAAGCGCACGAAGCGCTAAGCGGGCCGGCCACGCGGAAGATTCTCGAGCGGGAGTTCCATCACTATGGCGACCAGCGCTACCAGCGCCTGGCGGGGATTTCGGCAGCCCACATCTATAACCTGCGCAAGAGCCGCCGGTACCGCGAGAAGCGCGTCTGCTACGAGAAGACCCGGCCGGTGCAGATTGCCATAGGGGAACGGCGGCGGCCCGATGCGCAAGGCAAGCCGGGGTACTTGCGAGTGGACACGGTTCACCAGGGAGATCTGGAGGGCGTCAAGGGGGTGTATCACATCAATGCCGTGGATGAAGTGACGCAATGGCAGGTGGTGGGAGCCAGCGCGCAAATTGGAGAGAAATGGCTGCTGCCCGTGCTGGAAGCGATCCTGGCGCAGTTTCCGTTCCGCATTCTGGGTTTTCACTCCGACAATGGAAGCGAGTTTATCAATGGGCGCGTGGCCGGGTTGCTGAATAAATTATTAGCTGAGCAGACGAAGTCGCGGCCGCGGCATTCCAACGATAACGGCCTAGTGGAGGCCAAGAACGGAGCGGTGATCCGCAAGCACATTGGCTACGGCTACATTGGCGCAACGCATGCTGAAGCCATTAGTGCGTTTTACCGGGATCACTTCAATCCGTATCTCAATTTTCATCGGCCCTGTGGCGTGCCGGAAACCATAACGGACACAAAAGGAAAGCAGCGTCGGGTATACCGACGCTATGCGACGCCTTGGGAGATATTGCAGCAGATTTCGGACTTCGCTGCGTATCTGAAACCCGGTACCACGAGAGAAAACCTAAAATATCGCGCCGATGCTCGCAGCGATACCAGAGCAGCATGCGGCATGCAAGAAGCCAAACGTAAGCTCTTCGCCGGCCTAGGGCAGAGGCGAACCGTATGAAGACGGCTGCGGAAATGACAAGCTATGGACGCGGAGGAAAACCAACATCAGGTTTCCCTCCGCGCCCACAGCCTTTGCAAATCGCTGCGCGATTCCCACATTCCCGCAGGCGCGACGAGCAGTGGAAAAGTGGAAACCCAAAACCAGCGTTCCCACTTTCCCACTGCGACTGTTGTACTCACTCGATCTGAAACCCAAAACAAGGAGGCCTCAAGCGCGAGCTCCGCTCCACACTTTCAGGCTCATTCTTCAATTAGAAAATGCTTCGGCTTTCAGCAGGCTCGGTTCCCGGTATGCACCCGATACGAAGAGGGCCATGATAAAGTTGGTGTTATCGAATCGATATTTTGAATGAAAAGTAGTGTCTTTTTAACCTCGCTGATTCTCTGCGCCGCCCCTGCATGGTGCCAGGGAACGTCTCCTTCCACTCAGGCAGGCCAAACCCCGCCGGCGCAATCACCCGCGCCTTCAAGCAGCCAAACCTCGCCGGCCGGAGCAGCATCCGGACAGCTAAAGCCCAGAGGCCCGGAAGCGGTAGCGCAGCGGGATCCGAATCGCGTAGTCGCGGTTATTGATGGAAAGCAAATTACAGCCCAGCAAGCGCTCGATTTGCTGAAACCCTTGCCGGCACAGGAGCGCAAACGTTTCGAGTCGCAGCTTCCGCAACTTGTCCAGCAGATCTACATGCAGCATCAAATTGCTGATCAAGCCACGAAGCTGAACCTCGACCAGCAATCGCCCTGGAAGGAGCAGCTGCAGATGGCTCGCGCGAATATTCTCACGCAGGCCTATTTCAGCCAGCTGTCGAAGAACGCGAGTAGTACTCCCGCTGAAGATCCAAAGCAGTATTACGATGCGCACCCAGGCGATTTCGATCAGATCAAGCTCAGCGGCATAGTCATCGGCTTCAACCCTCCGGGTACGACGGCTTCGAGCGCATCCGTGACGCGAACGGAACAGGAAGCTCAGCAGAAAGCTGACGACCTGGAAAAGAAGATCAAAGCTGGAAACGATTTCTCTGCCCTGGCGCGGGTAGAATCCGACAACAAGCAATCCGCCACGAAGGGCGGTGAGTTAGGAACATTCACAACCGGTGATGCCGGCCTTCCGCCCGACGTTCGGACTGCGGTGCTCAAGCTGCAACCCGGCCAGGTTTCGGAGCCCATTCGTATTCCGAATGGATTTTTGATTGTAAAGGTTGATAGCCGAACCAAGCAATCCTTTGAGCAGGCCCGGGCAGGGATCGTTTCGAAGCTGCAGAACGAAAAGAATCAGGCAGCTTTGAAACAGGAAGTGGACAAGTACAAGATTCAGGTACAAGATCCCGATTTCTTTAATGCCTCTACAGGTGCAACCGCAAACATTCCATCGCTCCAAAGACCGACGCCTCCTCAGTCCAGCCAGCCTCAAAGTAAGCCGCCGGCTCAGTAGAGAACTGGAGTCCCAGGTCAGCGAGATTTTCCTCGGGTTGCCGCAGCTTGTGGGCAACCCGATTTTCATTTGCGCACAGCCCCGATTGATCGCGCATGGAGGTAAGCTCGTGCCAACGGTGCCCGAACGCGGCACCCCGGTCTATGCGGCCAGCTTCATTCGAAAACGTGAAATCGTCCTGGAGGCGGCGCTACTCTCTTCTCCGAACACGCTTCGCCTGATACTCATTCATGAGATCTTCCATTTTGTCTGGTGCCGTCTTCCAAACTCCGCGCGACGCCAATTCACCGAGCTTCTGCTAACCGAACGCAAGCACGGCGCAAGAGGAGAATTGGGCGAATCTTCCGCTGTAAAGAAGAGCCTGCTGTCGTCCCGCAGTCCTTTCACGGAAAATTCGGCCAGGTGGCGAGATTATTGTTGCGAAAGTTTCTGCGACACTGCGGCATGGCTATATTCGGGCTTGGAAGAGAATCCGGTCTTCAGTTTGTCCAAGCGCTGGAGGCAACGCCGGAAATCCTGGTTCGAAAGCACGTTCGGCAACGGCAGCCGGTGCTAGCCGCCTCAGCTTAGCGATACACTTGGACTTAGCATGGAATTGAATTGCCGGAAACTTTTGATAGCAAGCTTTGCAGCAGCAACGCTCGTGATCTCGTCTTCTTGCACATCATCAGCGAACGCTTCCGCGAAAGCATCGAACAATCGAAAGATTGCGCCCGACTTCAGCCTCACCGACGCGAACGGCACGCTCGTCAAGCTCTCGGATTACCGCGGGAAAGTCGTACTCCTGAATTTCTGGGCGACTTGGTGCGGCCCCTGCCAGTTGGAGATCCCCTGGTTTGAGGAGTTCGAGCAACAGTATAAGTCAAAGGGATTCGAGGTAATCGGTGTCTCGATGGACGATGATGGATGGTCCGTGGTGAAACCTTATATAGCGGAGCACAAGCTCAATTACCGCGTGCTCTTGGGCAATGATTCCGTTAGCCAGCTTTATGGCGGGCTAGATGCATTACCGACGACCTTCCTCATTGATCGTGATGGCAAATTCGCGTTCAACGCGCATATCGGACTTGCCGGAAAAAATGAGTATCTTAGCGAAATTCAAAGCCTCCTTGGTCTCAAACAAACCAGCGCTTGCAGGCGCGTTGTGCCTTCTTTGCCTGCCGCTCTTATCGCTCGCGCAACAGAATAAACTGACGGTCAGCCCGGCTGAACAGATTACTGTGAAACGCGGCGGCGCTGCTATCGCGATACTGAAGGTCTCCGTCCTGCCCGGCTTTCACGTGAACAGTGACAGACCGAAAGATGAGTTTCTTATTCCCTTGAAGCTCACCTGGAGTGGCGGCCCGCTCGAAGTGACATCGATGACCTACCCTCAGCCTGAAGAGATCAAAGTTGGCTCGGACATGCTCAGAGTATTCACCGGCACTTTCGACCTGAGAACGGAATTCAAAGCACCGGAACAAGCGCCCCTGGGAACCGCGACAATGGCCGGAAAACTTCGCTATCAGGCCTGTAATAGCGAGATGTGTTTCCGGCCCGCCACTGTCGAGATTCGTCTGCCCGTCATAGTCGAATAGCGCGGGCAATGATTCGCCTTTCGCTTCCTCTCGCTGCAGGGTTGATCCTGCTTCTCTCGTGCAACCGGCCTGATCCATCCCATCTGGACGTAGACAGCTCGATTGAATCCGAGTTGCGCCAGATCCGTGCCATTGATAACCACGCTCATCCGATGAAAGTGGTCTCTGGTGGCGAGGTGGATCGGGATTACGATGCCTTGCCGGCCGATGCCATTCAGGATTTGTCGTTGCCCACGCCCTTTCGGGAGGGTAGTCCGTATTTCCCCCGCGCTTGGCATGCTCTTTTCGGTTATGAGTACCAGGATGCCAAGCCGGAGCATTTGTCCGCGCTCCAACAAACGAAACGTAACATCGCGAAGCAAAAGGGAGACCTCTACCCGTCGTGGGTGCTCAACCAGGCGAACACTGAAATCATGCTCGCTAATCGCGTTGCTATGGGACGGGGCCTCACCAGTGACCGCTTCAAATGGGTGCCCTTTGCTGACATGTTCCTGTTCCCTCTAAACAACAGCGCACTCAAAGCAAAAGATCCGGAACACAAGGCGTTTATTGAACACGAGGAGCAGCTTCTAAAGAACTATTTAGGCGGTACGCGGCATCTGCCATCGACATTCGACGATTATCTGACCTTGGTTTCGCACCGCCTCGAGACTTGGAAATCAAGCGGCGCCGTTGCCGTCAAATTCGAGCTAGCTTATCTGCGCGACCTGCAGATCGGAAACCCGCAAAAGGAAAATGCCGATCGCGTTTACTCCATCTACGCTCAGTCCTCCGAACCCACGCCCGATGAATATAAGATGCTTCAGGATTACGTATTCCGCCATATCGCACGCGAGGCGGGCAGGCTCCAGATGCCCGTACACATTCACACCTCTATTGGCGCAGGCAGCTATTTCCGCGACGCAAATGCAGATCCATTTGCGTTGGAGAATCTATTCAATGATCCCGACCTGCGTAAGACGAAATTCGTGATGTTACACGGTTCCTGGCCCTTCACCAGAGAAGCTGCCGCTCTCATTTTGAAGCCCAATGTTTATCTCGATTTTTCGGCCTTCATGTATCTGACCTATCCTTCCCAAGCCGCCCGCGCAATACGCCTCTATCTCGAGGCTGCGCCCGAGAAGGTGTTGTATGGCTCTGACGCGAGCCCATTCTCGGACAATGTTGGATGGGAAGAAACAGCCTGGATCGCTTCGACAACCGGCAGGCTGGCTCTTGGGCTTGCCCTTACCGGGATGGTGCGAGACGGTGAGATCACTCTCGATCGCGCGAAGCAAATCGCTCACATGGTCATGCGGGAAAATGCTCGCCAGCTATACGGCTTCTAGTGTCGGATGCGCCGACTTTTGATTCGCCCTGGAGGGATCGGCGATTGTATTCTGGCCTTCCCCGCCCTCCAACACCTGAAAGCAGATTACACGGAGGTCTGGATTCCCTCTCCCGTTCTTCCGCTGATTAGTTTTGCGGATGCCGTTCGTCCGCTTGCCTCCACGGGTATCGATCTTGTCGGTGTTGGGGAACTGGAAGCTCCAGCCCATTTCAAAGCGGCGCTCAATGGCTTCGATTCGGTCGTCAGTTGGTATGGCGCGAACCGCCCGGAATTTCGAGAAGCACTACTGAGCCTCGGCGTCCCTTGCGAATTCCATCCAGCTTTGCCGGTTGATTACGGCGGGCACGCGACCGATTTTTTCGCGGAGCAGGTTGGCGCTCCAATGGGATTGATTCCACGAATTGAGGTGACGCCTTCACCGTCTCGAGAGCGCGTTGTCATACACCCGTTCTCCGGAGGCCGGCGCAAGAATTGGCCACTCAGCCTATACCAGGAATTAGCCTCGCGGCTGCCGTTTGAAGTCGAATGGACCGCCGGTCCGGACGAGGAGTTCCCTGGCGCGAAAAGATTTTCGAATCTTGCCGATCTCGCGGCGTGGATACTCGGATCGCGCCTGTATATCGGCAATGATTCAGGGATCACTCATCTTGCCGCTGCAACAGGCGCTCGAACGCTTGCCTTGTTCGGGCCATCGTCTTCGCAAAACTGGATCCCGCGCGGCGGAAATGTGACGGTTCTCCGCGCGCACCGGATTGAAGAACTAAGCGTACAGACGGTCCTAGACGCCGTCAATCGGCTGCTTGACTCGCGTTAGGTCTCGGTTGCCAGCGCACGATCGGTTTGCGCGCAGCAGTGACTTCATCAACTCGCCGCGTCCGGGTCGAGTGCGGCGCTTTCAGAACCAGCTCCACGTTGTTCTCTATCTCCTGGGCGATGGAGATCATAGCATCGGCGAATAGATCCAACTCGCGTTTGCTTTCCGTTTCGGTCGGCTCTATCATGAGCGCGCCCCGCACAATCAGCGGGAAGCTGACCGTATAGGGATGGAAACCGTAATCGATCAGCCGCTTCGCTATATCGCCTGTGCGCGCGCCTTTTTTCGCCTGACGATCATCGCTGAATACGCACTCATGCATGCTGGGTGCTTTATACGCGATTTCGTAATACGGTTCCAGCAGCGTGCGCAGGTAGTTCGCATTCAGCAAGGCATCCAGAGTCGCCTGGCGCAAACCGTTGCGGCCATGCGCCATGATGTATGCAAGCGCGCGAACCAACACTCCAAAATTTCCGTAGTAGGCCCGCACGCGACCGATGGAATCCGGCAAATCATAATTCCATGCCCATGCTTCGCGATCGCGCTTCAATCGCGGTGACGGCAAGAATGGCGTGAGCGCCTTCGCAACAGCAACCGCTCCTGAGCCTGGCCCGCCGCCTCCGTGCGGAGTCGAAAACGTCTTGTGCAAATTGAGATGCATCACGTCTATTCCAAATTCTCCGGGTCGCGTGATGCCTACCAGCGCATTCATGTTCGCGCCGTCCATGTAAACAAGCGCGCCTTTGTCATGCATGATGTCGCAGATCTTGCGAATGTTCTCTTCGAACACGCCCACCGTATTAGGATTTGTGATCATCAAGCCGGCAACGTCTTCGCTGGTGACGCGATTCAGAACTTCCAGGTCCACCATGCCGCGGTTATTCGACTTAATGTTCTCGACGGTGTAGCCGACCGTCATGGCGGTCGCCGGATTCGTGCCATGGGCCGAATCAGGCACAAGAATCTTCTTGCGAGGATTTCCGTGCTTCTCCAGTAGCGCGCGAATCATGAGAATGCCCGTGAACTCGCCGTGAGCGCCGGCGGCAGGCTGAAGCGTCACGGCATCCATTCCGGTGATCTCTGCCAACGCTTGCTCCAACGTGGCGATCACTTCCATGCATCCCTGTGACAAAGCTTCGGGCTGATACGGATGAGCCCACGCAAGTCCCTCTGTTCGAGCAACCAGCTCGTTAACTCGCGGGTTGTACTTCATGGTGCATGAGCCAAGCGGATAAAGGCCTAGATCGATCGCGTAATTCCATGTCGAGAGCCGTGTGAAGTGGCGAAGCGTCTCGAATTCGCTGATTTCGGGGAAATCTTCAATCTCTGGTCGAACGTTTTCCGGACCGAGCGCCCTGTCCGCATCAACGGCAGGCACGTCTAGCTCGGGAAGTTGATAGCCGCGCTTACCGGGCGAGCTCTGTTCGAACACTAACAGCTCTTCTTGAACGATATGTCTTGAAACTTTCTTGATCATTCGTGCAATCTTCGCGATTTACTGCTTCGTAAATGCAGCCGAAACGGCATCCATGTCTTTGCGCTTGCTCATCTCCGTCGCGCATAGCAACATGCAGTCATGAAGCTCGGGATAAAAACGCCCCAGCGGCAAGCCGCCGATAATCTTCTGCTCCAACAATCGACCATTAATCTGGTCCGGAGACGTTCCATTTGTGTGCGCGACAAATTCGTTGAAGAACGGCCCGTCAAAGGCGAGCGGCAGCTTACTCGCAAGATAGTGCGCTTTAGAGAGATTTTGTTCAGCCAACTCGCGTAATCCTTCTTTGCCGTAAACCGTCATGAACACGGTCGCCATCAGGGCGAGCAATGCCTGATTCGTGCAAATGTTTGAAGTCGCTTTCTCACGCCGGATATGCTGCTCTCGCGTGGCAAGCGTCAAGCAGAATGCCCGCCGCCCTTCAGTATCCGTCGTCTCACCAACAAGCCGTCCTGGAATTTGCCGGATGTATTTCTCGCGCGTGGCGATGATGCCGGCATAAGGGCCGCCATAGCTCGGCGAAATCGCGAAGCTTTGCAGCTCGCCAACAACAATATCAGCCTCTCTCGGCGGCTCGATCAAGCCGAGTGCAACTGCTTCGGTGAAGACTACCACCAGAAGCGCGCCTGCCTTCGAAGCAATCGATGCGATTTCTTTGACGCTCTCCAACAGCCCGAAGAAGTTTGGCGTCTGCACGATGACAGCGGCCACATCGTCGCTCAATTTCGTTCTTAAGTCGTCAAGATCCAGCCGGCCATTTTTCGCATACCCCAATTCATCAACAGGAATCCCTTGATGCCTGGTATAGGTTTGCAAAACCTCCCGGTACTCGGGATGAACAGCGCGCGCGATCAGAACCTTGTCGCGTCGTGTTACGCGAACCGCCATCATCGCCGCTTCCGGCACTGCCGAAGACCCGTCATACATGGAGGCGTTCGCGACTTCCATGCCAGTCAATTGGCACACCATCGTTTGAAATTCGAAAATGCTGGTGAGCGTGCCTTGTGAGATCTCTGCCTGATAAGGAGTATAAGAAGTCAGAAACTCACCGCGCGAGACGACCGTATCAACGAGCACGGGACGATAGTGGTTGTATACGCCAGCGCCTAGAAAACTCGGATAACCGTTCGCATTTTGGGCGGCCCGCTGCTTGAAATACTCGACAATTTCGTACTCGCTCTTGCCATCCTCGATTTGAAGCGGCTTGTCGAACCGCACATCTGCCGGCAAATAGGAAATCAGATCCTCTTCAGATTCCAGTCCAATCGCAGCGAGCATCTCGCGGCGCTCGGAGTCTGACTTCGGTAGGTATCGCAAATATCTTTCCTGGTGACGGGAGAAATGATCGCCGCGCTTTATTCAGCGCCGATGTACTTCTGATACTCGGGAGCTGACATGAGTTCATTTAATTCACTGAGAGACGAAAGCTTCACTTTAATGAGCCACGCATCGCCATGCGGATCTTCATTCAGCTTTTCAGGGCTCTTCGAAAGCAAATCATTGGCGGCCACAACCTCGCCTGAAACCGGCGAATAGATGTCTGAAACCGCCTTCACAGACTCCACAGAACCGAATGTTTGACCTTTCGTAACTTTCGCGCCCGGCTTCGGCAGATCAACAAAAACAATATCTCCGAGCTCATGCTGGGCATGGTCAGTGATACCAATCGTCCCCTCATCGCGCTCCGCATGTACCCATTCATGCTCTTTCGTGTATTTGTAGCTATGTGGATAAATCATCCCTTTGCTCTCTTATAGAACGGTGTCGGTACCGTGATTGCATCGACGGGCGAATTGCGGATTAGGACCTGAATCGTTACACCCGGAACGGCTTTCCCGGCCGGCAAATAACAAAGGCCGATATTCTTGTTCAAGGTTGGGGATGGACCTCCGCTGGTAACCCATCCCGCCGGTTTACCCTCCAGCCAGATCTCATAGCCATCCCGTCCAATGCCGCGATCCGCCATCTCGAACCCGACCAGTTTCCGCGTGAGGCCTTTCTCCAATACTTCTTGCAGGGCCGCCCGGCCGGTGAAGTCGCCCTTCTCCATCTTCACTATCCACCCCAGGTCCGCCTCGAATGGATTGATGGAAGCGTCCATTTCGTGGCCGTACAGCGCCATCTTTGCTTCGAGACGCAACGTGTTCCGCGCGCCTAAACCACAAGGCTTGATTCCGAACTCGTCACCCGCGGTCAGTATCTCGTTCCAAATTCTGGTAGCAGTCTCAGGCGCAACGTAAATCTCAAACCCGTCTTCTCCGGTGTATCCCGTTCGCGCGATGCGCGCCGGAAAGCCGTCCACTTCGCCGTCCGTGAACCAGTAGTATTTGATGTCGCTTAAATTCGTTTCCGTCAGTTTCTGCAAAGTGGCAAGCGCCTTCGGACCCTGGATCGCCAACTGGGCGTATCGTTCGCTCGCAAACTCCACTTCGGCGTCGAAACGGTTCTGAGAACGAATGTGCTCGAAATCTTTCTCCTGGTTCGAAGCATTGACGCACAAGAAAAAATCAGTGTCTGAAATTTTGTGGACCAGAATGTCGTCAACAAAGCCGCCGTGCTCATACAGCAAAGCGGAGTAATGGGCCTGCCCGATTTTCAATTTCGCAGCGTTGTTCGTCGAGACATAATCCACGAGCTTGGCCGCTTCCGGGCCCCGGACCTCAATCTCGCCCATGTGGCTGACATCGAAAACTCCTACCGCCTTTCGGACTGCGTTATGTTCTTCCAAAATGCTCGAGTACTGGACGGGCATGTTCCATCCGCCGAAATCGACCAGTTTGGCCTTTAATGAGGAATGGACGTCGAGGAGCGGAGTTGTCTTCAGCTCAGGAGCGGGAGTCATTCACGCAAGAAACCTCAGCGTAGCATGGCCGTCGCAACGTGCCCAAAGGCTATCCTTTGCGGTATACCGATCGTAATTGCTGCGACTTCCTCGATTGCACAAAGGCGCGTAGCACGTTGTTCATCAGGGTCTGGTAACCTCTGCCGCTGGCCTTGAACCACTCCAGCACGTCGTGATCAACACGAATGTTGATATGGTCTTTCGGAGCCGAGACACCCATGCCGGCCTGCGCCCAATCGGGTTCCCCTCGGATATCATCCGCATCGGCCCGTATTGAGGCCTCAAGTTTCTTGCCCATCATTGCATTAGCTTTGCGCCAGTCGGTCCGGTCCTCACCCCGCGCAACCTTTGCTTGGATCTGCTCAGCTGTATAACGCACGGTATCGCTTTTCTTCCGCATCTCTCGCCCTCCTTGCTGTCACAATTCGTATGGTTCCGTTTCGCCAGGGCCATATGACGGCAAAGAATTTTCCCTCCATCGGACCGAGGCTTAGAAACCGCTCTTCCTCGCTCCGTGGCGTCGGCACAGTGAGTAGCGGGCGGCCATCAAAAAAGCTGAAGGCTACACGCAGAAAATCTATTCCCGGCCGGGCTAGTACCCATTCGCGCTTCGGTTCGTCCCAGCTAAATTCCACGCGCCGTCATACCCACAACTGTACCCACAATCGAGGCTTCGGCCACACGCAGGTATGTACTAGGTGCTCGCGTCCGCGCTATCCGATGCGCCGTACTCTTTGAGCTTGTTGAACAGGGTCTTGAGACTGATTCCCAGAATCTCAGCTGCACGCGTTTTATTGTTCTTCGTGTGCTGCAAAGTGAGCTGAATGAGCGCCTTCTCAGCGTCGCTCACGGTCGTCCCGACGGGCAATCGAACGCTGTCCGGTTCAAACACCTGCGCCGGCGGTCGCGATCCGGCAGGAACGCCAAAGTCGTACGGCAGGTGGGCGGTCTGAATAGCACCTTCACCCGCCATAATTACCGCCCGCTCTAAAACGTTCCGGAGCTCGCGTACATTCCCGGGCCACGAATACCTATGGAAAGCTTCCATGACTTCCGGCGTGACCTGTGTGATATTGCACGAATGCTTTCGGTTCAAGTGAGTGATGAGCGTATCGCACAGGACGGGCAGGTCGCTTAGACGCTGCCGCAACGGCGGAAGCGAAATCTGAAAAACGTTCAACCGGTAATAAAGGTCATCGCGCAGGTCGCCCTTCTTGAGCGCCTCATCCACGTTTCGATTGGTGGCCGCCACCACCCGCACGTCAACTGAAATCTCGCTCTTTCCAGCAAGGCGGCGAACACGGGAATCTTCGAGCACGCGCAAGAGCTTCGCTTGGGTTCCAGAGGGCATCTCCACAAGTTCGTCCAACAGCAAGGTTCCATGCTGCGCGAGCTCAAAGCAACCCGCGCGCCGCTCCAGAGCGCCTGTGAATGCGCCCTTTTCGTGTCCGAACAGTTCGCTTTCCATCAGCGTCTCGGGCATGGCAGCGCAGTTAATCGCGACAAAAGGACCGCCCCGGCGATTGCTCAACTGGTGTATCGCGCGAGCTACCAGCTCCTTGCCGGTTCCGCTCTCCCCAGCTACCAGCACCGGAGCTTTGCTGGGAGCAACCTGACGGATAACCGAGAATACCTGCTGCATTTGCGGAGACGTTCCGACCATGTCCACCAGGACACCCTGGTACGATAACTGCCGCTGCAGCCGCTCGGCTTCCTCGACGAGCTGACTCTGCGTCGTCGCGCGTTCCAGCAGCACCCGCAAAGCGGCCGGCTGTATCGGTTTTTCGAGAAACCAAAAAGCCCCCAGATCGTGAATCGTCTGGATCGCCGTTTCTATATTCCCGAACGCGGTTAGGACAATGGCGGGCGGCATGTTGCCGTCGGAGCCCAGCCGCTTCATCAATTCGAATCCGTCCATTCGGGGCATCATCAGATCGGTGACGATCACGTGTGGGCCAAAAGTAGATAGCTTCTCGAGAGCTTCTTGGCCGTCCCCGGCGGTCTCAACGTTGAAACCCCAGGCCGAAACCATCGCCGCCAGGGGAGCGCGTTGCGATTCCTCATCATCGACGATTAGGACGTTAACGCCCTGACGTGCGGCTGGATTTCCCACGGTCTTCACAGTGTAGCGGAGAGCATCATGTCTCGAATCTCACACATTCACAGCGCCCCGTTTACCGCTGCCGTTTACTCCTTTTAACGGCTTCTCTTGAACTATATAGGTTACCCTGCGGAATAATTGGGTTGGTACTGCCGATATTTCTAGAGCATCCCGGGTCTGAGAGTCAACATGCCAGCTCTGCCGGTCAAGGAAGTATACGATGATCCTCCGCCGTTTCTCGGCCGCTGGACTCGCGTATACACTGCAGTACTGTGTTATCTGTTCTTCCTGATCTGTGGATTGTATGCAATTACACGGCTGTACAGCTACTGATGCAACGTGCTGATTACAGCCCCGTGCCAAGACTCCTGGAAGTGATCGTCACCTCGCTTCACGAGGGTACGGAAGCAGAGTTGGGCGGCGCGGACAGGCTCGAGCTGGTTCGTTCGCTCGAGTCCGGTGGCCTTACGCCCTCTGCAGAGTTGGTCCGGCAGATCGTCACGGCAGTTTCCATTCCCGTACGAGTCATGCTTCGAGAAAACGCTTCCATGTCAGCCGGCGGACCGCGAGAAATCGAGATCCTTCGAGCATGCGCGAAAACCTTCGCCAAGCTTCCGATCAACGGATTAGTCCTTGGTTTCGTCCGCAATGGCGCGCTGGACCTGGCGATGATTCAGGAACTTCTTGGGGCTGCTCCAAATCTCGCAGTGACCTTTCATCGCGCGTTCGAACATGTCGATGATCCGCTTGCCGCGATCGAGGAATTGAAGCAATTTCCTCAGATTGATCGAATCCTGACCCGCGGAGGAGCCGGCCCCTGGAGAGAACGCAAACAGCGCCTGCTCGAGTGGCAACGTGCCGCCGCCCCGCAAATCAAGATCCTTGTCGGTATCGGCCTTCGCAGTTCGATTTTCGCGGAACTCAAGCAAGAGCCGAGTCTTTCCGAGCTTCACGTGGGGCGCGCTGCACGTGTGCCGCCTGTAACGTCCGGCGTCGTAGATCGCGCTCGAGTAGCGTCGCTCAAGAGCGCGCTTTTATGAGGACGTTGGATTGGATCGTCCTCTTCACGTGGTTGATATCTCTGGTGTCCTACGGTCTCTATCGCGGCCGCGGCAGCAGCACGGTCAACAAGTATTTACTCGCGGGGAAGAGCATGCCGTGGTATGCGATGGGCCTCTCGATTTTGGCCACGCAGGCCAGCGCGATTACCTTCATCTCTACCACCGGGCAAGGCTATGTAGACGGTATGCGGTTTGTGCAGTTTTACTTCGGCTTGCCCATCGCAATGATCATTCTTTCTGCGACCGCCGTTCCCATCTTTCATCGCGCCAACGTCTATACAGCCTACGAGTATCTCGAGCAGCGATTTGATGCGAAAACTCGCGCCTTGGTGAGCCTCGTTTTCCTCGCCCAGCGCGGTCTGGCCGCGGGAATTGGCCTGTATGCTCCAGCCGTAGCGCTCTCGGCTGTCCTCGGCTGGTCCGATCGGCTTATTACGGTTTTGATTGGGATCCTCGTCGTAACCTATACAGCCACCGGCGGGATCAAGGCGCTCACCTGGGCTGACGTGCAGCAAATGAGCATGATTTTCGTTGCCCTCACTGTCAGCCTTTTCATCGTGATACACGCGTTGCCCTCGGGCATCTCGTTCTTCGATGCTCTGCATCTCGCGGGCGCAGCTAATCGATTGAATATTGTCAACCTCCGACTGGATCCGAACGATCGCTATAACCTCTGGAGCGGTCTCATCGGCGGAGGCTTTCTCGCATTAGCCTACTTCGGTTGCGATCAAAGCCAGGTACAGCGCTATCTCACAGGAAAATCAATCGCGCAAAGCCGGCTGAGCCTGCTTTTCACCGCTGTAGTCAAGATTCCGATGCAGCTCTTCATTCTTTTCATCGGCGCAATGGTCTTCGTGTTATCTCTGTTCGCCCCTTCGCCTATGATCTTCCAACCTGCAGAAGCTACTCGGGCAGCGCAGACCGCTTCCTGGAAGCCTGCTCAAGCCAAGTACCAGATCGCATTCGAGCAGCGCCGGGACGCAGCCTATCAGCTTGTACGGGCCGACCGTCACTCAGGTACTGAAACGAAAGCTGCTCTGTCGAGCTTTCGCCAGGCGCAGGAAGGATTTGACAACACGCGCCAGCAGGCTCTCCAAATCGTGCAGCGGCTGCACGGAGGCGAAAAATTCGATGACACCAATTACATCTTCTTGACCTTCGTGAAATCGTACCTTCCGGCAGGCCTCGTGGGCTTGGTAATCGGTGTGATCTTCTCGGCTTCCATGGGATCGACCTCTGGTGAGATCAACTCTCTGGCCACTGTCTCGGTAGTGGATATCTACCGCCGGTTTTTCGTTCGCAATCGCGGTGATCGTCACTACCTGGCCGCGTCACGCTTGCTGACACTGTTCTGGGGCGCCTATGCCGTGGCGTTCGCCGCTCTGGGCGGTCGAGGCTTTGGAGCGCTCATCGTTCGCGTGAACATAGTCGGCTCTCTTTTCTATGGAGGACTGCTCGGCGTCTTTGTGCTTGCATTCTTTTGCAAACGTGTAGGCGGGACGGGGGCTTTTTGGGGAGTCTTGGCGGGTGAGGTTGCAATCTTCGCAGTAGCGATATTCACTCAGATTTCCTTCCTCTGGTACAACGTGATTGGTTGCGTTGTAGTGGTCGCGGTGGGGTTAGCGATTCATAGATTTCAGGCAGGCTCCGCTAGCGCAGGATAACCGTTCAGCCGAGCAGAATGATAGAACCGAAGCGTAAGATTCCAGAGAGAGACATACAAGCATGAGAACCGCGAACCGTCTGTGTTGTGTTTTGAGCGCCGCGATCATCGCAGCCGCTGCGCTCCCGAGAGTCACGTTGGCGCAATCGAACCCTCCGCAAAACATCCCGCAGAGCGATACGAGTTACATCGATGCCGATGGGACAGCTCACGTCACGCGAGTAGTTCCCGTCCCGGAGACGATCAGTCCTGAAGCGCGAAAGACTTTGGCCAGGCGTGTTTCGGATACTCCTGTGCAGGAGAGCCTCGCCGACCGCCGGAGCAAGACAGATAAATGGCAGACCGGCGCAGGCGCGGAATTTCGAAGGCTATACCCGGTAAACGTTGAAAAACAGACAATCGCCGGAGTACCCACAAGAGTCATCACACCGGTCACTGTTCCCGATGACAAGCGCGACCGTGTCCTCATCAACGTGCACGGCGGCGGGTTCAATTCGGATTCCGGGTCGCTTACCGAAACGATTCCCATCGCGAACCTGGCGAAAACAAAGGTAATTGCGCTGTTGTACCGGCTTGCGCCGGAACATCCGTTTCCCGCCGCCGTTGAGGACACGATATCGGTTTACAGAGAAGTGCTGAAGACCTATAAACCGGGAAACGTTGCCTTGTATGGAACTTCCGCTGGAGCTGTACTGACTGGCGAGGTCGCCGTGAAACTGCGCCAATTGGGGCTGCCGCTTCCCGGAGCGTTGGGCATTTTCTCAGGATTTGGAGACTTCAGCAGGCCCGGCGATTCGAGAGCGATCTACTCGCTGAATGGGTTTTCGGGACCGCTCGCTCCGCCATCTCAGGCTGCAAGCTCCGATTCCGCCTACGTCGGATCAACTGATCTAAAGAATCCCGTGCTTTCTCCCGTGTACGCCGACTTAACCGGTTTTCCGCCAACGCTGTTCATTACGAGCACGCGTGATCTTCTCCTTAGCGGAACGACAATTCTCCATCGCGCCTTTCTGCGGGCCGGCGTCGATGCGCAGCTTGTCGTTTTCGAGGCTCTGCCTCACGCTTTCTGGAACGATGCACATTTGCCCGAATCGAAAGAGGCCGACCAGATCATGGCGGACTTTTTCAATAAGAAGCTCGGGAGTGCCGGTCCCTATCGTCCCCTCAATCGATAAACCCGAATCTAATCGAAATCCATCGTAAAGCCCGCCGTATTGTGGGGGAAAGGGGCGACGAAAGCGGGACGAAAGCGGGGACGAAAGCGGGGGACGAAAGCGGGACGACGAAAGCGGGGACGACGAAAGCGGACGAAAGCGGGGACAGTCCACCTGTTTACTGGATTTAACTCTACGCCATCCGACCTACTCGCAGTCGTTTCCGCTGCGTCAAATAAGATCGCCGTTTCGCAGTTGCTCCCACACCATTTCGGCGAATCGGCTTACAACGTCCATCGGGAGAAAGCGTGCAGGATAGCGTAATCGAATCGGATCTTCAACGCCGCAGATCAGGCCACTGACTGTCGCTTAGATCTAGGGGCGCAAAATTTCGAAGGGTTTCAGGTCAAGGGAAGAACCCAGGTCGTGGTAACGGCTGAGGCTCCCGTTCTCACCGTAGCCGTGATTCTTCGCATCGGCATCCGCGGCGCTATCGTCCTTTCAATCGATAAACCCGAACGTAATCGAAGTCCATCGTAAAGCCCGCCGTATTCTGTGCTGCTATTCCAATTTGCGCGCCGCTCCCCAGATTGTGCCGCCAAGTTCCGCCGCGCGTCCAATGTATCCCGTCGTTGCTCGTGTACGCGGAATATAGCTCCAGCTGATCGTCCCCAGTGCGCTTCACGATTCGAAGCCACGTGGTCGCTCCTTGAGGACCGATCGTCATGTGGTCATAGGTCAGAAAGTACTGCGCTACGGGCCCGATTTGTTTGCCGAACTCGGTTTGCCGCGTATCGAAATCGGGGAAGACGTCCAGCTTGATGCTGTTTTGGTCGTCGCCGTAGATGAACAACGCTCCTTGCGCGAAGTTATAGCAACACGAATTGTCGAAGGGAACGCTTGTGGTCACCTTGGTTTCGACCAGGTAATCGCCCTGGACCGGCGTAGGCTCTCCGAGGATTGATACGTGCTGCGGGTCACCGTTCTCATCCGGGCCCATCGTCTGCACCTCATATTCGCTGCCGGTCAGCACGTAGCTGTTGTTGGCATTCGGATGAATAAAGTGCCACTGCTTTGAAAGCGTTTTCGAATTGAACTCGTCGGAGAGCGCGGTTATTTCCTGACCGGGCTCATCGTCCGGCTTAACCTTTGGCTCATACAGGTCTACTTGCCATGGCTGGGCTGCGGGCCCCGGCTGCTCTGTCGCGGAAGCCCAATATCCACCGCGCACTTCAGGCCATTCGTCCACCCAATCGATGGGATCCATCATGGCGGGACGGCGCGTGAATCCGGGATACCCGTCGAAATAGGGGTTCTCGCTGTCAACCGCGTGATAGAGGATGTAGTCGCGGTCGGAATCGTCTTTAAAGACCACGTTCCCGCCTGGCCCGACCCATTTGTTGCCGTTTGCGGCGAGGGAGATGAAACCTCCCGGAGCGAATGTCAGCAGAGGGACGCCGTTTTTGTCGATGAACGGCCCGGTCGGGCTCTGTGCCCTGCCCACGAAAACGCTGTATCCGCTCAGTGGCCCATCGCAGCACGAAGAAGTCGATAGAAACAGGTAATAGTAGCCGTCATGTTTCCAGAAGTTTGCACCCTCGTACATGTTGTCGATAGCAATCTGCTGCTCAGAAGATGCATCCGACCTCAGCCCATCGGCGGAGAGCTTCCGAATGCTGATGCCGCCGTTGAAACTGCCATAGGAAATGTAACGTTGACCGGAATCATCTTCGACCTCATCCGGATCGATAACGGCGCGCAGGAATGCGTTGTTATACGGATTCGGTTCCGGCGCCACAACCGGGCCTCCACTATCTGTCCAGGGACCGGCCGGGTCTTCGCTGGTTGCAACGCCGATCGCCGAACCGCCTTGCTGAGTGGTCGGCGCTGTGTAATACAGGTAGTACTTGTCATTGAAATGCTTGATCGCGGGTGCCCACAAATTCGTGTTCACGTTGCCGATCCACGCAGGAAGTGTTTTTAAAACATCGCCAATATAAGTCCAGTGGATCAGATCAACGGAAACGTACGACGAAATCAAATGATTCTTTAGATTCCCGTTCTGGTCCTTATCATTGCTGTTCAGCGGATCTCCGGTGCAATAGAGATACCAGACGTCAAACCAATCCCGACCTTGTTTGATGATGGCCGGATCCGGACAGCTCACCGCCGGCCCGGTTTTCGGATCGTTCAAGGACAGGGGGTTCTGGTATGTGGTTGACCGCCGAAGGCGGGAAGCCTCGTCTGCTTGAGTCGATACTTGGCCGGGAAGAAGCGCCGAGGAGACCGAAAAAAGCCAGATCAGTCCCAATTGTGGTAAGAGCAGTTTTCTTAGAAATTTCATATCATAGGTTCCCGCGCCGCGCCTGTTCTCGCTCGATGGCTTCGAATAATGCCTTGAAATTGCCCTTTCCGAAGCTGCGGCTGCCTTTCCGCTGAATGATCTCATAGAACAGCGTGGGCCTGTCTTCGACCGGCTTCGTGAAGATCTGCAGCATGTATCCCTCATCATCGCGGTCCACCAGAATGCCCAAGTCTGCCAGCTCGTCAATTGGCTCGTCGATCTTGCCGACACGCGCAGTCAACTCTTCGTAATAGGTAGTAGGAATGGAAAGAAACTCGACGCCTTGATCGCGCAGCTTTGTCACGCTTTCGATGACGTTATGGGTGGCCATCGCAATATGTTGCACGCCCGGACCACCGTAGAAATCCAGGTACTCTTCGATCTGCGACTTACGGCGGCCCACAGCGGGCTCATTGATGGGAAACCGGATTCGTTCGTTGCCGTTCGTCATGACTTTCGACATGAGAGCCGAATACTCAGTCGAGATGTCCTGATCGTCGAAATGTTTGAACATCCGAAATCCCATTACGCGCTCGTAAAAATCGACCCAGGTGTTCATCTCTCCCCAGCCCACGTTTCCGACCATGTGGTCAATGTAAAGGAGGCCGGCGGGCCGGGAGATTCGGTCGTGACCGGTCACTTCCCTGAATCCCGGGAGAAACGCGCCCCGGTAATCACGACGCTCAACAAACGTGATAATTGTGTCGCCGTATATGCCGATCGAGGAGAGGCGCGCTTTTCCTCGTTCGTCTTCCATGGTGAAAGGCGCCTGAATGCCGCGAGCGCCTCTGGCGGTCGTCTCGTGCCAAGCGGACTCGGCCTCATCCACCCAAAGCGCGATCGATTTCACACCATCGCCATGCCGAAGCACGTGGTCCGCAATTTCGCCTGTGGGCAGCAGTGGGGTAGTCAGCACGAATCGGATTTTGTTTTGTTCCAAAACATAGGAAACGCGGTCTCGCGTGCCAGTCTCCGGTCCGCGATAGGCGACGAGAGCGAAACCCATGCAGGCCCGATAGAAGTACGCTGCCTGCTTTGCATTTCCAACGTAGAACTCCACGTGATCGGTCCCGTGGATGGGAAGAAAATCAGTTTGGGTTGCGGATGTTTTTTCCGCCTGTTCAGTAAGTTGGGGCATAATTCGCTTCAATCTCCTTACGCACGAAGCCGAGCGCTTCAACGCATATCTCGTTCTCTTCTTTTGTGCCGATCGACACCCGAAGACAATGTGGAAGGCCCGTCGCCTTCAATGGACGAACAATAACTCCGCGTCTCAGGAGCTGATTGAAAATTTCCAGAGCGTGGCTTTCCGTATCCAGAACCATCATCACAAAATTGGCTGCGGAAGAAACAGCGTGAAATCCCAATTCACGAATAGATCGGATGACGAAAGTCAGCCCTTGAGCGTTGTTTGCTATCGATTCCTCCAGAAATTCACGATCATCGAGAGCGCCCATCGCCGCAGCCGTTGAGATCCCGCTCGGCTCAAACGGCAGCTTCACTTTCAGCAACATGGATATCAAGTTCTCATGCGCGAAGCCATATCCAACACGAGCTCCCGCTAAACCATAAGCCTTTGAAAATGTGCGGAGCGTGATGACGTTATCAAACCGATAGTGCATCGAGTCGGGATAAGACGTCTCGCCCATGGCGAACTCGAAGTAGGCCTCGTCCAGAATGATCAGAACGCGTTCCGGTATTCGCCGATGGAAATCTTCAAACGCTTTACGAGTAAAGAATGTGCCGGTTGGATTATTCGGGTTGGCAAGATAGATGAGCTTGGTTCGGTCGGTCGTCGCGTTCGGCGAGTGATTCCAGATCGTAACGCCAGTCACGATAGGGCACAGTCCTGTACGCCACGCCGCGCCCGCGAGCCAGCACCTGAAATCCTGCGAACGCAGCGTCGGTGGTCAGGACTTCATCGTGGTCGCAAAGAAAGGTTCGGACTATGTTGGCCATAATGCCCTCGCTTCCGGCGCCCGCAATGACGTTCTCGATTTTGAGCTGAAACCGTTCAGCAAGCTTCCGGCGCAGCGCAACACCGCCATCCGGGTAGAGGGACATGTCTCGAAGAGCCTTCTGCGCGTTTTCGATTGCGCGCGGCGATGACCCGAGCGGATTCTCATTGGAAGCCAGTTTGATGACTCGAGTGAGCCCGAATTGCTCTTTAATCTGCTGTGCACTCAGCCCAGGTTCATAGGGCCGGAGAGACAGAATATGGGGCGGAACTAAGAGATCGGGTGGGACCAAAGGACGCGCGCTCCGTCGATCAGCAATATATTTGTAGTGTATGCCCGTTTACCATCAACTCGGAGAGATACCCTCCAAACGACATAAGATCTACCGCAAACCCTCTGGCGAGCTGTATTCCGAAGAGCTGATGGGGAACATGGGTTTTGTTGGGCCATCTTCATTGCTCTATCACGTACGCCGACCCACGGCAGTGCGCGCTCTGCACAGCTTGAAAGAGCTCAAGTGGGAGGCTGCGCCTTCAGAGCCGCTTCGTCACAGGCATTTTCAAACCAAACAAGTGGCGGAAGCGGGCGATGCCATCGTCGATCGCGTGCCGCTGCTATTCAACAACGATGTCTCCATGTCTCTCGTCCGGCCCGCCGGAGAAGTTTCTGAGTTCTACCGCAATGCGCAAGGCGACGAGATCGTGTACGTCAGCGAAGGCGAAGGTGTTCTCGAATCGCCGTTTGGCAGCATCGTGTTCGGGAGCGGCGACTATCTGATCATTCCTCACGGAATCCTGCATCGTTACCGCTTTGCGTCGGAAAAACGGGCGCTGCTGATCATCGAAAGTGCAGGGTATGTCCGGACGCCTAGACGTTACCGGAATGAGTTTGGGCAATTGACCGAAGCCAGCCCGTACTCAGAGCGCGACATCCGTTGTCCTCAAAATCTCGAAACACACGACGAAAAGGGCGAGTTCAAGTTGATCGTCAAGAAGGCAAACTGCCTGACAGAAATGTCGCTCGCGTATCATCCTTTCGACGTGGTTGGCTGGGATGGGTATTACTATCCATGGGCCATCAACATTCACAATTTCGAGCCGCGAGTTGGCCGCTTCCATCTCCCGCCGCCCACCCACCAGACCTTCGAGAGTGACGGTTTCGTAGTCTGTTCCTTCTGCCCGCGGCCGTACGATTTTGATCCCGAAGCCGTTCCTGCTCCGTATAGCCATTCGAACGTCATGTCGGACGAGGTGCTGTACTATGCGAATTCAGAATTCATGAGCCGAAAGGGAATCGAATACGGCTCGATTACGCTTCATCCCGACGGATTGGCGCACGGGCCGCAGCCGGGCCGCACAGAGGCATCTCTCGGTCAGAAGCAGACAAACGAGCTCGCGGTGATGATGGACACCTTCCGCGGATTACACGTGAGTAAAGAGGCCGTAGACATCGAAGACAAAGATTACTATCTCTCGTGGCTCGACTCGTAGCTCCCGCGCTCCGCGCGCTGCTTCAAAATCTGATCGATTACGCGGGCATGTTTCCGCCAGCGTCGCTTTCGCGCGAAGCCGCGGTTTCTAATTACAGCCGCTATCAAACCGAGGAGCACGCCTGGATGCTCGGGCGGTTTGTCATATCGGCGGCACAGCTCGACAAGCTGTCGCCGGTGAGATTCGACTGGCCCTTTGCAGTCTTGAGCGATTCGGATCACCATCGAGCTGCGACTGTCGAGTCGAAGAAGATTGTCGCCGTCGCGAAGCCCATCTACTGCGAAGCATCAATCGACCAACTTGACGAGATCAAGAAAGCGGGTGCAATGGCCAAAATCCGTACGGGCGGTCTCGTTCCGGAAGCCGTCCCTTCAGTCGACACTGTTGCGGCGTTTATAACTGCGTGTGCGGACCGGCGATTGCCCTTCAAGGCGACTGCCGGCTTGCACCATCCCATCCAATCGGCAACTATGCACGGCTTCATCAACGTGTTCATAGCAGCCGCTTTCGCATGGCGAGGAGAGCGAAAGATTGAGGGCATTCTGGCCGAAACAGATCCGGCTGCATTTTGGTTTGACGACCAAGCGCACTGGCGCGACAGAGCGCTGGAAGAGGGCGAAATCGCAGCAGCGCGGCGGCAGTTCGCCCACTCCTTCGGCTCATGTTCCTTCGAAGAGCCGCTTTCGGATCTGCATGCACTTGGCTGGCTATGATCGACGAAACTCACGATCCTGGCTTAGAGAGCTGGGTGGAATCCGCCAATCGTCCGGGTTGCGATTTTCCGATCCAGAATCTGCCATTGGGCGTTTTTCGCACGCAAGATGATTCCCGTCCGCGTCTTGGGGTGGCGATCGGCGATTTCATACTCGGCCTGGAGTCGTGGCTTTCCGGCGACACGCTAAATCGCTACATGGCGATCCCGGCAACCCAGCGCCGTGATCTTCGTCGCGAGGTCAGCAAAGCTCTCGCGAAAGGCTCGCCCAAGCGAACACTGTTGGCGCAGTCGGAATGCGAAATGATGTTACCGGCTTTGATCGGTGATTACACGGACTTTTATGCATCTATCGATCACGCCACCAACGTCGGCCGGATGTTCCGCCCCGATAATCCGCTCCTGCCGAACTACAAGCACGTGCCGATTGCGTATCACGGCCGGTCGTCTTCTATTGTCGTGAGCGGAACGCCAGTGCGGCGTCCACTTGGACAATTGGGCGAAGGCCGGTTCGGGGCTTCGAAAGAACTGGATTACGAATTGGAGATCGGCGCTTTTCTTGGTCCAGGCAACGCGATGGGCGAGCCGATTCCAATCGAAGAGGCCGAGGAGCACATCGCCGGTGTGTGCTTATTGAATGATTGGTCAGCGCGTGACATACAGCGCTGGGAATACCAGCCGCTTGGGCCGTTTCTGGCCAAAAACTTCGCGACCTCAATCTCCCCGTGGATGGTCACCATAGAAGCTTTGGAGCCGTTCCGCGTGCCTTCCAGGGAGCACGATCTTCCGTTGCTTCCGTATCTACAAGTGCAGGGTCATGGTGCGTTCGATATCACGCTCGAGGTCTGGCTGCGATCTGCGTCAATGCCGGAACCGGCGCTGATCAGCCGCGGGTCGTTCAAAGATATGTATTGGACGCTGGCCCAGATGGTGGCGCACCACGCTTCCAACGGTTGTCCCCTTCGCCCCGGTGATTTGATCGGCAGCGGCACGGTCTCTGGCCCAGAGAAACGGAATCGCGGCTGTTTGCTGGAACTGACTTGGAAAGGCAGCGAGCCGTTGATGCTCGCAAACGGCGAGAAGCGGGTCTTCCTAGCGGATAGAGATGAAGTGATTTTTCGTGGTTATTGCAATCGTAAGGGCTTTGTGTCTATCAGTTTAGGGGCATGTGAAGGAAGCGTTGTTTACAATGGAGCTATTGGCTGAAGAACAATCTGACGGGAGTCTGTTTCCGGCTGGCATCAGTCAGCCGGAGCGAAGCCGCAACAAGTTAATCCGCGCTTACCGCCTGTTGGCGCTCGTACTGGTACTAAGGCCTTTTGGCAACTTGTCCCTTGCTTGGGGCATGAAGCATTTTTCTCAGGCTCTTTCGATAAACCCCTTTCTCTATCTGCAAGCGATGCTGAACCCGTACGTGGCAATGGGCATTCTGGCGCTGATTCTTGCACTGCTGACTAGGATGGCCTTATTGAGCCTGGCGGATTTGAGCTTTGTTCTGCCGCTAACGGCAATGGGCTACATATTTTCCACATTGCTCGGTAAATTCTTTCTGCGGGAACAGGTGACTTTAGAGCGCTGGCTGGGGACCCTATTAATATTCCTAGGGACCGCAGTAGTAACTTCTTCTGCAAAGACGACCGCAAACAGCACTTCGCTGTTACATCGCACAGAGTAATGTCGTCAGACGTTACGAGTGTGCTTATCAAACTAGGAGCGTAAGACATCTCGACATGAAAATCTGCGTGCTTGGAGGAGACGGTTATTGCGGTTGGGCAACGGCACTATACCTGTCGGCGAAGGGTCATTCGCTCGCTATCATTGACAATTTTGCGCGCCGTCAATGGGACCACGAACTGGGAGTGCAAACACTCACGCCCATCCGCCCTCTGTCCGAGAGATTGAGGGTTTGGCAAGAGCTCACGGGAAAGACGATTGAGCTCTTCGTGGGTGACGTAACGGATTACGATTTCCTCTCCTCAACCATTGAATCGTTCGAGCCAGACGCAGTCATTCATTTTGCTGAGCAACGGGCCGCGCCCTACTCGATGATTGACCGCAAACACGCGGTTTTCACCCAGGTAAATAATGTCGTCGGAACGCTGAACCTGCTATTCGCTTTGCGCGAGTTCCAGCCCGATTGTCATCTCGTCAAACTCGGCACGATGGGCGAGTACGGCACGCCCAACATCGATATCGAAGAGGGATACATCACGATCGAGCACAACGGGCGAACGGACACGCTTCCTTATCCGAAACAGCCCGGGTCGTTCTACCATCTTTCGAAAGTTCACGACAGCCACAACATCATGTTCGCCTGCAAGATCTGGGGACTGCGGGCCACCGATCTCAACCAGGGCGTTGTATATGGAACGATGACCGATGAAGTCGCGCATGATGAAGCGCTCATCAACCGCTTCGATTACGACGAAGTGTTCGGCACTGTTCTAAACCGCTTCTGCGTTCAGGCAGCCATCGGACATCCACTGACGGTGTACGGCAAGGGCGGACAGACGCGTGGATTCCTGGACATCCGCGACACGGTGCGATGCATCGAGATCGCGTGTTCGAATCCCGCCGAGCCCGGTGAATGCCGGGTGTTTAATCAATTCACAGAGCAGTTTTCGGTACTGGAAATCGCGCGCCTGGTGCAAACGGCAGGGCGAAAACTTGGGTTGAGCGTCGATATCGATCACCTTCCTGATCCTCGCGTCGAGTTCGAGCAACACTACTACAACGCAAAACACTCCAAGCTCATCGACATGGGTCTGGAGCCGCACTACCTTTCCGATTCGCTCCTGGATTCCCTCATGAATATCGCGGTCAGATATCGGGAGCGGATTGATCCATCCATGTTTCTTCCGCAGGTCGATTGGCGGAACACGTCTAACGAACGCCGGCGTCAATGGGGCAGGGCGGCTGTTTCGGTTCTGGGCCGCGCGGAAGCGGATTTCTTTAGCGCTTCAACATCGTCCGAAACACGCGACGCAAACTCCAAGGTGAAGGGGAAGTCTGAGCGATCGAGCGCGGTCTCGAAAGCAGCTATAAAGCGCTGAATTAGAGGTTCGTTGGTTCCCAAGAAGTCAATCGCATCCAGAGTTCTGTGTTGATTCTCGATCCAGACACAGCGCTCATCCGGCAGTTTATAACCGCACGTGATTTCTGAGACGTCGGAGCGCGGGACTGCATAGGCGCGCATCGCAAGCAAGTGCGATCCAAGATTATCCAGGGCTGAAATTCCAAGGCGGTCAGGACGGCTCAGAGTGAAGCGCCCGCCAAACCGGAGAGCTTCGCTATTGTAAAGATCGCGCCGCCAACGCTCCACAGCTTCGAGAAGACAGTATTGGTAATGAATCGCGACGCGAAGACCGCGCTTCCGGGCGAGTGCTTTCAGGGACTCGGTCTCGAAGCGCGAACACAGCCATGGTTTCTCCACGATCACGTTGAGGCCAGCGGTTAAAGCAGCTTCAATCATCAAAGGAATATGGGAACCTGGCGGAATGCAGATCCAAGCGATTTGTGCGCCACTCGCCCTCATGAATGCAGAGAGGCGCGCCTTATAGTTCGCATCGCTTTCATCAGATAGACGTCTGGTTTCCCCGATCAGTTGGACGCGGCGCTGCTCCGCGGTGAGAACGTTCCGTATCTTAGTGGCCCATCGTCCCCGGCCAAGAATCGCATAGGATGGGGCGTCAATCATGACCGGCAATTCTTTCGCAGATAAGGCGAGCGGCTTTTACTGCACTGACAACCTTGCCCGAGAAAATGTGGAATTCACCCGGCTCGCCGTTCAGAATGTAAAGGATTCGCCGGTCTTGCTCGGGGCTATCTTCGACCACGCGGATCGTAAAACGCGATCCTCGATAGATAGCGTCTTTAGCTGCGGGAATGGCAAGAGAACAATCCGTGCGCATGGCATCGAAGTGAGTGAATGGGACGGGCTGAAAGGTTGGCGCGTTGAGGATTGCGGCGTAAGGTTCGGGGATCTGGTCTTCAGGATTTGTTGTCGACCAATGATTGGTGTTCTTGGCCGATCCGAAGAGCGATTGGGCGGAGTTCCCGTACGGATCGAAAGCGGTGAATGGACCATCCACTATTACGAGTGCTAGGCCGCGCAGCGCTGCGGGAAGATCGATCAGGATCTTCTCGGCAATCTGATACTTGGCGGCTTTGAACAGGCCTCGGCTCGGACCCATGCCGTAAGTGGCCCACACGACGACATCATAATCGGGCCGCATCTGATGAGAGAAAGCGCATTGCTCGAATTTGATGGGGAGCGATTTTATTCGTGTCTCGATCAGACTTCGGAGAATCTCGGGATCGTAAAGATGTTCCTGAACCTCATAGCATATATCGATAAAGCCGAAATCCAACCAGTCGGGGCGGCACGGTCTTAAAGACAGCCCGTGTTGGCTCATTAGCTTCTCGTACGCTTCAGGCTGTGTTCGGGAACCCTCTTTCGGAATTGCATAGTAGTGCCGGCTATTTTTGACAATTGCGGGCGCGAACGCTTCCAGAAACTCGCAGCGAGCCTCCAAAGTTTCGATGATCGTCTCGGGGCTGCGCGGGTAGTGATAACCCGCATGAACCCGATATTGATTAATCGCAGACGCGGCACGCATAACACCGAGAGGATCGAAAAGATGGACGTTATGGCCCTGCTCGGCAAGCCGGATCGCGGCGGTCGCGCCATAGATTCCAGCGCCAGCAACGGCGATTTTTTTATTCACTGGAAGGCGACGCGGGGACCAGCATACCGTCGCGAATGTAATATTCGCCGCCTCGCCAAGTAATAGTGTTCCGGAGAAAGCTGGCTAGCCACATGACGAATGCGATTCCGTCCCACACTGCAATCAGCGGCATATTCTTCCAGGAGAACGATCGTTTCAGACCCCAGGTGCCGATCATCCATGTCATGGCAATTCGAAGGGCGAAATACGCGCCGAGATAGCCGAGCAGGATCGCAAGTGAGGGGCGAATCGCAAAAGCCGCAATCGACCAAGGCAGGCCTTGCGTGAGGAGCAAGCCGAGATGCCCCCATGGGCGCATGTGCCGCATAACCACGATCCACCGCAAGCGTTTGTAGAACAGCTCGCGCATAGATCCGTAATCGGCTACCGTGCTAACGGCATACGGCAGAAGCTCAACTTCGTAGCCCTGCTCAGCAATCAGGCGGCCCACCAGCAGATCATCTGCCGGACGATTTTCAAGCATTCGATAACCGCCAAACCCGGCCAGGCGGGAACGGGTAGTGGCTATGGTTTGTCCGAGCGCGAACTTCACTCCATCGAGCTGCCAGGCAACCAGGATGCCGGCGTAGAGATCTGAGATTAACCCGACCGTCTGAAGATCATCAATAACGCTCTTTTCGCCGGTCGATACATAGAGGCAAGTTACGGCGCCAACCGTGGGCCGAGCGAGAGGAGCAATGACGGTCCTCAAGTAATCGGGCTCTACTCGAACGTCACTGTCGCTGATCACTACGTGTTCGTACTGCGCTTCGGTTACCAGCCGATCTAGTTTGGCGACTTTGTCGTTCGAGGCGCTTCGGGCCGAGCGGAAAAGGACTCGGATACGACGCTCAGGAAAATCGCGCTGCAACTGCTCGAGGACGGGAAGCACCGGGTCGTCAGTGCTCCCGATGCAGAAGACCAGCTCGTATTCGGGATAATCCTGACGGCAAAAACTAGCGAAATTTTCGTACGCCTCGAGATCCAGCCCGCGAACGGGTTTCAGAATGCTGATGGGTGGGGTGAAGCCGGATTTTGAGGTTTTTTCACCGGATCCCAGGCGAAAGAAACGCCAAGAGCTGTAAAGAGCTATCAGATAATAGATACAGGGAAGGGTCGCCACCCCGAGCACAACCCAGGCGATTGCTGTAAATAACATCGAACCTCTTTCGTCTCAAACTGACTGCCTCCGCCCCCTGGCGACAGCGCCGCCCAACCGAAATATAACAAATCGTTCAGCTTCCGTGAGGAATGGCGGGCGCCTGCACGGGATAGCCCGCAGATACCTGTACCTGTATCTGGCGGTTCTCGCGTTCGCGGCTGCGATCTACCTGGGCTGCATCATTTCTCCTCCCTCCCTGATGGACGACGTCGATGCCGTACAGGCACAGATCGCACGAACTATGCTCGATTCCGGCGATTGGGTAACCGCGCGGCTCGACGGCGTTATTTACCTCGAAAAATCGCCCCTTATTTATTGGTTGATGGCGATTTCGTACAAACTTTTCGGCGTACACGATTGGGCCGCTCGGATTCCGGTGGCTCTCTCGGCAATTGGCCTCTGCTGGCTGACCGCTGTATTCGGCATTTGGGCCTTCGGACGGCGGGCCGGGTTCTATGCGGGTCTAATCATGTCAACGTGCGTTGGCCTGTTTTTGTTTACTCGAATTCTGATTCCCGACGTGATGCTGACGTTCACAATCGCGCTCGCGATGTGGGCGTTCCTGCGGGCGTTGGATGAACAGGAGCAGCATCCGCGAGCATGGGCGTTCGTATTGGTAGCGAGTCTCGGAACAGGCCTCCTGCTGAAGAGTTTAATCGCGGTGGTTTTCCCGATAGGCGCCGGTCTTCTCTATCTGTTTGTAACCAGGCAGCTTTTTTCTTTGAGAACTTGGAAACGGCTGCGTCCTTTCAGCGGTTTATTGATCGCGCTCCTGATTGCTGCTCCGTGGCATGTTCTCGCGACTCTGAGAAACCCGCCGTATTTCGCCTTCACCTTGCACAGCGTTCCGGGAGAATATCACGGATTTTTGTGGTTCTACTTCATCAACGAGCAACTGCTCCGATTCCTTAACTTGCGTTACCCGCGGGATTACAACACAGTTCCGCGCCTCTGGTTCTGGCTGCTTCACCTGGTATGGCTGTTCCCCTGGAGCGTTTACTTTCCGGCCGTGGCGAAGCTTTCGTTCAAACCAATCGACCGAGCCGGCCGCGCCCGTTTGTTGGCGCTCTGCTGGACGGGCTTTGTTCTAGTGTTCTTCACATTTTCGACAACGCAGGAATACTATTCGATGCCCTGTTATCCGGCGCTGGCGCTGCTGTTAGGTTCGGCTATGGCAACCGGTGGAGTGGCGGTCCGCCGGGGAACGCGCGTGCTTTCGGTAATTGCAGGATGCGCAGCGCTGGCAGCCATAACGATTTTGTTCCTGGTGCGAAATGTCCCAGCTCCGGGTGATATCGCCAGTGCGCTCTCAGAGCACCGCTCAGCCTACACGCTGTCGATGGGGCACATTGAAGATCTCACGCTTCGCTCGTTTGCTTACCTTCGCCTGCCTCTCGCCGTTGCCGCGGTTGCGTTTCTGGTTGGCGCTTTAGGAACGATTCTCGCAAAGAGCCGGCGAGCTTTCTTGGCAGCGGGGCTGATGATGGTGCTTTTCTTTCATGCAGCTCGACTGGCGCTGGTGGTCTTCGATCCTTATCTGTCGTCGCGACCGCTGGCTAATGCACTGCTGCGATCTCCGGAAGGCGGATTGATTGTTGACCGTCACTACTACGCGTTCTCGTCTATTTTCTTCTACACAGATCGTTCCGGGTTGCTCTTGAATGGACGGGTTCTGAACCTGGTGTATGGGTCTTACGCTCCGAACGCTCCGAAGGTATTTATCGACGATGCAAAATTCAAGAGCTTGTGGGCCGAGCCGGAGCGATGGTATTTCATCGCGGATGAAGCTGGCGTGCGGCGAATCGAGAGCGCGGTGGAACGCGCAGATCTGAACGTCGTTGCCGAAAGCGGGGGCAAGTTTTTGATGACGAATCATCCGGTGGGGAAGATCGCTCCCTGACGGTCGCGGCTCGGTAAGAACAGAACATCGCTCCCTGACGGTCGTGGGTCGGTGATTTGTGCGAAGTTTAGATTACTTCTTCTTTTGAGGGGTCCCAGCGCGTGGTGCGGCCTTGGCGGTAGCTTTCGACGGCCATGCGGCAGGCGATGGAAACGCGATAGCCCAGGTCGAACGGGCAGTTCACTTCCCTGCTGTTGCGAATCGCGTCCAGGAAGTTTTGCATGTGCGCCGAGCGAACTGTTGACGTTTGGCCAATGAGCGCTTCGCCATCCGGGCGGTTTACTTTTTCGGGAACATAGCGGATCTGCATTCCTCGCGTGATGGTTCCATCCGAGCCCAACACCTGTTCGGTGACGCCCAGGTTTGCATTGCCGAAACCGGAAACCCAGTTGAACAGAATGTTCTCGGGCTGAAGCATCGATACAGTCATGGTGTCGGGAACCTGGCGGCCGTCTTTCCACAAATAGAGACCGCCGGTCATGTTTACTTCCCGAGGGATCTGCAAGCCGAGAACCTTGTACCAGAATGCGACCTGGTGACACATATTTTCGTAGACGTTTCCGCCCGAGTAATCCCAGAAGAAGCGCCAGTTCTGATAGCGATTGGCATCAAACGCAACCTTCGGCGCGTCTCCCAAGAACTTGCTCCACACAATGTTCTCGGGCGTCATGTCCGGCCTGATCGGTCGGTACCATTGCGGTTTGCCATGGGGCGTGTTGCGGTACATGGTCGCGTCGATTCCGGTGATTTGGCCTAGCTTGCCTCCCGCGAGAAAACTCTGTGCGTCGGCAACATGCCCGGAGGAGCAAGCCTGGTGGCCGACTTGCACGATTTGTTTACTTCTCACCGGGTCATAAGCGTTCCTCATGCGCTTGGCATAGTCAACTGTAAACGCCATGGTCTTTTCCAAATACACGTGTTTGCCGGCCTGGATCGAATCGACAAAATGCTCGCAGTGCAGATGCTGCGGCGTAGCGATCAATACGAAATCAAGATCTTTCTGCTCGAGCATCAACCGATGATCGAGGAAGGTCTTGACGTCCGGCGCAATGAATTTCGCTCTCTCCCGCTGATCCGTGTAGATGTCACAGACGGCGGCGAATTCGGTGTTTGAGCAACTCAGCGCGTCACGAACGATCTCCTGCCCGCGCGCGCCATAACCGATAACGCCGAATCGGAGACGGTCGTTTGCACCCAGGACGGCTCCCGGAATTGCCAACCCTCCGATACCAGTGGCAACTTGTCCGAGAAAGGCACGGCGTGAGCTCAAGCTGCCGTAATGGTAGCACCGGCGCGCAGATTGTTGAGTAAGTACTCGGAGGTGCGAAGAGAGAAGGCGAGGATCGAAATAGTGGTCGTCTTGTCTGTGCAGTTCAGAAAAACACTGGCATCACAGATGTAGAGATTCGGCACATCGTGGGTTTGGCCGAAGCGGTTGGTCACAAACTTTTTCGGATCGTTCCCCATGCGACATGTTCCTGTTTCATGCAAGCTGAAACCAGGCATTTCGGGGTGCCCTGCGCCCCGATATTCGCCGCCACTCGCTCGAATCAGCTGCTCGCAGGCGTGCTTCGCATGTTCCCACATAAGCGGCGTGTTCTTGTCCCACTCAAAATGAACGCGAACCACAGGTATTCCATAAGCATCTTTTACGACCGGGTCGATATCGACGTAATTCGAATCGCTTCGTTGTGATGGGGCTTGCAGGTAAAAAGAGACAGGAGTGGGATAGCGGCGCTTGATTTCCCGCTTGAACCCGGAACCGAATCCCTCGATTTGATCGTAGTAGCCCGGGAATTCGCTGCAGCCTCCGTCCGGATAGACAGAGTATCCGCGGATGAACTTTTCTTCGCGAGGATTCTCCAAGTTCTGCCAGCGAGGCATCCAGGCGACAGTGCTGGCGGAAACGTTGTCGGGAAAACTTGGCTGGCCGAGAAGCTGCGGAAGATATCCGTAAGCCGTGGTGCCGTACATGTGATCGCAGAGATTGCGGCCCACCTGACCGCTCGAATTGGCGATACCGGTTGGCCAATGACTCGACTTGGAATTGAGCAAGATGCGTGCGGATTCGATGCAGGACGCGGCGACGACTACCGCCCGGCCATATACCTCGACTTCCTGGCGAGTGTGACGGTCGATGTAAGAGACGCCAGCCGCGCGGCCGTTCGCGTCGGTCAGGATATTCTTCACGAGTGCGTTGGTTCGAATTTCGAGATTGCCGGTCTTTTCCGCTTCCGGCAGGAAGAACCAGGGAGTGGAGAAGAACGAACCGGTATCGCAGCCTTCCGTGCAGTTGGCGCAGAAGTGACAGGAGGGATGGCCGGCGTGGGGCACGGTGAGCTGAGCGATGCGGTCGGGAAGATATGGGATCCCGATTTTGCGCGAGCCGCTTTCGAGGATGCGATCCAGACACCGGAAATTCATCGGCGGAAGATACTCGCCATCCGGATTGCTGGGACGGTTCTGCGTGGTACTCGCGACGCCAATCATTTTTTCGGCGCGGCTGTAATAGGGCGCGATCTCGTCGTAGGTGATGGGCCAATCGACGTCGTAGCCATCGCGGGTTGCCGCGCGAAAATCAATCTCACTGAAACGGGCTGAGGAGCGTCCCCAGAAATTCGTCTTCCCACCTACGGCGAAGCAGCGGGGCCACATCCACTTCGTGCCAGGCGCGGTGGTGAAAGCGATCTCATGTTCCCAGATTCCGGCTGTATATTCGTTATCCATGTAGCCGTAGGACTGGCTTCGCGTCTTCGGATCGCCGAATCCGCGATATTTCATGTCGTACGGCATTCGATGATTTCGGAAGTCCTTTTGAGGCGTGAGATGACGCCCAGCATTGATGGCGCAAACCTTCGCTCCGGCTTGGCAAAGCGTGTGGATGGCCATGCCGCCTCCTGCGCCAGTTCCTATAACGACGACGTCGTAGATCTGTTTAGGCATTCAGAACCTCGGCGGCGGAAGGTGCAAGTGCTCGGGATCATCCGTGTGCGGACATGCGGGAGATTTCGTATAGAACTTCAGCCCCGGAAAGTCGAGCTGTTCCAGCCCGATTCGAGTCGTGTAATAGCCCATCACCGTGTAACGCCGAACCAGTTGAAAGAATGTCTGACCTGCCGCCTCATCGGCAACATATTGTTCGCGATAGGCGAGCGGTCGCAGAATTTGGGTCTGCTGATCGGCGGAAAGACTTCCGAAAGGACTTCCTTGGACCTTTTGGGCGTGAGCGTTCAGCCATTGAAGACCCGTGCGAAAGGGCGCCTGAATTTCCGGGTCGCTTGCAGCCATGAAGTCTATGAACTCACTCACGCCGGCTTCTTTTGCGCCCGGGGTGCCGTCGCTCGGAATGATCAGCTCCGTGAGCTGCTCGATGGTCACGTATTCGGCTGGAGAAAAGAACTGTGGGGTGTAGTTGGCGGGTTTGGGTGCGACGGAAGCGGCGTGGCCCTCATGTTGGTCGGCGTAGGCCCAACGGCTGAATCCAGGAAACTGGCTGGCGGCAGCGGCCAGGGAGAGGATGCGAAGGATGTCGCGGCGTTGAGGTGATTGATTTGCCATTAGCGTGTCTCGGGTGCCCTGGGGGACGGGCAACTCTGTCCACGAGGTGCGACCGCGCTCATTTCAACATCTCCTACTTGGGACAGAGTCAGCCCGTCCCCCAGGAAAAAAGGGCCAGGCTGCACCCATTAAGGTTGCTGATGCACCTAAATGGGCGCGGCTTAATGACGTTCGGGATCGGGCGAATTCACTCGCTGAGTGCTGGAACGCGCGCTCGACCGGCTTCATTAGAAAATCGCCGGCTTCGGATAAACCGCCGGCAATGGCGATGTGATCGGGGAAGAACGTGTTGGCCATGGAAGCGATAGCTATGCCCAGCCATTCACCGGCTTCTTCCAATATTGAAACCGCAGTTTGATCTTGCATCCTAGCCGCTGAGATCACATCCCGCAAGGAGACCGGCGAGCTTAATCCAGCTTTTTCTTTATATCGCGTCGCCAATGACGGGGCTGAGACTAGCGCCTCGGCACAACCGCGACCGCCGCACGTACAGACGGGCCCATCGCGTTGTACGATGACGTGTCCGATATCACCGAGGCATCCGTAGGCGAAACGAAGCGGAGATCCGTCGATGACCATTCCTACTCCCAAACCCGTGCCCGAGGTGACGCAGAGAAAGCGTTTCGAGTCCCGGCCGGAGCCGAAATTGTATTCCGCCATAGCGGCCGCATTTGAATCAACTTCCAACTCGATGGGCAGATCGAATCGATCGGCGAGGTGATTGCGGAGCGGGAAGCCTTCGAGCCACGCTAGATTCGAGTTGTAGACCATACGATCTCGGTCGGGATTGAGGAAGCCCGCGACGGCAATTCCGAGGCCTGACACATCCGCTCCCTGGCGGTCGCGGCTCAGTACTAGCTCGATTAGATTGCAGAGTTTCTCTCCGTAAGATTCCGGAGTTGGGCGAGTGGGGATGGAATCGACGAAGGATAATTCACCGTTTGGATTCAGAATGCCTGCTTTGGTAGATGTGCCGCCGATATCGACACAGAGGAGAGAATTAGTGGTCACGTCGAATGAAACCGGTTTCGGAAAGGGTGATAGCGGGCGCGAAGCGAAAATGACCGAGCGGAATGCCTCGGAGTTTTGCGGTCTGATAAGCGGCTAATTGCAAAGGGATGATTTCGGCAACTGGAGCGAACCGGGCGGGAACATTGTCTGGTGCCCCGATCCGACAAACTTGGCTGTGCGCTTCGAGAAGATCTTGCGCCAAGGCGGCATCCAATTCCGCCGTCGCTTTTTGCGAGCCAATTATGATGGCGCGAAAGTGCTCGCCCGCGACCTCGACGGGGCCGTGCCGAAACTGGCCGGCTGACATTGCTATTGCGGGCGTCTTTGCGACTTCGTGAAAGAGGAGCGCGCCTAGATTAGCGGAGGCCAACGATGGACCGCGGGCGAGGAGGTAGAGTGGCGATCCGATCCTCAGAAAGTCTTCGGGGCATTCTGGTACCCAGCGGGAGAGCGCGTCGATGGTCGAGTCAAGCTCTGATCTGATCGCGTCCAGCTCGTTGAAATATGCCGCGCCAAGCAGCAAAAGCGTAACGACAGTCGCGGTGTAGGTTTGAATCGCGACTAACTCGTCTGGCGGACAGCCGAGCAAGATTGTCTGAGTAGCATTCGAAGCAATCGAGCTGCCCGGAACGTTCACGACACCGATTACCCGAGAAGGTTGCTTCTTCAGGAGCTTGGTTGCTTCGACGCTCTCGCCGGAGCGCGAAACCAGAATGACGGCGGTTTCGGCATGGAAGATGGGCGTTTGAAAATGCAGCAGCTCTGAGGTTTCGATGAGCGAAACAGGCACGCCTCGCTCAGCGAAGAAATAGCTGAGCGGAATGCAGGCGGCGAACGATCCTCCCATGCCGGATAAAACGATTCGTTCGCTCGAGCGCAAAAGCTCCGCTGATTTGATCAGCGCGTCGCGACCTTCACCGAACTGATGTGATGCAACGGCTCGGAGGGCTTGGGGCTGGGCGAGAATGTTCTCGAGCAGCGGGGGTTTCACTTCGTCTTCCGATTCAGCCATTCATGGATGGGTGTCTTGGCCGTGGGCTGGTAAGGCATTTTGATCTTCTGGCCTGTACCGGCAGAAGCGTAGGCGGCGTAGAGCGCTTCCATAACGACGCGACCATCCTCCCCGGTCGCTTGCAGTGTTTCTTTGCCGCGGACACATCTGGCGAAATGCCGCATTTCTTGCGGGATTCCGTAATTCCAATGCTCTTCGAAGACCGGATAGCTCCAGCCGGTTGTGGTGGGCGCTTTCTCGACCGCGTAGCCGAAGCCGTATTCGCTGTAAGTGGGAAGCGCATTGCCCATGTGGAGATCGGCGTAAGTTAATCCGCCCTCGCCGTACACTTCGGTGCGATCCGACATGCCTCCGCGGCGGCACCAACTGTCTTCAATCAAGGCAACCGCGCCGTTTTCAAATTCGAGAATGCAAAGCGCGTCGTCATCGCCTTTGGTTTTGTCCGCGTGAACATAAGTTCCAAGCTGGGCATAGACGCTGGTGATGGCAGGGCGGCCTAGAAACCAATAGCAGAATGCGATGCCGTGACAGCCCAGATCCATGAGAGCGCCGCCGCCGGATCGCTCGACATCCCAGAACCATTCGCTGTGCGGACCGAAGTGCTTCTCACTCTGCTTCACGAGATACACTTTGCCGAAACCGCCCTGATCCGCCATTTCTTTGGCCTTGACGTATTTCGGCGTGAAGAACAACTCTTCGGCGTAGGCGAGCAGAACGCCTTGGCGTTTGCACGTGTCAATCATTTCGTCGGCTTCGGCGAGAGTCATGCATAGCGGCTTTTCGCAGACCACATGCTTGCCGGCTTTGGCGATATCTACAGTCATTTGAGCGTGGAGATAGTTGGGCGCGGTGATGGTCACCATCTCTATGTCGGATTCCTTCAGCATGTCGCGGTAATCGAGGAATACGCGAGGGATGCCATATTTCTTCGCCAGTTTTTCGGCGTGGCCCGGGGTGGGTGAGGCAACCGCGACGACTTCCGCCTCTTCCGGCATGAGCTGGAAGGAAACGGCATGGATGTCCGCTTCGAATTGGGAGCCGATGATTCCGACTTTTACTTTTCCGTGGTTAGGCATTTGAGAGTAGACGATCAGTTTAGCGCTTTGGGCACACGTCGAGTGACGGAGCCGGCGTGCTTGGAGAAATTGGCGGTGTTAGGCGGCTTTTTGGAGCGTCGCGTCGCGTTCTTGGCGACGCATGGAGCCCTGCAAGCTCAGATTCATCAAAAGTTGATGGTCGGCCTTGGCTTCAGCGAACAAAAGGTCCATGGGATGGCGGTCCTGCTTGCGTTTTTCGACCGCTTGCTTGCGGGCTTCCTCCTCCTGTTTACGGGCGTGCGATTCGAACCCAATTTCTGCTCTTCGCTTTTCGGCTCTCAGCTTTAGAAGATCGTTCAGGCATTTGTGGAAGGCACGGTCGTTGGTGGTTTGATAGCGCATGAATAATGCGAACCGTTTTTCCTGATCGCGAATAGGCAGATCGCCGTGAAGCGTCATGTCCTGGAGGGTCAGCGCTCGCTGGCTGAGCCAATGGTGCTGCGCCATTTTCTCGACCAGGATGGTTTCCGTGACGGTCACGGGTTGATGCTCGGCGCGAAGGCCGCAGAGAAGTGTATCGTAATTCTCCGGATCTTCCGAGGGAAGGAAGGTGAATGTGCCGCAGAATCCCCAGCGGAAATTGTTGAGGCAGGAAGCGGCTTTCCCGTCCGCAGTGGTGGGACCGGTACTGTGCTGAGCATTCGCCTGATTGGCTGCGATTTGTTTTTCTGTAGACATGATGCTTGAAACTCCTCGAATGAAAATGGCCGACGTGGCTCCGGCTGTTTTGAACATAGAGAAGCGAGGCGGCTGACTGGAACGGTTTAGGCGCGGGGCGGCGGAGTGCGTTGGTTGCAGGCTGCTCAAACGAAAGATGATCAGCGTAGAACTGTCTTCGGCAGACAAGGTGAAAAGGGGTGTGACTGGGTTTTTGGAGGCGGGAACATTACTGGTTGCGCAATGCTGTCTTCGGGTCTACATGGGCAGCGCGCAACGCTGGGATGTAAACCGCAAAAGCCGCCACCATCAGGATTACCGCCAATGCGATTACATGAATCGCGGGTGCGGAAAACTGCATCCCCGGGAAAATAGAATCGAAGAGTCTCGGCAGAGATAGCGCGATTGCCAGCCCGAGTGCCGATCCAATTGCGGCCGTTTTGAAGCCATTCCGCAGGACCATCTGCAATATGTCCGCTGCTTTCGCTCCAAGGGCCATGCGGATAGCGATCTCATTGACTCGTTGGGCGACGGAGTAGGCAACCAGGCCATAGATCCCGATGGCTGCTAACACCAGGGCCAGAAACGCGAAGATGCCGAGAATGCGACCGAAAAGTTGATTCCCGTTCCGTTGGTCGTCTATAACCGAATCCATGCTCATCACACGGCCAAGTGGAAGTTCAACGTCAAGCTGAGAAACGATCTTACGTAAAGCGGGCACGAGACCGTTCGGTTCCACATCCGTTCGAAGTACGACAGAAAAAGATTGGACGGGCCTCTGCGAAAAGGATTCGTAGACTTCCGGATCGACGTGCGTGTCTATGGAATACCTTTTCGCGTCACCAACTACTCCCAAGATCTCGCTCCAACCTGGAACAGCGCCATTGATATCCAGTTTGATTCGTGCTCCCAGCGGATCTCTGTCCGGGAGATAGCGACGAACAAACTCCTGGTTCACCAGCACTGCGCGTGATGCGTTGGCATCATCCATTTCCGTGAATGTGCGGCCGCGCAGCACTGGAATGCCGAATGTGCGGAAATAATCTGGCGTAACTACGGCGTCAAGCGCGTTACGCCGCTCGTTGGTTGGAACTTCCTGCTCCCCTTGGATAGAGATTGGGACAGTAGGCGAATAAGTGGCTGGAAGATCAGCGGCAACCGCGACGTCCTTCACTCCAGGAATTGGGCGCAGGCGAGAGATCAGGTCGCGAACAAAGAGCAGTTGGCGAGAGCTATCAGGATAGTGCGCGACGTCCAGCGCTACGCTCGCGGTAAGAAGGTGGTCAGTCCGAAAGCCCAATTTCTGGTGCTGCAGCAGGTAAACGCCGCGAATCAGCAGGCTAGTGCCGGTCACGAGAAACAGCGCCAGAGCAATTTCACCGCCGACCAGAACGGATCGTAAACGGTTTTGGGAGCGGCTCCCGGAACTGGCGCGACTCTCACTTTTAAGCCCGGTATTGACATCGGCGCGCGCACACTTAAGCGCAGGAGCAATACTCGAAAGCGCGGCGGAAACCAGCGAAACAACTGAGACAAACAGCAGAACATCGGTATCAAGAGTTACCGGAACGGCGCTTAGTGCCTCGTTAAAACTCAAGTTGGCTCGAAGCAGGCTGATGCCAAAATATGTGAGCAACAAACCGGCACCTCCACCCAGAAGCGCAATCACGAAGCCTTCTGTAACGAGTTGCCGAACAATGCGAAGGCGGCTTGCGCCGATCGAAACGCGAATGGCCAGCTCTTTTTGGCGTCCCGTTGCCCGGGTCAAAAGTAGCCCTGCAACGTTAGCGCATGCAATCAGCAGAACAAAGCCCACAGTGGTCATGAGCACCGCCAGAGCCGGGCCAATGCCGAAGTTATAAATGAGGAAATCCGACAGAGTCCTCGCTGACGCGCCCCATCCGCGCTCGATCAAGGGAGCATCTACGGCGGCGCGCTTCGCAAGCACAGCCAGCTCTGGGCGTGCCGTGCCGAGCGTTACACCGGGGGCAAGTCTCGCGAACAAATAGAGAGAGCGGTCTTTGCGGGCTGCCTCACTTTGCTCTGCCGCACTCAGCACAAGCGGCGTCCACAGTTGCGGGCTGAAGCCGAGAAGCCGGAAATTTGCCGGCATGACACCGACCACGACGTAATCTTCGCGATTCAGACGTATCGTCTGTCCAACCACTGCTGGATCGGAGCCGAAACGCCCCGCCCACAGACCATGGCTGAGGATCACCACATGTGCGCGCCCGGGCTGATCGTCTTCTTCTGCAAACGACCGCCCGAGCTCCGGAGAGACGCCGAAGACCTTGAAGTAGTTTGAGGAGACGGCCGCGTACGGAACCGCGGTTGCCTGTCCTTGTCCCGTCAGACTAGCCGTGCGAAATTCACTCGCCGCTCCCATTTCAGCAAACACTCGTGTATCCTGGCGCCACGCGAAATAGTTGGGCACGGAAACAGGATTCGTGTCTGCATGATCGGCTCCATTCGGATTGACGGAGGAGACAACCACCACGTTTTGCGGATCGCGTCCCGGTGGCCGAGATAGAAGAAAGGCGCTGACCAGGCTGAACATGGTCGCGTTGACAGCAATACCAAGCGCAAGGGTTAGGACGGCCGTCGTTGCAAATCCGGGCGCCTTTATGAGCTGTCGCAGGGCGAACTTTATATCTGCCCAGAGACTCTCGACCGTTGGCCATTCCCAAACCTCGCGGCTACGTTCTTCCATTAGCGTCACATTCCCGAACTCCCGCCGCGCGTTGCTCTCCGCCTCCTTGCGTGACATGCCGCTGCCCATGAGTTCCTCGATCCTTTCTTCGAGATGTTCTCTGATAGAAATCGCGAGGTCGTCGTAGCGCCGGCTTCGGAGAAAGTAATTCTTGAAAGGTCGCATGCAAACCTCTTATGCCTCTACAACGGCAAGCACGCGGGTGATCCCGGCCAACATTTTGTCGAAGCTCGAAACTTCACGCTGCAGGTGTTGTTGTCCCGCCTGAGTCAGTCGATAGATTCGGGTCGGCCGGCCCTTGGCCGAGATTCCCGCTTCCGATTCCAATAATCCTGCTCGCAAGAGGCGCTGCAGCGCAGGATAAAGCGAGCCCTCCTCAATCTGCAGCAGATTCTCAGAGACTTGTTGAATGTGCTTCGCGAGAGCATAGCCATGCATGGGCTTTAGGCGAAGGGAGTGCAGAATCATCAGCTCCAAAGCGCCGGAGAATAGATCGCGCTGTCCAGAATCTTTGGCCACAAGTAGAGCTTAGCACGAGATAGCTATTTTGTGAATAGTATTGTCGGAAAAGCTAGAGGCAGGGCCTGTTTTAGAATGATGGGGCTTAAGCTCTTCAATTAAGACAATCGTGAGGTGAAAAGTGGCGATAGATGTGCGTGGGTTAACTCCACTGATACAGGTTTACGACATGCCAACGTCGATTCATTTCTATCGCGATGTGCTGGATTTTGAGGTAGTGAGCACCTCGCCGGTTCTGGGCGAGGACCGTTTTCACTGGGCACTCCTTCGGCTGGGTCATGCTGAACTGATGCTGAACACAGCCTATGAATTTGACAGCGAACGTCCTGCAGAGCCTGACCATGCACGTACTGCAGTTCACAACGATACAGGCCTGTTTTTTGGGTGCCCGGACGTGGACGCGGCGTATGAAGAGTTGCGCGGCAAAGTTTCAGCGGTACGGAAACCGGTGGTTACCGAGTATGGCATGAAGCAGATGTACCTTCGCGACCCGGATGGATATACGCTATGTTTCCAGTGGCCGGCTACGCAACCTTGAGGCCCGAGCCGTCGCGGAAGAACCTTGCAATACTTGTGCATGCTTCTCCGACGGCTGGATGTCGTCGTGCTATTTGTGGCACTACGACTTTCTGCACATGCTCAAGGGACATCACTCAGCAATCCTGGTACTGAATGGGAAACCGTAGTTCCCGAATCTGCGGGTTTCTCGAGCTCCAGATTAGAGATTCTTCGCGCCTGGCTGAAAACGGAGCCGACCTCATCCATGATGGTCGTTTCGAACGGGAAGGTGATTTTCTCGTATGGCGATGTTGCTCACGTCAGTAAGATTGCATCGGTTCGAAAGAGCATCCTTTCCATGCTTTTGGGCAAATACGTCATTTCGGGCAAGATCGACATGGGCAAAACAGTCAAGCAACTGGGGCTGAATGACACTATTCCGTTTACTCCAATTGAAGAACGGGCAACGTTTGAGCAACTGATGACGGCGCGCTCGGGGATCTTTCGGGACCCACCGACCGATGACCTGACGCGGCAGCAACCACCTCGCGGCTCGGTGTATCCAGGAACCTACTTCTACTACAACAATTGGGAGTTCGACGCTGCCGGCGCCGCGTTTGAGAAGATTACGGGGCAGAATATTTACGATGCCCTACAGGCGGACCTGGCGGTTCCTCTCGGGATGCAGGAGTTCCATCGAGAGCTTCAGCGCAAAATTCCCGAGCCTAATTCCATCTTTCCGGAATACGCGATGTTTCTCTCGACTCGCGATATGGCTCGCCTGGGACTCTTGATGTTCAACTATGGTCTCTGGAATGGCAAGCAGCTTATCCCCCGAACTTGGGTGCAATACTCTACCTCGATCATCACGCCATGGGAGGAGATGGAGCCGCCGATACTTCGACTGAAAGGCTCTCCGGACCGATGGGGTTTCGGGTCTGGCTGGTGGGTTTGGGATGCGGCTGTGTTTCCCGGCGGCATCAACGCAAGCCCTTTTCAGGGTGCGTATGAGGCGCGTGGCACTGGAGGCCAATACATCACAGTGATTCCTTCGCGGGGGCTGGTACTGGTTCACAAAACAGACATTGACGCCGACCCCAACGCCGATCTCGCCGACTGGCCGACGATCACTTCGATGGTTCTCGCTTCAGCTTGTCCGAACGGCCGATGCGGCCGCTAAAAAGCGCGGGATGACAGCCGTGTCTTAGAGCGCGGTGTAATTTGACTGGATCGCTAGCGAGCTATTGCTCTGGCAAGCGCCATTGAACCGTTCTCCCAATCGTCACGCGGCTCCGCGGCGAGGCGGGCAAACGTCCACAATCGAACACGCTCAGAATCCACGCCGAGCAGGTCCGATATGCGGCGGATGGTCCCATCCGCATCGGAGCGCAGCCTCTCACGGCAGTTGAACAGATGCTGGGTCGCGTCGTACGCCGGATCTCCAATGAAGGGCTTCGGGTCGATGACGAGCCACGGCTCCCGCTGAGAACGGAGAACGTTGCCTGCGTGCAGGTCGGTCGCCAACAGCACCTCGAGGGATGCAGTGCGCGGCAGCTGTTCAAAGAGTTGCAAACCTTCACGGACCAGCCCTTTGTCGGGCCAGCGATCTATATCCGGCAGTGTCTCCCTAATCCAGTGAGCCGTCATTACCGACAAAGGGCGAAAGGGATGAGGGACGGGCGGGGATCGCCAGAGGCGACGCAAGAGCGCTGCGATAACCACATCCTGCTCGCAATCGGGCAGCGCGCGCAACGGCGTCCCTGGCTCGCAACGCTCAAGAAGCATTGCGCCGAGCTGATCGTCTGCTTCGAGGAGACGCACCGCCGGGTCACCATTCCAGAAGCGCAGCCCTTGGATTTCATGCTCGCCTTCCATATGCGGCATGCCAATCTTCAGTACGCCGGAGGTCCCACGTGCGAGGGCGACGGGAGCCACCCATGCGCAACTCGCGTTTTCGAATGGTGAACCCACCTTCAGCGACCATCGGCGTTCCACGTCTCGCACGGTGCGGAGTAAGCGATCGAGCCACGCAGTGCGTTCGGGCGTCCTCCGGCAGCAAGTCGCCAGCTGGCCCGGGACATTCACGATTGCCGAGAGCGGACGCTTGTTCATAGGGACGCCGGGAGTTGAGAGGAGCGGGGCAGCGCCGCGCTCCATTTCAAATCGAGGGCATTGTTGCGAATCGAAGCCGCGCGAACCGAATAGACGCCAATCCGGTTGCGCTTCGCGACGGGTGGGATACGCAGCGGCCCCGGCAGTCCATTACTTCTTTTTCTTAGGCTTCTTAGTTTCTTTTTTGCGGTCCATGCCTTTAGCCATAGGATTTCCTCCTTCGTCTCACATTATCGCTATTAGCGGACCATAAGCACTAGCGAGGTGATATCGTCGTGCTGGCGGGTGGCTCCAACGAACGCGTCGACAGACGAGATGACGGCCTTCAGCGCGTGCGAAGCGGTAAGCGGGCGCATGGAGTTTACAAGATCGAGCAGGCGCGGCTCTCCGAATTCTTCCTCTCGCTCATTTTCGGCTTCAACCACGCCATCGGTGAAGATGACCAGCAGGTCACCTGACTGCAATCCGACTTCGCCCTGCTCATAGCGGGCGCCGGTGAGAACGCCGAGCGGCACGCCGCCCGCATTCAAGCGCTCGATGCAGCCGGAGGAACGCCGAAGAGCCGGCGGATTGTGGCCGGCGTTGATGTAGGTGAGAGCCATTGACGATGTATCTAATTCCGCGATAAACGCAGTTGTGAAGCGTGCGCCGCGAAGGCTGTTGGCGCAGGAGTAGCGATTGAGTCCCAGCACCAGCTCCCCCAGTGGCATCGGCGAAGCGGCAAGAGAACGCAGGCTGGCCTGAATGGTAGCCATGAGCAGCGCCGCGGGAATGCTCTTGCCGGCTACGTCGGCGACTATCAACAACAATCGGCCGGTTGCGCCGGAATCCCGATCACGGAGGAAGGCATCATAATAATCGCCGGAAACTGTATTGGCGGGTCGCGTAGCAAAAGCGATGTCAATACCGTCTACCTGGGGCGGTGAGTCGGGGACGAGCCATTGCTGGATCTCGCGAGCAATTTCGAGATCGCGTTTCATAATGACGCGATCCGCCAGCTCGAGGGCCAGGAGCAGGAGCAGCGCGGCTGCGACGAGAAGAATCGCAGGATCGCCATTCGCGCCCAAGGAAGTGAAGAGTACGAACACCAGCGTGAGCAGCAAAAAAATGCGGCGCGCCGGCGAGAGCTTCCGCAGCATTGCCCAGGACAGCGCCCGAGCAGCATACAACCTGCGTTTCCATTTGCGATGCTGCTCAAACGCCGCCCAATCGACATCTTTGGAATAGAATTTGTAGCCGGCCCGCGCTTCGGCTTTGAATTCGTCCCAAAGCTGGCCGAGGGCCATTCCTTCGGTCAGCGGCCCCCATAACGTGGTGACACGCCGCGCACTGTTGGCGAAGCTCTCACCCAGTTTTTCAATCGTGCTAATGAAGTGATTTCGACCCGTATTTTTTGGGGACGACATCCCGGCGATTATAGCGCCTGGTTTAGGAAACTACCTGCTTCGAGCTTCCGAGCTCCTGATGCAGCCATTCGACCATCTTGTTTTTATACGCGGCGGAGAGGCGCGGAGATGATTCCCACCATCGGATTCCGTGACCGCCGCCTTCGACTGGATAGACTTCGCAACTTGCGCCGGCTTTTTTCATGCGCTGGCACATTTCACGCGATTGTTGAAAGGGGACGAGCGAATCGGCAGTGCCGTGAATGAACAGGAAGGGCGGCATATCGCGGCGAACATTTTCGATGGGGGAGAACTGGGCCAATCCAGCCAAGATGAGGGCCTCCCATGGCGTTCCCTGAACCGAATTGCGAATTCGGGCGGGCACGTAATCTGAAGTTTTCAGCAAAGTGATCAGATCGCTCGGCGTATAGAGCGCGACCACAGCTTTGACAGACGCGTCCGGGTCGGCGCGAAGAGCTGCCATTGCCGCCAACTGGCCGCCGGCGGACTCGCCGAGCAAAGCAATGCGATCCGGATCTATGTGGTACTCAAGCGCATGAGACTTGACGAAACGGACAGCTTGCTGTACGTCATTGATACCGGCCCCAAACTGCGTTACATCAGTCGCGAAGCGATAGCTGATGGAGAACCAGGCGAAACCGGCATCAGCTAAGGGTTTGAACAGAGGCTGGACGTCGATCCGACGGTCACCCCTGACCCACGCGCCCCCATGGACGATGATCACAGCGGGGGCTTTCTTCGCGCCTTCCGGCATAGAGGCATCCATTCGCAAGCTGACGCCGTTGACGTTCGCGTATTCGATATCGTTGATCACGATATCCTGCCGCGCGTACGCGGCAGAAGCCATGAAAGCGGTTGACATGATCAGAACAGCGGGAAGAGACGAGGCCCTTCGGCGGGCAGGCATTCTAGTATTTCTGATGTTCGACACAGTATTGAGGTTGCGTCCAGGTGTCTTGGTGAGAAGGTACCCGCTAGGAGTTGCCTACGAAATTGGTCATGACTGCCTTGCGCAGCAGGTCGGGCGGCAGAAGCCCTTGCGACAGAATGAAATCGTGAAACTTTTGCACTTTGAACTTTGGGCCGAGCGCCTTCTCAGCCTCTGATCGGATTTCGCGGAGACGGGTGTAACCATCGAAGTAGGAGACAGCTTGACCCGGCATGCGGAAGGTGAAGCGATCCACTTCTTCGGTAGCAAAGGCATCCGACAGAACGACGTCATTCTCAAGAAGCTGCTTGGCTTGCTCGGGCGTGACTTTGCCTTGCTGCAACTCGGGATCGAGGAAAGCACGCGCGGCGCGAAGAAGGCGTAACTGCAGTGAGATCAGCTTGCCGTCGTCCGGCATATAGGGAAGCATGAACCATTCGGAGTAGAGTCCCCAGCCCTCCACGTTGGTGCTGTTGAAAGCAAAGATGGCGCGGGCTTCGGAAACACCGCGCTCCACCATGGCGGCGAACTGCAGCTCGTGACCGGGACGCGCTTCGTGCGCCGTCAGGGTCCAGGAAGCAGCGGAAAACGTGAAATCGTCATATTTGAGAGGCTTGCCGTTCGCGCCAGTTGTGCCGGCGGGCAGAACGAACTGGCCACGCTCGCCGTGATTGTTGATCAGCGGAGGCGGCACCATATGGGGCGCGGGCTGCTGAGCCGTTTCCGCAGCGGAAGCCAGGCGGATAATGCAAGGGCGATCAGGCAAAGTGACCAAATGCTCACGCCGGATGATCGCCTCGATTTGGGCGAGCCGGTCGTGGTAGAGAGGCATGACGTCATCCGCCTTGATCTGTTCCTTCTTTAATGCTTTGACGACGTCGCGATAATCGGAGGTCGGCAGGTTGCGCTCTTTGGCAACTCTTGCAGCGACCGTTTGCATTTCCGTCTGAATTTCCGTGAAGGCCTGGTGGGCTAGACGAGTAAGCTCGTCTGGCGCGTAATCTACCCCGACATTGGTCAGGTTTATCGAATAGAGCTCAGGAGGCAGACGGAAGTCAACCCGCGCTTTCGGTAAAACTTCTTTCCGAACAAATTCCTGATACTCGGCAAGCTGGTCTTTTAATTTCGCGTAGGCGTCCTGGTAATCAGTCATCTTGTATTTCTCGAGCAGCAGACCAATGCCGGTGGTGTACGAATTCATCGTGGCAAGATCCTGCTCCACTTCCGCCTTCGAAGGTCCCAGCAGTCCTGGTGTATTCAGCTTTTCGCGCCAGAGTTTCTCCTGAAGAACGGTAGTGGGCGAATAGCCTGCTTCCATGCCCGTGTAGCGGCGCAGGCGAACTACGGAGGCTTTGCGGCGCTCGGGTGCTATCTGATCGTCAAGCAGGCTGTGCATCCCGAAGAAGATGGTTTGGGCGACATTGTCGTAAGGAAGCAGATGATGCTCGTACGCTTCCGAGGCTTGAATGTTGCGCTGGGCAGCGTTGATAAGGATATCGAGATCTTGTTTGACCAGCGGATCCGGCTCGGTTGCAAGGCGCGCCTGTAGGGTTTTCACTGCCGTCGCCATATCGCGGCGCGAACGCTCGGGCTGGTCCGCGGACGGAATGGAAATCTGTTCGTCCAAACCACTGACCCCGAGCGAGCCGGCGCCTTCCGGCGCGTAACGGGCCATGATATTCAGGAGGACTTGTGCGTTCTGATTACTCTTTTGGACCCAGGAAGGCGGTTGTCCTTGGGCCATGAGAAAGGCTAGACCCAGAAAGACTACGGTAGCGATGCGCATATACCTAGGGTAGACGGAGCCTCCAAGCAGAATAGCCGGGAAGAAGCCGGTACCTGGGAGCGGTTAATACATGCTTGGTTTCCGCCAGGCTCTCAGGAGATAATGACAATTTGGCGACCCTTCAGAGCCAGTCCATACAAACTCCGTCGGCCTCCTCTTTTTCCTTCCCCAGCGAACTCGACCGCGAGACCCTTATCCGGGCTTTTCGTGTCATGTACCTGGCGCGATGCCTGGATGATCGGGAGGTTTTGCTAAAGCGGCAAAACAAAATTTTCTTTCAGATCAGCGGTGCGGGTCATGAGGCGGTTCAAGCTGCCGCCGGTCTGGTGCTCCGGCCTGGACACGATTGGATTTTTTCCTATTATCGAGATCGCGCGCTCGCGCTGATGCTGGGTATGAGCGCGGAAGATATGCTCCTGCAGGCGGTGGGCGCGGCGAGAGATCCCAGCTCCGGAGGCCGGCAGATGCCATCGCACTGGTCTGCGCCTTCGCTGCGGATTGTGACCGGATCATCACCCACCGGCACGCAGTTTTTGCACGCGGTTGGATGCGCCCAAGGGAAGGCGCTTTGTAATCCGAACTCGGACGAGATTACGCTAGTCTGTTCCGGCGAGGGAGCGACGAGCGAAGGCGAATTCTGGGAATCGCATGAATATTGCCTGCATCGAGCGGTTGCCTCTTTTGGTGCTTGTCGAAGACAATGGCTACGCGATTTCGGTTCCGGTGGAGCGGCAAACGGCGGGCGGCAATGTCGCTCATCTGCTGGAGGGTTTTCCAGGGCTTCTTCGCATTGAGGTAGATGGGACGGACTTCATCGAATCTTTCCGGGCGCTCCAGCATGCCGCCGATTACTGCCGGGGCGGCCATGGGCCTGCGTTAATTCACGCTTCGGTGATTCGCCCTTATTCGCATTCGCTATCCGACGACGAGCGCTCCTATAAGCCGAAAGCGGAGCGAGACCGGGAAGCGGCGCGCGACCCCATTAGCACGTTCCCGGAGTTCCTCATCCGTGAAGGTTTTCTCGACCGGCACGCGCTAGAGCGCATCACGAACGAGACTGACGATGAAGTAGCCGAGATTACCCAGCGCGTCTTGCGAGAGGCGCCGCCGGCGAGCGGTTCAGCGTTCGAACATCTCTATTCGGACAAGGTTGATCCGCGCTCTGAGGCCTTCGATGCGCAGCCACGCTTCCAAGGCGAGCCGCGCACCATGATCGATTCGATCAATCAAACGCTCGCCGAAGAGATGCGGCGCGATGAACGCGTTCTCGTATTCGGAGAAGATGTCGCCGATTGCAGCCGGGAGCAGTATCTATCAGAGGTGAAGGGCAAAGGCGGGGTCTTCAAGGCAACGGCCGGGTTGCAGCGCGAATTCGGAAGCAAACGCTGCTTCAACACTCCGATAGCGGAAGCGGGGATTGTCGGGCGAGCGATTGGCCTTGCCGCGCGGGGTCTGAAACCGGTTCCCGAGATTCAGTTCTTCGATTACATCTGGCCGGCGATGATGCAGATTCGTGATGAGCTCGCGACATTTCGCTGGCGCTCGAATAATGGCTTCGCTTCTCCGGTGGTGATTCGAGTGCCTATCGGCGGATATCTGACCGGCGGCGCGATTTATCACAGCCAGTGCGGCGAAGTGACGTTCACGCATATACCCGGACTGCGCGTCGTGTTTCCTTCGAACGCTCTGGATGCATGCGGCCTGTTGCGCACGGCGATTCGGTGCGATGATCCGGTGATGTTTTTAGAGCACAAGAAGCTGTACCGCGAGCCGTACAACCGCGCGCCGCATCCGGGACCTGATTTCACGATTCCGTTTGGCAAGGCGAAGACGGTGAAGCTGGGACAGAATCTGACGATCGTCACCTACGGCGCTTTAGTGCAAAAGTCATTGCAAGCGGCTCTGCAAATTGAGCAGCACAGGCGCGATGCCTCGGTCGAAGTGATCGATTTGCGAACGCTGAATCCCTATGATTGGGAAACGATTCGTGAATCGGTCAAGAAGACCAGCCGAGTGCTCATCGCTCATGAAGACACCTTGTCTTGGGGCTATGGCGCAGAGATCGCGGCGCGCATCGCGAACGAGCTTTTCACTGGTTTAGACGCACCGGTCGGCCGGGTGGCCGCGCTCGATACCTGGGTCGCTTACAGCCCGCAAATGGAAGACGAGATTCTTCCGCAGGTAGACGACATCGTTCGCGAGGGCGAGCGAGTGCTGGCGTTCTAAGGCGTTCGTTCGAAGTCGGCATACAATCGGTAGAGCATGACCAATCGCCGATCTCTGAATGAAGATGAGCTCCAGATAGCGGCGCTTCGGCAGGAAATTTGCGAGAAACTGCCCAACGGTAGTGAGTGGCTGAATACTCCGCACGCACTTCTTGCCGGGCAAAACTCCGGAGCACCGGTTGATATCCGGCGACTACGAGCCTGTGCGCAATCTTTTCGAATCCATCCTTTATATCGGCATTTCGTGAACGCGCTTAACGTCGTTCGACTAACGCGAACGCCTTACACGGGCACTTGGTATCGAGCCGTTTCTCCCCGCTTCCTTCCAACCGCGATCTCGACGGCACATACGAGCACGATCTCCAGCCGCTTCTCGCCCGCAACACCGGCCAGTCCTGGATTTGAAATCCTCTACCTCGCGGAGAATCACCTCGTCGCGATGTTTGAGGCCCAGGCATTGTTTGGTTCACCGCTCAGCCCGGGCGGAATAGTTCCGCATCCAACCGCTTCATTTGTGACGCTCGCCATCCAGGTGCAGTTAGCTGTGGTGGTCGACATGACAAATCCCGCTGAGGCAATGGCGGTGGACACCAATGCCCAGGAGCTGACAGGTGATTGGCGCGGCTACCAGCAACGTGGTGCGGCAACGTCCGTCACAAGTCCCACCGGGAAAGCCCCCACTCAGGAGCGAGTGCTGGCGTTCTAAGGCCTTCGTTCGAAATCGGCATACAATTGGTAGTTGAAAGTCCGAGATCTCATCCGCCTCTTGGAATTAGACGGCTGGCGGTTGAAGAGGACGAAGGGAAGCCATCGGCAGTTTAAACATCCTGAAACGGGATCGGTGGTCACGGTGCCGGGCCAGCTCGGCAAAGATGTGCCAGTCGGAACGCTGAAGGCTATCCTCCGCAGCGCCGGGCTGGAAGAGAAGGATGAGGGTCGATGATATACACGGTCATTTATGAGAAGGGGGCGACCTCTTGGGGAGCTTACGTTCCTGACCTTCCCGGCGTGATTTCCGTTGGCGATTCACGCGAAGAAGTAGAGCGACTGATCCAGGAGGCGATTCAATTCCATATTGAGGGCATGCGCGAGGAAGGGCTTGCAATCCCTGCGCCGTCGAGCTTCGCGGGCTTGGTAGAAATCGAATCTGCCGCTTGATGGGACGGCGGGACATGTGTCCGAGGATTGCGAACTGTACTGCTACGGCGCCCTCCAAGTGATCGAAAGGATTTTATTCTTTTCCTTTCAATCGCCGCGCTCACCTACGCAGGACCTGGGGATCGTGTCCTTACATCCGATTCTGTTGGAACAAACGGGAAACACGCGTTTACTGCTAGCAACAACTGCGACCCGGTGCTAACGGGGATGACGGTCAGGATTGAAGACCGCACGAGAGACGGAAAGCCGACCCATGGCGTCTTAATATACGATTCCCTCCTAAACGAAAGCCAACCAGCTTTGCAACCTGGGGAGAGCTATACGTGGTACATCGGAAGTGGCTCCGAGAATTCCCAGCCCATGAAATCTTCGTGGATGCTGCCATTTTCGCCGATGGGGTGGCAATTGGCGACAGCAAGGCAATCAAGTCACTTTGGGACCGTCGGGAGTGGCTAGCCGTCGGATTTGGCGAGGTTTTCCATGATCTGGATACCAGCGTTCCAGAGGCCAGCGATAAGGACGGCATGATCGAAACCCTGACCCAAATTGAACAGACAAAGAGTGGGCCAAATACGCCACGCGAGGAGCGGAATTCTATCGCGACCGCTTACGAGACGGTCATCGGGAACATACGCAATAGCGACCCCGAATCAGTCACAAAGCTGATAGCGACCCTACGCGAGCAAGCGAACCGCAGGATTAAAGCAATCCAGAGCCAGGTCGCCCCATTCAGGTGAAACAGTAACCGATACACCCTCGTCTTTTTTGAGTTGCTGCCTAAACGTTTAAGAGTCGCGGTTGCCGGGCTGGGCCGAATGGGGGCTATTCATGCACTGCACGTGCATGAGCTGGCTCGGGAAACCGGCCAATGTGAACTGGTTGCGCTGGCGGAGTTAGATCGGGGACGCGCTGATCGCTTCAAGGCTGAGATCGGCCGCGATGTTCCTGTTTTTGGGTCGATTGAGGAATTGGCTCAGGCCCGTGTTTGCGATGCAACGGTGATCGTTACGCCGACTGAGAATCATCGGGATCACGCTGCTCTGATGATCGAAGCCGGACAGCGTGTCCTGCTCGAAAAGCCGCTGACCGGAACTCTCGAAGGGGATCGATCCTTTGCCGCGGAATTGGATCGCGACCACCCGAATGGGCTGATGCTGGCCTTCCAGCGCCGATTTGATGCGCCGCTTCAATACGCGAAACAGTTGATGGACGATGGCGCGGTCGGACGCGTGTTCAAGATCTACTCGGCGCTCGAGGATTCGAATCCCGCGCCGAATGGTTACAAGAGCGGCGGGATTCTTCCCGACATGTCGGTTCACAATGTGGATGAGATTTTGTGGCTGACAGGTCGCATGCCGCGCTCTGCCGTCGTCATCGGCTCACGGATTTACAGTCATCGGCTCACAACCTGCCAAGAAGATTTTGACGATGCCCTGCTGTATCTTTGGTTCGAAGACCAGATGACCGCGCAAATTCAAGTGAGCCGGAATCATGTCTCCGGTTATCGAGTCGAAACTGTCATTTTCGGTGAAGAAGGGCAGATCCACGTCGGACATTTCGATCAGAAGCTGCTCGAGATCACAGTTGAGGCGTATGGCCGGCGCGGCCGAACGGAACCGCTCGCCTACCGAACCTTCCCCATGCGGGATTATGCCCGTCCTCTGCCTGAGTTTGTGGATCGGTTCGGAGCAGCATATAAGGCGGAGCTTGCAGCATTCGTCGAATGCTGCCGGACCGGTGCGCCTTTTCCGGCCACTCACCGCGACGGTCTCCGGGCACAAGAACTCATTTCGGCTGGAATGCAGGCCGTCATTTCGCCTGATCAGACAGCGCGCGTGGAACGCGGGTGATGTTCACGCGGCGCAGGCTGCTGGTCGGCAGCGGAGCTGCGTTCCTGGCCGCCTGCGGACGGTCAGGGCAGAAAGTGATCGGTGTCGTCCCCAAAGCGACGTCCCATCTTTTCTTTCTATCCGTACACGCGGGAGTCGATCAGGCAGCGCGCGACTTCCATTTAGAGGCTCTCTGGAACGGACCTCAAAACGAAACTGATTACGCGCGGCAGATTGAAATCGTGGACGCGATGATTACGCGCCAAGTCGCAGGCCTGGCTATTTCCGCTACCGATGAGGACGCATTAGTCGCGCCACTCGAGCGGGCGATTCGCGCCGGAATACCCGTGACGGTATTCGATTCGGCGGTGAACATAAAGGACTACGTCAGCTTCATCGCGACCGACAATTACGCAGCGGGTTGCACTGCGGCGAGAACACTGGCGGGTCTGATCGGCGGTAAAGGCAGCGTCGGAATGGTGATGCAGAAGCCGGGGGGCACATCCACGGTATTGCGCGAGCGGGGCTTTGATAACACCATCGGGAAAGAGTTTCCCAACGTGCAGATTGTCGCGCGCCAATACGGCATGGCCGATGCCGCGAGGTCCCGAGCCGCGGCTGAAGATATCCTTACTGCGCATCCGGATCTTGCCGGCATATTTGCCTCGAGCGAGGCTGCATCCATCGGCAGCATTCAAGCGATTCGAAACAGGAATTTATCCGGGAAGGTAAAGTTAGTGACGTTCGACTTCAGCAAGCTTCACGTCGAAGCGCTGCAGGATGGCACGACTAACGCCATGCTGGTTCAGGATCCGTTTCGCATCGGCTATGAAGCTGTGAAATCCTTGGGCGAGAAACTCAGCGGTAAAACACCCACCAAGCTTCTGGAAATTCCTGCCCGCGTGATTCTCAAATCTGACCTCGATAAACCGGACGTGCGCGCACTGTTGTTCCCGGAATGGTTGAAAGAGAAATAATCAGCGGAGACGCTCGCTGCGCAAGCCTGTCAGCACGAGCGCACCGAGAACGGGAGGGATGGTGACGATCCATACGACTTGGGTATACAACTGGTGATCCGATAGATAGCCGATGATCGGCGAGATGACCGTTTGCAGTATTCCGAAAGCGCAGGTCAACGCCGAAATAGCGAGACCCGAGCGCGCCGCTCCGAAGATATCGATGGGGAGCGCGTAGATATTCACGCTTCCAGCAAGAGCGAAGAAGAAGCTCATGGAGATGACTGCAGTCGCCCAGCTCGCGTTCGATGCGAGCGGAAGGCTTAACGTAATCAATGATCCTGCCGCGCTGACCCATATCGCTTTTCGGCGCGCGCTGACAGGGTCAATTGCATTCCTGATCCATCTGAGAGACATCCAGCCTCCAAAGAATCCCCCGAGATTCGAAATCAGCGGCGGGATCCAGACGTAACGCGCGGATTGTTGCAAACTCAAATGATGGACGCGGGTGAGGTAAAGGGTAGTCCAGTTCGACCAGAGCGAGTAACCGCCCATCCACAACACATTCGCTATCACCAGCAAAATCAATGACCGCTCGCGCAACATAGAAAACCCGGGCTTGTGCTCTTGGGCAGGCGCAATTTCTTCGTGACGAGCCGCGGGAGGAATAGCGCGGTTCACGGCCAGCCAAACAGGAATCCAAAAGAACCCGAACAGGCCTGTGATGACGAACGGAGTCCGCCAGCCATAAGCAGTCGCGATGCCGATGAATAGAGCTGCAATGGGCGCTCCCAGACTCAGCCCTATCTGGTTCGCCGCGGCTCCCAAGGCACGTTCTTCGGGTTTAAGATAGATTGCGTTGAGCTTTCCGACCGCAGGCACTCCCGCCGATTCACCTACGCCGAGAGCGGTCCTGCAGATGGTGAGTCCGCCGAAACCTCGCACGAATCCGGTCGCCATTGCAGCAGCAGACCACCAACTCACTGCGACTGAGATTCCTCGATTCACGCCTACGCGATCGAGAAACCAACCCGCGATCAGCGAACTGGCTGCGTAGGCAATAGAGAAGGCCGAGATCAGGAACCCGAAGTCCGTCTGGTTGAAATGCAATTGAAGCATGATCAACGGCGCTAACGTGTTCAGCAAAAGGCGGTCCAGATAATTGAGCGTCGACGATATGACGAATACGCCGAAAGCGACCCAACGCATTGGATGAAAGCGCAGAGGAGGCGTCAAGGTCTATGATCGGTTACGAAGATATGCGCGATTCAAACGAGAATGCGGAAATGGGCAGACGCAGGTTCCTGAAGGCCGCGTCCTTCGCGGGATTTTCCGCAGCATCAGCTCATGGCTCACTCGCCGGACCGGAAGATCACGGGTGCATTACAGATGTAGGAGGTATTCGCGTCGGTCACTTCACCGATTCCCGGAGGCCGACTGGCTGCACCGTCGTCATCTTTGATAAAGGCGCGGTCGCGGGCGTTGACGTGCGCGGCTCTGCGCCGGGAACGCGTGAAACTGATCTTCTCAGGCCCATCAATACCGTGCAACAGGTGAACGCGATTCTGCTCACTGGAGGGAGCGCATTCGGGCTGGATGCGGCAACCGGCGTGATGCGTTACCTGGAAGAACACGGCATGGGTTTTCCAGTGGGAGTTGGTGTTGTTCCTATCGTTCCGGCCGCAGTGCTATTTGATCTGAGCATTGGCGATCCGAAGATCCGCCCCAATGCGCGATCAGGATACGCGGCATGCGAAGCGGCTTCGAGCTCGAACGTGCCGGAAGGTAGCTTCGGCGCGGGCGCGGGCGCGACTGTCGGAAAGTTATTCGGCATGACTCATGCGATGAAAGGCGGAATCGGAACCGCAAGCATCAAGATCGGTGACTCGGGCCTCATTGTAGGAGCAATTGTTGCGGTGAATGCGATGGGAGATATCATTGACCGAAAAGGCGGCAGGATTCTCGCGGGCGCGCGCAGTCCGAATGGCCAAGGCTTTCTGAACAGCATGGATCAGATCATGAAAGGCAACCTCGGCGTCTCACGGATTGGCGAGAACTCGACCATCGGTCTGGTTGCGACGAACGCGGCGCTCGATAAGACCGAGATGACGAAGGTGGCGCAGATGGCGCACGACGGCTTCGCTCGGGCGATCAACCCTGTGCACACCGCCTTTGACGGCGATACGATTTTTGCCGCAGCCACGGGGGCGTCCTCACGAAAAGCTGACCACACTATAATTGGCGCAATCGCGGCAGAAGTGATGGCGCGCGCCGTGAACCGGGCGGTGATCACGGCGGTTGGACTGCCTGGCTATCCCGCTTACCAGGATCTTGCGCAGTAACGGAAACCCTGAGGGAGATCCGCACATCCGTTACTGTATGAGAGCGCGCTTCCTCGCGTGTTTTGCGCTTGCCGCGATTGCCCTGGCGGCGCAACAAACCAGTATTCAAACAACCGTTCCTCTGGTTGTCATTCCTGCCAGCGTGACAGACCGGAATGGACAGCCGATCGACGGCCTGAATGCTTCCGACTTTATCGTGCTCGATGACGGCCAGCCGCGCACCGTTCATGTCAATACCAGCGAGGAAGCGCTTGCGCCCGTTTCACTGGTGGTCGCAATCCAATCGAGCGACGTCTCTTCCGCAGCGCTGTCGAAGATCCGGAAAGTTGGCGCGATGATCTCGCAAGCGGTTGCCGGAGAGAACGGCGAAGTCGCGATAATCACCTTCGACGATCACGTGAACGTAGTGCAAGATTTCACAAAGGACGCGGACGCGATTTCGGATGTTTTTCGCGATTTCAAGCCGGCGGATAACAGCGGCGGACGAATGATTGATGCCGTCGCAAAAGCAGTCGAAATGCTCAAGAATCGTCCCGGAGCTCGACGCGGGAACATTCTGATTATCGGCGAAACGAGAGATCGAGGCAGTGAGAGCAAACTCAGCGACGTCCTGATCGAAACCCAACGCTCCGGCGTGACGATTTATAGCCTGAGTTACTCCGCGTTCTTGACGCCCTTCACCGCGAAGCCCGGCGACTATTCGCCGCCCAGGGAAGGAGACCTAAATCTGTTGGCTATTTTCACGGAGCCTGCTCGCTTGGCGAAAAAGAATACAATTCAAGCCCTGACAACCGCAACTGGCGGCCGCCGCCTGGGATTCGAGACTCAAGCGAAGCTGGAAAACGATCTCATCGCGCTCGGTAACGAGCTCCACAACCGTTACATTCTCACGTTTTCGCCGGATGAGGAACGGAGGCCGGCTTTTCGGAAATTGGAAGTGAAGATCAAAGATCGGCCGGATGCTGTTGTGCGGGCCAGGCCTGGTTATTGGGCTGGTGTTCGGGAACAGCAATAGCTACTGCCATCGGAAGCTTCGCACCTCAAAACCATCACTCTGCACATCGACCGTTTCTTCGTGCTGCCTCGATCCGGCTACCCATGTCAGTCGATGCGGTCCAATGGGCAGATGTAATGTCGCGGGCGTGCGCCCGGAATCCTTCCCGTCAACGAAGATGGTGGAGCCGCTCGGGAAGGATGTCACCACCAGAACACCCATACTGCGGCCCAAAGAAATGAAGAGGCTGTTATCGTCTGGAACTGTGAAGATGCGACGCGCAATGTTATAGCCGGTCAGCGTGGCTGTGAGTGTATGGCGTCCATTCGGCAGGGAAAGAGTACAGGGAGAGTTACAAGAAAGCTCAGGCTTATCATCGACGACGATCTTTGCAGCCGGAGGGTCGCTGAGCATTTCCACATCATCCACACCGCCCTGGTCAGCGCCGTTGACGGGCGTTGAAGGAGTGGCCGCTCGGCTGGTTGTGGCATTGTTGGCCCGAGGCGATATCAGCTTCGGTTGAGCTGTTTCGCCAGCAGGCTTACTTTTTTTCGACGCGGTCTTCGTCACATCAGGGGGAGGCGCGGCGGCCGGGCCAGCGTTGGAATCGAGTACCTGAACCGGAACGTTTGGACCTGAGTTCCATCGCACGATAAAAACAATCGCGCCGGCAATCAATACCAAAAACGCCAGGATCACGCCGAGTTTCTTGCCGATGGAGGATTTTGGCTGCTCTTCCACCGTTTCGCTGAGGCCTTCTCCGCGGCGCCGCCTGTTAGCACTTGGCAGCTCCTGAGTCTTCCGCTCATCAGTTGCCGGCGCGGGGATGATCACCCCGCCATTGCTTGTGGCGTTCGGTGCGTCTGAAGGGTGCGTGACAAGAACCGCTGCGGCAGCGCCATTGGGAATCTTTTCCGGATATATTGCCTTGATTGATTCCGGGTGACTCTTTGTATCTGCGGAGGTAGCGTCGAGCATGCTTCTATCGACAATCGAAGCCAGCCTGCTTGCCGGGGTCCAGGCAGGGCAATCTCCCAATGCGATCGACAACGCTCCGATGAAATCGCCGCAGGACGCAAATCGCTGATTGGGATCTTTCGCGAGCGCCCGGCCAACCACCCTGCCGACCGTTTCGCTCAAAGTCGAATTGACTTGTTCGATTGGTTTCGCGTCCTGTTTGCAGATCAAATAGAACAGAGTGGGAAGAGTGTCGGCGCTGAACGGTTTTTCGCCACAGAGAACCTCATACACCACAACCCCAAGCGAGAACTGGTCCGAGCGTCCGTCCACCGTGATGCCTTGAATCTGCTCGGGCGACATGTAATTCGGCGTGCCGATCATGGTGCCGCTGTGAGTCATTTCCTGCGAGACGAACTTGGCGACCCCAAAATCAGCAATCTTCGCCAACCGCTCGACCCCGGGCGCGGGTTCGGGGATGATGATGTTCGCGGGCTTTATATCGCGATGAACGATACCCTTGCGGTGCGCGTAATCGAGAGCTTCCGAAACCTGCCGGAAAAAGTGAATCAACTCCGCTCGCTCCGGCAACGAGCCTCGCCGCAACATCTTTTCGAGCGATGACCCATGCACATACTCCATGAAGATGTAGGCGAAGTCAGCTTCCTCGCGGACATCGTAGATGGTGACGATATTGGGATGAGAAAGAAGTCCAGCCGATTGCGCTTCCCGAAGCAATCGATCGCGCACGCGCTGGCGCTCTTCAGGATTGGTTAGCTCGCTCAGGCGGATGGTCTTGATCGCAACCGTGCGGCCAATCGCAGGATCGAGCGCTTTATACACCACGCCCATTGCGCCGCGGCCCAGTTCTTCGACGATTTCATACCGGCCGACCTGGTTCACGTGTCTTCAGTATAGCCGCGAATACGTCTGTAAACGCTTAGAAAGACAAGCTCAGAAACCGCCCCGCGATTCGCCTGTTAGCATGTGTTTAACCCTAATGATCGCCGCCGAGACACCAGAAGGGCTTACGTTCGACGATGTTCTTCTACAGCCCGCACACAGTCAGGTCACTCCCGCGGAAGCAGACACGACTACCCGTCTGACTCCGAAAATTGAGCTGAAAATTCCGATAGTGAGTGCCGCGATGGATACGGTTACGGAGTCGCACATGGCCATCGCGCTGGCGCAGCAAGGCGGGATCGGCATCATTCATCGCAACATGCCGATCGAAAGACAGGCTGAAGAAGTTGATCGCGTAAAGCGCAGCGAGAGCGGCATGATTGTGGATCCGATCACGATTGAGCCGGAACGCAAAATTTCGGAAGCTTTGCATGTGATGAGCCGCTATCGTATCTCGGGTGTGCCGGTTACCAAGAACGGAAAGCTGGTGGGAATTCTCACGAACCGCGATCTGCGATTCGAGACCCGCTACGATCTGCCGATTTCGGAGGTGATGACAAAGGACAATTTGATCACCGTGGCCGTCGGCACCACTCTTGAAGAGGCGCAAAAAATCTTGCATCAGCATCGCGTGGAGAAACTGCTAGTGGTGGATGACGAGTTCGCCCTCAAGGGTCTGATCACGGTCAAAGATATTCAGAAAAAGTTGAAGTATCCGAATGCGGCTAAAGATCCGCAAGGACGTTTGCGGGTGGCGGCGGCGATCGGCGCAACGGGAGATTTTCTCGAACGCGCTCAAGAATTGTCTCGGAAAAAAGTCGATGTCATCGCTATCGATTCCGCGCACGGGCATAGCCAGCGTGTGATGGACGCAGTGAAAGCAGTCAGGAGATCTTTTCCGGATCTCGAGGTGCTTGCGGGCAATGTCGCTTCGTATGAAGGGGCCCGCGATCTGATTGCTCTCGGCGCGAGCGGCATTAAGGTGGGAATCGGCCCTGGGTCGATCTGTACGACGCGCGTGGTGAGCGGCGCGGGAGTGCCTCAGATCACGGCCATCGCTGAATGTTCTAAAGCGACTCGCGAGGCGCGCGTCCCGTTAATCGCGGACGGCGGGGTGAAATATTCCGGAGATATCACGAAGGCGATAGCCGCGGGCGCTGATTCGGTTATGATCGGCAGTCTGCTGGCCGGCACCGACGAAAGCCCGGGGGAAACGATTCTATATCAAGGACGCACGTTCAAAAGCTATCGAGGGATGGGATCTATGGGCGCGATGCCGCAAGGCGGCGCGGAACGGTATTCTCAAACCGAAAGCGGCAAGCTGGTGCCGGAAGGAATAGAAGGCCGTGTTCCCTACAAGGGTCCAGCGGCAGACATGACGTATCAACTGGTCGGCGGTCTCCGCGCCGGGATGGGCTACACGGGGTGCCGGACGATAACAGAGTTGCAACAGAGGGCCAAATTCCTTCGCGTCACCGTAGCCGGATTGCGCGAAAGCCATGTCCACGACGTGATCATTACCAAGGAAGCGCCGAATTACAGAGTGGAGTAATTAGAAGGTTAGTGTCGTGGCTCGCGAGCTTTCCACATTCGAGCATCGAACACGAAGGGCAGCGGCTTCCCGATCTGAATACGGCTGAAGTCTGAATGATGCCGGATTCAACAGATAGTTATACTCGCCGGGAACAATAACGGAGGGAACGCGTGCTACGGCTGTAGATTGTGAAAACAGCCATGCTGTTCCCAAATCGCGCAACTCCGTCGGTCCGGGATCATCTCGCCAGCCCGGCGGCAACTCAAATTCTTCGAAAACCCGAATCTCGATGTCCTCCGGAATTTCGGCGGGCACGGCCACGTAACTGATTAAGGGCTGTTGCGGATCGATATGAACCCAGAGCTCAAGAGTTGCCAGCGATAGAGATTGCGAGGTGTATATGACACGATGGCCGCGATGATTCCATCGCATTGCGGCCTTCAGACCGCCATCACCCGAAAACGATTTTCCTATGTAGATTTCTTTGCAGATTCGCCAAACCTGCACTTAGGCATACATCCCGTACTCAAGGCCATACAGAAGTTCATCGATCCGTTCAGCATAATCTGGATTTCCCTCGGCGAGTACAGCCATCGGAGTTCTTCCCTCCAGACTATGATTGGGTTGGTTGAGCCACCGCTTGGCGTTCTCCGCACCGTCCAAAGCCTTCATAGCATGCGCAATGATTTCCGTCTTACGGCGTAATGGAATGCGGGTCGGCGCACTCGCTTGGTCTTGTACTTGGATCAGCTTAAAATTCCGTCGTATTGACGCTCGCTTCCGTGTCTTGGCGGCATCCTTTTGAGATTTACTCATCGCGTACCTCTCTTGAGTGTACGGCTTCGGATAGGAACACGCGAACTCTGAAATTAAGCCAGTTGGCTGGCGAGAGCTAGCGGCCTCACTCCATTCGCTGATTAAGCATGGAGTAGTAATTGCATCCGGAAGATTTTTCGTTGACAATGTTCTGGTTTTAGCGCATAGTTGTCCTGCATTCGTTCCAGCATCGAGCGATTGGCGATTATCCGAAAGATTGGAGCGTGTTCGATAGCCGTAGGTCCAAGCGCGTTCCGAAGCCCCTTAATCCCTAGAGCATTCGGCGCCGAACCTGGAGACATACCTCCGGGTTATCCAACGACTGGGCCGCCTAATTGATGCCCGGCGGAAAGCGCCCGAAAACCGATGAACAAGATTCAGGGATTCGACGAGCTGGCGCCCCTATTAGAGTATGAAAGCCTTTTTCATGATGGTGAGGTTCTCCGCATTGAGATGGATAGGACAGCGCGAAGTCCTTCCATTACGTTAAGCATACTGATTTCTAAGCGGGCTGCCGCCAATGACCTCGTTTCGTATATCGTGACCCTATGGTTCGATGAGATTGAGAACCTCGTGCTGGAAGGATTCAACTACCAAAATGTTATACAAGGAACGGTGATCGATGAGGTTGGCGAGCGCCTAAGGGTGAGCTTCGCCGGTTTGTTCGGCGTTGAGCTCTCCTTTACCTGCGCCACGGCAAAACTACTCACAATTCAGAAAACGTCGTTAGAAACGAGCCACCCTTTTGTTCCGCGCTCTCCGTCGAACCGCTAGCTGGCGAGAGCTAGCGGCCTCACGTTGATATTCGGAATCACGAGCGAAAGCACTTCCTCGACTCGGTCCACAAAGTGGAATTGCATCTCCTGCCGGACGTGATCCGGCAATTCGCGCAGATCCTTTTTGTTTCCTTGCGGCAGGACTACGCGATGTATTCCGGCGCGCCTTGCGGCCAGAACCTTTTCCTTGATGCCGCCGATGGGAAGCACCAGTCCGGCCAGAGTCACTTCGCCCGTCATGGCGATGTCGCTACGCGCCGGAAGACCGGAGTAGAGCGAAGCCATCGCGGTCGTCATCGTAACTCCCGCCGAAGGCCCATCTTTGGGAATGGCGCCAGCAGGCACGTGTACGTGAACGCCGCTGTTTTTGATCAGCTCCGGATCCACGCCGAGATCCGCCGCATGCGCCCAGATATAGCTCCGGGCGATTTTCGCGGATTCCTGCATGACCTCGCCGAGTTGTCCCGTTAGCGTCAAATCTTTGCCGCTCGGTAGGAGCGTGCTCTCGATATAGAGAACGTCGCCGCCCGCCTCCGTCCAGGCCAGCCCAGTCGCGACGCCGGGCGGCATCAGCTTCCGCATGTGCTCCGGAAGGAACATCTCCGGCCCGAGCAGATCGCTTAAAACCTCGGGCGTGACGACAACCTTCTCAATCTGTTCCTCGGCGAAGCGGAGCGTCACTTTCCGTGTCACCCGGGCGATCGCTCTCTCGAGCTTTCGCAAGCCGGCTTCACGGGTGTAGCCGCTTATAATCGCGGTCAGTCCGTCATCCGTGAACTCGATCTGCTCCTCCGTGAGTCCGGTCGCCTTGAGCTGCTTCGGTATCAAATAACGTCGCGCGATCTGCTGCTTTTCCTCTTCGCTGTACCCGGAAAGCCGCAGAATTTCCATGCGATCCAACAAAGGCTGCGGGATCGTGTCGAGCGAATTGGCCGTGGTGATGAAAAGCACCTTCGATAAATCGAAAGCCATGTCGAGATAGTTGTCGCGGAACGTTTTGTTCTGCTCGGGATCCAAAATTTCGAGCAGGGCCGCGGCGGGATCGCCCCGGAAATCGCGTCCCAGCTTGTCGACTTCATCCAGCAACAGCACGGGATTCAACGCTCCTGCCCGCCGCATCGCCTGCAGCAACCGCCCGGCCATTGCGCCTATATAGGTCCGCCTGTGACCGCGCAATTCGGCTTCATCGTGCATGCCGCCGAGGCTGAAGCGCTCGAATTTGCGGCCAAGCGCCCGCGCGATGGATTGCCCAAGCGACGTCTTACCAACGCCGGGCGCTCCCACGAAGCACAAAATCGGGGCCTTCGCTTCGGGATTGCGCTTTAGAACGCTGAGATGCTCCAGGATCCGTTCTTTTACTTCTTTCAAGCCGTAGTGATCTTCATCGAGCACCTGACGCGCATGAGCTATATCGAGATTGTCTTCGCTGACCGTATTCCAGGGCAGATCGAGAACGAACTCGAGGTAGGTGCGCGTGACGTGATAATCCGGAGCCCCTGCCGGCAAGCGCTCCAGGCGCGCCAATTCCCGCTCAAATTCTTTCTTTGCTTCTTCGGGGAGATTCGCCTTTTCGAAACGCTCGCGCAGCATCTCGACTTCGGCCTTGTCGCTATCCTTTTCGCCGAGTTCCTGCTGAATGGCTCGAAGCTGTTGCCGTAACAGATATTCGCGCTGCTCCTTCGACATTTCGTCGCGCGCCGTCGAGGCAATCTTCTGGCGAAGTTCGAGGACCTGCAGCTCGTGCGCCAAATACGAATGCATCAGCCGTAACGCGTCTAGCCGACTTTCTGCCTCGAGCAGTTTCTGCTCTCGCGCCAAATCCAAGCTGAAGATGCTCGCCAGCAGGTACGAGACGCGCAAGGGATCGTCATTTCCGGCCAGCATGCGGGTGAGCTCCGCCGCCGATTGCGGCTGCGCTAAAGCTATGGCTTTCGCGGCCAGTTCCAGCAAGGCGCGCGACAACGCTTCCACTTCGGATCCGCCATCTTCTGGCGAAGGCAGCACCCGGAATTTCGCGTTCAGATAAGCATCGCCGGTCTCGAGCTTCACAAGCACGACGCGCTCTATGCCCAAAACCAAGATCTCCATCATGCCTTCGTTCGGCCGGGAGGACTTGCGAATAACCGCCTTGGTGCCGATGGTATACAGGTCGTCTTGCTGAGGCGCTTCTACCTGCGGATCCCGCTGGGCGATTAAGATAATTTCTTTTTCTTCTGTATTGAGGGCCGCCTGCACTGCGCGCAGCGAGCTATCGCGCCCCACTGAAAGAGGCAACAACAATCCTGGAAACAGGATTGTGTTTTTCAGCGGTAGTGCCGGCAGAATCTGAAAGTCATTGTTTCGCATTGAAACTTACCTGTCCGTTCGATGCAGCAAAGGCAAAGGAAGCTGCTCCGATTCCTTGCGCATCGAACACTCAACTATCTCGGCCCACAGAAAAGGCCCGGAGAAGAATGTATCTTTCCGGGCCTCGTCTGTTCGGAGGACCTGCTTACTTCGGTTGAACTACTGTGAATCCGGTCTGGCCGCCCACGTTGTACGTCAGCAACACAGGTTTTCCCTGCGCCTGAGACATCAGCCGCTTGAAATCCTGAACGTTGTTCACGGGGTGACGGTCAACGGCTACGATGACCATGCCGCGCCCGACGTTATCGGCAGCGGGGCTGTCCGCATCGACACTGTCGATTACTACGCCGTGCATGCCCGGTGAGACTCCTGCCTGCTGCGCAAGCTCCGGCGTCAAGTTCTCAACGCTGATGCCGCGGGCCGACGCACTACCGGTGTTCCCGTTGTCGTCATTGTCTCCATTGTCATTGCCGGCAGAATTCTGCTTCGCCCAATCGATGCCGCCAGGCCGCTGGCCAAGCGTTACGCTCACCTTCATCGGTTGGCCGTTGCGGACCACATCGAGGTTCACCGTCGAGCCAGGGGAGTGAGAGATCACGTCCATGGTCAGATCGTCAGGCCCTTCCACCTGCTTTCCATCAATCGCGGTGATCACATCGCCGGACTTCAACCCACCCTTGTCTCCGGGAGCGCCCGGGGTCACGTCACCGACTACCGCTCCCCGATTCTCCTTCACGCCAAATGCCTTGGCCAAATCCGGAGTCATGGCGCCTAAAGTGACTCCCATATATCCGCGCGAGACCTTGCCGGTCTTCATGATCTGGTCCATCACCTGTTTCGCCATATTCGAGGGAACAGCAAAGCCGATGCCCACATTTCCGGCTTCTCCACCGAAACTCGCGCCGCTGGTCAGGATCATAGTGTTCATCCCGATCAACTCACCCCTGGCGTTAATGAGCGCGCCGCCTGAGTTGCCGGGGTTAATCGCTGCATCGGTCTGGATAAAGTTCTGTATGTACGTGCCGCGCTCGAGCGTTCGTCCCTTCGCGCTGACTATTCCCATGGTAACGGTGTGATCCTGGCCAAACGGATTTCCGATGGCGAAGCACAGATCGCCGACTCGGGCCGCATCTGAATTCGCGAACGGCAGGGTGGGCAGATCAGAAGCGTTGATCTTCACGACTGCAACGTCGGTTTGCGGATCCGTCCCCACTACCTTCCCGGTGAAATCCCGGCCATCCGATAGTTCCACCTTCAGGCTGTTCGCCTTTTCGACCACGTGATTATTCGTAAGAATGTACCCGGATGGGCTCACAATGACGCCCGAGCCGAGACCTTCCTCGCGTTGATCTCGAGGACGGGAATTGAATCCCTGGCCGCCGAAAAATTGGCGGAAGAACGGGTCGGACATAAATGGATTGTTCTGCTGTTGAGCGGACGCTTTGATAATCCGGGTCATGCTGATTTTCACGACCGCCGGCGACGCCTTCTCAATAATGTCCGCGAACGAACTGGAAAGCTGACTTACGCGCTGAGTATTGGTGTCCGCTCGCGCGGTAACCGAAACAGGCGCATTGGTTGTGTGAGTAGCTACCGCAAAGGCCGCGATCAAGCCGCCTCCGATAGAAGCCGCTACCAGCGTCAGAATCGCTGTCGAGCGGCGGAATTGCACTACGTTTGACATGTCCTCCAAGATCCTTTCTTATTGCAGTCCGCGAGAAAACTCTTCGGCTGCATTCCTAACGTTTGACGTAATAAACTCGATTTCGATTTACATGCGGCATTGGCATGATTAAGCTACCGCTCCCTCACGGTCGCGGTCCTGTGCTGAGGTTTTGGCTTCCACACGGAAGACCAGCCCCGATCCTGCCGGATCTGCATCAATCCAGACAGTTTGACCATCTCGTATCTCTCCGCCCACGATACGCTTGGCAAGCGGAGTTTCAATCTCCCGCTGGATAGCGCGCTTCAGGGGCCGCGCTCCGTAGTTCGGGTCGTACCCGCTCCGTACCAGGCGCGTCCGGGCCGCCTCAGATAGCTGGATAGTGATGTGACGTTCTTCTAAACGCGCCCTCAAGCTGCTGAGCTGAATTTCAACGATCTCTTTCAGATGTTCCTCGCTCAAAGCATGAAAGACGATAATTTCATCCAGCCGGTTCAAAAACTCGGGCCGGAACGAACGCCGTAGTTCTTCGAGGACGGCATCTTTCATCCGGCGGTATTCTTCGCCTTCAAATGCGCCCCGGTATTCCAGGATTCGATGGCTTCCCACATTCGACGTCATGACGACGATCACGTTCTTGAAATCCACCGTGCGGCCCTGGCCATCCGTTAACCGTCCGTCATCGAGGACTTGCAGCAGCGCGTTGAACACGTCGTGATGCGCCTTTTCAATCTCATCGAATAGAACGACTGAGTACGGACGCCGCCGGACCGCCTCTGTGAGCTGCCCGCCCTCGTCATAGCCGATGTATCCCGGAGGCGCGCCGATCAGACGCGATACCGTATGCTTCTCCTGATATTCGGACATATCGATCCGAATCATCGCGCGCTCATCGTCGAATAAGAACTCAGCGAGGGCTCGCGCCAGCTCTGTTTTTCCTACGCCCGTCGGCCCTAAGAAAATAAAGCTGCCAATCGGCCTCTTCGGATCTTTTAACCCCGAACGGGCACGAAGCACTGCCTCAGCGACCGCCAAAACAGCTTCATCCTGCCCGACCACTCGCTTGTGCAACTCGTCTTCGAGCGCCAGCAGCTTCTTCATCTCGCCTTCGAGCAGCTTGGAAACGGGCACGCCCGTCCACCGGCTTACCACCTCGGCGATATCCTCCTCATCGACCTCTTCTTTCAGCAGCCGGGTCGCGCCCTGCTTTCCGGAAACGCGCTCCTGTTCAGCATTTAACTGTCTTTCCAGTTCCGTCAAGCGGCCATATTTCAGCTCCGCAGCCTTGTTCAGATCGTAGGCCCGCTCGGCTTGCCCGATCTCGATCTTCACTTGATCGATCTGCTCGCGTAATGCTCGTACCCGCTGCACACCTTCCTTTTCGGTTTGCCATTGCGCCTGCAAGGCGGCGGATTGCGTTTTCAGCTCTGCTAATTCTTTTTCAATTCGTGCCAGCCGTTCCTTGGAAACTGCATCAGTCTCTTTTTTGAGAGCTTCCCGCTCAATCTCCAGTTGCATGCTGCGCCGAAGAATCTCATCCAGCTCGCCAGGCATCGAATCGATTTCCGTACGCAGCTTCGCCGCTGCCTCATCCACCAGGTCGATGGCCTTATCCGGCAAAAACCGGTCTGTGATGTAACGGTTTGAGAGCACTGCCGCGGCAACCAGCGCGGTATCTTTAATCCGGATGCCGTGGTGGAGCTCATAACGCTCCCGCAGGCCACGCAGAATGGAAATCGTATCTTCGACGGTCGGTTGGTCGACAAAAACCGTCTGGAACCGCCGCTCGAGAGCAGCATCCTTTTCTATATATTTCCGGTACTCGTCGAGCGTGGTTGCGCCGATGCAATGCAGCTCGCCGCGCGCGAGCATCGGCTTCAGCAGGTTGCCGGCATCCATTGCGCCTTCGGCCTTCCCCGCCCCCACCACCGTGTGCAGCTCGTCGATGAACAGGATGACCCGCCCCTCGGACGATTGCACTTCCTTCAGAACGGCCTTCAAACGCTCTTCGAATTCGCCGCGGAACTTTGCGCCCGCGATCAAAGCGCCCATATCGAGCGCCACAACCTTCTTATCCTTTAATCCTTCCGGCACGTCGCCCCGGACGATCCTCTGGGCCAAGCCTTCGACAATCGCAGTTTTCCCGACGCCCGGCTCGCCAATCAGCACTGGATTGTTCTTCGTGCGGCGGGAAAGAACCTGAATGACCCGCCGGATCTCCTCATCACGGCCAATTACCGGATCCAGCTTGCCTTTCGAAGCCAGCTCTGTGAGATCCCGGCCGTATTTCTGCAGCGCCTCATAAGTCGCTTCCGGATTGGCAGTTGTAACGCGCTGATTTCCGCGTACTTCGACCAGCGCTTTCATGAGCCGGTCGCGATTTAATCCGAATTCGCGAAGCAGGCGCCCCGATGCGCCCTGGTCATCGGCGACGGCCAGGAGTAAATGCTCGATCGAGACGTATTCGTCCTTCAGCCGCTTGGCCTGCTCTTCCGCCGCGGTGAAGAGCCGTGAAAGCCGGTTGGTGATGTATACCTGATCGACTGGCGTCGAGCCGGCCACCTTCGGAAGCTTCTCTATTTCCTGAACCAAACGCCGATGCAGCGCTTCGAGGGGAATGTCCGCCCGGAGCAGGATGGAGGGAGCTAGTCCACCCTCCTGGTCCAGCATGGCCAGCAGCAGATGTTCCACATCGACTTGCTGGTTCCCGTAGTTAATTGCCGTTTGTTGCGCCTGACGAATCGCTTCCTGCGATTTTTCAGTCAGCCGATTGAAATCCATAGCCCTTTTAAAATCCCTATTTAAAAGATACCCCGTGAGTGCGTTTAGATGCAATAATCTTAGTCAATAATGCTAAAGTTCCGGGCCCTGTTCATCTGCTGCTGCCTGCTGTTCCCCCGGTCGGGCTTCTCCTGGTGGGAAACCGGGCATCAGGCGATCGCCCGCATCGCCGCCGCTCACCTGACTCCGGCAGCTCGCACCCGCATCGCCCGTATTCTGGATGTGGCAGATACGCCGGAAGCAGTTGCTGATGCGCTTGCCAGGGCATCCACTTGGGCCGACGAAACCAAAGTCGAGAACAGTACCGGCTCGTGGCACTACATCGATCTCACGCTCCAGGATCATAAGGCGGACATCCCCCGCCGATGCCAAGATGACAATTGCGCTCCGGCGCGGATCCGCCTTTTCGTGGCGCAGCTTTCTTCGAAAACCGCTACTTCGCATTGGAGCGAGCTCGATGCGCTTCGGTTCGTGGTCCACTTCACCGGCGATATTCACCAGCCGCTACACACGATCTCAGACGCCGATCTTGGCGGGAATTGCGAGCTTCTCGATTCGCCAATCGGCAAAGCCAAGAACCTGCATGCGCTCTGGGACGGCGAGCTTGTGGATGAGATTGAATCGAATGACAAATTGTTAGCGACGAGCCTTGAAGCCGATATTGACCGCATGGGAAGTAAAGCTCGCGAAATCGCAGAGGGCAAACCAGACGATTGGGTCTGGGAATCGCATGAACTGGCAGAAAAGGACATTTACCGCCGGCTGCGCATTCCTGTCGAGCCTGTCGAATTCCCGGCCAACTGCCGAGAAGCGCCGCTCGAGATCACCGATCTCAGGCTTCATATCCAAGCTGCATATATGGATGAGATGAAACTCGTGGTGCGCGAGCAGCTCGCCAAAGCGGGTCTGCGCCTGGCGCGCTTATTGAACGAATCCCTGTAAGCAGACAGATGCATATTGAAGTTGTCTCCGCCGGCCCAGAGCAGGAATCAATCGTCGCTAATCTGCTCGAGTTGTACATACATGATTTCAGCGAATTTCATCCTGTGGAGCTAGGCCTAAATGGCCGGTTCGGGTACAAGCCACTTCCGCTGTATTGGAGCGAGCCCGACCGCCGCCCCTTTCTCGTGAAGGCAGATGGCAGACTGGCCGGGTTCGCTTTGGTGAAGCGGGGCTCTGAAGTCTCTGATCGTCAGGCTGCGTGGGATATGGCAGAATTCTTCGTCCTTCGTGCGTACCGCAGGCAAGGAATTGGGATGAAGGCAGCGCATGAAGTGTGGAGAAGGTTTCCAGGACCGTGGCAGGTCCGTGTGATGGAGTCGAATCGCACGGCTTTGAATTTCTGGGAGCGCGCGATCACGTCATTCAACGGTGAGGTGATTCACCCGGCTCGTATCCAGAAAGATCACGAGTGCTGGTACGTATTTGCATTCGAATGCAAGCACGCCGCATAGGAGTGTCGTGCCGGCATCAGGTCCGTCATTTGAAGTACCACGGAATATTTAAGACAGAAATTTGATCGGTCCCATTCAACAGCAGCGTCGCCTTCAACAACGCAGCTCTCTGGCTATGTAGAAGAAAATTGTACCAGCGTTTTTCCACCAATTCCGGAACGATGGTGACGATACGTCTGCCCGGGTTGTCGGTCGCGAGCTTCAATACATACTCGACAATTGGCGTAACCACGAACCGGTAAGGGGAGTTCAGCAATACTATCTCAGGCGGCGAAAGATGCGACGCCTCAGCCGGTTGGACCACGTATTCCGTCCACTTGTCGCAAAATTCATCCGGCTTGTCTTCCTCACAGACGTGCAAGACTTTGATTTTTGTGGTTATCGCCAGACCAGCACACAGCGCATGCTTGCCGATCTTGCTCCATTGCTGGACGGGAATCACTACGATCGGCTCTGCAAGGCCCTGCAGATCCAGCGGCGTGGGGCTGGCGATCTCGAGCAGTATGTTGTCGTAGTGCCGCCGCACTCCGTACATCAGGGCCAGAATCGCTGGAATCGCGAATACGATAATCCATGCGCCTTCCGCGAATTTTGCGATAACCACAACCAGCGTAGTGATGCCGGTTGCCGTCGCGCCCAAGCCATTCACGAAAATGCTGCGCCGCGCGCCCCTGCCGCGCTCTCTCCGCCAATGCGCCACCATCCCTAACTGCGAAAGCGTAAAAGCGAGAAATGCGCCGACTGCAAAAAGTGGAATCAGCCGGTCCGTTACCCCGCCGAAAACGGTCAAAAGAATACCAGTCACAATAGCGAGGACCCAAATCCCCTGCGAGTACACCAGCCGCCGCCCTCGAGTTGCAAAAGATAGCGGCAGGAATTGGTCCTCGGCGATCACGCGGCAGACGCGCGGGAAATCCGCAAAGGCTGTGTTGGCCGAAAAAATGAGCACCAACAACACGGAAAAAATGGCGATGTGATAAAACCAGCCGCGCCCCGCGACCGCCCCGAACAGCATGGAGAGCACGCTCTGATAGTTGTTTCCGTTCGGGTCCGTTGCCACAATCTTGTATTGGTGAACCAGGAACGCAATTCCGGCCAGCATCACGGTGAGCGAGCCGATGATGATCCCCAGTGTGCGTTGGGCGATTTTCGCGGTTGGTTTTCGAAAAGCTCGCACTCCGTTGCTAACTGCTTCTACTCCGGTCAACGCCGTGCAGCCGCTGGAGAATGCCCTTATCAACAACCAGGCGCTGACCCCTGCGGCGCTCGCTGCGCTCGTGGCCGGCGGAGGGACAACCGGCACGGGATGGCCGCCGCTTACAATCGCCTTGATGAGACCCACTGCGATCGCCGTGAACATGCTGGCGAGAAATAGATAGGTGGGCACCAGGAAAACGCCTCCGGTTTCGCTGACTCCACGAAGATTCACTAGAGTGATGATGGTCAGTGCGGCCAGGCAAAGCATCAGAGTTTGCGGATGCAAAGAAGGAATCGCGGAAGTGAGTGCGCCAATACCCGCGGAAATCCCGACTGCAGCGGTCAGAACGTAATCGATCATCAGCGCCGCAGCCGCCAATAAACCCGCAAACGTGCCGAGATTCCGGTGTGCGACCGTATACGATCCGCCGCCGCCCGGGTATGCGGCGATGGTTTGCCGGTAAGAAAAATACACAATAATCAGCAGAACGATGATGCTCAGGCTGAGCGGCATGATGTATGCCAGTCCCGCCACTCCTAGCGGAATGAGCAGCGTCAGCGCGGCTTCGGGTCCGTATGCGGCCGAGCCGAGCGCATCCAGTCCGAAAATTGGAATACCCTTAGCCACGCCAACCTGTTCGGCGCGCTCGTCAGAGGTGGCAATCGGCCGACCGATCAAGAAATCGATTATTGACATTTATTTCGCGTTGTTAAACGAGCAACTACTGCTGTGTCTTACACAGTCTCCCATCTGCTGAGCACGTACAATCACGATCATGAAGAATCTTGCCAAGTGTCCCAACAAGTGGAATGAAAAGAAGTGCCAATGCAAGGTAATCATCGAGACGCCTAAAGGCAGAAGAAACAAGTTTGATTACGATACTGACTACAATCTATTTGCTCTCGGTGGTCTGCTTCCGGAGGGCCTGGCGTTTCCGTTTGACTTCGGCTTTATTCCATCCACGCTCGGAGGTGACGGAGATCCCCTCGACGTCATGGTTTTAATGGATGAGCCAGCTCACGTCGGCTGCCTTTTGGACGTTCGCCTGATCGGAGTGATCGAAGCGGAACAGACTGAAGGCAAGAAGCGCACGGAAAATGATCGCCTGATCGCGGTCGCGATCCATTCTTACAGCCACCAGAATGTAACGTCGGTTGCCGAACTCAACAAATCTCTGTTGGATCAGGTGGAAGAATTCTTCGTCTCCTACAACAAGAGCAGAGGCAAAAAATTCAAAGTGAAAGGCCGGCACGGTCCAAAACGCGCGGCGGAGCTGGTAGACCTCGCAAGCAAGGCCTTCCGAGAGCAAAAAGCAAAATAACGCCGAGGTTAGCTGCTTCTCAACGCGGTCATTGGGTCGACAGCTGCTGCTTTGCGCGCCGGATTGGCAGTGGCTAACAATGCGGCGAATAAGAGACAGAACACGCTGACGGCAATGGTGAACGTGTCGCGAGCCGATACGCGAAACAGGAGTGAGGACAGCAGCCGCATGGTTGCCAATGACGCCAGGACTCCGATTGCTGCACCAGCCAGGGTCCACTTGGCGGAGTGGGCGAGCATCAGGCGGGCGATTCCAGCGCGCGTTGCGCCGAGCGACATGCGAATCCCGATCTCCTGTGTTCTTTGCGTGACCAGATAGGCGACCGTGCCGTAAAGACCAACGGCGGCGAGCAACAAGCCCACAATTGCGAAAGCAACCAATAGGAGAGCGTTAAAGCGCGGAGCTGCCGTAAGCTCACCGAGACGCTCCTGCATGGGTTGTATTTCAACCGGCAGAGAAGGGTCCAATCCGGCGATCCGCTGCTTCACGAGTGCGGCGAGCGTGGCGTTCGAGATCGAGCTGCGCAGAAGGATGCTGAGCGTGCGTCGCGCTACAGGACCGGTGCCGTTTACGTACGTGTCATCCGCGCGATGGGTACGCATGATGTAGTATTCGGGATTGTCGGAAACGGAAAGACCAGTGTTCTTCACATCGGGCACCACACCGACCACTTCGACCGAGGCAGTGGTTCCCATCCGAAGGTGCTGGCCGATAGGATTTTGCGCCGGAAACAAGCGGCGGGCGAGAGATTGGCTCAGAACGCATAAGTTCACGCCCAGACTTCGATCTTCCTCCGTGAAGCGACGGCCTTCAATGATGGGAATCCGAAGAACTTCGAAATAACCGGGCGAAACGTAACGCCAATCCACCAGGCCGCCTGTGCCGCTGTCATGGCGGGCACGACCGATAACGTCGATCGAGGACAGAGGACGCGATCGTTCCCAGCCGGCAGGGGGAAGCGAGTCGCTGATTCCAAAAGCGCGAATACCGGAAATCGCGCCGATCTGCTGCTCGACCTGATTGAAGAACGCGACGCTCTGTTCGGGCTTGGTATACCGGCTGGAGGGTAGAACGAGTTGCGCTGTCAACACGTGACTGGTCTCCATGCCGAGGGACTGCGTTTCGACATTCCAAAGGCTCCGCAGGAGAAGGCCCGCGGCAGCGAGAAGCACGGTCGAGAGGGCGATTTGCGCGGCAACCAGCGTGTTCTTGAGAGTGGTGGAAGAGCGGGGAGCAACATTTCGCGAACTGACCAGAGCGTCTGTGCGCCGGTGCCGGAAGGCGGGAGCAAGACCAAACAGAACCCCTGAAACGACCGAGAGTGAGAGTGAGATCAACAGGACGCGTCCATCGAGTGAGGCATCCGCCAGGTGGGGGATTCCGTTGGGGTCGGCTGCAACGGCGATGCGCAAGAAGACGACCCCCAAGGCGCAGCCGAGGAGTCCACCGCCGCAGGCGAGCAGCAGACTTTCGGTCAGCATCTGGCGCAGTAATCGACCGCTGCTGATTCCGATAGCCGCTCGGATTGCGAGTTCCGTCTGGCGTCCTGCTGCGCGCGCGAGCAGCAGATTCGCGACGTTCGCGGAGGAGATGAGCATCACGACCATAACTGCGCCGAGCAATGTCCATGCAGCAAGCCGAGCACCTTGCATCTGGCGATCGCGGATGGAACGGACGCGGAATTGAACCTCTTTGCGGAAGGGGGGCGGGACGAAAGAAAGGACGCGGTTGAAGAAGACTGCGAGTTGAGAGCGCGCCGCTTCCGGAGTTACCCCATCCTTGAGACGGCCGATAACGCGCAGAATACGCGTCGCGCCGTGCTGCCAACCGGCGGGAAGGATGACCTGCGGCGTAAGAAGATCGGCATGCTGCAGGGTAGGTAATTCGAACGATGCGGGAAGAACGCCAACAATGCGGGTCGGAGCGCCATCGAGCAGTAACGTTTTGCCGATTATCTGTTTGTCTCCGGCAAAGTGACTTCGCCAGACGCCATAACTGAGGATGACCTTACGCGGCGCGCCGGTTTGATCGTCGGCTTCAGAGAAATTGTCTCCGACAACGGGAGGAATCCCTAAAACAGGGAGAAAACTCCAGTCAACCTCGGCACAGCGCAGCCGAATTGGACTCGGATCGACGATGTCGCAATCATCGACACCGCTCCAGGAGGTAACCGATTGGAACGGTGTCGTTACATCCGAAAGTTCTTTGTAGTCCGCGGCGAAAAGAAATTCTCCATCATCGACGACCTTGGCGATCATCCCAAAGGAGACGAGCTGGCGATCGGCGCGGTAGGGCAGCTGCCGAAACAGAATGCGATCAGTGACGCTGAAGACGGCACTCGTTGCGCCGATGCCAAGAGCAATGGCGACGAGCGCCGTAAGGGTAAAACCGGGAGAGCGGCGGTAGGTGCGAAGGGCGAATTTCAGATCTTGCCTGAAACTATCGAGGTAATGGAGCATGGCCCGAGCTGTAGCCTCTATATCTAAACAGAATACTACATAGCTGCATCGGATTTTGCTTACTGCTACTCTTCTCTTAGCGTGCGCGCCGGATCGATGTGAATTGCGCGAGCCGCGGGGTTCCAGGAAGCTAGCAGCGCAACCGACGCCATCAGAAGAACTGCGACCGCGTAAGTGGCGGGATCTCGGGGGCTGACGCCATAGAGAACTGCTGAGAGAAGCCGTCCGGCGACAAGCGTGATGATCGCTCCTATGGAGATACCGACGGCGCACAGCACGACGGTGCGTCTGAAGACGGCAGAAAGCACCTGGACAGGTTTCGCGCCCAGAGCCATACGAATACCGATCTCGCGGGTTCGCCGCGACACCGCATAGGCCATTACAGCGAATAACCCGGTAGCCGCGAGCACGATGGCGAGCACGCCGAAGACGCCCAGGACAATTCCTGCGGTACGGGCAGGAAAGAGCGGGAGCGCCAATTGATCTGTGAGACTCTCCGCGTTGAAAAGCGTCAGCTCCGGATCGAGATCGAGCACCGTCGTCCGCAACAGCTCCGTGGCATTTCGCGCAGGCAGCGAAGTGTGCGCGACCAGGGTTGTCCATGCAGTTCCTGTCTGCCCGATCGGCAGAAACACGGCCGGATGCGGGTCCTCGCCGATAGATTCATATTTGCCGGTTTCGACAACACCAACAATTTCGATTCCCTTATCCGCGGCATCCGCGCTCATGCGAACGTGCTTACCCAACGGATTCTCTGTATCGAACAGTAAATGCGCCAACGCTTCGTTGACGATTGCGACGGCTGGTGAACCCTGCCGGTCGTGATCATTTATGTCGCGCCCGAAGAGGAGCCTTGTCCCTGCAGCCTGAAGATAACCCGGAGAGATGTTGTAGATCACCGCGGCATGCATGTCGGCAGGCTTGGGTACGGGACGATCGGCGCGCGAAATGATGTTATTGTTTTCGCCGCCCACGGTGAGCGGCAGGGTATTAATGATACCGGCTGAATCCACGCCCGGAAGCGCCGAGGCCCTTTGAGCTAAATTTGCATCGAAGCGCCGGCTGCGTTCCTGGCTATAACCCTGGAGTCTCAAATCGAACGAAACCGAAACAGCTCCCTGAGGACGAAAACCCAGGTTCAGCGTCAGCGCGCGTTGCAAGCTTTTTACTACCAGCACGGAGCAGATGACCAGGATCACCGAAAGCGCAATCTGGCTCGCTACAAGAAAATCACGCATGCTCCACCGCCGCAGGCGGCGAGAAGAGAGAGGCTCGTTGTTCAGGCTGGGAATCACGTCAACGCGTATCGCGTGGAGCGCGGGCGTTAAACCGAAGAGAACCGTCGTTAACAGCGCCACTGCGGTCGTGAAGCACAAGACCACATTGTTGGGATGCAGGGCAGTTGCAAAAGGAATATCAAAATTGGGGTGCCAGGAATTGAAGAGACGGCACGCGCCGCTTGCGACGGCAAGTCCAAACAGACCGCCGCCAGTTGCAAGCAGCAGGCTTTCCGTCATCAGTTGACGCAATAGTTGGAACCGGCTTGCGCCCAGCGCGAGCCGAATCCCAATTTCCCGATGCCGATCGGAAGCGCGCGCCAATAGCATCCCGGCAAGATTTGTACAGGCGAGCAACAGCACGACTCCGGCAACTGCTGTGAGTACAATGCCGAAACCGGTGATCGGCTTGCGGAGGGCCTGCCCGATCAGGCCTGGACGCGACAAATGAAAGTTTGCCTTTGAATCGAGCAGGTTCGGGTAAGTGCGGGCAAGTTGCTGGGCAATCTGGTCCAGGTCTGCTTCAGCCTGTGCGCGAGACACCCCCGCCTTGAGACGGCCCGTCGTCCAAACGTTCTGGGAGGCCCGCGCGCGTAGCCATTCGCTGCCCGGCTCTATCTGAGGCGCCATGCTCATGGGAACCCAGTAATCGGCGGCGACAATCAGCTCGGTCCCCGAGAAAAATGCGGGAGTCACTCCGATGATCGTGAACGGATATCCGTTCATCTTGACAGATTTTCCAATCACATTCGGGTCCGCTGCGAAACGGCTCTGCCAATACTGATGGCTGATCACCACTACGGGGCTGGCCCCTGGCTTGCCATCTTCCGCAGGTCCGAAAAAGCGCCCGAGCAGCGGCTTCACGCCGAGTGTCTGAAAATAATTCCCGGTGGCTTCATAGCCCCATACGCGAAAGTTTTCGCGTGCTTGTATGCTCATGTTCACGGGATTGTAACGGCAGGCAAGCAGGTCCGAAAAAACCGTGTTCCGGTCGCGAAAATCCAGGTAGTTCGGATACGACATGTTGACCATGTCCCCCCAGTTCAGAACGAGCAACTGCTGGGGATCGCGAACCGGCAACGAACGCAGAAGAATATTTTCGACGAAGGTGAACACGGTTGTGTTCGCCCCGATGCCGAGCGCCAAAGTAATAATGGCCACTGCCGTAAAAAGCGGAGTACGGCGAAGCATGCGCACGGCATAGTCCAAATCACGGATAAAGTTCTCAATTAAACCCGTCCCGCGCGCATCCCGGCATTCCTCTTTATAGAGAGATACGGAGCCCACCAGCTTTTGCGCCGCAAACCTCGCCTGTTCTGATGCCATGCCGGCGCGCACGTTGCTTTCGATTTCCTGCTGCAAGTGATATTGCAGCTCGTTGTCCAGATCGCTTTCGGCCTGCCGCCGATAGAAGATCGACCGAACGGCGCTTCGAAATTTTGTTGACCACCGCATCGCGTTGTCCTAAATGGCTTCAATCACCAGCCCGATAGCGCCTGAGAGCCGCTCCCAATTTTCGAGCTCAGCTTTCAGCTGCTTGCGTCCCGCCGCCGTCAGCGAGTAAAACTTTGCGCGGCGATTGTTCTCAGAGTCTTTCCATTCAGCCTTGATCCAGCCCTGGTGTTCGAGACGGTGCAAGGCGGGATACAGCGAGCCTTGCTGAACTTGAAGGATATTGTTCGAAATCTGCACGATTCGCTTTGCTATAGCCCATCCGTTCATCGGCTGGAGCGAGATGGTTTTCAAAATCAGCAAATCCAGCGTGCCCTGGACCAGATCGACGGGTTTACCCAAGCCTGAGGGTCGCTCCTCTCGACTATCTACAATATATGAAGCGGTTGTAGATAGTCAAGGGGAATAATTGATCTTTCACCGCTTTTGTGCCTGCAATCGCAGCGCGATTCCGTTCTGGAATTGTGGCGTTCGCAGAACCCTTTCTGCTCCGCCATGTCGAAAGCTCTCCGACTTCTCAATCTGCCCCGTTTTGATGTTCACCCAACTGGCAGAGTATTCGCCGGCTGGGAGATCGAGAGTTAAACCAATGGGACCGCTTCCGTCCAAGTACATGGCGTACTCCCGGCCTGGAATTGAGAGGACGCGGGCGTATGCTCCTGCCGCATGCTTCACCGTGTTCATGTCCGGAGACAGATCCACCAAAGGAAGTTTTTGCAAGAATTCGCTCAGCACTCGAAGCTCGCGGCGCAATGCAGGGCTTCCGCCGCCAGGACCGTTCGGCTGTGTGTCCGTCCCGTCCTCGTACCCAGGTGTAAACGAATAATCCAGGTTGTCGAACGTGCTCCCGCCCGACAGGATGAAATTCCAGGCCTGCCGCAGATAGGCCTCGTCGTCGCGCCCGAGAAATCCTGTTTCGTCGTATGAGATCGCCTTGTTCAGGCCGTAGTTCAACAGGACGGCTTCCGGATAGGCGTAATGAAAGTTGACGATACTGACATTCCGCGCAACTTCCCGTACAGGGAGCCGGAAGTTACTGTAATCCTGCGCAATCAGGTGCTTATTCGGGAGCGCGACCTCCTCGCTCGTGATCCACTCTGCTACACGCGATTGCCATTTCATGGACAGTTCGTCCGGCACATCAATTGAATTCGGATATTCATTGCGCGCGGGCAACGGCAAATAAGGATTTACTACATCAGCGAGCACGGGCCGGTCCGACCATGGCTCGTTCTCAATTTCGAAGATTACGTTGTCAAATGCGTTTGCTTCCCGGACTAGCTTCCGCGTGTACCGCTCCTGATGCGCGAGAATGTTTCCGTTCTCGAGCGTATTGAGTTTTTTCCATTCGATCGTGTGAGTCCGGTTGACATTATTTGCCGCGTTTAGAGCGCTGAGATTCCACTGCATCTCACCGTATTGCGAGGAGAACAGCGTGATCTCAACAACTATGCCCCGCTTCGCAGCTTCGGATAGAAATTCGTGAAAACGTTGGAAGTATTGCGGGTTCCATTGGGTCAGATCGAACTTATTTCCTCCGCCCGCGTATCCCCGCGTTTCACTCCTTGCCCAGGGCGCTACGAAGTGCCCCGGCAGCGGCGCTAAGTCATTTCGAAGAATTCCAAACGACTTCTCAGGCATCTCGACATAGCTTCCGGCGAACAAGCGAGTGTAATTGAATCCGTCCGATTCGAGCGTCGCGAGATATCGCTTGAAGTTGAAATCCGCGTTTATCACCGCTCCATAATGTTCTCCGCTGGTAATCAGCGCGACTGCACGTCCGCGAAACACAAAGTAGTGTGGATTCCTGGGATGAAGTTGAATCGGCGTTGCTTTCAACGCCAAAAGGGCGACGACAAAGAGGGTTGCGGAACGAAGTCCCGCATTGGCTCGCACGGAGAACTCCTATCGGCTATCTACAATCACTCACCGATCATAGAGCAACAGGAGGAGATGCGTTATCCGCTGAGCCGGGTGCAAACCGCCAGAATGGAAAACGTGAAGAACAGCGGATCGTTGTTCCAAAATACAAGCGCCGTCGCGAGGCACAAGCATGCGAGCCGTGCCCTGGGATCAAGGGACCAATCAAACATGAGCAGTAAGTTCCTGTAGTGTGGAATGCGAACTCTACGCGAATACATATCGGCAACTGCGTTCCGGTGTGATCGCTGATTTACTAGTATCCGGCGACTTTGCCGTGCAGCCGCGATTCAGTTCCGCCCTCGAGAATGCCGTTGTCCACCACGATAGCTTCAACTCGCGCCACGGCGTTGGTTGACTTTACCTCGTACCCCATTTTCTTCAGAGCTTCTTCAGTTTCTTTCGAGAAGCTGTCTTGCAAATAGAGGACGTCAGGCTTCCACTGCTCGTGAAAACGGGGTAAATCCACGGCGTCCTGGGCGTTCATGTGAAAGTCGAGTACATCGAGAATTACTTCCGTAACCCCAGTTGTAATCCTCGCTCCGCCTGGAGCGCCGGCCAGCATGAATAACTGTCCGTTTTTGGTGATGATTGTGGGCATCATGGAAGAAAGGGGCCGTTTACCCGGTTCAATCGCGTTTGCATCCGAGCCCAACATGCCAAACATGTTCGGCGCGCCGGGCTTTGCGGCGAAATCATCCATTTCGTCGTTGAGCAGAAATCCCAGGCCCGGCACGGTTATGCCATTCCCGTAGGAGTTGTTGAGTGTGTAGGTTACGGCTACCGCATTGCCTTTGGCGTCGACTACGTTGTAGTGCGTCGTCTCGCTCGATTCCGTCCACCAAGTATGCGCTTCGAGCGACTTCGGCAGGCCGGGTCCGATAATGTCGCTCGGCGTAGCGCGCGTTGCATCGATTGTTCCGCGGCGCCAGTCGAGATATTTCTTATCCAGCAGTTGTCTGACCGGCACGTTGTAGAAATCAGGGTCGCCGAGATATTCACTGCGATCGGCATAAAACCGGCGCATCGCTTCCGCCTCGTAATGAACCGCTTTAGGAGAATCAGGGCCGGCACTCTGGTAATCGGTGCCTTCGAGCATCCCCATGATCTGCAGCAACCCCACGCCGCCGGCGCTCGGAGGAGGCGAGGTGATGATGTGAAATCCCTTGTAATCGCCGTTCAAAGGATTTCGCTCAACGGTTTTGTAATTCCTGAGATCGGAAGTCGTGACAAGACCGCCGTGCGCTGCCATGGCCGCAGCGAGCTGTCTCGCCGTATTACCCTCGTAGAACTCTTTCGCCCCATGGGCCGCAATGCGTTCCAGAGTCGACGCGAGTTCGGGTTGTTTGAATGTCTCTCCCGCTTGGTAGGGATGGCCATCGCGTAGAAAGATTCGCTTCGATTCGGGATCCTGCTGAAGCGGATTGTGTGTGCCCTCCAAGGATGCGGCGAAATCCTCAGTCACCGTGAAGCCATCGCGCGCCAGCTTGATCGCAGGCGCAAGTAAGTCCGCCCACGGTTTGCTGCCGTATTTCTGGCGAGCAGTTTCGAACCCTGCAACGGTTCCTGGAACGCCGGATGACCGCCATCCGACGATGCTGTCACGCGTTGGATTTCCATCCGGGCCGATATACATATCGCGGCTGGCCTTTTGAGGCGCGCACTCCCGGAAATCGAGGAAAGCCGTTTTGCCGTCAGCGAGCCGGATCAGCATGAATCCGCCGCCGCCGATGTTCCCCGCAACGGGATGCGTGACCGCAAGCGCAAAACCTACTGCAACGGCCGCATCTACCGCGTTGCCGCCGCTCTTCAGCACCGTAAGCCCGGCATCCGCTGCAAGCGGCTCCTGTGCCACTACCATGCCGTGCTTCGCCTGAATTGGCGTCTTCGCGGAAAGTGCCGATATGGATAGGTAAGACGCCAGCAGACACGGAAACACAATCCGGATCGGGCGGCTTTTCATATGCAAGCCAGTCTAACAACCCTGCAAATCCAGAACTGCGCTTACTCACGTGCGCGGTTCTGAATCTTTCAACTGCTTACCGAGCCCCGACCGTGAGGGAGGGTTAGCGCGCGTCCGAATCCTCCTGTGCCATGCCGTGCTTGCCTGAACTGGCGTGTTTCCGGAAAGTGCCGATATGGATAGGTAAGACGCCAGCAGACACGGAAACACAATCCGGATCGGGCGGCTTTTCATATGCAAGCCAGTCTAACAACCCTGCAAATCCAGAACTCCCCTTACTCACGTGCGCGGTTCTGAATGTTTCAACTGCTTACCGAGCCCCCACCCGTGAGGGAGGGTTAGCGCGCGTCCGAATCGTCCTGTGCCACGACCATGCCGTGCTTTGCCTGAACTGGCGTCTTCGCGGAAAGTGCCGATATGGATAGGTAAGACGCCAGCAGACACGGAAACACAATCCGGATCGGGCGGCTTTTCATATGCAAGCCAGTCTAACAATCCTGCCCGGACCTGTTCTAGAGGACACTCCGGCGGGCGATCTCTATTTTGCTGTCAGACTGCGCAGTCTCAGAGTGAGCCGGCTCTTGTACCGCCCGGCCGTATTTTTCTTGATGATGCCCCACTTGGCGGCGCGGTCCACTAACGAAAAAGTAGTGGGCAAAGCCTTTGCTGCACCCTGTGAGTCTTTCTGATCAAGTAAACGGCGCATAATGCGGATTTGGTGCCGTAACCGGGATTTGCGCGAGCGGTTGATAGCCGTCCGGCGCTCTGTCATGCGGACGCGCTTCAACGCGGAAACTGTATTTGCCATTAACCTGCTAATCCAATTCGTTTATTACTGCCTTTTTAGGATACCTGACTCGCTGATGGTGAAGCAAACATGTCTCTCTCGCACTCTTACGAATGCCGGAACACAAAGGTCCACGATAGATTATTGTTAAAACAGATCCCTTATAAAATGATTAAAGCTTTTTCACTACGGTTCAGCGTCGGAGCCGCATTCCTGGGACTTGCGGCGTTGGCCTGGGCAGTCTCAGAACGCGTCGAGGATTGGAAGATCGCCGGCCCGTTTGGAGGTACAGCTACAGCCATTGCTGTCGATCCGCAGAACGGTAAAACTGTGCTGGCCGGCGCGATGGAGTCTCTGCTTTTTCGGAGCGAAGATTCGGGCGCCAACTGGAACCTGGTGAACCTTCCCAAGCGGACTTTAGGTGAGGTCACATCCATCCTGATCGATCCTGCCGATTCGAAACATTACCTGGTGGGAATGATCGCTGCAGAGGGCGGTGGCCTTTTTGAAAGTCATGACGGAGGAAACATCTGGACCAGCGTCAAGGATATTCAGAATTATGGCGTGAGAGCCCTTGCTTCAGCGGCGAGCGAACCTTCGCGCTTTGTAGCCGGAACCTTGCGCGGCGTCATGCTGAGCGATGATTCGGGTAAAAGCTGGAAGCGGATTTCAGACCCGGAGAACCTCGAAATGACGGGCATCACCGCGGTGGCCATTGACCCCAAAGATCCCGGCGTCATCTACGCTGGAACCACTCATCTGCCCTGGAAAACCGTCGATGGCGGAAAAACCTGGACCTCCATTCACACCGGCATGATCGATGATTCTGACGTATTTTCCATTTACGTGGATCCTGCCAGTCCGGCGGATGTTCTGGCGAGCGCCTGCAGCGGCATCTATTCGAGTACGGATCACGGAGATCTTTGGCACAAGTTGCTCGGGATTCCCAACACTTCCCGGCGCACTCACGTGGTGCGCGAAGACCCTTCAAACCCGGGCACGATTTATGCGGGAACCACTATGGGCCTGTTCAAATCTCTCAATCACGGGACAACTTGGAAGACACTGACTAACTCTCAAGTGAACGCGCTGGCGCTCGATGCTTCGCGCCCGGGCACTATGTATTTGGCTTTGGAATACGAAGGCGTCGGGAAGACCAATAACGGCGGAGATCAAATCTACTTAGCCGATAACGGGTTCGTAGACCGCGTGATCAGCTCCGTCAGTACTTCCGGCCATAGACTCTTCGCTGTCGAAACTCAGGAAGGTGAAACGAGTGGCTTGTTTCTAAGCACTAACCGCGGTGAATCGTGGTCTCAGATGCGAAATTTGCGCGGCCTCGAGGGTGTGCACCTGAAGACCATTGCCGGCGTTACCAGCGAAGACCGTATCTTGCTCGCTGCGAGTCCGCATCAGATGTATAAATCCATTGATGGCGGAAGCAGCTGGAAAGCGATTCCCATTCGTTTGATCGTGAATCCCCGGCCCCAGACGGAGAAAACGACGCGGAGCGAGCCAGCCGGCCCACGGACATCTCGTTCAAAGCAAGCTCCACGATCGAGGTCTGCGCGAGCCGTCAAACCAAGAATAGCCACGCGGGATATTTCGCCTTCTGAGATTAGCGCTCTCTACACCATCAAGAGCGGGACAAAAGAATTCCTTTTCGCAGCCACGGATTTAGGATTGCTCAAGACCGTCGATCTCGGGGAGCAGTGGACGCTCGCCGACCTCCCCGGCTCCATTGCTGTAACAGCGCTCTATTCAGCTCCTAACTCGGATGGCTATTTGATAGCTCGCGGGGCTGGCGGTCTATATGTCTCAAAGGACTTTGGGGACCATTGGGCGGAGCTGCCCTTCCCGCTCCCCCCCGCAGATATCAACGACGTTGCCATTCCGCCAGATCAGAATGCTCCGCTGTTGGTAGCGACGCGAGTTGGCTTGTACTCTTCTTCAGATGGCGGCGCTAAGTGGTACGCCAACCTAGGCGGAATGCCTGCCTCTACGGTTAGCGCGGTTATTTACCATGGCTCCGAGCAAACCGCATACGCTGTCGAATATGGCCGCCTTTACGAAACAAAGAACGCAGGTAGTTCGTGGTCAGAGATCCCCTCCGCCTTCCCTTCCCTGCGCATCCGGCAGCTTTGGATCCCGGATGATGGCTCGAGCCGTATATATGGAATTACGAGTGATTTAGGAATTCTCTTTCGCAATTAGGTACTTTTCGTTAAGATCAATTATTGGTGTTGGTTACAACTGTTGCTTGGAGGAGAAGCATGGAAACTCGTTTAGGTTTTATGCCGATCAGCTTGGCAGTTCTGACTGCGGCTTTATGCCTTAGCACGTCAACCTTTGCTCAAGGCACGACCGGAACGAACAACACTCCCGCGGAAGATTACCCCGATACGGTGGAGCTGGATGCATTCGGCGGCGTAAGCCTTCTCGGAGAAGTCAACCGTGGGCTCGGTGAAAAGTTCATCAAGGGCGGTACTGCGGGCGGACGCGTAACCTACAACGTCAGCAGGCACATCGGCATTGAGCTGAGCTATAACTTCATGATCAACAACGTGCGGCTGGTAACGCCCATTGCTCCCGGGCTGCCCAGTTTCGACTTTCATGAGGAAATTCATTACCCGGCGCTTAACGTAGTTTTCAACCTCAAGCCCCGCGGCTCCAAGTTTCAGCCGTACTTAATTGCAGGCGTGGGCGCAGCCTTTTACAAGCCCCACGACTATTACGAGCAACTCGCCAGACAACCTGCTGTCGATGCGGTCTATCACTCCGGCAATCTGGGTGAGAATACGCAAGCGCCAGCCTTCAATTATGGTGGCGGTGTTAAGTTCCACGTGAGTGAACATTTCGGTGTACGGCTTGATGCGCGCGCTTTCACCTCGCGTAACCCAACTTTTCGCTTGCCGAATTATGACGATGGAGGTATCTGGATCCCCTCCAAACAGCGCGTCAATGGTTTCCAGGGAACCATCGGAATTGTCATGTATCTCGGCCATCCGAAGGTTCCTGTAACTGCGGCGCCGGTTGTCGTTGCGCCACTTAATGCAGGTACTATTACAGGCGCTGAAGGAACCCTGTGCCAGGGCAAGCCCATCACCTTGCACTCCACAGCCTCGGATCCGGCCGGACATACGCTTACTTACGCCTGGAAATTGAATGGCGCGCCCTCGGGCGGCAACAGCGCCGATTTCACATTTACGCCGAATAATGCCGGCGACTTCACGGTACAAGTGACAGTATCAGACTCGACCAATCCGTCACGCACGGTTACTTCGGGACCGATCACGCTGAGCGTGAAGGAGTACGCGGAACCCCAGATCACCAGTATCTCGGCGACTCCCAATGCGCTTTCCTGCGCAGCGGACCCAACCGGCACGCATACCTCGAGTCTCTCCGGTCAGGCGACGGGATCGGCTTGCGGCGGCAACTTGACTTATAAGTGGACCGTAACCGAGGGAAGCGTCACTAACGACACCAGCCCGAATGCTACCTTCGACGCCTCGACGCTGAACTTCGAGGGTGCGCAAGGGCAAACGAAGACGGTTACCGCGACGCTGACGGTCACTGATGAAACCGGCAAGTCGGCTTCGCGAACAACTGACATTAACGTCAAGTGCCCGCCACAGTTCGCCCGCCTGCCGGACGTGGTCTTCTCGAAGAACAACGCCCGCGTGAACAACTGCGGTAAACGCATTCTAATCGACGAAGCGGCCCCGAGGACCTCCAGCGGCGATTACGACATCGTGCTGGTCGGCCACCGCGATACCGACGAGGAGACGAATGTGCGTGGAGCAACCACTCGCAGAGGAAGGCGCGAGCAGGCCCGCGCGCTCGATGAACAACGCGTGTTGAACTGTGCCGCCGTCCTAAGTGGCGGTACCGGCACTTGTGCTAAGGTCGATCCGTCTCGGATCCGAGTCGATTGGGTTGGAACCGACCAAACCTCGACGCCCGATCCGGGCCTTTGCGGAACCTCAGCTCGCCCCGCTCAGAAAGAACGTAAAGGGTCGCGAGTAACTGAGGCCGATAAGAATCGTAGAGTGGAGGTCTATCTTGTTCCGAGGACCAGCCAGACAATGCCTCCAGCCGTAAAGAACATTAAACCGCTTCCCGAGAGCGAGGTTAAAGCTCTAGGTTGCCCAAGATAGTCAATCGTGGATCAAAATGAAGGGCCGAGCACTCGGCTTGGCCCTTTCGTATGCTGTATCACATGACAGGTGCAGGCTCAAACTGCTACCGTAATAAAAATGGCTCAACCATCATCAATAAGACTGGTGAGGGTGAACTTTGCTTTGGAGGAGAAGGATGAAGACTCGGCTCAAGCCGATTAGTTCGGCTATTCTGTGCGCTGGCTTGTGTGTTGCTACAGCCGCATTTGCTCAGGATACGAACACTACGACGACAAATCCCGCGAACGGCCCGGGCCATTCAAAGGTCGGATCGACAGAAGATCAGTATCCGGATTTGGTGGAAATAGATCCCTTCGCTGGAATCAGCACGTATGGCCAAGTGCAACGTGGCTTAGACCCGAAGATGTTAGATGGGTGGGTAGGTGGTCTCCGTATAGCTGTCAATCCCACTAAATACTTTGGCCTCGAGCTTTGGGGAGATCTGGCTCGGGCGAACGTCCATTTCCGCACAGCCAGTAACCTCGGCGTTTATCCGGCAACCGCACCGGCCGGCTTGGTTGGCGCGCCGATTCCGACCTACAGTTTCAAGAATAGAAACTGGTATCTCGGCTTGAACCCGGTCTTTAACCTGAAGCCGCGAGGTTCTAAGTTCCAACCCTACGTGACAGCCGGTATAGACGTGGTTCAATTCACGCCCACAACTGGCGCTGAGAACCGCGCCCGGGATCCGATCGTCAATTCGGAATTCTACTCGGCCAACCTAAACGATAACTTGCAAGTCGGCTTCAACTACGGTGGAGGTATTAAGTGGCATTTGACTGATCACTTTGGTCTTCGCCTTGATGCCCGGGGCACCTGGTCTCGAAACCCGACTTTCGATCTGCCGAATTATCCAGACGGCGGAATCTACATTCCATCTCGCGACCACGTGCTCGGTTTTCAGGGCACGGTAGGGTTGGTTTGGTACTTCGGCCAGAGCAAGTGCCCGCCGATGCCGGCCGCACCGCCCGCTCCCGCGCCGCTGCCCACTCCGACCATTACTGGCACGGAAGGCACGATATGCCAGGGCAAGCCGGTTACGCTTCACGCCAACCTAAGTGGAGCTCCGGCAGGTCACAACCTCTCTTATGCATGGACAGTAAATGGCCAGGCGCAGGGAGGCAACAGTGCTGATTTTACATTTACGCCGAATAATACGGGAACGTTCAATGTGCAGCTAACGGTTACTGACACGACCCCGCCGCCAGCGCCCATGGAACGGCCGAAGAACATTCCAGTAAGGTGCTGGGTACAGCCGCCCGCGCCCACAGCTGCGGCGCCGGTAACTGCGACCGCGACACTCACGGTGAGCGATACGACTGCGCAGATCGCAAGCGTTACGGCATCGCCGAACGAGTTAATGTGCGCGGCGAACGCGAACGGTACGCATACGGCCAATCTCTCGGCCAACGTTACGCCTTCTCCCTGCGGCGGCAACTTGACTTACAAGTGGACCGTCAGCGAGGGCAGCGTAAGCAACGACACCAGCCCGAACGCGACCTTCGATGCTTCTACGGTGAACTTCGAGGGCGGCGCGCAAGGCCAGACCAAGACCATAACGGCGACCCTGACGGTCACGGATGAAACTGGCAAGACTGCCACTCAATCCACGACAATCACGGTGAACTGCCAGCCGCAGTTTGTCCGGCTGGATGACATCATCTTCGCGAAGAATAACGCTCGCGTGAACAATTGCGGCAAGCGCGTTCTGATCGATGATGCTGCTCCGAGAGTCGCAAGTGGCGATTACAACATCGTGCTCGTCGGCCATCGCGACACCGATGAAGAAGCCAACGTGCGCGAAATGCGCGGCCGCCGTGGCCGGGCAGCGCGGAGACGAGCTGCAGAAGCTCGTGCCCTCGACGAACAACGAGTGCTGAACGCTGCCGCTGTACTAAGCGGCGGTACAGGCACCTGCGCCAAGGTCGATCCGTCCCGGATCAAGGTTGACTGGGTGGGTACGGACCAGACTTCGGAAACCAAACCAGGACTCTGCGGAACTTCGAACATCAAGGAGCGCAGAGGCTCTATGACAACAGCAGCCGACAAGAATCGTCGCGTGGAAGTTTACCTCGTTCCGAGGAACAGCCAAGCGATGCCACCGGCGGTCAAGAACATTAAAGACCTGCCGGACCGGGAAGTTAAAGCTCTCGGCTGTCCCAAATAGACCAGCGGTAATCTAAACAAAAAGGGTCAGGCGGTTCGCCGCTTGGCCCTTTTTTTGTTGTGACCCGGCCTCTAAATCCTTACTATAGGCAGGGGAAGCAATTACTAATGAAGCTGCTTGCGCGGTTCAATTTGATTTTTGTTGTGGTCTTCGGACTCGGGCTGGCGGTGGCTGTGTGGTTGGCTAATGGATTCCTACAGCGGGATGCGAAAGATCGCGTGCGCGAGCAGGCCCGTTTGATGATGGAAAGCACCCTCGCAACCCGGAATTATACGACCACAGACATCAAGCCGCTTCTCGTGAAGCAGCAGCGGCGCGAATCGACCTTCCTGCCGGAAACCGTACCGGCGTTCGCGGCCACCCAGGTTTTCGATTACATCCACAAGCGCAATCCCGACTACAGCTACAAAGAAGCCACGCTAAACCCGACCAACCTGCTCGATCGGGCTACTGACTGGGAGGCGGATGTAGTAAATAGTTTCCGGAATGATCCTAATCGTCAGACTCTATACGGCGAGCGCGATACACCCATGGGTCGATCTCTTTATTTCGCGCGGCCGCTTCAGATTACCGATATCGCATGCCTCGAATGCCACAGCACTCCAGACAAGGCGCCCGTATCGATGATTCGTCAATACGGCCGGGATAACGGTTTCGGGTGGAAGCCGAACGAGATCATAGGAGCCCAGATTGTATCTGTTCCCGAGTCGTTCGCCATTCAAATAGCGAACCGGGCGCTAAAAACGCTTGTATTCTACCTGCTTGCAGTCGGCTTCATGACGCTCCTGGTCCTGGACGCGGTTCTCGTCGTGACGGTGATTAGACCAGTAGGCAAGCTATCGCGCATGGCTGACGCGATCAGTCAAGGCAAGTTGGATATCGAAGATCTTCCAGTCAAAGGGCGCGATGAGATTTCCATTCTGGCATCTTCGTTTAATCGGATGCAGCGCAGTCTCGCGCGGGCCATGAAAATGCTCGATACCGACAGTCAAAACTGAGCCGCGCGCGTTAGCAAGGGGTAATAGACTTTCAGCGCGGCCGAGAGCCCAGAAACTTCGCTCTCTCTTTCGGCTCGCTGATCTCACTGGATAGAGTTTCGTAAAGTTGCTGCCAGCTCGCGGCTTTCTTAGCTGCGTGATCAACCATCATCCGAGCCATGGGACCGACATAAGCGGCCAATTCCCGCGTGACCCGATCGAGTTCGGATCTATCAAAGGGCTCCGCATTCCCGGTGTTGTGATATTGGGCGGTTGGATTTGTAGCGCTTTTCGGCGGAGCTGCGGGGACCGGCAGTCCTACTACAGTTGAATCGGTTATGGCTTGCAGAATCGTGCGGCAAATTGGGTCGAAAGACTGCCCGGGCAGCCAGACGACATATTGAATCAGATCCAGGTACGCTGCGAGGTCGTAGGGCAGTTCGCCTTCAAGGCCCAGGCGTATGGGCAGAATCGTGAGCTTCTTTGCCTTTCTCAGCTTGTACGCCCCGGCGATTTCCCGCCGTACCATATCGCTTTCGATTGAGGCCGCTGACAGCAAGGGCACAAAATATTGCGAAGCGTGGAGCTGGCGATCTATTTGCTCCACCCAGTCCTGCCCCACTCGAATTTTTGAATCTACGAATACAGTGAATCCATTCGTCTCCAAAACTACGGAAAGCTGTTGCGCGAAATCCTGGTCCGGATTGACATGCGCATAGCTAATGAATACCTTGCCCATACTTCAGCGCGGGCGCGAAGCGAGAAATTTCGCTCTCTCTTTCGGGGTGTCAATCTCACTGGATAGAGCTTCGTAAAGTTGCTGCAAATTCGCGGCTTTCCTGGCCGCGCGATCCACAACGATCCGCGCCATTGGGCCAATATACACAGCCAAATCTCGTTTAAGGCGATCGAGCTGAGCTGAGTCGAACCGTTTGGTATCGGCTGAGCTGGAGCCGCTCGGCGCTGGCGTTGTCTGCGCATGCGGAGTGGGGGTTGCCACCGCGATGGGCGAAGCACCGGGCTTGACCAATTCGGTACGCTGCTCTTCCTGTGCGTTGCCTGGGGCCGTCGCAAGGTTTCCGGGATTCCGGGGCGCGGCTGTGCTTCGGTAACGATTCCGCACTAAATTCAAAATGTCGGCGAATGCCGAGGCGCTTTGATGCCGTGCCTCGGGATCTTTTTCGATGGCCTTCAGAATTGCCAGACAAAGATAGTCCGGTAGATCGCTGTTCAGCGTCGCTGGAGATCGCGGTATCTGATTCACGTGCGCGTTCATCACCGCCCACGAGGAATCCCCGCTAATTGGCCTGACTCCTGTGACCATTTCGTATAGCATAATCCCGACCGAATACAAATCCGACCGGTGATCGACCGGCGCGCCTTGAACTTGTTCCGGAGACATATAGTAGACCGAGCCAACTGCCGCGCCCGTTTGAGTGAGTTGCTGGTCCTTCACCGAGCGCGCGATTCCGAAGTCCATCAGCTTTACAGCTCCGCCGCTGGTCAGCATTATATTTGCAGGCTTGATATCGCGGTGAACCACACCCTCGTGATGGGCGTAAGCAAGCGCGCTAAGCACCTGCAGCACGACATCAATACTCTGCGCGGGCTCCATTCGCCCTCTCTGGAGAAGTGCGTGCAACGTGGTTCCGTCGACGTACTCCATCACCATCAGAAGCTGATTGTCGAGTCGAAAGGCGTTATGCAAAGAAGCGATATTGGGATGACTCAGACGCGCTTGAACCTTGATTTCACGGATGAAGCGGTCCGCAAGCTCAGAGGAGTGAACCAGGTCGGGGAGAATGAGCTTCATGGCCTCGACGCGATCTGAAATGAGGTGCTGGACCTTATAGACCGTCCCCATGCCGCCCGAGCCGATAATGCCGATGACTTTGTAGTCTCCGGCTGTTTGGCCGATGTTCAGCGCCACTTTGTAACCAAGAATATCAATTGGGCTCCAAGCCCCCGGTCAGCTCGCGTTTCATGGCAGAATGGAAAATCCGCCATGAAAGTCCCCAACGCTTTTCTCTTTTTTCTCCTAGGCGCGCTTTCCTTTGCCGCAACGCACGCCACAGAACCCGCCGTCCCGTTCACCATTGATCAGGTAATGAGCGCTCCGTTTGCAAGCTCGCCCATCGCGTCACCTGCGGGAGCGAAGGTCGCCTGGTTAATGGACGAGAGGGGACAACGCAATATCTGGGTGGCGTCTGCGCCGGACTGGAAAGGACACAAGGTCACCAGCTTCAACGAGGATGACGGCCAGGAGATCGCCGATCTGGCATGGGCCCCCGACGGCAGCTATCTTCTGTTTACGCGGGGAGGAGACTTCGAGATGGGCCGCGATAATCCGAATCCAGCTCTAAGCCCGCAGAAACCGGAACAGGCGATCTGGGCCGCGGCCATGGATGGATCGCCGGCAAAAAAACTAGCCGAAGGGCACGCTCCCGCCATTTCTCCCAAGGGAGATATCGTAGCCTTCCTCCGCCCAAACCAGATGTTTGTGATGAAACCGTCCGGAGAAGACGCAAAGAGCGCATTGAGTGAAAAGGAGCACCCGACGAACTTGACTTGGTCTCCTGACGGCGCCCAGTTGGCGTTTGTGAGCGAGCGAACGGGCCACAGCATCATCGGAATTTACGCGCCTGCCGCAAATAGCCTGCGCTATCTGGATGCAAGCGTCGACAAAGACTCGGAACCCGTTTGGTCTCCCGACAGCACGCACCTTGCCTATGTCCGGATTCCGGCCCAGACGCGCGCCTTCGATTTCGGGCCGCAAAGGGAAGGAGAGCCTTGGTCGATTCGCATAGCCGATGTGAAGACCGGGTTCGCGCGCGAAGCCTTCCGGGCGAAGAACGGGCCGGGCAGCGTCTTCCACGGCATTGTGGCCGAGCACCAGATCTTTTGGGCGGCTGGGAACCGCCTCATTTTTCCGTGGGAGCGAAACGGCTGGCTTCACCTGTACAGCCTGCCTGCGCAAGGTGAAAACGAACTTGAGCTCACACCGGGCGATGGCGAGGTGGAGCATGTCGCGATCTCACGTGATGGCAAAACCATTTACTATTCGACTAACATCGGCGACACGGACCGAAGGCATCTCTGGTCAGTTGACAGCTCGGGGCGGGAGAAGCCTCAGCCTTTGACCCGCGGCGAGGACATCGAGTGGGCGCCCACTCCAGTTGCCGACGGCTCAGCCCTGGTATTCCTCACCTCCAGCTATAACGAGCCGGCACACGCAGCGGTTCGCAGTTCCGATGGGAAGCGGAAGCCGTTAGCCCCCGAAGCAATACCCTCCAGTTTCCCATCGGCATCGCTCGTCCGCCCCCAGCCGGTCATGCTCACAGCGGCCGACGGCCTCCCGATCCACGGTCAATTATTTTTGCCGTCTGGAAGACAGGCTGCCGAGCGCCATCCCGCGCTGATCTTCTTTCACGGCGGATCGCGAAGGCAGATGCTGCTCGGGTTCCATTACATGGCTTATTACTCGAATGCCTATTGCTTGAACCAATACTTCGCGAGCCAAGGTTACGTCGTGCTTTCGGTGAATTACCGCAGCGGCATCGGCTATGGACTCAATTTCCGCGAAGCGCTGAATTACGGAGCTACGGGCGCGAGCGAGTTTAACGACGTCCAAGGGGCGGGATTGTATCTGAAATCTCGGCCGGACGTCGACCCCAACCGTATCGGCGTCTGGGGCGGCTCATACGGCGGATATCTAACGGCCCTCGCCCTTGCTCGTGCTTCGGATCTCTTCGCCGCCGGCGTGGATTTCCACGGAGTACATGATTGGAATGACGTCATTGAAAACTTTGTGCCTGCCTACGATCCGAAAACGCAGACGGAGGCCGCGAGAATAGCCTTCGAATCTTCACCGCTGGCTTCCGTGAAAACCTGGAGGTCGCCGGTGCTGCTCATCCATGGCGATGACGATCGAAATGTTCCGTTCTCGCAAACCATAAAGCTCGTCGAGGCGCTACGGCAGCAGCACGTAACCTTCGAGGAGCTGATCATCCCAAACGAGATTCATGATTTCCTCATGCATCAGCATTGGGTGGAGGCATACAAAGCGACCGCCGATTTCTTTGCCAGGAAGCTACGTCCCGGCAGCTCCTAGCTTCATCTGAAGGTGCTCTACCGCTCGCTCGACGGGTACCTCTTCGGACACCCGCGTGCGCCGATTCAGGAACTCTACTTTGCCCTCGCTCAGCTTCTTGCCTACAGTGACGCGGTACGGAATTCCGATAAGGTCAGCATCTTTGAATTTCACACCCGGCCGCTCGTCGCGATCATCAAGTAAGGCGTCTATTCCAGCTTTGATGCAGCTGTCGTACAACAAATCCGCCGCTTCCTTCTGCCCGCGCTCGCGATAGTTTACCGGCGAGATCACCACCCTGAAAGGCGCAATCGTTGCGGGCAGCGACATCCCGTCTTTGTCATCGTAAAGCTCAACCGCGCACGTCAGGATTCGCTCAATGCCGATGCCATACGAGCCCATAATGGGCGTAATTTCTTTTCCATCTTCGCCCAACACTCGCAAGCCCATCGATTGGGAGTACTTATAGCCCAGCTTAAAAATATGGCCGATTTCTATTGCCTTCACCACGTCCAGCGGACCGCCGCAATTGGAGCATTTATCGCCTGCCGAGACTTGCCGCAAATCGAAATACTCCGGCCGGAAATCCTCACCGGGCGTGACGTTCCTCAGGTGGTAATCGTCGCGGTTTGCGCCCGTGATCATATTCCGGCGGCCTTCCAGAGCAGCATCAGCAAGCACGCGCATGTTGTGAATCCCGACGGGGCCGAGCGACCCGGCATTCGCGCCAAACCATTCCAGAATCTCGTGGGGATGCGCCGGACGCGTTTCATCGGCTTCGAGGACGCCCGACAGCTTCGTTTCGCTTAGCTGATGATCCCCTCGGACCATAATGAGGACCGGTTTGCCATCGGCTACCATCACCAGGCTCTTCATTTGTGAACTCTCGGGAAGTTTTGTGAATTCACTCAGGTCGGCAATTGTCTTTTGGCCCGGCGTGTGAAATTCTTCGGGCGTGAGATCTCCTTCAGGATCGGCGGCGAGAGGCTCGGTCGCCCTCGAAATAGCTTTTTCTAAGTTGGCCGCGTACCCGCAGTTTTTGCACTCGGCGACAAAATCCTCGCCCGCGTCGGAGCGGACCATGAACTCGTGCGATTGGCTGCCGCCCATAGCGCCTGAGTGCGCTTCTACGATCAGGTATTCGAGGCCGCATCGGTCGAATATCCGGCAATAGGCGCCGTGATGCTTGTTGTAGGCGATGTCGAGCGCCGCCGCATCAATATCGAACGTGTACGAGTCCTTCATAATGAACTGCCGCACTCGCAGCAATCCCGATTTCGGCCGCGGCTCATCCCGGAATTTCGTCTGAATCTGATACCAGATCTGGGGCAGCTGCTTATAGCTGCGGAGCTCTCCCCGGGCGATAGATGTCACGAGTTCTTCATGCGTCATGGCGAGGCAAAGATCGCGCCCGAACCGATCCTTCAGGCGAAACATGTTATCGCCCATCAGCTCCCACCGGCCCGACTCCTGCCAAAGCTCAGCCGGATTCAACGCCGGAAGAAATATCTCTTGCCCGCCAATCGCGTTCATCTCCTCGCGCACGATCTGCTGGATCTTCAGAAGCGATCGCTGCGCCAGCAGCAAATAATTATAAATGCCCGCAGCAAGTTGGCGAATATACCCCGCCCGCAATAGCAACTGATGGCTGATAACTTCGGCCTCGGCAGGCACTTCTCGCAACGTCGGAATGAAAAGATTGCTCCAGCGCATTCGTGTGTAATAGACAATTAGAACAGACCCGCGGAAATCCAACTATGAACCAAAAGCAAATGGCCAGGCCTCTTTCTGAAGTTGACCCCGACATTTACGACGCGATTCAGCGCGAAGTCGACCGGCAGAACACGCGCCTCGAACTAATCGCGAGCGAGAACTTCACATCCGAAGCAGTGCTGGAGGCCGCCGGCAGCGTATTCACCAATAAGTATGCCGAAGGATATCCGGGAAAACGCTACTACGGCGGCTGCGAGTTCACCGACATTGTCGAAAACCTGGCGCGAGAGCGTGCAAAAAAGCTCTTTAACGCCGAGTACGTGAACGTTCAGCCGCACTCCGGTTCACAAGCTAACGAGGCGGCCTATGCCTCGGTGCTTCAGCCGGGGGACACGATCTTAGGCATGAATCTCGCGCATGGCGGCCACCTCACGCACGGGCATCCGTTGAACTTTTCGGGCAAGCTCTACAAGGTTGTTGCCTATGGCGTTCGCCGCGATGACGAGTTAATTGACTATGAGGAGCTGGCGCGGCTCGCCGAAGAACATAAGCCAAAATTAATCATCGCTGGCGCGAGCGCGTATTCCCGCGTGATTGACTTCGCCCGCTTTCGCGAGATCGCCGATTCTGTCAGCGCGGTCTTTCTCGTGGACATGGCGCACTATTCGGGCCTCATCGCGGCGGGGCTCTATCCGAATCCCTGCGAACACGCAGATATCGTCACCTCCACTACGCACAAAACTCTTCGCGGCCCGCGTGCGGGAATGATTCTCGCCAAGGAAAAATTCGCCAAAGAAATAGACCGCGCTGTTTTCCCGGGCGCCCAAGGCGGACCGCTAGTACACATCATCGCCGCGAAGGCGGTATGTTTCCTCGAAGCGCTTTCCGAAGAATTCCGGAGCTATCAGCGCCAGGTGTTGGCGAACGCGCGCGCACTGGCGAAATCTCTCCAGAACGAAGGCTTCCGTGTGGTGAGCGGTGGAACCGACTCGCACATGTTCCTGCTGGACGTCTTCGCGAAAGGCATCAAGGGCAAAGAAGCCGAAAAAGCTTTGGATGAGGCTTACATTACCGCGAACAAGAATGCGATACCGTTTGATACGAACCCCCCGTTAAATCCAAGTGGAATCCGCCTCGGTAGTCCGGCCGTCACCACTCGCGGCTTCCGCGAAGCGCAAATGAATGAGGTCGGCCGGCTCATCGCGCACGTTCTGAACAATGTGAAATCAGAGCAAGCCAGTAAAGAAGCGCGTACCGGCGTTGCGTCGCTCACGGATAAATTCCCGCTCTACGCTTGGAAATTACAAGAAGCCACGGTCGCGGGATAAGACCGATCCAGCTTTACTTTCTAGTAGTGGCCTTCGACGAATCGATCGGCTTCTTCATCGGTCATCGCAAATAGCATCGAGTCTGGGATTTCCGTTAACTGATCCTTCAAAAATCCGAAGTGGAATTTTGTTTTTTCCACGGGAACGATCCTCGCTACAGGAACCCCGTTACGCGCGATGAAGACTTCTTCGCCTCGCATCGCCGCTTCGACCAGCTGAGACAACTTGGTTTTAGCTCCGAGCATATCTTCGTGGATCACGCACTGATCTTAGCCAAACCCTCCGGCTAGCCCGGATTTCTCATGAATAGTTCGCCAGGCAGGGCGAGACTGATGATGCGCGATTGTGAAGGCACGCTCGGATAGCTCGTAGAGTGCTTCGATTAGTTTTGGGCATAGCTCCCGCGGTGAACTCCTCAGAAAGCGGACAGGATTGTCAAAGAGCTGCGGATCGTGCTGTTTGTCAACAACGCAGTTGGGTATAAGCGTGAGCGAAGACTCGATGGTGGGGATAACTGCTGGCCAGCGAGATCCAGACCTTACGGACCGTGATACGGATTTGCGCTCCGATACGCAGCAGATGAGAGCGGATAGTCTCGCACTGCGCCCGCGCCCAATCAGTGCCGGATAAGGCCAATCGGCGCAGGGAGCTCATCAAAACATAGGCAGCCGCTGACAGATACAGACGCAGTTGATTGGCGCGCATGGTCGCGGCACTGACCCGCCCGGCGAACAACGAATACTGCTCTTTAATGCGATTCTCGAGGTCGCCGCGTGCGCAGTACAGCTCTTCATACAGCCGCTGGGCTGGCCAGCTGTCAGAGGAAAGCGAGGTGACCACATACCGCGGATTCTCTTTCCCTTCCAGCTGCTCGGCTTTGGCCACCACCCGTCGCGAACGGCTCCAGCTGTCGTGGGTCTGGTAATCAAACTCGGTGAACACGCGCGCGGCTTGGCCGCTCTGGCGGTGCAGGGCTGCGGCCTCTTGCATCTGCGGATCGATGATTCTCCGTAGCCGCTCGTTACGGGCAAAGCCCAAAACGTAATCCGCACCGTGTGCTTCACACCAGCTCATCAGCGCGTCCCGGCAGAAGCCCGAATCGGCTCGCAACGTGATCTTCACCTGGGGCCACGCTTGCCGAATCTGTTTCACAATGCGCTCCACTTCTTCCAGCGCGCCTGCGCTCGCATCCGTGTTCGCCGCACGCAACCGCACCCCCAGCAGATGATCGCCACTCATGATGTACAGAGGCAGATAACAGTAATGGTTGTAGAAGCCATGAAAGAAGCGCTGCTCCTGGTGCCCATGCACCGGCAGATCGGTCGCGTCCAGATCGATGACGATCTCCGGCGGAGCTTCGCCATGCGCTTCCAGGAACAGGCGGACCAATAATTGGTCAATCGCTTCGCTTTCGTAGTGGATCTTCTTGTACGCATCCACAGCGCCCGCTTCGCCGCCTAATTCCAGCCGGTTCAGAGTGCTCTTGCCCGCCAGCGGTTGCTCCACATCGGCCTTATCCGCCAGAATGCTCATCATCGGATCGGTGCGCAACTGATCGTGATCGTTCAGATCCTCATACCCCAGCGCAAGGCCGTAAACGCGTTGCGCCAGCATCTCTCGCACGCTGTGTTGTACGCGCCCTGCATCCCGCCCGTCCCGAAAGCAGTGCGCCAGGCGATTCAACAAACCAATCCGCCGGTCCACCTCGCCTAACAGCAACCCGCCCCCATCAGAGGTGATCTTCCCGCCATCAAAGCGCGCCATTACCGAACGCGAACCCACGCCTGCAAACTCGAATCCGGATTGGATACACTCTGTGTTAGTCAAAGGGCCGTTCTCCTTTCGGCAAAACTGTTGTTTGGAAACTCAGTTATGCCACGGATCACGGCCTTTTGCTACATCATTCTTGAGAAATCCGGGCTAAGGCAATCTCGTACCCAATGAGCCTTCCACCACGCAACCCGTACATTTCTGTGGTAATTATCCCTGGACAGTAGGTATAGCCTGTGGCAGTATAGGGATGTGAGCGACAAGCAAGTTTGGAACAATATTCAGCCGAAGCAACAGAAGTTCACCATTAACGACTTCAACGCCATGTTTCCTGACGACGCGGCTTGTCTAGACTGGCTGCGCCAATACCTATATCCTGAAGGCATTCATTGCAAGATCTGCGACAAGGTGACGAAGCATCACCGCGACGCTGGCCGCCCGTCATACTCTTGCGATTATTGCGGCCATCATGAACATCCCACGGCTGGAACGATCTTCCACAAATCGCCGACACCCCTGAGGCTGTGGTTTCACGCGATCTACTTGATGGCATCCACCCGTTGCGGAATCTCCGCAAAGCAGATCCAACGGGAGACCGGAGTCACCTATAAAACCGCATGGCGCATGTTCACCAAAATTCGAGAATTATTGCAGGAAGAAAACAAACTGAGTGGCGCTGTCGAAATCGATGAGACCTATTACGGAGGCGTCCGCAAACAAGGCACGGGCCGTCCGATGCGTGGCGACAAAAAGAAGACTCCCATCGTGGGCGTAGTCGAGCGTAAGGGCCGCGTGGTTGCCAAGACGGTTGAGACAGTCGGTAGCGCTGCGCTGCTAAGTATCGTGCGGGAGCACGTGTTGCCTGAAAGCATAATTTATTCAGATGAGCATCGCGGATACGATGGCATCAAGGGTCTTCGCAGGACTGACGATACTTCGGTCAACGCTGGCTATCAGCATCGGCGCATCCACCACAGCTCAAGGGTCTACGTGGTTGGCGACATTCATACAAATTCCGTTGAAGGGTTCTGGTCGCTAATCAAGCGCGGCATCGGTGGCGTTTACCATTCCGTTAGTCAGAAGTACTTGCAGAGTTACTTGAACGAGTACTCATTTCGCTACAATCACCGCTTTGACACAGTCCCAATGTTTATAACGTTCTTGCAGAAGGTTGCTAAGGTGGCCTAGTTCCGCGTGTTGATATGGAAAACCCGCTACTCGACGCCGAGAACATCTCAGTCCCGTGTAAGAACTGTGGCCGCGAGAGCCTGAAGAGTCTCCGTTGGCTTCGGGAAAATCGTGAGTACCGTTGCCCCTTCTGTAGTGCTGTGAGCAGAATCAAGCTTGAACAAGACCCCAGAGTTGATAGGCTTGTTGATTTTTCCAATGACCCGTTCGGCCAGAGCTAAACATGCGTCTACAGACGCCTTGTCAAAACGCACGATAATAGTTTGGCCATTCATAGTGAGTTACGCGAGAACAATACTCCTAGCTTTGCTATTAGTATGTTCCGCTTCGGGAGGCGGAAAGAAAAAGAAACAATCTACCCAGGAAGACATTCATTATGGCTGTGTCAACGTCACTGAAATTCGGGCGACGCGGTATGGATTCACAACCTCTGCCCAAATCGAGGGCATTGTTGAGAATGGCTGCGAAACCCCGGTAAACGTGTTTCTGCACGCGGCGTACTACGACAAAGATGGCATTCAGATGTCCGACGGCATCAGCGACCAAATGGTCGCCGCCCATACCAAATGGCGGTTTTCAATGTACCCCAGCGGCGAATACGATCAGCACCGGATGGGTGACGCCAAGATTATCAAGATTGATGCGTACCCAGAATAAAAGCCGCTGTTATCGCTTGGGATCAATCTTCCGCGCAACTTTCTTCAATGCAGCCTCGAAATCGGCCTGAGTGAAGGATTGCTCCTGTTTGGCGCTCTTTTTAACAGTATCGGGCTTAGGAAGAATTTTCTTTGCCTTTATCTGATCGTGCCCTAAACGTCTTCGTTCTTCTAGGACTGGTTCTGACATAAGCACTGCCTTAATGTGCCCTATCGGTATTACAACAGCAATCCCCGTGTTTCTGTCAACTCCGCCACGCGGTAACTCAAAGTGGCCATACATCATCCCTAGCAAAGACGGCTCTACGGTTTCGACGACCGGCGCAGTTGGTACCGCAACAAACGGTTCAGCTATGGAGATCCACGTTTCGCCAGTCTCAAGCTTGCTTTGGTAGATATAAGCAGGCGAGCCACTTTCCCCACCCCAGGATAATGCCTCAACGATATGCGCTCGAATCTCGGCTTGTTTTCCACAGTCGGGGTCCAGACACACCGTAGTCCACGCATCTGGTCGTGCGACTTTGCCAAAACGCACAATTGCTTCGACAGATGTTTTACCTGGAAGTGGCTCGAAAAGACCAATAAAGAACACCTCGTGTCCGGGCTTGATATTCCAGAGGTGGCTTCCAAGGGTCTGGTTGCGGACTTGCGGCATAGGATAGGCCCAGTACGAGGCTCGATTTCCAAATGTCACCCTGGAAACCGCCACGTCGGTCTCATCGAACAGGCTCCAATCTTCATACTTAGTGCTGATATCGACATACAGCCCCGATGCCCCATTCACGCGAATATACGCACACCGGCTCCTGATTCCCTCAATTACGTGACGGCAGGTGACGGCATAATCAACTCTTCCCCAAGGGGGACACGGGTGTGACTCGGACACAAAAAACACTGTACCCTCGGGATCTCGTGTCCATTCCTTGCGCTCCTCGTCCCAGTTATCGAAAACCAGATAGCCAACGTGCCGTAGGTAGTCGCCGTCGACGAGCATGTCAATCGGTTCGCCAATCGCCCGAAAACGAGGCTCAACCGTGGCTTCAGTATACGCTTGCATCTATACCTACCGTCAAGGGATAATTACCATTTCTGTTGACTTTCGTTATTTATTCGCCAAAACTGGTACTAGGGAGGGGACAAGGCATGGCGCTCACTCGGAGGCAGAAGGAGCTAATGGATTTTTTATCCGGTTTCATCCAAAAGCACGGATATAGTCCCAGCTACGAAGAGATAGCGGGCGGGCTCGGCTTGGCTTCGCTGGCGACGGTTCATAAACACATCCAGGCGTTGGAGGCCAAGCAGTATTTGCGGCGCAGTTACAATCACAGCCGGTCTCTCGAGATCGGAGATCGCTACTTTTCTGAGGAGAGCGCCAGAAAGCCCCAAGCGGCTGAAGCGAGTATTCCACTACTGGGCCGCATCGCTGCCGGTGTCCCCGTGGAAGCCATACCCGATCCGGAGGCGCTGCACTTTTCTGATTTTGTCGGGAGCGACAACGCCTTCGCTCTGGCGGTGCGTGGCGAATCCATGATTGAAGATCATATCTGCGATGGCGATTTTGTCCTGGTCGAAAAGACCGATTCCGTTAGGAACGGTGACATTATCGTGGCACTCGTCGATGGGACGGAAGCAACCTTGAAGCGCTATTATCTCGAGCCGGACGGCCGTGTGCGGTTGCAGCCCGCTAATGCGGCAATGGCCCCCATTTTTGTGGACTCCAGCAGCCTGAATGTTCAAGGCCGCGTGCTCGCCGTAATGCGGAAGTATTAGCGGTAAGTGGTAAAATAGCCTGAGTGGCTGAAACCGGCACACAGCGCCCAGTAAGCGTTGGAAGCGTCATAAAGCGCCTGATTTTTTGGGATTTTGCCCGAGCCTCCTGGCGTTACGACATCGCAGTCGGTCTAATCCTCGTCTTCATCTTTGCGACGCCTCGCGATTGGTTTCACGATCAGCCTAAGGCATCCAGCATCATTCTGATGTCATCACTGCACGGCTCCAATCGCGTCTTCATTGCGACCGAGCTGCTGCAAGACATCCCCGACCAGCAACGTCCACAACGCGCGCAGTCCTTGATCCACCAACGCACCGGCAAGTCGTGGCACGTGGTTCGCGTCGAACCCATCCGCGACGAAACCGAGCAGGAAGTCAAGGGATTCATCGCGTATACCGCGCCCTAGTTCCCTGCGTCTTTAGAGAGAGACATGAAAAGACTTCTGCTCGCCCTGTGCCTCTTTGTTTCGATAAGTTCTGCGGAAGATCAAAGCGCTGATGCGATATTGGCGCGGATGGATCAAGCCGCGCCGAACTTCCATGCCATGTCCGCTGATGTTCGGATGCTTACCTACACCGCCATTCTGAGCGACAAGGCGATTGATGAGGGCACGCTGAAAATGCAACGGCTGAAAACCAACGATGTTCGCGCCATCATCGATTTTTCGGGTCAGACCGATGCGCGCGTAATCGCGTTTCTCGGAAAGATTGTCAGGATTTATTATCCAAAGCTCAAAACCTATCAGGATTATGAGGTCGGGAAGAACAGTGATGTGCTTAACCAGTTTCTCCTGTTAGGATTTGGCTCTTCCGGGAAAGAGCTGGCGCAAAGTTACACCATCACGATGGAAGCCCCGGAAAAAGTTGCAGGCGCGGACACGGCAAAACTTCTACTCGTTCCCAAAGATCCAAAGGTCCAGCAGCGCCTGACGAAAATCGAGATGTGGATTCCAGCCGGCGCCGCCTATCCGATTCAGCAGCAATTCTATGAGCCTTCAGGTAATTATCGAACCGTCACCTACAGCAACATCAGCCTGAACCCGTCCATTCATGGAACTTTGGACCTGAAGTTGCCGCCGGGAGTGAAGAGGCAGAGCCAATAACCGAGATGGCCGGGCAAAAGACTGCCGCGGGGCGATTAGGGTTCATCGACTGGACCCGCGGCTTTGCCGCACTGGTAATGCTGCAGGGGCATACGTTCGATTCTTTCACCCGGCATGACCTTCGCGGCCAAGGCCCCTTTATGTTCTCGCAGTTCCTCGGCGGGCTGCCTCCAGCTATCTTTCTCTTTCTAACGGGAATCACGTTCGCATTTTTGATGGACAGTCAGGAGAAGCAAGGCGGAAGTACGTGGAAACGCTTCATCGCCGCGCTGAAGAGATCCAGATATCTCTTCCTGCTAGCCTTCTTGTTCCGCATTCAGCTCTACGTCTTCGGTTTTCCCACCAGCCCGGCGGGCGAGCTCTTGCGAGTGGACATTCTCAATTGCATGGGTATGGCGATGCTGATCTTTGCGCCCATGGCTGTGTTTACCACGCGCGAGCGGATCCGTTTGTGCACGGTATTGGGGCTGGTTATTGCCGCGCTCGCGCCAGTTGTAAGCATGATCGACGGCTCCAGCGTACCCTGGATCGTCCGTTCGTATTTCTTCCCGAGCTATAACTATTTCGGCTTCTTCCCGTGGGCTTCCTTCCTGGCGTTCGGGATGGTTGCGGGGAGCATTATACGTACCGTGAAGCAGGAAGACATGGGGCGCGTCATGCTGTGGATGATGCTGATCGGATTGGCCATATCGATGGCTGCGCACCAGCTTTCAAACCTGGGTTATTCGATTTATGCAAAGAGTGAATTTTGGCTGAATAGTCCCGCGATGATCATGATCAAATTGGGTGTCGTTTTGGCGCTCCTCGCGCTTTCATTTCTCTGGGTGAACCTCGGAGCTCCCCAGCGATGGAGCGTGTTCCGGCAACTTGGGACAACCTCGCTTCTGGTTTATTGGGTACACATCGAGCTGGTCTACGGCCGCTGGTTTGGCATCTGGAAGGAAGGGCTCTCGGTAGCGCAGGTACTTGCGTTTACAAGCATCCTGATCGCGCTCATGATCGTCATTTCCGTTTTGCGGACACGCTATAAGTCGGTTGGCGCTTTCTTTCAGCCGCCGCCGATACCGCAACCCCGGCGGGCTTCCGGCGATTGAGCGCATCCACTTCGCTAGACTTTATTCAGTACATTAAAACGCATGCGCGTACTAGTGGTCGAAGATGAAAAGCGAATTGCCGATTTCCTCTCACGGGGCTTACAAAGCGCCGGCTATGCCGTAGACGTAGTAAATGCGGGAGGGGATGCCATCGAGCGGGTCCACTCGACCGAATACGACTTGGTCGTTTTGGATCTCGGCCTTCCCGATGTCGACGGCCTGGAAGTTCTGCAGAAAATCAAGAACCGCAAAACTATTCCTCCGGTGTTGATTCTGAGCGCGCGCGACTCGGTCGACGACCGCGTGAAGGGGTTGGAGCAAGGCGCGGACGATTACCTGGTAAAACCGTTTGCGTTCGTGGAGCTTCTGGCGCGGGCGCGAGTGCTCTTGCGCCGCGGTCAACCCACTCCTGAAAAACTGCAGGTGGGCGATCTTACTCTGGATTGCATCCGCCGCAAAGTAACTCGGAGCAACGAAAACATCGAGCTCGCGCCGAAAGAGTTCAGCATCCTCGAATACATGATGCGCAACAGAGGACGCCCTCTCAGCCGCACCATGATTGTCGAGCACGTTTGGGACATGGACTACGACGGGCTTACCAACATCGTCGATGTCTATATCCGCCACTTGCGCAGCAAAATTGACGATAAGTTCCCAGCCAAGATGATCCATACCGTGCGCGGAATCGGCTATATGCTCGACGCGCCCGAAGCGCAGCAGCCGCTCGCTACTGAAACCATAAACGCCTAGGTATCTCGAATGTTCTGGCGGAAACTGCGCGACGTGAAGCTCTTCCGTACGCTGCGGTTCCGGCTCGCCAGCACGTTCTTGCTGCTCTTAACGGGCGTTCTCGCCGTGGTCGGGCTCGTCGGCACCCAAACACTCCGCACAATTCTGGAAAACCAAAGCGAGGCCGTGCTGCACGAACAGCTAGGCGCGATGAAGGGCTATATACATTTTGACGGCCAGGGTAAGCCGTATTGGTTCGAGGATCCTTCCGACCCGGAAGAAGCCGCAACCGTCGGGCGCCTCAAAACCGTTTTCGTGATTGCAAAGGATGACGGCGATGCCTGGGACGGATCGCCTGATCCGGCATTGAAAGAGCTCTTTGATCGCAACACAATACTCTCCGAGTTAGCGCAGATTGAGAAAACTAAAGAACCCTGGTTCAAGACCATAGTCAGCAAAGACAAGATCCCTTATGAAGTGATCAGCAGCACTATGACCGACGCCGACGATCGAAAGTGGTACGTTGCCGAAGGTCGCAGCCTGGCGGCTGATCATCTCGTGTTGCGGCGCTTCCGGCGTAATTTCTTTATCTTCTTACCAATTGCTCTGTTGGCGTGCGCGCTGGTGAGTTGGTACTCGGCCGGCAGGGTGCTCGAGTCGCTGCAGTCGGTTGAGAAGGCCGCGCAGGAGATCACTGGATCAAATCTCGGCTTGCAAATTCAAAAACGCGGTGCGGATGATGAACTGGACCGCCTCATCGATTCCTTCAACGCTATGAGCGGAAGGCTCAAGGCATCTTTCGAGCAGATGCGTCAATTTTCAACTGATGTTTCGCACGAATTGCGCACGCCTCTAACCGCCATTCAGGGACAGTTGGAAGTCGCCCTTTTTACCGCGACCCGAAAGGAACAATTGCAAGAAGCCATCGAAAACGCTCTGCAGGACGTGGAGCGGCTTGCAAATCTGGTTCGCGCGTTACTCCTGCTTTCACAATCAGAGTCGGGTCAGATCCCGATGAACAAAGGCGTCTTGGATCTGCGCGAATTGATCGGAGATCTCGTGGATCAATTTCAGATTCCTGCGGAAGCAAACGACATACATCTCACGCACACCACTCGCGAACCCGTGCTCTGCGAAGTAGATCGCACGCAGATTGAGCGTGTGATTACGAATCTGTTGTCGAACGCGATCAAGTACACGCCCCCAGGCGGTTGGGTGCGCGCGTCCGCGGAAACTGAAGGCGCGAGCGTCCGCCTCCTCATCGAGGACTCGGGCGTAGGCATACCGAAAGATCACTTGCCGCACATTTTCGACCGCTTCTACCGCGTTCCAGACCCGAACCCCGAGAAAGGGCTCGGATTGGGATTGAGCTTTGTAGCCGCGATCGTGAAAGCTCACGGAGGCGAGATTCGCGTACACAGCGAAGTTGGAAAAGGCTCGCGATTCGAGGTGACGCTGCCTGCGGGCGCCGTTCGGGTTCGCAGCGAGACACCCGTAATGCAAGACCGCGCTTGAGTTGCCGTGAATTCAGAATTGGGCTCCGCCGATCCTGGTTGCCACGCTGTCCGCTATTCGTGAGGGCGGCGTCCAATTCAGAGTTAGGATGAAAGCGGATGGATCGAATGGCTCAACAAGGTTTCGTGGTTTCAGATCCCGCGGTGATGATGGGTAAGCCTGTGATTAGGGGAACCCGTATCACCGTCGAGCTGATTCTGGAGAAGTTGGGTGCCGGAGAAACACTCGATCAGATCATTGCAGCCCATCCGCGATTGACGGAAGAAGCGGTCCGAGCCGCCCTGGCTTTCGCCGCCGAATCCTTGCGGGCCGACGTCGTATACCCCTTCGAACCCGTCCAGCGATGACGTGCGTCGCGGACGAGAACGTCGATAGGCAAATCGTCGACAATTTGCGTCTGTATGGGCACACTGTAGCCTATATCGCGGAACTGGAGCCCGGTATCGACGATCACGATGTTCTGCGCAGAAGCCTGGAAACACGAGCAGTTCTGATCACGGCGGACAAGGATTTCGGAGAGATTGTCTTTCGGCAGCGCCGGGCTACAGCGGGCGTCCTTTTATTGCGGCTGGCGGGCCTCGATTCACAAGACAAAGCAGCTAGGGTACTCGGAGTTTTGACAGACCACGAAGCCGCGCTTGCCGGGGCATTCTCGGTTGTGACTCCCACAAATCTGAGAATCCGCCGAGCATTTCCCGCTTTGTGACTCTGGTTCGGATGGTACACCACCATTGCCGCCACGTATCGCTGTAAACAGGCCTATGCTGGTTGTATGGCGCAACTGCTACAGGGCGATAGACTGGTCTGATTGCCCACTCCTCGAAGTCAATCCCCTCAAAGTAAGCGGTGCGCCCATCCTGAAGGGAACGCGCGTCCAGGCGGACTCCATAGTCGAGAACTACGAAAGCGGTTCCCCTGTGAAGGAAATCGCAGAGAACTTCGACATCCCGGAAAAAACGATCCGCGATCTGCTGACGTTTGTGTGCCGTAAGACTATTTCAACGCCGACCCCGAGCCGCCTTCGGCAAAACAGAACTCGTTTCATAACGCTCTGCAATTTCCACCGCCGTCCGGGCCCGGCCTTCGAGTAAAGCTCTATTGGCTGGAGGAGAAGCCACTGTATTGGCCTCCAAGTATGGGTGGTGGGCCCGTCACCCACCCTCTAAGCGGAGAGCAGTTCAAAATGACCGTGCAGAAGGCAGTAGATGTCGGGCTTGCGTTCCACTTAATGCGCTCATTCGCAAAACGCAAATGGTCGACCTTGTTTTTCTTCGCGGGGGATGCCGACTTCTATGAAGCCGTACAGCACCTTGTCGAACACGAAGATGTCAATCTGGTATTAATCGGCACGCTGCATACTATCAGCCAAGATCTGCGACCGTACGCGCGAAGCTTCGTGGACCTCGAGAAGATAGCGCCTCAGGTGTCACGGCCTTGACCTTCGCCGGGCACATAGCGACGCTAGCGCTGCCCCGCAAGCTACTTTCGTACGGACTTGGGGGTCTGGGCCTTTGAACACGCGACTCAATGACCCACTTTTCCGAGTGGGGTTTACAGAGCCATCTCGCGCCGATTTTATTTCTTAACTGAAATCAGCAGTTTAGGCCACCTCACCCTTTTCGACGAACCAACTCCTCTGCGATAAAACGAACATATGACATCACGTCAAATTCGTCGCGCCGCTGAGCGCAAAGCGAAGAAACACGCCCGCAAGGCCGGCATTCAACTCGCATCCACCGGCGTAGATTCGCCTCTTGAGAGCGGCGCTCCACCGATCGACAGCGACGCTGATCTTCGTAGGGGCGAGGCATGCCTCGCCTCCTTTGCTTCCGAACCGGAACAATCTTCCGCAATTTCCCCCGCCCAACTCGCCGCCAATCGCGCCAATGCCCAATTATCGACTGGTCCCACCAGCGAAATCGGCAAAGCTAAATCTTCTTTGAACGCCGTCAAAACCGCGCTCACCGGCCGCACTGTCCTTCTACCCACCGATGATGCCGCCGAATACGACCGTCACGTCCGCGCCTACCAGAAAGAGCTCCGGCCCGTCGGTCAGCGCGAATGCGATCTCGCGCAATCCCTAGCTGACTTATCCTGGCGCTTGAAGCGCATTCCAGCTCTCGAAATGGCCATCTTCGCCCAAGGCCGGCTCGACTTCGCTGATTCCTTCAATCAGCACGATCCCTCCCTTCGCCCCGGCATGATGGAGCTCCAGACCTTCCTCAAATATGAGAAGCAGCTTCGCAACCTGCAGCTCCAGGAAGCACGTCTCGCACGCCGCCGCGAAAAGGAAACCGCCGAGCTGCGCACGCTGCAACAAGAGCGCAATCGTAAAGAAGCGCAAGACTTTGACGTCGCCGGGAAACTCTACCTCGCAGCGAAGCACGACAAAAAGGCGTTCGACCCCGCCGATATTGGGTTCGAATTTTCAATCCAGGATGTTGAGTCTTACCTGGAAGGTGTTCGCGCCGCCAACATCGCTCGCGCAACCCTCACCAGAGACCGCGATCAGCTTTTAGGTCGCGCAAAAACATCCGCGCAGGCGGCATAGATCTCAGTCCGTAATGTATTTGCTTGTGCGCGTTCAACCAATTCTGTCCCAGAACCGAACAGTAGTTCGTTTGGTAATTTGCAAGTGCGCCAGTAATATCAGCGGGTTGAGCGGCATTACGACCGTGGCCGCTGAAATGCAAACTACATAATTTAAATATGGCGATGGATGTACCTCGCGGCAAAGAAGTCGCGCGCAAGCGTCTGATCCGGCGGATCGCGTTTGGTGTTATCGGAGTTATCGTAATCGGCGGCACCACAGTAGCCCTGGCTCGTCTAAAGCCTGCTGCCCCGTCGGTCGACATGAGCGGCCTGTGGCCGGGCACCGTGAAGAGAGGCCCGATGGAAAGGCAGGTCCGCGGTTTGGGTGCTTTGAAACCTCAGGAGATCCACTTCATCGCCGCGGCCCAGGATTCCCGGGTTGCCACGATTGTTCGGCGAGCGGGCTTGGATGAAGTTCACGCCACTGACGTAATCCTGACGCTGAGTGACCCGGATTTGGAGCTCGAAGCCGAAAAGGCGGAATGGCAGGTCAAGCAGGAAGAAGCGAATCTGGCCAACATGAAGGTCAAGCTGGAGAGCGACAAGCTGGATCAAAGAGCAACTCTCGCTACCCTGGAATCGCAGTACACGCAGGCGAAGCTCACCGCGGACCGCGACCTGGAACTGACCCGCTTGAACTTGCAAAGCGACCTGACCTCAAAACTTTCGGTTGACCAGGCGAATCAGTTTCAGAATCGAGTCGCCCTGCAAAAGCAACGGCTAGGGATCGCCGATGAGGCCATTAAGGCCCAGATCGACGCACAGCAAGTGGTCGTCGAAAGTGCGCGGGCGGCGTACGAGCTGAAAAGAAAACAGGTCGATCAATTAACTATTCGGGCCGGGATCGACGGCGTGTTGCAGGAAGTCGACGTGGAGGTCGGCCAGCGCGTCACAGCCGGGACCATCCTGGCCAAGGTTGCTGATCCCACAAAATTAAAAGCCGTTCTACAGATTGCCGAAACCCAGATGAAGGACGTCAGGGTTGGTCTGGATGCCAGCATCGATACGCGTAATGGAATCATCCCAGGCCGCGTGATTCGAATTGACCCGGCGGCCCTGAACGGTACGGTCGGAGTTGACGTAGCGCTTCTTACGTCGACTCTTCCCGAGGGTGCCCGCGCTGAGTTGAGCGTGGACGGCACCATCGAAATAGAGCGGCTGCCGGACGTGGTGTATGTTGATCGCCCCGTATCCGGCGAGCCCAATACAACCATCGGCCTTTTCAAAATCGATCCGGACGGCAAAGGAGCTACACGCGTAAACGTTAAGCTCGGCCGGGCCTCTGTAAACACCATCGAAGTGCTCGATGGACTTAAGGTCGGAGATCGTGTCATCCTCTCCGACATGTCTCAGTATGATTCGTACCAACGAATTCGTTTGAACACTTAGTGATTGCAATACGTAACTTGAACTGAGCCGAAATTGACCGAGCCGCGACCAAAGGGAGCGGTATTTAGGAGGACCGAAGCAGAATGACCGCATCCGACCCGTTGATCCATCTGGAAGGCGTTACCAAGGTATTCGTCACCGATGAGGTAGAAACCCACGCCTTGGCTGGAATTCACATCGATATCCAGCGAGGCGAGTATGTTTCCATTTCCGGACCATCCGGCTGCGGGAAATCGACGCTGCTGGCCATTTTGGGCCTGCTGGACTCGCCCACTTCCGGTACCTACATTCTCAACAGCAAGCCCGTGCAGAGCCTCAAACTCTCCGAGCGCGCGCGTATTCGCAACCGCGAGATCGGCTTTATCTTCCAGGCCTTCAATCTGATCGGTGATTTGAACGTCTACGAGAACGTCGAGTTGCCGCTTACTTATCGAGGCATGGGCGGGGCGGAGCGCAAGAAGAAAGTTCACGAAGCGCTCGAGCGCGTCGGCATGTCGCACCGTATCAAGCATTACCCATCCCAGCTCTCGGGCGGTCAGCAGCAGCGCGTCGCCGTGGCTCGAGCTTTAGCCGGCGATCCGTCCATCCTGCTCGCCGACGAGCCGACCGGAAATCTCGATTCTCAAAATGGCGAACAGGTGATGGACCTGCTCCGCGAGTTGCATCGCGGCGGAGCGACCATCTGCATGGTGACTCACGACCCTCGTTACGCCCGTTATGCCGACCGTTCCATCCACCTTTTCGACGGTCGCGTCGTCGAGGAGAATATGGAGGTTCCGGTATGAGCCCGCGCAGCTCAGCGAGGCGAAGGTGGAAAATATGACGCCGCGCAGCTCAGCGAGGCGAAGGTGGAATCAATGAAGCACGTGGACCTTCTTGCCGTTGGCGCGCTGCTGCTCGGAATGGCGATCTATTCGAACGCGCGCGCGTTCGTCGCGTTTGAATTCAGTGCGCCCAAAAGAATAAGCTTTTTCCCCCGAGAACATCGGTTAGTGACAGTTCCACGAATTTCGAAGATTTGCTTCGTTCGTCACTGATTCGACCTCCGCGTTATGTCTCAAATCTGGTCTGATCTGCGTTTCGCCTCGCGAACGCTGAGGGCGGAGCCTGCCTTTGCGGGCATTGCCATTCTGTCCTTGGCGCTCGGCATCGGCGCTAACACGGCCATCTTCAGCGTCGTTCAATCGGTGCTCTTGCGGAACCTTCCCTACCGGAACGCGCAGCAGCTTCTTCACGTGGGCGATCACCAGCCTTGCTGCGAAGACGTCCCTATGTCCCCCGGCGAATATCTCGATTACAAAGCGCAGAACAAGAGTCTGCAGGGTCTCGCCGCTTGGACCTGGCAATCATTGACGTTGACAGGCAACGCCGAGCCGCAAAGACTCCAGGGCCGCGCCGTGACACCCAACTTCTTCGATGTGCTCGGCGCAAAGCCCGAATTGGGACGATTGATGTCGAGCCGGATCGACCAGCCGTCTTCCGCAACCCGCGTTGCTGTTTTGAGCGACTCTTTGTGGCGCGGGCGTTTCGCCGGCGACCCGAATATCGTAGGCCGTGATATCCGCCTCAACGGGAATCTCTTCCGCGTCATCGGCGTCCTTGCCGGAAAACAGGAATACCCGGCCGATGCGGAGATCTGGATCAATGCGCGCGTGGCCGTCCCGGAGTTTCAGGAGACCGAATCCATACCCGCCGGCATTGCTCAGAATTATCAAATGCATTGGCTCGAAGGCGTGGCGCGTCTGAAGCCGGGTGTCTCACCGGCAGCGGCTGGCGAGGATTTGCAAATCATTGCTCGACGCATTGACGCGGCACACCCCGACCAGAAGGGCCACTGGGCGGTGACGTTGCCGTTGCAGAGAGCTATCGTACATGACATTCGACCCGCCCTTCTCGTGCTCTTGACAGCGGTTGCGCTTCTGTTGCTGATCGCGTGCGCCAACATTACCGGTCTTATGCTGGCGCGCTCTACCGCTCGTGTGCGCGAGCTTGCTATCCGCATCTCGCTGGGTGCAACCCGCTGGGAAGTCACCCGGCTGCTGTTGTCGGAAAGTCTGCTTCTCGCCGGGGCGGGAGGAGCTTGCGGCATCTTCATCGCCCTAGGCGCTCTACGGCTTATTAACTTGTATTCTCCTTATGAACTCCCAGCGGCCTTGGCTCCAAATCTCAACTTTGCGGTGCTGTGCCTCGCATTGGGCATCACTCTGTTTTCCGCTCTAATCACCGGAGTGATTCCCGCCCTGAATGCAACCAATATTGACATCAATCAAGGTTTGAAAGAGTCTGCTAAGGGCACCTCGAGCAAGGGAACGCAACGACTCCGTCGGATTCTGGTTATGAGCGAGGTTGCGCTCTCCGTGATGTTGCTGATCGGAGCCTGTTTGTTGCTCCGCAGCTTTTCGCGCCTTCTTACCCTGAATCCTGGCTCTAATTCAGCCCGTGTGCTTACGGCGCAGATCTCCTTGCCGCGGACCCGTTACTCAAAACTGGAAGACATCAATAATTTCTGGAACCGTTTACTGCCACGGGTGCAGTCGTTGCCGGGCGTCGAATCGGTAGGTTTCAGTTCCGACATCCCGACCACAGGTGCGAGCGAAGCGGGCAACTTCGAAGTGGAGGGCCAGCCCAACACATCCAGGAACGCTCCTTACGCAGATCACCTCTACGTCAGCCCGAGCTTGTTCAGCGCGCTCGGAATTCCAATCATCCGTGGACGCAACTTCACTGAGGATGACCGGCTACACTCGAACCCGGTCGTCTTAATCAACAAGACGATGGCCGACCGGCTCTTTGCAAATCAGAACCCGATTGGCAAACATTTGCGCGGCGGAACGGATTCACCCTGGGAAACCATCGTAGGCGTGGTGGGAAACGTGCAGTGGGAAGGCCTCGGTAGCCAGCCGTCGTTAGACATTTACCGCTCCTATGCGCAGGTAGGCTACGTGAGTTCGGGTGCCTTGATACTGCGTTTGCGGCCGGGAATGGCAATACAAGCGGCCGATTTACGCAGGACCGTTCAGGCGCTTGATTCAGATCTTCCGATCTACAAAGTAAAATCGCTGTCGAGTTATATCGATCAGTCGCTGGGACACCGCGGCTTCCTTCTGGGATTAATTGGCGCTTTTTCCGGTCTCGCGATTCTGCTCGCCGGCATTGGGCTGAACGCGATTCTCGCCTACTCAGTCGAACAGCGCCGTCAAGAAATAGGCATCCGCGTGGCCGTGGGCGCAAGCAAGGGAGATGTTCTGTGGCTCGTCCTGCGCGAATGTCTGGTGATTGCGAGCGCGGGTGTAGCTGCCGGTCTTTTGGGTGCTACATGGTCCTCTTCTCTTCTGCGTTCGATGCTATTCGGCGTATCTTCCGGGGACGCTGTGGCATACGCAGTTGCGGTGATTCTGATTGTCGCTGTTGCCGTCGCTGCTTCTCTGGTTCCGGCGCTGCGCGCCGCGCGAGTCGATCCCGTCTCTGCTTTGCGCTATCAATAGACTTACAGGACTTTCGACATAATGATTTCTCTTCGTAACATTGAAAAATTCTTCGAGCACGGTCCCACCAAGACATACGTCTTGCGCCGGATCAACGTGGACATCAAAGAAGGCGAGTTCATCTCTATCATGGGACCATCCGGGGCGGGAAAATCCACCCTGCTTCATTTGCTTGGTATGCACGACAGCGCCTGGACCGGCGAATATCTCTTTCTCGATCATCCGATCCACAAAATCAATAAGAAGGATCGATCTGAGATATACAAGAAGTACATCGGCTTCGTTTTCCAGAGCTATCACCTGCTCGATTCGCTCACGGTTTACGAGAACCTCGATATTCCACTCTCCTATCGGAACATCAAAAAGTCGGAGCGGCAGAGCATCGTATGCGACACCCTCGATCGCTTCAACATGGTCGGGAAGAAAGATCTCTATCCGAACCAGCTCTCGGGCGGCCAGCAGCAGCTTGTGGCGGTAGCGCGGTCAATGATCGCTAATCCCAAGCTGATTCTCGCGGACGAGCCAACCGGGAATTTGCATTCCAGCCAGGGCAAAGAGATCATGGAGCTTTTCAAAAAGCTCAACGATCAAGGCACGACGATTGTGCAGGTCACGCATAACGAGAAGAACGCCGAATACGGGAACCGGATTATTTACATAGAGGACGGCTGGATCACGCAGAACTGAGCCGCGACCAGCGACCCTGATGAAAACCCCGCCGTCACAGATGCGCATTCTGATCGCCGACGATCAGCAAGACGTGCTCGAAGCCCTGCGGCTTCTCCTAAAACGGGAGGGTTACAAGATCGAGTCTGTCGAATCGCCTCAGCAGGTTTTGCAGGCGATCGAGAATCGCGATTACGACGCCGCGATTATTGACCTGAACTATACGCGCGACACCACATCCGGGCAAGAAGGTCTGGATCTGCTGGCCAAGATTCAGACTGTGGACTCCATGCTGCCCGTTGTCGTGATGACCGCCTGGAGCAGCGTGGATCTCGCCGTCGAAGCCATGCGCCGGGGCGCGCGCGACTTCATCCAAAAGCCCTTCGACAACGAACGGCTGCTGTCGATTGTGCGAACGCAGCTCGAGCTGAGCGAAGCCATTCGGCGCGGGCAACGCCTCGAAGCCGAGAATCAGTTGTTGCGCGGCGACAATCTCCCGACGATGATCGCTCAGTCGCCCACCATGCAGCCAGTGCTGGATCTTATCTCACGAGTCGGGCCGTCTGACGCTAATATTCTCATCACAGGCGAGCCGGGGACCGGAAAAGAAGTCGTCGCTAGAACGCTCCACGCCATTTCCATCCGCGCCAATAAGCCCATGGTCACCCTGAACGCCGGCGGCTTGGCTGAAGGCGTGTTTGAAAGCGAGTTGTTCGGACACGTCAAAGGCGCATTCACGGACGCCAAGATGGATCGTGTGGGCCGCTTTGAGCTAGCTGATACCGGAACACTGTTCTTGGACGAAATCGCTAACGTACCGATGAACCTGCAAGCGAAACTCCTGCGAGTTCTGGAAATCGGCGAGATGGAACGTGTTGGTTCCTCGAAAACAAAGAGAGTTGACGTTAGAGTCATTTCGGCAACCAACGCGAACCTTACGGATGAAGTACAGAGCGGGCGCTTCCGTCAAGATCTGCTGTTTCGTCTCAACACGATTGAAATTCATTTGCCGCCCTTGCGAGAGCGCCGGGAGGACATCGGGCCTTTAGCGAATCACTTCCTTGGCATGCACGCGCGGCGGTATCGGAAGAGCATCACCGGTTTCGATCACAATGCAGTACAAGCGATGTACGAGCATCCCTGGCAGGGCAACGTCCGCGAGCTCAATCACGTCGTGGAGCGAGCGGTATTGATGGCGCAAGGCAACTGCATAAAGGCCAGCGATCTGGCGCTTCGGTCAGGGCCAACCGGGTCGCCGCGCCTCGAGGACATGAGCCTTGAAGAAGTTGAAGAATTTCTTATCAAGAAAGCGTTGTCACGTTATGGCGGTAATGTGAGTCACGCTGCCAATGCTCTAGGCCTGAGCCGGAGTGCCCTATATCGCCGATTACAGCGCTTTGGGCTTTAGCGATCTGAGGGGACGGGCGACTCTGTCCCAAATCGAGGATGTTCATAATCAAAGAACCTCATCTCGTGGACAGAGCTGCCCGTCCGAGCTGAGTACATGAAGCTCGCGCACAAAGTCAAACTAAGCCACGATGCGCGAGTTCTTCTGCTCGCTCTCGCGGGTGGACTCCCGGCGGTAATCGTTTGTGTCATTCTCCTCGCGGTCGGTGGCTATTCGGGGCGAGAGCAGTGGACGCTTGATCTTCTGATCGTCCTTTGCTGGCTGGGTTTCTGTATTGGGGCACGGGGGCGAGTTGCGGGCCCTCTGCGCACGCTGGCCAATCTGCTCGAAGCGATGCGCGAAGGAGACTATTCCATTCGCGCTCGCGTCGAAAATCCCTCAGAGCCGATGGGCGAAGTGATGCAGCAGGTGAACGCCATGGCGGCCACCCTGAGAGATCAACGTCTGGGCGCGCTTGAAGCTACCGCGCTGCTCCGCAAAGTGATGGAAGAGATTGAAGTCGCCGCCTTCGCCTTCGATCCGCAGCAAACTCTGCGCCTCGTCAACCGCGCGGGTGAACGCTTGCTCGCGCAACCGGCCGAGCGCCTGCTGGCGAAGGATGCAACTTCATTAGGCTTGGCTGAGTACCTCATCGGTGAACCGGAACAGACAATTCAACGATCGTTCCCGGGCGCAACCGGACGCTGGGGCATTCGCCGCAGCCAGTTCCGCGAAGGCGGCGTGCCGCATCAATTGCTGGTCGTTACTGACTTGACGCGCCCCTTGCGTGAAGAGGAGCTGCAGGCTTGGCAGCGGCTGGTCCGCGTGCTCGGTCACGAGTTGAACAATTCCTTAACTCCAATAAAATCTATTGCGCAAAGCCTGGAGCATTTGGTGAAGAGCGATCCTCTGCCGGAAGATTGGGCAGAGGACATGTCCAGAGGCTTGAATGTTATCGCGACGCGCTCCGAATCTCTCAGCCGTTTCATGAGCTCGTACGCTCGTCTAGCCAAATTGCCTCCTCCGAAGTTCGGTCCGGTAGAGGTGAACGCGCTTCTACGGCGTGTGACCAGGCTGGAAACGCGCATGCAAGTGTTTTTCGAAGAGTGTCCGCCCTTAACAATTCAGGGCGACGCCGATCAGTTGGAGCAAGTTTTGATCAACCTAATCCGCAATGCCGTGGATGCGGCCCAGGAAACCGGAGGACGAGTATTTGTCCGGCACGAACGGACCCCGATGGTGGTTGCGATCACCGTGCGGGATGAGGGCCCGGGCCTTTCGAATACGACGAATTTGTTTGTGCCGTTCTTTACGACCAAGCGCGGAGGCTCGGGAATCGGGCTGGTTCTAAGCCGGCAAATTGCCGAAGCGCATAACGGCTCGATAAGCCTGAGAAATGCTCCGAATGGTCCGGGGTGCGAGGCCCGGCTCGTGCTGCCTCTTCAGTGGACGGAGGAATGAACAGCAGCGGCGCTCTCTTCGCAGCTGTCCGCATGGTAAGAGCTGCGTACCAGCGGACCTGCCTCAACGTGCGGGAAGCCCATTTCGCGGCCGGCCTGCTTGTATTCGTCGAACTCCTGCTGCGGGACATAACGCATGATCGGAAGATGCTTCTGTGAAGGGCGCAGATATTGTCCGAGAGTCAGAATGTCGACATGATGGTCGCGTAAGTCTTGCATAACTTGTAAGACTTCTGCTCGAGTTTCGCCGAGCCCTAGCATCAGGCCAGACTTCGTCGGGATTTGGGAGCGAAGCTGCTTCGCGTACCGGAGCATGTCGAGTGATCGCTCATACCGAGCGCCCAATCGCACTTGCCGGTAAAGACGCGGGACGGTCTCTGTATTGTGGTTGAGCACTTCGGGATGGGCGTTCATCACAATTTCCATGGCTGAGTGCGACCCTTGGAAATCCGGAACCAGAACTTCTATCTTGCAGCCGGGGACGTGCTGCCGGATGGCTTCGATGGTCAGCGCGAATAGCTCCGCGCCCCCGTCTTTCCGATCATCTCGATTGACGCTCGTGACGACCGCGTAGCGCAGCCCGAGAGTTGCACACGCTTCCGCAACCCGGCGCGGTTCATCGTAGTCAACCGCAAGGGGAGCGCCCTTCTGGACCGCGCAAAATCCGCAACGGCGCGTGCAGACATTCCCGAGAATCATGAACGTTGCCGTGCGCCGGTTCCAGCATTCGCCCACATTCGGACACGCCGCGCTTTCGCAAACGGTATGCAAGTGAAGGCGAGTGACGAGATCCTTCAGCTCGCGGTAATTCTCGCCAACGGGTGCCGGAGCACGCAGCCATTTCGGCCGTTCAGGCTGAGAAGAGATATTGACCAGCACTGATTTCAGTGTAGCGGCAGAGTCTCAGATCCAATTGCCCGGGGGCGCTACTTCAATCCAGGGGCCTTCAGCGCGGTCCTGGTGCAGCGTGATAGATCGGATGTATTTCAAAAGCAGCCGGTAGTTGCCCGGAATCGCCACCTCGAAACCTTCGTGCGAAGCGAGAGCCGCCGGCTCGGGACTCTGCTCGCGGAGGCACTGTACCAGTTCGCTTGTGAGGTGCCCCGCATCGTGCTGAGCCGGAGTGACATTGTAATCAGGTTCGACCACCACACGGCCGATTTCAACCGACGTCGGCTCAACCGAACGGAAAGCGCTATCCAGGAAAGTCTCGAGCTCAGGATGCATAGAACTGCCTTACATATCCCGCCGATTTTCGAGTGAGCGCGACATGGTCACTTCATCGGCGAATTCCAGGTCGCTACCCACCGGAATGCCCATTCCGATACGCGTCACGCGGGGACCGAGCGGCTTCAACAACCGGGAAAGATAGACGGCGGTCGCTTCGCCCTCTACAGTCGGATTGGTCGCCACGATGATCTCTTCGATTGAGTTCTGGTGCAGCCGGTCCACCAATCCCTTGATTTTGAGCTGCTCGGGGCCGATGCCGCGCAAAGGTGAAATGGCCCCATGCAGTACGTGATACAGGCCGCGGAAGACGCGGGTGGTTTCGATCGGCAGAATATTGTGGGGCTCTTCCACGACGCATATCTGGGAATGCTCTCGATGGGGATCGCGACAGTACAGGCATAGCTCTCCATCGCTGATGTTGTTGCATTGAGCGCAGATTCCGAGCTTCTCTTTAATGTCGAGGATTGCTTGAGCCAGGTTTTCAGCGTCTTCACGCGGGCTTCTCAGAAGGTGGAATGCGATACGCTGCGCCGATTTCTGGCCGATGCCAGGCAGCCGCTTACATTCCTGAATCAGCCGGGCAAGCGGCTCTGCGAAATCTGGCATGGGGTGGCGAGGCCTAGAACATTCCTGGCGGCAGGCCGAGGCCGCCCAGCATGCCGCCCATCTTCGATTGAGACTCTTCGTCCACCTTTTTTGCGGCTTCATTGAATGCAGCCATGACCATGTCCTGGAGCATCTCGACATCGCCCGCAACCTCAGGATCAATTTTCACGCCGAGAACATTCTTGTGCCCGTCCATCTTCACGGTAATCATCCCGCCGCCGGCGGAAGCTTCCACGCGGATCGCAGCAATCTGCTCCTGCAGCTTCTGCTGCATCTGCTGCGCTTGCTTCATCATCGATTGCATGTTGCCGGGCATCTTCATGACTGTCGCGTCCTCTCAGTTACTCATTCAAATTTCGCACGGTACGCACCTGAGCACCGGGAAAGAGCTCCTGGAACCGCTTTACTCCCGGATGAGATAACGCCCGCTGGCGTACTTCGTCCTCGCCCCTGTCGTTTTCTGGCGGGACGCTCTCGACGGCTCGTGCGTTTTCGCAACCCTCAACCCGAACCCGCACTGTCTTACCGATCGCCTCGGATGCGATGCGCTGCAAAGCGGCTTCTTTTAACGCGAGCGTCATTGCTTTGGGAGCTTTGATGACCAAGTCACTTCCTTGCAATTGCACTTCAGATGACCGCAATGCGTCCGCCGTTGTGTTCATGCCGGCATGGCACAACGCGGCATACAACACTTGCCGCAGATCACCCTTTTCGGCAGGGGCAGGCGCCGAAGAGGCTTTTGCAGGCGTTTGAAATGCGGGTGGGCGCGGAGCAGCGGCGCGGGATGATGCCGTTAGCAGTGAGCCCAATTCTGGCGTTCCCAATCCCGCGAGGGCTTGCTCAATAGATTGGATTCTTCCGGCTTGCACCAGCTTGATTAAACCGAGCTCCAGATGAAGCCGGGGCTGGAGCGAAACCTGCAGATTCTTGTATAACTCCAGCGTGAGATTCAAATAGCGCGTCAGATCTTCCTCGCTGAACAAAGTGGCTGTTTCGAAGAGATGTTGCTGTTCTTGTTCGGAAGCGGCGATCAGCGGAGTCGCCTTACCTGTAATCTTTGCTACAAGCAAGTTGCGCCAGTATCGCGACAACTCCCGCGAGAAGTGCTGCAAGCTTTGGCCGTTGCGCTCGAGATCCTGCACGATGTCGAGCATGCGCGATGCATCCTGTTTGTGCACGGCTTCAGCCACCGCGCGAAGCGAATCCGCTCCGAACATCCCAAGCAATGCGCGGATGTCTTCGACCCGTAATGTCTTGCCGCAACATGCGATGGCTTGGTCGAGAGCGGAAAGCGAGTCGCGAACGCTACCTTCTCCGGCTTGCGCGATTACCGAAAGAGTGTCGTCGCTCGCGTCAATGCCCTCTTGCTGCGCGATTGATTTCAGCCGGCCCATCAGTTCGGGAAAATCCACCGAGCGAAAACTGAAGTGCTGGCAGCGGGAAGCGATCGTGTTCGGAATCTCGTATGCTTCCGTCGTGCATAGAATGAATACTACCCACTCCGGCGGCTCTTCCAGCGTCTTCAGCAGCGCGTTGAACGCTTCCTTCGTGATCTGATGCGCTTCGTCGATGATGAAGACTTTGTAGCGATCTCGCGCAGGGCGGTATCGAACGTTCTCGCGGATTTCCCGCATTTCGTTGATGCCGCGATTCGAAGCTGCGTCGATCTCGATTACGTCAACTGAATTGCCCGCGGTGATTTCGAGGCAACTCGAGCATTTGCCGCACGGCGAGGCGGTCGGTCCGTCAATGCAGTTGATGCAGCGCGCGAGAATACGCGCGACAGTTGTTTTTCCCGTGCCCCGCTGGCCGGAAAAGATGTATCCATGCGCGAGCCGATTGCTTTCGATAGCGTTCGTAAGAGTTTTTTGAACGTGCTCCTGGCCGATTAGCTCGCTGAAGTTTTGCGGACGGTACTTCCTCGCAATGACTTGATACGGACGCTTTTCTAGAGCAAGCGATGGACCCGACATGAGACTTAGAGCTCGATTGGGGGCGTGAGAGCATCTGCCAGACCCCGGGTGATCCGCGGCACACGAGCTAAATCGCTACCGTTGCTTCCTTCCGGACCTGGCGGGGTTTACAACCGCCCATTGCACGAAGCCCGGAGCCTGACAATTCACAATGTTAACATTTGAGGCGGAATTTATGAACAGACGAACATTCTCCAAGAGTCTCGCCGGAGCAGCCGTGGGCGCAGCTGCTTTGGGAACGGCGCGGAACCTCGCTGCATCTCAGGATGAATCTCCTGCGCCATACAAGATTTCGGTCATGCTTTGGACGGTTTTCAAAGACCTTCCTTTCGAGCAGCGCCTCGAGAAAGTTTCCGAAGCCGGTTACAAGAACGTGGAACTGGTGGGGGAGTATCACAATTGGTCTGCTTTGGACTTCAATCGCGCGAACGCGAAACGGAAGCAGCTGGGGATCAATTTCGATACCACCGCTGGGCTAAAGCACGGCGTCGGCAACCCGAACGACCGCGAGGCCATGCTCGCCGATGTGCGAAATGAGCTGCCGATTATGGAGAAGATCGATTGCCCGGCCGTGATCATCATGTCTGGAAACGTCGTTCCGGGGATGCCTCGTGAAACACAGCATCAAAGCTGCATTGAAGGGCTAAAGAGAGCGGCAGGTCTTATTGAGGGAAAGCAGATCAACGGGCAGCCGGTGCGATTACTACTCGAAAATATCGATCCGGAGGAGAATAAGAAATATTATCTGACATCGGTAGCTGAAGGGTTCGAAATCATGCGGGCAGTGAATCATCCTCAGGTTCAATTTCTATACGACTTTTTTCACGAGCAGATCGCGGAAGGAAATCTGATCGAGAAGCTGCAGAAAAACATTCAATACACCGGCTTGGTACACATCGCGGATGTCCCGGGCCGGCACGAACCAGGAACCGGTGAGATCAATTACGAAAACATCTATCGCAAGCTCGCTGAACTTAAGTACGACCGCATAGTGGCAATGGAGTTTATGCCTACCGGGGATCCAGTCGCAAAGCTGCGCACCGCGCGTGAGCAAGCCCTGAATGCAGCGCGGGTCTAGACCGCAGACTGTCGCCGTTTGAGGCGTAATAGAGCGGACTGAGAAAAAGTCCGCCTTTTCGTTCCGGGAGATCATCCAAGAAGAACTCATCAGGTGAAAGCCGTGGATAAACCAAGCCAATCTGAGCGCCTCAAGACTCTCCTGCCGGAGATCTGGATGCTCATGAAGCCGCGCCGTGCCCTGCTGCTCGCGGGCGCTGCCCTCATGGTCGTCAATCGCGTTTGTGGACTCGCCCTGCCCATCAGCTCGAAATTTCTCATCGACAATGTCATGCGGCGGGGCCAAATCAACCTGCTCGCACCAATTGTGCTGGGCGTCGTTCTCGCCACCATGATCCAGGGCATAACATCCTTTTCCCTTACCCAGCTTCTTTCCAAATCCGGCCAGCGCCTTATCTACGAGATGCGGGTCCGAATACAGGAACACATCGGCAGGCTTCCAGTTGGCTTCTACGATGCAAATAAGACCGGGACGCTGGTCTCGCGTATCATGAGCGACGTCGAAGGCGTCCGTAACCTCGTCGGAACCGGATTGGTGGAACTGGTCGGCGGCCTGCTCACGGCGGTTATCTCCACCTTCCTGCTCTTCCGCACCAGCGCCACCATGACGTCCTTCGTATTAATAATTCTGATCGTGTTTGGCCTGGTACTGCAGCGAGCCTTCAAAACTGTGCGCCCTATTTTTCGCGAACGAGGCAAAATCACCGCCGAAGTCACTGGGCGCTTAACCGAAACACTCGGAGGCGTTCGGGTCATCAAGGGCTATCACGCGGAAAAGCGGGAAGCGGGGGTGTTCGCGGCCGGTGCCCAGCGCCTGCTCGACAACGTTTTGCAATCCTTGACTACCATTTCGCTCATGACGCTCGCCTCGACAGTTCTCATGGGCCTGGTCGGTGCGCTCATCATGTTCCTTGGAGCTCGCCAAGTTGCCGCTCACCGCATGCAGATCGGCGACTTTGTCATGTACACTTCGCTGCTTGCCTTCATGATTGCGCCGGTGGTTCAGATCGTAAACATAGGAACCCAGATCTCCGAAGCGCTTGCCGGACTCGAGCGCTCGCGGCAAATCCTGCGTGAGCGTCCGGAAGACGAAGATCCGCTACGCTCGACAACGCTGCCCGTGATTAACGGGCATGTGCAGTTCGAGCACGTCTCTTTCGCCTACGAAGAGGGAAAACCGGTGCTGCATGATATCTCTTTCGACGCGCGGCCCGGTACGGTTACTGCGCTGGTAGGCTCGTCAGGCTCGGGAAAATCCACCATGATCGGCCTGATCACAGCGTTCCACTCGCCGAACGAAGGCAAGGTTCTCGTGGACGGGTTCGATCTATCGACCGTGGCGCTCTCGAGCTATCGCCTGCAGCTCGGCCTGGTCCTGCAGGATTCGTTCCTCTTCGATGGCACCATCCGTGATAACGTTTCCTTCTCGCGCCCGGCCGCCACTGAAGAGGAGATTCTGGAGGCCTGTCGCATCGCTCGCGTCGACGAATTCGCGGAGAATTTCGCTGAGGGTTATGGCACCATTGTGGGCGAGCGCGGCGTTAAGCTGAGCGGCGGACAGAAGCAGCGAGTTTCCATCGCGCGCGCAATCCTCGCCGATCCCCGCATTCTCATCCTGGATGAAGCCACCTCGAGCCTCGATTCCGAATCAGAGGCGTTGATCCAGACGGGCCTTTCTTATCTCATGCAGAGCCGGACGACATTCGTGATTGCCCACCGCCTTTCGACGATCCGTCGAGCCGACCAGATACTGGTGGTCGAAGGCGGCCGCATCATCGAACGAGGGAACCACGCGCAACTGTACGCCGCAGGAGGCCGCTACTACGATCTATACACGCGCCAACACGGGCTGGAATCGAACCTATTTCTCGCACCTGGCGAAGGCGACGAAGTGGAAGCATCCGTAGCGTGACACTATTTCCCTTGGGCTCTGGCATTCGTTACTCGTGACGCAGAGCCATCAGCGGGTCGGTTTCTGCCGCCCTGTAGGCTGGGACAAATGCAGCTGCGAACGAAACCACGAGCATGACGAGGAACGCGACAACGTAGGTCGCGAGATCATTTGGCGCTAATCCGAAAAGCAGCGCCCTTGCCAGATGCGTACTGAGCGTCGCGGCAAGAATTCCCGCCATAATGCCTACAGCAACAGTGCCGGCTGACTCGCGAAGGATGAGACCTAAAATCGCGTTGGGCGCAGCACCGAGTGCGATGCGAATCCCAAGCTCTTGTCTTCTCTGGACAACCGCATAACTCACAATTCCATATAGGCCCAGTGCGGCCAATACCAGCGTCAGTCCGCCAAATAGACTCGCTACAGTCGCGAGCAATCGCTCACGCACTAAAGTGTCGTCGATGACCTGTTGCTGACGGGAAACGTGGCCAATGGTGAACTTTTGCCCTACGTCGTGGCGGAGATTTGCCGTGAGCGATGTCGCATCCAATTCCCCGCGTACCTGCAGAAACATCGATTCGCCCGGATGGCCTTGCGGCGGAATCCAATCCGTAATATGGCCGAAGGGCACATAGATCATGGGCGGAGGGTTCTCGCGCAAACTGCCGTATTTGACGTCTTTGACTACTCCAACGATCTCCGCCCACACTGGAGCATTCGCCAATTTCGTAAGCCGGCGTCCGAGCGGATTCTCGCCCCCAAAGAACTTGTCCACAAATGCTTCGTTGACAATAGCGCGCATTGAGCTACCGGCATCACTGTCGTGGGATTCGAAATCCAGACCACTTACAAATGGGATACCTAATGTCTGGAAATAGTTCTTGGCTACAAACAGCAACCCGCTGGTTGGATCGGCCGGAAGAGCCTTCGCCGCCGTGGTACGAACTCCCATCAGCTGCGGTTCACCTGTAAACAGGCCGGCAGACGAAAGACTTGCTTGCTCGACACCTGGAAATGCTCGCACCCGCTGGAGCAACTCACTCCAGGCAGGTACGAAGTTCTTGCTGGCCTCAGGGTATTGAAACGCGATTTGAGTCACAAGAACTCTGGTGGGGTTGAATCCCAAGCGCGATGACATAAGATTTACCAGAGTACGGGTGAACAAAACTGCTCCGATTACCAGGACCAGGGACAATGCCACTTGCGAACTCACGAGGACCTTTCGTAACAGTCCGCTTTGGCCTCCGGTGAGCGACACGCCGGTCTTGAGGGCCGTATGTATATCGGTGCCGGCCAAACGAAGACCTGGAAGTAAGCCGCACACAAGCACTATGAGCAGCGATAGAAGTGACGTGAATCCCAGCAGCCGCAGGTCTACTTTCGTGGCGAGCTTTGCCGGTTCAGCGGACGGAGCAAGCAGTCGAACCAAAATGGGCGTTCCCCAGTATGCAAACAACACACCGATAGCAGCGGCTGTGAGAGCAAGCAAAAGGCTCTCTGTAATGAGCTGCTGAAGGATACGGCCTCGCCTCGCGCCGACGGAAAGACGAATCGCCATCTCACGCTGCCTTGCGCTCGCCTTCGTTAGCAGGAGATTCGCGACATTCGAGAAGGCTGTCAGCAATACCAGCCCAACAACGAACATCATGATTTGAAGCGGCTGCTGGTATTGGCGCCGCAGGGAGGAAATCCCACCGCCAGCGGGCACACCTTTGATTCTCATTCCCGCCAGAAATCTATCGATAACATCCTTTGGCGTACCGGGCGGGGCGTGCTGCCGCACGTCTTCCAGCATGATTTCGTTCATTGCTGCCTGCATGGGAGCCGCCGCCTGGGCCACGGTTACGCCGGGCTTCAATCGCCCCATAATTCGAAGCCAAAAACCGCGGTTTCCGGCCTCCGCAATGGAGATCGGCGTCCAAACATCGACAATCTTGCCTACTTCCACGCCGAAGAATTGGGCGGGTGCGACACCGATGATGTCGAATTCATGGTTGTCATACTGAAGCTTGCTTCCAATTGCACGCTCGCTTTTATCAAACCTGCTCTTCCACAGGCGATGGCTGATAACTGCAACGGCGTGCTGGCCTAGCTCTTCGTCGTCTTGCGGCGTAATCAGTCGCCCAGCAACAGCCTGCACACCGAGCACCCGAAAGTAATTACCGGATACAGTTTGATGCACGAGTCGTTCCGGTTCAATCTCATTGATAACGATGGGAGCTGGGCTGGCAGTTTGGTAAGCCATCAGTTCCGCGAGGTGCTTTGTGCGTTTCTGCATTTCCCGATACAGGACATAGGACGCGCCGTCTCCACCGGAATCGTTGGCGTTCCCTCCCGCCCTCACTGTTCGAAACAACGAGGCAGGATCTTGCACCGGAAGCATTCGAAGCAAAAGCGCATCGGTGACACTAAAGACGACGAGGTTTGCCCCTAAAGCGAGAGCGAGCATGAGGACGATGAGTGCGTAAAATCCGGGCGCGCGCCCAAAAATCCGAATTGCGTATCGCAGGTCTTGTGGCAGATGCGACAAGCCCTTGGTCCGGCGTGCGTCGTGGCCCCCGTTCGCAGTCTCTACGGTTCCGACTTCAACGCGCGCACGTCCTGGTCGTTCACTGCTCATACACGCCTAACCTGAGTTCCATCGAGTAGGATACTACATAGCGAATGGGCTCTTGCCGTAAGCGTTTCGGGAGGGAGCGCCGCGGCAAGCTCTGGCGGGAATGGTGGGCCCTGCAGAACTCGAATCTGCGACCTCTACCGTGTCAAGGTAGCGCTCTAACCAACTGAGCTAAGGGCCCGAGGCAATTCCACCATAACACGCCGGGAAGTCATAACGACGCGTTCGAAAAGCGCGCACAGGTTTCCCGAAAGCGGACGTAATTCGCCGGCATTTTACTTGGTTTCATAGATTTGCGAGGAACTACGAATGCTGTACTTTTGATACTTATGGATCTCAACATTGCGCTGCGCTCGCTTCGCCGGAACCTCGCCTTCACCGTCCTGGCGGTTATCATTCTGGGGCTGGGCATCGGGGCCAATACAGCTATTTTCAGCGTTGTGCATGGCGTGATTTTGCGGCGGCTGCCCTACCACGATCCGGACCGCATCGTTTCCATTACGACGGCATTCAAGAACCGAGGACGATACGGACAGGTCTCCGGCCCCGATTTCGCCGATTTTCTTAACCAAAGCACCGCCTTTGTGTCGATGGCGGTCTACGACGCCGGGGTCACTAGCGTGGTTTCGAACTCCAGTGCGGAATTCGCCGGAGTCGCCGAAGTGTCGCAGGATTTCCTGCAAACGATCGGCGTTCAGCCCATTGAAGGCCGTCCATTCGCGCGTAGCGATCACGGTAAAGCGGAGGTGGCGCTGGTGAGTGAAAGCTTCTGGCAGCGGCATTTCGGCAACCAGCCATTGACCAGCGGCCGCTCGCTGAGAATCATGAATATATCTCTCGAGATCATAGGCATCCTTCCAGAGGGGTTCCACTTTCCGGAGGAATCCGCGACAGATGTGTGGATTCCTATCGCGGACAATTTGCAGCAAGTGAGCCGGAGCGCACAGAACTATAGAGCTATCGGAAGGCTTAAGGCGGGAGTCTCAGTCAGACAGGCGCAGGCACAACTCACAGCGATCGCTGAACGTCTTTCCAGGGCGTATCCGGGCTCAAACACGAATAAGGGTGTTTTCCTGACTCAGCTTGTGAACTTCACCGTTCGCAATGTGAGGACAAGCTTGTACATTCTACTCGGAGCCGTTGCGCTCGTGCTTCTCATTGCTTGTGCGAATATTGCAAACCTGCTGCTCGCGCGCGGCGCCGGACGGGTTCGCGAGCTCGCCATCCGAGCCGCTCTGGGCGCCAGCCAGCTGCGTCTCATCCGCCAATTGTTTGTGGAAAGCCTGGTTTTGGCGGGCGCCGGTTGCGCGGCAGGTATATTGTTCGCTCGCGCAGGGCTTCCTGCATTGCTCGCGCTTGCACCGAAATACGTGCCTCGCCTCGACCAGGTGCGAATGGATCCATCTGTGCTGCTCTTTTGTATTGCGACCGGGGCCGCCGCGAGCTTTCTCTTCGGCCTTGTGCCTGCGTTTCAGGCATCGCGCATCGATCCGAACGAGGGTTTGCGCGCAGGCGGCTCTCGCGGAATTATTGGAGGCGCGACGGGCACGCTACGCCAGGTGTTTGTCGCCGCTGAAGTGGCGCTATGCATGATACTTCTGGTGTCCGCGGGTCTGCTTTTGAAAAGTTTCGTTGCCATGACCTCGGTCGATCTCGGCTTTCACCCGGAGCGGCTGCTCGTAGCTGAAGTCAGCGTTTCGACCTCTGGGCAACATGCAGATGAGATGCTGTTCAAACCGCTGCTCGATCGCCTTTTGAACTCACCGCAAGTGGAATCTGCAGCAATCACTCGCACTCTCCCTGGCCAAGCCGATACGCGCTCGGATGGTCAGTACATTGTTACGGGTCAAACGATGAACGATTTCAAAACGGGCGGACCCGAAGCCGGTTTTAGCGTGATTTCCCCTGCTTATTTCCAGACCATGAGCATTCCCGTGATCGCCGGCCGGACATTCTCGGACCGCGATGACCCGAATGCAGCTCCCGTCGCGATGGTAAGTGAGAGTCTGGCACGGCGTTCGTTTCCGCGCCAGGACCCGGTTGGACAGAGCATCCTGTGCGGCATGGACCGGAATTCCACGAAATGGATGAAGATTGTGGGCGTGGTCGCGGATGTTCGGATGGACAGTCCAACGCAGCCGGATACTTCCGAAATCTACATGCCCTATCTCCAGCACCCGAGCGCAGATCGAAACGTGATCGTCAAGGCGCGAGCCAATCCCCTTTCCTTCGCGGCGGCCTTCCGCAAGCATGTGCGCGAATTGGCTCCCGACGCTTCGGTGAAGTTAACCACCATGGAGAATCATCTCGCCTCAGTAGTTTCCACGCCCCGGTTTAGCAGCATTCTGGTGTCCGCATTCGCCGCGCTGGCCTTGGTTCTAGCCGTTATAGGAATCTACGGAGTCATGGCGTATTCGGTCAGCCAGCGCACCGCCGAGATCGGCCTCCGCATCGCTCTAGGCGCTGACCGCAGCGACGTGCTTCGAATGGTTTTGCGTGAGACGTTCAAACTGACCAGTATCGGCCTGATTGCCGGATCAGCAGGAGCGATCGCGGCCACTCGTGTTTTGAAGTCTCAACTATTCGCGATTTCTCCGACGGATCCGCAGACCTATGCGTTTGTGCTCATCCTTCTTGCGGGCGTGTCCATTCTGGCCGGCTATGTCCCCGCATGGCGAGCCTCACGAACGGAACCGCTCACCGCATTGCGGCAAGAGTAACGATGAGCACAACGGGGCGGCTAGAATGGCACTTAGCCCTCCAGTTCGATGCGGTCGTTTTTGTCTCACGCTCTGGCGCTCACCTTAATCGCGGCGTGTGCTTTCGAGGCGCGCTCCGCGGATAATGACGCGATCTCCGAGGCAGTAGCCGCGGTTCAACGTGGCGATCTCTCGACAGCCGAACGGACTTTGCAGGCGCAGCTGCGGATCACCCCCAACGATGCCACAGCACTTGGCGTGCTCGCGGTCGTGCTGGATCAGGAAAAGAGATATGCCGAAGCGGACAGAGTTTATCGACACGCGACTGCGGTATCCCGGCCCACAGCCGAACTGCTCAACAATTTCGGGAATCATTTGATCGTAACGGGGAAGTTAGAGGAAGCGCGAGCGATGTTCCTCAAGGTTCTCGCGCTCAATCCCGGACAGCAGAATGCGACTATTCAGCTCGCGCAGATTGCGCTGCACCGGAATTCCGCCGGAGAAGCGATGAAGTATTTGGATCGCCTTTCAGCGACCACTCAGCAGGGTCCTGAAGCCAGCATCCTCAGAATGCAGGCGGACTACGAATTGGGCCGTCGCACCGATGCGGAAACCATCCTCGCACGTCTTTCTCCTTTGGCTGACAGAGATGCACACCTGAGCTTCTCGCTCGGTGTAGCTCTGGCTTCGGCTCACCAATACGACCAGGCGGAGACGTTTTTCAATCGCGCGGTTGAAGCAGAGCCGGGAAATTTCGATGCGCTTTACGATCTCGGACTCGCCGCTTCTCACGCCGGTCATAAGGAACGCGCGCGCGAAACGCTGCAAGAAGCGCTCCAGCAGCAACCGAACAATGTGGACGTGCTTTACGATCTCGCTGCGGTTGACTCTGAGCTGAAACAAGAGGATGTAGCACTAGAACTGCTTGCAAGGGCGGCCCGGCTGGCGCCCGAGCGGGCTGATGTACAGCTTGCGATAGCTCATGCGTCGGAGGAGCTTGGGTACTATGGCGATGCGGTGGAAGCATGGGCACGCTATATGAAGCTAGCGCCCGGCGATGATGCCGCCCGTCGCGAGCATGCTTTTGCGCAAATCGCGCTGGGTGAAGACGTGAAGAGCGGAATGGCCGATTTGGAATGGTTTGTTCGCAAACATCCTGCCGATCCGATGGGGCATTATGAGCTGGGAATAGCGAGCGGCCTAGCGAATTCGGACCGGGCATTGCAGGAGCTCAATCGAGCGCTCGGTCTCAAACCCGATCTCACGCCGGCACTCATGGCTCGCGGCATACTGAACTACCGCCGCGGAGAAACAGCCGCCGCTCTCCCGGATTTCAAACTTGCAGCTAAGCAAGATCCCACGAATCCAGCCGTTCTGGATCGCCTGGGCCAGACATTGATGGCGTTAGGACAGTCCGGCGAGGCAGTTGAAATATTGCGCAAAGCCGCTGAGCTTGCTCCCCGCGATTCGACTATATTGCTGCATTTAGGTCGTGCGCTGACGAATACGGGTCAGGCGGATGACGCGAAGGCAGTCTTTGCGCGAGTCCGGGAACTTGGCCCGAATCGATCCGCATTGCCGCACCCCGCGGGTCTGGTCGATTTCCTCAGCCTTCCGCCCGACGAGCAGTTTGCGCGCTATCGCGCAGGCGTCGAACGAACCGTCCAAAAACATCCGGATAATGCTGAGGCCCAAGTGCGCTATCTCGAAATCTTATTGAACGATGGCAAAACTGCCGAGGCTTCGGCGGTTGCACAGACGATTCTAGCTCTAAAACCGAGCAGCGGTCTGCTTGCGGAAGCCGCCAAGGCAATGCTTGCAGCCGAAAAATATTCGCTAGCAAACGATTTTCTAGATCGCGCAATCGCTTTCGCGGGCGCGTCCCCGAATCTCTTGGCCGACAAAACAATTGCGGCGTCCCATGTATCGCGTTAAGGCCAATCCATATTCCGGGCGGCGATCCTTTCGTTGAATGTCTGCCGCTCGTTCTGATATGTTTACGAGATAGTTGCTTGTTGAACAGGATCAGAGGGTTATGGAGGGAGTCGTGCGTCTATTCCACGTCGTAAAGAATGCATCGTGCCGGCCTGCCGCATCGCGGGCTCATTTGGCTGCCGTTGTTCTGGCTCTGAGTTTTTCTAGTTTGCTCCTGGGTCAGAATTTCACATCTTCAATCACCGGGATCATTACCGATCCGACCGGCGCCACGGTAAGCGGCGCGAAAGTCGAACTGAAGAACATTGCAACGAATGACGTTCATGATTTCGCATCCAGGAACGACGGCTCCTATCAGTTCAATAATCTTGCGCCCGGAACGTATCAGCTTACGGCCACCGCGCCCGGGTTTCAAACTTACGTCCGAGATAATTTGATTCTTCAGGCACAGATCAACAGCAGCATAAACATCTCTCTTATCGTCGGCAACACACAGCAGAAGATCGAAGTAACCGGCAGCGCCGTTCTCGTGGACACGGAAACGGCCAACCATTCCGTTACACTGGACAGCCGTTTGCTCGAGGCTCTGCCGAATAACACTCGCAACCCGTTAAATTTTGTATTTGCTGTGGCTGGCACTACACCAGCGCCTTCGGGTAGCGGTCAAACCCAGACGGGCGGGACCTTGGACCAGATGTCCAGCAACTTCGGCTTGAACGGCGGACGGACTGGAGAAGCAGAGATCCTGATTGACGGCGCTCCTTCGCAAGCAGTGGATTGGGGCGGCCTCATGGTTTCGCCATTGCAGGATTCTGTTCAGGAACAGCAAATTGTCCAGAACACCTATGATGCGCAGTACGAACGGGCCGGAGCCGGCATCGTTACGCTCATCACGAAGGGCGGAAGCAATGAATTCCATGGCGAGGCGTATGATTATCTTCAGAACTCTGCTCTGAACGCGAATAGCTGGTACAACAACAAGTACGGTTTTCCGAAGGGGCAATTTAAGCAGAATCAATTTGGCGGAAATTTCAGCGGCCCGATTCTGAAGCGCTGGAACCTGTTTTTCTTTGGCGGGTATGAAGGACTTCGCCAGCCGAATACACAGAGTATCCTCACCACCGTTCCTACACAGGCAGAGCGCACCGGGAATTTTTCCTCGGCGCTGAACGCTGACGGCACTCCCGACCTCATCTACAACCCGTTCACGACTACGGCTCTCGACAACACCGGGAACGACTATACGCGCTCGCAGTTTCCAGGGAACATAATCCCATCGAACCTGATTGACCCGGTCGGGCAGAAAATTGTAAATCTGTATCCGCTGCCGAACCGTCCAGGCGTGGGCGCAAACGCTCTGAATAATTATGCGAGCCAAGCTGCGGGCCAATGGGTGAACGACAAAATGGACACCCGCTTCGATTGGGAGCAGAATTCAGCCCACCGGATGTTCCTGCGCTGGTCCGATCGCTTCCGGCAGGATCAGGTTTACCCCTGTTTCTTTTGTAATGGCGCAGATACCGGAGTCAACCAATATAACGATGGCTTCCAAGTGGCGCTGAACGACACCGTCACGCCCAGTCCCACGTGGGTGATCAATTCGTACGTGAGTTATAGCCGCTGGCTGGAGCAGCACATTTCGCAAGGATTTGGAGTTGCGAGCGCATCAACCATTGGCCTTCCGAACTCACTTTTTCAAGCGCCGGTATTTCCATCGATTTCCGCAGACAATGGGTTCTCGGGATTGGGCAGTGGCACGTTCGAAAAATTCTCACGCACATCGTCCACGGCGGAGGTGAACGTCACGAAAGTGTTTACCCGGCACACCATCAAGTTCGGCGCGAACTTCGACGTGCAGATGATAAACGTAATCAATGAAGCTGCTGGAAATTTCCAATTTAGCAGCGCTCAAACGTCGTGCGATCCAAGCTCGAGCGGCCCATGCCTCGCCCTAAATGGCTCGTCTATTGAAAGCGGCAATTCCATCGCGTCCATGCTGCTCGGCACCGCGAGCGGGGGCGGCCAAGGAGTTAATTTGGACCCGGCGGAGAGTCTGCATGCCTATGGCGTGTATATCCAGGATCAATGGCGCGTCAATTCGCGTTTAACCGTGAACGTTGGCCTTCGCTATGAAAACCAGCGACCTGCGACCGAGCGTTACAACAGGTTGACGAACTTCGATTTTAGTGTCGTGAATCCAATCAGCAACGCAATCTCTCCGCTTTACAACGAACCCCTCAGTCAGGTATTTGGACATCCGCTGGTCGGCGGATTCGAATACGCAGGCGTGAATGGAAACTCGGATTATGGCTGGTCTCCCAATAATCACGATTTTGCGCCTCGCGCCGGAATCGCTTATAAGATAACCGACCGGCTTGTGGCTCGCCTGGGCGCCGGGATATTCTTTCTGCCACCCTCCGCTCTGATAGGTGATGACGGTGGACAGTCCATTGGTTATAGCTCGAATACTTCATACGTGGCTACTCAGCAGAACGGATTCGTTCCGCTGAATCTCATCAGCAATCCATTTCCGTACGGAATCAATCAACCTACGGGCAGCTCCCAAGGACTGAACACATTGGTCGGCGGAGGGATCAACGGGATCTGGCCGAAAGGATCGCACCCGACGCCTTACGACGAGCAATGGAGCTTCGATTTGCAGTACCAGGTGAATCCGCACTCGGTTTTTGAGATCGGTTATAACGGGAACCGCGGCAAGAAGCTTCTGTACGGAAACATCAATCTTGATGCCGATCAGATGCCAGACCAATTCCTCAGCCTTGGACCGCAATTAGATTCCCAAGTGCCTAATCCTTTTTATGGCATTGTCAGTCCGACCTATTACCTAGGGCAGGTCCAGACAATTGCCTACAACGAGTTGCTGCGGCCGTATCCGCAATTTACAAATTTGCAGTACACGCGCTCGCTGCCTGGCGCGCACTCAGCGTTCGATGCGCTGGAAGCGAAGTACAACTATCAATTCAATGCGGGACTGAGTCTCCTCATGACATACCAGTGGTCGAAGGCTCTGGATAACGGCCCCGAGGACTATTTCGGATGGGCGACTGGCGCAACCGAATGGCGCGACGCGTACAATACGAACCTTGATTACAATATCAGCACGCACGATATTCCCCAGAGCTTCACGACTGCAGTGGTGTATGAGCTGCCCTATGGCCGGGGCAAGCATTGGGGGAATAATGCTCCGGGAGTTCTGAAGGAGGCGCTCGGAAACTGGCAGTTGTCCTCTGTTATCAGGCTCGCCAGCGGTTTGCCGCTCACGGCGGTGACCACTGGCAACTATAATCAGCTAAATAACTACGGTTTTCCGGGACCGCAATTGCCAAATCTCATAGGCAATCCTGCAGCGACTAATCAAGGACCAGATAATTGGATCAATCCGAATGCCTTCGCCCAATTGCCGTCTATCTACATGCTCGGGAACGAGCCCCAGCGAATGACCCAACTTCGCACGCGCGCATTTCGCAATTTCGATTTTTCAATTGCGAAGAATCTGGGAGGAGAACGTTATCAGGCATGGCTGCGCGGCGAGTTTCTGAACGCGTTTAATTACGCGCAATACAACGGTTTCTGCAACGATCTTTCACAAGCCAGTTGTTACCCCTTCGGCGCGGCTCAGGGTACCGAGAATGGGCCACGCACTATTCAGGTGAGTTTGAAGCTGATGTTTTGAGGGTCGGCCGGGTAGCCGCCGGTGGGTATCCCGAACGGATTCACAATGATGTGTGCCGAGCTCAGCCGGTTTTTCGGGATCATTATTCGGATGTTTGCCGAACCTAACTCGCCACATCATTCGTCCCCCACTTCCACGCATACTATCAGGACGAAGTGTCCTCGGCTTTGATTTCCGGCTCGAACTGATGGCCGGGTTCCCTCCAACGAGGCAGAGGCGCCCAGTGGAAGCATAGGTTCGGAGATTTGCGGCAGCAATCCGAGTTCAGAGGAATCGGATCTTTGGCAGAATTTGAGCGTGGACATGAAGCACCTGGCTCAATAGAGCCCTTAAGTAGAGGGTCGGATGAAGCACGCAATCCATAGGCGTTCGGTCATTCCAAAGCGTATCTCCTTACACCCTTTGTGTTCGTTTTGATCGACGACACTCTGTCGAATCATTGAGCTTCCGTAACCCATGCTCGCAGGCGAGTTATACGGGCCGCTCAGCGCGACCTGGAGCTCTTAATCAGGTCCGAATTGATCCCGATGTCCCCACACGTTTTTGGCCCAATGGAGCGGATTTTGATCCAGCCAATCTCCACGACTGGCCCGAATACCGAGCGCGCATTTACGAGACCTTGCGCAACATTGGACGGCGATACGAGCCTAATACACGTGCAAAGTTCCCCGTGACTCATGTCTTCACTGGAATTCTGACAGCGTGGTTTTAGGCAAATACCAGTCCTCGCGTTTATCACTTTTTTAGCGCCAAATCGGATGGCCTTACGCCGTGCGTATAGTCCTCCGATAAGAACGAGTGTGGATGGTATTCACCGACGATTGAAACGTTCGCTTTCGCGGGAATTTTGTTTTCGAGTCCAACACTCCAATAAGTCGCATTGACAAGAAGACGCCGCAGACTTTCGTTTTCCAAATCATCAGCCGCGCCCATCGTGGAAGTAAAAACGCGGGCCGTCTTGCCTGCCTCGCCTGTGAAGTGATTCGTCCAGGCGACCGGCAGCATCGGATCATTGACTTTGCCTGGCACAGGCGGATCGTTTGGATTCAGCCCCGACAGCACTTGCCCCAGGAGCAGCGGCTGGCAACCCTCCCGCATAGGCAGGCGAACCTCATACACTTCCGTCGGAACCCAGATGGAGCCGTTTTCGATACCGCGCAGAATGGGATTCCCTTCGGCTCCCGGCGCGAACCACGCCCGCGTGCTCTGCTTTCCGTGCAAGCCATGATGCCCGTAGTGGCCTTGCTGCTCAACCCAGGTTTCGCCAAGTACCTTGCGTCCGAAACCGCCTTCCCATCCCGGCACGGTGCTGTTCCACGAATATTTTTCGTACGTCTTGCTGGTTTTGAAATCGAACGGATGCGTGCCTGTACGAATCGCCAAGATTGGACGTCCGGACTGGATGTAATCAACCAGCATTTTCATCTGGTCATCAGGCAGATCTCGCCAGCGCATGAAAAGGATAAGCAGGTCCGCTTTTCTCAATACCTCCAGGCCCGGTATGTTGCGCTTTGCACGAGGGTCAATGGTTCCATCCTCCGGGTTGATCGAAAACAACACCGTGCATTTGAACCCGTGATGGACGGCGAGGATCTTGGCTAGCTGCGGCAAGGCCTCTTCCGAGTGGTACTCGGCGTCATCCCCGGCAATCAGGACGACGTATTTACCATTTCCCGGTCCGTGCTTGCCCTCATAGGTGACGCCAGCAGCCGAAACCGATACGGCACAAATCGCGAAGGCAAGAGCAAAATGTAAAACGAACAAGAAGCCGTTTTTCAAATTCGCATTTTAGCGAATGCTTAGAGTTCGCGAGCGTGGAACTTAGGAATTCTTGTCAAATGTCGGGGGGCCGCTTCTGGATTGTCGCGGCGGATGTAATCGAGAATCGCCTCTAAATCAACTAAGGCGTCTTCGGTGTAGAGGATTTTGAGAGCCACTGTTCCATGCGCTTACGAACTTCCTCTGCCGGGATGACGCGCCCTTCTTCGGCAGCCTTGATCCCCCGATCTATTGCCGCTAGCGTGCGCTCATCTTCTTCCTCGAGGATGTCCGGCTCATCGAAGTTCAGTCGTTTCAGCTCCGCCATACCTTCAGGCTAGGCGATTACGTCAGGAAAGGGGATGAGCCGGTAATGCTTTCTGACCGGATTTCTGAGATCTGCACTGCCCGGTGCTCGCGCATTGATCGGTAACCCGCTTCGATAATCGCCATGGTGCCCAGGTTCTCCCTGCCGTTGGTAGCCGGTTGTGTTCCGGTCGCGATTGCGTTCATCAAGTCAGCCATGGGTCCCTGAAACGCATCCGGAAACCAGACCTCCGGCCAACGAGGCGTTATCCAGATGCCAGGCTGTGCTGCAGTTGTGAAAGTAAGAGTGCTCGGGCTGCGGTTTGGATAGCTCGGCCAACCAACTGTGCCTTCCGCCAGGCCCTCAGTTCCTTCCACACGCCACTTGATATATGGCTTAAGATCATCTTGCTGCGTGCGCGGCCCAGTCCAAACGTCATCCCACGCTGAGGCTCGCATTCCATTGGCGTATTCGAGGATGTAAAGGCAGATTCCGTCTTGATGAGCGAAGTGCGTTCGAGGGTCGTTCCGAATGCTGACGAAGATCGATTCAGGATCTCCAAATAAATATCGGAAGCTGTCAATATGATGGATGCTCATGTTGAGCAGCGTTAACCGGCCATAATCCTGCAACCAGGCCTGCCAGTGGGGAACGGCGCGCATTTCAATCGTCGCCAAAACAGATGTGCCCAGAACGCCCCGGTCGAGCAGGGTCTTCAGCGCTCGAATCGATTGGTCATACCGCATGTTTTGATTCACTGCCAGTGGAATACCGCGCTGTTCACAGATGCGAACGGTCTCGAGCGCCTGGTCATAATTCACAGCTAAAGGTTTTTGCGCGAGGATTCCTTTCAGATGCCGGCCATCGCGCACGGCCTGATGAATAATCTCGAGTTGCAGATGGGGAGGAACCGCGATATCTAGAATTTCGATTCCGGGATCCCGCAACATTTCTTCAAAGCTGCCATAAACTTTCGCGGATGCGCCAAAGCGCGGCCACTTCGTTAGCCGTCTCAGGGGTTCTGGAAGTTATCCCGACAACGTTGAATCCGGCATCCGCATATGCTTTCAATTGCACATCGCGCATAATGAATCCTGCGCCAACAGCACCGATGCCGAAGTCGCCGCGAACGGGTTTCGCAACTGAATAATTCAGATTTAGATCGAGATCCAATGAAGACTCCGCTGGAACGTCTGATAGTATGCTTTCCGAGTAGCTGAGGTCAACAATCAGGGGGACGGGCACTCTTCCCAAATAGACGATGTCCATAATTAACGAAGTGATCTCGTGGACAGAGCAGCCCGTCCCCGTTGAACCCGAGTAGCTGATGCCAATCAAACTTTCAGGAGTAATCACCGCTTGAAACTGGGGCTGATTAGTTCCGCATGGCTGGGCACGTCAGTCGATACCGCCCGTGGAATCGAGCTGACGAAACAAATTGGCTTTGACACCATCGACATCTTCGCCGACCCATTGGAAATCACTCCTCAAGAGCGCAAATCAATCCGGAAGACGTGCTCTGAATGCGGCTTGCCTGTTGTCTCAGTAGTTTGCTGTGCTTTGGGCATTGCCGATTTCAATAAGCCCGTGCGTGAGTTCCACGTAAGCCGGGCGAAGCGCTATCTGGAGTTCGGTTATGAGCTCGAAGCCAGGAACATGCTGCTGGTACTCGGCGAGTACATCTGGGAGCAAGAAGTGATTGCCCCGCCCGCACAGTGGGGTTGGGCGGTCGAGCACGTGCGAGAGCTCGCCTGCTATGCAAAGGACCTGGGCCTCGAAATCGCGATTGAACTGGAGCCGTTCCAGCTATCGCTGGTCAATAATATTGATCGAATGTCGCAGTTCCTTGCGGAGGTGAATCATCCCGCGGCGAGAGCGAACGTGGACATTTCGCACCTGGCGCTAGCGGGAGACAATGCGGATCGGATTTCGGCGCTCAAAGGCCGCATTGCGCACGTGCACCTCTCGGATTGCGACGGGAAGAAGCATGGAGATCTTCCTCCGGGCCGCGGCGTCGTGGAGTTTCCGCCATACTTAAAAGCGTTGGGGGAAGCCGGTTTTTCCGGGACCGTCAGTATCGAGCTTGAATATTCACCGGAGCCTGAGAAAATTGTAGATTGGGTTCGGGAGGCATACGCTTCCACCAACGGCATGATGACAGCGCTCGGACTTCGCTCTTGAAGGAGATTTTTGACTATGGCAAGCGGCCCATTGAAAGACGAACTGACAAAGCAATACGAACGCGACGGCTTTGTGCTGGCGAGAAAGATGTTCAATCAGGAGGAGATTGACCTTCTCCGCCGTGCGGCAAAGGAAGACCGGCAATTGGATCAGCACTCGTTTGGCAAGGGTGACGGCGAAGGTGGAACGGTTCGTCTTTCCTTGTGGAATCATCCGGGCGACACGCTGTATGGCATGTTTGCGCGTTGCGAAACGATTGTAAATTCCGCGGAGAAGCTGCTAGAAGGCGAGGTCTATCACTACCACTCGAAGATGATCATGAAGGACGCCAAAGTCGGCGGCGCATGGGCCTGGCATCAGGACTACGGCTATTGGTACCAGAACGGGGTTTTGTTTCCACTCCTATGCAGCGCGTCCATTGCTGTCGATGCCGCGACAAAGGAGAACGGCTGTCTTCAGGTACTCAAGGGGTCGCACCTGATGGGCCGGATCGATCACATCCTGACAGGCGATCAGGCGGGCGCCGATATGGAACGAGTTCGCGAAGCGGAAAAGCGGCTCGACCTTGTGTATGTGGAAATGGATCCGGGCGATGTCCTTTTCTTCCACTCCAACATCTTGCACAGGTCCGATCAGAACAGGTCCGATAAGCCGCGCTGGTCGATGATTTGCTGCTACAACGCCGCGCGAAACAACCCGTATAAAGAATCTCATCACCCGCGCTACACGCCTTTGAGCAAGGTTCCCGATTCAGCGATTCGCGAGGCCGGCCTGCGGCGTTTTGGCGATACTATGGCGGACGTGGCTTGGCTGAATCCCACCGAGGACAAGAGCGCACGCAGCCTGGAGCACGCAGAACAAACAAATACGGCGCGATGAGGTGGGCCGGACTTCTCCTTGCTTTTACAGTCTTTTGGGGCGGGCTAAATTCGCTAGCGCAAGATGCGGACGATATTCGGCAAACACAGGCGAATGCCGCGAGTACATCCGCGGGAAAAACGCTCTTTCAGCAGAATTGTGGATTTTGCCATGGCCCTGACGCGAGAGGCGCAAGCGGACCTGATCTCATTCGCTCCGCTGTAGTAAGCCACGATGCAAATGGCAATTTGATCGGCCCGGTGGTTCGCAACGGACGGCCGGAAAAGGGCATGCCCGCGTTCCCCTTTTCGGACGCGCAGATTCTCCAGATAGCCGATTTTCTTCATGCCGAGGCGAAGCTTGCATCGAGTGTCGCCAGTAGAGTTCCAACAGAGTATCCACTGGAAAAGCTGCTTGTCGGAAACGCAAACGCCGGGAAGTCTTTTTTCAGTGGCAACTGCGCGCGTTGTCACTCGCCAACGGGAGACCTGGCGCACATCGCGTCGAAATACAAACCGATCGATTTGCAGATCACGTATAGCGTTTCCGTCGGGAACCGCTCCCAGCGTTACCGTTACCGATGCATCCGGCAAAAAGTTTACGGGCGACCAGATTTACGCCGACGAATTCACTATTTCTTTGCGCGACCGGAATGGCTGGATTCAGACCTGCAATCGAAAGAGGGTCAGCGTGGAGATCCAGGATCCGTTAGCGGGGCACGCGAAGCTGTTGACCGTGTATACGGACAAAAACATCCATGATCTCTTCGCGTACCTGGAGACCCTGAAGTGATCGGGCGTATTCTTACGTTGGCGTTTACGGCCGGGATTTGCGTCCACGCCCAAGGTCTTGATCCCGCGTCGCTGCTCCATCCGTCCACCGATTCCTGGCCCACGTATAACGGCGATTATTCCGGCAGGCGGTTCAGTTCTCTGGACCAGGTGAACCAAACGAACGCGGGCCTTTTGACTCTGGCCTGGGCTTTCCAAACTGACGTAGTTTCCGGACCGGGTTTGAAATCGACACCTCTTCTCGTAGACGGAACATTGTATTTCACCGAACCGGATGATGTCTGGGCAGTGGACGCGCGATCCGGCCGTCAAAACTGGCACTACCGCTATCACGCGAACGAGGGCCTCCACATCGGTCAACGCGGACTGGGGATGTACAAAGACCGTCTGTTTTTCGAAACGCCCGATGCACATCTACTTTCGCTCGATGCAAAAAGCGGCGAACTGGAATGGAACGTTGAATTAGCCGATGTGAAGCTCGGCTACTGGGCCACTATGGCGCCCCTTATTATCCGCAATCACGTGATTGTTGGAATTTCCGGAGACTTCAACGACCTCCACGGGTTCATCGATTCGTTCGATCCGGAGACCGGGAAGCTGCAGTGGCGATGGAGCTCGCTTCCGGGTCCCGGAGAACCAGGCTCCGAGACTTGGCCGGCCAATAGCAATGCGCTGGAGCACGGTGGAGGAATGACGTGGATCACTGGCACCTACGACCCGGATCTGAACCTGCTCTATTGGGGAACAGGCAACCCGAATCCGGTTTTGAATGGTGCGACCCGCCCTGGAGACAATCTCTATACCTGCTCGATTGTGGCTCTGGATCCGGATACTGGGAAGCTCGTCTGGTACTTCCAGCCTTCGCCGCATGATGTTCACGATTGGGACGCAGTGCAAACGCCCGTCATCGTCGATGCCGATTTCAAAGGACAAAAACGAAAGCTGCTGATGCAGGCATCTCGTAACGGATATTACTTCGTGCTGGATCGCACGAACGGAAAAGCTCTTCTATCCGTAGCGTATGAGCAGATCAATTGGAGCTCGAGCGTTGACTCGAAAGGAAGACCTATCGCGGATCGCGAGAAATACCCCAGCCCCGCGGGAACGCTGGTTGAGCCGGACGCGCTGGGCACAACAAATTGGATGTCGCCGAGCTTTGATCCCCAGACGGGGCTGCTCTATGTGGATTCGCACCGTTGTTTCAGCCTGTACTACGATCTCTCGAATGGGCGGCCCGAAGGTTTCGCGGGAAGAGATCTATCCGTCTGGTCTCAATCGTTCTTGAAGGCCATCGACTATCAAACCGGCAAGACCCGCTGGGAACATGATCTGGGATTCGGAGATAATTGGGCCGGTGTTTTGAGCACTGCCGGGGGCCTCGTGTTCACAGCCGATATTCATGGCAACATTCTCGGCCTTGACGCGAGAACGGGGAAGACTCTGTGGCACGCCTATGGCGGCGGCGCGGTTCAGAGCGCGCCGATTACGTATGAGCTGGATGGCCGTCAATACATTTTGGTTGGATCGCATGGCGTGCTCTATGCCTGGGCGTTGCCGGAAACAGTGGTTGACGCGTTACAGAATAAGCATTGAGACGCTGGAGGATTTCATGAGGCAGAAAATTTCGCGACCATTCACTCTGCTCGGTCTCAGTTGTTCAATCGCGGCGGCTAGCTGGCTGACCTTCGGCGGCAGTGCTCAGCGAAACGGCTGGGCCAGTGATGAGACGATTATCACCAAAGACAACGTCAAGAACTTCCAGCTGCTGTGGAAAGTTAAACTCGACAACCAGCCGAAGGAGCTGAATTCGCTCACGTCGCCAGTTGTGGCAAGCCCGGTATATACGAACCACGGCGCTGAAGAGTATGTAATCGTCGGTGGCAGCTCAGACAACCTTTATGCGGTCGATGCGGATTCGGGCAAGGTTGTCTGGCAGAAGCATTTTACAAACGGCGCACCCCCGCCCAGTGCCGCGATGAGCAACGGCTCTTATTTCTGTCCGAACGCTCTAAATGACACTCCGGTGATTCAGATGTCTCATGAGGGACCCACCGTTTATGTCATCTCGATCGATGGAAAACTCCACGCCCTGAATGCCGTGAATGGTGAAGATCGCTTTCCACCGAAAGAGTTTGTCCCTCCTTACTCGAAGAACTGGAGTCTGAATCTCGCGAACGACTCTATTTACACCACGATCTCTCAAGGATGCGGCAAGGCACAGTCGGGTGTCTGGGCGCTTGACTTGAAGAATCCCGAAAAGCCGGCGAGCTTTTTCCAATCCGGAATATTCGGCGCGGCAGGCATCTGGGGCCGTGGCGGAGCGGCGATTGGCTCGAACGGCACCGTGTATGCAGCTACGGGCGATGGTCCCTATGATCCGACCGCCGGTAAATATGGCGAGACTTTCTTAGCGCTTTCTTCGAAAGATTTGAAGCTCCTCGATTTCTTCACGCCCACAAACGCGAATTACCTGATGAGAAAAGATCTGGATATGGGAAATACCAGCCCGGTCGTGTTTCCCTATAAAGGGCGCGAGCTGCTGGTAGGTTCTGGGAAAGAAGGAGTGTTGTTTCTCCTCGACACCAAGTCGCTCGGGGGAGATACGCATCGCACACCGCTTTTCGCGAGTCCGCTCTACACCAATGAATTCGCCGACATCGCAGGCCGTGGCTTTTGGGGAGCTTTCGCAAGCTGGGAGGATCCCAAAGGTACGCGCTGGATCTATGCACCGGCCTGGGGACCCGCCACTTCGAAAGCCCCAGCTTTCCCGGTTACGAATGGGCCCACTCCTAACGGGAGCGTGATGGCATTCAAGGTTGAAGATAAGGACGGCCAGCCGGTCCTCAGCCCCGCCTGGACGTCGCGAGACATGAACGTGCCGGAGCCGCCCGTAATAGCTAACGGCGTGGTCTTCTCGATATCCAGCGGCGAGTTCACTCGTCAGGTGAAAGAGAGCGGCGCTCTTTACACAACCGAAGAACGCATACAGAACACTACCGGGAATGCGACCCTTTATGCTTTTGACGCGGAAACCGGAAAGGAACTATTTTCGAGCGGCAAGACCATGCCGTCCTTCACACATTTCGGTGCGATAGCGGTAAATGATGGCCGCGTTTTCGCCACAACGCATGATTCCGTTCTTTATGCGTTTGGAGTGAAAGGCGATTAGCGGTTTCTACAAACACAAAAGCCACGGTTTCTATACTGCTAGCACTGAGTCAGCAGCTCGGGAATCTGAAATCCCTGAACGATGCGCTTCCACTCGAGTTTTGGCCTCTGAAAATTGACAAGAAGACAAAGGTTCCTATTGGAGGCTCGCAGGTAATTAGGCACTGCGCGACGTGTTCGTTGGCGAGGCGGTCCACACATTTCAGCTCAATCACCAGCACATCCTCTACAACTATATCAGCGAAGTATTCTCCGACGCAGTGCCCTTTATACGTTACTGTATGTGAAACTTGCGCGCTCGCCCGGAGCCCACGAACGCCGAGTTCTTTGACTAGAGCTCGTTCATAGACCTTCTCGAGAAATCCGGCTCCAAGCGTATTCGAGACCTCAAATATGGCAGCCAGCACCCGTTCCGTAAGAGAATTGAAATCCGTGTTTATCTGTGTTCATCAGCGCCAACAATTACGTGCAAGCTAAACGAATACTTCTCACAATAATGAATGGCCACAGATGAACGCCGATGAACGCAGATTCTGGGGTGAACAGGTTGAACTGTTCTCCTAGCGCCGCCTTCAACTGCCGCGCCAACAGACGATGGAACAAGTGTTCGCCCCGTTCGCGCCGCACTGACAGCCTGCCCGCGCCATACGCTCTCGAACTCAAGCCGCGCTGTACGGATTCACAGATGCTGACATCTTCTTCTTGAACGCGGTCGCTTACTGCGACGCTCTCGGCATTTCGCGCCTCGCGTTCCGGGCTGAGATCGTCGAAAAAGAAGTCGAAGATCACTTTTGTCTTGTCCAGGCCGAGAGGCATAACCAGATTCGTGTCCATGACGCCTTCGTACACGTTGATCATGAAATTGGGATAGAGCCAGAAGTAGTAAGCGCGGTCGCCTCGCCGCGTTGCAGCTATGGATGCGTCCTCATCAGGACGCACCATTGGGCTGGATTGAACGCAATAGTGTTCGCCATTTTCAATCGTGTATTGCTTGTATTCGAGAACCTTGTTCAACCCCTTGTGTAAATGCGGCACATGATAGCCGCCGTCGAGATAGTTATCGACGAATACCTTCCAATTGCAGTTCAGCGTGTAGACCCTACGCGTATAAAAAGTGAGATTTTGAAGGTTTAGCGGTTTCACGAGACCGGCGAGCCCGCCTAAAAACTCTTCCAACGGCGGCACGGCGGGATCTAAAGCAACAAACACAAACTGCTCCCAGCAACTTACGTTTATAGGAAATAATCCATTTTTTGACCGATCAAAGTTGCGGACCTCGGTGAATTCCGGAGCTCCTTTCAGCATTCCATCCAACCCGTACGTCCAACCGTGATAAGGACAGCGGAATGTCTGGACTCTGCCACAAGGTTCGACAGCCACCGCTGCTGCGTGGTGCCGGCACACGTTGAAGAAGGCGCGCAAACATCCGTCAGCGCCGCGAACAGCGAGAACGGGCTCGCCCGCCACATCCGCTGTGATGTAATCCCCCGGCGTGGATAATTGATCTGTTCGTCCAATCATCTGCCAGGAACGCGCGAAGACGGCCTGCAGCTCCAGATTCAACATCTCCGGAGTCGTGTACCAGGACCCGGGGATTGTAAAAGCATCCTCAAGCGCTGCCGTATCGTCGTATTCGCCGATTGCGGCGGCAGTTAGATTATGTCTTTGCATTTGCCGCAAGCTCCCGGCGCTGCAAAGCCTTCCGGATCAGGAGGTATTCGCCAAGGTTCTCGGCAGTGACCAAACCGACCAAGCTGCCGTCCTGGAGCACCGGCATGATTCGGCCTTTTGCCGCGGCTAACCGATTGAGCACCGCTTCGAGCATCTCATTCGGCTCCGCAGTTTCAAATTCCCGTTGCATTACGGTTGTCACCAACTGGTCTGGCCCGTATTGCTGCAAGCCGTTCAAAAGACTTGATCGGGTAAGAATGCCCATAAGGCGATCGCCCCACATCACGGGAAAATCGTGCTGTGATTCGTCGACGACTGCCTTCATGGCATCTCCAAGCGTATTGTTCGTAGTCAGCGTGGCGAAGTGGGTCTGCATGGCTGCGCGGATCGGGATTCCTGAAAAGACGCCTTTAAGCTCGACTGAATGCGATTCGTTTGCCGCGCCGATCCAAACAAACAGCGCGATGAAGAGCAGAAATGGATCGCGAAACAAGCCAACCAGTCCAAAAAATAACGCGAGCGCCTGCCCGACGGCTGCGGCGATTTGCGTCGCGCGTACATGGTCCAGGCGAGTCGCGAGCAAGGCGCGCAAAACTCTTCCTCCGTCCATCGGAAATGCCGGAATCACGTTGAATATCGCAAGTATGAGATTTGCTACCAGCATGCGTTCGAGGAACGGCCCGCCCGTGAGGCTTAATCCAGTCACTGGCTTTAGACCTCCGGTAATAAGCAGCGCCAGATAGATTGCACCCGCCAGCGCCACATTCACCAAAGGTCCGGCTAGTGCTACCCAGAATTCCTGCCATGGCTTGTCCGGCATACGCTCAAAACGCGAAACTCCGCCGATAGGTAATAATGTGATGTCTTTGGTTGGGATGCCGTAATGCCGCGCCGTCAGTGCGTGCCCGAACTCATGCAGAACGACGCATGCGAATAAAGCGATAATGAAAGCCACACCGCTGGCGACTGACTGGATGGAACGCCCTTCAATCCAGTGCGTCACCACCACCCACAAAATCAGCAGAAAGAAAGTCGCGTGAACATACAGATCAATCCCTGCGAATTTTCCAATCTTCCATGACCACCGCATACAGCCTTTCGCGCCTTCTTATCTTATTAGGTTTTCCGGCAGCTTTCCTCAGCTTGGGGATTGCCCAGCCAGCGCCGGCAACCTCTTCGCCGGAACTATGGTATTGGCATCACAGCTATTTATCAAACGACGATGCGGTCGATTCGAGCAAAGCGCTGATCAACAAGGCAGCAGCAGCAGGCTATACAGGAGTCGTGTTTTGGGATAGCAGCTTCAACTTCATGGGTAATCCATCCTGGCCTTTGGACAACGAAGACCGGATGCATGAGGTTATGAAGTACGCGACAAAGAAGCATCTCAAGGTGATGGCTGTCGTTGCGCCATTTGGGTGGTCGAACGATGTATTGCGTGTTAACAAGAACTGGGCGGAAGCACAGCGGGTTTTCGGAACGCTGTTCCAGGTGGACGAATCAGGAAAACGCCTGATGCTCAAGAACAGCTTCCCTGGTCTAGCTAATCCCGGTTTCGAACTCGGGAAAACGGATTGGTTTGATCTGAACGATGCCGGAGTAGGAATCAATTCAGTCGCTCACAGGGGGAAAAATTCTGCTGCGATTGTTGATGCTCCCGGCAACGCTCGCCTTCGCCAAAAGATAGCACTGAAACCCTGGCGCCAGTACCATCTGCATCTGTTCTTCAAGTCCTCCAATTTTCGGGGATCGGCGATGCTGTCTGTTCTTGATTCGACTGATCTCAGCAGAGTTCGGCTGAACCCACCCATCGATGCTGCGGGAACGCACGATTGGACTCCGCTCGACTATTCATTCGATAGCCAGGATAGTACAGAAGCTTACCTATACCTGGGCGTTTGGGGCGGCAGCTCTGGAGTTCTGTGGTTCGACGATATTCAGATTGAGGAGACGGCGCTTATCCATGTAGCGCGCCGGGCGGGCGCGCCAGTGAAGGTATACGATCCCCAAAATCCAGGCACCGTTTACCGCGAGCGAGTCGATTACAACTACATCAGCGACCCGTATATGGCGGCAAATGAAACCGCGTTTCACATGTATCACGATCCTCCCGCCGTGACACTTCCGGCTGGCACCCATCTGTCCCCGGGGCAAATTGTCGCAATTGATTCTTACTCCGTTTTCCCATTGCCCTATGGCGGTGAGACTGGAATGTGTCTCACTGAGCCAGGAGTTTTGAAATGGCTGGATTCGAATGCGCGCTCAATCAAGAAAGTATTGCCGGCAACTGGTGGGATTCTGGTTGGATACGACGAGATGCGCCAGATGAATTCGTGCGCGAGCTGCAGGGCCAAGAATATGACTGCTGGGCAATTACTCGCCTGGAGCGTGGGTCAATCCATTGCACTCTACCGATCCATCGCGCCGGGCGCGCCGCTGTATTTTTGGAGCGACATGTTTGATCCGTATCACAACGCTGTGAAGAACTATTTTTTCGTGGAAGGCGATCTCGCGGATTCCTGGAAAGGTTTGCCTGCTAATGTAACCATCTTGAACTGGAACCTGCAAAAGCTAAAAGATTCGCTGACATGGTTTTCGGGCTTGGACTCGCGACAGCCGGTCTCACATTCGCAGATCATCGCTGGATTCTATGACAATGGCGATGGCGCGTCGGCGGCTCGAGAAGAGTTGGCCCACGCTGCCGGTATTCCCGGCGTGGTGGGCCTCATGTATACAACATTTTCCGATAACTATTCACAGCTCGGGAGCTTCGCGAGCGCCGCAAAGGCGAGTTGGGCCAGTTACCAGGCAAGCGTGCCCAAACACTGACCGGTGTGTCTCAGACCTTGGCAGTACTCGAACAGCCGGGATGCCCGCAATTACATTGAATTTCAGTCATCTTCCCTGCACCCTCGCAATACGTGCTGCAATAATCACTACCCTCTTTCGCCCGGCAGTTACAAGAGGGATGAGCACATTTTTTATCGTCAGCCATAGCATCCTCCTGTCGTTGGACTCTGGAAACGCTTAAACGGAGACGTGCCGTTTCGCCTAAGGTGTCTCGTCTGTCACTTCTATGGCAGAGACATTCGCGTAATTTTTAACGGGGACGAAAGAAAGTAACAGGTTGCCTTGCGCATTAGGCTGCAGGTTGTGGAACGTCTTGACTAACTCGCGATGTGAGCCGGCTTCCGCGAACATGTCAAAGTTGCGCAGCAAGGTCATGCCGTTGCAATATACGTCGAAGATGCGGCTGCCTGCTCCGCCTCCGCCTTCTCCGTTCGGTCCCCAATATGTTTCCGCAAAATGCAGGGCCACTGCATATTGACCGGTCGCGACCGGAATCGCATAGGAAAATCTTCCGTACCGTTCGCGCTCATAAATCTGGGGGTCGTCCGCCCCGATTACCTCTCCGGAGCGTGGGATTGTCCTTCCGCCCAGGAAATAGGTGTCCGGATACCAGCTCACGCCATTCCGGTCCGTTAATGTGTTGTCCTGAGTGATCATTCGAATGGGGCGAAGGTGGTGCGGAATGCCCGGAGTGATTTGGATGGCATTGATCACCGGCACACCGCTCACGTTCGAGAATCTCAGATGAAGATAGCCATCGTTGGCGGGACGAATGTCCTTAAAAACTCTTAAATCCGCTGTCGTCGGCCCTGCGTCAGCAATGATGTCGAAATTACGCAACGCAGGAACACCGTTGATCAGGACATTAAAGACACGAACGTTTTCTCCTCCTTCCATTGCCGTTCCAGGCCTGTAGGAGGTGTCAACAAAATACAGACGGAGCTCGTACGCGCCCGGCTCGAGCGGGATTTTGTACGAGAATTCTCCCGAACGCATGCTGCGGAATAGAAATGCATCCCGGGTGCGATAAATAGGCTGCAATGGCAGATCCACGGCGTTTCCGCCGGAAAAGAAAGCGTCTGCTCCCCATACGTTTCCCTCCCGGTCCCGATAGCCTGCTTTGGAAGAGCCGCAGAGAATGCGATATCCCTCTCCCACCGGCAGCGCAGCGCCTGGACGATCAACTTGCTGACGGGGAAGTTGTGCCACGCCTGTGACAATGTTCCGCCGGGAAAGAATGGAGATACCGGCTGCGGCGAGCACTATTAGGGCTGCTGAGACCACCCAAATAAATCGGCGCGAGATCTGGACCGGACCCTTGGCCGAAGGCGCGAGAATCGGCTCGGCACCGGGTGACTGCTCTTCTGGACCGGGTTTCGCTTCAGTCCTTTCGCGGGTGATGAATTCCGGGAGATAGTTGCCGCTGTGAATAACGATTTCAACCTGCTGATCCGCGCCTTCGTCGCTGTAGAATTCCTTGAGCTTCTTTCGGAGCCGGTGCATCTCGACCCGGACGATAGCATCCGTGGTTTGGTCGAAATCGGCGGGACGCCCGAATACGTCAGTGGCAATATCGTATTCCTTAATCGAAGTCGTCTGGCCGCGGAAAGATCTAACGCATAAATACCGCAATAAAGCGGTCAGCCGGGGATTCCTTGAAAATGTACGCGATTTAACTAAGGCTTCCAGTGCCGCGCGCCGCGCTTGTGCGGATAGCGCTACCGAGACCTCGTTCATGGAAGCCATGGGCAGACAGCAGTATATCAGAACTCCTACGGGCGAAGTAATGTTAAACACGTTAAACGCAGGGCCGGTACGTGGAAGAAAATACTCGACTTGAGAGCTATGAAGGGCGCAGGCTTAACCGTAGTAACCTAGCGCGCCGGAGAAACAGCGGTCATAATATCTGAAAAGCTTTAAGGGTTGGTGCGAGAACCGCGTCTGATGCAATCGAGGCGCGATTTGCCTACGTGTCCGGCCCAGCTACATTTCAGATTTGAGAGGTAACCCGTATGCACCGTTCAAAAGCCGCGCGGCTTCTGGCAATTTGCTTGCTCCTGCTCGCTTGCTCTTTCCTGGCCTCAGCCCAGGTAGGCGCAGGAGGCACAATCGTAGGTACCGTGACGGACGCGTCCGGCGCGGCAGTTCCCAATGCAGATATTGTGATCAACGATGTCGATACGAACACTGTCACGCGTGTGGCAAGTAATGCAAGCGGTGAATACACTGCGGCTGGCTTGCCCGTCGGCCATTACACGGTTACCGCCGAAGTGAAAGGATTTAAGAAGTTTGAGCAGACTAATGTTCCACTAAACGTTGGAGACCGGCGCACCGTGGACGTCAAGCTGGAAGTCGGCAGCACAACGGAAAGCGTGGTCGTTGAGGCAGACGCTGTTCAGGTGCAAACCGAATCCGGGGAAGTCAGCGATGTGATCACGGGACAGCAAGTGACGCAGCTCGCGACCAATGGCCGCAGTCTTTATGCGCTCACGGCCTTGGTTCCTGGCGCATCGAGCAACATGAGCGATTTTCAGAGCCCAACGCCGGTGGGCGGTAACTCCACCGTGAGCTTCAATGGGCTCCGCACGTCTCACAACCTTTACATGATCGATGGCGGCGAGGATCTCGACCGCGGCGGTTCCGGCAACATCAGCGTCATGCCCTCGATCGACGCCATCGGAGAATTCAGGGCCTTGACGTCGAATTACAGTGCAGAATTCGGCCTAGCCTCAGGCGCGACCATGACGATGGTATTCAAGAGCGGAACCAAGGATTTCCACGGCGAGCTGTGGGAATTCTTCCGCAACGACGCCATGGACGCCAATAACTTCTTCTTAAACCAGGCCGGCAAGCCGGCTCCGGAGCTTCGCCAAAACATATACGGCTTCAATATTGGCGGCCCGGCGTTCATTCCAAAGGTTTACAACCGGAGCCGTGAGAAAACGTTCTTCTTCTACAACCAGGAGTGGCGCAAGATCGTGCAAGGCGGCTCGATCAACCAGCAGGTCCCGCTGACCAGCCAGTATGGTGGAAACTTCGGTTCCAGCATAACCGATGTGACGAAGTTGCACACGCCTTGCGCCAATCAGGTTGCGCCGACGATCGCAGCAAAATTCGCGGCCGCCGGAGTAGCGCTCAGTTCTTGTACAGGAGCGAATCCATACGTCGGATTCCCGAACAATACGATTCCGGCCTCGCTGTTGGACACCAATGCACAAGCGCTTCTGAACGCCGGTATCTTCCCGGCCCCTTCCATTCTTCAGACGGCGGCTGGAGTCACAACCGGCAACTTTGTTGGCGGAGCCAACGCTCCCACGGACGTCCGCGAGGAGATCATCCGAGTCGACCATCACTTTACGGATAAGTTCTGGATCTTTGGTCACTGGGTGGACGAAGCAATCAGCCAGACCTATTCACCCTCGCAGTGGAACTCCGACAATCTGCCGACCAGTCGCGATGTATTCGGCAATCCGTCTTACAGCGGCGTTGTTCACGCAACGTATTCGATCAGCCCGACCCTTTTGAACGAGACGGCTTTCAACTACAACGGGAACCGGATCAGCATCGTGCCGCAGGGTACAATTACGCGGCCGAGCGGCTTCAGTGTTCCGGAACTGTTTCCTGGCAATAATCTGAATCGCATCCCGAGTATCGGATTGAGCGGCGGCGAGAGTGCCTACTACGATATCGGAAGCTGGCCCTGGCATAACAAGGCGGACGATTATCAGGTTCGCGACGACCTGTCCTGGACGAAAGGCAATCATCAACTGAAATTCGGCGCGAGCTGGATGCTTTACACCAAGATTCAGGACCTCTTCGGGAACACTCAAGGCAACTTTAATTTCAACGGCACCTATACCGGCAACGGCTTCGCAGACTTCCTACTGGGGTACGCAAACAGCTACTCCGAACTGGCAATTCAAGACGCCGGCCATTGGCCTAGCAAGTCTTACGCCGCGTATGTGCAGGACACATGGAAGGTAACCCCAAGATTAACTCTCAATTTAGGCCTGCGTTGGGATGGCATTCCTCACACTTATGAGGTAAACAATCGGCAGTCTAACTTCTACCCGAATCTTTACAACCCGGCGAACGCTGCGATTATCCTCCCGAACGGCACCATTGCGCCGGACAGCCCAGGGCTCGGGAGCAGCCCCAATAAGATCCTTGCGGGGTATCCGTTGTACCTGAACGGAATCGCTATAGCGGGACAGAACGGTATCCCGCGAGGCTTGGTGCAGAACGATTGGGCACTGTTTGCCCCGCGGCTCGGCTTTGCCTATGATCTGACCGGCAGCGCCAAGACGGTCCTACGTGGCGGCTTCGGCATCATGTATGAGCGCATTCAGGGCAACGACGTTTATAACGCTGGCCCGAACGTGCCGTTCACTCTCACTTCCACACTCAGCAACGTTCTGCTTTCCAACCCGACGGTTACCGTTGCGACCGGCACAGCTGCAGCGGCCCCGATAACGGCGCCGGGCATTACTGGAATGGTATACAGCGATTACAAAAATCCCGCGAGCTACCAGTACAGCATGGGCATTCAGCAGCAGCTTTCGGCGTCGACTGTTCTGTCCGTCGAATACGTCGGAAATCAAAATCGGCATCAGAACGATTACCGGAACATCAATCTTCCGCTCGACAGCCCGGCTTTGCTCGCCAGCATCGCGCAGGGACACACGCAGTACAACTCCGTCGTGCCTTACCGCGGATTTGGCGAGATCAACATGTCTGAAGACGCCGAAAATTCGTACTACAACGGCCTGCAAGTATCCCTGAATTCTCAAATCCGAAAGGATTTGACGCTGCAGGCGGCCTACACTTGGTCACGTGCCATCGATCCCGCATCGGGAAACGGGGGCGTGGGTGACTTGGCCGGTGTTTCGAATCCGTACAACCGGAACTACGACTTCGGTCCGAGCGGCCTCGACCGCAATCAAATCCTGGTTGTGAATTTCATCTACGACTTACCGCTCTTCCGGAACTCGAGCAACCTTTTCGTCAAGTCCGCACTCGGCGGCTGGCAAATTTCGGCCATCGGTACGATGGAGAGCGGGCTAGCCCTTAGTGTCTTCCTCGGCGGCACTTACGGCAGCAACGGTATTCCCGGAGCAACGAACCGGCCGGATGTAGTCGGCGGTCTCAGTTATCCCGGCCAAATTCTCCAATGGTTCAATACCTCAGCCTTCGCTGCCCCGGCGCCGGGCACCTGGGGCGATGCCGGCAAGGGGCTTCTGCGCGGCCCCGGGCGAGACAACTGGGACGTCTCGCTCTTCAAGCGTTTCGCGTTCAGCGAATCCGGGCAGCGTGACTTCGAGCTGCGGTTCGAATCGTTTAACACGTTCAACCACACCCAGTTCAATAACGTGGATACGACGTTCTCCAACGGCACATTCGGCCACGTTACCAGCGTCTGGGATCCGCGCGTATTGCAGATCGCCGCGAAGCTGCACTTCTGAGCTATTCGCGAACGGAGTCGCTGTACTACTGCGGGCCGCTGATCTTCATCAGCGGCCTTGCTTTTTGCTGTTCGTGCAATTTTGCTACGGTCGCGAACTCCGCGTTCGCCTGCTCCGTGCGCCCAAGTTCGCGGTACAGCCGCGCCAGTTTGTAGTGCGCATCATAGCGGGTCGGATCATTCTTGATGGCCGCCTGGAACTGCTCGATGGCCGTGCTCGGGTTCTTTTGTTCGGAGTAAATGGTCCCGAGGTCGACATGGGCGATAGCTAGCTTGTCGTCGCCCTGGATGGCTCGCTTTAGATCCGCTTCCGCTTCCTGGATCTTCCCGTCTTTCAGAAGTATGTCCGCGAGAAAGGCCAGCGCTTTCGGGTCGTCCGGGGCTTGCTTGAGTTCGTCGCGAAACTGCGCTTCGGCCTCGGAGTAGCGCTTCTGTTTCCAGAACAGGTACCCCAAACCGAAGTGTGCTTGTAATTGTTTCGGGTCTGCATTGATGGCCGATTGAAACTCGGCGATTGCTTCCGGCGTACGATCATCGGCGTCATAGGCTTCCCCAAGCAGCATGTGAACGGGCGCCGAATTCGGATCGCGATCTAACAATTCGCGGAAAATGTCTTTCGACTTATCATACTGGCCCGACCACAAGTAACACTTTGCCAGTAAGTAAAGAATTTCCTTGTTTCCCGGCTGCGCCGCGGAGATCGGCTGAAGGACCGTGGCAGCTGTTTTGTATTCCCCCAAGCCGAAATACGTCATCGCAATGAGTATCTTGGTTCGATCGCTCGCGGCGCGTGCTTCCTCCTTTTGGAACGCGGCGAGGGCTTCCCGAAACCCCCCCGATTTGAAGTACGCAAGACCCAGATCCAAGTAAATTCCGGGTAAATCAGGGTCTATCGCGATCGCCTGCTTATAAGCCTTGATAGCTCCGCTGTAATCAGATTTCTGGGAAAGGCTCACGCCAAGGTTGGCCCGCGCTACTGCGTCTTGCCTGTGCTCTTGCGCGAAAAGCGCAAAGGCGGCAACTAGCCCAAATATCGCGCGAAACATCAGTTCGGGAGCTCTGAGTCGGATTCGTCCTGTTTCCCGGGTTGCAAACGCATCTGCTGGTAGAGATCGCTCAGGCGGCTCTTCATCTTCTTGAGCTTCTCGAATTGAGCCAGCTCACGCTGAGAATCTTCTCTACGTCCGAGCTCCCGATAGAGCACCCCAAGACGATAATGCGTAGCTGGAGTGAACGGCTCGAGTTGAGCGGCATGCTCCAGGTGAGGCTCTGCCTTTTGCGGCTCATGCATAGCCATCAGCACCTTCGCCATTCCCAGATTGGCATCGGCATCATTGGGCTCCATCTCCAGTGCACGCGAATAGTACGCGAGAGCGCTCTTCAAATCTGAACGGCGTAAAGCGATGTCACCCAATCTCGATTCCGACTTCTCATCAAACGGATTGCCGGCCAGTGCAGCTTTGTACTCTTTCTCCGCTTCGGCCTGTGCAGCGGGAGAGGACTGAGTGTTCAGCATCTCGGCGAGTTCGTAGTGGATGTCCGCTCGTTGCGGATCGATTTTCAAGGCTATGCGATAGTTTGCGATTGCCGCTTCATCTTTCGCTTGTCGTGCCAGTTCATGGGCCATGAGCTGGTGCATGCGCGCCGAATCGGGCGCAGTCATGGCTAAACTCAGCATCGTTTCATCCGACAGTTCCGAGTAGATCCGATGTGCAGTGTACAAAATATCGACGTCGGTAGGTTCAAGCTGTCGAAGCACATTCACAACTTCCGCCGCCTTACCGAGATCGCTCAACCTGTAATCGACTTCGATCAGCTCCAACCCGGCCTGCACGCGAAGCTTCTGCTCCTCAAGATGCGGGAAAGCCTTCTCTAAATCGGACTGCGCTTTGCCATTCTCGCCAATGCGCTTTTCGCTCATTCCCAGCAAGGCCTGAAGTTTCCATAGACTGGGATTGATCTGAAGCGCCAAGCGGAGATCGGGAGCGGCCTTCGCGTATTGGCCTTCGAAGTACTCCAGTACGCCAACATTCGCTTGCGCATCCAGATTGCCGGGATCAATCGCCAGGATGCCTTTGAATTCACCTATAGCCAAGTCCGGCCTTTTACTTTGGAGGTACTGCTGGGCTTGCCGCGAATGAGCTTCAATCTGCTGCCGCTTATCTTCGGTTCCTTGAGCAAAAAGCGAAGTGGGCGGCAAAAGACCAACGAAGAGGAGAATGATCAACCTGCGGATCATTCGTCCAGTGTCACATGGAAAGGAAGCGCCTCGAGCTGCGGCTAGGCCTTAAGCGGCAGCCTGCAAGCAACACCAGAGCAGCAAAGGTCAGTAGCAGAAGCGTAGATGGTTCAGGGATCGCAGTCGCAGCTAAGTTGTCCACTGCCCAACTCGCGTCCGTGCTGCCGCCGCCCGTTCCCCATATCACGACTGAAGTTAAATCCGTAAACCCGCTTAAAGAGAAGAGCTTGAACGTTCCTTCAGCGGGAAGGGTCAAAGAAGCCGAAACCGTTCCGCCGCCCTTAATAGCTCCCATAAGATCCAACGTGTCGGCATTCGGAAGCCCGGTCAAACCGCCTGGTGTGAGAAACAGCTTACCGCCGTCAAGAGAGGTCAGTGAGAAAGCTTGGCCACCTGCGGTCGTGATCGTAACTGGCGAGTCCACGCTCGGACCTGCGACCGCGAGATACTGGCTACCATCGTCCACGCATCCGCCGGCACACCCCGCTGGATTATTGATGGTATGAAAACTGGACGAGGTGAAATCAAATCCCTGCGTGGTGATCGTGCCGGACTGGATATCGTTGTTAGTTACTGCAATCTGATCGAAAGTGATCGTTCCCGCGGATAGCCCGAAAGCCGCGCCGGCGAAAATCATCAAAGTTTTGCAAATCGTTTTTTTCACGTCTTCTCACCTACGCGTCATCAATCTACGGAGATGCCGCTGACCTTCGGCTGGTCGGCTGCGCCAACGGTAAATTGAATGACGATCTGACCCTTGGTATTCGCCGTCGCGGGGAACTGTTTCTGGATTGCGCGATCTTTTGCCCCGGTAGCGGCGACAATATCGAAGTTCTTCAAGACCTCTGTGCCATTAATCGCCACATTAAACTGCCGCTGCCCCGGCGCGCTCCAATAGATCTCAGCAAAATACAGTGTAACCGTATGAGTGCTCCCAGGGACGAAACCGCCAATCGTGTACGTACTGGGGGCCCAGCGCTCGCTCTGGAACACCGCTTGAGGTGGGACAGGAGAAGAGACGAGCGATGTATCGATAGCGGAGAATGTAGTGGAAATGTTCCCGCCCGAGTAATCTGTATCGGCAATGAAGTTGCCGACAACACCCGCGCCTGCGTCGATAGACACGCGTCCGCTGGTGCTTTCGTTGTCCGATGTCTGAGCGACTACGATGCCGCTGATGGTCGGTTCACCGTTTGAACCCGCGGTCAGGCTGATCACGATTCCGCCGCTCAACGGATCCGCAGATGCAGTGAAGTTTTCTTCGATTGCCTTGTTCTTAGCGCCTGCACTCGCAAAGATATCGAAGTTAGTAAGTACCGGTTTATTGTTGATACTGACATTGAACCGGCGCTCTCCCGGCCCGCTCCATTGCGTTTCGGCAAAATGCAGCGTTACGTTGTAAGTGGCGTCTGGGACCAGTCCGGTAATGGTGTATTTCGACGCACCTTCACGAGCGGTCTGATACACCGCCTGAGGCGGCACTGGCGCGGGGATCAGCGAAGTGTTAATCGCGGCGCTAGTAGAAGTGACACTGCCGCCGGAGAAGTTGGTATCCGCAAAGAAACTGCCTTCCGAAGCGCCGCCGGCATTGATGGATACCGGGCCGCTAACCAGATTATTCGATCCCCGGTACACGCGAACATAGTCCACCGTCATCACCGCGGGGTTTGGCGTCGTGTTATTCGAATAACCCGGGAAATAGCCCCCGATAGCCAGGTTCATGATGATGAAAAACGGATGGTTGAAGACCCAATCACCAGGAATGTCGGTGCTATTGGTGATGGTGAAGTAAGGCGTGTTCGGGTCGTCCCGGTAGAACTGCGCCTCATTGGGAGACCAGACCACTCCATAAGTGTGGTAGCCCGCGTCATCGACCCGGCCCCCATTGGGAAAGGTGAATGACGATCCTACGCCGTCGCCGTCAGAGAATGGTCCATGAATTGTGGACGAAGTCTTGGACGGACCGTATTGGGGCACCCACTCCATAATGTCCATTTCGCCGCACAGCGGCCAGACCGCGGTGTTGAAGTTCGCCCCGAGCAGCCAGAAAGCCGGCCAGATGCCGGCTCCGATGGGCAGCTTCATTCGGGCTTCTATGCGGCCGTATTGGAAAGGTTCGATCTGGTACGTGTTCATGCGGGCCGAGGTCCACGTGCCGCTTAAATTTACAGCCTGAATGATCAGATTGCCATTTCCATCGAGATAGGAATTGGGCGCGGCTGTGCTGCACGGCGCGGTGTTAGAACCGGCCGCGCAATACACCTCTTCTTCGTTGTTGCCCCACCCGCCACCTCCGGTATCGTATCTCCATTTAGACGAATCGGGCGCAGAACCGGCTTTGCCGTTGAACTCGTCCGACCACACCAGATCCCACGTGGTCTGAGCGCTGCCTGAAATCACATTCCAACAGAGCAAAGCGCCAATTGCGATCAAGCGCGCGGTCATCGTTTTCAATACTGGAACCATGCGGACTTGCATACTTTCACCTTCTCTAAAACAAAAGGCCTGCTGGACAGCTTGATTGCCGCTCGCGTAGGCCCTTTTCGGGGTCGCTTAGAACGAGATTCTAGCACCCAGTTGGATAACACGCGGCCCATAGCTGTTGTTGGTCGTGTTGTAGTTGCCCGTAGTGCCGGTTATGACCCCGGCGCCGCTGTTACCGACGCTCGCATTTGGGAGGTCGAAATTCGGGTGATTCAGACCATTCAGAGCATCGAAGCGGATCTGAAGGTTTCCTGTCTCGTGGGGCAGCGGGAACTTGAAATTCTTGCCAAGAGAGAAATCGACGTCTTCAATTCCAGGCCCGCGTAGTATGTTGCGGCCCTCGGTGCCGAAATGCCCCGGCGCAGGAACTGCCCAGGCCGGATTGGTGCAGCCGGACGGAAAGTTTGTTCCGTCCAATAACACCGTGCAGGTGTTAAACCAATTCCCCACTGACGGATTCGACACATAGGGATTGCCAATCAAATCCGGGAATGGAGTTCCGCCCGAGAGCGTTCCGAATTGGCTGGTAGCGCCAATGGTAGCTGTGAACGGCGTCCCGGATTCCATCACGAAAGTCGTTCCAAGCTGCCATCCGCCAAGAATGGCATCGACCAACCAATTGCTGTTCAGAAATGCTCTTCCTTTTCCAAAGGGGAGATCGTAGATCAGGTCGCCTTTGAACATCTGCGGTATGTCGAAATTCGAGAGCCCGTAATTCAGCCTCGGATTGTACGCGTCTTGGTAGAGCTGTCCACCGTCGCGGCTGCCCCAACCCGACGAATCCTGGTCATCCAGCATCTTCGACCAGGTGTAGTTGACGTTGAACTGAACACCGTGGCTCAAACGCTTCTGCAGCGACAATTGCAGAGCGTCATAGTTCGAGATGCCGTTATAGGAGTCTCCACCGATGCTACTGAACTGCGGGAACGGACGCAGATTCTGTGCGTTAGAGGGGTTTGCGACGCTCTGCAAAAGCAGATTTGGGGGTACCTGGTTCGGATCGTATGGAAATGGCAAATTAGCCCCATGGTTGCCAACGTAAGCCGCTTGTGCCATCATCCCTGGGCCGAACTGGTGCTCAATACTGAATGACCACTGATACTGTTTCAAGATCGGAGTATTTCGCGGATAATACGGCGGGCTCTGTCCGTTGAAGGAAGCCGGTGAGGTGTTCGGGCCAACAATGTAGCCGAGGTTGGCGTACGTGGCCTGAGAAAGCAGGAAGACCGGGTTGACCTGATCTGTAGAAGTCAAATTGCCGTGACTGCCAGTGCCCAAACCCTCAGCGCCGCCTGAATAAGTATCAAGACTCCAGGGGCCGTCGTAAATACCGAAGCCTCCGCGGAAAACCCAGTTGTTCTTGGGAGACCATGCGAACCCAACCCGCGGCATGAAGATGTCCCAGATTGTATTCTCGAGGTTCGTTCGCCCATCCTGCCCTCCGAACCACATCGCCCCGGGAGTATTGGTTGCCGGGTTGATGAGAGTCGGGTCGAAATCGCCAATGCGATTGTGGGCCTCATGCCATCCTTGCTGGATCTGATAGCGCACGCCAAGATTCACCGTCAGGTTGGGCGTGACCTTCCAGTCGTCCTGGACGAAGAACTGCGGAACTTTCTCGCGGAAGCCTACAATCGGCGTGTTGCTCGCGCTCCAGTTTGCTACCTCGCCCAGCAGAAAGTCCGCGTACCCCAGCCCTCCACTGCCGCTGGGCGCCTGCTGAGTGAATGCGCCGCTAAAAAGAAAAGTACCGGCATTGATGTTCCCCCACGGCGTTGAGTTGTCTTGATAAGCCAACAACTCTCCGCCGAACTTGAGGATATGCCTGCCTCGGATCAGCGTCAGGACATCGGACGTATCGAAGGAGTTTTCAATATAGATCGCGTTTGTAGCAGGACCGATCCAGGTGGTGCCGGGGTTTCCGTAAAACTGGAGGCTCGGAGGCAAATTGGCCACGGGATAGTTCCAGCCCAGATTTGCAGGGTAGTTCTTGTTCAGACTCGAGGGTTCGAACCAGTTACCCTGACGGGTAAAGCCGAACCGGAACTCGTTTACGGTGTTCGCGCTGAGCGTGTACACGTCGGAGATCTGGGCATTGTATCTATCCACGTCGCCGGATTGGCTACTGATCGGTACCGGCGACGGATAGAATGCCGGGTTATTGCTTTGTGTGATCGAGAATGTGATCCGGTTCTTGTCCGAGACGTTGTAATCCAGTCTCCCGAACCATTTCAAAAATGGATTCGGCGATTCCAGCGTACTCACCCAGTTGTTTGAATAGCCTGGTTGATTAGGTGCCGGGAACAGCGACTGGAATTTTAGAGCTAACGGGTCCATCATGCTCGTTGGAATCGTGTTATTGGGGAACGGAATGCGCCCTCCGTTAGGTCCTTGCCCCAGTGTGTTCGGTTCGTAGATGATCGGAAACTCGCTGAGATCCGAAAAGTTCCCGGCCCGCATTGCAGCGGTTGGGAAAGTGTCGGTATAGACGCCCGACGAGTTATTGACGGTTTTGTCTATGTTGAAGAAGAAGAAAAACTTGTTCCTGAGAATCGGCCCACCGACGCTGCCCCCGAAATTGTCGAAGCGCTCAAACGGGACCGTCGCCGAGAAGAAGTTTCTGGCGTTCAACGCATCGTTCTGGAAATACTCGTACGCGGAACCGTGCCATTCGTTGGTCCCCCCTTTGCTGATCTGATTGAAAACGGCGCCTCCCACTCCGTACTCAGCCGAGAAGGTTGAGGTATTCATCTGAACCTCGGCTACGTCTTCGAAAACCATTGGGTCGAAGTTCGCGCTGTGCGGCAGCATGACGTTCGCGCCGTCAGCCAGAAAGTTATTGAAATAAGGCAGGTTTCCGTTCACGGCAACACCTTCTCCTGAACCGGCGGCGCCCGGCAAAAGCTTGGTAAAATTCGCCCAGCTCTGGTTCACGTTTGGCAATTGCTGCATGGTTTGCGCTTCGAGAGTGGTCGATTGCTCCGCGTTCTCCGTTTGGAGGAGGGCGGCCTCAGCGCTCACGCTTACCTCCTGCTGAGCTGCTCCAACTGTTAGTTGCGCGTCTACCGTGGTTAATCCTACGGTCAAATCGATTCCGCTGCGGACCAATTTTTCGAAGCCAGCCTTGGTGAACGTGATTTGATAATGTCCCGGCAGAATGGAGACCGCGTCGTAAAGACCGGCGTCGTTTGTCGTCAGGTCTTTCGCCACGCCGGTATCGACGTCCAGAACTGTCACGCTCACCGCCGGAACCACGGCGCCGGAGGGGTCGGTGACCACGCCACGGATCTCACCCGAGTTCGTGTTCTGGGCAAATGCGGATCCGGACGCGCAAATCAGGACAAATGGTAACAATGGGAGAATTATTCGCGAACGCATAAGATAAACACCTCTTAACTGAAAAACCCTGGAAACCTTGTTTGAGTACGAATGTAACACGCGAAACATCGCAATCCGGAGGTACTTTACGGAACTCTACGGTTACCAGAAATAAGTTGCAACCACTGTAGGCGGCCCACTCACCCCAGAGAGCACTCGAGTTGAAAGCACGACTTGGGCATTCTTCCGATACCAATCGTTCGGAGCGTGTGTTAGCGCTCTCGCAAAGTAAGTTGGGTTCGTGACGAACTCGGCCGCCGCTTGGGTGCCATATTGTGAGATTCCGCCCAGAATCACAACAGTTTGTTCCGTTGTACGATTCACAACCCGGGTCACCAAGGCGTAATCCTTATTAATATCCTTTCCAGGAGGCCAGGCGTCCACTAACTTCCAATCTGTCGAGGTTGGCCGCTGCCGGTCGCGAATGCTCTGGCTATGCATCAGCTCGTCAGCATCGAAATAGAAACGAAGTTCGCCGGTCAGGTTTAGGGTCCAATTATTATCGAAAGCGCCGATAAAGACAGACGGTTTCCCGCGCAAATCCGCGAGAGACACGGACCTCTCGCCGCGCAGGTCCACTTGCTTGCGTTCTCGCGCAAAGAGGTTTGCGAGCCGCGAGAATGCTTGTGCGTCGGCCAGCGCCACGGATTTGTCCCACATGGGTACGATTTCGCTCAGCGGCACGGAACTAATCGCGGGTCGCTGGCGCCCGTCTTGTCCGCTTGCAAACCAGGAGTTCAGAACATCCGCCGTGTCCGGGTGGAACGTGTAGAATTGCGGCTGGCCCATGCACACCAGTACGGTCTTACCCGTTAAGACGGGTGCCCAAAACCGATCGAGGGGCGTGGGGCGGAAGAGCATCCATAAGATGCTTGCCAGAACGGCACAAATCAGAACCGAAGCCGCTACAATCGCTAAACCATAAGGGTGTTTAGTATGCTGTTGCGCGGCCTCGCTCACGCGCGGTAGCTGAGGCTCGATTATGTTCAACCGCTCAGGCGCAATATAATGAGCCTCCGGCACATACGATCCGGGTGGCAGGCTAAATCGAAGCTCACCGTTTCCCGCTTCCAGATAATACTGAGCGAGCCGTTTCCGGACCTCTCCAGCGGTACCCCGCACGATAGGATCCTGATTGGTATCGTAATGGGGTTCCCGATCGAAGACGTCGACCCCGAGCGTCCGTTCTTTCAGGCAATCGAAACGGCCATCCACAGCCGCCTCAACGATATGCCGAAGAAAACGGCTGCACTTTCTGCTGGTGTGAAACTGGTGACTTTTGAGGATCTTATCGAGTTCAGCTAAGACTTCAGTCCTCGGCAGGTCGGACCAACCGCCCGCCAGGCCTGCACTCGCACCCGGAGTGTTGCCTACAGACCCCATTGGTCCGCATATTATCACGTGTGAACTCTTGGAGGAGCCTCAACGTATAACGCGCCGTAGTGCTCCGTATAACACCCCAAGCGATCTCCACAGAAGTTCTTGCTCGGCAGCGTAGTCGCGTTACAGTAGGCAGTGCGTTCCAACAAACTTCGATGAATCTATATACCCGCCGCAACGTTATCAAACTTAGTTCAGCCGGAGGATTAGCTCTCTTCCGAACGCCCCTGGCTCGGGCTACAGATACGCCCGCTTCCGGTGAGATCAAGGTTCATGTCACCGCAGGAACGAGAAGGTTTGCCCCAGCGCCGTCTCTGGCGTGGAAGCGCGCAGGAGAATCTTCAGTCGGCTCAATTACGATTGATCCAGGCACCACCTTTCAGGACATCCTGGGCTTCGGAGCGGCATTCACGGACGCTGCCTGTTATATGTTTAACCAGCTTTCGGCCGCCGCACGCGACGAGTTGTTCCACGAGCTTTTTGATCCGTCGCAGATGGGCCTGAGCGTTTGCCGCATCTGCATTGGATCAAGCGATTATGCGACAAAGGTGTACAGCTTCGATGAGGGCGGTCCCGATCCCGAACTGAGCCGGTTCTCCATGGATCACGATCGGGAGTACATAATCCCGACGCTCAAATTGGCTCGCGGCGTGAATCCGAACCTGTTCTTGCTCGCATCGCCCTGGAGTCCTCCGGCCTGGATGAAGGTCAACGGGTCCATGCTCGGAGGCTTGATGGAAAAGAAGCATTTTCCTGAATACGCGAAGTACTTCATCAAGTTCCTCCAGGCTTACAAGAGTGCAGGCGTCGAGGTAAACGCAGTCACTATACAGAACGAAGTCGATACCGAGCAGGACAGCCGGATGCCGGCCTCTCTCTGGGGCCAGGAATATGAGGCGGGTTTTGTTTCTGAGCATCTGGGACCCCAATTCGCGGATAATAAGATCGCCACGAAAATCTGGATCATCGATCATAACTACAATCTGTGGGGCCGCGCCATTTGCGAGCTGGATGATCCTGCCGTCAACCGGTATGTCGATGGAGTCGCGTGGCACGGCTATCTCGGCGAGCCGTCCGCAATGACGCGCGTCCATCAGGCGCACCCCGAAAAGCACATGTACTGGACAGAAGGCGGCCCAAGCTTTAACTCGCCCGATTATCAGACCGACTGGACACAGTGGGGGACGACCTTCGCCGGGATTCTCCGAAACTGGTCGCGTTGCATCATCGGGTGGAACTTAGCGCTTGATGAAAATGGAAAACCGAATATAGGGCCTTTCGATTGCGGCGGCGTTGTCACCATCCACTCCAAAACCAAAGAAATCACCCGCAGCGGTCAATATTGGGCATTGGTGCACTACTCCCGGGGGGCGCGCCGTGGAGCGCGCCGCATGGAATCATCCGGCAGCATCGACGGGGTTTTTCACGTGGCGTTTACGAACCCTGATGGAACGAAAGCCGCCATCCTCACGAATCGCGGCCCGGCTAAGCAGGTTCTAGTGCGCATCTCCGGAAATGAAACGGAAGTAACGCTGCCTGAGAATTCCATCACTAACCTGGCGTGGGCGTAAGTTAAGTCCATGACTTGGTCACGGCGCCGGTTTCTGGCAGGTTCTGCAGTAACGATTGCAAGTTCCGCTTTGGTTTCCGCGCAGCAGGCGGAAACTCCAAAGGGCTTCGTCAAGGCCCACGGAAAGGATCTCGTCACTCCGGCCGGGGAGAAACTCACGCTGCACGGCATCAATCTGGGCAACTGGTTCGAGCCGGAAGGATATATGTTTCTGTTCGAAGGAGGACCCCAGTCTCCCCGAGAGATCGAAGCGTTCTTCAACGAATTGATCGGGCCGAGTGCCGCGACCGAGTTTTGGAAGGAGTACCGGCAGCGTTACATCACGGAAAGCGATATCCAGTTCATTCGGCGCTCGGGGCTGAACTCGGTTCGGATTCCGCTGCATTACAAATTCTTTCTTGCGGGCGAAACTCAGGGCTTTCAGGTTCTTGATCCCGCTCTCGAGTGGTGCCGGCGCGCCGGCGTTTGGGTGATCTTAGATATGCACTGCGCGCCCGGCGGTCAAACCGGCGCGAACATCGACGATAGTTGGGGATACCCATGGCTGTATGAGAGCGCGCAAGATCAGGAATTACTGATCCAGGTGTGGAGAGGCATCGCCCAACACTACAAGAACGATCCAATCGTCATCGGCTACGATCTTGTGAACGAGCCCATCCCCCATTTCCCTCAACTGCGCAAGTATAACGACCGGCTAGAACCCCTGTATCGGCGCGTTACAAAAGCGATTAGAGAGGTGGATGGCAATCATGCGATCTTCCTCGAGGCAGCGCAGTGGGACACCAACTTCAAAGTATTCGGTCCGCCGTTCGACTCGAATCTAGTGTACGAATTTCACAAGTACTGGATGCCGCCGGTTCAAGACGCTATTCAGGAGTATGTCGATTATCGCGACCGTTACAATGTGCCGATTTGGCTGGGCGAATCGGGCGAAAACACGGATCAATGGATCCAACAGTTCGCGAGTCTTCTGGATAAGAACGGCATCGGGTGGTGTTTTTGGCCATACAAGAAGATGGAGAAAACATCCTGCTTGGTGTCCATTCCGAAACCGGCGCATTGGGACGAAATTATCGCGTTAGCCAAAATGCCCGCAGGAACGGGTAATGCCGAGAAGCGTATTGCCGCGCGTCCATCGCTCGAGGATTCCCGAAACGCGCTTGATGATCTTTTGGACAAGGTCCGGCTGGCGTCCTGCCACGTGAATGCGGGCTATTTTCAGGCGTTGGGATTGAAAACCGGCTAGTATACTTCTTACTCAGCCTGTGAAGATTGCAAAACTCGAGACCATTCGCATTGCGGAGTTTCCACAGCTTCTCTGGGTACAGATCCACAGCGATGACGGCCTGATAGGTCTGGGAGAAACCTTCTTCAACGCAACCTCAGTCGAGGCCTATCTTCACGACGATGTTGCTCCGAAGATCATGGGACGGGATGCCCTGGCGATAGACGCAATCGCCCGCGATCTGATCGCCTATCTAGGTTTCCGATCAACCGGCGTCGAGACGCGTGCCGCATCCGCAGTCGATATCGCTTTGTGGGATCTCTTCGGCAAATCCGTGGGCAAACCCATCGTGCAGATGCTGGGCGGGTGGACACGCGACCGGATTCGCACTTACAATACTTGCGCGGGCGATGCATACATGAGAAAAGCGGAGACGCAATCTACCCGAAATTGGGGGATTGCGGACCATGCGAGCGCGAAGCCCGTTACAGGGTTCGATGATCTGAATGATTTCTTGACTCGGGCAGATGATCTGGCGGAATCTCTTCTTTGCGAGGGCATCACGGCCATGAAGATCTGGCCCTTCGATCTGGCGGCCGAAAAAACTCACGGTCAATACATTTCTGCAGAGGACCTAAAGAAATCACTCGGGCCACTCGAGAAGATCAGAAAACGGGTGGGGGCCAAAATTGACATCATGGTCGAATTCCATTCTCTCTGGCAACTCATGCCGGCCATGCAGATCGCCAAGGCGCTCGCGCCGTTCGGCACCTTCTGGCACGAAGATCCGATCAGAATGGACAGCCTCGCCAGCCTTAAGAGATATGCCGAGGCTTCGCCCGCGCCGGTCTGCGCCTCAGAAACGCTTGGCGGCCGCTGGGCATTCCGCGACTTGCTCCAGACCGACGCTGTTGGAATAGTCATGTTCGATATCGCCTGGTGCGGCGGCTTGTCCGAAGCGCGCAAGATCGCCGCAATGGCCGAGGCTTGGCACCTCCCTGTCGCGCCTCACGATTGCACGGGACCGGTTGTGTTTACGGCATCCACTCATCTGGCGCTCAATGCGACCAATGCGCTGGTACAAGAATCGGTTCGCGCCTTCTATAAGAGCTGGTATCCCCAGGTAGTCACCGCTGTTCCCAAGGTCGAGCACGGTTACGTCACTGTTCCCGAAGGGGCGGGACTAGGTTGCGAGTTAATGCCTGATATCGAAAAACGCTTTTCGGTATCGCGCCGGATCTCTGGGGCGAGATGACGCGGGG
>CAVWUV010000013.1:0-47411 GCA_963758245.1 uncultured Acidobacteriaceae bacterium | reverse complement strand
TGCAAAACAACAGATTCACTATCTCTCAATTCCTGCGCCGAAGAGCGCGCCTCTTTATTCGGAGATTGCGTGGTCTCCGAACTTAGCCCGGATTTTGGCTGTCGCCGTCTTGGGTGTCGTGTTGATCGCAAGTGTATTGACGGGAGGAAAGCCTAAAGCTCGTGAATCTTGGACCAGGCCTTGCGGTCGGAGCGGAATTGCCGCGAACCAAATCATCGGGCAGGCTATTCACTTCAGTTCAGGAGACTGGACCCATCATGAATAGCGTTCTTGCGGCCGTCAGTTTGATTCTCTTGATCGTCGTTCCGGCCGCACCAGCCGCGCAGGGCGCAGCGTCACCTCACGCCGAACTTCCCGAGGAAATCGCTCCATATCTTAACCCTCAGCGCCTGGTCCCCATCGCGGGAGGGCGCACGATCAATCTCGTCTGCCTCGGGCAAGGCTCGCCGACCGTCGTCCTGACGGCCGGGATGGGAGGCTGGTCGCAGGTCTGGTACCGGATTCAGAGTCCACTTTCACGCAGAACGCGCGTTTGCGCGTGGGATCCCGCCGGACTCGGCTTCAGCAGCCCCAGCCCTGAGCCGCAAGATGTCATTCACAAGACCGAAGATCTCGAGGAGGCATTAAAGGGAGCGCACCTCGATGGCCCCTACGTGATGGTCGCGCACTCCGTCGGGGCGTACGTCGCCCTCCGGTTCGCCGACCAACATCGAAGGACGGTAGCTGGGATGGTCTTGGTGGATCCGTCCATTCCCGACCAAGATGCGGTCAGGAAGCGCGTCGCGCCGAAGTTCGCGTCGTTCGGCGACGCGGCGCCAATGGCGGATGTGGAGCGGCTGCGTCAGTGCGCTGCCGGGCTTCGGAGCGGCGCGCTGAAACCGGGCACGCCAGGGTTCGACCAGTGCACGGCCCAGCCGCTAGCTGACGCCTTGGCGCGCCTGTCGGAGCGCCTTACACAACTCAATGCCGATCCCGCGAGGTTACTCACCCAGGCCTCAGCAATTGAAAATGGTTCCCTTAGCGGGCGCGAGGTGATCGATCCGCAGCGCCGGTACGGCGACATGCCATTGATCGTGCTGACCGCAGGCCAACACCCGATGCCGCCGAATGTGCCCGCCGACGTGCGTGAGCAGGCGGCTCTGTATTTCCGGGCGCTCGCGTCCGGGCATGACGCTTATGCTGCGCTATCCACGCGCGGACGGAACCAGCTTGTCCCGGATTCCTGGCATTTTATTCAGCTCGAAAATCCCGCTGCGGTTATCAAAGCGATCAACAAGGTTCTGGCGGAGATCAAGCCGCAGCCACCCAATCAATCCGCGGGCCTCTGATAGAGCACTGGCGATCCCTGCGACCAGGCGCCAGGGCGCGGGGCAAAGAGTCGAGGGCGGCTGTGGAGCCGTTTCTAACGTATATACTTCACTTCGTACGGAGGGCGCTATGAAGAGATATGCGCTAATTGCTTCGGCAGTTTTCCTGGCACTGAGCCCGGTAATTGGAGTTGGGCAGACCACCATCCGAAGCGGCCACTCGCCAAAAGAAGTCGAGCAACAATCCATTCAAGCCGTCGAGCCGTGTCTTCCGCCGCCCGTGCTCGTCAAAGGCGAATCCAACCCGTGCGCATCCCTTTCCAAGCGAATGGCGGAGTTGCACGTTCCCGGGGTCAGCATTGCCGTGCTTCACAACGGCACAATTGAATGGGCCAAGGGTTATGGCGTCCGGCAGATTGGCGGAGAACCAGTCAACGCCGAAACTCTATTCCAGGCTGGTTCGATCAGCAAACCGCTGGCTGCGATGGGTGCGCTTCACCTGGTCCAGGAGCGGAAGCTCTCATTGGATACGAATATAAATGCGAGCCTCACAACGTGGAAGCTTCCTCCGAGTGCCGCCGCGCCGGGAGCCACTGTCACGCTGCGAGAGCTACTGACACACACCGCGGGGATTACAGTTCATGGGTTTCCCGGATATGCTGCCGGAGCGCCGGTTCCGACAATAGTTCAAGTGCTGAACGGAGAGGCGCCGGCTAACACGGCGCCGATCCGACTCGATAACGTTCCGGGAAAGAACTGGCGATACTCCGGGGGCGGATACATCATCATGCAGCAGATGGTGATCGATGCGGTTAAGGAGCCTTTCCAGAAGTTTCTGAAGGACACTGTGCTGGCCCCCCTTGGAATGAGCCACAGCACGTATCAGCAACCTCTTCCGCAAAAGCTGCTGAGCAATGCTGCGATGCCTTACAAATTCAACGGAAGCCCTGTGGAGGGAAGTCCACATACATATCCGGAGCTGGCTGCCGCGGGTCTGTGGACCACACCCTCGGATCTGTGCCGGTACATCCTCGAAGTACAGCATTCCCTTTCTGGCAAAGCGAATCACCTGTTGTCACAGGGGATGACTCAGCAGATGTTGACTCCAGGGCTCGGTCAGTGGGGGTTGGGCGTCGAGATAGGCGGCGAGACTGCTGATCGATGGTTCTCTCACGGCGGGTCGAATGCGGGTTACGAAAGCCTGTTTGTCGGATATGAGGGCAACGGCGACGGTGCAGCCGTCATGACAAATGCGCAGGGTGGAGGGCGCCTGGCGGCACAAGTGATGAGCGCGATCGCGATGGCATACGACTGGCCGGATTGGAAACCGCCGGTACGAACCGAGGTGAAAGTGGATCCCGCGGTACTGGCGCGGTACGTGGGGACTTACCAGGTTGCTCCCGGCTTCAGCGTCACGTTTACGCTCGAAGGCGATCAATTGATGACGCAGGCCACGAATCAGCCAAAGTTTCCCGTCTACCCGGAATCGCAGACCAAGTTCTTCTTCAAGGTAGTGGATGCCGAACTTGAGTTCTTCACCGATGATAAGGAGAAGGTAAGTTACTTGATCATTCATCAGGGCGGCCAGGATCACAAGGGCATTCGCAAGTAAAACGCGAAATCCGGGTTGCTCGAGGTTCAGAGAGAAGATTGAGTCGATACTACTACTCGGTGGCTCGGCCGCTTAACTCATAGAACGGGGGATAATTGAGGTGAAGGGACTCCAATGAAGCAGGACGTGGCAACATCCGCTGTTTCCCACGACGTGGATTTCTATAGCTGGACGCAGCAAACGGCGGAGCTTATCGGTCAGCGCCGCCTGGACGAAGTTGACCTCGAGCACGTAGCCGAGGAGATCGCCGATATAGGAAAGCGCGACCGACGCGAGCTTCGCTCACGCCTGATTGTGTTGTTGATGCATCTGCTGAAGTGGCAGGTTCAACCCGAGTTGCGGGAGCGTTCGTCGTGGCGTTCCACGATTGTTGAGCAGCGAACCGAGATTAGGCTCTTGCTCAAGGACTCACCAAGCCTTTATCGTTTGGTCCCCGACGAACTCTCATCACTCTACATAGACGCGGTGCGAAACGCAAGAAGCGAGACCGGTCTGCATCCGGGCAGCTTCCCGCCGTCCTGTCCCTACACGAGTGAACAGATTTTGGATACGGACTTCCTTCCCTAATCCGTTCTGAACGTGCGCGCGACCGTGCCCAGTTTTCGAGCGCTCGCATCGCTACTAGGCTTCTGTTTCCTTCTCTCCTGCCAGCGCAGTGTGCGAGAGCCTCTGCCCGGATTCCCGCGATTGATCTTATGGGCTTGGGAGCGTCCCGAAGACCTGAGATTTCTAAATCCCGAGAAGGCCGGCGTTGCTTTCCTCGCGGAAACTATCTCAATCCGCGATGGCCGGCCGACGGCTCGCCCGCGATTGCAGCCATTGCAAGTCCCTCCGGGGACGAAGCTCATGGCCGTCGTTCGCATCGAGATATCTGGAGCGGCGCCGGCTGATGCGGGTGAAGTATCCGACCTGGTTATCCGGGCGCTCGCGCTGCCGAATATTTCTGCTCTCCAGCTCGATTTCGATGCGGTCTCTTCCGAGCGCCGGTTCTATCGCCAATTGGTTTCGGGCGTTCGAGCGCGGCTGCCTTCCAATATGCCCCTGACCATTACGGCGCTTGTCTCCTGGTGCGCGTCAGATACCTGGATCAACAACCTGCCGGTTGCCGACGCCGTCCCCATGTACTTCAGGATGGGACCTGAATCGTTTTTGCGGCGAGTAAAGCTGCAAAGCGCATTGTGTGGAGCAAGCGTGGGGCTTTCGACGGACGAACTAATGCGCGTGCCGGTGAACGGCCGCGTTTTTCTGTTCGATCCGCGTCCCTGGACGCCCGAAGCTCTGCGCACCGCTTTAGCGGAGATCAATCGCTGGCCATGATTCTGCTCCGCTCGTTTCTAGTCCTCCTGCTCGCCTGCACTTTGCTGTACGATCCGGCTGAGATCACAAGCTGCGCCTCACCTCCTTTGCACGCCGTGTTTACGGCTGAAATCTATCCGGAACACGCGGAAAACGAGTTCGCTCGAGGCGATCTGGGCATTCTGCAGCCGAAGTACCGGCGCTTGTATCTCCTGATTGCCTACCGATATCTCTCCGGTGGCTCGCTGAACGAAGAACAACGCGCGAAATTGTTCCCTCCTTCTGTACTCTCTAACGCGCCATACGTGCCTGAGGGACCACAGGCCTGGTTTGCGGTACACAGGGAGGTCCCCAATCTTGCTCCTGTAGAGTCCGTAGATCCCTACAGAGTCGTCCAGTCTCCGACGTACTCCTTCTTCTTAAACTGCCACGATGACGCCTTCGACGCAGCAGCCCAGAGACTACGCGTTCTCATCGCGAAATTCGGCCGGGCGAGTGCTCGCGTGCGGGACTGGACCATCGCGCAAGATATGGTCTTCACAAACTGCAGTCAAGGCCAGTCCATTCCAGAGCCGCTGCCACTCACTGATGATCCACAGGCGCGCGCTGACCGCGCATATCAAATTGCCGCCGCACACTTCTACAGCGGCCAACTCGATCAAGCCGAACAGGAGTTTGCCCAAATCGGCAAGGATACGAACTCGCCATGGCAAAAGCTCGGTCCCTATCTCGTGGCGCGCACGATGGTTCGGCAAGGAGCACTGACGGATGCCGAGAAACAATTGAATTCCCTCGTCGCCGATCCCGCGCAAGGCGAGCAGGGCCATGAGCGAGCGCAGCGCCTGCTGGAATTTATTCGGACCAGGCTGTATCCTGACAAGCGCCTGATAGAAGCCGCGAGCAACATTGTGGCCGCTCCTCCAAAGGACCTTAAGCAGTCGATCACCGACTATACCTATGTTTACGACTCCCTTCAAAATCATCCGGAAATCATCGAGAAGGCTGCCGCCCAAAACGATCTAACGGATTGGGTTGCATTCTTGCAACGGTCGACAGCGCAGCCGCCCGACCACGCCGTTGCCCGCTGGAAAGCCACCGGGTCGACCGCCTGGCTCATAGCGGCACTGTATTCGGCGGGGCCGGCGGATCCCGCTAATCCCGATCTCATCCGGGCCGCGCATGGGGTCCGAACCGAAGATCCCGGCTATCTGTCCGCACAGTATTACGCCATCGTGCTGCTCGAGCGCGAAGGGCAGAACGATGCCGCACGGGAGCAGCTTGACGGGCTGCTCAACCAACCATCACCGCGTTCAGCCCGAAACACTCTGTTGGCCGCAAGAATGAAGGTTGCACAGAGTTGGCAAGAGTTCTTGCGCTTTGCGCCGCGTATTCCTGCCGGAGAAGACGGCGCTGATTATGAATCGTTCCGCCAAGCTAATCCGAACGCGCCGACGCATGACCCCACCGCCCCTGGCTTCGACGCGGATGCAGCCTTGATCCTCGCGCGCCAGATTCCGCTGGACCTTCTCGCTTCGGCAGCAGTGGACTCCGATCTTCCATCGAGCATCCGCCGCAACCTTTGTATTGCCTCCTGGACCCGCGCTGTCCTGTTGGGGCGCTTGGATGTTGCCCGTAAGCTCGCGCCTGCGCTCGGCGATCTCGTCCCGGCGCTCCGGGCTGATCTAACCAGTTTCGAGAACGCTTCCGCGAAAGATCAGAAATTTGATGCCGTCTGGATAACTCTTCGAAATCCCGGATTGCGACCCTATGCTGAAACCGGCTTCGGCCGCCTCACTCCGATGAACCGCATCAATGATTTTCGAGATAACTGGTGGTGCGCGCCCAGCCCTACCATGACCGGGAAGGTTTTCGACGACGATTATTTCCGTGCAAGTTTCGATTTAAGCCCTGCCCTCAGCAACCTCTACGGCGCGGGTAAGCCTGCTGCGAATTTCCTTTCCGCCGAGCAACGGAAAACTGCCGAAAATGAGTGGGCGTCGCTCGATGACCTGCCGACCGCGCCTGATTTCCTGTCGAATCAAACGCTGATTTGGGCCAAAGCTCATCCGGACGACCCGCGTGTTCCGGAAGCGCTACACCTGGCGGTGCGTACCACGCGATACGGCTGCGTTGACGCGCAAACACAGGAATATTCAAAACAGGCATTCGAGTTGCTACACAGAAGCTACCCGAATAGCCGCTATGCGAAAGAAACTCCCTATTGGTTTAAGTACTAATCCAATTGCGTAGCTAGGCGCGCAGCTTGCATCAGAAGGTAATTGCGCTCAGGGACATTCACCGTTTTGCCCGCAGCTGCGCGGTAGTATCTCGCCGCTGCTTGCGAATCCCCGGCCATTTCCAGCAGATGTGCGCGAACGGCATCCATGCGGTAGTGTTCAGCAATTCGATGGTCCTCCTTAAGCTTGTCCAGCAGATTCAAACCGTCTTTGGGGCCATGCACCATCGCTGCCGCGATTGCGTGATTCAACATCACCATAGGATTATCCGACATACGTTTCAGCAAATCGTATAGCGCCAGGATCTGAGGCCAATCCGTATCTTCGGGACGCTCGGCTTCATCGTGAACAGCGGCTATCGCCGCTTGCAATTGATACGGTCCGACGGAGCCTTTCGGCAGTGCTGCCGAAAGCAATGCGATTCCCTCCGCAATCTGTTCCCGGTCCCAAAGCGCCCGATTGTGCTGCGCGAGCGGAATCAGTTCATCGTTTGGGCCGGTTCGGGCATATCGCCGCGCGTCGGTCAACAGCATCAGCGCAAGCAGGCCGGCAATCTCAGTATTTTCGGGCTGCAGCCGCAGGGCCATGCGCGTCAGGCGTATCCCCTGCTGTGAAAGATCGGCGCGCCGCAGGTGAGGTCCTGACGTAGCCGTATACCCCTCGTTGAAGATCAGATACAAAACGTGGAGCACCGAGCGCAGACGCACCCCGCGATCTTCGGCATCAGGCATTTGGAATGGAATGGCCGATGCCTTGATGGTCTGCTTCGCCCGGCTGATTCGCTGCGCCATCGTTGCTTCCGGAACCAGGAAAGCGTTGGCGATTTCAGCCGTGGTTAGACCGCCAATCGCCCGCAGCGTCAAAGCAATAGCGGATGAAGGCGTAAGAGCCGGATGGCAGCACATAAAGAGAAGAACCAGCGCGTCGTCTTCGACCGGCGCAGCATCCAAGCCGGTGTCCGACACACGCGCCGCCTCCTCCACCACTTCCGTCTCGCGCCGCCTCCGTGCAGATTCGCTACGGATACGATCCGCCATCTTTCGAAATGCAACCTGCGTCAGCCAGGCGCGCGGATTATCGGGAACTCCGTCGCGCGGCCATTGCATCACTGCCGCGATCGACGCTTCTTGAACGGCATCCTCGGCCGCGTCGAAGTCACGAAATCTTCGCGCCACAAACCCGAGCACCTGTGGCGTCAGTTCCCGCAACAGCTCTCCGACCGGAAGATCGGATGATTGTTCCCCCAAATCCACGATTCGCGTATCAGTGTCAGAATCCCAAATCGTTATGGCTGCCGAGCACCTGCCGTACTTCAATAGGCATATTCGCCGGTTTGCCGGCGGCCCCGGGCGCGGCCGATGCGCGAGCAGCAATCTTGTACGCCTGCTCCGGACTCTCTACGTCGATAACCCAGTATCCGGCAAGAAACTCCTTCGATTCCGGGAACACGCCGTCGGTAACCGGCTCTCCGTGATTGCCCGCGCGAACGATCTTCGCCTCTTGCGGCCAGGCCAGCCCCTTGGTGTCCACAAAAACACCCGAATCCTGAAGTTCCTTGTTGAAGCGCTGCATAAACTCGACGTTGCGCTGCAGATCTTCTTTCGACCACCTGGCGTACTCATCCCAGGCGTCCTTCTTGCCATGCATCATCAAAATGTATTTCATAAATGTCCTCTAAATTTCCTGTCCTCCGGTTCTGAAGTCATTGCGGTGTTCACGATTGGGGAGCGTGGATCGGCAACTGCCGGACTTCGATGGGCATGTTGGTCGGTACTCCATCGGGACCCGGCGCTGCTGAAATTCGGCCTGCAATCTCGTAGGCCCGCTCCGGCGTCGCTACGTCTACAATCCAGTAGCCAAGCAGAAACTCCTTGGATTCGGGGAAGATGCCGTCCGTGATTGGCATGCCTCGCTTCAAGCCGCGCACCACCTTAGCCTCATGCGGAGCTGCCAAACCTTGTGTTGCGACGAACTCACCCGATTCTGCGAGCTCGCGGTTGAGGCTGCTCAAAACGGCCATATGAGCATCAATATCTTTCTTGGACCACGCCCGGTACGCGTCCACTCCTGCTTTGCCTCCTGACATCAGCAAAATGTATTTCATGTCTCTTGCTCCTCCTGTTTCACGCTGCCTTTTGGCGCGTTCATACGGTAGTCGGAGCCGCCTCCCCGGTTCTCGACATGCGTCCGGCAAATTTTCTGTACAAAGAAAATTGGTGTCCGATGTCGATTTGAAGCCTCTTTCCCCGACTTATCTACGGAGGCGCAAAGATGATTACCGAATCGGTGGTAGTGGACGTCAGCCGGGACTGGGTGGTGGCTTGCGGCCTGCAAGAACGATTCATGGAAACCCCGTGCGCTAAAACGCAAAGGCTCACCTACAATGCTCGCTGCCGGCAGATGCGCGCCCTCGGCGGTGATTGCTTTCATTTCGTACCGCTGCCCGGCCGCCGCGTTGCGCTCGCCGTTGCCGACGCCTCCGGTAAAGGCCTTCCCGCGGCGCTCATCATAGCGAACGTCCAATCCTCTCTTCGCACTGGCGCTTTGTTCGCCCCCGAAGACCCGGCCGCAGTCGTGACGGCGGTGAACCGCCAGTTGCACGCATGCTCGCCCGTCGATCGATACGCGACCTTATTCTACGGCGTTTTTGACGAAAATACGCGGACACTGCGCTATGTAAATGCAGGCCACAATCCCGCCGCGGTCATCCGCAGCGGCGGAGCTGTCACGTGGCTCGAAGCCTGCGCGCCGCCCGTCGGACTCTTTGCCGAAACCGTCTACCAGGCGCAGGTGGTTCAGCTGTATCCGGGCGATCTCATAATCGCCTACACCGACGGCGTCGTCGAAGCGACAAACACGGCCAGCGAAGAGTGGGGACTCGAGGGCCTCCTTGCCGCCGTAAAACGCTGCCGTCCGCGGGAGCCGGAGAGCGTTGTCAAAGCTGCATTTACTGCCGTCGACGAATTTTCAGGCGACAACCAAACGGACGACGCAACCATACTGGCCGCGCTCGTTCACTGACTGCAAGATATTCGGGAGGAATCAAATGGCAAAAGTACGGGACCCCGGCTGTGGTCGCCCAATCAAAGCTCGAGCTTTCCCTTATACGCCATATCCTTCAGGCGGAAGGTTTTCTCAACCCTCATGGACCCGAAGCGCGTTGCGAAAGTCACCTCTTTGTCGCTGGGGGTAATGGGTTCGGTTCGCGGAAAGAACAGATGGACAGCGCCAGTGGAGGCGTCCAGCTTAATCTGCGTTGCCCGAACTGCCGGCTTGCCTCGCCGAAGGATCGCCGAAGCGGCCATTAACCCGTTCAGCATTTCCTCGGGATTCTGCGGGTTCTCGCCAGACCGTTTATACGTGCCACCCGGCACAAGTCCCATTACGCTAATGATGTAATCCTTCTCTGCCTGCTCGGAGCTGAAGTTCGTGCCGGCTTGGGAGCGTAGCAACGCTTCTCTTACCGGCAGAGCGCTGTCCCACCGTACCAATACAGGAAGCGAAGGCACACCGCCAGGGCGGTTGCGGCTCACCCCTCCATCCCATTTACCGTCGGAAACACCTCTTCCATTAGCCAGACCCGCCTGCGCTGGACCGGGAAGCGGGCCGGTCTGAATATAGGGTTCCGGCGCCGGGGAATTGTCGAAAGAAGCATTGACCTGGCTAGCCCAGGGTGAATCAGTTAACAAGCGTTCTACCTCTTTGGGGCTCCACTCTGCGGAATTCTTCTTGTTCCAGGATTGAGCTGCATAAACGAGGAGGGCAGATGCGCCACAAACAAGCCCCACTCGCAGCACCGTTCGATACATTCCCGTCCGCATTGGAACGAGACGGGCGAATGCGTTGTCCAGTTTCGATAGCGAACAAACGCTCTTAAATTGCGTATACTTTGTGGCGATGCCTAAAAGATACCAAGTTATATACGCATCTGTGGTAGTTTGCGCGATTGTGCTTGCCGGATGTGGGTTCGATCACCCGAATACGGGCCCGCTGCGCGAGGATCCGGTGTCGATTGAGCTCGGCAATGCCGAACGCGCGAATATCGAGCTCGATATGGGTGCTGGCGAGATGAAAGTCCGGGGCGGGGCGCAGAAGCTACTGGAGGGCACGTTTAAATACAACGTTCCGGATTGGAAGCCAACTGTCCATAACTCGACGGCAGGCTCCCATGCCACGGTGACTATTCAGCAGCCATCTCACACTGGTTTCGGCGGAGATACTCACTATATCTGGGACCTGAAGGTGAATGACAGCGTGCTTCTCGACCTGGCTCTTCATTGTGGCGCCGGTCAGGCTCAGCTCGAGTTGGGGGATCTGAAGCTGCGGGACCTGAATGTCCAGATGGGCGCTGGCCAAGTGCAGCTCGATTTGCGAGGGAAGCCCTCGCGAGACTACGATGTCAATATTTCCGGGGGCGTCGGTCAAGCGACGATCAACTTACCCCAAGGCGTTGGACTGTGGGCGGAAGCTCACGGCGGGATCGGCAGCATCAGCGTAACAGGTCTCGACAAAAAGGGAGATCACTGGGAGAACACGCTCTACGATAGCTCCAAAGTGAACGTCCGGTTGAAAGTCCAAGGCGGGGTAGGCGAAATCCGGATTATCGGCTGACTCGAATCTACTTTACATTGCAAAGTAGAAGTGGCATGATGTGATTGTGCCGTTCAAACTTGCCGCCTTGCTGGTTTGGGCGAAACATCGCCATACATTGCGGTCTCGCGGGTACTCTTTCAGAAGCTTCTACGAAGAGAGCCTAAACCGGTTAGCCCCGCTCTTAAATTTTCCGCCTCGTGCGTTCCCGGCTCGGGCCTTATCGGCCGAAGTGTTCAATAGACGAGATTTGCGTTTGCGGTGGTAAGCAGGGGCCACTCCGTACTGGTCCCCCTAATCCCCGCAATCATCACAGTCTTGCGAGAATGGGACCAAATTTATGATCTGCATCCTGCTTATGCTCACCGTTTCGGCAGCACCACAGCCCGAGGAAGCGCCGGTCGATACAGCTTGGTCAGTCCTTCAAGACGGCGTTCAGAGCAAGAGTTCAGATAGACGGGCGAAAGCCGTTCACGCCCTAGGGCTGCTGCTGAAGAACCAGAAGGCCCAAGGAATGGCCGAGAAAGCCCTTACAGATGTGAATGCGGACGTCAGGCTGGAAGGCGCAACTGCACTGGGCCAGATCGGAGCGACATCATCGAAGGCCAAGCTCGAGGCTCTTTTCGAGGACAAAGATGTGAAGGTGGTTGTTGCAGCAGCGAATGCACTGTACATCCTGAAAGACCCGGCGGCTTACGAGGTCTACTACGCGTTGCTGACCGGCGAGCGAAAGAGTAGCGCCAGCCTTCTGCAAACACAGCTCAACACGCTACGAGACCGAAAAGCCATGGAGAAGCTCGCGTTTGAGACCGGTATTGGGTTCGTACCTTTTGGGGGAATGGGTTACGAAGCCTGGAAGACAGTCACGCAGGACGACACTTCGGCCGTCAAGGCTGCGGCGGCGGACAAGCTGGCGACTGACCCCGATCCGAAGAGCGGCCGAGCGCTTGCGAAATCGTGCTCCGATAAGAAATGGCGAGTACGCGTAGCAGCGGTGAACGCTATCGCAAAAAGGGGCGACCCGGCATTGCTTCCTTCTTTAGTCCCGCTGCTAACCGATGAAAACGACGCAGTGCAATATGAGGCCGCGGCTGCCATTTTGTACTTGTCTACGCATCCAAGGCGCGAAATGAAGCGAAGGCGGCCGGCGTGATCGGCCGGGATTTCCTGGGCTTTAAGGCGGCGCGCGCTATTGTGTTCAGCGTTTTTGAGACACTTGACACCGTTGTTAGACTGATGAGTTAAGGAGCTTTTCAAGTCTCGAATTCAGTAGTACGATACGGACTTAGTGGGATGCGCGTATGGTTGGCCGGGAAGATCTTGATCCGCTTGCCCCGCAACGGGAAGCGGCAATTTTCTACGGGCTTTTTCTGCGCGGCCACTCGGCGGATGATCTCAGGCGGGACATCGATGTTCCGCGCCCATTGCTGAATAAATGGTTACATCCACGGAGATACGAGGAAAATTTCCGCCATTCCCTGCGCCGAATGTACAGCTATCGCAAGCAGGTGTTGGCTATCTTCGATGAGCTGGTCTTGAAAGAAAAGCACAGGATTCGCATCAACTAAGTCTCTCGATTCATCCATCAAGGATGGAGATCCCAATCTTCCAGGTCGACGCTTTTTCAAGCAGCGTCTTTTCGGGTAACCCCGCCGCCGTTTGCCCGCTAGAAACATGGCTCCCGGATGAGACTTTGCAGGCTATCGCGGCCGAGAATAACCTCGCGGAAACCGCTTATTTCGTCCGCAACGGGAATGGGTTTGGTTTGAGATGGTTCACTCCGGCTTGCGAGGTGGACTTGTGCGGCCATGCGACGCTCGCGTCGGCTTACGTTCTTTTTGAAGAATTGAACGCGCCCGGCGATGTGTTGCGGTTCCAGACGAAATCCGGCGAATTGCTGGTGAGGCGTGATGAGGATCGATTGGTAATGAACTTTCCGTCGCGGCCACCGCTGAAGATTGACGTCGATCCCCGCATATCGCAGGCACTTGGAGGCCGTCCCGCTGAGATTCTCGCGGCCCGCGATTTTCTGGTGCGATATGACTCAGCGGATGAGGTCCGTGCGCTCGCGCCGGACATGGACGCGCTGAAACGGATTGACGGGTTTGGGTTCATAGTTACTGCGCCCGGCACAGATTGCGACTTTGTCTCTCGGTTTTTTGCGCCGGCCCAAGGTATTCCGGAAGACCCGGTAACGGGTTCGTCGCACTGTACGTTAATACCGTATTGGGCGGATCAGCTGGGACAAACAACGCTGCACGCGAGACAGATCTCGCGGCGCGGCGGAGAGCTGTTTTGCAGACTCGCCGGCGACCGCGTAGAAATCGCAGGACGAGCCGCGTTGTTCCTCAGAGGGAAGATCGACATTTAGAAAAAGTCAGTCCGTCTTCCGATGCTCGGGAGTTCCCTCGGTACTCTTCGGACGAGTACCGGTCACTGCTGTACAAGCGAGTATCTCAGACTTTACCTGCCCACTTACTTTCTTTCCATGCGGGATGAGAGAATCTTCCTCCTACCCGGACCTAAACTCATCAGAAGGCGTGTGAACCAGCGTAGGCGCGGATGTCGTGCTCGCGGGTGATTCAGCTTTTTGAACGTTGGGGAAGCGTAAAATCTTGATCTATTGCAGCCGATGAGTGTGAGATGAAGCGAGGGTGCGAGAGGTTTGATCTCGCGATGACAGAGTAGCCGCTAGGACGCAGGAGCTTATGGAATGGCGCTTGAATTGCTCGTGGGCTGTGATATGATGCATAGATCCGAAGAGCATTGGCTTGTCGGAACAGACGCTTGGCTGCCCAGCCTCGCTAGTACTCACTTCCCCACATCTAGCGTTCGCGAGAAAAGTGTGGTACCGTTGTTGAACCTTTTTGGAAGACCGTGCGTCTAAACGGGAAGACCTGGTGCTTCGAATTACTTTATGAGTGAGCACTGCTAGTCGTTTACGAAGGAGAAAAATAAAATGACGAAGACTGAACTAAACAAATTTAAGAAGATCCTGGAGAATAAGCAGGACGAGTTGGAGCGAGTCGTTCGCAACCGCGATGCTATCACCATTGAAAAGAGCGCAGATGCGTTGGACGAAGTGCAGCATGCGGCGGAACGCGAGCTAGCGATCCGTAACCTGGACCGCGAATCGAACTTGCTTCGTAACGTCCGGTCAGCGCTTCGTCGTATCGATGACGGTTCGTTTGGAACCTGTCTGCACTGCGAGGAGGAGATCAGCCCGAAGCGTCTGGCCGCTGTGCCATGGGCCCCGTACTGCATCCAGTGTCAAGAACAAGCCGATCGCAATCAAGACGACGGTAACGATATGTTTGAAGACATCCTGGTCAATGCGGCCTAATTCCCGTCCGCTTTCACGCCCCGGGCGCGAGTGCTTACTCCAGTAGCGTTCCGCCCGGAGCTTTCCCCGCCGTGTTTCCTTAAACTCCCGACTTTTAGCACCAGCATCACAGTTCGTAAAGACCGTAACCAAAACTGCGCGCTTTTCGCCCCTTTCAAGTAACGGAGCGGCTACTGTCGCTCTCAAACTAACGAACGTTAATATGCTCAAGGTTTTGGTAACGTGTCTGATACTCGCCGTTTCAGGATTGTCCGGACAGGAGAACGCTGCCAGCCCGGCTAAGCCAACCGAGCACGTACTTGGCACAGTTACCGCAATCGATCCCGCAGCCCACAAGATCACTGTTAAAGAAGATAAGACAGCAACGGAGCACAGCATCCAGCTTCAGAACGCAAAGACGCTTTTGAAAGTAGCGCCGGGCGCAAAGGATTTGAAGAGCGCGACCCGGATCACGGCGGATGATCTACAGGCCGGTGATCGAGTGGACGTACGCGGCTTCAAAGCTGAGGACGATCCCAACGCGATCGCCGCAAAAAGCGTCATTTTGATGTCGGCTCGCGACCTGGAGCAAGCACACCAGGCCGAAGCCGCGGCTTGGCAGCGCAGTACACCGGGTCTGGTGAACTCCGTTGATGCGGCAGCCGGGAAAATAAACATTACCGTAAGGAGCCCCGAAGGATCGAAACCGGTAATCGTAGACGTGCCTAATACGACCGAGTTCACGCGATACTCGCCGGAAAATCCAAAGACACCTGCGCCGTCGCATTTGACCGATATACAGGCCGGGGATCAGGTGCGGGTGATAGGCGAAAAGAGCGCGGACGGAACAACGATCACGGCGCAGAAAGTCTATTCCGGCGCGTTCCGGACTATGGGAGGAATGGTCACCTCCATTTCTCCGGACGGCAAACAAATCACTATTAAGAGCGCAGCTACGAATCAGCCGGTCGAGGTGACGCTGAATGATCAATCAGCGGTTCGAAGACTGCCGCCCGAAATGGCGCTGCGGCTCGCGATGCGTTTGAATCCTACCTATAGACCTGCGCAAGGAGCACAGGCTTCACCTGGCGGAGCGGGAGCTGGCGGCAATGCCGCGGGCGCTCCACCCTACGGCGCGAAGGCCGGAGAGGCCGGAGGGGCGCAGGGCAGTCCGGTCGGCAGTTCTGGCGGGGGTGCAGGAAGCGGCCGATGGCAAGGCGGAGCAGGTGGTGGAGCGCGCGCCGGAGCAGGTGGTTTAGCTCAGATGATCGAGGGCGTGCCGAAGATCAGTGTGTCCGACTTGAAGCCCGGAGACGCCGTTATCGTCTCGGGCGCAGCGACGGTTGCCGACAACTCACGTTTGATAGCTACGAACGTCATTGCGGGCGCCGAGCCGATACTCCGTGCGGCTCCGGCTCGTCAAGGGCAGAGCCAGAACATGGATTGGAACTTAGGGATGGACGCTCCGGCTCAACAGTAGGATCGCTTCCGATCTCAAAATACTTGCTTCAGAGGTGAAATGAACTTTCAGCGTGTGCGTGTACTTTTACTCGGACTTGGCCTCGCCGCATGGATGTGCGCCCAAACCCCGGTTCAACAGAGTCGACCGCTTGGCCCGGAGGGCACCCCCGCGCGCGGCTCAGTAGCCGTTTCCGAGCCACGACCGTCAGGGAGTGCTTTGGGCGAAGCTCTGCAAATTCGCACCAGCGCGAGCTCGACGGGTACCGTGCGAGGCACTGTAAAAGACGACACCGGAGGCGTAATCCCTGGAGCAGTGGTCACGCTGGCGAATCAAACGGGCACTATCCAGACGGTCAATTCCGGCGCCGATGGGACTTACGTTTTTCGTGGGGTGCCGCCGGGAAGCTACACCGTCTCGGCAACGTATGCCGGCCTGCAGCAAGAGGGAAGTATCGCGGTCAACGTGGTGGCTAGCCAATCCGCGCCGGGTAATATTGTCATGACCGTTCAGACACAGAGGCAGGAAGTGACGGTAACGGACACGTCCACGAATACGGTTAGCACCGAGCCCGCGAACAACGCAACTGCACTGGTGCTGAAACAGGAAGATCTGGACGCATTGCCCGATGATCCCGATGACCTCGAAGCCGATCTTCAGGCGCTGGCTGGGCCTGCCGCGGGACCAGGCGGCAATCAGATTTTTATCGACGGCTTTACCGGCGGGCGGCTTCCTCCGAAGGAATCGATTCGAGAGATCCGCATCAATTCAAACCCGTTCTCGGCGGAATTCGACAAGCTTGGTTACGGCCGCATCCAGATTTTCACCAAGCCTGGTTCGGACAAGTTTCACGGTCAAGGCTACTACGACATTAGCGACGGAATCTGGAATTCGCGCAATCCGTATCTAACCGTGAGTCCGCCCTTCCGGACACAATTGTTCGGTGGAAATGTCAGCGGACCTTTAGGCAAGCATGGCAGCTTCTTCATCGATGCGGAACGGAGGCAGATTGATGATAACGGAATCATCACGGCGACAATCCCGAATTCAAATTTCCTTGGCAGCCAGGCCTATCAGAACTACTATTCGACTCCCCAGAGGCGAACCACGTTCAGCCCACGAGTGGATTATCAGCTCGGAGCTAATAATACGCTGAGTTTTCGGTATAGCTACTTGGATAACAACCGCTTGGTGACCGGCATCGGCAGCTTCGACTTACCTAACCTGACAATTGGGAGCATCGGGTTCCCGAGCAGTGGCTACACTCAAGATACGACGGAGCAGACCGTGCAGGCCGTCGAGACCGCGGTGTTGAGCGCCAAGGTCGTCAATGAGACCCATTTCGAGTTCGATCGCACTTATCAGACTACGAAGAGTCAGAGTGAATCACCGACATTAGACGTTTCGCAATCGTTCGTTTCCGGCGGCTCGGGTTATAGCGCGCCGGGCTTCCCGCACAGTTACGATCTGCAGAATTACTTCGAAGCACAAAACTACACCTCAGTAACGTGGGGTGCGCACACAACAAAGTTCGGCGTAAGGGTCAGAACTACCTTGCTCAATGACTCCAGCCCGAGGAACTTCAACGGCGCTTACGAGTTTCTGGGCGGAACATTTCCGCTTCTTGCGAGTAACTTTCAACCGGTAGCCGGGCAGACGACGAAGCTCACGTCGATTCAGCAGTATTTAACGACGATACAGCTCTTGAACGCTGGTTACACGAGTGCATACATTACAGGGACATTGGGGTATGGTCCGTCGAAGTACACCGTGAATACGGGGAATCCATATATAGGATTCAACCAATCGGATTTTGGACCCTTCGTTCAGGATGATTGGCGCGTGAAGCCGAACTTCACTTTGAGTCTGGGTGTTCGCTGGGAAGCGCAGACGAACATTCCGGATCACAACGATTGGGCGCCGCGGGTGGGTTTTGCCTGGTCTCCCGATGCTAAGGGCGGAAAGGGCCGGGCGAAAACTGTAATTCGCGGAGGCTGGGGCATGTTCTACGATCGCTTTGCGATCGGGAATGTGGAGACGGCGCTCCGTTACAACCTGAGCAATCAGTTTACGTATACTCTGGACAATCCGACCTTGTATAACGCGGCATTTGATACGCCCATACCTCTCTCAGATCTAACGAGCGCCACGAGTAATGCGGCGCAAAGATACCAGATCGACAGCCATCTGCGAACACCGCGTCTCATGCAAACCGCAATCGGCGTCGACCGGCAACTGTTCAGTCACACCACTCTCTCGGTGAACTTGATGAATTCGCGAGGCACACACGAACTCCGAACGGTGGATATCAATGCGCCTTATCCAATTCCTGGAGCGCTGCCGCCGGGCGCATCTGAGTTTGTTGGTGGGAGTCGCGGCACGGCCAATTCGAACAATGTTTGCTGCAGGCCGTTTGGCGATATCGGGGACATCTACGATTATCAATCCGACGGCATATTCAAACAGACCCAAGTGATGGTGGGCGTGAATAGCCAAGTCGGGAAATGGCTCACGCTTTTTAGCCGCTATTCTCATAGCAACGCGCACAGCGATACCGATGGCCTGGGGACGATGCCGGCTGATCCGTATGACTTCGCGGCAGACTGGGGGCGCTCATCGCTCGACATCAGCAATAACTTATTTATTGGCGGCTCGATTGCCGCGCGATGGGGATTACGGATCTCGCCGTTTCTGGTGGCCCACAGCGGCACGCCTTTCAATATCACGACAGGAACAGATCTTTACTTGCAGGGCACGGGACAACCGACCGCGCGTCCGAGCGTGGTAAACGCGTCGCAATTTTATTACGGTGTACCGCTTCCGGGAGATTACAATCCAGATCCTCTCGTGCCGCAACCCGGCACGTCAGATATGATTGAGCGCAACGCTGGCACAGGTCCGGGTTACATAGGTCTGAATCTTCGCGTCAGCAAGACCTGGGGCTTTGGAACAACAAAATTCCAGGGCCAAGTGGGGGGCGCGAGAGCGGGCGGGGGTGGCCGATACGGCGGCCGAGGTTTTGGCGGTGAAACTACCGAGCATCGTTATAACCTGACGCTCTCGGTGAATGCCCGCAACATTTTGAACCATGAGAACCTGAATACTCCGAATGGAGCGCTGACCTCGCCTTATTTCCTGGAATCCACGGGAATCACGGGCGGGTTCGGAGCTGAGGCGACGGCCAGCAATCAAAGACGGATTGATTTGCAGCTGCGGTTCGCGTTTTAGCGATGATATTGAAGTAATTCACTCGGCTCTCAGGGACGTGGCGGCGTCAACGTGAATCACGCGCCAGGCCGGGATCATAGCGGCACCGAGCGCAACCAGCGTCAGAATGACCGAAACCGCGACGAAAGTTGAAGGATCAAGCGGACTAGTGTCGTAGAGTAAAGCTGACAGAGTCCTAGTCGTAACCACGGAAGCGATTAGTCCAACAGCGACTCCTGTACTGGACAGCCGCAAACAGTGGCGGAAGATCAAGCCAAGCAGGTTCTGGCGATTTGCCCCCAACGCGATACGAACGCCGAATTCCTGCATGCGTTGCGCGGCATTGTACGCAAGCAACCCGGCGATCCCGAGCGTGGCAAGTAGCATGGCCGCAATAGCGAAGGACGCCAGGAGCCAAGTCCGAAAGCGCTCAGCTGAGAGCGATTCATCGAGAATTTGGTCAAGAGTTTTAATGCTGCCTGCAGGCAGATTGGGATCCATTCGATTTACTTCATGTCGGATTGCGCTTGCCAGCGAGAGCGGGTTGGCGGACGTTCGGACAAGCACGTTGATCGCATTGACCCAGTCGGGAGGACTTGTAAAAATTGCCAGACGCGGAGATTGGCTGGTCAGCTTGGATTTGACGTCTGCGACAACGCCGACCACCGTCAACCAGGGCTGGTCATTCATCGGATCGTCAACTCCAAATTTGATATGCCGGCCAATCGGATTCTCATGTGGCCAAGCCCGCTTCGCCAGCCCGTCTGAAATGACTACCGAATGTGGTTTCCCGATATAGTCGTCAGGCTGGAGCGTTCTGCCTTTCAGAAGCGGAATGCGGAGAGAGGCGAGGGCATCACCGAGGCAGAAGAGTGTATCTGCACGTTCGCTGTCACTACCCTGGCCCTCCACCGAGAGAACCACGTTATTAGTGGAACCCCTGGGAAGATCTGAGATCGCTCCCACTTGCCGAACACTCGGCAACGTACTCAGCCGTGCAAGCAAGTCGGTAAATAAGTTCCTGATCTGGGATGGCGTTTTGTAGGTTGTGTTCGGGAGAGCGATGCGGATACTGACCAGGTGCTCCGGCTGGAAGCCTGGGTTGGCTTCGCTTGCCTTGATGAAACTGCGCAGCAGGAGCCCGGCGGTGGTTAGCAGAAGGAACGCGAGACTGAATTGCACGATCACCGAGGCGGACATGATCCGGCGCTCGCGCTTGCCTTGGGTATTTGTGCGCCCTTCGCCCCGGAGTTGCTCTATAAGGCCAGAACGAATGGCGCCTATGAAGGGTGCAAGACAGAAGAACAGCGGCGTAGCCAGCGTGACTGCCGCCACGAAGGCCGTAATCCGCCAGTTCAAACCGACTTCGTTCAAGCGAGGCAGGGTGTGAGGGGCAAGATGAATCAGAAGCGGTATGGCCCAGACCGCCAGGCAAAATCCGATTGCGCCGCCCACGCCTGAAAGAAGCAGACCTTCTGTTAAGGTCTGGCGCATCAGGCGGCCAGAGCCGGCGCCAAGCGCGGCCCGCAGCGCGAATTCACGCCGCCGGCCTACCATGCGACTGAACATCAGATTGGCAACATCAGAGCACCCGATCAACAGAACGATGCCTACCGCCGCCAGCAGCAGCAGCAAAGGGCCTTGCACATCTCCCGTAAACTCTTCGCGGAACGGAATTACTTGCGCTTCCAGCGAGAAGTTCGGTAGATGCTGAATCATCTGTTTCATTCGAGTGGGGTAGTTCTGGACGATACGTTTGATCAAGTCCCGCACTTCAGCGTTTGCTTGTTGGACGGCCACGTTGGGACGCAAGCGGGCGATCATGCTGTAGTCGAAGTTGCTGACGGTCTGTTGGCGGTCTTCGTTATCCCAGGAAACCGGGACGAATAGTTCAGCCGGATCGGCATTGAACCGTGATCCACGAATGGGAAAGGAGAAAGACCGTGGCATGATCCCGATAACCTGATAGGGAATGCGGTTGAGAAGAATTGTGCGGCGAAGTGCTTGCTGCGGTGTCCCGAACAAGGTTCGAGCGAAGCCATCATTCAGCACCACAACTCGCTCGGCGTGGTCATCCTCGTATTCTGTGAACGCGCGGCCTATAGCGGGCGAGATTCCTAAGACCTGAAACATGGAGGCGGAGAAACGAGCCCCGTCGATGCGCCGCGGCTCGCCGGCGCCGGCGATTTCATACTCCTGCGTGCGATAGGCTCCTGTTGACGCGAAGGAGTGATTGTTTGCCTCCATAAATAGATAGTCAGGGCAGGAAACTGGGATGACGGGAAATCCAAGACCGGGAACGCCTTCGGTGACCGCGACCAGGCGGCCCTGATCCGGGAAAGCCAGGGGGCGGAAGAGCACCGTGTCAACCACTGAGAAGATCGCGGCGTTGAGGCCAATGCAAAATGCCAGAGCCGCAATAACCGTAATCGTAAATGCCGGCGCCTTACGAAATGTGCGAAACGCGAATCGCAAATCACTGACAATGTCCTCCAGCCATCGCACTCTACGCGCATCGCGACACTCCTCCTTCAAACGTTCCGCGCCCCGCAAACTGGAAAGCGTTTCCCTCCTTGCGTCTTCGAATGAGGCCCCGGCCGCAATTCCTCTGGCGATTTCACGCTCGACATAGTCTTGCAACTCATTGTCGAGATCGCGTTCCACCCGGGAGCGGTCGAACAAAGATTCAAACCGATGACGCGCTTTCTGAGCCATCGCATAGGAGCTAACTCCGGGCAGGCAGTACGATAGCGGAGATAGCTCCCGACAGGCGTTTCCAGTCCGCAGTCTGAGCTTGCAATTGCTTGCGGCCTTCTTTGGAGAGCGAGTAAAACTTAACGCGCCGTCTGGTATCACTAATTAACCACTCGGCAGTGATCCAGCCTTCCTGTTCCAGTTTGTGAAGCGCTGGATACAAAGAGCCAGGCCCGACCTGCAGAACGTCTTTAGACATCTGTTTCAGGCGCTGCGAAAGGGCCCATCCGTGCATAGGCTCCAAAGCCAGGATTCTCAGGATGAGCAGACCGAGCGTACCTTGAACGAGGTCGGTAGGTTTCATTGCCGTATTATCGATATCCGATAACAGCTTAAACCTTGTTTGAGATCAGATGCAAGCGGATGTTTCCAGCCCCGGTTCAGCCGCTACACTTGTTCTTAATGGGCAACAGCGAATCTGTAAGGCTCCGCGAGATGCTGGTGGACGCCTTACGTGGGCATCAGGCGCACATCGATTTTGATTCCGTAGTCGAAGATTTCCCCGTTGAGGCTCGTGGCCTGAAACCGGCGGGCGCGCCGCATACGGCATGGCAGTTGCTGGAACACATGCGAATTGCGCAGAACGATATTCTGGAGTTTTCGCGGGATCCGAAGCATCACTCTCCAGAGTGGCCTGAAGGATACTGGCCTGCTACGGAAGCACCCCCGGATTCGAAAGCCTGGGATGCGAGCGTAAGAGCTTTTCAGAAGGACGCGCGTGAATTCAACGCTCTGGTCCAGGATCCTCAAAAAGATCTATTCGAGCCGTTCGAGCACGGCGACGGACAGACCCTGCTCAGAGAAGCGCTGCTGGTTGCAACGCACAATTCGTACCATCTCGGCCAGCTTGTGTTTGTGAAAAAGATGCTTGCCGGCTGAACGCTCACTGCTCCGATCCCGCGAAGTGCGCGTCAAGGAAATCCAGATCCCGCTCGAGGACCCTCAGAACGTCGTCATGGATCTTATTGTCGTCTCGCAATTTAAGAGCGGTTGCCCGTTCTATGTCGCGAAGCTGTTGAGCTATCGATCGATGCTGCTCCGATTGACTCCTGGTTAATTCACTCTCATTGGGCGCGCCTTCGAGCAACGCTAAGCGACGGCGATAGTAATGTTCCAGCTGGTCATAGACATCGGCTTGCTCTCGCCCGGCGTCCTTTCGTATGTGCCTCAGCGCCTTCAGCGCGGCGCCGACCATTTGCCTGCGTGCCCAATCCTCCTCATCGTGACTCGCGGCGGCGTCTGGAAATCCAAGCCCGCGAATGAGAGCGGGCAACGGGAGGCCTTGCAGAACGAGCGTAGCGAAAATAGCACAGAAAGTAAGAAAAATAATCAAATTTCGCTCAGGAAATGGTGCTCCACTGTTGAGCTTCTCGGGGAGAGACATAGCCGCCGCTAATGCCAGCACGCCCCGCATGCCCGACCATCCGACGAGGAAGATAGATTTCGGTGAAAGCGGTTCTCGAGGATGAAGAAGCAGGTGCTGCCGTATTTGGGAAGAGATCCATGCTCCCGGAAACACCCAAAGCAGACGAAGCAAAATCAGGAGCAGGCTGAACAGAGCGCCATCCATTATCAAGTTGGCCATGCTCAACCCCCGGATCTCGGAGAGGATCGACGGCAATTGCAGTCCGAGCAAAAGAAAGACGAGCCCGTTCAAGATGAAGTCCAAGGTTCTCCAAACCGCAGAGGATTCGATTCGCGCGTGCAACGAATAAAAACCCGAACTGCGTCGTCCGAGGTACAAGCCACAGGCGAGCGTCGCAAGAACGCCAGAGCATCGGGCGCTCTCGGCTGCCAAATAGACGAGATAGGGAGTGACTAGGCTGATGGTGATCTCGATGGGCGCATCGGCAATGCGGCGTTGCACCCAGTGGACCAAGACGCCCACAACGAGACCGATGATCACGCCCATCGAAATCAGATAGAAGAGAAGGCTAACGCCGTAGAAGAACGACGGCGTTACGCCCGTTATCACGATGGCGAGTGTAAATTTCAGGGCTACCAGCCCGCTACCATCGTTCACCAGACTTTCGGCTTCCAGAACATCTGTGATTTTTCGCGGAAGACCCAGGCGCTTTGCAGTCGCAGTAGCGGCGATGGCATCGGTGGTTGAGACTACCGCGCCTAGCACGAGACCCAGCTTCCAATCGAATCCTGGCAACATCCAGCGAGTCGTGCCGGCGACGGCGTACATCGTGAAGCCGACTAATCCAAACGCCAGCATGAGAATGGTGACCAGGTTATTGCGGAAGTCGCGCCAGGACGTATGAAATGCCGCCGAAAACAGGAGTGGAGGCAGAAAGACGAGAAACACAATGTTCGGATCGAGTGAAATTGAAGGGACCCAGGGCAAAATGCTCAAACCAAGGCCGCCCAATACCAGCACGATGGGATAGGCTATGCGGAGCCGCTTAGCGACAATGGCCAAAGCCGCTACCAGGAGGAGCAGTACAAGGAGAATAACCTCGACGCGACTTATGCCGGAGGCTTGCATGAGCAGTCTCGTCGATCAAGATAGCGCACGAACTCACCTGCTTCAGAGCTGCACAAATGGGGGTTCACTTTGATACTGTGGACGCGGAGAGAAGCTATATGGAAAAGCCACATCTCAGCTTTTGGCAGATCTGGAACATGAGCTTCGGTTTTCTCGGTATCCAGTTCGGGTGGACGCTGCAGATGAACAACATGAGCGCCATTTACGAATATCTTGGCGCTCAGCCGAGTCAGCTTCCTATTCTCTGGCTGGCTGCGCCGCTTACCGGGCTTTTCGTGCAGCCGATCATCGGATATTGGAGCGACAACACTTGGGGTCCGCTCGGCAGAAGACGGCCTTTCTTCCTTGCGGGAGCTCTGCTTAGCTCGTTTGCGCTGATTATGATGCCGATGAGCGCGGCGCTTTGGATGGCGGCCGGGTTGCTCTGGATCATGGATGCGTCGATCAATATCAGCATGGAGCCGTTTCGCGCGTTTGTGGCTGACATGCTGCCCGATGACCAGCGCGCTCGCGGTTTCACGATGCAAAGTTTTTTTATCGGCGTTGGAAGCGTGGCAGCATCGTATCTGCCGTTCTTGCTCCGGCGGGTAATCCCGGCCACCGGATCGGCAAGTACGCGGGCCATTCCGGAGATCGTCCGGGTCTCGTTTTGGATCGGCGCACTCGCATTCCTGAGCGCCGTGCTGCTGACGATTGTCACGACGAAAGAATACCCGCCTAGCGCTCAGGAAAAAGAGCGCCTTCGACACGCAAAACGATTCGATGCCGCGGAGATTCTGGATTCCTTGAGCAATATGCCGAGCACGATGCGGCAGCTCGCATTGGTTCAGTTTTTGACCTGGCTGGGTCTGTTCTGCATGTATCTGTATTTCGCAGTGGCGGTAGCGCACAATGTCTTCGGTGCGCGCTCGACTACAGAAGCAGCGTATACAAATGGCGTGATCTGGGCTGGATACTGCTCCGGCGTTTACAACACCGTGTGCTTCCTGATATCGCCCCTGTTGCCATCCATTGCGAACCGTCTAGGCAAGCGCGGCACGCATTCGCTTTGCCTTGTTTTGGGAGCTATCGGGCTGCTTTCCATCGCGCTAATCCACAACAAGTGGCTCCTTTTTCTCCCGATGATCGGCGTGGGCATTGCATGGGCGAGCATTCTCTCGATGCCCTATTCGATTCTGGCGGGCGCGATTCCATCCAACAAGATGGGTGTGTTCATGGGGATTTTCAACTTTTTCATTGTCATTCCCGAGATCCTGTCCTCCCTGGTTTTCGGCTGGATTATGGCGAACTTTCTCGGTAACGATCGCATGAAAGCTCTCATCGTCGGAGGAATCTGCTTCTTGCTTGCGGCTGTGTTGATGCAGCGCGTGCACGAAGTCGTGATCAAAGACGAATCACTTGCGCCGCTGCCGCTGGATCAGGCCCAAGCGGTCTGATTCCACGTAATGTTCGTAGCAGACCCGTAATGCAAACCACCGAGCAATCGCTGGTGCGGCGATTCAGCATTAAGCGAATAAGCAATAATCATTCGGAACGAGTCTTGGACACAGTGGCCGTGGAGGAGCCGCTCGAAATCCGCGTTAGCTATTGGTTCAAGGATTCGCGGATATCTGAAAGTGTTGCCGTCACCATGCGAACTCCCGGGCACGATCGGGAGCTTGCGGCCGGATTTTTGCTGTCGGAAGGCGTGATTCGAGGTCGGGATGAAATCATTGCTGTACGGCCGCTGGGTAGCGAGCCGTCGAATGAGGTTCTTGTTGAACTGGCGAAAGATGTCGACTTCGAGATCTGGAGGCTTTCGCGCAGCAGCTTCGTAAACTCGAGTTGCGGAGTCTGCGGCAAGCGAAGCCGGGAGGCGATTGCAACGCAGCGTCCCGCTCTAGCGGAGGCTGATTTTCGCATCGACGCCGCGCTTATTGAAAACCTGCCCGGTTTGCTTCGAGAGCGACAAGAGGGCTTCGCGCAGACGGGCGGATTGCACGCTGCGGCGCTTATTGACAATTCAGGAAATATCCAAGCTGTCTTCGAGGACATCGGACGACATAACGCACTCGACAAGCTAATCGGATCGTGTGTACTGAACGGGCGCATCCCGCTGCGGAACCATTTCCTGTTCCTGAGTAGCCGAAGCAGCTTTGAGTTAGTTCAAAAGACGATCATGGCGGGCGTGCCGATGCTGGCAACCGTCGGAGGACCCTCGAGCCTGGCGATCGAAACAGCGCGGGAGCTTGGAGTCACGCTGATCGGGTTTATTCGGGAAGGGCGATTCAACATCTACTCAGGCGAGTGGCGGATAAACTCGTAAGGGATGAAGCTGCGGTTTCACGGCAATTCTCTCCGAATGCGCGTAAACCGGCGCGAAGTGGAGAGCCTGGCTGCGGGCGCGGCTCTCGAAGAGGAGGTCCGGTTTCCGGGAAATGCACGGATATCGTATGTTCTTGAAGCTTCGCCTAACGAATCAGCAGAAGCTTGGTTCCGAGAAGGAGTAATCCGGGTATCCGCCCCTGAAACGCAGATTCAAGACTGGGCGAGCGGGGATTCTATCGGAATATATTTCGATCTCCCGGCCAATGGCACGGTGTTGAAGATCGCAATCGAGAAGGATCTCGAATGCATGAATGGTCCTGATGAAGAACGAGATCCCGACGCGTTTCCGCGAACCGCTGGGAAGAATTGCTGAAGCCTTGAGGCTAGGGCATTACGGCCGAGGTTGCCGAATTGACAGTTTCGCACCGTATCGCCACCGGCGCATGCGCCTGTACTCGGATCGATTGCTGATACGAAGGCATCCGGATTCAGCCATTGGGTTGTGCCGGGTTGCGTCACGCCGGTAATCGGGTCGGGCTCATAAACCGGGACTCCTGGAGCCAGACTCGCAAACTGTGGCCCGGCCCCCTGCACGATGCCATGTCCGTTCGCTGAATAAGGTGTGCTCAAAACCGAGAACGGCAGACCGCTGTGCCAGAACACCGTCCCGGAGATCTGCCAACTATTCAGCACAGGGCCAAGTATCCGGCTTCGCACCTTGACCGGCAATTGATAAACGTAGTTGCCGGTGATGTTATGCCGGACGTCGTAGTCGCAGGGTCCGTAATCCCGCCGAAGGTTTCCAGGCAGCGGCGAAAGGATTCCAGCCGAGGAAAACTGAAGAAAACCGCCATTCGAAACCTCGTCCATGCAGCGACTCCAGGTGTAGTTCGCTTGCAGTTGCAGCCCGTGACTGAGCCGCTTTTCAGCTGTCAACTGCAGCCCGTTGTAGTGACTGTTTGCGCCGGTGCTCAACTGCGTGACAGAGCCGAAGCGCGGATCAGCGGGCTGACCATACGGAAAAGGAGCGAAACAACCCGGACAGACCGTCTGGTATCCGTTCACCTGTGTCGTATAAGGCTGGTTCACGGCGCGGGTCCCTACGTACTGCGCGCGCAAATTCGTCGTAATTCCGAACTGCTGTTCGAGGGCGAAGCTCCACTGCATGAAATACGGCGCGTGCAGTTTGCCATCCGGCACTGCCGTAACCGCCACGGGCTCAAGACAGGTAGCCGGATTCGCCAGGCTTGAGGCGCAAGAGAGCTGGCCCAGCTCAAAGCCGTTGTCAAAAACCTGGTTGGCTGCGCGCGTCGCATCGACCGCGCTATCCGGCACGCCCGGAGCGATCGCCGTCCCGCCAGCCGTGCCTAACAGACCTCCCTGAAAGGTCTTTGAATAGGGGGGATTGGTACCTATCAGATCCACAACGCTTCCGGGTAACAGATCGCTAAAAAGGCCGAAGCCGGTTCGCACGACAGTTTCGGAGGAGGCTTGCCAGGCGATTGCCGTCCTCGGCTGCCACAGCGCGAGCGGCGTGGATTGGAAGATGTTGCCGAGACCTGTTTGAATAACGGAGCTCAACGGCTCATTGAGGTCATGACTGATCGCATTGAATGAATTCGCAAGCCGCGCAATCGCATGATGCGAATTCATAGGATTCGAGTTGTAGGTGTCGCGAATGCCGAATGTCCACGTGAGGCTCCGGTTGATTCGCCAGGTATCCTGCGCGTATAGATCCAGGTTGAGAAAATTGTAGGGCTGCGAGTCGGAGAGCGGAAACGTCTCCGATACCGTCGACGCCACACCGTAAATGAACTCGGGGAGATCGGTGTAGCTGACCGTCGGAACAGTTCCTTCCCCGAAATCGTAATCATTCAAGCGAAAGATGCGAGTGTTCGTTCCGAAGCGCAGCTCGTGAGATCCTACATCCCAGGCCAGATTGTCGTTGATAAAAAAACGACTGGCGCGGCGGCCCTGAACCCACGTGTTGTCGAGTCCTCCTAACGTGTAAACGGCGCATTCGCTCCGCTGCCCTCAAGCACGATCGGGAATACGGCGAGCGTCTTTTCAAAATCCGAGGGACCGAAGAGGCTTTGATACCCGGAAAACGCTGGATTGAAGTAGTTCACCAGTTTCTGCGAAAACACGTGTGTATAGCCTGCGGCGAACGAGTATAGCGGTTGCGGCGAGATGGAATCAAAGATGGGATTGATTGGATCAGTAAACGCAGCCTGCAGGCCGATGTCGGCCTGAAAACGATACCACGTAGTGTTCTTTTCATCGATGTTGTAATCGATGCGGCGGTTTGGACCTGCTCGTGATCGTCGCTCGATTGCGAAACGCTCTGACGGTTGGCGCAACCGTTTCCATTGGGAGGCGCGCCCGTAGCGGTGCTTCCATTGTTATTGAACGGGCATCCCAAGATGATCAGCGGAGTTCCGGCTGTGTTCCGATATAGCGAAAACATCCGTTGATAAAACGGAACCAGTTGCGGGCAACGGCCGATAGACTGATCCGGTAATGGAGTCGATGCCCCCCTTCGGTAGTTGCGCGAGAACATAGCTCTCGAATGCCCGAGTAGGCACGGTTGTTTCGGTGACGATCGGAAGGCAATCCGCACCCACTCACTATCGAAAAAGAAGAACAGCTTGTCGTGCACGACGGGACCGCCCAAGCTTCCGCCGAAGTGGTTGACCGTGGAACGCGGCTTGTGGTTGCCCGCGGTGGCATTGGTGAAGAAATCCGCGGCGTTAAGCAGTGCGCCGTTCCAGAGCTCGTAAAGATTCCCGTGAACTGATTCGTCCCGGACTTTGTGACGTAATTGACCTGTGAAGCCCCGTAACGGCCTTGGTCCACGGCATAAGAGAGAGTGTTCACCGTCACCTCAGCTATGGAGTTCAATCCGAGCACCAGATTCGTAGATAATCCGCTGTTCAGGTTTGTCAATGGATCGTTGGTCTCGAGACCGTCGACTATGTACCCGTTAGATAGCGCCGGCAGACCGTTGAACTCCACGTTGCCGTATCCGTTCTGGCTGCCTACGAAGTCGTTACCGCTTCCGGCCGTATTGATCAAAGCGCCCGCCGCAACTGCAGAGGATAGGTCAGGTCGCCACCGGGGTTGGGCAGATTTTCAAGACTTCTTGCATTCAAAGTGGTAGAAGTATTCGCATTTTCTGGATTGATCAGCCCTCTTTGATTCTGTCACCGTCACCGTCTGCCTTGCCGTCCTCAAGCGCATCACGAAATCAACGGACTGTTTGTGGCCAAGCGCGGCTAGCACAGACTTTGCCTGCGCTTCGAAGCCGTTTGCCTCAACTCGGACGGAATAAGCTGCCGGCTTAAGCTGTGGGAAATCGAAATGGCCCGTAGCATCGCTTTGAGCCGCGCGGACTACGACCGATTGACGTCCCGATCACTTTCTTTGACAGCGAAGCCTGCCTTCCGAAGGCGCTTATATACTTCGTTCGCAATCATGACCGAGCGATGCTGGCCGCCAGTGCAGCCAAATGAAATGGTGAGATAACTCTTGCCCTCGCGAATGTAATGCGGCAGTAGGTAGATCAGGAGCTCGGATATGCGGTCGATGAACTCGACCGTCTGCGGGAAAGAACGTATGTAGCGCGCCACGCTGGGATGACGGCCAGTGAGTTTCTTAAATTCCGGAATGTAGTTCGGATTGGGCAGGAAGCGAACATCAAAAACCAGATCACTGTCTGGCGGCACTCCATGCCGGAAACCAAAGCTATTTACGTATACGGCAATCTTGGTCGCATCGTGAGTATCTTGAAATTTACCGGAAACGAGGCTTCGAAGCTCATGAACGTTCAGCCTGGATGTGTCGATGTACAGATCCGCAAGAGCGCGAATGGGCTCGAGTTGCCGGCGTTCATCGTGCAAGCTGCTCATGACAGTCGATTCGGCGCCGAGGGGATGAGGACGCCTGGTTTCACTGAACCTTCTCTGCAGCACTTCATCGTCAGCATCCAGAAACAACAAAGTTGACCTGAGACGCTTCTTCAGCTCCAAGTACATTTCAGGGAACTGCTGAAGCGGCTTGCCTTCCCGTATGTCAATGATGAGAGCTGCACGTTTTCTGCTTTTTGAATCCCGCGTGAGATCGGCAAATTTAGGGACCAAAGCGATAGGAAGATTGTCGACTGCATAGAATCCGAGATCCTCAAAGGTCTTCAAAGCGGTCCCCTTACCGGAACCGCTGGTACCTGTGATGATGACGAGATCCGCCGCGACGGGTTCTTTCGAGGCTGCTGCGCGAGCCGACTTCTTCCGCTTGGGCGCGGTCACGGGCGAGCTTCCGAGCCCCCCTCGAGGCGCATGACGATTTCGATCAGCGCGTTCAGCTTTTCATCGATCTCGCGCATTTTGACATCATGAAACGCGGTGAACTCGGTGTGCTGAAGAAGGATTTCGCTCTGGCGCTTTTCCAGATGCGCATTTACAACCAGCGCGTCATTGATGCTCTCCAGAAGAGCGTCACGCTTGTCAAGGCGCTCACGCAAGCGCACCAATGCCGCGTCGACTCGCGGGTCTCCTGTCATCTGGAAATCAGTACTGCCGTTCGTGTCGCTCACAACGATAGGTTACAGCGAGATGCAGCGCCTAAGACTCTATGAGATCAAAATTTCCGTCGGGCCGCCGCAGCAGAACGGATAAGCAGTTGCGATCGCTATCGTGATAGACGACATAATCCTTTTCTTTTTCCATCTCCAGGATTGCTTCTTCCAGCGTCATCGGCTTTCGATCTTCCTGGTAATTCACGCGAAAGATCTTGGGCTTTCGCTGCGCGCCGTTCCGAGCGGCCTTGGCAGGTTTTGCGGCGACCGCATTTTGATCGGTGGAAGGGCCTTCCTCCCAGCTTTCCTTCGTCGAGCGAACGCTCTTCGCATCACGGTGAGTGTCTCGCCACCGGCTCCGCAATTTGACTACTTGCTTCTCAATCTTTTCAACCGCATTGCACAGCGCAGTGTCGAGATCGGAATCCGCGCCTTCTCCTGCAAGCGCGTGATCGTAGAAGTTGACGATGATTTCTATTCTGTGAAGATGACGCTCCACTTGATGGCTGATGTGAGCTTCGCGCTCGCCCCGTTGTTCTATAAACTTGCTCAGCTTGGCAAGCTTCGCGCTTACTTTCTTCTCTAGCGCCGGGGTGAATTCTTTGGTTCTACCGGAATAGATGAGCTTCATTATCTCCTCTATGAGCAAGCAACATGTTCAGCGGCTCCCGGATAGGTGCCTCTAGTATCACGCACGAACCCGGCGTTGATGCGTAGAGGGAATCTTCATGTCCTCCCGATATTTCGCAACAGTGCGCCGGGTGACCTGGATTCCTTCCGATTGCAATCGAGCTGTTATCTGTTCGTCCGTCAGGGGGTGCGCGGTATTCTCATCCTCAATCATCTTCTTGACACGGCGCTTCACGATCAGCAGGGGGGTATCGCTCCCGGATGGTCCCTGAACCGCTTCCGAGAAGAAGTACCGCAATTCAAAGACTCCTTGCGGCGTGTGCGCGTATTTGTTCGCAACCGCGCGGCTTACCGTCGATGGATGGACGCCGATCTCTTCGGCAACCTCCTTGATCATCATCGGCCTCAAATGGTCGATGCCGGATTCCAGGAATTCGGGCTGGCGGCGAATGATAGAGTGGCAAACCCGCAAGATGGTCTGCTTTCGCTGCTCGATATTCTTAATCAGCTGCAAGGCGGAAGCATACCGCTCTTTCACGTAGTTGCGAACGTCTCGATTCGGCTCCTGCTCGCGATCAACCATTCTCTTGTACTCTCCGTTCAACCGGAGCTGCGGAATGTCATCGTCATTCAGCGTTATAACGTAGTCGTCGCCGTCTTTGAAGATATACACGTCAGGCTCAACCTGACGCGCTCCGCCACCGGAATAGCGAATGCCCGGCGCAGGATTCAGATGGCGAATGACGTTAACGGCGATCTGGATGTGCTCCATTGGCCGGCCCATCGCCTTTGCCAATTGAGGTAACTGCCGCATCGCGAGAAGCTTTAAATGATCGTGTACGATTTTCCAGGCAACTCCATCGCGGCACCCGCGCGCGTCGAGCTGGAGCAGTAAGCATTCGCCTAGACTCATAGCTCCAACGCCGGTTGGATCAAGCGACTGAACCGCTTTTAATCCGGCCTGCACATCTTGCATGGTCAACCCTTCAGCAACTGCAATCTCTTCCAACGGAGTTGTCAGATAGCCGCTCTCTTCCAGATTGCCGATAATACTGTTGGCTGCCTGGCGAACGCCTTCCGGCAGAACGATGACGCTGAGCTGCGCCTGCAGATGATCGCTGAGGGTGATAGGCGAAGAGAGAAAGGTTTCAAAGGAGGGCTTGTCAATCGACTCGGAAGCCGGGCTCTTGAATCCCGGATCCAAATAGTCATCAAAGAAGCTGCCGAAATCGATCTCTTCAAACGGATCAGTCTCGGTCTTGGGGGGCTCTTCTGGCGCGGCGGTCACCGTACCCGCACCATCCGCGTTTTCAATTGACGCGCCATCCAGCGCGAAGTCGCCGTCGACAGTCCCCTCAACCGGCTGCGGCTCTTCTACCTTATCGAGAATCGCCTGATCGGCTGGATCCCGCTGCCGCTCTCTTTCCAACAGAGACTGCACTTCCTCGGGTGTCAGCTCTTCGCCGGGTTCGCCGGCCTCTTCAAGCACTGGATTTTCGGCAATCTCGTTCACGATCATGTCTTTCAGCTCCATTCGGTTGAGCTGAAGGACGGTGACCATTTGCACCAGCCCCGGCGTGAGTATTTGCTTTTGATGGACTCCCAGGTGCAGTCGTGGCGCAAGCGAACTCATTCGGCTTTCAGTTTAGCACCGCTGGAAGGCGCTGGAATTCGCTAAAACGGGCGTGTTTTCCGCATTTTCACGCGGCAAATAAGGCCAATCAGCGCCCGTGGGCGGCCGTCTCTCCGGCCATAACTGGAGGGAAGTAAAAATTCTCGCCGAGATAAATACGGCGGACTTCCGGGTCGTTGCCCAGCGACTCGGGAGACCCCGCTCTAAAGATCCGGCCACTGCTGATGATATAGGCGCGATCCGTGACCGCGAGTGTTTCCTGAACACTGTGATCGGTCACAAGAATGCCGATTCCTTTCCGTTTCAGCTCGCCGATAATTCGCTGCAAGTCGAGCACCTGAATGGGGTCGATCCCGGAAAAGGGCTCGTCGAGGAGGATAAAATCCGGGTGCAGAACCAGAGATCGCGCAATCTCCACTCTCCGCCGCTCACCGCCCGAAAGCATGTAGCCCTTGCTGTGGCGCACCGTCTCCAGCCCTAAATCGTCGATCAACTCTTCCATGCGCTCGCGGCGTTCGCGCCCGTTCAGCGGCAGTGTCTGCAAAATCGCCATCAGGTTATCTTCAACGCTGAGCTTACGGAAAACGGACGGTTCTTGCGGCAGATAGCTGACGCCGCGCCGCGCCCGTAAGTACATGGGCAGCTCAGTTATCGGCTGGCCATCCAGGAGAACTTGTCCAGATTCGGGACTGATCAGTCCAACGATGATGTAAAAGGAAGTCGTTTTGCCGGCGCCATTAGGACCCAGGAGGCCGACAACTTCGCCCTGCTCCACTCGAACCGTCACGTTATCCACGACCCTGCGGCCGTTATAGGACTTCGAAATCTCGACGGTTTGTAGAGTTTTCATCCGCTTGTCCTATGATACGCGGTGAATGGAGCCAGCCGTTTCAAGCAATTTGCGACTGTTTCGGTCCCCGCATGCCGCCGTGCTTCTTACGATTGCGCTTGCCTGCCTCCGACTTTCTCATGTTCATCTGCTTTGGGCTGACGAAGACTATCACCTTGCCGCCGCGATTCACATGCTACACGGGAAAGTGCCCTATCGCGATTTCTGGTATGACAAGCCCCCGCTCAATGCGATTTATTATCTATTGATCGGTGGCTACTCAGGCTGGCCGTTACGTCTTCTCGATTGTGCATACATCCTGCTCGCCTGCTATCTGGCATATCGCCTCTCGCGAGCCTGGTGGGGCGAAACGGAGGGCCGGACCGCCGCGCTTCTCCTTGCATTCTTTACAATCTTCTATTTGCCGTCTGCCGTAATCCCATTCGCTGCGGACGCACTGATGATGGTTCCTCATCTCGGGGCCATCTACTGCGCCCGCTTGAAGCTGCCCCTCTGGTCAGGTGTCTGCGCCGGCATCGCGTTTCTGGTGAATCCAAAAGCGGTTTTCGTGCTGGCAACGTGCGCGGTCTGGTTGCTGCCCCAGTTCCTCACCGTGCTAACCGGATTCGCTTTGCCCGTGATCTCCGGTTTGGCATGTGCGCTCGTCTCCGGAGCATGGCCGGGCTATTGGGAACAGGTTTGGAGATGGGGCGTGATCTATGCCGAAGGATCACCTGTCACGGATCCGATCAGAAACGGCTTCGTCCGCACGTCCGACTGGCTAGGCTTTCATGCAGCGCTCGCCGCCGGCAGCATCTTCGCATTTCCGCGAATAGCGCGCGGCGACCGTTGGCGATTAGCTGTTTGGCTGGTATTTTCCTTCATTGCCGTCTGCTTAGGCACGCGCTTTGCTCCGCATTATTTCCTTCAGTTCTTGCCGCCCATGGTCATCCTTGCCTCTAGAGGCATTGTTTTGGGTTTTCGGCAGAGCAGAAGATGGACCTTCGCGCTTCTCGCCTTATTACTTGTGGTTCCCTTCGTTCGTTTCGGGCCGCGCTATGCATCGCTTGCGCTCGACAATGTTTTGAAGCGCGAGCCGCGGTGGTCTGACGTCGCCATGGATCTGGATAGCCAGCATGCTGCTCGAAAAATCCGTTTGTTGGCTCATCCCGGTGACACATTGTTCGTTTGGGGCTATAGGCCTGATCTGTACGTCTACACGCGAATGACGTCCGCGAGCCTGTTTTGGGATTCGCAGCCTCTGACCGGGGTTCCCGCGGACCGGCACCTATACGCAACGGGTGCGATTTACAGCGCGCCGGCTGCTGGGAATCGCCAGGAGCTGATCCGCTCGCATCCAACGTTTATCGTCGATGGATTAGGGCTTCTCAACCCCAAGCTGCAACCTGCATCGTATCCCGAGCTTCGGCCCTGGCTCGCGCAGTACGAGCTTATTGGTCGAACGGAACTCTCATTGATCTACCGAGAGCGCGGCTCTCCACCAGCGGCGTTTGCGCAATCCAGATGAACAACGCAATCAGCAGTAATAGCTCGGCCCAAAAATCCAGTCCAACACTAAGTAGAAAACGCAGCCACGGTTTGTATTGCACGATGGCTCCCAGGAACGAGAGCAGGCACGCTGTGAGAAATAGCTGGTTCGCCGTTTTCGCGCGCGATGAACCTGCCGGACTTTCGCGTCTTGCCAAAGTGAACAGGCAAGCGGCTGTCAATGCAGCAGGGCCCAAAGAAATCAGGCCACTTTTCACAGCGTACGGCTCCAATAAAGAATAGAGAACAAAAGCAAGACCGTCCCAGGCCCACAATTTGCGCGGGCTAGAGCGGAGCATGTGAACAACAAAAAAGAAATAGATCGCTGCGCCTGCAATCATCCAGAGGATCACCGCAGTCCGAGGCGAAAGCGAGAGCATGTTAATTGTCGAAAAGCTCTTCAAAGGCGGAGCAACAGGAGTGAGATATCGCAACAGCAGTCCGCGTAAAGACTGGCCTGGAAAATAATAGAACTCCGAGTACGTCGTCCCTACGCGGCCAACAGCCTTGTACCACTGCTGAATAAGCGACCAATAACCTGTCGCCCCGAATACTGAGAGAGGCAAGATCCAGAGAGTTACTAAGGAGAGGACAAAGACCATGGCCGAGCGCAGCCGGGGACGATGAAAAAGCCAGGGGATGAACAGGATCGGCCAGATCTTGAACGTGACTGCGAGCGCTAACAGGATTCCGGACACAACCGGATATGTTTCCGATAGAACGAGCGCGGCAAAAATCCACGCGATGACGAATGGCTGGACGTTTCCATAACGAATCGCGAGGACAAAATAGGCCAGCATGAAGGCACAGCACGCAAGAATGGAACGCGCATCGAAGCGAAGTTGCCTGACCTGAATGGCGAGTGTTACCGTGGCCACCCCCGTAATCCAGGCGCCAAGCATCCAGAACAAACCAGCGACGCGAAGCGGCATGAACTTCAGCGGGAACAGGAGCAGATAAGTTACAGGCGGATAGCGATACTCCATGGGGAATCCAAGGCCGCTCTCCGGTCCATATGCCGGCCGGGTTCCCGCGAAAAAGCCATTGACGCCGTACCAATAGACGCGTAGATCGACGTTTCTAACAAGAAACAGCGAGGTAATGACCGCTAGCGCGCCAAGGCCCAGATAGATCCGGTTCGAGCGAAGTAACCTCAGCATTCAGAACGAGCTCAGCGCCAATTTCCTGCAGCGCCAAGCCGTCGTGCGCACGCTTCGAAGGATTCAATCCGCCTGATCCGCGCAGCTTTCTGGATGCGGCCTGCCTCCGCTTCCAGGTTAGCCGCCGAAGTATCTCCTCTGCCCGTTACATGCCCGTCACTGATCCAGAGTCGCGGCGCGGCTTGACGCGATAGCCACCTGAGCGCGGGGCCGTCGACAAGATTGCCCTTCCCGAAATGGGAAGCGACCTCTTCCATGTCAGCGAAGCGTCCACCCTTCGATACGATTGCCAATGAGCCGGAGTCATTGTCAGGCAAGCCCGCATAGACCGCGACTGTCGGCGCCGCAGAACGTGACACCAGGGAGCGTAATTGATCGATACTGATGTTCATGGAACCGCTGCAGTCTATCAGAATTGTCCCTCCGTGATTCCTCTTCTTCAGCCCGAAGGCGCGGCCGTCGGCGGCCGGCACGGCCCGATGGGGAAACCGGAATGGCCCGGAGAAGCCGGCGATGAGTTTCTTGGCCATCTTATCCGGCTTGCCGCTGTGAAGCACAAGCGGTGGTTCAATTATCTCCATTTTCCCCCATTGGTTGACGCCCGGGTCTGAGGAACTATCCGGTTTACCGCCAGATGCTTCCAAATAGCCCGAATCCACCAGGGAATGACCGGCCTGCATTGATTTGGGTCCGAATGTCTTCTGTAGCGGCAACAGGAGGGCGCGCATTTCCTTGATCGAAAGGAGGGGCTTGCAGGTGGTACCGACGTTTCCCGCTTGGGAACCGCAGTTTCGAAGAAGTTGCGCGGTCGAGCACAGCAATTCAAGCTCCTGCGTTATGAAATGAGCCCTGCCCTGCAACGACATGCGCATGTTCAGTTCGCGGGATAATCCTTCGCAGCGAAGAAACTCCATCGCAGCCATCCAGCGCGGTATATCCGGCGGAGGTAAACCGCTCCATAGTTGAAGGCGAGAGATCTCCGGGTTCCCGCGAGCCAACATAAACGAATTGACCACCACATCAAGAGAGAACTGAACCCAGCCGAAATGAATTCTTGCCCGCTTTAGGGCTGAAAGCAAGCCGCTGGGAAGCGCGCCCATTCGCAACAAGCCAAGGTGGCCCAATTCGTGAATGCGAACGGCCAGCGCCTGAAGCGAGCCGCTCTCCAACGGGACTTCAAAAGAGCCGGGCTCTTTATCAGGCGCGGCGCAGGCGCCACCAGAACCGCTCGGCATGCCCTTAACGCGAAATGGTCCCTTGCCAGCCGCGATCGCCGGCAGAGGCGTTACATCTCGTCGCATAATGTCACTCCACCTGCCGACAAAGCCGCCAAGACGTCTGGCCCGGAATCGCCGAAGGATAAGCCAGCGGCAGCGCGAAGGGGAACTCCAGCTTCGAGCAACTTCACACAGCTCAACAAGCGGCGTGGGTCGAGAGCGCGTTCGGGATCGAGAAAACTGTTCGCTAGCGCTTTTCCTAAGCCTGGGTAATCCCGATCGAACCTTTCAAGCAGCTGCGGGTGGGGTGACGGAAGATAGATTTCCGCTTCGAATCTGGAGCGGAGCGCGGGATCAAGAGTATCCGGGGCGCTATTGCTGGTGGAGATCACCTTAAATCCTGGGCCGGGGACGAGACTCTCGGTGGATGGCAACGCGAAGCGCGCTACATCGTGGCCATCCAGAACCGCGAGCAGGAAATCATGCACTGAGCCACTGGCTCGCGAGATCTCATTGATGACCAGCAGCCTCCCTTCTTTGAACGCCAACGCGATAGGCCCGTAATGAAACTCCCAGGTCTGCCCGGGGATCCAATGGCCCATGAGCTCTTGCACGCTAAGATCCTCGCAGAGCGTGACAGAAATAGGGTCGTGACCCGCGCGCGATGCCAGGTAACTCTTGCCTACACCGGGCGGACCCCACAGAAATACGTGATTCAGGTACTTGAGTGCGATCTCGGCGAGCACCCAAGCGCTATGCACCTTGGACCAGGTTGCGAGATCAAAAGTATTCGTCAGGTCTTTCATATTTTTCTCCTGTTACTCGGAATGGCCGGGATATCGTGCTTCGACGCGTTCGCCTTCCGCGTAAGCCGCTTTGGCTTCCTCTTCTCTGCCTAGAGCCGACAAGGCGTTGCCCTTGTTCGCCCAGCAAACATGATCGTTAGGGTCCAATTCCAGACTGCGAAGGTAGCAATCAAGGCCGAGTTGATGTTCGTGCCTGTCCCTCAGCAATGCGCCTTTGCATCGCCAGCCTAGAGCGTAATTCGGATCGACTTCGATAGATCTCTCCGCGGCGAGCAGAGCCGGCTCTGCCTGGCCGAGTTCGCGGTGAATGTAGGCCTTCCGCCGCCAGACGTACGCAAGGTTCGGATTCAAGCCCAGCACCCGGTCGATTAGCGCTAAAGCTTCTTGTTTTGAGCCTCCGGATGTGCAAATCTCTTCAGCCTTCTCGAAAAGAGAATCCACCGAAATCAGGGCGATCACGCCGATCGTGTAGGTCTGATCGGCCGCCAAGCCTCCGAAGACGACGCGCGCACCCTCTTGCGCGCGAAGACTGGCCGCACCGCGAAGATCATCATTCTCTCCGAGAATGAGCACAAGTCGTTCCTCGCCCTCGCTGCCTTCGATCGTGAGTTCGTTCTCCGCAACGAAGATAAAGAGGTCCCGGTCCGGCAACAGAACAACACCCAGCGGCTGTGGGGTCGAGGGGTAAATCACACTCAGCGCCTGGACGTCTTGGACCGAGATAGCCGTGGGCGAATCTTCGGACGTGCGGAGCAGACATTCGCGCGCGCAGTTTCCCAGCCGCCGAAATTCAAGGATTGTTTCTAGCGAGCATTCGTGGGGAGTTAGCGCGAGCTTGCGGACCTCGTCGAGGAGCAGAGTTGGTCGAGTCATTTCGGTGACTACCTACCCGTATGCCTCTATGGTGCTCTAGAGTAATCGTGTTGTCAAAAAATATTCGTATCGTTAGAATATGATATCAATACCATATCGTATTCACGTCAGGCTGATAGAAAATCCTATTCTGGATGGCGAATTGGAACCATGAACCGAAAGACGACAGAGATTGAAAAACTAGCTGCGGCCTATTTAGCGGGGGCCGGGAAGAAACAAACCGAGATTGCGCGTATTCTGGGCGTGAGTCAAGCTGTAGTCTCACGAATGCTCAACGAAACGAGAGGTAAGTATTGGCGCGAGCACGTCGAGTTCCTTCAGGAAAACGTCGACGCGGCAACTTTGCAAACGCTCCAGCAGCGCGTCGGAAAGAACAAATTAGCGGAAGGCCTCCGCTACTTGGCGAGCCAAGGCTCCGGTCCTGTACGACGTGGACCTGAGTTACGAGTGTTTTCAGGAGGGGGCGAGGGGGGGAGCCCCGCGGAATTTACTCGGCACGCTGCGCCTTCGGTCCGTGAACTTCTAATTCGATGTCGAATCTGCGGGGTCACCTGGGGCAACATGCTATGGAATCTAACCAACTCCATTCGCGCCGCTAACACGCCTGCTCCATGGACTGAGCATCCCATCGATTTCGTGCCCCTTAGCGGCGAGCCGCTCGGAAACACTCCCACCACTTTCTCGTCTTCCAGCCTGGCATCGGATCTAGGCAGAGCGGCAAATGGAGACCAGTACCACGCCAGATCGCTTGCCATGGTTCCGGCGTTCATCCCAGAAGACTTTACCCGTTCAGAACTGCGAGCGGTTCGGAAGCTGATCGGGCTGGTGGAGTCACACAGCGAAATTTTCGGCTCCGACGATCCGTCACTCCCGGAAAAGAAGATATTAGCTGAGAACCTGGACATGATTCTTACCTCCGTTGCGCCTGCCAGTCAGGTGCTGGGTTTTGGTAAAAGCCGGCTTCTTGAAGGCCGCAAAGTGACAATCGAGCGTCTAGGGTCGCTCGTAATTGGCGATATGGGCGGAGTCTGCTTTCCGCGGAACGATCTCACCGCGGAGCTAAAGCGCGAATTGAGCAGTGTAGAGGACCGTTGGACCGGATTGCGGCGCGCTCATCTAGAAGCCTGCGCGAGCGCAGCCGAAGCCGATCCATCCAAACCAGGCGTAGTGGTTGTATCCGCCGGCGCCAACCGCGCGCCCTTCATTTATGAGGCGGTCCGGCTCGGGATGATCAATCATCTGTATATTGATGAGGCCCTTGCGTCTGCATTGGAAGGGATCACGCATGAGCCCAGCGCCCAAGCAATGTCCGGCAGCAAACTGTCCGCGGGAATGTGAAAGACTTGCAGCAGAGCGTTCTATATGAAGAATGATTTTCCCCGTCGTTATTTCTTGAAGACCACCGCAGCGGCCGCGGGTGTTATCTTAAGCCCGAAAAGCATTCTGCTCGAAGGCCAGACACCAGGCGATACATCCAAGCCCGTACCCCCGGGTGATCGTGTCAGGTTCGGGATCATCGGCATCGGAATGCAAGGTTCCGGGCTGCTATCGAACGCCTTGACTCTTCCAGGCGTGGAGTGCGTAGCCGCTGCCGATCTCTACGATGGCCGGCACATTTTGGCCAGGCAAATCACCGGCAATACGAATTTGCCTACAACGCGGCATTATCAGGAATTGCTCGATCGCAAAGATATCGACTGCATTATCGCGGCGGTCCCCGATCATTGGCATAAACGAGTAGTCGTGGACGCATGTAACGCGGGTAAGGACATTTATTGCGAGAAACCAATGTCCCACACCATCGCGCAAGGCTTCGACATGGTCGACGCAGCCCATAAGAACAATCGGATCGTCCAGATTGGATCACAGCGCGTGAGTTCGGTGCTTTGCGCCAAAGCCCGTGAAATGTATCATAGCGGCGCGATCGGAGACGTGGAGATGGTCGAGCTCAGTTTGGGGCGCAATGATCCAACTGGCGCTTGGGAGTATCCTCCCCCATTCGACCTTTCGCCCGAAACCGTCGACTGGGACACCTGGCTGAATGACGCGCCCAAAATTCCGTTTGACAAGTATCGCTTTGCGCGCTGGCGATGCTGGAAAGAATACGGCACCGGGGTAGCCGGCGATCTGATGGTTCATCTGTTGAGCGGCATGCAATACACGCTCGGTTGGAACGAGCCACCACGCTCCGCATCGACACTGGGCGGCATCTTTCGATGGAAAGATGGCCGAAATATGCCGGACCTGCAAACGGTTCTTTTCGATTATCACGGCATTCCCGTTTACGTGCGTCTCAGCCTCTGCGCGGAAACTCCAGAACTGGCCCGGTTCATGGGTCCAAAAGGAATTCTCGACGCCAACGGTACTGAGCTACGTTACTCGCCCCAAAAAGGAGTTGATACGGCGCCGAGCTACTACGCGGGCAGCTTCCCACGCGAGATGCACGCCAAGTACGTCGAGCAGTGGCACGCCGAGCACGATCCCGCGCCGGGCCAGGAGCCGCTTGAAAACGATACAGTTTATCGGGGCAACGACTGGGACGACGTGAGACCGCATCTTTGGAATTTCTTTCAGGCCGTGAAGATCCGCAGGCCCGTCGCGGAAGATGCGGTGTTCGGAAACCACGCCGCGATTGCCTGCCACATGGCTAACGAATCTTATTTCCGCAAGCAGCCGGTGTATTGGGACGAGCAATCGAACAGGATCAAGAGCTGATCAGTGTTGCGATCCATGCATGAGCTTTTGACTCTATTGCTGCGAAAAAGAGCGGCTCGATAACTGGGGGTACAGTAAGAGCGATGGGATGCTGGACGTTGGTTGAAGGTCTGTTGGCGGATGGACGGCCCATGCGGCTGTATGTGGCCGAGCATGCTGGAAAGCTGTGGGCGGCAAGCATGCACGATGATGAGCATCCACGCAGTGAGGATGAGTTCGTTTGGCGGCTCGGGTCTGCAATTACCTGGAGCAGATGTGAGGCTGGCGCCGGTTCCGATCTGTTGAGCGTGGTGAACGCAGAGCTGCGCGAATATTTCGCGGGCCGGCAGCTAAGTTTCAGTGTTCCTCTACAGCTGCGGGGAACTTCCTTTCAAGTTCGCGTCTGGCAGGAGTTGATGCGCATTCCTTTTGGCGTAACGCGCTCTTACGCGGACGTTGCCGAGCTGATCGGGCACCCGGCGGCTTTCAGAGCAGTTGGTAACGCAAACGGTCGCAATAATTTGCCTCTTTTCGTGCCCTGTCATCGCGTGCTGGCGTCGGGCGGCAAGCTGGGCGGATTTACCGGGGGCATCGGTCTCAAGAAGCGATTGCTGGAGCATGAGGCAGCCGTTCTAGGAAAACAGAAGGCCGCCTGAAAATCGAAACCAGGCAGTTTTGCTAAACGGCATTGCTCGCGCCGCGCGATTCCAGAGCTCGTTCCAAACAAGCGAAAAACTCCCCTTCACTATCAAGCTGCAGTTCTATTTCAAGCCAAGCGAGATCGAGCGGAGCGATCACCATGCCCAAATTGTTTGGACAGTTAATGCGATCTTTCTCCGTAGTTACGAGAACGCTCGCGCCGTGGAGACGGGCTTGATGAGCGATTCTTTGCAGTTCAAACGGCTTGTACACGTGATGATCTTCGAATGCCCATCGGAGGATGACATCGAGGCCCAGAGACTCCAGCGTGAGCCAAAAGTTCTGCGGGTTTCCCAGGCCGCAAAATGCCGCCACTCGACGAGATGGCAGGGTCTCGACGGAGATCCCCGTTCGGTAATCCCGCCAGGATCGAGTTCTTAAACGACTCCGGAAAACAGGCGCGCTCGGGTTGTAGTCGTGCACTCGATTACAGATAGCTTCAAACCTTAGGTCGGTTTCGGCTCGTGTGACGATCAATGCGTCAGCCCGTGAAAGTGCATCGAGAGGCTCGCGAAGGCGTCCCAACGGAACCACTTCTTCCTGTCCGAACGGGTCCAGTCCATCCAGCAGCACGAGATCAAATTCGCGTTTGACTCGCGCATGCTGAAATCCATCATCGAGCAAGAGAACATCTGTCGAGGGGAACTGCTGAACCACGATTTTAGCGGTCTCATACCGATTCGCGCCAATTCCGACAGGAGCAATGCCGGATCGCAGGAAAATTTGAGCTTCATCTCCGGTGAACGCTCGGGGGGCTTTGCTCCCGGGTGCAAAAACGAGGTTCGGCACCGGTGAGCGCCGCTTATATCCGCGAGTGAGAATCGCCGGCGAATATCCACCCTCCGCCAGCCGCTTAGCAAGATAAATCGTGAACGGCGTTTTCCCGGATCCACCAACGGTAATGCCTCCAATGCTCACGACAGGAATGGGCAAGCTGGGCACAGAATCGGCGTAGTGCTCGAATCGACGCCGCTTTATGGCGCCTCCTTCGCACCAAAGAAAAGCCAGCGAGCGGAGAACAGATGCTGAGACCAGATTGTGAAGCGGCTTGGGATACGCCGAGTAGTAAAGGGGCCAGATGCGGCGTGCAATTGAAGCTGATATCCCGCTCTTGCTTTCAACCAATTCATGTGCACGATTGCCTATATCTTTGGCGCGGTCTCGGTCGAGTAACAACCCTCTCACTGCGCTGAGGAGTTCTGCTTCGTGCGCGATTTGAACGATCGCGTTCGCTTCGATGAAATCGCGCGCGATTGATTCGAAATTTTCCATGTGCGGCCCGATGATGACCGGCACGCCAGCCGCAGCAGGCTCGATAATGTTGTGCCCGCCCCTGGGCGCGATGGATCCTCCGACAAATGTGACGTGCGCCAGCGAGTAGATGCTGGAGAGTTCGCCAATGCTATCGAGCAAGAGTACGCCGGGCAGCTCCGGCTTGAGTGACCGGTCTGCTCTGAATGCAGTCCGGCGAAGAAACCGGATACCGCTGCTCTCCAGCTTTCGGGCTACAGTCGTGAAGCGAGCAGGTTGGCGCGGGGCAAGGATGAGCAAAAGACCCGGAAACTCGGCTGCCAACGCTTGAAAAGCTCGGATGACGATGTCATCTTCATCGACGGCGTGGCGGATCAAACTACCCCGTTCGTTAGGGCCGACAGTACTGGCCGCAATCCAGATCTGTTCTGCTTCGAGCGTGGGAAGATCAACGGGCTCTAATGCGACGGGAGCATCGTACTTCAGATTCCCCGCAATATCGAGCCTCGATAAGGGCGCTCCGAGTTGCGCATAGCGATCGTAATCCACAGGGCTTTGCGCCAAAAGAACGTCCGGCAAATGGAGAATAGTCGCGAAGAAGCTCTTGAACGCGCGGTATCGCGGCCAGGTGCGATTCGAGATGCGTCCGTTGACAATGGCCAGCCGGGCACCCGAGCGCTTCACCTCTCTATAAAGATTCGGCCAAATCTCGGTTTCGAGAATAATAACCAGCGCGGGCCGAACCGCCCGCATCGCCCTGCATACCGCAGAGACGTAATCGAGAGGAGAATAGAAAATGCCATCGACCAGGGAAGAGGCTTTGTGTACCGCAGCCTTTCTGCCTGCGACAGTGGAGACAGATAGATAGATTGGAATGGCTGGTTGATCGGCGCGTAGCTGTTGAATGAGGGGAATGGCCGAGGCGACCTCACCCACTGATACTGCGTGCAACCAGATTGATCCTGGGTTCGTCCGAGTGAACGATTGGGGCAGAAATCCGAGGCGTTCCTGGAAGTGCGGCCAGTACGCGCGATCTGTTAGAAGGCGCGCGACGAAGTACAAAATTACAAATGGAAGAGATAGAAGTTGAATGAATCGATAGAGGAGAATAGCGCGCGTGATTCCAAAAACTCGCTTCGTGATTTCGAGTATAACTTTGGCTGCTGGTCTGGCGGTGTTTGCGTCAAACGGTCACGATAAAGAGTTTCGTGCACGAGGGGCGGGCGATTACGCCCACCAAAGTTCAGATCAAGTGACGATCGGGGCCAAGCCCTATGACAGCGAAGAACTCACGGCGGAAGCATTTGGGAAGAAAACTAATCTGCTGCGATACGGGGTCCTGCCGGTGCTCGTGGTTATAGAGAATAAGCGGGAGAAGGCTCTCGATTTGCGGGAGCTTGAAGTGAACTTGGTCGCGGCGGATGGCAGGCACGTCAGCGCTGTCAACCCTGAGGACATTCCATTCCTGGGCGCAACTGCGAAACGCCCCAGCCAGGTTCCATTACCTGTTCCTTTGCCGAAGAAGAAAAATCCGCTGAATGCGCCTGAAATTGTGACCAGAGCGTTTGCCGCGAAGATTTTGCCGCCAGGTGATTCGGCGAGCGGATTTTTTTACTTCGAGGCGAGACGAGAGGCCGGCGACAAGATTTATCTCAATGGATTACGCGACGCGCGTTCCGGGCAAGAGATCTTGTATTTCGAGTTTTCGTTAGATCAGTGACGATTGGGCATGCCTCTAGTAAGCTAGTTTCCGCATGCGGGACAGACTTCTCCTGGGTGTTATAGCGCTTGCTGTTTCCACAGCCTGCTTCGCGCAATCGGCAAGTAGTGGAGACACCACTACATCAGACCCGATCGCATACTTGAATCGCGCACTGGATGAGATGCAGGCCCGCGCGCTTCGACGAGGAAGCGTAGATTGGCCCCGTGTTCGCGCCGAGGCGCTGGCCCGTGCGTCTCATGCCGAGACTACAGTTGACACGTACGATGCAATCCGATTCGCGCTCGCTCGTCTTGGGGATCACCACAGCTCCCTTCATCTCACTCCATCACTCGAAGCTCTGGAGGCTCAACGCAAAGGGAAGCACGCGCCTGAGGAGAAGGCGGATTTTAGTCCGTACGTCGGGCGATACGAACCGGAAGCACGCATGGAGCGCCTCGACGGCAAAACGTTCGCGCTGATTGTAGTAACCAAATGCTTTCCAGAAAACGAACGCCAGTTCGTAGCATTTGAGACGAAGTTGCAGCAGATTATTGCTGACCTGGATCGGTCGCATCCGCTCGGTTGGATCGTGGACCTCCGCGGGAACGTGGGCGGCAACATGTGGCCGATGCTCGCCGGAATTGGCCCGGTGCTTGGCGAAAGCGATCACCTAGGCGAGTTCTTCAATACGGACGGTCATGCCGTCTGGCAATATCGGAACGGTGTAGCCGCGCAGGTAGAGAACGGTAAGGCCGATTCGTATCCCGCCGTAGAGGGTGCGCCGTACAGAGTGGCGGACAGGCCCAATGTCGCGGTTCTGATCGACCACAGCACCGGCAGTTCCGGAGAAGCGGTGGCAATTGCTTTTCGCGGTCGTCCCAAAACGCGATTTTTCGGGGAGCACACCGCTGGCGCATCTACTGTCAACGAAACATTCGCGCTTTCCGACGGCGCTTCCTTATGGCTCACAATAGGCGTACAGGCCGACCGCACAGGAAAGCAGTATCCCGACGGCCTTGGGCCCGATGAACTGATCCCGAACGGCAATGCGATCCTGCCGGATAATCAGGACCCAGTGGTGCAGGCTGCGCTGCGCTGGTTAAGCCACACGCAGGAAGCGTCGCCCCAACTGTAGCCCTTCAACTGCGTCCGCGAATACGCCAGCTAATACTCACCGTAACGAATCGGTCTTAGTTCGGCAAAGCAGAAAT
>CAVWUV010000012.1:0-282881 GCA_963758245.1 uncultured Acidobacteriaceae bacterium | reverse complement strand
CGGGTTCACGCGACGGATTTGGGACGCCTGTTCGCAGGCCGGCTTGATTGAATGCACTGCTTCCGGGGCCCGATCAGATGAACGTCGGCATCTTCGCTGACAACGTACGCGCTCACGCCTCCGGTTTTCGGCGCTGTTCGGATTTACGCCTGAGCCGGTCGCGCGCCTCAGCGGGTTTAACGTGTCTGCCGCTGTCCAGCGATCCCAGTCGCCGTCCAAGCTCCTGATTGAACTCTCCGAGCCGTGTAGCCCGGTTCTGATCGTGTTCTTCGAGCAGCCGCAGCGCTTCCCGGACAACTTCGCTGGCCGAATTGTAGCGGCCTGCTTCAACGTTGGCACTGACGAACTTTTCAAGTTCCGGAGTGAGAGAGACATTCATCGCGGAATTGCTCCTGCTTCTCTGACTCTATCGCTAATAACAAAGCTTGTCGATCTTTGCTAAATCCGGTCTCGCTGCTGTTTCTTCGCAAGAGTAAGTTTTGGGACGGCTGGTGAGCCGAATAAAGATTTTGAGCGTCGCGCAAATCTGCCTCAAAACCCGAGCAATGTCGGCGGCAATGCGCGGATTTCGTGGGTCTTTTGAATGCTACACATCCCTCATACGCCCGATTAACGGGCGTTTCGAGGTGATCGGCTAAATCCGCGAAAATCTCTCTCGAAATGCCGAGATTCCCCAGCTCGAAAAGCGCACGCCTACTGCGTTCGCGTCACTTCCGGCGGCCCGATCGGCATCACTCCGTCCCGGTACAATCCCAACCCCTGCAGCACCGGAGCCGCCTCCTCTTCAAACCGCAGTTCTTGTTCTTCCCGCCTCGCCCGTGCCACCGTCATCCGCCTGATGCCGACCCACGCAATGACCAGAAGCGTCAGCATCACCGCCATACTGCCGGTGTGCCCTAGTGCCTGCCGTTCGAGCAAGGCGCCATTCGGGCCGCATGACAGCAGCGCAAGCGCGCCCAGAAAAGCGATATTGACGCGCGATTTGCCGGGCAGCCAGGAACAGGTAAACGGGATCTTTCGGAAACCCAGCAGGCAGATATCCGCCACAATCATGCCGAGCAGCCCAAGAACCATCAGGTGTGCCGCGTTCTGCCGCCCCGGCCAAAGCGCCAAACACACTACTGCGGTTGCCAGCCACACCGGCGTCACGGAGAGTAGAAGGAGCACGCGCCGGCTGGCGGCCAGACTCTCCAACCCGCCCCGCACCCCAATCACGCGGAAGATCCAATTAGCCCGCAGATCAAGCGGCATGGCGAACGCCACTCGCGTCCCGACGGTGGCCAGCACAATCATCAGGATGCTTGCGGCCCACACCAGCCTGCTCTCTTCAAGCCCCGGATCGTTTACCGCTGCCCCGGATCCCTTCAGTAAAAGACTGGTGAACGCGAGACCGATTCCCAGATAGAAACCCAGAATCATGCGATGCTGTTTGCTTCGCGCCAGCGTACGCACGCTGAATTGCCCGATCGCGGTTTGAGCCTGGTTTCCGAATCGCGGCAGCCAAGTAAACCGCGGCGAGCCGGGCCCGATCTCAGGTTCCTCCACGATTTTCCGCATGGTACGCCAATAGGAAAACGTGTAGACCACAGCCGTTCCGCACACCACGCCCGCCAATCCTATCCAGGCCCGCCGCGCCATCGGCTCTAACGCCGGATGCATCGATCCGTTCAATTGCTGGTACAGCGCCAGAAAGCAGTACGAAGGCAGCCACTGAATCACACGCCCTATGGAGCCGATAGTAAGGTCGTCCAGTCCGCCGAAGCCCGGTTGCAGAAAGTACACGCCGACAATCAGGCAAATGGCCCCCAATTGCAGATAGCCCGAGAGACGCAGAAACAGCCGCCGAGGCAGTACCTGTGCCGCGAGCCCTTGCGTTCCCAAAACTGCGCCATAGACAAACACGCCAGCCGCCAGCATGGTGAACCAGTAGGCACCGAATGATCGCAACACGCCCCAAAACCCTCTGCTCGCCGGGACCAGCACAGTATCGAGCGAGATCGCCGGCTCGCCCAAGAGCCGCTGCCGGATGTGTTCGCCGATGATGTCGGGAGAGAGCAGCCCGTTGGGTCCGCTATTCATGAGGACCACAGCCGCGCAGTCCGCCCGCGGATTGAAGAAGGCGTAGCTCGTGAAGCCGGCTGTTGCGCCGCTATGCCAATAGGTGCCATTATCGGTGCCCTGATAAAGCCACGCGAGAGCGATTTGCGCGCCTTGGTCCGCGCTCTCGTGAAGCCGATGAGATGAGGCGATCGCGCCGGAGAGCGCGGCGTGTTTCCCCGGATGCAGATTCGCCTCCAGATACGTCAGCATGTCGCCCGCGGTCGAGCGAATCGCCCCAGCTCCCGCCAGCGCATCGAGATCCCACGCATGCACCGGACGATGCTTCTGGTCATACCCTTGAAGAAATCGCCGCTGCTGGTCCGCAGAGAGTTTCACCACCGTGTCGGCCAAGCCCAGCGGGCCCGTGATCTCCTGTCGCAGTAGATCGGCATAGCTCTTCCCCGCCCGTACCGCGAGAGCCTGGCCCAGAAGCCCAACTCCAAGATTGCTGTAAAGGAACGTAGCGTCGGCCGGTTTTGTAAGCCCGTGGCTTTTCAGATACGCATAGAGCTGTTGGGGTCCGTAATCAGCGTACGGGTTGGATCGATCGGCCGGGTAGAAGTTGTCGGGAATCCGCGGCAATCCCGAGTGATGCGTCGCCAGATCGAGCAGCGTGATCTCCTGATCTGTGTCGGAGGACTTCGCGGGTTTAGCTACCGTTCCCGGCGGCAACAACTCCCGGACCGGCTCATCGAGTCGCACCCTCCCCTGTGCCACCATCCGGGCCAGCACCAATCCGGTGAAGGTCTTCGAAATGGAGCCGATTTCAAACAGCGAGTCCGGCTTTGCGGCCCCATATGTGAAAACTCGCCGCTCGCCGCGCTTTAAGACTCCGATCGCTAATCCCGCTCCCGTTCCCGGCGCGAGTTCCCCTCTGGTCAACGCCTGCCGCAAGTCGCGGTCCATCACGGCGTGCAAGTCACGCGCGGCAACCGGAACCGGTGTCGTATCGAAAGTCAACGCCGGAAGCTCTGCTGGCGCGGCTTGCGCGGCGAAGGCCAGCGGCCAGACCAGGCCCATTGCCCCATGCAGCAGAACGATCGTCAAGCCCAGCGACGCTGCGACCGCCGCCACCTTTGCCAGAAATATCGTGCGCGCCCGCACCGGCAAGGGACCCAGCACCAGCACGTCGCGCCGGTCTGGAAACGTGGCATCCCAGCTCAGTACCGCGAACAGACCCACTACCAGCATCGTGGTTGCGATCAGGAAATGCTGCGCAATCATTGCGAACACTAACTGAGTCTGGCCGCCGTTCCAGGGTGCGGTGGAGTCCGAAAAAATAATCGCCCCGAGCGATAGTGTGACGCTGACAAAGATCAGCAACCCCGCAAACTGTCCCAATAACTTGTTCGCGTCGCCCTGTGCGTGCGCCGATAGCACTTCCACATCAAACACACGAAACAGAAACTGGCGATAGAGCACCCGCAATTGCAGCTTGTCCATGGCTCAAGCCCCGATCAAGTCCGCGATCTCGCGGGAAATCGCTGAGGTGTCCTGCTCCACTGCGAGTTGCTGGAAAATTCCCTCTAGCGTCGGGACCGACATCAGTGTTCGCAGCCGTTCAATCGAATCGTCCGCCACAATTTTGCCCCGGTGCAAAATCACCACGTGGCTGCAGACCCGTTCCACCGTCTCCAGTTCATGCGAGCTGAACAGCACCACCTTCCCGCGCGCGGCTAGTTCCTGAATCAGGCTGCGCAGCACCAGCCCCGTGCCGACGTCGAGCCCGGAAAACGGTTCGTCCAGCAAAAGCAAATCCGGGTTGTGCAACAGCGCCGCGGAAAGCAGCACCTTCTGCCGCATTCCTTTCGAGTAGGCCGAGATCGGCACGTGCCGGTCCTCATGAAGGGAAAACAATCGCAGCAGGCCGTCAATGCGCTTGCCGGTAGCCCCACTCGGCAAATTGCGCAATTGACCGACCATGACCAGATATTCCAGGCCACTCAGATGTCCGTAAAGATGAGGCTCTTCGGGCACATACCCCATCCGCTGCTTATACGCAATCAGATCGTTTTCGATGGGTTCACCGTCGAAGAGTATCCCGCCGGAAGTCGCCTGCAGCAGCCCCGTGATCATTTTCATGGTGGTCGACTTGCCGGAGCCGTTCGGTCCGAGGTATCCGGTGATCTCACCGGCACGCGCCTCGAAACTTACGTTATCTACGGCCACAATGCCGGTGAATCGTTTCGAGACCTCGCGCAGTTCAAGCGTCATCGCCGCCCAGACAGAATCATGGCCGAAGTGTGGGAGAGCCTTGGCCGGTCCGCCATGATAGAAGTATAGCTATGTAGAGCTCTACCTAAGAAAGAGTGAAATCGACCCCCGGTCAGCAACGAGGAACCATTCACGCACGCGAAGCCACACTTTGATGCCATCCTCGAACGCGAGAAGGGCCTTGACCGCCGCTTGTCAACCGCCCAGCTATGGATGCTCGCGATTGCGGCGCGATCGGCACGGGGCTGTTTCTGGGCAGCAGATTGGCCTTTGGTTTCGCAGCGCCCTATGTTACTCAGCTATGCAATTGGGTGCTGATGCGCTTCTACTGATGGTTTGCCTTGCCCAGATGATTTACCCGGTCCGGTGGCTTGTCACCTCGCCCAGAACTTCGTCGGGCGCCTAAATAACCACCTGTGGTTCTTCTAACGGCACATTGTTGATGACTGTGCTTTGCCCAGACCAGCGTTCCATAACGCGAACCGAGAGGCGGAGCTTGTGACGACTTATCCGAACAGCGATCGGTACGATCGGCTCAGGAAGAGAGTTGGACCCGAGACAGGAAAGATCCGATCAACAACGAACGTATCCAGTGTGCTCAGAACGATTCCCGCCACCGTTCCAAATACAGGCACCAAACCTGCTACCGTCGACACCGCCAAGCGGATCACCTTCGCGGCCGGCCCTTGGATGTATGGCCCTAGTTTTGCGCGGACCGTGTTGATTTGGTCGGCGATGTCTCGATCCGAGGCAGTGCTCAACGTTGCTAGCCAGGACCTGAACTCAAGGCACTCCTTACTTCCCCGAGCGGCCAAAAAGCCTTCCATGTCGAAACTCTTGTCTAACCGCGCTAGTTCCAGACTCGGGAGCTTCCTGATCCTAAGAACCCGACTGAACGACTGCTCCTGGATGCCTGACGTTACCTCATGCTCAAGGAAATCAAACAACGTGTCGAACAGTGGCAGATCATTATCAACTGCTCCGCTGATAGCCCTGCGCAGCCGCATATCCTCGATCCTCAGTTTCAGACCCGCGTTCGCGAGAAGTGATCGTTCGAGACACTTATGCTCCTCTTCCGGTGTGAGTCCGAGGACCGCCAGATTTGACTCCACTTTGAAATCCGTTTCGTCAATGGGGATAATCCGCAGCTGAATTGCGCTCTGTTCGATATCAAGGCCGTATCGAGCGGAAACATCTATTGCGACTGCCTTTCTGAAAGTAGGCTTGTTTGCACGCAGGTCGAACGTGTGATCTTGAACAGCAAGAATTCCTCGCTCTGATGGGTTCTCAAGAACTGCGTTCAGTGCAGCAGCCTCGACCTTTGCGAGCGCCTGTTGACTCACCCAACCACTTAGGTTGTGCCGGATATCGGCAATACATCTGAGCAGATACTCGTTGTAGCGAGCACCCCGAACAACTGAAAACGCGAACGAGTTGGGTGGCAATGGTGGCTTTCCTCGGCTATATGTCGGACCGTCGGGTAGTTGCCCGATCTGAGCCATAGCCACGCAATCCACATCCAACTGGAGGGCACCGCAACTCAGCAGTGCTGCCGTCTTCTCTGGCCCGAACGTGCGGACCAATGGAGCAATTTCCTTCAGCCGGACAGAGTGCAGTATATAGGTATTAAAGAGCAGAAGACGCCTGAGCAGCGCAGGAATATCGACCGCGAACTCCCCTGTCATGGGATCCGGGCGCGTGCAAGGCGCTATCAGGCGTTGTCGGAAACGAGTTCCCTCGCGCCCTTCGGAACTGTCCGTTGACGACATCGTTAAACTATGTCCTTCTTGTCTACTCTAGGCCGTCCGCCCGAGCTGGGCAGTCGAAATCACCCCGGGGGCTTAAACGGTCATTCTGCGAACGAGCGAAGCGGACAAACTACAAACATCGCTAATGGTGCTGCGATCGCCCACGCTGGACTGCTCCCATAACGCGTTCGGCTGCGCCACCCATGCGTTCTAGACCACATGCCGGCTTCCGGGGCACTTATGCTGAATGCAGTCTGAGGACAACAGCTACAAAGGTCGCAAATCAGCTTGGGCTTAAAACTGCACCTGAGTAGCGTCGATACGACCGAGCCCGCCTACTCGCTGAGTGCGCGTAAACCCAGGCCCCTTCACGACCGTTCAGCGCGTCCGGCGCATCACCCGACATTAGCGCAGCCAAGCCCGACGCTCGTAAGGGATTCTCAGCGGTACGCGCACTCACAGAGCCACGGGGCCGAACCTCCGTGCTTGCTCCGATTTCAGCAAAGCCTTCGGAGGTCTGTACCATCTGAAAGCCGAATAAATCACCATTGCTGCGTTCAGAGCAAAACTGCGAGCTTCAGCGGCAAGTCGATCCGCTTTTACAATTCGCCTAATCGCAAATTCGCGATCCTCGCTCCAGCTGTCTGAGTCGACGTGGTTCTCATCGCCAAAATTATCCTTGGGCCAGGTGAGTTGGCGACCATCTACATCAAAGAAGCTAAACGTCACAGCCGCCTTGCCGGGAAGCACTCCTTCTTTAGCCAGCACCGCTGCGAATTCGAAGGCGACGGTTACCCTATCGAGAACTTCTAATACATGCGTGCGCTCTCCGAGCTGGGCTTGGTCGTCAAGAGCCAAGTTTTGGACGAACTGCGCGCTACGGAATAGAACCCAGCGCTCCAGATATGAATGATGCTTGCCATTGTCCTCGGTCTCGCATGCTACCCAGTCGGTGCCCTGCTCCACTTTATCTTCAGCAAATCGCGGGTATCGCAAGCGACCTCGGGAAGCGAAGGAGCACATGAAACGCCTACACTGCTCGAGGTCGCGGAAACGGGCGCGTTTGAAATCGGTGGGACGAACCCAGATGCACCATCGCGGGCGCTGCTGTATCTTTTCCAAGACTGGGCTCGGCCCGAGCAGCCTGCGTTGTTGCCAGTATTCCGGTGCGTCCGGAATCTCCTCGTCCGGTGTCTCGCCGGGCTCGGAAATCGGTGGGCGCGAGAACCGCGCCTCAGTCAGGGACGCAAGGCGTTCCAGGATTGCATTGGCTACTTCAGTATCGGAAAGATCGCGAATATCGAGATAGCCGTCAATAGAGTGAAAGCCCAGGATTTCGGAGTCGTCAAGGCGCAGAGGCATCAGACGGTGCTCTTGCTTCTGCTTGACGAGATCGCGCATTATGCGCCATTCGAGGCCGCACCATTCCTTCCGAGCATAGTCCCCGGACAAGAAGAAGACTAGGAGCAACGAATCCTTTTTGTAAAGTTCTGTGAGATAGACGTCCAAATTCGGCCTGGCGAGTTCCGAGGTGAGCCACCGGTCGTAAAGGATGGTTTCCTTAGGAATGGAATGGCCGAGTAACTCGGCAACATGCTGAACTCTGGCACGCGCTTCGCCAGGAAAAGATAGTGCGATTTGGAACCGGTATTTAGATCGCAAGGCTTTGGTGTTCTCCCGAGGCGGCGTGCTTGTGGCGGGAGCCGCCACTCTAGGTCGTCCTTCGCTGGCTGAGGCGACCTCGCCCGCGGCTTCGGGCTTATCGACATCAGCGATCTGCTGTTCGTCTGTGAATCGGCGGAATGCGCCTTCAATCCACAACTTAATCTCGTCCGAATACAAGGCGCCAAAGTTAGCTGGATGAGAAAGCGTTTCTTCGAGATCCGGCGGGGGCTCCCTCATGTCGGGCGGATAAATCCAAAGTTGCTCTTGGAGGAAGGTGGCAGCCTGCGGTACATTCCAGTGATCCTCGCGAGGAGGCTGCATCAAGTCGTGGCACTCCGGATCCAAAACTCGAGATCGCCATATATCCTTGGCTACGGCTAGCCAATCTGTTAGCAACGCCTCCATCTCCTTTTTCCAGCCGTAATACGGGCGACTCCTCAGCGCCTCATAGTGAATGTAGAAAACGACTGCAAGGGCTCGATGCGCAGCTTCAAAGGCAGAAAAATCCCAATGAGTCTCGGAGGGCGGCTCACTGATGAGCGTGCGGCTTACGAGCTCCGCAAAGGCAATGCTGCACGCCTCAAGCGAAACCCAATAAGCCTTTCTGCGCCATTGCTTGTAGAGGGCCTCGTGATTACGTTTCTCGCCCGGTACAGGATCGGATTCACTCGGTTCGGGTGTGGCGACTTCGGCGTCCATACCGGGAGACTGCCCCCCATCTTCTGCGGATCCCCTCAGCACTCGAATTGCGAACTGAGACATGCGAAAAAGAGGGTCATTAATGGGGAAAGGGTTGGGTACCAGCCCCTCGTGGGATGGGAATAGAAAATAGCAGTGCGGCATCCGGACTAGTCGGTCGTGACCAGTATTGTAGGACCAGCTAAACTGGCCTGTAGTTGATCGCGCCGGTGCCACTCCCGAGCCAGCATCGACAACAATGTGAGCGAACACGCAGTCCGAATGATGCTAAATCGCGATTATAGGGAACGAAAAACGCCTTTTGGGTCGACAAACGAACGGCCTACGACCGAATGATGACCCTTTGTTCTATTGAACCATGGGGCGGATAGTCCTGACTGGCTGGTGTGCCGGATTCCTGGCGGGCGTCATCGGCTGCCGGTTCGCATGCCGCCTCCATGCTGCATTGCGTGCTTCTGCTCTGGTAGCGTTTTGTCATCCAGCAAGTGTCCGTCGGCCTCCGAGGCGAGCGCAACGCAGAAATCATCGAAGACCACTCACACTTATGTCTCTCGTTTTACATAACAGCTTCAACTTTGGGGGAACATTTTTGGATCTTATAGACCCTCCTCCGCGTATTTCGATCTGTGAGTCACAAAAATTGACGTTGGCTTGTTACCAAACCGATTCTGCTGAGTATTGCAGCTGAGACGTGCGGCGATCGATTTGCTAACCACACGCGGGTTCATCCGTATTAGAAACCAGATCTAGAGTCTGGGCCGCTGGGGCGGCACCAAACGCAGTCAAGAGAAACGAAAGGGCGGATTTGCAGGAAGCGCTTCGGCAACTCAAAAAAGCACCCGGATTCACCACTACCGCAGTGATCACCCTCACCTTGGGTATTGGCGCTACGACCGCGATCTTCACCCTCGTTCATCAGGTGATGCTCAAGTCTCTGCCGGTCACCAGGCCCGAAGAACTGTGGCGCGTGGGCGACAAAATCCGCTGCTGCAACTGGGGCGGGTATACGCAGGATAGCGATGGAAATTTTTCTCTCTTCTCCTACGAGGCCTACAAGGATTTCCGCGAACACACGCCCGAGTTCGCCGACCTTGCCGCACTGCAAGCCGGTAACGCGCCACTCGGCGTCCGCCGCGTCGGATCGCAGGGCCCGGTCGACACGCGCAATGGCGAATACGTCTCCGGCAATTTCTTCCGCACCCTGGGCGTCCGCCCCTGGATTGGCCGCCTGATGAGCGACGCCGACGATTCCCCTGGCGCACCTCCGGTCGCCGTCATGAGCTATCACGTCTGGAGCGATAAATACGGCTCCGACCGCTCCGTTGTGGGTGCGAGTTATCAGATCAACGGCCATCTCTTTACCGTAGTCGGCGTCGCTCCGCCCGGCTTCTACGGCGCCAAGCTCGACGGCTGGGGCATGCCCGATATCTGGATCCCGGCCAACACCGAACCTCTGCTCGATGGCGAAGCCCAACGCCTCAAACGCCCAAATACGAACTGGCTCGACATCGTCGGCCGCGTGCGCTCCGGGGTGAATCCCAAGTCGCTCGAGGCCAAGCTGCGCGTCGAGTTCCATGACTGGCTAGCGAGCCATGTGCCCGACATGGAGCCCGGCGAAAAGCAGACCTGGCGTCAGCAGACCCTGCATCTTGTTCCCGGCGGCGCCGGTGTCGCAGCCATGCGCGATCAATACGAGGCTGGATTGAAGCTGCTGCTCATCGCAGCCGGTTGCGTGCTGCTTGTTGCCTGTAGCAATCTTGCCAATCTCATGCTCGCCCGCGGCTTGAAGGAGCGCTCGCAAACGTCTCTGCGCGTCGCTCTTGGTGCGTCGCGGCGCCGGCTGGTGCGCAAAGCGCTGGGTGATTCCACTCTGCTCGCCATCATCGGCGGCATCCTCGGAATCGGAGTCGCCTATGGGGGCAGCAAACTGATTCTCTATCTCGCATTCCACAACGGGGGCGGACCGGCCAACTATGTCCCCGTCGATGCGTCGCCCTCCTGGCCCGTTCTGCTCTTTACGCTCGCGGTCTCGGTTCTCACCGGAATACTTTTCGGTATTGCTCCCGCCTGGATGACGTCGCATGTCGATCCGGTCGACGCGCTGCGCGGTAGCAACCGTTCCGTGCGGGGCGGCGGCTCCATCGCGCAAAAGTCGCTTGTTATCGCGCAAGCGGCGATGTCGCTCGTTCTGCTCGCCGCCGCTGCTCTGCTTGGCGAAAGCCTGCGCAATCTTGAGCACCAGAATTTTGGTTTCGAAACGAAGGACCGCTATCTCGTCTCCATCAACCCAACGCTCGGCAACTACAAGCCGGAACAAATGGAGCCGTTCTTCCGTCGTATCGACGAGCGCCTCCTAAGCGTACCCGGAATACGCATGGTGGCTCCCGTTCTTTACGCGCCTATGAGCGGCGATAGCTGGAACGAGGGTGTTCGGATCGCTGGCCGCCCCGAACCCGGGCCCAAGGAAGAGACCGGGGCCGGCTGGGCCCGCGTTATGCCTGGCTTCTTTGAAACAATTGGCGCCAAGATCGTGCAGGGCCGTTCCATCCAAGAGCAGGACGCCCCCACCACTCGCCCCATCGCCGTAGTCAACCAAGCCTTCGTTCGCCGCTTCTTCAAACACCAGAACCCGATCGGCCAGCACTTCGGCATCGACCGCATTCAGTACGCCGGCAAATTCGAAATCGTCGGCGTTGTGCGCGACATCCGCTATATGACCTGGGATTACAAAGATCCTGTCCACCCGATGTTCTGGCTGCCCGAAACGCAAAGCGTCAAATACGACGATCCTCAATTCAATACCTTCGACCTCTTCTCCCATTTCCTCTACAACATCGTCATTTGGGCTCCCGGCCCGCCCGGTATCGAAGCCGAGGTTCGCAAAGCGCTCGCCAGCATCGATCCCAACCTGGTGGTCTACGGCGTGGATCCGTACTCGAAGATTCTGGCCGGCGATTTTCAACAGGAGAACATGATCGCCACCCTCACAATGCTCTTCGGGGTGATCGGCCTTGTTCTCGCCGCGGTGGGCTTGTATGGCGTGATGGCCTACACGGTCGAACAGCGTACCAGCGAGATCGGCGTGCGTATGGCGCTCGGTGCCGATCGCGCTCGCGTAGTCCGCATGGTCCTTCGCGGCGCCTTCTTCCAGATAGGCATCGGACTCGGCCTCGGTATCCCGGTTGCCATCGCCGCAGGCCGGCTAATGACGCGTCAACTCTTCGGCGTCTCTCCGTGGGATCCCCGCATGCTCGCCGTCGCTACATTACTACTCTGCGCGGCCGCGCTCCTGGCATCCTGGATTCCCGCTGCGCGCGCCGCGAGCGTCGAGCCTATGATCGCGTTACGCACCGAGTAGCAATCACGCGCTCAAGACAGCAGAGCCTTTTTACATCCGCCCGCCTGATCAAGAAGTTCTGCGGGGCGAGCCGACTTCCCGGTCCCATCGACTATCGTCAAGCCGTACCGGCGCCACTTCAGCCTTAACTCAACTTGGCGCGCGATGAGCGGTTTAGTGCCCTAGGAACCACGGCGACCCATGGCCCGGGTACACATATTTTGCACCTCACTCTGTCAACGACTGCCAACTCGCGGCCGCAACTTCGGTATCACCGTCCCCGATCAACGCTGGCGGGGTGAGATCGCCTGTGAAGACGGAGCCGTCGTCGAGTAAGAGCGAGACGCTATCGTCCGAGTGACCCGGAATGTACAGGATTTCACCCGAAATACCCATGTCGGCAAGTACGCTGCGGCTATCAGCGAAGGAGATCGTTAAGTTGTCCTCAAGCGTGATGTCGACGTACCGATCGGTCGGCTTGGTCCAAAATTTCATCCGGGGAATGGCAGCAGTTTGCGTTTCCAACACAAGCAAACGAACACCGGCTTGCTTTAGCTCCTGGGCCAGACCTGCGTGATGGATGTGGTAGTGCGTGGCAAGCCCGTACTGGATTTCCCGCGTCGGCACGTCTTTTCGATCAAGAATCGCCCGCATTTCGCCCATGGTCCCCGGCCAGCCTAGGTCAACCAGCAAGCGTGACCTATCGGCGCTCACAACCCAATAGTTGGTGGAGCGGTACCCAACGTTCAAAACCGTGATAGCGCCGGCCTTCAGCAGAATCCCTCCACCAGATTGTAATGGGATGACCCGCATACCCATATCGTCGAGGACAGCCGAATTCCCGTTCCTAATCCGACCTGGTCACTTTCCGGCTAGCGACGATCCACTCGGTAGCTGAAAGCGGCCGTCTCTCGTCTTCGTAGTGCCCTCAGCTGAGTTCTTGGGCGAGTCCGATGAGAAGCCCTTCAGGCCCGCGGATGTAGCAGAGCCGATACGAGTCTTTATACTGGACTACTTCGCCTACGAGCTGCGCGCCGCACTTGCGGAGCTTTTCAAGCGTCTCGTCGATGTCGTCCACCGCGAACATGACGCGTAGGTAGCCTAGAGCGTTCACCGGGGCGTTGCGGTGATCCGCGACTGCAGGCGGCGTGACGAAGCGGGAGAGCTCGAGCCGGCCGTGGCCGTCCGGCGTGCGCATCATGGCAATCTCGACGCGCTGATCGCCCAGTCCAGTGACACGTCCGGCCCATTCTCCTTCGATTGTGGCCCGCCCTTCGAGCTCAAGGCCGAGTTCGCGAAAGAAATCAATCGTCGCTCCGAGGTCATCGACGACGATTCCTACGTTGTCCATTCGTTTGAGCGCCATTTGTCCAATCTACAAGGCGCCATCTAGTCTGACAACCGACCCTTCTGGAAGGGAGCACGAGCGGCGTGAAGCTGAGAGATCGCTCCGAATAGCGCTCACTCGGGGCGGATAACGGCAATCCGGAAATTGAGAGACGCGAAGCGGACTTAGCATTACTGATCCGGGCCACCGATCTCCCCGCCGCCACTTTGGGCCCTGCCCCTCCTGTCCCTGTAATCGGGCATCGGCCTCCCAAGCGTGAACCGATCTTTAGTCAAGGGCTTCGGGTCGATTACGAAGCTCCGCTTTCGAGGACTGTGCGTCCGACTTCCAGACGGCCTGCACGCGCCGCAGGAAGCGTCTTAAGACATAAAATTGATCTCAAGTGACTCATGGCCGCGCTTGACGATGGTCCAGTGGTGTTTCGTCTCGCAGGGCGACAGCAACGCGTGTACGCATCGCTCGCTGCGAAGAGCCTCGCCATGGCCGCGTTGTACGAGAATGCACTTCGTGCGCTGCGCGACGGCTCGAATTCTGGGCGATTTTTCCTTGCGGCCCACGCGATTCGGGAAATGACGAATGGACTACCGAGCGTCATGGACCTGCCCATTTTTGCGGAACAAGGGAAACTTGGCGATCAGGTAAACGCGTTGGAGGATGCCTGGAGTGGTGCGCTCAAGAGCGGATGCCACAAGGACGGCCAATGGTCGGGGACTATTGACAAGCGTCTTGAGCAGTGGCTGGATCGGGTTCACAAATTTTTTCAGTGGTGGCGCCACAGCCGGCCGAAGCGGCGCGATGTCGCAGTCAAATTGTTCCAGCACCTTGACCCTGCTGGGCTGCCTCTGCCGGAACCGCTCGAAAAGCAACGCGCGGATCGGTGGCTGGAGTTGCACACCTATTTTGTACGCACGGCGCATCGAGCGCCCACGACGGCCGAGGATTTCGAGACGCGCTTGCAGGCATTGGAACAATTGCTTCTTGACAACCTATTCCGTCAGCCCTCCGAAGACCTTTCCGTTATCGATGCCATTTTGAAGGAGGCGCGGGATGCTTAAGCCGGATCTCGTCGATCGCGCGGTTGAGGCAATCAAAGGCTACGCACAATATCAGTATTTCTTTGAGCATCTCGATTCACCCGAATGGCTTGAGCCTCTCGCGGCGCGTGGCCTTTTCAAAGAGCCTCCGCCCCCTGAACAGGTTGATCAGTACGTGCGGCTGCCGTTCTGGCCAGAGTCCCGCTATCTGGTGCGGATGGCCTCTATTCCCGAAGCGCAGGCGACGGTCGTGCAGATCGCCCGCGCGATACCAACCACCGAGAACAGCCGCGTCTATGACGACATCGTTGATATGGCGCTCGCCCTGCCGGCCCGGCATGCCGCAGAACTTCTCGATCAGATCGCGATCGGCGTGCGATTGCCGATCAAGCTCACCCTGGAAAACCGCATCGGTGATCTCATCAATCGTCTGGCGACTGGAGGCGAGGCAACTGCCGCACTTCGGTTGACCAGCCTCATTCTCGCTCTCGCACCTGGCCCGCGCGCTGAACGTCAAGACGAGGAGGCGACGTTGCTCTCGCCCGAACCGCAGCCCCTCATCCGTGATTGGTACTACGCCCGTATCATCGAAATATCGTTGGAGGCTCTCGTCCAGGCAGCCGGGTTGAACGCCCTCCGGTTATTTGTCGATCTCCTTGACGATGCAATCCGCCTGTCCCGCAAAGCGTCGGAGGATGCGGGCAATGGGGAAGAAGACTATCTATACATCACTTGCCCAAACATCGAGCATGGGCCCGGGCGGGACGACATACGTGTCATTCTCATCGCCGCCGTACGAGATGCCACCGAACAGCTGATCGCCGCGGACACCGCTCAATTTGGAGCGGTGATCAAACTACTTGACAGCAAACGCTGGGTCACCTTTCGTCGACTAAAGCTCCATCTGTGCCGGGTATTCCCCGAGTCTGGCCTTGCGGTCGCAGGAAACATGCTCACTGATGCGGACACGCTTCTGCGCGGCAGCCTGCAGCATGAGATCGCGCTCCTTCTGAAGACTTCGTTTGGCCGTTTCACCGGTGAAACGCAGCGCAGAATTCTGTTAATCATGGATGCCGGCCTTTCGGAGGATGCGCATCGTAGATGGCTAGAGTTCACGGGTCAGCCAGTCACGGCGGAGAACATCAAACGTCTCGCGGATATGGGCCGACGGGACCGCTATGCGATTCTGCGGGGCCAGCTTCCTCCGGATTACCAGCAAAAACTGAACGAGCTCGTTGCTCGTTTAGGTGAGCCGCGCGCGTTGGGCGAGCCGAGGATCGGTTCCTTTGGTGCGATCGGTGCGCAGTCACCCAAATCCGATGCGGAAATGCAGGTGATGAGTGTCGACGAGATTCTCGAATTCGCGTCCTCCTGGAAAGCGGGAACAGACATTTTCCAACCCACAGCCGAAGGTTTTGGCAAAGCGCTAACGGCACGGCTCGCGGAAGACCCGACGCCATTTCTCGCCCATGCCAAAAGGTTCGAAGGGCTTGATCCTACCTACGTGCGTGCTTTTTTTGGCGGTGTGCAGAGTGCTTTGAGGGCGAAGGTAAAGGTTGATTGGCAGCCCGTGCTGGAACTCGCGGCGTGGGTAGTTCAACAGCCGCGCGAAATACCCGGCCGCAAGGGCGACTTGATGGTGACTGATCCCGATTGGGGATGGACGAGAGATTCCATAATCGACCTCATTTCCGCCGGATTGAATAATGGGCTCAACGGCGGGTTCACACTCGACCTCCGGGAGAATGTGTGGAGAGTTCTCCTGCCTTTGACCGAGGACCCTAGCCCTTCCGTGTCCGACGAGATGCCAGACCCGCAAAAATCAGCTTTGCCGGTGCTGAGGCGATTCTCGGAGCGCGATGAGCGCGCTAGGGAGCCGGACCTTACTTCGATTTCGATCAATACGACGAGGGGCCGTGCGATGCATGCCGTATTCCAGTATGCCCGGTGGACTCGGTTGTGCTCCGATGGGCAACGCGCGACCCCGGATGAGCTGAACATAGACCTTGGTGCCATGCCGGAAGTTCGCGAGGTCCTAGAGGTGCATTTGGATGTTACTCGGGAGCCGACGCGCACTATCCGATCGATCTACGGAGACAACCTGACGCTCCTCGCATGGCTGGATTGGTCCTGGCTTGAGACGAACTTAGCGCACATCCTGCCCCTCGCGGAGGCGGACTACGCACTCTTCAGCGCGGCGTGGCGGAGTTTTATCGCATTTAATCGGCCAAACACCACGCTGTTAAGAGCAATGATGCCTTGCTACAGGAAGGCAATCGAACACCTCGGGAAGGACGTTCTGCCCAGGCATTCTGTTAAGTCACCGGAAGACTCCCTTGCGGAACACCTGATGGTCTTTTATTGGCTTGGGGCACTGGATTTGGGTGCTGAGGATCATCTGCTTGACGAATTTTACGTAAACGCCTCTGATCATGTTCGAGGGCATGCGATCTGGTTCGTCGGCATCAGCGTTGCCGGATGGCAGGATGAGGTCCCGCCGGAAGTGTTTCCGAGGCTTCAGGCCCTTTTCGATAGACGACTAGAGCAGGCAACTCATGCTGCGGCCCCTGGTGACTTCAGCAGCGAAATGGCGAACTTCGGGCATTGGTTTATTTCCGCAAAATTCGATGACGATTGGTCGATTCGGCAACTTCTGGCCGCACTTCGCGTCTCAACGAAGGTCTTACTAGAAATGGATGTGGTCAAGCGGCTAAGCGAATTGTGCCCGCGATACCCCGTCGAATGCGTTGCGTGCCTTCGCCTAATAATCGAAGGAGACAGAGAGGGGTGGATACTGCTCGGCCTTGAAAACGACGCGAGAGCGCTTCTAAGTCAAGCGCTCGGGAGCAACCACCTGGAGGGGGCGCTCTCCGCCAAGCGCTTGATAGAGGAGCTCATCGCCAAAGGTCAATTTAGTTTCAGAACGCTTCTTGGCTAAAGAGATCACCAGACAATTCGCGGGCAAAGTCCGAATTTAGCTCACGCGGCGACGAAGTCCCTGGGAGGTTTACCGATCAGTCCCCATAAACGCCCCGTAGCGTCATCCAACACGATCTCGCCAATAACCTGGGCGACGGTGGCCGTGCGCTATCGCTATCACTTCCACTCCAGCCGTGGTCACCCAAAAAACGACGAGTTGGGAAACCCGCGCAGTACCATCCGCCGTGTTCCAAAGAGATATTCCGGGAATTGGCCGGGCTCATTCTCAAGTCGGTTTATCGCGTGGTCCAGCTCATCCAGAAACATTTCCGCAGCTCGGATACTGCGCCGCCGACACAGTCCGTCGCGGCTTCAGCTCGTCTAAGGCGGCAGGATGAAGTCGAAGCCGTGCGCTGCTCACGACTGCAGTCGAGAACGGAGACGGCGGCGCGCATCCTCCCAGGGAACGAGCTGAACGGCTCCGCTATCGATTTGCTCCAGACGCTGAAAAATTTCCTCCCGCCAGGCCTCCTCGACGGCAGGATCCACCTGTTGATCTAGGCTGCTGATTAGAGAGTCGATCAGAGCAGCCCGAACTCCGGGCGGAAGCGCTAGCGCACTTCTTAGCAGGTCCGCGGCGTCTCGCTGCATCGCTTGATTTTATCGCCGCCCTTTCGCTCGGCAATGTCGGGGCGCTCGACACGCGGGTCTCAAATCCGGCCTTCACGAAAACCCGTTCACAGCTCTAGAAAATATCGCTACGCCTCTGAACCATTTCAACTTAACTCCACTTTCCCCTGCAACGCCGATCCGTTTCTAGCCTTTCATGTGCTAGCGTCAACCAGGCTTACGGAACCACGACCATCGTAGGGGGCGGGCATGCCCGCACCGGCTCGGTCGGTTCTCGTGGGCCATTTCCATTTCAGGAGTCATTCTTATGTCCACTTCGGCCCAAATCGCCGCGAACCAAAAGAACGCGCAATTGAGCACCGGCCCCACTTCCGAGACCGGTAAATCCAAATCATCCCTGAATGCCGTCAAAACCGGCCTGACCGGTCGCACTGTCCTGCTGCCCGGCGACGACGCAGTCTTCTACGAAGCCCACGTCTCTGAATTCATGGAGCGCTTCCAACCTGCCGGCGAGCAGGAACAAAATCTCGTGCAATCACTAGCCGATACTGATTGGCGTCTCTTTCGAATTCCGTCCCTCGAAATGGGCATCTACGCTGTCGGTCGTCTCGAATTCGCAGACCTGTTCCCCAACGAAGACCCATCGGTCCGCAAGCACCTGATCGAAGCCAAGGTCTTCCTCGCCTACCAGCGCCAGCTTAATAACTTGAGCGTTCAGGAAGGCCGTCTCCGGCGCCAGCGAGAAAAAGACGCAGCTACATTACGCGAGCTTCAAGGTCGTCGTAAGCAGCAAGCCCAAGTGCGCCTCGACAAAGCCGCCCGCCAATACATTAGCGCCGTTCATGACGGCACCCATGAGGACTTCGAGCCTGCCGAACTTGGGTTCGAATTTTCACTCGGCGAAATCGAGGTACGCGCCATGGCGATTGATCCCAAACTCTTCGCCGAATACGAAGAGCAACTGCACCGAGGTGCGATCAAAGCCGCATAGACATCTACCTGGCGACAGGGCCGCTCCTGAATTCAAGGCCTCAAATTGGCGCTTATGGCGCACTCCTCTCGAAACCCCTGATTTCTAACAGGGTCCGAACGGTTCCGAATGGTACGCTTAGTATTCGAAAAATGCGTACTGTCGATCTAATTCATCGCAAGCGGGATGGGGAGGAGCTTTCTATCGAGGAGCTTCAGCACCTCGTGGATGGTTATACCCGCGGCGATATTCCGGATTACCAAATGGCCGCTTTTTTGATGGCGGTTTTTTACTCCGGAATGTCCGACCGCGAAGTTAGCGCCATGACTGAATGCATGATGAGTTCGGGTTCCGTTGTCGATCTATCCTCGGTTCCCGGCATCAAAGTTGATAAGCATTCTACCGGTGGCGTGGGAGATAAAACCAGTCTGATCGCGTCGCCGATCGCTGCCGCTGCAGGGGTGGTCGTCCCCATGATCTCCGGAAGGGCCCTTGGCCATACCGGCGGGACTTTGGACAAGTTGGAATCCATACCCGGTTTTCGTACCGACCTGACCGTTGACGAATTCCGCGAGCAGCTGATTCAACACAAGCTCGCTTTCATCGGGCAGACGCCCGAAGTTGCGCCGGCTGATGGCAAGCTCTATGCGCTGCGCGATGCAACCGCGACGGTTGAGTCCATCCCGCTTATCGCTTCTTCCATCATGTCCAAGAAGCTGGCGGTTAGCTTGGATGCCCTGGTTCTGGATGTGAAGGTAGGTTCAGGCGCATTCATGAAGAAGCAGGTAGAGGCGCGGCGCTTGGCGCAAATGATGGTTGGCATTGGACGCCGCCTCGACAAGCGTGTCCAGGCCCTGATCACTGATATGAATCAGCCGCTTGGCTATGCCATTGGCAATGCGCTGGAGGTGATGGAGGTTTCACAGACCCTGCAGAACGCCGGGCCGGCCGATCTCACCAGAATTTCGCTCGAGCTGGCGGCCCGCATGATCTATCTGGGCAAGATCACTAAGACCCTGGACGACGCCCGTGAAGTAGCGCAAGCCAATCTGCTCGACGGCTCGGGATACTCGAAATTGAAAGATGTCATTGGTGCCCAGGGCGGCGATCCCCAAGTACTCGACCGGTTCGACTTACTGCCCAATGCCACCGGCGCGCATGAAATTACGACCACGCGCGGTGGATATGTGAGCGGAATCGATGCCGAGTTGATCGGCCAGGCATCCTCTATGATGGGCGCGGGCCGCAATACTAAAGAGGACTCTATCGATCCGGCGGTGGGCGTCATTCTCGAGGTGAAAGTAGGCCAGAAAATCGATGCAGGCAGCATTCTGTGCCGGATTTATTACACCAACGAAGAGCACCTCGAAGAAGCAGCTGAATTTGTCGAAGACGCCTTCAAAATTTCCCAGCAGCCGGTTGAGGAACGCGATTTAATTCTGGAAGTCGTCAGTTAGTGTGAAATTGCGGAGATTCGCGATCGTCCCGGAAGCGAAACCGCTTGCTTACGCTTCCGAGCCACGATTCTCAGGAAGTCGTTCAACCGAAGTTCTGCAATCGAGTACTAGCTTGGGGCTTTGATGGCCAGGCTGGACGGGCTTGTCGGGTTGATTTGCATCGTCCTCTGCGCTTACCTGTTTTCCACGCGGCGCTCGGCCATTCAGAAACGCATTTTGATCTGGGGCATCACCCTCCAGTTTGCGTTTGCATTCCTGGTTTTGAAGACAAAAGCCGGCGAGCTGTTCTACGGAGTAAGTCTCTTTGTAAATGCCCTGCTCAATTACACAGCCGCTGGGTCAAGCTTTGTTTTCGGCGATAAACTCGGGCTGAGAAATGATCAGTTTGGGGTTATTTTTGCCTTCCAGGTTCTCCCCATTGTTATTTTCATCTGTTCCTTATTTGCCATCCTCTATTACCTGGGCGTGATGCAGGTATTCGTAAAAGGCATGGCCGTTTTCATGCAGAAGTTCATGGGCACAAGCGGCGCGGAATCCACTTGTGTGGCGGCCAGCATCGTCATGGGCCAGACTGAAGCGCCCGTCACCATACGGCCTTTCCTCGAAAGCCTTACGGAATCCGAACTGTTTACCGTTATGGTGAGCGGCATGGCGCACGTTTCCGGATCGGTCATGGCTGCCTATGTCGCGATTGCGAACGTCTCCATCACGCATCTGCTGACCGCCGTGATTATGACTGCTCCGGCCACTATCATGCTTTCGAAAATGTTCGTGCCCGAGACAGGTGAGCCGGTCACTGCCGGAACGGTAAAAGTTGAGATTGAAAAACCAGGTGTGAACCTCATCGACGCGGCTGCGCGAGGCGCGGGTGACGGGCTCTATCTCGCTTTAAATATCGCCGGAATGCTGATTGCGTTTTTGGCGCTCATCGCCATGATTAATGGGGGGCTCGGCTTGGCGCACTCTTATGTCGTCTGGATACCCGCATCGCTGCAACAAATCCTCGCTATCGTATTTGCCCCGATTGCCTGGGCGCTAGGCGTAAGCTGGAACGATTGCGCCACCATAGGCAATCTGCTGGGCACTCGCATGGTGCTCAATGAGTTTGTCGCATTCGTAGAGCTTGGGAAAGTAAAGGCGATGTTGCAGCCGCGCTCATTCGTGATCGCGACCTTCGCGCTGTGTGGATTCGCCAACCTGAGCTCAATCGCTATTCAAATTGGCGGAATCGGCGCTCTCGCTCCTTCGCGAAAATCAGATCTTGCAAGGCTGGGCCTCAAGGCAATGATGGTCGGAACTCTGGCTAACTTCATGTCGGCTTGCATAGCCGGCATTCTGCTGTAGTTGCCATGCGAATGCGGAAGATTACATTCTGGGCGGCTATTTCGGGGATTGCGCTCTCTTACGCCGCAACTGAATCGCCGAAACCGCTGGGGGCGCAAGATGTCTTGCAGCATCTCAATCAAACTATTACCTGGTATCAGCATGTCAATGGAATCGACCAGTCCTCAACCGCTCCCGAAAACATCTTGCTGCAGGACAGCGTTCGAGACGGTTCTAATCGGGTCGTGCAACTCGCATTTACATTCGCGCGCGCGGAGGCCAGTGTTCTCTCGAAGAGCGCCAATCCTGGCGATACCAATTCCACGGCGCCTCAGCCAAGCCGAACTCTTGAACAGGCGATTGCAGAATCGAATGATCGAGTCACAAAGCTTCAATCGGAAATCGATGGCCTGAACCGTGACATTGACAAGAGTTCCGGTCGCAAACGCGAAACGTTGACCTCTCAGCGCGATACTCTCGCGGCGGATCTGGACCTCGCGAAAGAATTCCAAGCGGCCGTCAGAACGTTTGTGTCGTTCGGGCAAGGCCGAAACGGAAAAAATGGCGGAGGAGGGCTGCTTTCTCAGATCACAGATCTCCAGAACTCAGATTCCATTCCGCGCGCCATGAATACCGCCCAGAAGACGCCGCCCGCAAACGCTCAAGCACTCGCATCACAGGTTTTCCATCCTGAATCCGCGGGGATCATTACGCTTCTGACGAAGGCGGTCGCCCTATCGGGCGCGCGAGGACAAATCGATTCTCTGATCGCAGAGACCGAAGCATTGCGCGATGAAATTGACAGACTAAAGTCGCCGCTCAGATCTGTTTTACGAAGTTCAATCAGCCAGGGCGATGCGATTGCAACAACAGCTAACGCTCAAACCGATCCGGCGCAGCTCGATGCTGCCCGGAATCAATTGAAGGGTTTGGCGGCTACATTCAAACAGATCTCGATTGTGTTGACTCCCTTGGGCGAGCAAGGCATCGTTCTTCAGACCAGCCTCGCCGGCCTTCAGGATTGGCGCAATGCTTTAGGCCGGCAGTACGATTCCGCAATACGTTATCTGGCCATTCGCCTCGGCGTTGTCATTCTCGTGATCCTGGTCCTGCTCGTGCTCTCAGAGTTGTGGCACAGAGCGATCTTTCGTTATGTCCACGAGGCGCGACGCCGCAGGCAATTCATACTGGTCAGGCGATTTGCTATCACCTTTGCGATCGTGCTGACTGTGGCATTGGGATTCTTCACAAACGTCAGTTCAGCTGCGACGTTTGCGGGATTCATAACGGCCGGTATAGCTGTGGCGCTCCAGAATGTGATCCTGTCAGTGGTCGCGTATTTCTTTTTGATCGGCCGCTATGGATTGCGCGTTGGCGACCGCGTGACCGTCTCAGGCGTCACCGGTCAGGTCATCGAAATTGGCTTGGTCCGTTTCTCAATAATGGAGTTCGCGGGAACCGGAGGGGACCTTCACGCGAGCGGCCGAGTGGCCGTGTTCGCAAATTCAATCATCTTCCAGGCTTACGCATTACTGAGGCAGGCGCCTGGAACGGAATACCTATGGCACGCCGTTTCAACCACGCTTGCACCAGAGACCGAATATGAGGCCGCACGCACGCGCCTGACGAGCGCGGTCGAATCCGTGTACAACGGTTACCGCGAGATCATCGAACAACAGCACGCCGCGTTTGAAAGATCTATCAATGTCCAACTGACCGCGCCAAAGCCGGTCAGCCGCATACACTTCACTGACGCCGGATGCGAGATTTTCATCCGCTATCCAGTCGAGATCCAGCATGCTATGGATATCGATGAGCGGATCGTAAAACAGTTGTTCGAGGAGACGGAACGAGAACCACGTCTGAAGTTAGCGCCCGGCGGCGCGCCGAGGGCCTTGCCGGCTACCTGAATTAGACCGGAAACATGAGTCACGCCGCCGAGTTTATTCAATCAAAGACTTCTATCCGCCCGAAGATCGGCGTGGTACTCGGGAGCGGACTGGGAGCCTTCGCGGATTCGCTTGCGCACGCGGTCCGCATTTCTTATAAGGTCATTCCCGGCTTCCCCGTCTCTACCGCGATCGGACATGCTGGACAGCTCGTGATTGGAACGCTCGGCGCAAATGGTTCGGGAACAGTAGACGTTGCAGTGATGTCCGGCCGCTTCCATCTCTACGAGGGATACACGGCACGGGAGGTAGCGAGCGGGATTCGGTTGTTCCGTGAACTGGGAGTAACGCGGGTCGTCCTGACCAATGCTGCGGGCGGAATCAATTCGGAGTTCGCGAAAGGCGCGCTCGTGCTCATCTCCGATCACATCAATTTACAAGGCGCGAACCCGCTGATCGGACCACACGAGAGCCAACTCGGTCCGAGGTTCCCGGATATGACTGAGGCGTATTCAACACGACTTCGCGAGATCGCCCGCGAAACAGCCGATCAACTTGGCATTGAGCTTCACGAGGGGGTTTATGCGGCAGTGGCCGGCCCCAGCTATGAAACGCCTGCCGAGATCCGCTTTCTGAAAACCATTGGCGCGGATCTGGTCGGAATGTCCACTGTCGCGGAGACAATTGCCGCCAATCAAATGGGCATGGAGGTTCTTGGCATTTCCTGTGTTACAAACCTCGCGGCAGGCTTAAGCGGCGAGAAGCTCAACCATGAAGAAGTTTTAGAGATTGGCCGCCATGTTTCCGGTACGTTTCTGAAGTTGCTGACCGCCCTCTTACCGAAGCTTTAGCGATCCGTGATCAAATCCAACAGCCTGGTGCTATTTGACATTGATGGGACCTTGATGCGCGGCGCCGGACAGCATCATAAGGATGCTTTGATCGAAGGCATCAGAAGAGTGATCGGCCTTCCAACGCATCTCGAAGGCGTCGCAACTTCAGGCATGCTCGATCGCGATCTCATCGCCATCATGCTGCGAGCCGGCGGTCACAGCGACCGTAGAATCCGCATGGTGCTCCGGCAAGTTATGGAGGAGTGTCAGGACGCATATGCAGCAAATTGCACACTGGACCTTGCGCCATTTCTCTGCGCAGGCGTGCGCGAGACACTCCACGAGTTGCAGCGCCGAGGCGCAGTGCTCGGCCTGGTTACTGGAAATTTGAGCAGGATCGGATGGAAGAAAATGGAGCTGGCCGGACTTCGAAGCTACTTTTCAGTGGGCGCGTTCGCGGAAGATGGAACGACGAGAATACGGTTAGCACGCGTGGCTGCCCGGCGCGCAATCAAAGCAGGCTTGGTTGGGAAAAACTCTCGCATTTCTCTCATCGGCGATCATACAAACGACGTTGAGGCGGCAAAAGCGAACGGTTTCCAGGCGATCGCAGTCGCGACGGGTTTAACGCCCGTCGAGGAGCTTCGGGCATCAGCACCCGACATTCTGGTTCGCGATCTGACCGAACTGGATCTGGAAAAGCTACTTTAAAATCGTTCTGATGGGCGCAATGCGAATCCACGTCGTAGATTCCCATACGGGCGGCGAGCCGACGCGCCTCGTCCTAAGCGGCGCCCCTGATCTCGGGAGCGGCAGCGTTCGCGCGCGCCTGATTCGATTCCGTGATGATTTCGATTCCGTTCGCTCAGCAATTGTGAACGAGCCCCGTGGTTCCGACGCCATTGTCGGAGCTTTGTTGTGCGAACCGGCTGATCGCTCCTGCGAAGTGGGCGTGATCTTCTTCAATAACGTCGGATACCTGGGGATGTGCGGGCACGGCACTATTGGCCTGGTCGCTACCCTTGCTTACCTGAAGCGCATTGATCCGGGACACGTTCGGATCGAGACACCTGTCGGGGTGGTCTCTGCGGAGCTGCATGAGAGCGGCGACGTGACGGTTCGTAATATTCCGGCATATCGGCATTTGAAAAACGTCATTGTTACTCTGCCTGATCACGAATCGATTACAGGCGACGTGGCATGGGGAGGCAACTGGTTTTTCCAGGCGAAGAGCGAGAGCTCAATTGAACTTTCGCTGCGAAATCTCGAAGAGCTGACCAATTACACATGGTGCATCCGGCAGGCGCTCGTTCGCGCTCGGATCGCGGGAGAGAACGGAGCGGAGATAGATCACATCGAGCTGTTCTCTGCCCCGCGCAATCCTCGCGCGCATAGCCGTAACTTCGTGCTCTGTCCGGGCAAGAGCTACGACCGATCGCCCTGTGGGACCGGTACCAGCGCCAAGATGGCCTGCCTCTACGCCGACGGGAAGCTGAAAGAAAATCAACTTTGGATTCAGGAGAGCGTTACTGGAAGCGTCTTCGAGGGGCACGTCGAAATTATCGAAGGTCAAGTGATTCCATTCATCAAAGGATCTGCTTTCATTACCGCGGAATCAGATCTTGTGATCGATGAGCGTGATCCGTTCTGTTGGGGTATCCCAGCTTGAATCTCACAATGTACGACGTCGTCATCGTAGGAGCGGGGATTGTCGGCGCGGCCTGCGCACACGAGCTTGCCAGAGCAATGCGGCACGGTGTGGGTAGCTGCGAATGAAGAAGAGCTCAAGGTCACTCGACGTACATGTGATTACTACAACAGCCATGGCATTCGCGCTTCAATGTGCGGCAAGATAAGAACGGCGAAATCCTGGTTGGATCATCGCGGCAGTACGAAGCAGAAGACCCGCAGATTGAGCCTGCCATGATTGATCGCATCCTGAGCCGCGCCTTCGAGTACATGCCCGGTCTTACGTCTGCGCGGCAAATAAGAAGCTGGACAGGTTTTCGCGCCGGCACACCCGAGGGATTGCCGCTCATCGGCAGATGTCCCGGATTCGAGCGCGTCTATGCCGCGACAGGACATGAAGGACTGGGAGCAACCACGTCTTTGGGAACAGCCCGGTTGTTAGCGGATGAGATCTTGAAACGGTCTCCGGTAATCGACCCCGACCCGTACCGGCCATCGCGGTTCAACAAGAGGCCGATGTAACATGCAAACGATGCAGTGGCACGGAGTTATTCCCGCTATCACAACGCCCTTTCGCACGGATGGTTCAATTGACCATGAGTTCTTCGCGAAGCACTGCCGGTGGTTAATCGAAAATGGCTGCACCGGTATCGTCGCTCTGGGATCACTCGGCGAAGCCTCGACCCTGAAGTTTAAAGAGAAGCTGGCCATTCTCGAAACTGGCGTTAAAACCCTGCAAGACAAAGCCCCAATAATCGCCGGAATCTCGGCATTGAGCACCGCTGAAGCAGTCGAACTGGCGCAAGCCGCACAATCCGCAGGCTGCCAGGGGCTGATGGTGTTGCCGCCGTATGTCTATGTGGGCGACTGGCGTGAAATGAAATCGCATGTAGCCGCAATTCTGAATGCAACGAGTTTGTCGTGCATGCTCTACAACAACCCGATTGCATATAAAGTTGACTTTCTGCCAGAGCAAGTGGCTGAACTGGTCGCGGAGCATGGCAACCTGCACGCGATAAAGGAATCGAGCGCGGACGTCCGGCGAATCACTGAAATTAAGTGCTCGGTCGGCGACAAATTGAAAATCCTGTGCGGTGTCGACGATTTAATTCTTGAAGCTGTTTATGCGGGCGCAACAGGGTGGATTGCGGGGCTGGCGAACGCGTTCCCGCGTGAATCGGTCGATCTCTTCGAGTTAGCGGAAAGAGGCGAGCGCGAAGCGGCTTTCGAGCTTTACAGGCGCTTCTTGCCGCTGCTGCGGTTCGATACGGTACCGAAGTTCGTGCAGTTGATCAAGTATGTACAAGAACTCGCCGGAATGGGATCGGGCCGGATGCGTGCACCGCGACTCGAGCTGAGCGCTGAAGAGAAAGAATCCGTGCGGCGGATGGTACGCGAATATGAGCACAGACATGCAGCCAGCGCACAGCACACCCGCTGAAACGGGCGCAATCGATCGCGAAACCGGCTTCATTCGCGAGCTGGGATTGTTCGATTCGGCAATGATCGTTATCGGCGCAATGATCGGCTCGGGAATCTTCATCGTTCCGGCCGACATGGCGCGAAACATCGGCAGTCCCGGTTGGCTGCTCGTCGCGTGGTTGTTCACCGCTGTCGTGACAGTCGCGGCCGCCCTCTCGTATGGCGAGCTTGCGGCGATGATGCCTAAGGCCGGCGGAATGTACGTGTACCTGCGCGAGGCGTTCTCGCCGATCCTCGGATTTCTTTATGGCTGGACCCTCTTCACCGTGATTCAGACCGGAACGATAGCCGCGGTAGCGGTTGGATTCGCGCGCTTCACCGGAGTGCTCTGGCCGGCCGTGTCCGAAGAAAGTTATTTGATCCCACCGATCCATCTTTCGAGTGGATATGCAATTTCGCTCTCGACCGGTCAGTTGACCGCAATCCTGGTGATCGCGCTTCTGACCTGGACAAACAGCCGAGGCATACGATACGGAAAGATTATCCAGAACTTATTTACTTCCGCCAAAGTCGTAGCTCTAGCGGCGCTCATCCTGCTTGGCTTTATTTTCTGGAACCATGCAGCCCTATCGGCTAACTTCGGTAACTTCTGGACACCCCGCGATGTGACGCCGGTCACAGCATCGCTGAGCGCGTTAACTGCATTCGGCCTATTTGCGGCGATCTGCGTTTCGCAATCCGGATCGCTTTTTTCTGCCGATGCCTGGCACGATATAACGTTCGCGGCGGGTGAAGTGAAAGATCCGGGCAGAACCATGCCGCGAGCGCTGGCCTTAGGAACCATCTGCGTGACTGGTCTGTACTTTCTGGCGAATGTAGCCTATTTACTCGTGCTGCCGCTCGGCGCGATTCAGCACGCGCCTTCCGATCGGGTCGCGACCGCCATGCTCCAGGTGATCTTTCCCGGTTGGGGAACCGTCTTAATGGCGGCGGCCATAATGATCTCTACGTTCGGATGCATGAACGCGTTGATCCTCGCGGGACCACGGGTCTACTATTCCATGGCACGGGACGGTTTGTTTCCAAAATCAGCGGGCAATCTCAATCGGGCTCACGTGCCGGGTTGGTCGCTGATGATCCAGGGAATCTGGTCGGCCGTACTCGTGTTGCCTCGCACCTATAACACCGCGACTCATGCTTACGGCAGTTTGTACAGCAACCTCCTCGATTACGTAATCTCTGCTGCTCTAATCTTCTATGTGTTGACCATTGCCGGCGTGATCCGCCTGCGGATCAAACAGCCGAATACGCCGCGGCCTTATCGCGCCATGGGTTACCCGATCGTGCCGCTTGTCTATATTGCCGGCGGCCTAGCTGTTCTTATCTGCCTTTTCGCGTATCGTCCGGCGACGACTTGGCCAGGATTGCTGATCGTGGTGTGCGGGCTGCCAATTTATTGGGCCACAAAAGCTCGAGCACTCCGGTGAGCGTCGATTTCAGAAAGTTCTTCCTCGCTGAGTCGAAAATCCAACGCTCCGATGGTGCCGTGTACCTGGTCGGCTCTGCGCAATCCCACAATGGCTGCAGTAACTGCCGGATTGCTGAGCGCCCAGGCGATGGCGACTTCGCCCGGAGCGCGTCCATGCCGTTCCCCGATTTTGCGAAGAATCTCCACCAACTCAAGATTGCGACTCAACCTCGGCTCTTGAAAATCCTTATCGCGGCTGCGCCAGTCGTCTTTTGGCAGATTCAGCGCCCGTTCTTTTGTCATTTTGCCGGTCAGTAGCCCGGCGCGCATGGGCGAGTAAACGATTACGCCAATCCCGTTTTCTCTCGCAAACGGAAGAATCTCTTTTTCCGCGTCGCGGACGAGCAGTGAATACGGCGGCTGCAGCGACGTGATGGGAGCGATCTTCATCGCCCGTTTCATTTGCGCAACGTTGAAATTAGAAACGCCAATCCAGCGCACTTTCCCCTCTTCTTTGAGGCGCGCCATTGCGGTCCAGCCCTCTTCGACATCTTCATCGGGCTCCGGCCAATGCATCTGATACAGGTCGATCCTGTCCAGTTTTAATCGGCGTAAGCTGTCCTCGCACTCTTTGCGAATCGAATCCGCCTTCAGCGAAGGATAGATTTTGCCGTTTTCATCCCAGCGCCGCTCGCATTTCGTGAAGACGTAAGGCTTCTTCGAAAGACCTTCCAGGGCTTTTGCAACTACTCCCTCGGAATGGCCGAGGCCGTAGATCGCGGCTGTGTCAATCCAATTAATTCCAGCGTCGAGCGCAGCGCGAATTGCTGAAATGGAATCCGAATCGTCCTGGTTGCCCCAACCGAACGCCCAACCGCCGCCGCCCATAGCCCACGCGCCAACGCCTAAAGGAGTAATCTCAATATCGCTGTTTCCCAGTTTCCTTAGCTCGCTCATGTCTTGTGGATGCGAATTGGCGAAACTTTTATGCACTACGGGTGACGCATGGGTTGTAACACTGGCCGCGCCATACCGTCAGGCGACCGGAGGGCGAAATCGAAATTGCCATTTCCGCAAACCGGGAACGCCGCGCCGCGATAGAACTCTAGCCCGAAAAGCCAGCTTCTGTTCGTTCCGCCGTCGCAGACACGATCCGAAACTGCTTTGATTTTCCGCCACATGCCGCGTGCGGAGACCTGTTCGTCGAGAACCGGATAGGCAACCGCTTTCATAAAAATTCCCCCCGCGACGACACACAGGACCAACAGCACGCCAGTCCAGGAACGCCGCGCGAGAATTACTACCAGGATCGGGATGGCTATGTAGAAAAACTCGGCCCGAGTCACACCGTTAAAAGCCATGAGAGAAAAGCGTCCCGTGCTGAGTGAATCCGGCAGCACGCGCGCAATGATTGGAATGGTTGCGATCAGCAGAGCGCAGGGAATCAGCCACCACCGGGAGAGTTCGATGACGCGCCTGGTTTCAAACTCCGCCCCGATCAGAGCAAAAAGGCTCGGCAGTAGAGGCAGCAAATATCCCGGAAGTTTATTCAAGGAAGCGCTAAAGAGCACGAAACCGAAAACGAGAACCGCAGCTAGGAAACGGCGCCGTTCATCCCAGGGGGTTCGGTGTAAGGCGAATAGGCCGAGCAATGGCGTCCAGGGGAATAATCCAATCAGCAGAACCGGAAAGTAGTAATACCAGGAGTGTACGTGCTGCAGAGCGGGCGAATACAACCTCTCGAAATGATGTTTTATGAACAGTTCTTGAATAAAGGGATATCCGTTGCGGGAATAAGCGGCGCAGTACCAGGGCAAAGCGACTACTGCGCAAGAGAGAGCGGCGAACCACCATTTGCGCGAATAGTGGCGAAGAAACCAACAGAACGGCAGCGCGAGAGCAATCGGCACGAGCGCTTTAGCCAGCACAGCTAGGCCAAGGCAAACACCAATTGCAATGAAGCGCGCATGAATGAGCGCGGTTTGCGGTTGCGCGCGAAGCAGCGGAAGCGTTAGAAAAACACCCAGTGAGAAGAACGCCGCCAGAGGAAGATCCGTGAGGCACAGCTCGCTATAAGCTATCCATCCAGCAGAGGTCGCAAGAAGAAACGTGGTCACGGCTGCGGCTTCTGATCCGAATTCGGCGCGGAGCAGAAAGAAGGAGGCTGTCAGGAATGTGAGGCTGAGTAACACGACAGGAAGCCTGGCGGCAAGCTCGAGATTTAATCCGGCAAACGTGCCCGCGGCTGTCATCCAGTACAAGAGGGGCGGTTTCTCGAACCAGGGCAACCCCCAAAGCTTGGGAGTGATGAGATCTCCTGTGCGCGCCATTGCGCGGCCGATCGCTGCGTATCGCGGCTCATCCGAGCTCAGCACGCCGACGCCGTCCAGGTTATACAGATAAAAAGCCGATATCGCAGCGGCGAGGGTGATGAGCGGCAGCCGCCAGCGCGGGAAAGACAATCCTCAGTATAATTACCCCGATGTTAAAGATCTTCCGCTTATTGGCCTTGGTAATCATTGTGGCGAGCGCCGTCTTTGCCGCGGACCAACCTGGGCCGAAAGTCGACAAACAGAAACTTGAAGCGTACCTGCGCTACGCCGAAGCGTACTCGCCCCAGGTGAGCTTTTCGATTGATGATCCTACGCCGAGCCCGTTTAAAGGCTATTACCGTATACTTGTGCACCTCAGTAACGGCCCTCATAAGGTTGACCGCGTCTACTACGTGACAGCCGACGGGCAGCGTTTCGTGAATGGGACCATTTGGGAGCTGAACGAAAGTCCTTTCCTGGACACCTTAGAGCACCTGCCGGCCGATGGGCCTTCTTTTGGTCCTGAGAATGCCAAAGTGACAATGGTGGTTTTCAGTGATTTCGAATGCCCATACTGCCGGGAATTCGCGAAAACCATCCGGGACAACATTCCCAAGAAGTATCCAAATGAAGTTCGGGTCATATTCAAAGATTTTCCGATTGAATCTATCCACAAGTGGGCAGAAGCGGCCGCTGAGGCGTCGCATTGCGTCGCGAATCAAAAGGCGGACGCATTCTGGACTTTTCACGACTGGATTTTTGAACACCAACAGGAAGTGAACGAGAGCAACCTGCGGGAGAAGGTGTTGGCATTTGCGAAGGATCAAAATCTCGATATCGCGAAGGTGTCAAGTTGCATGGACACGCACGCCACGGCGGGGGAAATAAAGCGCAGTTTAGAGGCCGGCCAGGAACTCCAGATTCAGCAGACACCCACCGTTTTCGTGAACGGACGCACGATTGGCGGCGCGGTTCCTTGGGACACCCTGGATACGGTGATCCAATTGGAGCTAAAACGCCCGAAGGATGTTCCTGGGCCGCAGGCGACGAAGTGCTGTGAGATCAAGATGCCGACTGTGGTCAGCAAGTAACCGGCGCTCATGGCGCCGAGCCGGCAGTCTGAAAATCGTCATTTGAGGGGCTTAGCTGCCGATACGTACGTAGGGTGCAATTTTTATCACTTTTCTCGAAGCTTACGGGTCAAACTGAAAGTGACTTGCCTGCGTCCGCTGATACACCGATGAAAACTCCCGGCGCTCAAGCGTTTCGACTGCCGCCTTTGATCTTGCATCCTTTCTCAGGTCCGGAAGACACGTCTGTCCTCATGGAAAGCTCACGCGCAAGTCTGGCGCTTCAAGGCTTTCTGCCGAAAACCGAGACTCCGACCCAAGATCTGGACCAGCAGCTAGTCCGTGGCAGGTACGCAGAGTTGCGGATGCTCTACTACATAGGGAAGGACATCACCCGCTGGACGGAGCAATGCACAGAGACGGTGGCCGCAACCGGAGCTTTCGAGGGACGCCGCATCCGTCCCGAGACTTTCGCTGTCTTTTTAGTGCAGCACGTTCCGCCTCATGTGCGTACCAAGCTGGAGGGATGGGGTGTGCTTGATTTCTGCTCGCTGTTCCGGCGCTCCTTTGGATTGCACGCTGTGTTCCAGGAAATTCCACCCGCGGAAAGTTTTTCTCCGGGCTTTCTGCGCAAATACCACCGTTACTTGGATCAGTGGTTTGAGCAACGGCTCAAGGACGCTCCGTTTGACCGGCCCCAAGAACACGAGTTCACGTTTGATCTGTACGCATCTGGAGAGTACACGTTAATGCTTGAGCAAAGTTGGGGCGCCGAGCCCGGATCCCTCTAGCCGATTCAGCCTCCCAATCCGAGAGTATGCTGAAAGCATGAATCTCCCCAGATTCGTGCTCGCTGAACAGAGCTTTCCAGATCGAAGCGTCCACAATATTCGCGAACACATTCGCACAGAGCTGGCGCAAGCCGATTTGGCTTCTCGCGTTCCAAAGGGCGCCCGAATCGCCATCGGCGTTGGCAGCCGCGGCATATCGAACATCGCGGGAATTGTTAAGGCGGTGGTTGATTTTTGGAAGGAGCATGGGGCTGCGCCTTTCATCTTCCCGGCGATGGGTAGCCATGGAGCCGCAACGGCTGAAGGTCAAGCAGACGTGCTCGCCCATTACGGAATTCACGAGGCCACTATGGGCGCCCCGGTGCTCAGCTCCCTCGGAGTGGTACCGGTCGGAAAAACTCCGGAAGGCATTGAAACGTTCATCGACAGGAATGCCTATGAAGCAGATGGCATATTCCTGGTGGCGCGAGTCAAGTGGCACACCGATTTCGCAGGCCAGATCGAGAGTGGATTATTCAAGATGATGGCCATCGGACTCGGGAAGTTTGCGGGCGCGCAGCAGTACCATACATTCGCTTATCGCCTGGGCTTGGAGCAAATGATTCGCAGCGTCGGCTCGAAAGTCTTTGCCAGTGGAAAGATTCTCGGTGGACTGGCGATCCAAGAAGGCGCGCATCACGAAACTGCGGGACTGGTCGTCGTAAGCGCTTCCGAAGGCCTCGAAGCGATGATGGCCCGCGAAGAGGCTCTGCTGCGCCAGGTGAAATCCTGGATGGCGAAGCTACCCGCGCCGGAAATTGATGTGCTGATCGTAGATGAAATCGGGAAAAACATCAGCGGAGCGGGGATGGATAGTAAGGTGATCAATCGCAGCGTGAATGGACATTCGAACCCGTGGCCCGACACGCCCTTTGTCCACCGTGTGTATGCGCGCGGTCTCAGCGACCTCACTTATCACAGCGGAGTGGGGTTGGGCATGGCGGACGTGGTTCACGACCGCTTGGTCAATGACGTAGACTGGAACCCGACCTACATCAATTCGCTAACAGCTTCAACTCCCGCGTGTATTCGAACGCCGATTCACTTCCCGAATGACCGTGACGCTCTGAGGAGGATCGCTCCCACGGTTGGCAAGATCGATTTATCGACTGTGACCTACTGCCGAATCCGGAACACTTTGGAGCTGGTGCATATCGCTGTGAGCGATAACCTGATTCCGGCGCTTTACCCGAACGTGAAAGTCACTTCGCCGCCCTTCGAAGTAAAATTCGATTCCTCCGGGGACTTCGAGGATTTCGAAATGGCACCGGAATCACGGGATGCCGGAGACTTCGAACCGGGTCGCGAACCGTCTACCGCCGAGATGGTACGCGGTTAACTTACCGGGATGATCCGCTATTCAAATGCCAAAGATCCTGAAAGTCTCGGCAGCTGAGTGGGTGCCGGCCACACGTGATCTTTCAAAGCTGCGAGCAGCCGCCCCGGGTTGCCGCGGGTGTGAGCTTTACCAGTACGCCACTCAGGTGGTTTTTGGGGAAGGACCACAAGACGCAAAGGTTGTGATGGTCGGCGAGCAGCCCGGCGATGAAGAGGACCATAAGGGGCATCCGTTCATTGGCCCGTCCGGGCGGCTGTTGAGCAAAGCAATGCACGAAGCGGGCCTGGAGAGAGAGAAGATCTACGTCACGAACGCAGTAAAGCATTTCAAATTCCTGGAACGCGGCAAGCGGCGCATCCATGCGAAGCCGAGCGGAATCGAGATCTCGGCCTGCAAGCCGTGGCTCCAGGCTGAACTGACGGCGATTGAGCCGGAGCTTGTGGTGTGCTTAGGAGCGACCGCAGCGCAGTCGCTCATGGGAAGCGCTTTTCGAATTACCGCCTCACGAGGGAAGTTCTTTCCACATCCCTGGGCGAAGGAATTGACAGCGACGGTACACCCATCCGCGATTTTGCGCGCGCCGGAACGGTATGAGGAAGAGTATGAATTGTTCTTGCGCGACTTGCGGGTAATCGCGGCGAGGGTCAGAGAACTGGAACATTCCGCTCCCTGACAGTCGCGGTTCCGTGCAGCCGATTGAGAGCGCTGAACCGCGCGCGTCAGCAAGCGGCGGACGAGTTAATTCAGGCCGGCTCTCCAGCGTTCAATCAAGAGCAACTGCTTTTCGACTTCATCGCGCTCGGGCGTATCCGGCTCCAGGCGCAAATAGGTTTCCAAGTCGGCCTTGGCGGCGCGGTGGTTCGATTGCCGAAGATGGACGATCCCGCGGTGGCGGTACTCCTCCGGGTAATCGGGCGTGGCATCGATCAATAAATCGAGCACCTGGCGCGCCTTGTCGAAAGCCTCGCCCCGCAGATAAATTGCTTTCAAATTACTGAGCATCCGGACAAGAATCTGCCGCTTGCTCACGGGCGCGAGGACGGCCGGATTCGAGCGCAGGTCCACACCGGCGGTCTGCTTGGCGAGAGCAGCGCAATCCGCGAACGAAAGGATGCGTCCGTTATGAAAAGGATCCACCCAGTAGCGTGCGTCCCCATCTTCGCAGGCCACGATGAAATGGCCAGGCAAACCGACGCCGTATACCATCCGCTTAAGACGCCTGGCGATCTCTATATAAAGAACCGATAGAGAAATGGGGATGCCGAGACGGCGCATTAAGACAGAATTCAGACAGCTATTGCGCGGGTCATAATACTGCTCTTCGTTGCCGCGAAACTGGAGCACCTCAAACAACAGCTCGTTCGCAGCTCTGATGAAATCGAGACAATTCGCATTCCCGCTGAGCTGACAAGAGATCTGCTCGGCGAGATTGTCCAGGCGGAACAGCGAGCCTTCGAGCTCCAAGCCGGGAAATTCGATACTGGCAAGCTCGAGAGCCGCGACATCCAGCGTGACCTGCGATCCTTCGTCGCGTAAGGCGTCGAGCAGGCGTTGCACGCGCAATAGATTATCACTTCCTGTTGACGGCGTTGGGTTCATTTACTTCACCAACTACATCCAGAATACGGGCAGCTTTGCCAGTTCGTATGTGGATACGAATCCTTGCCCCGCTTCCGGTTGCTATGACCGCGTCACGGGCTACAACTGCATAACTGATGCTCAGGTGCAAGCCGAAATCCAGCGCGTCATAACCCTGAACGGCTGGACCCCAAACATCAACACGATGTTCTTCCTCTACACTTCGAGCGGTGAGGGCTCCTGCGCCGGCGCATCTTGTGCCTACACTGACTATTGCGCCTATCACAGCTACTTTCTGAGCGGCAGCGCGCCCGTCATCTATGGCAACATGCCCTATGCGGATACCAATTATTGCCAGGTTTACGGCACTCCTTCCCCGAACGGCGATCCGGCTGGAGATGCTGCTGCGACGGTTACCAGTCACGAGTTGACCGAGGCAATTACCGACCTGAGCTAAACGCCTCGTACGGCCAGGATTTGAGTGACGAGATCGGTGATAAGTGCGCCTGGAACTATGGAACGAACACCTGGGATTCCGGACAGGCCAATGAATCATGGTCCGTCTCGCTAGGGGGAATTTACATCATGGGTCATTTCCCGATCTACAACTTTGAACTGCAGCAAGAGTGGGACCAGCATGCCAAAGCTTGTGTCCAGGTCGGTCCCTAACCGCTCGCCTGCCACTAAGTTCTTTGCCTCCGGACGTGTAATCGCCGCGCTTCAGTTTTCAGCACGGCGATTACTCGCGCAAAACCGATGCTAGCGAGATGAACAGCCACGACATCCGGCTGATGCTGCAACGGCTTCAGCCGCAGCGAGTGCAGAATCATCAGTTCCAAACCCCCAGAAAGAAGGTCGCGCTGTCCGGGAGATACTGGGACTGCCCGCCCATTCATGAAAATTATCAGCGCCGCTACGTCGCTCCCCCGCCACCATTACCCACAGCAGGTGTTGCTGGAAGCCTTTCGGCGGCACTGGGGGAAAAAACTCGAGCGGTTCGACATCCTGGAGCGCCTGCATGCAGCCACCGGCGTGGATGGCCGTTACCTGGCGCTTCCGATTGAGGCTTACCCTCTGAAGAACTGGGGCGAAGCAAACAATTGCTGGATCGAAACGGCACTCGAACTAGGACAGAAGGCAATCTGCCAGGCAATGCAGCAAGCCGGAATAGTACCGCGGGACATCGGAGCTTTTTTCTTTGTCTCAATCACGGGCGTGTCAAGCCCCTCTATCGAAGGGCGGCTCATCAATCGAATGAGCCTAAGCCCGAGGATGAAACGCATCCCGATTTTTGGTCTGGGCTGTGTCGCTGGAGCGGCAGGGTTGGCTCGGGCTGCCGACTACGTTAAAGCCTTCCCGAAGGAGGTTGCTTTATTACTCTCTGTCGAGCTCTGCTCTCTCACGGTTCAGGAAGATGATCTCTCGGTTGCAAATCTCGTCAGTACGGGCCTGTTTGGCGACGGCGCGGCTGCAGTCATCGTTTCTGGCTCGGAGCGCGACGCGTCAGACGGACCGCGCGTCATCGCGACCAGATCAGTGTTCTACCCGGACACCGAATATGTGATGGGATGGGATATCTCCGAGAAGGGCTTTCGAATCGTTCTTTCGCGCGACGTTCCAGACGTGGTGCTTCACAATCTCGGCCGCGATGCCGACGAGTTTCTGGCCGACAACGGACTAACCCGGAACGACATCGGGAGCTGGGTGATTCATACCGGAGGTCCGAAAGTCCTGGAGGCAACCGCCGCTGCGCTAGGACTTCGAAACGGGGCGCTCGACGCGTCCTGGGAGTGCCTCCGACGTACCGGGAACCTCTCCTCCGCATCCGTCTTGTTTGTTTTAGAAGAAGTTATGAAGAATCGGAGGCCTGATCCCGGCACCTGGGGTATTCTGGCGGCTATGGGGCCTGGCTTTTGCTCTGAGCTTCTCCTTCTCAGGTGGTAACCGCGCGGAAACCTGAGGGTGGAACAGCCGCATCTAACCTAATTGCATGACGAAGTTGTTGAGTAGTTTAGCGATGCTGGGCCTGGCAGCATCTTATCTCTTGCTTGCCCAGTATCCGGGTCAGGTTCCTCCGGGCCAACCCGTGCCGGGCCAGTATCCTCCGGGTCAATATCCTCCCGGTCAGGGCCCTTTGGGTGGAGGCGGCATCTCCCTTCCCTCGCGCCATAAGAAGCCGCAAGTAGATAATACTCAGCCGACGATCTCGGCTGACGGCCGAACTGTCACAAACGATGGGAAAAAGCTGGTGATCGCCACCAGTGATGGGCGCACGCTCACCATGGCGGTTACCTCGCACACAAAGTTCACGCGCGCGGGAAGCGACATTGAATCCAGCAAAGTTGTTCCGAAAACTACGGTACACGTCGAGGCGCTCGAAGATGACGAGTCAAACCTCACGGCAGCCAAAGTCGATTTGTTGAAAGATGCGCCCGCTGAAACTGCGGATAGGGACCTGTCCCGGCCAACTATCCTGGACAACCCGCCTGATGCGCCGAACCGGCCAATTCTTCGACGCGGGATTCCGAAAAGGACGAATTCTGACGAGGACTCGAGTGCCGATTCGGACACGCAGCAGAGCGCCAGCAACAAACCGCCAACCAAGCCGGCCGCAAGCGAACAGGAATCAACCGATTTTACGATCGATACGGATTCAGACCAGCCGAGACTTGTGCATTCTCCATCTCAAGATCTGATCTCCAAAACCAAAGAATGGGCTGACACATTCACCAATGGCTTGCCCAATTATGTGTGCCAGCAAATCACGACCCGGTACGCCGAAGAGTCTCGCTCGTCCGGCTGGGAACCGCTCGATGTCCTTACCGCCGCAGTCGTTTATGAGGATGGTCGAGAAGAGTACCGCAACATCACGGTCGGAGGCAAGAGGACAAGCAAGAGCATGCTGGAGCTGGGCGGTTCCACCTCAACCGGAGAGTTCGCTTCCACTCTGCACAGCTTGTTTTCCGAGAGCAGCCAAGCTCAGTTCAAGCTGTATCAATCTACGAACGTGGGCGGCTCCCCGGCAACTATTTACGATTTCAAAGTAACGCTCCCGCATTCGGACTGGTTCATCAATGTCGGCGGGCAATCGCTGCGCCCGGCATATAGCGGCAGCGTCTGGATCGATAAGGCAACTGCCGAGGTGCGGCGCATTGAAATGCAGGCCGACACCATCCCGAAGGACTTCCCGCTGGATTCGATCGAGTGGGCGGTGGATTATGACGAGGTCCCGCTCGGAACGGCTAAGTTCCTGCTGCCGGTACACGCAGAAAACCTGGCATGCCAGCGTGGATCGTCAATCTGCACCAAGAACACGATTGATTTCCGCGACTATCACAAGTACAGCGGCGAAAGCACGATCACGTTCAAATAAGGGGCAAATTCCGACGGAGGCAGAATGGTCCTAGGCAGGCCCGATTTAACTGCCTCCGTCCGCATTTGCGCATTTGCGCGCATTTGCGCGCATTGCGCGTTCACGGCAGCGGTACCGGAGCGATCACGCGCATGTCCACCAGAGCGCTCACGAAGAACTGAAATGCAATGGCGGTGAGCGTCAGTCCCATTAAGCGCGTTACGATCCGTATTCCAATTTCACCAAGGGCAGCCTCGACTCGGTCGGCACTTGCAAGCACGGCGTAGGCTACGGCGGAGGTGATCACAATGCCTACCAACACTGGGATCGCATCGCGCCACGACGGTGCTTGGGCGACCAGCACCATTACAGTCGAGATCGAGCCCGGCCCGGCGAGCATCGGAATACCCATCGGAATGATTCCGACATCTTCCGTACTGCAGGCATCGCTTTGTTCTTCTGGTGTTTCACGAGTTCGCGAGCGGCGGGCTTGCAGCATGTCGAGCGCGACCAGGAGCAAGAGCAATCCCCCGGCGAGTTTGAAAGCCGGCAGCGTGATGCCAAACACCCGGAAAAGATATTTTCCGACCGTCGCGAATACACTCAGTATCACCAGGCAGGTAAGGGCGGCACGCTTGGCCATCTGCTTCCGCCGCCGGCGCTCATATCCAGCGGTCATGGCGAGAAAGGCCGGCGTAGCAGCAAAGGGATCGACAATGAAGAAGACCGCGGCCAAGGCGGTAAGCCATTGAATGAGGAAAGCGTGTACAGTTCCCGTCATGCGAATGCGCGTGCTTGTATATACCTCCGCTAAACTGAAGAGGTAGTCCTATTATGCTTTCGATCGTTATCCCCATTCATAATGAGGAACCGTCTATTTTGCCGCTATACGATCGACTTACTGCAGTCCTGGAAACTCTCCGCAAACCTTACGAGATCATCTTCATCGACGACGCGTCAAGTGACCGCAGCTTCGATCTGCTGGCGAATTTAGTGGAGACCGATAGCCGGCTGAAAGTGATCCGGCTTCGCCGCAATTTCGGCCAGACAGCCGCGCTCGCCGCCGGGTTTGACGAAGCACATGGCGATGTGATCGTCTCCTTGGATGGCGACTTGCAGCATGACCCGGAAGAAATTCCTTTGCTGCTCGAAAAAATAGACGAAGGGTATGACATCGCGAGCGGTTGGCGAAAAAATCGTATGGATAACGCGGTGACTCGCAAGATTCCATCGCGCATTGCGAATTGGATGATGAAGCGCGCGTCAGGGGTCGAGCTGCACGACTTTGGCACCACTTTCAAAGCTTATCGTTCAGAAGTTCTGAAGGACGTGAACCTGTATGGCGAGCTTCACCGTTTCATTCCTGCCCTCGCCAGCTTTTACGGGGCTAGAGTCATCGAGGTGCCGATCCGCAATATTGAGCGGCCGAACGGCTCTTCGCATTACGGCCTCGGCCGTACGTTCCGTGTCTTCTTCGATATTTTGACCATCGGTTTCCTCTTGCGTTATCTCACCCGCCCGATGCACTTCTTCGGCAAATGGGGCTTGGCGGGAATCGGCATCGGAAGCGTGGTCCTTCTGTCTATGCTGGTGAAGAAGATAGGGGGCCAGGATATTATCGCGGAGCACGGGCCGCTGTTGTTCGCCGGCGCGATGTTCTGGTTTGCCGGATTGATGTTGTTCAGCACCGGCCTGATCGGTGAAGTTCTGATGCGCACCTATTTTGAGAGCCAGGGACGGCGCATCTACGCCGTTCGCGAAGTCCGCTGCCGGCGCGAGCAAATGGTAGATGGCGCTCGTTAGCTCTTTTCAAGGGTTCATATTCGACTACGGTGGCGTGCTGGCTCACCATCAGACCGACGCCGATCAGGCGCGCCTGGCTGAAATAGCTGGTATTCCAAAAAATATTTTTTCCGAGCTGTATTGGGCCTGCCGGCTCGACTACGACAAGGCCGCAATTTCCGCAACCGAGTATTGGCAGGGTATAGCGAAAGGCGCAGGAACTACGCTGACCGAACATATGATCCAGCAATTAATTGACTTCGACAATACGAGCTGGATGCAGTTCGATTCCGTTATGTGGGATTGGATCAGCCACCTGCGCCAGGCGGGCAAGCGTGTCGCGATGCTCTCCAATATGCCGCGCGAGCTCGGCGAAGCGTTGAAATTGCGGACTCAGCGGCTCGATAGCTTCGATCACCTCACGCTCTCGTATGAAGTTCACGCGGTGAAGCCGGACCCGGCCATTTACGAGCATTGCCTGGAAGGCCTGGCTACTTCTGCTGAAAAGACGCTCTTCCTGGACGATCGAATTGTGAATATCCAGGGAGCGGAGCTGCTCGGTATTCAATGCATCCAGTTCACGGACCGCGACGACGTTCTGTTGCGTCTGCGAGCGTGACCACTTCACGTGTGCATGTGTCTTTGCGCGCGGGACCAGTAGCTTTCGAACAGCCCAGACATCGCTTCCGCGAAACCTTCGTGCTCAAACACCACGGCTGTCCAGGACGGCCGGGTCAACACCGGATCGAGCAACGCCACCAGCCCGCATTTCCCATCGAATAGCGCCAGCTTGAGCGGCAATCGTTCCAGGAAGCAAATTTCGATGCCCGAATCACGATATTCATTTAAACGGTCGCGATGTTCATCGTCAATCGGGGCGGCCTCAATCAGAAGACGGCACGCGATCCCACGGCCAGCCGCTTCTTTGACCAATCGCTCATCTAATGGATCGACCGCAAAAGGCGGACGCGAAAATTCTGCATACTGGTGCGAGACGCTCGTCAGCATGCGTCTGTAGTGAATCGCAATTTGCGTTGGGTCGTTCACCAGGTTGAGAAAATCAAGCGTCCCGCGGCCGTCTTGCCCTTCTAAATAAGCGGCGCGCAGATCCTCTATAAGGCCCGTAGCGAGCCGCGCCTGTTCCGTGATTTCGTTTTGCAAGGCTCTGTTGCGGCGCGCCAGATAACCCGGAATAGCCAGGCTTGGATCCACGGCGGAAAACAGCTTTGTTTTCTCCTGCACCACTTGCGCGAATCCTTTTTCAACCAGACTGTCGAGCACTTCGTAGATTTTCTGTCGCGGAACATGCGCGCGCGCGGCGAGCTCCAAAGCCTTGAACTGCGGATGTCCTAACAGAACTAAATACGACCGCGCTTCATACGCATTTAATCCAACCTGCTGCAACTTGCGCCAGTTCAGCTGGTATTCCGCCGACATTGATTCCGGGGTTTTCACGAATCGAGAACATATCACAAACGAAACGCCGACTGTAGAGCGACGGAATTTGGATGGGGTTCGGATGAAACTAAGGACATGGCAAAAGGATCGCTGTTCTCTTCTTATAAGCTGGTTGCCTTTGTCGCAACCCAGGACGCCGCACGCGCGAAAGCGTTCTATGCAGACATTCTGGGACTAGCGCTGATTAGCGAGGATCAGTTCGCGGTAGTGTTTGATGCGAACGGGACCACCCTGAGGATCGCGGTAGTTAAAGAGCTTGTACCCGCAAAATACACGGTCTTGGGGTGGCAGGTGCCGGATATAGCTGCGACAGCACGAGAGCTTCAGAGAAATGGCGTTGAACTGGAGCCTTACGACGGCATGAAACAAGACGAGCTTGGCATCTGGAAATCACCGGGCGGAGCAAGCGTTGCCTGGTTTAAAGATCCCGACGGGAACACGTTGAGCATCACCCAATTCTAGAAGCGTATCGGCCATGCACGCTGCGGTGGCGACAATCTCTACAAGCTGGCCTTTTCCGGGGCCGATGATACGTCCGAAGGCAATGCTCTCAGCTTCACGATGCACCAGCTGGTGATGGCGATGTCATAGATGGAGAGAACCAGCTCGACAATATCGGTTGCCGGCGATTTTAATAGCGGGGCCACCACGACGAAAAAGCAGCTCAGGATTTCGTAGGCGAAAGATAACTGATAGAAGATCAGCCAAACGAAGGTGTTACGGGGAAGCTCGATTTTTTGCGCACGCAGATTTTTCCGCAGGGCAAAAAGAAAAGTCAAGCTCGCCGTGGAGGAGCCCGCCCAGAGAACGATTGCCAGCGTTGCCAGCCGTGCTGGCGGCGCACCCGGCTCGTTTTCCGCGAAAGCGGAGACGATTAGACCGAAGATCGTGGCGAGCAAGAGACCCGAAATGAGCCTGATGATTCCCAATCGCCGCAGCTTCGAGATCTGCGGTTTCATCTCCTCGAAGACATCCCATGCGACGGCCGGGAAAAGCATCGCATACAGAAACCGGGAATATAGGAAGATCCTGGCGCTTTCCTGCGAAGAAGGCCCAAACCAAAGCAGAACGACGTCGAAAAACAGGCCGAGCAAGCAAATCAGTGTGATGAATAGATATACGCGGTGCAGCCTCAACAACAGAACACGACAAAGCAGAAGACCGTCGATGACGGTCCCTGCAATATCCACCCAGTGATTTGCCTGACTCAACATGCGCTAAACCTATTTGAACCTACTGCCGCTGGCAATCCGGGCCGGCAGCGTGCTGCGCCTACTGAATCGGAGCGAGCGGCTGAATTGTGGATAGATCGATCGGCTGTCCCGAAGCTGCACTCTGCGCGGCTAAGGCTTGCTGAGTTGCTTGGATGACAAGGGCGGCCAGCACCGCATACGGCTGCCCCAGCGAAACGGTTTCTGCGATCGCGGCGGCGATTTCTAGCGCGGTCAAGATCTCGGAAATGCTTATCTTTTGACCGGCAGCCATTTGGATAACCAACGCTTTGTGGCGTAAATTCAAAACTACCTGCGGGGGTACGTGCAGGTCCGATTCAAACGCGTTCTCTAAAGCAACCATAGCGACCGCCAAATTACTGATCGCGACGGATACCTGCGCCTGATTATTGGGTCTCGAGCGATAGAACGAGTACGCATCGAAAGCCGCCGAGTATGTAGCCTCGGCTTCATCAAAAAGCGATGAATACTTCGGGTAGGTGGTCGAGACCTGATCCCGGAGCGAAGCGAGTGCGCCGTGAGCCAGAGTCAATGAGTCATAAGTCGCGCCATCGAATGCGTTTAGTTGATTGGGATGCGGCGGCTGGCTATTGCAGCCGGTGCTGATAAAAGCAGCAATCGCAACAGCGGCGAAAGCTGTGAGTTTGAGGTGAGTGAACATAGGAGTTTCCGCACACGAGAGTAGGACCGGGACTCAAGACATGGCTGGAGAAATCGCGCTAAGATGCGGATTCGAGAGCGACTTAGAATTTTCTCGTCCCACGTGAACCGCGCGCGCATAGCAGAAAGTGATAAGAATCCCTCCTGGGAGAGGGAACGTCTAATCGGTGTAGTTCTTGATGCAAGCTTTCGGAAGGAGGCTGGACAAAATGTCTAAGAAATTCGGTCTTTTGATTCTCGCGTTGGCTGCGATTCTGATCCTGATCAGTCCGGCTCCCGCTAGCGCTCAGGTGCGTTTTGGCGTGGCAGTCGGGCCAGCCTACACATACCCTGCTTACCCGTATGCGTACTCATATCCCTACCCCTATGACTATTCCTGTGGGTACTACGGCTATCCATACCCGTATGTTTATCCCTACGTGTATCCCTACATCGGGTTTTATGGCGGATACTGGGGCGGCTGGGGTCGCGGCTATTATGGACGCGGCTACGGTTATGGACGCGGCTACGGTTATGGACGCGGCTATGGTTATGGACGCGGCTATGGATACGGGCGCGGATACGGTTATCGTGGCGGGTTCGGCGGAGCACGCGGTTTCGCGGGTGGTGGACGCGTCGGCGGATTTGCTCGCGGTGGCGGCTTCGGGGGCCATGGCGGCGGTCGCCGGGAAGCCCTTCAAAACCAGCGAACTCTCAACAGGCTCCTTGGTCTGAAAAGGACCACAGGAGCCTGTTTTGCGTCTGAAATACGCTTTTGCTTCCATTTCCCAGGACACACGCTAAGCTCTTAAAGAACGAGGGCAATGTTGAAATCTGTCCGGCACGCATTACGAATGCTGCGCAACAATCCGGTTTTTACGATTGTTGCGGTCTGCTCTTTGGCGATAGGTATCGGCGCAACTTCCGCGATGTTCAGCTTTGCCGACGCGTTGCTGCTCCGGCCTCTCCCCGTCATGGAACCGAGCAGCGTAGTGGCGGTCTCGACCGCCAGTTCGGCTGCATTCGGCGCGAACAACGCGATCTCCTATCCGGATTACGTTGACTTTCGCGACCGCAACCGCAGCTTCGAAGGCTTGTTGGCGTACTCTTACGGGACTTTTGGCTTCAGCCCTGATCAGGCCACTCTCCCGAAGATGAAGTTCGGCCTATTTGTCTCGGGCAATTTCTTTCGAGTCCTTGGTGTTGAGCCATCCCTCGGTCGTGGGTTCCGCTCCAGCGAGGATCAAGCGGAAGGTCGTGACCCCGTCATCGTGATCAGCCACGATTTCTGCGTGACCCAATTCGGAGCGAACCCTTCAGTGCTCGGGTCGAAGGTGCGTCTTAATGGGATTGATTTCTCGATTGTTGGCGTTGCTCCTGAACACTTCACCGGCGTGGATCAATATCTAAGGCCGGCATTGTTCGTGCGCATTGCCATGTCGCCTCGCGTGAGCCCACAAAACAGCTTCAACTTGGGGCACGAGAACAATCTGGATCGGCGGGACGTGCGCTGGTTGACTCTAAAAGGACGTTTGAAGCCGGGTGTCACGGTAGCCCAAGCGCAAGCGGATCTCACCGCCATCGTCTCGCAATTGCAGAAAACGTATCCGCAGAGTAACCGTAACCAGCGGATCACAGTGGAGACTGAGCTCCAGCTTCGCGTTCAGCAATCGCCGCCCAATACCGCCATGGTGGGGATGCTCATCTTGCTAGCGCTTTGCGTTTTGCTGGTTGCTTGCGCGAATGTTGCCGGCCTGCTGCTAAGCCGGGCGCGGGCGCGCTCGCGCGAGATCGCCATACGCCTGGCCATCGGGGCAAAACGCAGCTCGCTGATTCGGCAGCTTTTGCTTGAAAATCTATTGCTCGCCATCGGGGGCGGCGTTGCCGGTATCGCGGTCGCTTACGGCGGAGTGAAATTCTTCAGCAGTCTTCCCATACCCTCCGATCTGCCGATCGTTTTAGCAGTCCAGCTTGACCGGCGCGTGTTGTTTTTCACCCTCGTGGTCTGTATCCTGAGCACTCTGCTCTTCGGCCTTACGCCCGCGCTCAGCACTACTCGACCGGATCTGGTACCGGCGCTTAAAGCCGCGGATGCCGATACCATGGGCCAGCGCCGCCTCTGGGGCCGCAACCTGATCGTCGCTGGTCAAGTTGCTCTCTCACTCGTTTTGCTGGTCATCTCAGCGGTTCTATTACAGGGCTTTCGGGACGAACTGCTTCAGGGACCCGGCTTCCGCACCGACCATCTGTTTCTCACCAGCTTCGACACGCAGCTCATACACTATTCGCCAGATCAGACAAAGCGCTTGTATAAGGACCTGCTTGACAGAACCCGATCCGCGCCGGGTGTCAGATCCGCAGCGCTCACCTCTGTTGTGCCTCTGATCGGAGGCGATGCGACGCAGCTTGTTCCGGAAGGCTATCAGTTGCCGCACGGCGAGCAATCGCTCACAGTTTTCGATAGTCACGTCAGCGCTGGGTACTTCAAAACCATGGGAATCGGCATCCTGCGGGGACGCGGTTTTCTGGAATCGGACCAGGCGGATAAACCTTTGGTCGCGGTGGTCAACGAACATTTCGCCAATCACTACTGGCCCAAAAGCGATGTTCTCGGCAAGCGCTTCCATCTCAAGAACGCAGCCGGACCTCTGGTTCAAATCGTCGGCATTGCTAAGGCCAGTAAACATTTTTGGATCGCCGAACCGCCGCTCGACTTCGTCTACATGCCCTACACGCAAACCGAGCGTACTGCATTCACGCTGGTAGCCGAGTCCAACGCGCCAGATGCTTCTACTATCGCCGCCAGCTTGCGTGAGGTCATTCGAGGACTCGACCCGAACATGCCGGTTTTCGATGTGCGTACCATGCAAAACCTCTACACGCAGCGGGCTGTCAAAACGCCGAATATGATTGCCGAGAGCGTCGCTGGCTTGGGCTTGATGGGCCTCATTTTGGCCATGGTCGGGCTCTACGGATTAATCGCTTATTCGGTAAGCCGACGCACTCGCGAGATCGGCATTCGCATGGCCATCGGCGCGGACCGGCAGAAGGTGATTCGAATGATTCTCAAACAAGGGCTTAAATTAGGCGTGGTCGGAATCGCGGTGGGCCTGCTCGTAAGCTTCTTCGCCTGCCGCGTCCTGACGTCATCCCTTTGGATTGCTACATTCGACCACACTAGTCCTTGGCTGTTTCCAGCCATCGCCGTACCGCTCCTTCTGATCGCGTTGCTCGCAACGTACGCGCCCGCCCGGCGTGCATCCTTGGTGGATCCGATGAAGGCCTTGCGGGAAGAGTAAGCTCCAGCACGTACCATCCCGGTTCTGGAACTTTCTTCATCCTTCGTTCTGAAACATTAACCGCGAGCGCGAGGGTCCATTAAATAGATGGAGCATGTATGAATACGCCCAGCATCATCAAGGTAGTCGGCGTTTTTCTGGCGGGAGTGATTGTGGTTTTGGGCGGGGCTCTGATCTACTCGCGGACCAGGGAACCACGCTATCCCGTTCAAGCTATTCAGAGCGCTCCAGTCGTACAGCAGTCGCCCGCGGCGGCCGAATCTCAAACACCTGCGGTCAAGCAAGATCCACCAAAGCGGGTCAAGCAAGCGCCCGCCCAAATCGCGGAAGCCGCGCCTTCGCCGCAAGTCTCGCAATCCCAAATCGCTCAGACGGCCGAGCCGACGAACGCTCGTTTGGAGAACCTTCAGAGCACGCCTCCTGCGATTACCAAGCCAACCGCCCCTGACCCGCCACCCGCTCTGCCCCAGACTCCGCAATCTGCGCCGCCCGCGCCTTTACCGCAATCCGCATCTACGGCAAGCCCGACCGCTCCTCCTCCCTACCAAGCCACTTTGCAGCCCGGCGCCCCTGTGACCATACAGGTTCGAGAGATGCTATCAAGTGATCGTAATCGCGCCGGCGATGTCTTCCGCGGGACTCTCGATTCGCCGCTCGTGGTAAACGGATTCACTCTTGCCGATCAAGGCGCAACTGTCCTCGGAAAAGTTGTGAACGCCCAAAAAGCCAAGCTGCTCGGGAGCGCTTCCGATTTAACTTTGGTCTTGACCGAAATCACTACGAAAGACGGTCAACTCACGCGAGTTGAGACGAACCCCTGGGACGAGGAAGGTTCGAAAATCAAGCTCAGGGATGCTCCCAAAGTAGCTATCGGCGCTGCATACGGCGCTGCTGTCGGAGCTGTTTCGGGCGCGGCCAAAGGCGCTGGCGTTGGTGAAGCATACGATCGAGACGATAAAAGCGAGAGCGTTGGGATGAATCAAAAAGTCGTGGTTATCCCGATTGGCTCACGGCTGACTTTTCACCTGGCTAGTCCCGTCAAAGTCACCGAAAAGCGCTGAGCGGCGCAACATTTTGTGTCGGCGGCGAACAGCCGATGCAAGTTCTATATGATTGAGGGGAAAAATTCCCCAAACATTCTGGAGAGCCAATGCCGCCACGTCTAAGAATTTTCGCCTTATTGTCACTCGCCTGCCTAGCCTCGCTAAACTCGGCCCATGCGCAGACAACGAAGCCTGACCTGACCAAACAACCAACGCTGTACGTAGTCGGATATGCCCACCTGGATACGGAATGGCGCTGGGAGTATCCGCAAGTCATTAACGAATACATTCGCAAAACGATGGAGGATAACTTCAAACTTTTTGAGAAGTATCCTCACTACGTTTTCAATTTCAGTGGCGCGAATCGTTACCGTTTGATGAAGGAATATTTCCCGGCCGACTACGCAAAGGTGAAGAGCTATGTGGATTCGGGCCGCTGGTTTCCGGCTGGTTCGTCCATGGAAGAAGGCGACGTCAACGCGCCCAGCGCGGAAGCGATCATTCGACAAATCTTGTACGGCAACGACTGGTTTCGCAAGGAGCTCGGCAAAGCCAGCGCGGAGTATATGCTTCCGGACTGTTTTGGATTTCCGGCGTCGCTTCCGTCTATCCTGGCGCACTCGGGGGTGAAGGGCTTCTCGACTCAGAAGCTGGTGTGGGGTTCCTCCGCTGACGCAGGCGGTCCGGCATCGATCGAGAAGACGCCCGAGGGCACGCCGTTCGATGTCGGCGTGTGGGTAGGACCGGATGGCGAGAGCGTGCTCGCCGGTCTCAATCCTGGGGCCTATAGCGGCGGAATCGAAACCGATCTCAGCAAACCATTGCCTCCTGAGCCTCCGAACGCGTCGCTGGAAGATACTAAAAAGCAAATTCAACAGCTTCGGCAGAAGCTCGAAGCGGCGCAAGAAAGCGGAAAAGCCTTCGATCCAAAGGACATTCAGGAGTACTTCCAGCTTCAGAGCCGACGTGAGGCGTTCGAAAAAGTTCAGCAGGATCGGGACAACGAACGCTATCAGGACGATTGGGCCACGCGCGTCGAAAACAACGGCAAAGTCAGTGGCGTTTACACGGATTACCATTACTACGGCACAGGCGACACCGGTGGATCACCCGATGAAGATTCCGTCAAGCGGCTGGAGGCGATAGTCACGAAGAGTACGGCGAGCCTGCCGCCGGAAGGCCAGTTTTTCTTTCGCGGTCAACCGCATCCGGAGTGGCCGCCGGTAAAAGTGGGCGACGGTCCGGTTCGAGTGATCTCCGCAGATGCGGACCAGATGTTCCTGGACATCACGCCGGCTGAAATCTCCGGATTACCGCGCTATACGGGTGAAATGGAGCTGACCAACCATTCAGCCGGCTCGCTGACTTCGCAGGCTTATCAAAAGCGCTGGATTCGGAAGGAAGAGTTGCTGGCCGATGCGGCTGAAAAATCCTCTGTCGGCGCTGAATGGCTCGGCGGAGAGCCTTATCCCCTCGAGCGCCTGAACAATGCATGGACGCTCGTCATGGGAGGCCACTTCCATGACATCGCGGCAGGCACTGCCACGCCCAAGGCCTATGAGTTCGCCTGGAATGATGACGTGATCGCGATGAATCAGTTCGCTAATGTTCTGAAGAGCGCGACCGAAGCTGTTTCTGCCGCGCTGAATACGGAGACGAAGGGCATTCCGCTAATAGTCTTCAATCCGCTGAACATCGCACGCGAAGATTTGGTGGAAGCGAGCGTGGACTTCCCCGGTGGCACGCCTGCTGCCGTCCACGTGACCGGTCCGGATGGCAAAGACGTTCCGGCGCAGATAACAAACGGCAAGGTTCTGTTCGTGGCCCGCGTGCCTTCGGTCGGCTATGCAGTTTACGACGTGCATCCCGGCTCTGGCGCAAGCGCTGGGGACACTGGATTGCAAGTCTCGGAGAATTCGCTCGAGAATCAGTACTACCGCGTGAAGCTGAATTCGGACGGCGACGTCGCCAGCATCTTCGATAAATCGCTCGGTAAAGAGTTGCTGGCTGCTCCGGCGCGCCTTGCGATCTCTTACGATAACCCCCAGCAGTGGCCCGCCTGGAACATGGATTGGGACCAGGAGCAGGCCGCGCCGAAAGCTTACGTCGGAGGACCGGCGCAGATTCGAGTGGTCGAGAACGGACCAGTGCGCGTGGCGTTGGAAGTTGCGCGTGAAAGCTCAGGGTCTAAATTCGTCCAGACCATCAGACTGTCGGCAGGCGATGCGGGAAAGCGTGTAGAGTTCGGAAATGCGATCGACTGGAACACCAAGGAATCGAATCTGAAAGCGACTTTTCCGTTAGTAGCTTCGAATCGCATCGCAACCTATAACTGGGAGATCGGCACCATCGAGCGGCCCACCGCGCAGCCGAAGAAGTTCGAAGTGCCCTCACACCAATGGATTGATCTCACGGACATGAGCGGGGAGTTCGGCGCTACCATCCTGACGGATTGCAAGAACGGATCAGACAAGCCCAACGACAATACCATTCGGCTGACGCTGATCCGCACGCCGGGAACGCGCGGCGGCTATACAGACCAGGCGACGCAAGACATCGGACACCATGAATTTGTATACGGCCTTGCCGGACACGCGGGCGGCTGGCGCAATGCGGAAACGGACTGGCAGGGGCAGCGGCTGAACGATCCACTCATCGCCTTCGAAACTTCGCGCCATGCGGGAGCGTTGGGTCGCGAGTTCTCTCTGCTCAAGCTCAACAATCCGCGTATTCGAGTTCTGGCGTTGAAGAAGGCTGAGCAAGGCGACGAGCTAATCCTTCGAATGGTTGAGCTCGATGGGAAACCGCAATCAAATGTACGGGTGTCTCTCGCTGCACCGATCGCGGAAGCCCGCGAAGTAAACGGTCAGGAGCAACCCGTCGGAGCAGCAACCCTGACCGATGGCGCCCTGGTAACCTCTTTCAGCGCCTATCAGCCGAGGACGTTCGCTCTCAAATTAGCTGCGCCGTCGGCCCGTGTTGCCGGCGTGCATTCCGCGCCGGTGCCGCTCCAATATGAACTCGCAACCGCGACCAATGACGGGACGAAGTCTTCCGAAGCTTTCGACGGAAAAGGCGACGCACTCCCGGCGGAGATGCTGCCTGAGCGAATCAACTTCGACGGCGTCGAATTCCAGCTCGCTTCGGCCAAATCGGGCACGGCCAATGCGGTGGTGCCGAAGGGCCAGACGATCAATCTTCCCGCTGGCCGATACAACCGACTCTACTTGCTGGCAGCGTCAACCGGCGGTGATCAGAAGGCTACTTTCGAAGCTGGCGGTAAGCGCGTTGATCTGAACGTTCAGGACTGGGGCGGATTCATCGGCCAATGGGATGACCGGCAGTGGCTGGCTAAAGACGTTTCTCTACCGGCGCGCCCCGGCCGGCCGGCGCGAACCCGGCATGACGATTACGCCGAGATGACCGGCATCAAGCCCGGCTATATCAAGCGCGCGGATCTGGCGTGGTACTGTTCGCATCATCACAACGCGGCGGGTGAGAACGTGCCTTACGCATACTCGTATCTGTTCGGTTATGCAATCGATATGCCCGTCGGCGCAAAGACCATAACGCTGCCTACTAAGGATAAGATCCGCATCTTGGCTATGTCGGTGGCCGAAGAAAATCCCGAAGTCAAACCCGCGCAGCCTCTATATGACACTCTGGCTATTCAAGGCCCGCAGGTGACGGCAAGATAGCATCCGGGAATTAATGATCACGAAGCCGGAAGCCCGGCGTCCAACATTCGATGGCTCTCACTAGACGCTCCCAACACAGCGCGTCAACTCAGCGCTTCACGGGAAGCGGGCCGAAGTTTATTCTCATCTCGGCGGCTGTCGCAGTCATCTGCGCTGTCACCGTTTTCTTTTTCCTGAGCCGCCGGGAGCGCCTTCCGCACGTTGAGAGCAGCCGCCAACCTAACGTCCAACAGAAAGCGGAAACCGCTTCATTGCACTCCGATACAACTCCGCCCGATCCTCCGTCACCAGCCAAGTCACAGCCGCCGCCATTGCGACAGGACCCGGCGATAATCCCGGACAATCTCACGTCGACCCATAGAAGTAATGGGATTCACTCCAGCCGGCTGATATCTGAGCCAAGTGATGGTGTCGCTAGGACCCACGCGGAATTGCTGAGCCTGGAGAGGCAAGGAACTCGCACCTATACCGAATTCAGTCTCACGCGGTCGAAGCATTTCCAAACGGTCGGCCCGTTAACCGTTCAGCTTCGAAAGGCAGACACCAAGCACGGCTCTTATGACCTCAGGTTGACGATCAATGGCCGCCAGCTCGAAAAGAAACATGTAAATCTATACGAGCCCATTTGGATCACTCTGAATGAGTACGCGCGCCCGTCGGAGCTCGTGGTTAATGGCATCAGTAAGAACCAGGTCTGGGGTTACCTGAGTGAGCCAAGAAACAGAAACTCGGAGCTGGCCCAAAAACGAAGTGCGGCAGATCGATCTTCGCCGAAGCATCGGAATCCATAATGGACGAATCTGCTTATCGGCAGTAGCGATAAGCGAACCTAAAGCGCGCGCAGGCGCGAGAGGGTCTGAAGTATCGCAGGATCCTTGATTTCCGCTAGGGGACGTAGTTGATCCTCTACATATTGCCAGTCGATCTGATCCCGCTGCCGGATGATGACGCCCTCGACATCACGAATGTCCAAAGGGCGTGACGCAAATAATTTCAAGACGAGCAGATCTTCAGCCGAGCACGTGCGGATAGTCATGCCAGGACCGAACGAAAAAACCGTTGCGCGGTTGACGACGCTTTCTTCAAAAGGAAGAGCGCCGAGCGAAATGTCGATTCCAACCGCGCTCGGCGTCTGAACCAGCAAGACCCGATTGCGAAGCGCGAACTCCCTCGCATTCGCGATTCGCGGCGGATAGGCAGCGAGAAGAGCGTCGATGAAGGGATCTTCGTCTCCAAAACCAGACAGCAACGTGAGATCAACATCCCGAGTAACGCGCGGCTCGCCCCACCTTTGAACTGCAATTCCCCCGATAAAGCAAGATCGCCAGTGTCGCCCATCGCAGAAATCTTGCAATTGCTGGGCCGCCTCGAAAAGGTCGATCATCGCCGCAGCTTCGCTAGCCAGTCCTGCATGTCAACCAAGCCCGATGAGGTACGAGGAGGGATAGTGCGTGCCGCGTGATTGAAAGCGCGTTCCAGAGTCGCCAGTACTGCGAGATTGTCGGCCTTTTGTATCTCCTGCTGACGAATCGCTTCAAGCTGTGGACCGGCGTTCTGCCAAGTCTGCACCCAGAGCTGCATCATCTCGCGCTCGCTCATTCTCTTGATTATCGCCCGTGAGCGCACCCTGATTCCGCCTGTTACTTTGAAGTAGATGTTAGGGACAGCTACGAAGCGCATTGCGCCGCCAAAGCGGTTGTTGTATGGGCCGGGTCCGTCCATGGTCGACGCGAGAGCATACGAGGCCATGGGTCAGCCGGTGGTCGGCATTCGCGATCCATATTTCCTCGAGATTATGGGCGAGATTCGGGCGGGGCTGCGCGAGGTCTTCGGCACAAATAATCAGATGACGTTCCCGATCCCTGCAGGGGGCAGCGGAGCAATGGAAGCGGCAATCGCAAACTTCGTCTGGCCTGGTTCCAAATTTGCAGTCTTTGCTTCCGGGCATTTCGCGGACCGGATGAGTGCAATGGCCCAGCGGCAGCGCGCGCAGGTAGTTCGATTGGAGAAACCGTGGGGCCAGGTATTCACGGCGGAAGAAGCACAAGAGTTTCTTGACCGGGAGCGACCGGACGTGGTCGGGTTTGTGCAGGCCGAGACGTCTACGGGCGCGTATCAATCCGGACGCGCGATCGCACCAGCGGCGCGCAAAGTGGGCGCACTGCTAATTGCCGATTGCGTTACATCGCTCGGCGCGATGCCCGTCGAACTGGATGCGGTCGGCGTCGACGTCGCGTTTAGCTGTTCCCAGAAAGGATTGAGCTGTCCGTCCGGTTTATCGCCGATCTCGATTTCACCCCGGGCCTGGGAGCGTCTTCAACAACGCCCTGAGGACTTGTTCACCTGGTATTTTGATCTGCGTTTAATCGCTAAGTACTTCGAGCCGCCGCATGTGTATCACCACACTCCTTCTCCCCCGCTCTACTATGCGATGCACGAGGGTCTCGCAGTAATCGAAGAAGAGGGATTACAGAACCGGTGGAACCGGCACTTGCGCGCCAATCAGCGATTGGTTGCTGGTCTAGACAGGCTCGGGTTCACGCCTCTCGTCGCGAAACCGGAGGATCGGATCTGGCACCTCACAACAGTGATTCCACCCATAGGCAGCAACGAAGTGGAGCTCCGCCAACGTCTTTTGGAGAAATACAATATCGAAATTGCGTCTGGGCTGGGGCAGCTTGCTGGTAAGGTTCTTCGTATTGGAACCATGGGTCCTCTGGCCAACGACCAGAGCGTCGATTTTCTCGTCGACGCGATAGCGGCTTGCATGTAAGCGGCGGGTTGACAAATATGTCCTCCGATTTCGTTATCCACTTAGGGCTTTGTCAATTGCAGTTGCTGAAGGGCGACGTCACGAGCATCGCCGTGGATGCTATTGTGAACGCGGCTAATTCGCAACTGGCAGGCGGAGGCGGAGTGGATGGAGCGATACACCGCGCCGGCGGCCCGGAGATCATGCGCGAATTGGATGAGATTCGCGCTCAAATTGGCAGCTGTGAACCCGGCAATGCCGTCGTTACCAGCGCTGGGCGATTGCCCGCCAGGTATGTGTTCCATGCAGTCGGGCCCAGATATCGCGACGGGAAGCATGGGGAGCCGGAACAGCTCGAATCTTGCTATACGAATTGCCTGAAGCTCGCGGCCGAGCACGACGTCAAGAGCATCAGTTTCCCTTCCATCAGCACCGGCATTTATGGTTACCCTATCGAAGAAGCAGCACAAATCGCGGTGAGAACTGTGGAGACGTGGCTACACGATCACACTGAGCCGGTGCGCATTGTGAAGCTGGTACAGTTCAGCGAACCTGATCACGAGGTCTATCGCAGACACGCACAGAAGCTGCGCGGGGGAATGGCTGCCGGAGCGAATCGGCCGTGAATCCCCAAGGCAGCGCCCGAGATAAATTGGCATCGCGAAAGTAGAATGTAAGAGGCTGATGCAAGTTCTCGAGGCTGGACCCAACAAGTACATTCTTTTGGAGCTCGATCCGGAGTTCATCGGCAACATCGCGCGCCAGGTCGGTTTTGAATTCAAGATTGACGATCAGCAGCGGGTGCTTGGCCTGGATCTCGCCGCGACCGACCGTCAAGCGCCTCTGCTTTTGTTTGATGCCGCCGATCCCGGGAACCTCGGCTGGTTCTCCCGTTGCCAGTTTTACGTCGATGGCAAATCGGGCGCCGTTCTCCAAACGCCTCTTTCGCTCGCGAATCAGCGGGACCGAAGCGGCCGTGCGCTCCCTCATGCGGTTCGCCTGCAGATCGCCAAGGAACTGCCCGGCACATTCCGCATGCCCGGCCGCCAACCTGTAACCGAGCAGGTCATCTACGCCGTGCTGTTCAATTTGCTAAACGCTCTGCTGAATACCGGTGTAGGTGTTTGCGGCGGCCCTGCTGTTAAGCCGCTCGCCGGGCGCACCGAGAACATCGGACCCAGGAACTGAGATTTGAGGCCGATTAACGGTGATTAAGACAGGTTTTTCGCGGATACTACGCTAACTCTTTCTTCGCCTGCTCGAGTGCCTGCTCTATCTCACTCTGATATTTCTGCAGTAGCTCCTTAGTTTTTGCTTCGAAGCGCATTACCAGCACCGGCTGGGTGTTGGACGCTCGAACAAGACCCCAACCTTCTTCGAAAGGCACTCTGACGCCGTCGACGTCTACAACGGTGCGGCGCTTGCGCACGATCTCAGCGACCTTGCTGACGAGCTTGAATTTTAGATCGTCCGGACAATCGATCCGCAGTTCCGGAGTGGAGACCAGTTTCGGGACACCGTCGAGCTGGAAGGAGAGCGGTTTCCCTGATTTCGCGACAATCTCGAGCAACCGGCAGGCTGCGTAGATTGCATCGTCATAACCGTAATAACGGTCGGCGAAGAACATGTGCCCCGACATCTCACCGGCAAGCTCGGCATGCTCCAGTTTCATCTTTTCCTTTATGAGCGAGTGCCCGGTCTTGTACATGATTGGGTTGCCGCCCAGCTCCTTGAGCTTGTCGTACATGACTTGCGAGCACTTCACCTCCCCGATAAAAGCTGAGCCGGGCTTCCGGGAAAGAACCTCACGGCCGAAAATGAGAAGCAGTATGTCGCCGTAAACGACATTCCCCTGCTCGTCAACGGCTCCGATGCGATCTCCATCCCCGTCAAATGCAATGCCAAGCTCCGCCTTGTGTTTTCGGACACTTTCTTTGAGCTGCTCGAGATTGGACAAAACCGTCGGATCAGGATGATGGTTCGGGAACTTGCCGTCCATCTCGAAAAACATCTCGAAAGTTTCGACATTCAGTTTTTCGAATACACGGTGAGCGACTGGCCCGGCGACCCCATTGCCTGCATCTATGGCGATCTTCACTTTGCGTTCAAAGCTAAACTGCGACGCAATCTCGTCCACATACGGACTGATAGCATCGACTCCTTTGACCGTGCCCTGTCCCGATTCGAAATCATTCTTCAAAATGAGTTTGTAAACATCTTGAATCGCCTCACCGTGCAAGGTACTGATCCCACATACTGTCTTTATGCCGTTGTATTCGGGCGGATTGTGGCTGCCCGTGATCATAACGGCGCCATCTGCTCGAAAGTGCACGGCAGAGTAGTAGAGAACAGGAGTCGGCACGGTCCCTATGTCCAGCACATGCGAGCCGGCGGCCATAAGCCCGCGGAGCATCGCATCGTGGAGACGTGATCCACTCAGCCGGCAATCGCACCCGAGGCAAATCGTGCGGCCGCTGTGGCGTATGACGTAGGTAGCTAACGCGCGTCCGAGCGTCTCAACATCAGCATCAAGCAGTTCTTCATCGGCGATTCCGCGAATGTCATATTCGCGAAAGATATTCGGCTTGAGCATCTGTACTCAGAATACCCGCACGTGGAGCTTCGAAACTCCACCACATGGTGGCCTTGAGATACGAGTAGGCGGCTGCTCAGTTTGCTAGGCGTTATACGATCCTGATGCAACACGTCCGCCGCGCCCGGTCCAATTCGTATGGAAAAACTGGCCGCGCGGCCTGTCGATCCGTTCGTAAGTATGAGCTCCGAAGAAATCGCGCTGGGCCTGCAACAGGTTCGCGGGCAGCCGCTCTGTGCGATAGCCGTCGTAAAACGCGAGCGCCGTTGAGAATGCAGGAGTCGGAACGCCATAGCCGATGCCGTGAATGATGGCACGACGCCAGGACCCTTGATATTCGTTCAGCAGGTTACTGAAGAAATCATCCATGAGTAGGTTCGTCAATTCTGGATTCTTGTCATACGCTTCTTTGATCTTTCCAAGGAAGCGGCTGCGAATGATGCAACCGCCGCGCCACATCAAAGCGATTCCGCCCATGTTCAGTTTCCAGCCCTGCTCCTTGGCAGCCTCCCGCAGCAGCATGTACCCTTGCGCGTAGGAAATGACCTTGGAGCAATAGAGCGCGCGCCGAACATCCTCGATAAACGGATCACGCCGCAGCGCCATGACGTCGTGTTTGGGGCCGCTCAGGATTTTTGACGCCGCGACTCTTTCTTCCTTCAAGGCCGAGAGACAGCGGGCGAATACGGCTTCTCCGATAAGAGTGACGGGAGTGCCGAGGTCAAGAGCGCTGATCGCAGTCCACTTTCCGGTTCCTTTTTGCCCGGCGGAATCGAGGATCTTGTCGATGAGCGGTGTCCCATCCTCATCGTTCTTGGTGAGAATTTCGGCGGTGATTTCGATGAGAAAGCTGTCCAGCTCGCCTTTGTTCCAGTCTGCAAAAACTTCGTGTAGTTCTTGGGAATTCAGGCCGAGCCCATCCTTGAGAAGCTGGTACGCCTCGCAGATGAGTTGCATGTCACCGTATTCGATGCCGTTGTGGACCATCTTTACGAAGTGACCGGAACCTTCTTCCCCCACCCAGTCGCAGCACGGTGTCCCATCTTCTACCTTGGCGGCGATGGATTGAAAAATGTCCTTAACGTGAGGCCAGGCCTCTGGATTTCCTCCAGGCATGATGGACGGCCCGAACCGCGCGCCCTCTTCGCCGCCGGAAACGCCAGTGCCGATGAACAGAATTCCCTTCTCGTTCAGCGTTTTGGCTCGGCGAGTGGAGTCGGGAAAGTGCGAATTACCGCCATCGATGACAATGTCTCCCTTTTCGAGATGCGGCGCAAGCTGATCAATCATCTGATCGACTGTCTCGCCCGCCTTCACCATCATCATCACGCGGCGGGGCTTCTTTAGCGCCTGAACAAGTTCTTCAATCGAATGCGTGCCCACCACCTGAGTGCCCTTCGCTTCGTGTCCCGTAAACTCGTCCACTTTGGAGACGGTGCGATTGAATACGGCCACACGATATCCGTGATCATTCATGTTCAGCACGAGATTTTGGCCCATCACCGCGAGGCCAATGAGTCCGATGTCGCAAGTTGCGTTTTGCATAGTCTCTATTAGATCGAATGCCAAGAATGGATCCGCAATAGACCGGATAAGAACTGTGAGAAATCAAAGCTCCGCTTCAACTTCGATCTCGATCAGCATGTTGGGATCGATGAGCGCGCGCACTTCCACCATCGTGGCGCAGGGCCGAATCTTTCCAAAGAATTCCCGATGCGCGCGGCCATATTCTTCCCATCGCTGAATGTCAGTTACAAACATGCGTGTACGAACTACGTTCTCGAGCGTCGCACCGGCCTGTTTCAATGCGCGCTCGATGTTTCGAATCACCTGGACCGTCTGTTTGTACCCGTCATCCACGCCGACAATGTCGCCGTTATCGTCCGTCGCCGTTGTCCCGGTCAGATAGATCCGGCTTCCAACTCGAACGGCGCGGCTGTAACCGACGATGTCTTCCCACTTGGCTCCGGACGAAATGTTCTGGCGGTCTTGAGGCATATCTGCGGCCTGCTTACGGTTATGTGATCGCTTTACGCTTCGTGCCGCTTCAGGAACCAGGCTTGGCTGTCGAGAAGTTTCCTGCCAGGCTGTCTCTTCGGTCTTCTGTAGGTTCCGTCAGGCTGCATGATGCGGGCGCCTGCTTCGTCCTCCAGGTATTTAGCGAGAATTCTGTCACGCAGCCGCCGCACGAGCCGTCCATCTTCGATCGGGAACAGAACCTCTACGCGTCGATTTAAATTCCGAGGCATCAGGTCCGCGCTACCGACATATACTAACTCGTCGCCGCCATTATGGAAGTAGAAGATGCGGCTATGTTCGAGAAAGCGGCCGAGAATGCTTCTGACGCGGATGGTCTGACTAACGCCGGGAACTCCGGGCCGGAGTGAGCACACGCCGCGCACGATCAAGTCGATCTCCACGCCGGCTTGAGACGCTTCATAGAGGAGCCGAATCATACCGGCGTCTTCCAGGGCATTCATCTTGAAAATCAGGCAGCCATCGCCATGCTCGCGCTGGCGCTCGATCTCCAGGCGAATCAAGCGCTCCAGCCCCGTCCGGATGCTATGAGGCGCTACCAGAAGCTTGCGATACGATTTTTTCGCAGAATAGCCGGTCAAGTGGTTAAACAGATCGCTGACGTCCGCGCCGATCTCCTCATTCGCGGTAAACAAGCCTAGGTCGGTATAGATTCGGGCAGTAGTCGGGTTGTAATTACCGGTCCCGAGATGTATATAACGGCGGATGACCTCGCCTTCACGGCGTACCACCATGGCCATTTTGGCGTGCACCTTCACTCCAGGCAGGCCGTAAACGACGTGTACTCCTTCGCGCTCCAGCTTTTGCGCCCATTCTATGTTGCTTTCTTCGTCGAAGCGAGCTTTGAGCTCCACGAGCACGGCAACTTGTTTACCGTTCTGGCTGGCATCGAGCAACGCTTCGACAAGCGGCGAATTCCGGCCCACCCGATACAGGGTCATTTTGATTGCGAGCACGTCGGGATCTTCCGCCGCAGCACGAAGAAAGTCGACCACAGGCTGGAAAGATTCAAACGGGTGGTGGAGAAGTATGTCGGACTCCTGAATGGCCGCGAATATCTCGTTGCCGGAAGCCGCTGCCAAGGCCTTGGGTGTAGACGAAATGAAAGGCTTATCTTTCAACGCGGGGCGATCGACACTGAGAAGCGCTCGGACACGGCTCAGATCGATAGGCCCATTGATTCGATACACGTCATTTTGGTCCAGCTCCAGATTGCTGGTCAGTAAATCCACCAGCTTTCGCGACATGCCCGTATTGACTTGAAGCCGGACGGCATCGCGGAACCTGCGCCGCCACACCGCCTCCTGTATGCTCTCGAGCAAATCGTCTGCTTCGAGCTCCTGAATGGCGAGCTCGGCATCCCGGGTTACGTGAAACAAGTCAGCTTGCAGGATCTCCATCTCCGGAAAGAGGAGCCACAAGTTTGCAATGATCACTTGCTCGATCCAGACAAAGGCAAGCTCGCCGGCGCGGGATGGGACGGGCACCAGCTGTGGCAACGAATCCGGAACTTTGATGCGAGCAAATCGCTCTTGGCCGTCGCCATTGCTGACCATTGCGGCAATGTTCAGACTGAGATTCGAGATGTGAGGGAAAGGGCGTCCTTGATCTACCGCCAGAGGCGTCAAAACAGGATAAACGATCCGGCGGAAATAATCGTCGATAGCGGTTTTCTGTTGCGGATTGAGCTCCTCCAATTCGAGGATGTAAATACTCGCATCCTCGAGTTCCGGCATCAATTCCTCGCGCCAGAGTTTATAGATCTCCTCGACAATGCTGTTGACTTCGTGACGAATTAGCTCGAGCTGCTCGCCCGGCGGCCTGCCGTCCATGCTGATCTCAGTTGTTCGCGTCTCAATCTGCTGCCACAGTCCGGCGACGCGAACCATGAAGAACTCGTCCATGTTCGAGCCGAGGATGGAGACGAACTTCACGCGCTCGAGAAGAGGATTGGTGCGATCTTCAGCTTCCTCCAGAACGCGGCGCTGAAATGCAAGAAGGCTGAGATGAGGGTTCAGATAGAGATCAGGAGAATCCAGGCGCGGCGCGGGAACCGCGGTTCGGGCTGCGGGGCTCGATCGTCTCCTGGCGGAACGTATGCTTGTCATGCGGGAGGTTAGCTGGCAGAAATGCCTCCTCTTACTGTAAAACTCCCAGGTTTCGGGAAACCTGAAAATTCGGGGCTGACGACCCTATTCAACCCCAAGAACCCCCATTGCGGCGCTCTTCAAGTTGACCGGATTGCGCGCGGGTTGTTAGGATCGAAGTGCGGGGTGGAGCAGTCAGGTAGCTCGTTGGGCTCATAACCCAAAGGTCGCAAGTTCAAATCTTGCCCCCGCAACCAACTCCCTCTTCAGCCCCCGCGAGATGCCTGGCCGCTTGGTTATTTAATCCAAGTGATCACCAGGCCGAGACTTGCGGCGAAGATGGCTATTGTCGTGATCCAGCCAAGTATGTTGATCGCACGGCCATTCACCCGGTTGCCCATGATCTTCCTGTTGTTGGTCATTCGCAGGATCAGAAGCATGAGCGGCGGCGTGGAGAAACCTTGTATAATCCCGGCCCAGACAAGCGCCTTCATTGGGTTGATCCCAAAAAAGTTGATGCCGATAGCCACCAGCGTAAACAGGGCAATAGCAACATAGAAATTCTTCGCGTCTGCAGGCTTCCTATACAGGCCGTGTTTCCAGCCCAGGCTTTGACATAGATCGTAGGCAGCGCCGGTTGTCATGACTGGAACGGCAAGAAAGCCGACGCCGATGACGCCGAGCGCAAATAGAAGCCCCGCGGCATTGCCCGCCAACGGTCGAAGCGCTTGTGCCGCATCGGCCGCGGTATTGACGTTAGGCTTGCCCGCTCTGAAGAGTGTTGAAGCGGTCGAGAGAATAATGAAGTACATAACCGCATTCGAAAAGAACATTCCGAAGATAATGTCCCACATCGATTGCTTCAATTCCGCGCTGCTGGCGCCTCTCCGCTGCCAAAGTCGTCTACGGCCCGCTGCGATCTTTTCTTCCACTTCCTCGTTCGACTGCCAGGTGTAGAGATAAGCCGAAAGAGTAGTTCCGATCACCGCCACAAGCATCGAGAGAAACTCCTTATCGAAGCGGATCCTTGGGATGAAGGTTCCCTTGAGGACGGGCAGTGTATCAGGGTGCGCGAGAATTGCTGATCCGATATATGTCAGGAGCGCCAGCGCAAGCACTCGGAATACATTTCGGATCAGCGTATATGAGCCCCAGATCTGAACGACCAAAATGATCAATCCGATCCCAACCACGATAGTTCCGATCGGAAGCGGAATCAAAATGTTGAGGGCTGCTGCCATACCGCCAATGTCCGCGCCGGCTTCGACCGTGTTTCCGAAGAGCACTCCGATCAAAACCGTATACAGAAACCATCGGGGATAATTACGCTTGATGACCGCGAATAGCCCTTGGCCGGTCACCATCCCGAGCTTCGAGGATAGATAGACAACGGCAACCATCATGGGGAACGTAACCGGCGCTGTCCATAAGAAAGAGGGTCCAATCGCGGCACCCGCACTCGCGTAAGTGCCGATCGCCGAAGGGTCGTCGTCAGCCGCCCCGGTGATCAGTCCTAGTCCCAGCGCTCTGATTACACGGTGGCGACGTTTGGTCTCGCTCTGGACGGCTCCGGGCAGACTGTTTGAGGACTTCTCGACAGGAGCGGGATTTGGAGTGGTCAAATGTTTTATTCCAGTTGTTGTTCCGGGTCCGAAGTTAACCCAACAACTCTCAATGAGGTTGGATGAGATACGTTCTGACCTGTGACCTGGAAGAAACATGCCATCGCCAGTTTGGGTGGCGGTATGCGCTTTGAGTGACGGTACTTATTACCCGTACTCGACAGACGTAACAGGGCTTCTAAGTAGGTTCAAACCCCGATATACTGCCGACCAGGAGGTACGCTCAGGTGAAAACGAGCATGCAATTGGTCGCGCTTTCCGTAATCGCGACGGCAGCATTCGCGCAGCACGGCGGGGGGTTCAGAGGCGGTGTGGGGTTCGGACGTGGACCCGCCGCAACAGCCAGTCGCGCCGGCCAGGCTTCGTTCGGAACCGATCGCGGCGCTTTTGGCAATTCCTGGGCCAACGCCCGCGGTTTTGGTCAGGGTGCACTGCTCCCGTTCGTCGGACCGATTCCGCCTCTAGGCGGCAGCCTGAGGCCCCCTCGTCAGTTCTTTGCACGGCGCGGCTGGGGGAACGACTTCTTCCCGTACTTCCCGTCGTACGCAGATTACGCGGTCGGTTATCCACCGGCTTACAACGTTTACGTTTTGCCGCCAGCAGGCGCGAGCGCGGAGCAACCACCCCCTAAGCCGGTTCATCCCGTCATTCACGAGTACCCGGAGAATGCCAAAGCCGAAACCAGCGCGGGGGACCAAATGGCATTCACCCTAGCGCTTAAGGACGGATCGAGACGTTCAGCGGAGACCGTCTGGGTTCAGGATGATATCCTGCACTACGTAGATTCTCAGGGCCAGCAGGAAGTCTTGGCATTGAACGCGATTGACCGCGATACGACTCAGAGGTTGAATCAGCAAAACAACCTTCACCTGCAGCTTCCTCTTTAAGGCAACGCTCTGGCGCCCGGGATCAGGACGGGTGTCATAGGTGCGGAAACCTGTATGATCGCTGACTGCGAACGTCTATTGTCACGGTTTGCGTCTCGACGTGTCCTGGTGATTGGCGATATCATGCTCGATCGATACTGGATCGGGGAAGCCAGCCGAATTTCTCCTGAAGCGCCCGTGCCTATTGTGCTCCGGCAGCGCTCTTCGTGCTACCCGGGCGGAGCGGGGAATGTGGCGCTCAACGTTTCCGCACTGGGTTCCGCAGCCACGCTGGTTGGCGTTATGGGTGAGGATCCAGCCGGTGGCGAGTTGCGGCAGACCCTGGAGCGAGCGGGAATTTGCGCAGATCACTTGGTCGTCGACCGGGGTCGCACAACTACCGTCAAGACGAGAATCATTGCGAATAAGCAGCAGGTTGTACGAGTTGACGAGGAAGACACGCATGGGTTGGCGGCCGAGCAGGAGGAACAGATACTGCGCAGCATACGAATGCTTTTGGAATGCTCCCACTGCGTAATCTTGTCCGACTACGCGAAAGGCTTCGTGAGCGCAAGCCTCGCGGCTGGCGTCATTTCCGCAGCCCGCGATTTAGGGGTGCCAATCATTGTAGACCCCAAAGGCGCAGATGCCGCCCGGTACCGTGGCGCAACAATGATCAAACCCAATCGCACGGAATTGTCTCTTTTGACCGGAATTCCAATCCGCTGTCATTCGGATGCCCTGGATGCTTGTGAACGGCTCAGCAAGAAACTGCCGGATGTAGCCATTCTCTTTACGGAAGGATCGGAGGGAATGACACTTCGCCTGCCGGAAACTGGCTTTGCACATTTTCCCACCAGAGCGTTGGAAGTCTTCGATGTGACCGGAGCTGGCGATACTGTCGCCGCAATCGCCTCCGTAGCTATTGCCAGCGGTGCTGATTTTCGCACTGCGGCGTACCTGGCAAATTGCGCGGCAGGGATTGTTGTAGGGGAATTTGGTTGTGGGACTATTGCAGTCGATCGCCTGCTCTCGGTCGCTTTAGACTCAGACCTGGGCATCGAACAATCCAAACAGGTCCATTAGTTTCTATCACTTCTGCGCGCCGCGTGTTACAAGCGGACCGCTGCACCGCATTAACGAATTTCAATGCCCGATGCGAGGACCGAGTAATAGTACCATTCGCCTGCCCGAAATCTTGAAAAGTGTATACGGAGCGTATGATACTGGGAATCGCCCCCACATGATGCTGTTTCGCATCATGGCTATGTGGTCCTTTGACACGGGACTCACAGAGGCGGAAGCCTACCCGAAGGACCTCATGAACTGGTTCGCCTTATACGTTAAACCCCAGCACGAGAAGAGCGTTGCCGAACAGCTCAATGCCAAATCGGTCAACGGGTACGTGCCTCTTTTCCGCTCGAGACGCCGCTGGTCTGATCGCGTGAAAGCAGTTGAATTGCCTCTGTTTCCCCGGTATGTGTTTGCCCGTTTCAATTTTGAGGAACGACTAAAAGTTCTTAGTGTATCGAGTGTCGTTTCGCTCGTCGGTTTCGGTGGTAAGCCTTGCCCCATGACCGAAGAAGACATTGATCGGGTGAAATCGCTGGTCAACAGCGGTGTGCCTATTATGCCTTGGCCCCTGTTACGGGTTGGGCAGCGGGTTCGGATCCACAAGGGCCCGCTTTCCGGAATCGAGGGAATTCTGGTCAGAGAGAAAGCGGCATATCGAGTGGTCGTCAATGTGGATCTATTGCAGCGTGCTGTCGCGGTAGAGATTGAGCGCGATCTGGTGGAGTCGCTTCCGGGCACTTTGGAAAGAGCGCCTAATTGAGGCTCGGAAGAGTTGAAATTTTGACGTGGGCGTCAGTGGATAACCGGTCGTTTATTGGTTTGGCAGGGTTAGCGTGGCAGCATTAAAACCCCGGAATCGAATCGTGGTGTTTCGGTTGACTGAGGAGGAATACGATTCCCTAAAGTCAGCCTGCAACTTGTCAGGCGGCCGCACGCTCTCCGACTACACCCGTTCGGAGTTACTATCGGTCGTTCACGGCAACTCTCCGGACGGCATTATTGAGCGCAGATTCTTTGAGATCAACCAGAAGCTGAGTGACCTGCAGTGTCTGCTCAAACATGTTTTGGACCTTGTTTTTTTGGATTCGGCAGACGGCAGAGCTCCTGCGGCCTCTGATACGAACCATGAGGGATAGCTCCCTGGAGAATATATGAGATCAGTAGTTTTTGCGTTGGTGTTGAGTGTGGGACAAATGTTGGCTCAGAATGCGCCGGCTATTGGCCAAGGAAATTCGCACTTCAATTTGCCAGCACGGAAGATTCAGCCCAACGATTTGATCGGCGTGGAAGTGTATGGAAGCCCTGAGTTGACGCGCACTGCGCGCGTGGGAAGCGACGGTGCCATCAGCCTGCCGCTAGTCAAGCAGCGGATCAAAGTCCAGGGCTTGATGCCTTCGGATGCAGAAAACGCAATCGCGAGCGCTCTCACTAAAGAGGGCATCATTGTCGACCCGGTCGTCACGGTTACAGTCGCCGAATACCACCAGAATCAGCCAATTAGCGTGGCTGGGGCGGTCAGGACGCCTTTAACTTTTCAGACCGATGAAAAGGTGACTCTACTCGATGCAATTAGCCGGGCAGGCGGCCTCACGCCGCAAGCGGGCCCCGAGATTCTGATAAGCCACGGGCCAAAAGATGAAAACGATGGGACGACTGTTTTGGTTCGGCGAGTCCGAACGAAGGATCTGATTGAAAAAGCAGATCCGGAGGCAAACATTGTGTTGAGCGGAGGCGAGGAGATCCGGGTTCCCGAAACAGGGAACGTCTTCGTTCTCGGCAATGTCAAGGCACCGGGTGCATTTCCTGTTCGCGATGGTAGTGAGAGCACCACTGTTCTAAGGATTGTCGCCTTAGCCGGAGGCCTTTTACCCAATGCCCGCAGCCAGGCGTACATTTATCGCCGTGAGGCGGGCGCCGGCTCGAAAAATGAAGTGCCGATCCAGTTAAAAGAGATTGTGGACGGCAAAGCGCCAGACGTCACGCTGATGGCAGACGACGTCTTATACATTCCCGACAACCGCGCCCGCCGCGATACCCTTGCAGTGCTCCAGAACGTCCTGATGTTTGGAAGTGGAGTGGCGGCTTATGCAATCATTGCGCACCACTAGATTGCCGAAAAGATAAACAATGTCTAAACTACCTCTTGCGCTTCCGGAACCGGTCGATTCCGGGGACCACAGATTCCCCGCTCGGACCACATTCTACCGGGTAGATCCGGCCATCCGCGAAGCGGAATCAGAACAACACCGGGTTCCCCTCACCCATTATCTTTGGATATTAAAACGCCATCTGTGGAGGATCGTCGCCTTCGTCGCGATCGTGGTAGTGACGACCTGCATTATTTCCAGCCGGCTCACCCCCATTTACGAGTCGACCGCAATTATTGACATCGATCATCAAATGCCCACAGGCGTGGTAGGCCAGGCGTCTAACCCGTCCTCGGACTACGATTCTGATCAGTTCCTGCCGACTCAGATCAGACTGATCCAGTCTGACTCGGTGCTGCGACCGGTGGCTGAGAAATATCACCTGGCGGATTTCAACGCGAAGCGGGGGCAGACATCACCCGAAGCGCGAGCGTTAGCCAAAGATGCGCCCATTACATTAGGAAATCTTAGAGTCACCCGGCCCGCCAACACGCTTCTGTTATTGGTCAGCTACCGGTCAACTGACCCACGGCTTGCAGCGGATGTCGCCAACGCCGTAGCGAACTCGTACCTCGAACACAGCTATCAACTTCGGTATCGCGCAGCGGCCGGGCTGTCCGCCTTCATGGAGAAACAGCTCGAGGACCTCAAAGCCAAAATGGAGCGGTCCGGGGCGGCTTTAGCACAGTTTGAGCGCGAACTCAATGTAATTAACCCCGAAGAGAAGACTAACATCCTGTCATCGCGCCTGCTTCAACTGAATACGGAATACACGAATGCACAGGCTGATCGCCTCAATAAAGAGGCAATGTGGAACTCAGTACAAGGCGGAACCCTGGAAGCTTTGCAAGTCTCTAATCAAGGTGACTCACTAAGGCGGCTGGGGGAGCTGCTGAGCACAGCTCAGGAGAAACTCGCTGATACAAAAACCCACTTCGGAGTGAATCACCCGGAATACCGTAAGGCTGCCGCCGACGTGGCTGAGCTGCAACAGCAATTTCAGAATGCACGCGTAAATATCTCTCGGCGCGTTGATACTGAGTACCGGGAAGCCGTAAGCCGCGAGGCGAAACTACGGGAGGCCGTTGCCGAGACAAAGGCGGAATTCGACCGCATAAATTCCCGATCTTTCGAATACCAGGCGGTGAAGCACGAAGCAGACGCGGATAAGGAACTCTACGAAGAACTCGTAAAAAAGATTAAAGAGGCCAGCATCAACGCGGGCTTTCAAAATGGATCCATCCGCATAGCGGACCCAGCCCGTCCCACGGAGAGCCCGGTGTTCCCAAGAGTGAAGCTGAATGCGTTTCTAGCGTTTGTTTTTTCGACTCTGCTTGCCGTAGGCGTAGCGGTGTTGAGCGACGTGATTGACAGCACGGTCCGCGATGCAGAGCAGGTCCGCGACCTGTTTGGAATTGATGTGATGGGGACATTACCCGTCGTGAAACAGTGGGGATCGAAACCCATCCTGGCCAGCAACGAAGGAACAAAGAGCCTTACAAAATCGAAAAGCGCTAGTGTGCGAGCGATATCACGCTATGAGGATGCTGTTCGCGCGCTACGGAATTCCATTCTCCTGAGCAGTTTTGACGGTATTAAAACGCTACTGATCACGAGCGCGTCGCCGTCCGAAGGCAAGACCACGACAGCGATAAACCTGGCGATCGCTCATGCCCGCAAGCACCATAAAACACTTCTCATAGACGGCGACCTGCGCCGGCCGGGCGTGCATCACAGGTTGGGACTTACAGTTGATCCCGATTACAAATCTGCTCTGGTTGACTCCTCGCGTTGGGAAGAAGACTTAGTGGCGGTCGACTTTGCGCCCGATCTGGATGTGCTCCCCGCGGTTAATGCTAGCTCGGAGGGCATTGATCTCATCGGAACCCGTTTGTCACAGATTCTGGCTGAGGCTGAGGCGAAGTATGACTTCATTATTATTGATGCTCCGCCTATCCTGGGTTTCCCGGAACCGCTTGAAATGTCCGTCATCGTGGACGGCGTTCTTTTGGTGGCGTTGGCGGGCGACACGGATCGAAGAGCAATCGATTCAGCCCTCACTGACCTGCGCCGGCTCCGCGCAAACGTCCTCGGTCTCGTGCTGAACAAAGTGGGCTCCAACACAAGTGATGCCTATTACTACGAAGGTTACAAATACAGTAAATACTATACGTAATCCCCCGCGCTTTCCCGGAGCGGCGTAGCATGCGCATTTGGGTCGTCATGACAGGTGAATCCTTACCTACTGACGGCAAGAATGTGAGATTGCGGCGGGTAGCCACTCTATGCAACTGCTGCGCTGCCAGGGGGCATGACGTCACCTGGTGGACGTCAACATTTGACCATACGCGAAAACGCCAGCGCGCGGCTGCTGATACATGCATCACAACGCCCGAGGGAGTAAAGCTCCAGATGTTGTATGCGCCGCCTTATAAAAGGAATATCTCGATAGGGCGCTTGATCAATCACCACTTGCTCGGCAAAGCCCTAAAAAATAGAATCGTATCGGAGCCCCGGCCAGACCTAATTCTTGCGGCATGGCCAACGATTGAGCTTAGCGCCGCCAGCGTGGAGTATGGCAGAACCACGGGGATACCAGTCATCATCGATGTTCGTGACTTATGGCCCGACATCTTTGTAGACATCGCCAAGCCCAGGTTACGACCTGCGGTTCGGAAGCTTCTGCATCCACTAATGAACCGCGCCAAGCACGTCTTCAAAAACTGTACCGGGATTATCGCCATCTCACCCGGATATCTGAAATGGGCTCTAGGTTATGCTGGGCGGCCCCAAGGGGAGTTGGACAGGATGTTCCCACTTGGCTATGAGAAGCCTCAGTGCAGTAAGAGCGAGTTGACCCGCGCAAGAGCTGACTTATTAAATGTCGGAGTCAACCCGTCAAAAACGATTTGCTGGTTTGTAGGTGTCTTTGGCGCAACCTATGATCTCGCCACGGTCATTAAGGCGGCCTCGATTCTGCAGAAACAAGGTCAAGATACATTCCAATTCGTGCTCAGCGGCGGTGGTGAGCGTGAGGCCGAATGGAGAAAATTGGCTGCCGGGCTCGAAAACGTTATCTTCACCGGATGGGTGGACGGCGGCAAGATTTCTTGTTTAGGAGAAATGGCGCAAGTAGGGCTTGCGACCTATGTGTCCTCCGCGCCGCAGGGTTTACCCAATAAACTTTTTGAGTATATGGCGTTTGGTCTTCCAATCCTTTCCAGCCTTTCCGGCGAAGCCCACAGCTTCCTCAGCGAACACCAGTGCGGAGTGACGTATGAAGCGGAAAACGCCGAAAGCCTGATTGCAAACCTCACCGCACTTCAAGATAGTGCCGCGATGCGAGAAGCCTATGGAGCGAACGGTCTCCGTCTGTATGAAGAATCCTACTCAGCAGAGAAGGTTTACGGGACCATGACGGATTATTTGGAGTCGGTTGCATCCCGCAACAGTAGAGAAGCGGAAGTACGCGCAGTTTGAACATGCTGGCGGAAAGCACAACCTTAGGGGGTGAAATTGACGCACGAGACTGATTACTATTTTTTCCGCGGTCGAGTCGCCGAACATGCCATTATTCAGGCTTTGGGGATAGGGCCAGGCGATGAAGTGGCCATTCAAGCGTTTACCTGTGTTGCAGTGCCGGCGCCGATCTTTATGGCCGGAGCCAAGCCGATTTACGTCGATATCGATCCCGGAACCTATAATTTGGATGCGCAGCGGCTCGAGGCCTCCCTTACTCCGAATACCAGGGCGGTTATTGTCCAACACACGTTCGGCATTCCGGCGGATATGGATGCAGTGCTCAAGGTTGCTCGAAGGCACGGTCTGGCTGTAATCGAGGATTGCTGCCATACATACGCGAGCTCGTATAGGGGCGCAACAGTCGGGTCGTTCGGTGAGGCAGCGTTTTTTTCGCACCGATGGGGGAAACCGATCGTCCTCGGCGCTGGCGGGCGAGCAGTGGTCCGGGGCGAGCAACTCTGTGCCGCGTTTCAAAAGGTTTGTGCGTCGTCGAGGCCCACTTCTGTGGCTAAGACGATGCGTATTGTAGTCGAGTATCTAGCCCACGAGACTCTCCTGAAACCTTCTATGTTCTGGCTGGCGCGAGACATCTTTAGGCGTCTAAGCCGGAACGGACTAGTGATGCCCACTTTCGATGAGAAAGAAATGGAAGGTCTGATGAGTGATGCAGGAAAGCGCATACCGGATCTGCACCGGCGCTGGCTCACACGCTACCTATGCAAGCTCAACGAAAATACGGAATTCCGACGTTCGGTGGCGGATCAGTACAGACGAGTATTGAGAGATCTGGGGGCGCAAACTTGTGATCTGGATGAGCGCTTCGATCCTGTGTTTTTGAGATACCCTCTGCTGGTCGAGAACAAGCGAGACGTTCTACAGAAGGCGCGGGAACGAGGTATTGAACTCGGCGACTGGTTTGTCTCGGCCGTTCATCCATTATCGGCAGCCGATGATCTGAAGCGCATAGGATATGAAATCGGATCGTGTCCGGTCGCCGAGAGCGTATCGCGGACAATTGTGACACTGCCAATCGATCACCGGATTCGCGCGCCATACATTAAGAAGACGATCGAGTTTCTGAAAGAATTGGGCAGCGAGCGTTTGCTGACCGCGCCCAGCTTTATGGATGCGCGTTACGCATAAAGCAATAACCAAACCACAGAGAGGATTAGGCATGGTGCTAACCAGCGTTCCGTTCTTCGTGTATCCGGACGTTTTTACGGAGCACGCGACGGAGTTCCTGAAGATTATTGAGGACGTAGGGAGTCGAGGCGCATTCATCCTGCAGCAGGATTTGACGCGTTTCGAGGAAAACTTGGCCCGCTTTCTCGGGGCTAAATACGCCTTGGGCGTGGCAAATGCAACTGACGGGCTGACGATAGGTCTGCTGGCCTCCGGCATTGGACCGGGCGACGAGGTCATTATCAGCTCGCACACGATGATAGCGACGGCGGCAGCAATTCATTTTGCGGGAGCAACGCCGGTCCCGGTCGAGTGCGGTCCGGATCATCTTATCGACCCGCAGGCGGTTGAAGCTGCCATCGGGCCACGTACACGAGCTATCATGCCGACTCAGTTGAATGGTCGAACGTGTGACATGGAAAGGCTGCAGGTTATAGCAGATCGCCACGGCCTGGTGATCGTAGAGGATGCTGCTCAGGGATTGGGATCCAGGTTCAAAGGCAAGTGTGCAGGCACATTTGGCGCGGCCGCTGCCATCAGCTTTTATCCCGCCAAAGTGCTAGGCTGCTTCGGCGACGGTGGAGCGGTAATTACGCAAGATGACCGGATCTATGAGCGAATCTACCAGCTTCGTGACCATGGCCGGAACAAAGACGGAGAAATCGTGTCGTGGGGCTTGAACTCACGCCTCGATAACGTCCAGGCTGCCATTCTTGATTTCAAATTGAAGCGCTATGAGTCTGTCATCGCACGTCGACGGGCGATAGCAACTCTCTACACCGAGCAGTTAGAGGATGTGCCCGAGATTGTGCTTCCGCCGGCTCCCGGCAGTCATCCAGATCACTTCGACATATACCAGAATTATGAAATCGAAGCTGAGCGCCGGGACGAGCTGAAACAGCATCTCAAAGATCACGGCATCGGCACGCTTGTTCAATGGAATGGCCAGGCGGTGCATCAGTTGAAGACGCTTGGGTTTAACCAGAGTCTTCCCGGCACCGACTATCTCTTCACGCGGATGCTTATGTTGCCGATGAACATGTCGCTCGCAAACGAGGACGTTCAGTACGTGTGTGATGAAATCCGGAGTTTTTACGGCCGATGACCGACCTTACGCTCGATTTCGAAGTTTCCTGCGCAGCTACGCGTCAACTCGCGAAGCAGATTCGCATCCATAGCTTACGCATGACCAGCGCGGGCGGCGGCTCGCATATCGGATCCATTTTCTCGTGCGCCGATATTCTTGCGGTGCTCTATGGCGGCGTTCTGAACGTTGATCCTGGCGCACCGGCATCGCCCACCCGGGATCGTTTCGTGCTCAGTAAGGGTCATGCGGGCGCTGGGTTATATGCAGCCCTCGCAGAACGCGGCTTTTTCCCGGTCGAGCAACTTCAAACCCATTACCAGGATGGCTCCGACCTTTGCGGCCACGTATCACACAAACTTCCGGGAGTAGATCTATCGACCGGTGCACTCGGCCACGGATTGTCCGTTGCCGCAGGGATGGCATACGCGGGGAAGCTGGACCGTCGTGCCCATCGTGTGTTTTGTCTTTTAAGTGATGGCGAGTGCAATGAAGGCTCCACCTGGGAGGCAATCCTCTTTGCCGCTCATCATAAAATGGAAAACCTCGTCGCGATAGTAGATTACAACAAAATTCAAGGCCTGGCCCGTGTGTCGGAGGTCATCGAATTGGCTCCGTTTGCCGAAAAATGGAAAAGCTTTGGCTGGAGTGTGCGGGAGCTGGACGGGCACAATCACTCCGCGCTGAGCGGCGCTCTGAATGACATTCCCTTCGTTCCCGGCAAACCCAGCTGCGTGATAGCTCACACGATTAAAGGCAAAGGAGTGTCGTTCATGGAGGACACGGTTTTGTGGCATTACCGCATACCTAAAGGAGCGGAGTTCGCGGCGGCGCTTGCCGAACTCCAGGAGGGCGCGTGAGAGACGCCTTCGTTCGCACTCTCACTGACATCGCCGCGCTTAGACCGGAGGTCATGCTCGTTACCGGGGACTTGGGATTTGGGGTGCTCAACGATTTCACCGCGCGATTTCCAAATCAGTTCCTCAATATAGGAGTGGCCGAGCAAAACATGACTGGCGTAGCGGCGGGCTTGGCGCTCGAAGGACGGATAGTCTTCACCTACTCGCTGGGGAATTTTCCGACCGTCAGATGCCTCGAGCAGATCCGGAATGACGTTTGCTATCACGAGGCTAGCGTAAAGATCGTGACGGTTGGCGGCGGGATGAGCTACGGGCCCGTTGGCGCAACGCACCACGCTACCGAAGATCTGGCCATCATGCGTTCGCTGCCCAATATGGTAGTGATCTCGCCTGGTGATCACTGGGAAACAGTAGAGGCTACAAAAGCCATAGTCGATCTTCCCGGGCCGGCTTATCTGCGGCTCGATAAATCCGCTGCGCCTCCGACCAACATACCTGGCGAAACATTTGAAATCGGCAAGGCTCGCATGCTTCGGAACGGCGAGGATGTCACGCTCGTAGCGACCGGCGGCATCGTTGGCGAAGCGCTCAAGGCGGCGGACGTTCTCGCGCTGGCGGGCGTGACTTGCCGCGTGCTGAGCGTCCACACCGTCAAGCCTCTTGATGTGCTGAGTCTTTCTCGCGCTGCCCGCGAAACAGGCGGCATCGTAACTATAGAGGAGCACATGGTCGAGGGAGGGTTGGGCGGAGCGGTCGCCGAATCCCTTATGGAAGCCGGCGCGGCTCCGGGCTTTTTTGTGCGTCTTGGTCTACAGTCGTGTTTCTCTTGTATCGTCGGATCGCAAATGTATCTTCGCAAGGTGTACGGACTCGATGCCGATTCAATTGCGACTGCTGTAACGTCTCGCTTGAAACGCGCCGTGCACGCCTACGCGTGAGCCATCGGTCATGAAACGGGTATTCGACTTTATCGCTTCACTTCTGGGACTTCTAACTGCATCTCCATTGCTTTTGGCCGTAATGCTTGCCATCTGGCTGCAGGATTTCGCTTCACCGTTCTACATTGCGCGCCGCATGGCGCGGGGCAGTGGAACATTCAAAATGGTGAAATTCCGTTCAATGGTAGTGAACGCAGATAAGTCCGGAGTAATTTCGACGGCCGGCAATGACCGCCGGATTACCGCGGTTGGAAGGTTGGTCCGCAAGTACAAGATCGATGAACTGGTGCAGCTGTGGAATGTCCTTTGGGGCGACATGAGCCTTGTCGGACCGCGCCCGCAAGTGGAGCAGGACGCGCGATTGTATACCGATGAGGAACAGAAGCTGTTGTCTGTTCGCCCTGGGATCACCGACCTCGCTTCGATTGTATTTGCGGATGAGGGAGACATTCTCAAAGATAGCCGGGATCCAAACCTGCGCTATAACCAGATCATCAGGCCGTGGAAAAGCCGGCTCTCGCTTTTATACGTAGAGCACCATAGCTTTGCCACGGACCTCCGGCTGATTCTTCTCACCGTTCTTAGTGTCGTTTCCCGGCGAGCTGCTCTGAATGGAGTTCAAAGAATTCTCAAGGAGTGGGGAGCCGACGAACTACTTTGCCGCATGGCGCGCCGCGACGAACCGCTTCTGGAGTATCCGCCACCCGGAGCCTCCGAAATCGCGGCATGACGACGCTGACGCCCACGCGCAATCTTTCTTCTTAGGAACTGGTCTATGTCGGCCAAACGTTTGCTCATTTTTTACGATCAACTCCGCTTTGTCTTAAAAAGGCCTCGCCTGTTTGCGCGACTTGCTCAGTTGACGATATTCGTATTGTCCGCGCTTACCGCGTTTCTGCTCCGGTTCGAATTCACCATCCCCCGGGATCAGACCCACAATTTGGGTATCGCTGTGGTTGTCTGGATCGTGGTTAAGGCGATTGTGTTCCACCTTCATCGTCTCGACCGTGGATGGTGGCGGTTCGTTTCCCTTCCGGATGTGGCGCGCATCGCTAGCGCCAACTTTGTAGCGTCGGCTGTGAGTATTCCGATCATCATGGCGCTTCCCTCAGCGGGGTTCCCGCGTTCTGCCTTTATTCTGGACCTGATGGTGTGTTTCCTGGCCACTGCCGGCATCAGGGTTCTAGCTCGCATGGTGGTTGAATCCGCAACCCGCGGCAGTTTGAAGCCACAGAAACTTACCCTCATTTATGGCGCCGGAGGTGCTGGTGTCACGCTTCTTCGAGAGAGCCGCTCCAACCCGAAATTCGGATTCACGGTGATTGGCTTCGTCGACGACAACCCCCGCAAACGCGGTTCGTTTATTCATGGTGTCCCGGTGCTGGGTCTGGGAGCGGATCTGGTGAAGGTGATCGAAAAACATCAGGTCGAACAAATACTCATCGCGCTTCCCTCCGCAAGCGGTCCGGAAATGCGTACGGTGCTCCAGCGGTGCCATGAAGCCGGCGTGCCGTGCAGGACTATTCCGAGCATCCTGGAGGTTATTGAAGGGCGTACGCTGGCCGGTCAGATTCGAGACGTCGCCGTCGAAGATCTTCTCGGGAGGCATCCTGTCGTTCTAGACGAATCCGAGATTCGCTTCAAAATTGAAGGCAAGATCGTCGCGGTGACAGGCGCGGCCGGATCGATCGGCTCCGAGCTTTGCCGCCAAATCGCCCGGTTTCGACCGGCGGCCATCGTGGCGTATGACTGCGCCGAGACCAGCCTGTTTTACCTCGAGCGCGAGATGCGCGAGAATTTCGCCGATGTTCAATTTCATTCTGAAATTGGAGACATACGCAATCCACGGCGTCTGGCCGAGGTGTTCGATCAGTACGGTCCGTCCATCCTTTACCACGCCGCGGCATATAAGCATGTTCCGATGATGGAGGCCCATGTGTTCGAGGCCGTCGAGAACAATGTGATCGGAACGTGGAACGTTGCGGCCGCCGCAGCCGAGCACGGTATCGCCGATTTCGTCATGATCTCCTCCGATAAAGCCGTTCGCCCAACGAGCGTCATGGGAGTAACCAAGCGGGTCGCCGAGCTGCTCATCCATTCGCTTCAAGACAGGCGCACAAAATATGTCTCCGTTCGATTCGGTAATGTTCTCGGCAGCAATGGCAGCGTCATCCCTCTCTTTAAACAGCAGATTGCCGCCCGGAAGCCTCTGACCATCACGCACCCGGACATGCGCCGGTATTTCATGACCATTCCCGAGTCGGCCCAACTCGTACTTCAGGCATCCACTATGGGCAAAGGGGGAGAGATCTTTGTCTTGGATATGGGCGAGCCGGTCCGCATAGTCGACCTCGCGCACAATCTCATTCTGCTCTCTGGACTCCGGCCCGAGGAAGATATCAAGATCGAATTCACAGGAATGCGTCCAGGCGAAAAATTATATGAAGAGCTGGCGCTCCTCGAGGAAGAAACACGGCCTACTTACCATGACAAGATCAAGATATTTGCGGGTAATGGCCTATCGAGCGAGTTGATCTTGCACCGCATCCAGGTCCTTCGCAATCTGTGCGCTGAGCGCGACTTACCGGCAGTAGTCCTTCAGTTGAAAGGCCTTGTTCCCGATTACAACCCGAGCAACGAAATCCTTCATCGGGTTATAGGGCAGCAAGAGACGAGAGTGGCTGTAGCCACGGCATAGATCGCAACATCACATGTGCGGCATTTTTGTAGCTATAAATCGCGGCTCCTATTTCACGCGTGAGGATTTTGAACGGTTCGTAGCGCTAACCGATCTCGTCGAGTATCGAGGGCCCGACGCATCCGGCTATCTCGCCCTGAATCTGAAGAGCGGTGTTGTTAATAACCGCGATCATTTCGATGTCTTTCTCGGTCACCGGCGCCTGGCGATTATCGACCTGAGCCCCGGCGGTATCCAGCCCATGCGTGGCGGAGGCCGGAAGTGGCTCACATTCAATGGAGAAATATACAACTATCTAGAACTGAGAGAAGACCTTCGCAGCAGATTTGATTTCAGGACTCAAACTGATTCGGAAGTGATTCTCGCAACCTACGAAACTCAGGGACCCTCGGCATTCGGGCAATTCAATGGCGAATGGGCCTTTGCGATAGCGGATATGGACGCCCGGCAGGTTGTTCTAAGCCGGGACCGATTTTCTATCAAGCCCCTGTATTGCTACAGCGACGATCAGTCCTGCTACTACAGCAGTGAAATGAAGCAATTACTTCCCTTGGTTCCGTCCGTTCGTCTTCAGAAGGGGACGATGTTCCGATACCTGAATCAAGGTCTTCTGAATTCCAATCAGGAAACGTTCATAGAAGGCATCCAACAGGTAAAACCGAAGCACAACGTTGTTGTTTCGCTGGCCACAAACACTGTTAAAGAAGAACAGTATTGGAACTATTCCGTTTCAAGTGGTCCGTCGGACCTCCACACCGCGATTGAGGAATTCCGCGAGTTAATGACCGACAGCGTCAAGTTACGTCTTCGCAGTGACGTTCCTGTTGGCGCGCTTCTCAGCGGCGGCCTCGATTCGTCGACTCTCGCGTTTTTAGCCGATCATCTCAATCCTGGTGGCGTGGCCACCTATTCCGTCGTATCCCAGAACCCTGCTTTTAGCGAGGTTCGGTTTGTCGACGCACTGACGCAGCACTGCAATATTCGCAGCCGAAAAGTCTTCATCGATGAATCCGACATCTTAGGCGCGATGGCAGATGTAATCAGGCACAATGATGGGCCGCCGCAAGCGTTCACCGCGCTCGCCCACTACAAGATGATGGAGCTCATCAAGAAAGAGACCGACATTACTGTCGTTCTGACGGGTCAGGGCGGGGACGAAACTCTCCTGGGATACCGGAAGTTCTTTTTCTTTTTTCTGAAACACCTCGTACAGCAAGGCGCGTATGCAAGCGCCGGAAGGCAATTCCTCGGGTCAGTCTGGCACCGTACCGCGCTGTGGCAGATTCACTGGGGCGAGGCTTCGCGATACACACAGCGTAAAGGTTCGGCAGTTCGCCCCTATCTTGAAACTCGCCGGGATGTTGCACCCATTTTTGAATGTGGGGACATGGCTGCGCGCCAAATAGCTGATATCGACCTCTACTCGATACCGAACCTCACTCATTATGAGGATCGGAACGCGATGGCCTTTTCGCTCGAAACACGGTTGCCGTTTCTCGATCATCGCCTTGTGAACTTCGCTCTTTCGCTACGGCCCGAGTACAAGATTCGAAACGGCTGGAGCAAATATATTCTGCGAGAGGCGTTTCCTGAGCTGCCGGAATCCATCAAGTGGAGACGTGACAAGCAGGGATTCATCATCCCGGAGAAGCAATGGCTGCGTTCGGAGCTGAAGCCTCTCATCGAAAGCGTATTTGAGGACAGCATCCTCGAGAAGCTCGACGTGTTAAATGGCCGTGCGTTTCTCGACTATTATCAGGCGTTCAGAAGTGATAAAAGCTCCATCTGGCATACCGATATTTCGCGAGCGTTGATGGCCGAGTTGTGGGCTCGATCGGTTCTCGGAGGCAGTTTCGAGTTACAAGAAACATTCTTAGCCGCCGGAATCGTGCCCCAAACTGTGCAGTAGGAATCTCAACCCGCGACCCCTGCTTCTCCAACCAGTATGGAACAAGGCAGAGTCGTCGCCATGATCCCCGCGCGAGGCGGATCAAAGGGAATTCCGAGGAAAAACCTGGTCGCGATTCATGGCCGTCCGCTGATCGATTACACCATCAGCGCTGCCAGGCGATCACAACTTATCCAGCGAGTAATTGTCTCAACCGATGATGCCGAGATCAAGAATGTTGCTCTCGCATCCGGGGCTGAGGTCATCGACCGTCCAGCGGAGCTTGCGGAGGATGAGACACCTACTCTGTCCGTGTTGAAACATGCTATCGGCGAGCTGGAAAAGAGCGGATGGACTCCCGGCATAGCAGTCCTGCTTCAGCCCACAGTGCCGTTTCGCCGCGTAAAAGATATTGATGCTGCTATCCAAATGATGATTTCTCGGGATGCCGATGCTGTGGTCGGGGTGGTTCGCTCCGAAGCTCCAAGGAATTGGATTTTCGCGCTTGAGAATGGCCGCATCGTCTTCCATGAGAATCCCAGCTTTTCGGACGTCAGACGGCAAGCCGCTTCCCCGGACTACCGAATCAATGGTTCCATTTACGTCTACAGGACCGAAGCCGTGCGGAATTCCACCGCATATGCGTGGGGCGAGCGGGTCTATGGATACGTGATGGACAAGCGCCACTCCTGGGATATCGACGAGCCATTTGATCTCGAAGTCGCTGAATTGCTTCTCGCTTCCGGCCCTGAACACGGGCAGGGTGATTGAATCAAATCGCCACAACAATGCAGGTTTTCAGTCTAAAACTCGATCTCAGGGACGGTGCGCCCGTCCAGGAGCGCGGATTCGATGGCGGCATTTCCCGCGAAGGGTCTTCCCGGCTGGCGTTTCGCACGAAGATTCGCAAGCCGCCCTATAATTTCTACCTCTGGGGACGATGTTATTCCCCTGCGGCCGAGGAAGATCTCAAAGCGTGGCTCGACCGCTTTTCCCCAGCCTCGATTTCTTCGTGGGCAGATGAAGTGGATGGAGACTTCACAGTTATCGTTTTCGATCAAAACACCCATGAAGCTTACCTTATTAGTGATCGAAACGGGTGTCTTCGAGCGTACTACGCCTACGAAAGAAATCTACTTTGTATTTCCAACCTGCGGCTTGAAATGGCACGGCTGATCGATTCGCCACACATTTCCAGTTATGCGGCGTACCAGTTCGCCACGATGGGATTCATCGTGGATCCGCATTCGCTGATCGAGGGCGTGAAGACCACCTTTCCCGGTCAAGTAATCACGTTTCGCAATTCCGGTGGGGTTGTTCAATCAGCCTACTATTCGCCCGTTCAGTTCGACGTTCAGTATCTTCAAACGGAGAGCCAGTGTATTTCCGAACTGGATTCTGCATACCGAAAAGTGTTTCAGAAGCGACTGAGCGAAGGCCGTACACCGTGTGTTCTTCTCTCCGGTGGCATCGACTCGGTCACTATGCTCAAGTACCTCAAGGACGCCTGTCCGGACAACCTGATTTCGGTCACCATGTCCTACGAGGGGCTCTATCCCAATGAGCTTGAGCCGGCGCGCATCGCAGCGAATCATTTCGGTTCTGATCATCACGAAGTGATCATTGATCCAAAGTCAACGGCCGAATTGCTCATCCGTATGCTGCAAACGGATGCCACCGATCCTGGTTATCTTTACGGTCTTGCTATCGCATCGTTTTTGGAAGAGAAGCTCGGGGGCGAATTCGACGCTTTTTCAGGCCAGGATACACGTCTCCACACTCCATCATTCGATAATCCCCGAGAGATTGGCATTTATTTGAATCGCCATCCTGAAGGGGCCCGCATCGCTCGCCATTTGGCGTCGGCTATTTCGCAGACCCTGCCCCTGTGGCCTCTCAACGGATCGCATAAACATTATCTGCTTTACTGGGCGAACAACCTGAGCCCCAGAAACGACTTTCGGAACTACGTGCTTGAGGCTCTCACACCCTTCCACGCCCCAGTCGAAAACGGGCATAAACATGGCGAATATTATTCGCGTCTCTGCCAGGAGATCCCGGATTGCGCTGCGGATGATGATCTGCAGACGGTTTTCAAAAAATACGTTTCCTTCGAATACCGCGCCCAGTACACAGATGACATGAACGGCCTTAACTGGGGCCTGAGCACTTCTAGGGTGGAGCTTCATGTGCCCTTTTATGACTGGGAGGCTGTCGCCGCATCGAACCGTATCCCGTACCATCTCGCCATGCGTGGTAATTTCACGTTCAAATCCTGGAACAAAATGCCGTATGTCAGAAAGCGAATCGCCCGCGCGCTCATCCAAGATTCAACACCTGAAAGCATTCTGTATCGGGCCAAGAAAACTTGTCCCAGCTCCTACGTGCTGTTCAACTCCTCTGTCGGGGTGTTTGCGCGAGTGCTTTTGGCCGAATGGGGGCCGCTGCTCCTCGATTCTCTCGACGGTGAGGTCCGGGTAATAGTGGAAGCATATTTTCAGAGCTTCCTCGTAAAAGAAAAATTCGAGTTGTACAAGGACGAAGCGGTGCTTCGAAAAGTTCTTCAACTCTGTTATCTGATCGTCTTGACGCGGGTTTGCACGAACCCCTCGATCGACCTGCAGTCAGAACTTCACTCCATGCACGATCGAGCTCTCCGCGAATGGTCATTGGCATGCCGACAGTAAAAGTTGCAGAGCTGCCGCATCTCGGAAATGAGCCTGTGGATGAACGCGCCGGCGGGACCGGTAAGTTCATTCGGGACGTGTTTTTTTCCAATCTGCCGCTTCCGTTCCAAAAGCTGCGGACCTATTTGTGGCTTATAGTGTTTGCGCGAGCGCTCGGCCCAAGCGGCTTCGGCATATGGTCTCTATTTCTAACCACTCTTGGTATGGCACTTGTTGTGACAAGTATGAATCAGGGCGGCGCGATGATGCGGTTCTTAGGTGGGGATCGTAACCGGCAGGAGACCAACCGTGTATTTTCGTCCGTTTCAGCTGCGGTTTTAGTATCTTCGGCCATTGTTGCCGGCGGTCTTACGGTCTTTTCTCGAGACCTCTCGAATGAGTTGTTCCGGGACCCGAGAGGGCGGACCATATTGCTGCTCCTCGCCGCCGTTATGCCTCTCGAGACTTTGTTCGAGATGATGCGAGGCTTGTTGCGCGGGCGCCGGCTGAACCGCTCCTGGGCTTTCTTCACGCTCGGTCGTCAAGTGCCCGAGTGTTTGTTGTTGATTGCGGTGGCTCTGTGGTGGATGAGAGATCCCGTCGCTCTCGTCGGCACGTATCTTTTCACGGCTGCCCTCGCCGTTTCCATCGGATTTATCTATCTGTATCGATATCAGCACACCAGGTTGGTCAAGCCAAGTCGCGCAACGCTGTCGAAATATCTGCCATACGGTCTGGCCTTAGTGCCCGGAGGCTTGGTATCGCTACTGTCATTTTCGGCGGATCGCTATCTCGTCGCTCACTATCTGGATCTGAGACAGGTCGGCATCTACTCCGTCTGTTTCACAGTTTCCGCACTCGGATTTTTCTTCGTCGGCCCACTCAATGACGTTCTGCTGCCAGAGATGGCTGCGCTTTATGACGCGGGAAGCTGGAATCAGTTTTACGCTCGCTTCTCCGGAGTCCAAAAATTCGTATTTGGACTGGCGGTTGCGGCAACTGCAATCCTGTTTGCCTTTCCCCAGCAAATCCTTCGGCTGTTCACCACGCAAGAGTTTTCATCCGGTGGCCCAGTGCTGGCTATTCTGGGCTTGCAGGGTGTCTTCATGAGCATCATTATGCTGTACATCATAATGCTCTATGTCCGCTTGCATGTCTGGTGGACAACATGGATTTGGGCCGGTATGGGAGTAATAGTCCTCGCAATGGATGTAATTCTGTTGCCCCGAGTGGGAATTATTGGAGCAGGCTGGGGTCAGTTGATCTCTTCCGTCGCGGGAGCGGTAGTAATCATCGGTTTGAACTGGGAGATCTTCCGCCGAACCTTTCGACTGGCATGGCTTGTCCAAGCCGGTATTCCATTCGCGGGCGTTTGGCTTTTAGCGCATTTCTGGCAGAGCGGTACGCTTTCGATCGGTCAATCGCTTGTCCGGATAGCTTTCGGAACCGTGATCTTTGTGCTGGGTTTGGCGATGACGAGATATCTGCGCGCCAGCGAATTGATTGCGCTTCATAGAGCGGTGTCGAGGTCTGCGGCCTGATGCTTAGATCAACCGGCCGCAAACGCGAAGGAGGCGCTCGTAAATGAAGATCCTCATGATCTGCAAAGGCGAGTACTACACCTTCATGCCAAGTATTGCTGCCGCGCTCAAGAACCGCTACGGCTACGGCGTCAGTGCGGTGACCTTTGCGACACCTACAGCGGAGCTCGGCGTCATGAAGGTCTTCGATCAGGTTCATAATTTGGCTGCTTATCTCAAGCAGGAGATCCCACGCTATGATCTCGAAGAATGCGTCGATTATCTGAGACGCTTGGAGATGTCGGGGGATATTGAGAACCTGAATCTCATGGCCCATGCGGATCGAATTATCCAGCAATATCCGTTTGAAAAAGTAGTTAAGATCCTTGCTGGCGTATGCCGGTTTTGGGAGAAGCTATTCCGCGACGCGTGTCCGGAGGCCGTCGTAGGAGAAGTCGCCTGTGCTTCTGAGTGGATTGCTTGGTCATTGGCGCGGCGCCAAGATATTCAGTACCTCATTCCATATCCGAGCACACTGCCCGGCCGCTTCACCTTCCTTCGTTCGCCTCAGGGCGGATGGGATTCCGCGGCAGCGCTCTATGAACAGGCGAAGGAACAAGGGCTTACACCTCAGCAGACCGGGGTCGCGGAAGAATTTCTATCCACTTTTCGGAGAACAAGGCTTCGATCACCCATTCATGCGCCGGTTGGCCGTCCGCCTGTAAAATTCGATCGAATTGCAGCCGAGCGGCTGTTTCGACGCGCAGGCCGCGTTCCGTTCAGAGTTCGCACTTATCTTAAGGACGGCGATTTCGAAATTGGCTCATACAATGGCAGACCTCCCTGGGAGCCTGCTAAGAAGGATCTCCTTAGAATCCTTAGATACATCGTTAGTGAGCGGACCATTTTCGAGACTGAACTTACTAAGAGCAAGTATGTCTACTTTCCCTTGCACGTGCAGCCCGAGTTTACGATCGATGTTCGCGCTCCGTTCTATACGAACCAGGTAGCACTGATTGAAAGCATTGCAAAGAGCGTGCCTGCCGGATACCGCGTAGTGGTGAAAGATCATCCGGCAATGCGTGGATCGAGACCCCTTAATTACTACAGAGACATTAAGAAGCTCTACAATGTCCAATTGCTTTCCCCAAGCGTAGATAGTCACACGATCATTCAAAACGCCGACGCCGTACTGACTATCGTTGGGACGACGGCATGGGAGGGCATTCTTTACGAAAAACCAGTTATCGCGTTCGGACCGTTGTGCTACTCATTTTTCGATCTCCTTTATAACTGTGAATCGGTGAACGATTTGCCCGCCGTGCTCACGAAAGCAATCCGCGGATACAAGCCGGACCGCGATCTCCTGCTGAAGTTCATCTGGGCAACCATCGAAAGCGCTCTTCCGGGCGTATGGGGGATTCCGCTTATGAGTCCGAGCATCTCGGAACAGGCGAATATAGACAAAATAGCCGATTCTATCGCAATGGAAACGCAGGCCCCGGCCAGATACGAAGCCGTCACCTCGGTTTAGCCGAGAGCGCCACAGTAATGCTTGTACAAGATCGCGGCGCTCACGGAGATACTACTGTTTCGCGGCGATGTATTGCCTGTGTTCCCGAACAGCATTCGAAAGAATCGGTTCAACTGCGAGGATTCGTGCTCCTAAGCCTGTAAGATGAGCAACCATTTCCGCTTCCGGTATGTGGTTCATATCAATTACGGCGCTGGTTCTATGTAACAGCGCGAAAACCAGACGCTTATAAGCTCGCGTTCCGATCAGTCTTCGAAGTTGGGTCTTGAAACCAGGCGGAAAGCTCTCAGGTGTAGAAGGCATATGAATGGCCATAATCCCGCCCGGGCGGAGAATCCGGTAAAACTCAGTAACGTACTGCTTGACAATTTCAGGCGGAATATGTTGCAACACGATTCGGGAAAAAACGAAATTCACGGCCGCGTCGGGTATCACTCGCAGGTCTGGTGCAGTGTTGACGATAAATCGAAACTTATCGCCGGGGTTATATTGCCTTGCGAGATCAATCATCGCAGGCGCGATGTCAACCCCGATCACCGCGTCGAAGTGCTTGGCCAGGGCTCTCGATAGCCGTCCAATGCCACATCCGAAATCGAGAGCTGTGCCCCCTGGGAGCGTAATCCCGATTTGGTGGCATTGATTAATAAAAGCGTTTACTTCTTCTTCTCCACTGGCAAAGAAATCATCAATGTTCGAGTGTCCCGTCTTCGTTGACAAAATCGCATACAGCGGATCCTTTCGGCCCCACGTTTGCCACACTCGCGCTGTTTTTTCCAAGCTGGATGAATGCATGAGACGGAGGATAGCAGAGCGTTGACCGTTATTCAACGGCCGGGTTGGCCGGGTGGTACACATTGCAGCAAGCGCGGCCTCGTGGAGCCGTTGGGTGGTATACGCAAGCTCGACGCCAGAGTGCAACCTGTATGAACGAAAATCCTGGTTCAATATCTGTGATGAGCGATGTCACGAATAAACGCGATTTTCAGCGAATTGCCAAACCCGCAACCAATGCATCGCGCGGGCGAATAATCGTCGTGGGCTTTGGTGGTCGGCCAACCGGAGGTTCTGCTTACGAGGATATGGTTCCGGAGTGCCTGGCTGGTGATTTTGAAGTTGATTCTCATCAGCTCAGGCTCGGTGGGCGGGGGGTTCTGAAGTATCTCGCTTTGCCCACTGAATATCTAAAGCTCAACCGTGCGTTGGCTCACGGTAACCATACGCTGGCGATAAAGACCCTCACCGCTGCCATATTCGCTCCGAAGGACCAGATCCGAAGCATCGTTATTTTTCATCATGCCGATGTCATCGCCGGCTCAATCGGAAAGCGCATCGCCGAGAGAATCATGCAAAACCTTCATCGCGCGGATGCTGTGGTTACCGTAGCCGAGTACTGGAACGAATATCTTCGAAAAAGAGGCGTGACGAATGTCTATACGATACCCAATGCTTTTCGTCTAGGCGATTTTGCTCTTGATCAGGATGAAACGGCGGCCTTTCAGAAGCGCTATGGTTTACTCGGCAAACCCGTCATCTATTTGGGAGCGCTCGGACCGGGTAAAGGTGTCGAGCAGGCCTTCGACGCGCTTAAGGACCTGGATGTTCATCTCGTTGCCTCCGGGCGAGCAACCGCTCCAACGCCGTCTCTCAGATGCATGCACTTAGATAGGCGCGATTACCTCCGTCTGCTTGCGGCGTCTGATATTGCCGTGACTATGTCTCAATTCGAAGAGGGGTGGTGCCGCGCTGCTCACGAGGCCATGCTTTGTGAAACGCCTGTTGTTGGCTCAGGCAAGGGAGGAATGCGGGAGTTGCTCGAGCCGGGAGGACAGATCATCGCCCACAACTTCGATGAGATGAGAGCGGCGGTGAAAGACTTGCTTGCGGACGAAGAGAACAGAGCGGAAAGAGGCCGCGCTGGATACGAGTTCGCAAGGCAATTTACTTATGAGCGGTTCCGAAGTAACTGGATTGAAGTGGTTCGGGAAATGCACCGATGAGCTAGATGAAGCCATGAAACTATTCCAATGGTTATCAGCGGCTGCGATAGTCTTGTTAACGCTTCCAGGCGTTCCGATGCAAGCGCGCCAGAACGCTCGCGTGTTCAATGTGAAAAATTATGGCACGAAAGCGGACGGCAGGTACGTCGATGATGGGACGATTCAAGCCGGGTCCAGACTTCTCACCTCGGCGGCAGGAATCTTCACTCCTGGTGACGTAGGGAAGCCGATTCACATTCTCAGGGCAGGCCCGTCGGCAAACGGCAGGGTCGACCCCCTTCGCACGACCATTGTGGCAGTCCGAAATGCCACCAGCGTGGAGTTAGCCGCTCCCGCGCAGACGTCCGCCTCGAACGTGCGCGTTTCGTGGGGCACTGGAAATCATGATTTCATTCAAAATGCAATTAATGCGGCTGCTGCTGGTGGGGGAACCGTCTACATTCCTGCCGGCACCTATCGCATCAGCAGGGTCCTGACGATTACCAGTTCCAACATCCGCCTGACGGGCGATGGGGACGCCAGTATCATTTATATGAGCGACGTCTATGACCTGCGAGACGGCGGACCGCGAAACCAGGGGGACGGGAAGCCAAATCTGTTCGTCGGTGTGAAAGGGACCCCAATCTCGAATATTGAGGTGGATCACCTGAAATTTGTTAATAGCGGCAGAGAAATTAACAACCCTATAAACGGCGACGGCCTTCTACGAACAGGCGACGGGGTTGTTAACAACTTCAAGTTCCACGATCTAGCCGTTGAAACAACAAGCCGCTGCGGAATAACTCAGGCAGCAATGACCGACGGTTTCGAGATTTACAACAATCGCATTACGGGTGGCCTCCACGGATTCTATATTACCGGCCAAGCATCAAACGGCTATGTGCACGACAATCGCCTGACCGACTCGCGGCCTCCAAACCGTATTAGGCACTACGACAGTGTGGGAATTGTCGTAAAGAACCAGAAGAACACTCGGGTTACCGGCAATACGGTCGACGGTTACCAGTACGGAATACTCATTGCCGAGCTTCCAGAGCTGCACGTAACCATTGAACACAACACAATTCTGCATTCGCAGCTTGGAATTTCCACGAACATGGGCACGGACATGGTATTCGCAAACAACACGATCGACACGGCGGGGACTGGGATCTGGATCCGGGCTACGGCGCCCATAGACCACCTAAAAATTTTGAACAACACGATTCGGAATGTTCCGACCAGTTGGGGCATTTATGTTCAGAAGTACTTGAAAGGTACCATTGCTAATGTCGACATCCAGGGTAATAAGTTGGAGGATTGTTACAACGGACTCCAGTTCATCGGTGTCGACGGTTCAAACGTAATTAGCGACAACACAATGATCGCGTCTCACATAAAAGGCGGCGCCCCGTTTTCTATCGGGAATCTTAGCGGTACTACAAAACTAACGAATAATACCGCCACAGGTTACCAGAAATCTGCGATCGCCGCTAATGTAGTCCAAAGCCGTAATCAAATTCCTCAATAGCCCGGCATCGTCGCTACTTCAAGCCGAGCTAGATAGCTACGAAAGAAACTATGGAGCAAACATACCAACCCAAGATTGATTCCTACCAGGAATTGAACGTAGACCAGCCTTCCATCAAGGCCGCTGTTAAGGCGCACTGGGAAGCGGAGCCTTGTGAGATGCGCGCCGGGAAGACTAAAGCGGAAAGGCGAACATTCTTCGATGAAATAGACGCGTACCGCTATTCTAAGAACCCATTCGTCCCTGCGTTTGCGAAGTTCGAGGAAGGGCGCAACAAACGAGTCCTCGAAGTTGGCCTCGGCTCATGCTCGGACTTCATCCGGTGGGCCCGTTCTGGCGCAGATTTATACGGACGCGACTTAACGGAAGCTGCGGTCAAGGTGGCTGAAGAGCGCCTGCAGTTGGAGGGTCTCAAAGCCGACGTTAGTACCGGCGATGTGGAACACCTGGAGCTTGAATCAAATTCATTCGATATAGTCTACTCCTACGGCACCATCCATCACACGCCTGATACTCCAGCCGCAGTCCGTGAACTTCATCGCGTAGCGAAGCCCGGCGGCAAGGTTAGAGTCATGATTTACAATTCCCGCGGACTTACTTTTTTTTACGAGTGGTTAATACTCTGCGTGATCAAGAGAAGATTCTTTCGTTCTATCAAAGAAGCCGTTTTCTATTACAACGAAAGTCTAGGGACCAAGCTCTACAGCAAACGCGAAGCCCGAGCGCTGTTCTCGCAATTTAGCTCGGTTCAGATCCGAACGGTTGTATGTCACGGAGATCTCCTGGCCTTCGAGTTATCGGAACGATACCGGAAGGTATGGCTCATACGAACCCTGAAGATGCTTGCAGCCCCATTGAAGTATTTGCGGCCGATCATTCCGTCCGCCTTCGGGGCGTTTATGCTCATAGAGGCAACAAAATAGGCCTCCGGCGATGACATTAGGAATTTTTGCATTTCTGTCCGCCATTAACATCGCTCTCTTGCTTTTCCTCATCAGGAAACGGGGCTGGACGTCAATAGAGGGGTTATGCTCCGTTTATCTGGTCCTCATTGTTCTCAGTGACAATGTCGAAGTATTTGTCAGAGCTTGCTTTTGGCCCGAAACGCTCCTGCTCGGGCCCGACGAAATTATCCTGCGGATCTATCCTACGGTCGTCCATATTATAGGCATTGGCGCTTTCCTGGCAGGCCTTACTCTCGTCGATCCGCGGCCGCGCCCGATCTCGCGTGCGCTCTCCCGTGTTGAGACGCGCACGCTTAAGCATATTGGGATCGCCCTCTTCTTGATTGGGGCTGCCATGCACGGTACGGCGATTTACCGGGGCCTCCCCACCGGACTCACTACAAACGATGCGCTTTATGCCACGCGAGCCGAGCAACAAGGCGCCTTCTTATATAAAGGCGCAAACATCGCGCTACTAGGTCTCGTGTTGTTGTTCGCGTGTTCCCATGGAATTCGAAAAATAATAATCGGAATCGCTGTATTGCTGACGCCGGTTATAGCCTACTTCAACAAGGGAGGTTTGGAAAGAGGCATATTATACGCCGCAGTTGTGTGCTCCGTGTATCAGAATGAGCAGTTCAAGAGGTTTTTCAAATCCGGGCTCACTCGGATGATTGGAATTCCCGCTGTAGTAGTCGCAGTCGTACTGGTTATTGGCCTGAAAAATGACCATCGCAAGGGCAAGGCCGTCACTCAAACCTCGAATGTCTTCCTCTCCGGGCTCGAAACCATCGGAGCACGGTATTCGGCTGACGGTCTTTATCGCGGATACTGTCAAATGACAACCTATATGCGAGACGGATCGGCGGCGTACTTCAATGGGCGCATTCTCTTTTACTCTCTCGTGGATTGGCTTCCGGGCTTTATATATAGTGACAAACCGGACCATCCCACTCGCAATACCGGATACCTGGTTTATTCGGACCATCACAGCTACTCCGGAGATGCCTCGGCTTACACCTTCGTCGGGATGGCATACGCGGATTTCGGGGTCCCAAGCGTTGTGTCCTATTTGCTGGTCGCGGGCGTGTTCCTGGGTCTGATTCGGAAAGCTGCAAACCGCGCCGGCGGAGATCTTTACCCCCACGTTGGTTATCTGTTTGTGTGCTTATTCGGCGCATGTAGTCCCGAGAGCGGATTCTTGGATCTGATATACACTGTCATGTTGGGGACTGCGATTATGGGACTGGCATGGTTAATCGTGCATGCCCTATTCCGCGAGAGCGGGGTAAAACACCGCAAGAGGTGGTCCGCTGTATCGCTTTCAGACGACTTGAGGAAGTTCGAGCCAAATGCACGCATACCGGAAACGATCGAACATGAGCGCCCAACAAGAGAATTAGTCACATTGCGCCGCTTGCTTCTTCGTTCCCGGGCTTAGAGGCGCGAGTCAAACCGATCAATGAGAACAGCTATCTGCGCCGCTCGGCCAGAGCACGATTCTACGGAGTTGCAAATTTGCGAGGACGCGGATATCAGGATTGCAACAGTGACGAATTATGCAATGAGTCCTGACGCTGTAGCGCTGGCGAGGTCCGCTTTGGAGTATGGTCTTGATTGCGGTTGAAGATACCTCAGCACGCCCGCTCCCGATCTGGCGAGATAGGGCAGCGGCGACCTTGGCTGCAGTTCTCCTCATCGTGGCTGGAACAATCGTCTATTGGCCCGCATTGCGGGCGCCGTATTTTGGAGATGCCTTTCTGTGCATTTTCCCGGGTTGGCCTTTGGAGTGGGGGTATTTCTTGACCCATTACGGGTACGACCCACACTCCTTCCGGCCCATCCAGAATCTCACGCTGGCTGCGGTTCAAAGCCGCTTTGGTTGGGAAACTTGGCCAATACACTCGATTGAGTTCTTCCTACATATATCCTTGTGCGGACTGATCTTCATCGCGGCGCGTCGGCTGAGGCTCTCAATGGCGCAGGCGGGGGTGGCAACTGCGTTTGCGATGGTGTGGCAGTTCGCCGCGGTGGCAATTGTGAGCGTTGGACTAGCGGAGGCGGGAAGCACATTATTCGGATTCGCGAGCGTGCTCGCTCTCGGGTCCGCGTATGGGGGCGATCGAGGAAGCCCGCGGGCCCTGCTGCTTACGGCAAGCGTCCTTTGCTATGCGATTGCCGCGCTTTTTAAAGAGACAAGCGCGGGCTTCTTAGGGGTGATTGTTTTGTGCCTCATTTTTTGGGAACGCGGTTCTGCGCCAAGGCGGGCTGCGCGGGTGGCGGCTCTCACGGCCCCGTTTGTCGCGGTGGAAGCGCTGTATTTTGCCCTACGGATCCACTCCGGAGCACTGCGGCCGCGCGACGTGTATGTTTTTGGTACGAACTTGGTCCGAAACGTCGTTTTGGTCCTGATCAGCGCCGCGACCCAAGTATCTTCTGTGACGACCGCAATCGCCGTCCACCGCAAAGACCTGGCCGTGCTTTTGGCTGTTGCGGTGCTTGGTGCCCTCACTGTAGTAATCGCAATTACGGGAGCCCGAAAATCCGGACGAGGTCGGCTCGCACTATTTCTGCTGGTTCTAAGTTTTGTCGTTCTTGGACCGGTAATGCCCCTTCCGCACGTAAGCGAAACGTATATCTATGGTGCAATGCCGTTTCTTGCTTTGCTCTGGGGGATGGCAATGGGCGCCTTACTCGAACATAGGCGCTGGCGCATTCCCGCCGGAGCTTTCATCGCGCTCTCGCTGGCGCTGAATGCGCAGGCGGCATACTCGAAGGCCGAAATGGTCGACGCGCATGGCCGGAGCGCCATGGCTATGGTCGAAGTTATCCGCCGAGCGCTCCCAGAAGTACCGCCAGACGGCCGCATTTTCCTCGTGGACTCGCCACCGGATTACGAATATTCAATTTTCCTGGTTTATGGCGCCGACTTGCTGCAGATCGGAGCAAAACGGTTGGGTCCTCTGCTGGATCGCCCCGACGTGGCTGTCCAACTTGTTACTCCGGCCCAGGCGGAAGTTCTCCCCCGAGATGCCGGTACCGTTGTTTTCACATTTAAAGGCGATGCAATGCATGGTCCGCATCGTGTCGCCGATATAAGCGGCCGCCGTTAGAAGACCGCTCGATCCTGGAGGCTGTTTCGATCACAGGTTTCATGGATTCAATGCACCGCCGAGCCGCCAAGTGCAGCCACACACGGAATAGTCGATTTTTGTATCACGATGCTCAGGCTTTCTGTAGTTGTTCCCGTTTACCAGGATGAATTTTCGATCCGCCAGAATTTTCTCCAACTGAAAGAGGAACTGGACAAATTTGTCGACCGGTTCCGCTACGACATCATTCTTGTTAACGATGGTTCGCGCGATAACTCGATTCTGGCTATCGAGCAACTTCACGCCGAGTACCCGGAGATCGTCGGTGTGCTGAACTTCACACGCAACTTTGGGCAAGTGGCAGCCATCCTCGCAGGTCTCAAGCAATGTTCGGGAGATTGTGCCGCTGTCATTTCGAGTGACCTGCAAGATCCTCCTGAACTGATTCCGCAAATGTTCCAGAAGTGGCGCGAAGGAGCGAAAACCGTTATTGGCATTAGGGAGTCACGCGACGACCAGGCTTTCGGTAAAGCCACTTCACGACTGTTCTACCGGCTTATGCAGCGTTACGCCCTGCCAAACATTCCAGCAAGCGGATTCGATTTTTTCCTGCTGGATCGGACTGTGATCGAGAGAATTTTGAACTCTCCGGAGCACAATGGGTTCCTTCAGGGGCAGATTCTTTTCGCCAGCGGCAAGGTCGCCCATATACCCTATAAACGACGAGCCAGGCAAATAGGCCGCTCCGGTTGGACGCTATTCAAGAAGGTTAAGTATTTTATCGACGGGTTTGCAGCGTACTCGTTCACTCCAATTCGTTTCATCAGCGCTCTGGCGATAATTGTCTTTTGCGCCGCTCTCCTGTTTTCCGCCGCTCTCCTTCTGGAGCGGCTCTTTTTCGGAACGGAAGCACCGGGCTGGACTTCAGTGATGATCGCGGTTCTGCTTCTTCACGGCTTCGAACTGCTGGCGATCGGAATTGTCGGTGAATACGTTTGGCGAGCTCTGGATCAGGTGCGTGCGCGCCCGATGTATCTCGTCGATTACTACAAACCGCCTGCACAGGGACGGGAGTCATGCGACCGCTACTAGTGGTTGGCAGTTCAGGGCATGCGAGCGTTGTGCTGGAGGCAATCGCGCTCCAGACTGAATACGAAGTTGTCGGATTGCTCGACTCTTTTCAACCGAGAGGCACCAAAATCCACGGGTACCATATAATTGGGCCCGTCGAAAACGCATGTAAAATCGCCGCGATGTGCTCATGTTTCTCGTTTTTTGTCGCGGTTGGCGACAACTGGAGACGCGACCGGATCTCGGCGCAAATTCTAGTGGACATCCCGAACGCTGAGTTCGCCACCGTAGTCCATCCGCACGCTTCAGTCGCCAAGTCCGCGGGACTTGGGACGGGCTCCGTTGTTATTGCCGGCGCGATACTTGGGACAAACTGCCGCGTTGGCCGCGGATGCATTATCAACACTGCTTGTTCGGTAGATCACGATTGCGTTCTAGGTGACTTTTCGAGTATCGGACCGGGCGCTCATCTAGGTGGCACTGTTTCAGTAGGGCCACGCAGCAGCGTTGGTATCGGTTCCGCTGTGCGTCAAAAAATCACAATCGGCGGCGACACTGTCGTAGGCGCAGGAGCGGTGGTCGTAAAGGACATCGCCCATAATGCCGTTGCGTACGGAGTACCGGCGAGACTGGTCCGGCATCGATCTCCAGATGAAGCATACCTATAGACATGTTAGACTCGGTCACACTCATGGGCACTCCGTTGACTGCTGATCTTGTGGCAAGCCGCCTCCGCCCGGGGCAATTGGCGATCGTCACGCAAGAACCTCTCTTCCCCGAAGCCCTTCACGTGGGACGTCCCAACGTCGGCTCTCAGGAAGCCCTAATAGCGCGAATCAAGGACATGCTCGACCGGCGCTGGCTCACCAACAACGGACCGCTGGTGCAGGAGTTCGAGAGCAGCTTGAAACGGATCCTCGGGGTGAAACACTGCATTCCAATCTGTAACGCCACGGTGGCCCTCGAGATTGCAATCCGGGCGGCGGAGTTGAAGGGCGAGGTGATCGTTCCTTCTTTCACCTTCATCGCCACTGCGCATGCGCTGCAGTGGCAGGAAATCACTCCCGTGTTTTGCGATGTCGAATCGGGGTCGCACAATCTGGATCCCGGCCAGGTCGAGCGGCTCATCACTCCCCGTACAACAGGCATTATCGGTGTCCATGTCTGGGGCAAACCGTGCAACCATTCGGCGCTATCCCACATTGCCCAGCGACATCGTTTAAGGCTCATGTACGACGCGTCGCACGCTTTCGGGTGTTCTTTGGGCAGCGACATGATCGGGAACTTTGGCCTTTGCGAGGTATTCAGCTTTCATGCGACCAAGTTCCTTAACTGTTTCGAAGGCGGCGCTATTGCAACGAACGATGACGAGTTAGCGCGAAAGATTCGCCTCATGAAGAACTTCGGGTTCTCCGGGGTCGACCAAGTCACGTTCCTAGGCACCAATGGAAAAATGAGCGAGATATCGGCTGCTATGGGGTTAACAGGCCTGGAAAGTCTAAACGATTTTATCGAAACGAATCGCCGCAATTATCACACCTATCGCGAGGAGCTTGAGTCATTGCCAGGTGTTTCTCTCGTGAGCTACGAAAAGAATAGCCGGAATAATTATCAGTACGTCGTCATAGAGCTCGATGAGGACGTGGTGGGAATCAGTCGCGATGAGGTCCTTCGCATCTTGCATGCTGAGAATGTATTGGCGCGCCGCTATTTCTACCCCGGGTGTCACAGGATGGAGCCATATAAGTCTCATTTCCCCCATGCAGGTCTTCTGCTCCCTAGAACGGAACAGCTTTCGCAACGCGTGCTTGTGCTGCCCACCGGCACCGCAGTCAGTCCTGACGACATCCGCGGCATTTGTAGCATTATCCGAACCGCGCTTCTTCACTCAGCCGAGTGCCGCTCGATGTTACTGGCTACCAAGCTGTCCTGATTGTGTCTTCTGTCTCGAAATTCTAGTACCACAACTTCCATATGCTTAAACCAGTTGAATCGGATATTTACGCGAAAGGTATGGTGTACTACGGCGAAGCCGAAGCCGAGTCTACGCCCACTTACGATCGGTGGCAGTACGGACTTTTTAAGAAATTTCTGGGTCGCAAAATATTAGAAGTCGGCGCAGGCGCAGGCCGGATGACCGCCCTCTTAATCGAGGACGGCAACTTCGATAACTTGGTCGCGAGCGAGCCATCGGAACACTTCTATCGATTGTTATCTCAGAAATTGCCATCGGCCGAAAACATCAAATTGCTCCAGGCAACCACTACGGACCTTTTGCCGGAGTACCGGTCCTATTTTGATGCCACTTTCTCGACCCACGTCATGGAACACATCGAAGATGATCGCCAGTTTTTGCAAGAACAGCTCGAGTTGGTGCGACCCGGCGGAAGAGTGATCGTTTTAGTTCCGGCGCTTCAATTCCTCTATTCGGAACTGGACCGCAACATCGGCCATTTCAGGCGGTATGACAAGGAGCGAATGCGCACCCTCGTCCGGGGTCTGAAGAATTGCAGAATTCGGACAATGTCATACAGCAATGCTTTGGGTGTCCTCGGATCGTTGTACTTCAGCAAAATTCGAAAGATCAATTACCAAACAAGCGAACAGAGCAGAAGAAACTTCTTTCGGATCTACCGATTCTTTAGCGAACATGTCGTGCCGGTGGTCAAAGCGGTCGAGTCGAAAATTCCCGTGCCGATCGGCCTCAACTTGATGGTGGTTCTGGAGAAAAGTTTGAGCGGTGCCGCTTCTGAGTTGTGAGTTTCTCTTCAGTAGTCGGCCGTTCCCATATACGGATCTTTCTTCATCTCCTGGGTACCGAAGCCAAATTCTGGCCGCGAAAGTCACAGCCATCCGCTAGCAAACTAGCACTCACAGAGGTCAAAACTTCGTGGCGCCCAGTTCCTCAGCATGGCCGCCATGAAAAGCGTCGGCAATCTTGGTCCTGACGAGTGTTACCGCAATTCCAGCGATGATCGCTGCTGTGGTGTGAGAAGAGGCTCCGCTTGCTAGGATAACCGTCGACGCTGCGCCGCTGATCTCGACAGCGCACGCTTTGCCAGACGCTGGCGTAATTCCAATCACATCGATCACCTGCGATGCTCCATTGATGGGAGTTGCAGTGGTGTCGAGTGTGCCGACGACTCGATATCTACTCCCAACATTTCTCACGATGGTTGGGCTGATCAGCTCTGCAATTACATCGGTGATATCGTCTCTTAACACGAAATGCGTACCGGCCCGTTGAATGCAGCCAGTTAATCCGAAGGGAGCGGCGGAACCGCTTTTCAGTACGCAAAATTCTAGCGTACGGTCGGCGGCGATGGAAGCAATTAGATTGCCGTGTGAGTCGTTCACTAGCGCCTTACCAGAGAGCACGCTCACTTGAAGCTTGCTCCCGTTGGAAATTCCGATCCGATAAAAATCTGAGGAAGCGGTGCCCCTGACACAGAACCTGATCGCCGCAACGGTGTACCTGCCTCGAACCTGGACGGAGCCTGTCTCGAGAACCAGATGATCTCTATAGATTTGCGCGCGCGACTTCGCTGCCAAATCAATTCGCACTCCGCCACTCAGATTCACGTGTGATGGGCTCGCGACCGTATCGACCAGACTTCCATCGAAGATCGACACATTGCTTCTAATCTCGTAGTCATCCATCCAAAACTCCCCATTGGCGAAGACATAACCAATGGGTAAATGGAGAACGCCTGCGCCATGTGCCACGCACGTGGTCGGACCCAGGCCTGCCACGATAGCAATTACGAGAGAAATTGAACGGAACACTCGATCCCTTTTCAGAAAACTGTTCTTTGGATCAACTTGCATCTCATATGACAACACACCTAAATGTTTAGCCTTCGCAGCGGGCGTGTTTTGCACGTACTGTTTGCAGGCGTCATTCTGGCGATCTCAATCACAGGAGCATGGAATGCTGTCCGTCTCGGGATCAGCGACTATCGTTCGAGCCTTTCCATGTCAGAACGGCAGCGCGCCGTGGAGTCCGGGATCTGTAATGCAGATTTTTGGCTGAGGCTCGCCGATCTCAAACGGGAGGCGGGCGAAGATAATATTGTTGAAATCCAACGTGCTGCCGAATGTAATCCCGAAAATTCTGAGGCGCACATTCTTCTCGGACTCGCGTATGAGGCCCATGGCAATACGGAGCGCGCCGGTGAACTCCTTCACCAGGCTACCGAAATGGATCATGGCCTCGTACCTCGCTGGACGCTGGCGAACTTTTATCTCCGCCGCGGTGACAATGATCACTTTTTTAAGTGGATCCATGAGGCGCTCGCGGTTGCACGCGGTGACGTTATTTGGTCTGCCTTTTACCTCTGTTGGAACATCAGCAAGGACAAAGATCGAATTCTTTCCGCCATCCCTCACACGAATCTGATTCTCAGCGACTACCGTGACTGGCTGACGCGGACCCAACACTTCGACGCAGCGCGTGACGTCTCCCGCCTGTTATCTGTCTCCGCCAATCGGCCCCCGGCCCGTGACATTCTGGCTTCTTTGTGCGATCGCGATTGCAACTGCGGCAGCAATCTGAACACGCGCGAGTGCACGGATAGGACCAAGTAAGGCCGATGAAAGTCACGCTTAGGTTCGCAACATGAGAGCACGTTTAGAGACGCGCACCACGATGTTCAGGATTCTCACCGCGGTTGTCCTCTCAATAGCTTTCGTCTTTTCCGTAGGAATGGTGTGGGATGCCAGCCTATGGCCTGATGCCGCTGCTCAAGCTTCAATTTACCTGCTTGCGGCAGTAATCGCGTTATGGGTCGCCATCGAACGAGTTTCATTTCAATTCAGCTGGTTCTTGCTGCCGTTCGCGGCCTTGCCGATTTGGGGCCTGCTTCAGCTGTCCCTAGGGCTATCCACATATCGATTCGGCACCTGGCAAGGTGTGCTCGCCTTCGGGTCGATTGTAATCGCCCTGGCTCTCGGCCTTTTCGCGTTTCGGACACGACACGTCGCGTCCACATTCCAGGTTGGAGCAGTCGTTTTCGGCGGCGCTCTTTCCTTATTAGCGCTATTGCAGCTGGTTTTTGCCGCTGGACGAATATATTTCGTGCTCGGTACAGGACATGCTATGGGGCCGTTTGTTAATCGTGATCACTACTCCGCGCTCATTGAGCTCTTGCTTCCCATTGCCGTCTGGAGTGCGATCAAAGAGCGCCGAAATATACTGCTTGTGCTATACGCGGGCATCACAGCCATCATGTACGCGAGTATTGTCGCCGGAGCATCACGCGCCGGCGTCTCGATTGCCACCGTTGAGTTGGCCGCTGTAGTGGTCCTCGCTTGGCTAAAGCACCGGGTATCCGGGCTGCGCCTTCCTTTTCGAACCATCCTTATACTCGCCTGTTTTGTACTCGCGTTGAGTGCTGCTGTCGGATGGAGGGTCGTGTTGGGCAGGTTTGCAGCCAAGAACCCGCTTGCCTATCGTAAAGACTTCTGGAAAACCTCCATTCACATGATCAAAGATAGTCCGATCTATGGATTCGGCATTGGCTCCTGGCAATGGGTTTACCCGCGATATGAAACGGTAGATCCCGGAGCAATTGTTCGCCACGCTCACAACGATTGGCTGGAATGGACCTGCGATGGCGGTCTCATCCTCCTGATCGCATTTCTGCTCATTGCGGCGTATTCTTTATGGTTAGGTTGGCTGTACCCCTGGGCATTAGGTCCCGCGATGGTATTCGCGCATTCCCTTGTAGATTTTCCGCTCCAGAACTATCCGATTTTCCTCGGTCTTGTACTCATCCTTGCTGCAGCCGAAGCATGCCGCCTGGAGAATGCAGTTTCTATTGGGCCCATTTCTGTGGGGCCCATTTCTCGTGAACCAAACCTGAATGACGCGCTTTCCCCGTCACCATACACTTCATTACAAGTCAAATCGTCCACACGGGAACTATATAGTTCCTGATAGTGGCGAAAACATTCATACAAGGTGAATAATTTTATGATTTCGAAATTATCAGCAACTTTTTTACTTTTTACAGTTGCTATCATGCATGCGCAGGCGCCAGATCTGGGGATTTTCAGTATCGGAGATTACGGCGCTGTCGGCGATTCCAAAGTTGGTTATAACTGCTCGGTCCCAGCAGGTACTAACACGACTTTGACGTGCAGCGATCCAAATGTCACGTTCTCAAGTTCCGATGCGGGGCATACGATTTGGATCTACGGTTCCAATTCGACGCAGTATTATGTTGCAACTCCCGGCATTACGATTGCTTCAGTAATCAATTCCCAATCGGTTGTCCTGGCGGGAACCCTCTCACAGTCAGTAAGCAATGGCATGATTCAGGTTATTGGAGCGACAGACAACAGTGCGGCGATTCAGAACACCATTACAGCCGCCTGCTCTACAGCCACGGTAACCAATCCGGCGACGGTATTTACTCCCGCAGGAGTGTATGGCTACCGCACCGCAGTTCAGATCCCGGGAGGATGCAGTAACGTGAAGCTGCAAGCGTCAGGCAAAGCTATCTGGCTGAATACGACCATTCTCGGCAACACATACGGAAAGTCTGGCTATGGCCAAGGCACGGAGGCGCTCACAATTAGCCCCGGGATCAGCCAGTACACGCAGCAAATTGCGGGAACCAGTATCACTGCGGGAAGTAACCTTCTGACTTGCACAACTTGCTCGTTCACTAGCGCGAACATAGGCCAGCCAATTTACGTGCAATCCGCAGGTCCGGATGGGCTCCCATTATGGACCACCATCACCGCCGTTTCAGGGAACGTCGCCACGCTCGCTGACAACGCGCAGACCACCATGTCCCCTTCGAATCTAGGTGGGCCACTCCTCACCTGGGGATACCAGCTCAGCACCAATATAGAGATTTCAGGGATGGAGTTTCAGAACGTCGGCTACTACTACAACCCAACCCAAGGTTATGTCTCGACCCAAGGTCTTCCGGTTGTTATTACTCACGCGGGATCTGTTCTTCAGGGGTTCTTCTTTCACGATTCTGTAATTACCAGCGCAACCAACACCTGTTATCGCGGCGACGGAGTATCAGATCAGTTTAAGTATGAGAACGTGACCTGCCACGGAGGCACGGACGTGGCAATGTCTTTTTATGGGCCGCACTCAAACGGATTGGTGACAAACGCCACCGTCGACAACACGCAATGGCCCCTTCCTAAAACCTCGATAGTCAATGCGTTGACAATTAAGGGCTCTACTCATGTAACCTTTCAGAATCCCACTCTTCGATGCTTCTGTTCTACCTATCTGTTCGCGCAATCTGACATGCCTGCGTTTGACGTTACTATCTCGAATCCGGATTTCGATGGCGAGGGGTCCCCGGGGATCGGCATCGCTTCCGGTCTTTCGACCGGATTCGTCGTCAATGGAGGGCAGATAAGGACCACGACCGGTGATGCTTTTCTCTTTTTTGGAGAGGCGGTACCTAACAGCGTCCAGAACCTCACGGTCCAGGGCGTTACCGCAACGAATGTGGGAGGTGGCGCAAGCTTCACAGACTACTCCGGCACCGGCCACGGAGTAAAGAACATTGTGTTCGACAATAACGAGTTCCACACTACGGGCGGTAATGGTGTAGGTGCGACGAATGTGGAGGGCCTGAACTTCTGGCGGCAAAACTCGCTCTTTGGGAATGGATCCGCCAACGCAGCATGGGTGCTGGTTTCCGGAACCAATGGAGCAATGAACGTCTTTAGTAACAATTTCGCAACCGGTTATGGTGGATCAAACCAGTTCGACTCATCGCTGGTACAAGGCACATTGCAGGACTTTCACTGGGCAACCGCCCCTGTGCTCGGCGCTCTAGTGAAACCTTCAAGCGTGAACAATCAAGCGGTTGTTCCCCTAGGGGCCAGCGATACAGCCGGAGCGATTGGCGTTGCTGTAAATGTCTCCGGTTCGGGTTCGACTGGGAACGTCATGGTACAGGAAGATGGTCCCGCGGAAGTTATCACCGACGGCAACATGACGCTGGGAGACTACGTCACGTACAGCACCGTTATCTCCGGCGCCGTTCACGACACAGGTTCTTCGGGCCCGCCGCCGCAACCCATGGCTGTCGTAGGCACTGTCGCACATCTGACCACATCCGTCTCAATCTCTTCGCTCTCTACTGATGCCAATTCTGTGATGACCGTGACGACATCTTCGGCTGATAACCTGATTGTCGGCGAGCCGTTCACTATCACGGGAGCTAAATTCAACGGCTCCAGCTTGAACACTGCGGGAGTGGTCACCTCAGTTCCTTCAGCCACCAGCTTCACGTTCCAGTCGCAGCTAGCGGCAAATCAGACGGGAAGTGGCGGACAAGTGAATCCTCCCGCGCTGATTAACCTGAATCCGGTTAACCCGGTCGCAGTCTCCGGCGGCAAGACCTCAGTGGTCTTGAGAGGACAGTACGCTTCCACTCCGACCCGTACCATTTTCACCAATGGGGGGTCTAGCAATTCGTATTTTGTTTCCGCCGAAATCGCGCAGGACTCGAGCGTTACTTGCAGCACGTATGGATATGTCACCCTGAACCTCGCCTGGCACGAATTGGATGGCAATATCAGCAGCGCAGCAGCAACCTACAACTTCGTCGGCTCGCTGGCCGCCTCGCCGGGCGCTCAACGATTGGGACCTTACGGAGTTCTGGTTCCAGCAGGCGGCACAATATATGTAAACGCCGTCTATACGCCCGGAACGGGCTGCAGCGGCAACGGGTCCACTTATACGCTTGCCGTTCAGGTGCAGTAGAGCTCCAGAAAGCTCAGAACGAGTCAAATAATCCGCATTTCAGAAGCTCGCGTCAATGCTTTACAATAAAACCGAGAATTTTTTGTCGAAAGTAGATCTCTCCACTATTTCTTTGCAACCGACCGCTTCTATCGAAGAAGCTATTGCTTGCATAGATCGAAGCGGACCTTTAACCTTGGCGCTGGTGATTGATGATGCCGGGCGCCTCACCAGCACCCTCACGGATGGCGATGTCCGGCGCGGCATTCTGGCCGGACACGAATTAACCGATACGGTCGAAGCGCTGTTGAAAATAAAGCAGCGCACCGCTCAGCCCAAAGCGGTCACCGCACCCCCCGGTACTTCACGGGACGAGCTTCTAGCCCTCATGCAGGAGCATTCTATACGGCAGCTGCCGATTGTCGGCGTAGACGGGCGGGTTGTCGAAATAGTTCTGCTCAGCGACATGCTTCCTCGCACCAAGTCGCGCGGTCTCCAGGCGGTTCTCATGGCGGGAGGACAGGGATCCCGCCTCCGGCCTTTGACCGAGCAACTTCCAAAACCCATGCTCCCCGTCGGCGGTAAGCCGCTGATGGAACTGACGGTCGAGAAACTGCGGCGGGTAGGCGTCAAAAAAATCAATATCACCACGCATTACAAACCCGAAAAGATTGTCGACCACTTCGGCAACGGATCGGCTTTCGGTGTTGATATCGAGTACGTTCAAGAAGAAACGCCTCTCGGGACCGGTGGAGCGCTGAGCCTCATAGCTGCCCCTGACGAGCCGATGTTAGTAATGAACGGCGACATTCTTACTGATATTGATATCGAAGCATTTTTGGCCTATCACCAGGAGCAAAACGCCGACATGACGGTCGCGGTGAGGCGCTACGAATTTCAGGTGCCCTACGGCGTAGTTGAGTGTGAAGATTCAAGGGTTCAGGCCGTAAAGGAAAAGCCTAACATTGGATTTTTCGTCAATGCCGGAATCTATCTTCTGGAACCATCGGTGCATTCGTATATACCCAAGCAACAGCACTTCAATATGACCGACCTGATTCAGCTCCTGTTGAACAAAGGCAAGAACGTGGCTGGGTTTCCTATCCGGGAGTACTGGCTCGATATCGGTCAACACGCTGATTATGAGCGAGCTCAGGAATATGCGAATGGAGGTCACGTTTGCACTGGCGCGGAAAGATAGTTCTGGTCACTGGCGCCGGCGGATTCATAGGCAGCCATCTCGCCGAGCGGTTAGTGGAACTCGGCGCTTCCGTCCGCGCATTTGTGCACTACAATGCGCTCAATACTTATGGCTGGCTGGATAGCTCTGAGCGGCTTCATGACATGCAGGTGATCGCGGGTGACATCTGTGATCGCGATAGTGTTCGAAAGGCAATGGAAGGAGCCGAGGTGGTCTATCACCTCGCAGCGCTCATCGCGATTCCATACTCTTACAACGCGCCTGCATCTTATGTCAGAACAAACATAGAAGGCACGCTGAATGTGCTGCAAGGCGCGCGCGAGCTGGGCATCGAGCGCATGCTTCACACTTCCACCAGTGAAGTTTACGGGACAGCGCGTTATGTGCCTATCGATGAATCTCATCCGCTGCAGGGACAATCACCGTATTCCGCGAGTAAGATCGGTGCTGACAAGATCGCGGAGTCTTTCTATCTCTCGTTCGGTGTCCCCGTAGTGACAGTGCGCCCGTTTAACACATTTGGGCCGCGGCAATCGACGCGCGCAGTTATCCCCACAATCATCTCGCAGTGTCTCGCAGGTGAAAATGTCCGTCTCGGAAATGTAAATCCAACGCGCGATCTCAATTTCGTGAGCAATACGGTGGACGGGTATATAGCGGCTGCTAACGCGGACGGCGCGGTCGGCGAAGTGATCAATTTAGGTTCCGGCCGGGAAATTGCGATTGGCGATCTGGCGAAATTGATCGGCCGTATTCTTGGCCGCGAAGTACGCATCGAAGAAGAATCGAACCGGTTTCGTCCTGAAAAGAGCGAAGTAGAACGCTTGCTCGCGGACAACAACAAGGCACGAAACCTGCTCGGTTGGGAGCCGAAAGTCTCACTTGAAGACGGGCTTGCCCGCACCGCCGAGTGGATGGAGCATCATTCGGAGCTTTATCGCACGGGAGTGTACGTGTTGTGACGGCCAGTGATATCCCAGCGATAGACATAGCAGGCCGGCGAATCGGCCCCGGTGAGCCTTGTTTTGTTATCGCTGAAGCCGGCGTGAACCACAATGGGGATCTCGGCCGCGCCCTGCAGCTAGTGGATGTGGCAGCCGACGCGGGGGCGGACTCAGTCAAGTTTCAAACGTTCTCCACAGAGCTTCTGGTCACTGAAGACGCGCCGAAAGCCACGTACCAAGCTGAAGCGACTGGAATGCACGAATCGCAATACGACATGTTGCGAAATCTCGAGCTTTCACACCAGGCTTTCCGCGAGATTCAGCAGTATTGCAGGAAGAAAAATATTCTCTTCCTCTCCACTCCTTTCGATGAACGGAGCGCCGCATTTCTCGATGAGCTCGGTGTCCCGCTGTATAAAGTGCCGTCGGGAGAGATCACGAATCTTCCGTTCCTCCGCAAACTGTGCGATTACCGTAGGCCACTGATCGTGTCGACGGGAACAGCCTATTTGAGCGAGGTCGAACAAGCCGTTAGAGTTATTGATGAGGCGGCGGTGCCCTTTGCTTTGCTGCACTGTGTTTCGGCATACCCCGCAGATCCAATCTCGGTCAATTTGCGAGCCATGGCCACCATGTCGGCAGCTTTCCGGGTTCCGGTGGGTTACTCGGATCATACGCTCGGTTTGCCCGTCGCCCTGGCCGCTGTCGCACTCGGTGCCTGCATTGTCGAGAAGCACTTTACAACAGACCGGACCCTTCCCGGACCGGATCACCGGGCTTCGCTCGAACCGGATGAGCTTCGCGAATTTGTAAAGGGCGTTCGGGCCGTCGAACAGTCTCTCGGCAATGGTCGCAAAGAACCAGCGGGCATCGAAAGTGATACAGCGCGCGTGTCGCGCAAGAGCCTGACTGCAAGGCAGTCCATTCCTGCAGGAGCGCTCATTACTGAAGACATGATTGCCGTTCGGCGTCCCGGAACAGGGCTTCCGCCCTCATTGAGGGAGCAAGTCATTCAACGCACGGCTCGCGTCGACATTGCTGCAGGTACTCCGCTTACCTGGGATCTCCTGTTTTGAGGTCCGTTGCTGTAATTACCACCAGCCGTGCCGATTATGGAATCTACACGCCCGTTCTTGAGGACTTGCGTTCCGATCCGGAATTCGATCTTCGCCTGCTTGTCTCCGGAATGCACCTTTCGCCGCAATTCGGAATCACTGTGCGTGAGATTGAGCGTGACGGTTTCGTTATTGACGATCGGATTGAGATGTTGCTCGCTTCCGATTCGCCGGAAGCGATCTCAAAATCGATGGGCTTAGGCGCGATCGGATTTGCGCAGGCTTACTCGCGCCGCCGTCCTGACATGCTTCTTGCGCTGGGCGATCGTTTTGAGATGCATGCGGCCGTTGTCGCTGCGCTCCCGTTCAAGATTCCCGTCGCGCATATTCACGGCGGCGAAATTACTGAGGGCGCAATCGATGATGCCCTTCGTCACTCGATCACCAAGCTCAGCCACCTGCATTTTGTTGCGGCGGAGGAGTACCGCGATCGCATTCTGCAGATGGGCGAAGAGCCCTGGCGAGTGGTTGTGTCCGGCGCGCCTGCTCTTGATAACCTGCATCGCACTCCATTGCTGACCAAAAAGGAGCTTGAAACCAGATTTCATTTCGACCTTTCTGTTCCGCCGCTATTGGTGACATTTCATCCCGAGACTCTAGAGCACGAGCGCACCGAATCGCATATCCGCCAGCTGCTGTTCGCGATCGAATCCGCTGGAATTCCGGTTGTGTTCACTGCGCCCAATGCGGATACCAGCGGCCATATAATCGCCCAACGAATTCACGAGTACTGCCGGACGCACGATCGCGCGTGGCTGGTGGACAACCTGGGGTTCCAGGCGTATCTCAGCCTTATGTCAATGAGTGCCTGCATGGTCGGTAATACATCGAGTGGTCTTATCGAGGCGCCATCCTTGCAGATCCCCGTCGTGAATGTGGGAGACCGGCAGAAAGGCCGCATTCGCTCTAAGAATGTGATTGATTGTCCCTACGATCAGGACGCCGTACTCGAAGCTATCCGCCGAGCGCTAACTCCGGAATTTCGGGCAACCTTGCGCGACCTGGTGAATCCTTACGGGGACGGTAAAGCGGCCCAGCGCATCGTTTCCATGTTGAAGACGGTGAGTCTTGATGAGCATTTGATCAGGAAACGGTTCCAATCAACTGGCGCAGGATCGTGCGCCGCTCGGCAATGACCCCGCAGCTGACACAAACGCCGGAGTGCATCATTTTCGGAGGAGGCGGTCACGCACGTGTGCTGATCGATTGCCTGCGTCGCGGTGGAAACGCTCCGCGACTCGCCATCCTGGATCGAAACGCGGAGCTGTGGGGCACGTACATCATGGATACTCCTGTAATTGGCGGCGAAGAAACGCTGCCCGCGATTGTCACCGCCGGGTGTCGGAACTTTATCGTTGGCGTGGGGAGCACTCGAGCCTCGAACCTCAGGCGTGCGCTTTTCGAAATCGGTCTCGCCGCCGGTCTCGAGTCTCTGACCGTTATGCACGAATCCGCGATCATCGCCAGAGATGTCAAAGTGGGCAGTGGCTGCCAAATTCTCGCGGGTGCGATCATCAACACGGGCGCAAGACTCGGATGTAACGTCATCGTCAATACAGGAGCCATTGTGGAGCACGATTGCGAAATCGCGGACCATGTGCATATCGCAACCGGCGCGCGCCTCGGTGGCGCTGTCCGGGTTGGAACGCGCACCCTTATTGGAGCAGGGTCCGTCATTCGGCAAACACAGCACATCGGTGAAGACGCTGTTGTAGGCGCGGGTGCAGTTGTCGTGAAGGATGTTGCCGACAAGACCGTCGTAACAGGCGTTCCTGCCCGGCCGATTCAGAGAGGATAACCCATGGCCAAGCTCGCATTCTCCTTCGAACCGGGTGTACGCACCGCCGCGGATCAAATTCCACTGTGTGTTCCCGAGATCCGAGGTAACGAGTGGAAGTACGTAAAAGAATGCCTCGATACTGGTTGGGTCTCTTCGGTTGGCGAGTTCGTGAATCGCTTCGAAAGAGAAATGGCGGATTTCGTGGGATCCGCTCACGCCGTCAGCACCGTCAACGGAACAGCGGCCCTGCACATTGCTTTGCTGGTCGCAGGCGTCGAACCTGAAGATGAAGTTCTTGTATCTACGCTGACGTTTATCGCGCCCGTCAACGCGATCCGCTATGCACGGGCCTGGCCGGTCTTTATTGACGCCGAACCCCGTTTTTGGCAGATGGATCCCGAAAAGGTGGCCCATTTTCTCGAGCGCGAATGCACTTGGCGCAACGGCGAGCTGCGGAACAACACGACCGGCCGTCGCATCAAGGCTATTCTGCCGGTGCATATTCTCGGGCATCCGGTCGACATCGACCGTATCACCGATCTAGCGGAAAAATTTGAACTTGCTGTTATTGAAGACGCCACCGAAAGCTTGGGCTCGACGTATCGGAACCGCCCGGTCGGAACACTCGGCGACATTGCTTGTCTCAGCTTCAACGGAAATAAACTAATCACAACAGGCGGCGGAGGAATGATCCTCACGGATCGCGAAGATTGGGCGCGGCGCGCAAAGTACCTGAGCACGCAAGCAAAGGACGATCCCGTTGAATACATCCACAATACGACCGGTTACAATTACCGGCTGACCAACATAGCGGCGGCCGTAGGGTGTGCGCAGCTTGAGTTGCTTTCAGAGTATATCTCGATTAAACGACAGAACGCGGCGCGCTATGCCCAGGGCCTGTGTGCGGTACCCGGAATCACCACCATGCCCGAAGCGGAGTACGCCTACAGCACGTTTTGGCTGTACACCATTCTTATCGACGAGAAGCAGTACGGTATGTCAAGCCGGCAGCTCCTCGGTAAACTCGCGGACCACAAAATCCAAGCCCGTCCGTTATGGCAGCCGATTCACCTGTCAGCTCCTTACGCCGGCATACAATGCGTGAACTCTCAAGTTGCCGAGCGATTGAATCGCGACGCACTCAGCCTGCCATCTTCGGTCGGGCTCCGGTCCGAAGAATTGGACAGCGTGCTGGACGTCATCACTGGAGCCTTGCGAGGCTCCTGAACAATCGCGCATTTCCTCGGGTTTGTGCTCGTCCTCTGGGGAGCTAAATCACGCCGATTCAGCAAGATGAGATGCTAATGAGGCTAAATTTAGGTTCCGCTGCTCATCTGAGACACTGAGAGTTTTTGTATCGCGGGCCCTCCATATGAAGTACGGTCGTCACAATCAACCCATGCTATTCTGATTCCCGAATTACCTCTGCCATGAGTGTCGCTGATCAGAGCCCGCCGCAAAGCGCTCTTTCTCATGCCTCCCCAGCAGTCATTCGCTTATCGCGAGAGTTTGTCACCAGAATTTCTGGCGTGATCCGAAGAATCGACGCCTCTGAATGTGATTCGCGAACCGGCATTACCGGACTGCTATTGGGTCGCGCCGAGCACGACACCGTCATCGTAGAGGCCTTTAAGCCCTTCGCGTTTCACGATTCAAAAAATGGCCACCTGCTCCCCAGCCATTACCTGGACGCAGCGTTGGAACGTTTGCTCGCTCCTTCGAAGGCCGATGCAGAACCGTCATCTCCACGTGTGTTGATTGGTTGGTTTTGCATTCGCGCCGCGGGTCCGGATGGACTCCTGGATAGTGATATTGCGCTTCATAACCGGAATTTCCTGCGGCCCACCGATGTCGCTCTCGTGTTGAGACCGCAAGAGCAGGGCAGTGTGTCAGCGCAGCTATATACCAGGTCCCGCGACGGGGTAATCTCGCGCGAAGAGTACTGCCACGGCTCTGTCAGCTTGGGCAGCGCGACTGCTGCCACGGGACCAGTCGACGTCATGATGCCGGAAGTAAAGCCTCCGGAAGGTACCGAACGCGCATACCAGGCGCTCGGCTATTTGAATCTGAGCGACCAAACCGAGAAGCAGTTAGCTGCTCGCGAGGTGGGAGTTCGCAGGCTTGCTCGCGCCGATGTTCTATCGCCGGTTTCAAAGCCCTCGCTGTTCAAACGAAACCAACGCTCCTGGATCTCAGCCGTAGCAATTTTTGCCATCAGTGGAGGCTGTACCTTCGCATGGATGTATATGCATGCGACCTCATTGCGGCCCTCCATCACGCGGCCAGTTCTGCCGCTCAGTGTTCCCACTACGGATCTTGGGATGAAAGTGGAACCGCAGGGCGATAGATTGCTGGTGACCTGGAACCGGGAGAGCCCAGCTGTGCATTCCGCCAATTTCGGCATGCTGTTCGTCGATGACGGCCAACAACACCATGAGATCGTTTTGGCGCCTGGTGAAGTGGCGACCGGCTCGGTTTTGTATACGCCTGCGGCGAGCGAAGTCGCCTTTCGCCTGGAGCTTCTAGAAAAACAGGGTTCTTCCATTACCCAAAGTGTGCGCGTGCTGGACGGCTCGCGGTCTGCATCTCCACTTGCCGGCTCCGATTCCAAACCGGAAGCGGCCCCGGAATTCGCAATTCCTCCAAATAGTGCGCCGAATCAGCACCAACCCATCGTTGAAACCGCTCGGGACGAACACAAGCCCGCATCTCCTCCACCGCAGCCCGCCCCGCCACGGGCCATCCCCGACCTCGCCTCAAACAAAATGCCAGAGCCGAAACAAGCATCGGCCAAGCCTCTCTCGAGTATTTCCGCGCCCGAGCCGCCCGTGGAGCACCCAAAATCTGCCTCGGACAAACCTTCGCATTCGACACCCCTGCCAAGCTCTCCGGAAGTTCAATCTCTCACCAGGACCAACCTCCCGCCGCCGCCACATGAAATCGAAACAGTTCAAGCCTCTAGCCAGGTTGCCCCAATCGATCCTCTACTGAACCTCTCTCTACCCAAACCTTCTCCCAAATCGGCAGCGCCAGAGCCCTCCAAAAGTTCGGATATGAAATTGGCTTGGAACGATGCCCTACCCACGCCTGTAAAGGAGGTCCTGCCTAACTTAAAGATCCTGGGGCCTTCGCCTGCTGACGGCGTTACGCCTATCAAGGTTTCGATCAGGGTCGATGAGCACGGACGTGTCACGTCCGTGCGAGCTGTGGGAAAGGATGCGAAAAGAAACAACTTGCTTGCCACGGAGGCCGTGAATGCAGCCAGCCAATGGACCTTCGAGCCCAAGAAGAGTCACGGCAAGAGCGTCGCCTGCGATTTCATAATGGTATTTCGATTCAACAACGCGCCTCATTCAGGGCAGTCGCGAGAGCATTTTTAGCGTACTTCCGCCCGCTTGCGTCGAAATTCCAGCGGTTCGCCGGTTGTCCGCAGTTTCAAAATGGCTGAAGTCAGCTCGCCTTACGATTTCATCGTCCCGTGTTTGGTGCCGCCGACAGAACATACCGTCCAGGATTTGCGGCGCGACATTCACGATGAGCGATGGGATTGGGAGGCTGTGATTGAGACCGCCAGTTCAGAAATGGTGCTTCCGGCATTCTGCGGAAAAATCCAGGAATTGGGTCTCGCGCCGGACTTGCCGGCCGATGTTTCTGACTTTTTCCTCGCTGTCCAGAAACTCAGTCTCGAGCGCAACCAGCGCATTATCGCCGAAACTCTAAGGGTCTCCAGGTTATTGAACGATGCCGGCATCGAACCGGTTGTGCTCAAAGGTGTCGCGTATCTTATCACTGGCGTTTACAGCGATGTCTCAGCAAGGTTCATTGCAGACATTGACCTTCTTTTGCCTCCATCTCTGCTTCAGAGAGCGGTCGAAGCCCTCTCGCGAGACGATTATCTACCCGGCGATACTAATTTCGGACATCACTATTTCCCCCTTCGGCGGCAGAAAGGTGTCTGGGTTGAACTACATCATAGCCTGGGCGGCGGAACATCCAGATCGATTCTCCCGGTTCGGGAGGTGCTGAAGAACTCCCTTCGCCGTGATCTTGACGGAGTGCGACTTCGAGTTCCCTCCCCTGAGCATCTTGTGACCCATCACATTTTGCATGCGCAGATCCACAATGCTCATAACGAGGGCATCTGGCCATCGCTTCGAACCGTGTATGATCTCGTGTCACTACAGAAGCGTTTTGGAGACAGCATCAATTGGTCTTCGATTGAAGCCCGATTCCGGCTGAACAGGCGGTCGGGAGCGCTCGCAGCGCACCTGCTGCTTGCAGAACACACCTTGGCGATGAAGACACCCATCCCAATCCGGATGGCTGCACTCACTCGTTTGCGCTGGTATCACATCAGTGCGCTCAGAAGATTCCCCGCCTTGCGATGGATTGACCCGCTGTATTTGTTTTCTAGGATTGTCATTCCTCGCGCGCGCAGGGTGGGGAATCTACTGAGAATCAGCGCCGGACGCAGGTATCTGCTAACAAGCCCATTCAGAGCCAGTTTCTACCTCCACCGCATCGACGAACTGCTGCGAGCCTTCAACGCGCTATTCGCCACAACGCAGAGGAGTGATAAATCGGCTGCTCCTTCCAAACAGGCCAACCATCATTAAAGCTTCGGCGGTTATGCCATGGCAGGCCCGGTCAGGGCTCGTAGTACCCGGTTCGCGCTGTGATTCGCAGTAAACGATCGCGAGCCTCCACTTTCACAGGATGGAAACTGCGCGATTCTTCGCGAACATTTGTCGGATAGAAACCGAGCATGTATTGCGTCCTCAGCTCTTGAAGAATATCGGCAAAAGCCTGATCGAGTTGATCAAAGCTCTGCGGATAGAAGATGCGTCCTCCAGTCGAAGCGGCAAGAGTCGCGAGCGCGTGCTCACCGCCGATATTCCGTCCCGCATCCGCCTCGATGGGAACCACCACCACCGGGTACATGACCACATCGGAACGTTGCGCAGCCGCTAAGGCATCCTCGTAACGCTTGTAGCTCGTCGTATCGCCCCCGTCGGTCACAATCACCATAACGTGGCGCCCTTCCCTCGGCGCAAGCGCGTCACTCGCGAGATAAATAGAGTCGTACAGAGAGGTCCCGCCCTCGCCGTGCAGAGCATGAAGCGCGCGCTCGGCCCGGTGCTGATTGCGGGAAAAATCTGCTTCCAGATTGGTACGCCAGTTGAAGCTGAAGAGCGCGAACGTGTCCTCCGGATTCCCGGCTTCGAGCAACGTTGGAATGAATTTCTGCACGGAATTGATTTCGTAATGCAGGTCGATCTGGGTGCTTCCGCTCGTATCGATTAGGATCGCCACGGAGAGCGGCAGAGACGTGTTTCGCTCAAATACCGCGATGTCCTGCGGGACGCCGCTGTCCAGCACGCGGAAGTCTCCTCGATTAAGGTTCGTCATCAGCGCGCCGAATTGGTCACGAACGGAAACCAGCAGACGGACGAGATTTACTTTAACCGAAAAGGTCGGGGGCTCTGCTGGCGTCCGCTGCTGCTCTTGCGACGCCGGCGGTTGCGTTTGGGGGGCGGGGGCGGCGGGCTTGAACTGCGCAAACGCGACAATACTCGCGCTCAGCAATGTGACCACAGCGCGGAGCAGCTGAAGTCTAACCCATGTCATGTTTCGACGAACTCGCTAATAGCCGCTCATCCCACTCGCCCTCTACCCACACGGCGCCATCCGAGTAAAATTCCTTCTTCCATATAGGTACTTCGCGCTTGAGGCGATTGATACATTCAAGAGCGGCCTCGAACGCCGGCTTGCGATGTGGCGCTGTCGCAACCACGACTACGCTAGCTTCGCCGATCTCTAACTTGCCCAATCGATGAATCATGCCGATCCGCCCAATCGCAAATTCGGCCGCGATCTCCAGCCCGATCTTGGCCATTCGTTCAATCGCCATCTCTTCATAACACTCGTATTCCAAGTATGCTGTCGGACGCCCCTTGGTGTTGTTACGGACGACCCCCTCGAAAACCACCACTGCGCCATCTTCGGGTCGCTGCAAGCTGTGCGCCAGAGATTGAGAGTCAATCACCTCCCGGGTGATTCCAAACAGATGGCCATTGGTGTCTCGAATGGTACGCTCCGACCCGCCACTCACGGGGGGTAAGAACGCAATCTCGTCATTCTCCGCTACAGCCGTATCTGGCGTGGCAAACTCCCGATTTCTTGCAAATAGAATCGACGGGCGTTTATCTCGTAGGGTTTCGAACCGTTCAGAATACGCGTGAAACACGCTTGCAACCGTTGAATTCGGTTCTACATCGAGCAGTTCTTCGGCTTGCCCGACAATATCTTTCAGAACGCCGAAAAACAGCACACGCACCCGCATGTCTATATTCAAACAAAGAGCCAGCGCTTTGCAAAACTCCGGCCCCTCACTCAAGCACCAAACTCGTTTCCGTGTCCGTTACGCCGAAACGGATCAGATGGGCGTTGTCTATTACGCAAACTACCTTGTTTGGATGGAGATTGGAAGGGTCGAGCTGGTCCGCTCGCGTGGCTTCCCTTATCAAGAGCTCGAACAAACGGAAGGACTGTATCTCTCGGTGATTGACGTTCATTGCCGCTATGTATACCCTGCTCGCTACGATCAGGAGATCATCGTTCAAACCGAAGTAGCGAAATCCAACGCGCGCGTTATCGAATTCGGCTATGAAATCCGCTCCGTTGATCCAGATCGCCTGCTGGCCGAGGGCTCGACCCGACATATTTGGCTCAATCGCGATTGGCGGCCGTCGCGCTTGCCGGAGCGGTACCACACACGCGCTGCGGATAGGCTGAAAAATGGTCCATATCATCCTGCCCGTCGGGTTACTGCAATGCAATTGCTCGATTTTTGGCGATGAGCAAACCAAGGAAGCCATCGTTATCGATCCCGGAGATGAGATCGAGAAAATCACGCAAGCTCTGGATGAGCACCAGCTACGGGTCAAAGCTATTGTGATCACTCACGCTCATATCGATCATGTGGCGGGCGCACACAAGCTTCGCACCTTGACAAGCGCTCCAGTCTACATGAACGAAAGAGACCAGGAACTGCTGGCGATGCTGGACATGCAAGCCCGTTGGCTGCGAGTGAAAACGCCTCCAAAAACTGAAATCGATAACGCCGCGGCAGAAGGCGTCATCTTGCGTCTCGGCGAAGCTGACTTTCAGGTTCTCGAAACGCCCGGTCACACGCAAGGCAGCATTTCTCTTTGGATACCCCAGGAAAGCAAGCTCGTAGCCGGCGATACGCTCTTTCGCGATTCCATCGGCCGGACTGATCTGCCAGGCGGCAATACGCGGCAGCTTCTATCCTCGATCAAAGCCCGCCTCCTGCAACTACCGGACGAAGCAGTCGTCATCCCCGGCCACGGCCCGAACACGACCATCGGGAGGGAAAAGGAGCGGAATCCGTTTCTGCAGAACCTTTGAAATGTATGACGCTGTCGGCGCCCCATTCACTTGTGTCAGCGCCTCGGGGCTCTGGTCATCGAATTCTATGTGAGCCTATATTCTAGCTGCCAGATCTGAAACAGCTTTTCACATCCTTCATCGAAATCCCCCCGGAAGTCGATCCATTCGATTGCTGACAGGGTCCAGGATAAGGCATCTTTATCGCAATTCCTGTAGAGGACCGGGATAATGCGTCCCCTATATCGACCTTCCTGCAAAGCATAGATCAATTCGTGTTTGACCCATGACGAACGCACCGATTGAGGAGATAGCACGAGCAGGAACCAGTCACACCGCTTCAACGCAGTGCCGATCTCGTCATGCCACTGCTGAGCGCCGCGAATATTCGCCTTACTCACGAAGCTGTTAATCCCATGCTTCGCCAGGACGTCCTTCAAACGATTTATAAAGTTGGCGTTCTTGCTTGAATGCGAAATGAAGACTTCAGTGGGTCCGAGTTTTCGCTTCCGGCGCATGGTGGGACTGACTTAATAGTGCGACGATTTGTCGGCCGGTTTTACTCGGACCTTGATATCGCACGGACTGAAGAGAATCCAATATCCAGGGAGCATCTTTCGTGGGCCGAATCGTGACTGGTATCAGCCGTCCGCGAAGGTGCCTTGCGCCCAGCGCATACTCGATTTCATACGATACGGTACGCGAAGCCATTGCCTCAGGCGAAATGAACACGACGAGAGCGCCAGCGGAGTCCAAAGCCGCTTTTAGCTCATCCGTCCAGTTCGCGCCAGGAAGAATTTTCTCGTCTGGATCCCAAACCTCCAACCCCGCCTCGCGCAACCGCTGCCCAATCTTTTGAACTAGGTCCCGGTCGCTCCGTGCATAGCTCAAAAAGACACTGGGCTTATGCGGCATGACAACTGTCGTCTACTAGTCTAATCTGATGCTGCACACCCGTTTTCCTCAGCTATTTAGACTTCCTCAGCGTTGCTTCTCTCCCGATTTCATCCCGTCCAGAACGCTCGTAATAAGCTCTTTTGCGTCCGTGAGGCTCTTTGTGATGAGCTGAATATCCATAGCCGGCTTACCCATTTGCCGCACGCTTTGACAATACACGCCGTGCTGGCCCACCAGAACAAGGGCGTCGGTGATGCAATCCAGAGTGACGGCAAGCCGGCCTCGTTCCCGGCCCATCATGAACTCGAATCGCTCCAAGTCTTCCTTGCGTTCCTCGTACACGGACATTTCTCTAATTCTCACACGCGTAAGCAGATGAGAAGACATTGTCTAAACTGAGAGCAGTCTTGCAGCATGCACATACCTTCCTGGCCTCAAGCGGGCGAGCGCGAAGCCGAATTGCTGCACATGGTGCTCGAAAGCCCGCAATGGGGCGGCTTTCATCCGTTCGTGACGGAGTTCGAACAGAGCTTCGCCGCCTACCAAAACGCCCTGCACGGCATTTCCGCTTTCAACGGGACCGTGACGCTGGAGCTTGCTCTGACCGCGCTCGGCATTGGTCCCGGCGATGAAGTAATTGTTCCCGCCATCTCCTTCATCTCATCGGCGACAGCAGTTTCGCGAATGGGCGCGATTCCCGTGTTTGTGGATATCGAGCCGTGGTCCCTCAACATAGATCCCGACTGCGCGCGAAAAGCGGTCTCGCCGAAGACCAAGGCAGTGATGGCTGTCCACTTCGGAGGCACGATGTGCAACCTGGACGCGCTCGCCAAGATCTGCCGGGAGTACGATCTATCGCTGCTGGAGGATGCCGCTCATGCGCACGGCTCCGAATGGAACGGGAAAAGGGCCGGCAGCTTCGGTATCGCAGGCTCCTTTAGCTTTCAGAACGGAAAGGTCTTGAGCTCGGGCGAAGGCGGCATCCTGGTTACCTCCGATGACGACTTCGCGGAGCGCGCGCGTTCCATCGCTAATCAAGGCCGCCTTCCGGGACGAAGTTTCTATGAGCATCATCGGCTGGGAACGAACTTTCGCCTGACAGCTTTCCAGGCCGCTGTTCTGTTAGCTCAACTCGAGCGCCTTCCTGAACAGATCCACTGCCGCGAGCGGAACGCAACCCTACTCAAGCAGCTACTGGGAGACCTTCCAGAGGTCGTCTGGCAAACGCAGCCGCCTCAGGTGACCCAGAACTCCTGGTATCTGCTGCTTGGCCGGTTATGCAACAGCGCAATCAGTCGCGATGAGTTTCACCAACGCCTGCGTGCTGCCGGAGTGCCCTTCACGCCCTTCTATCCGCACGTCCTCTATAGGAATCCTCTCTACCTGGATGGCGGCTGTCGCGTAATGCCTTGTCCTGTAGCGGAGGCGTGCATCCGCGATGCCTTCTGGCTGCCCCATCGCCTTCTGCTGGCAGATGAAGACACCATCCGGCAAGTTGCAGTGCTTATTCGCGAAGCCGCCACGCACAACGCAGTGAGTTCTGGGATAAAAGTGGAAGCTACTTCTGTGTTCCCGTAACTGTTGCGCCACTGCTCGAAGTAGCCGGAGTGGTGGGTTGACCGGGCGTCTTGAAATCCATGTCTCCCGGGTGCGCCATTCCTGTTTCTTTCTTGATCACCACCGCCTGTGCGCTCGGGTCATGCTTCAATCTCTCGATGCGCTGTTTCCTGGCTTCTATGTCGCGGGCCAGATTCGCATTCTGCTCCTCCAGAGTCCGGATCTGTTGACGTCTTTCTCGCAGCGCGCTCACGCCTTGGGGTCCCCGCAACATGATGGTCGCGTACGCCGCCAGACCAGCCAGCGCCGCCACGGCTGCAAGCGGCCGAAGAAGAGAACGTAACACCTTCAGAAACACTCCTTACATATCTTTATAAACTTGTTTTGACGAAAGGTCCAGGAAAAAGCAGCTTTATGTCAGATGCAATCGTTCTTCTGTGTACTTGCGCCGATCAGGACGAGGCGCTGCGGATAGCTAATTCTCTGGTCGAGAGCCGCCAGGCAGCTTGCGTCAATATCTTGCCTGCGGTGCGAAGCATCTATCGTTGGAAAGGCAATATCGAAACCGCCCAGGAAGTGCTGTTGCTCATCAAGACGACCCATGAACATCTGCAAGTCCTGCAGGATGTAATCGCGCAACTGCACAGCTACGACACTCCCGAGATAATCGCGCTCCCAATCCTCAGTGGATCTGAGAAGTATTTGTCCTGGTTGCGGGAACAGGTCGATTCAGCACAGCTGTAACACCACTCCCCAGCCGTCCAGCTCTCGCGCGCAGCTCCCGCTCCCACTCCGGTTGCGCAGACCGGGCATACGTTGACGATCAGTTCAACACCCCGGGATAAATAGAACGGAAACTTTGTGACGGTACTCCTTCGCCCAACAAGCCCTTGCGCAACGCCATGAGATTCTGTAAGCCGGTCAGAATCTGGGCGACTTTTACTTCGATATTCCAAGCCGGTCCTGAGGTTACGCGGCACGTCAGCACTTCGCCGAGGAAGAGAACATCCTCGTGTTCCACGCTGATCACAGTCGAAATCGGGAGCGGCTCCGTCGCTTCCAGGATCAGCCGCTTATGATCCATTCCATGGAAGAGGCAAGGAATGCTCCGTCGGTTTGCGCTTCCCGCTGGCGAAGCTACTTGAATGATCGCAGAGTCGGAATGATCGGGAGAAGAGGCAGTCACACCGGGCTAATCGGCCGGAACCAGCAGAACTTGAGGAAAATCTTAGAAGTGTGAATCAATAAAAAACCAAAGCGATGCGCCCACAGCCAACGGAACCAGCAGCTCCAGCCAGGTCCGCAACGAGAGAAAATGGCGGCGCTTTCGGCTGGGCTGAGCTTCGAGTTGCTGCTGCCCTCGGATCGTTTCGGCCAGGCGGCACTGAACCTCGCTAGGCTGACCTTGCAGCGCCCGAACCAGTTCCTCGCGCCCACGCTTGTCAGCGATCAGGATAGTGGCTGAGTTCATGCCTCGCGTCGACTCCTGCAGCTTGCGCCGCAGAGCGGGCGGTATCTCTTCAACCGAACGATACACGCGAGTCGCCTCGCTAGTGGCGATGAAAATGGTAGAACTTCTTGCGGTAACCCTTGCCATGATTCAATTCCTAAGACCCGGACGCACGCAGCAGCCGGTTTCCAGAAGTCCCAATCTGATGGCCGGCATTTTCCAAGGTTACCTGAATGAACCCGAGAGCCGCCTTCGATAGAGACTTATCTTTGCGGTAGATTAACCCGACCCGGCGGATCATTGCCTCCGGACCAAGCGAAACGCTCGCCAACGTCTTTGCCGCCACTTCTTCGCGGCAGTGCGAGGCAGCCAGGAACGACAGCCCCAGGTTGGCCATCACAAAGCGCTTGATCATTTCCGTTGAATCTAGTTCCATTGAAACATTCAGCTCATCCTGCACCGCGTCCAGCCACGTGTTCAATCGGGCTCTGGTAGTGCCGGTCTTTGGAAGCAAAATCTGCTCGCCCACAAGATCGCGCGGCAAAACACGTTCGTAAGATGCTAGTCTATGCCCGGCTGGAACAAGCAATTTGATCTCATCCGAGTGAATTTTGGCGACCTGCAGCTTTTTTTCCTGAACTGGCAGTTGGGTTATCCCGAAATCGGCAAGATTGTCGAGCACAGCCTGCACCACGCGGGTCCCATAGGAACGATCGACGGAAAGCTGAACATTGGGAAATTGCTTCTTGAATTCGGCGAAAACACTCGGCAGAACGTAGATGCAAGTAGCCTCGTTCGCAGCAATCAGCAGTTCGCCCCGAGGAACTCGTTCGAGTTCATTAATTGAATCTTGAGCGCGGCGGCGCAGCGCCAGGATCTGTTCTGCATGTTCGGCGAAGATGCGTCCCGCCACGGTGAGTGAAATCCTGGTGCCCAAGCGCTCAAATAGCGTCGTGTTCAGCTCTTGTTCCAACTGCCTCACTTGGGCGCTGATGGCGGGCTGCGTGCGGTAACAGGTCTGCGCAGCTTTCGAGAAGCTTTTTAGCCGGACGATCTCAAGAAAAGTATGAAGCTGATCGAGATCCATGGTGCATAACGCGGCACGCGGTCGCCCGATCGGAACAGCCGCTTGAGATCAAATTGTACCAGCAGAATGGAATAATTCATTTTGCCGATCCAAGCGCGCGGGATGTAACACGGACTCGATTGCGTCGCAAGCAGAAGTCAACCCATCTTCCTCGTTGAGCCGCATTCCAACCTCCGCCGCACGCGCCGAAAAGCTTGACTTCTCCAGCAAAGGCTTCAGACCGACAACTGCGGTCTCTACCGAATAATGGCGGCGCGCTAAATGCAGCCCCACGCCCAGCCGTTCTATTCGAGCGGCGTTGTCGGGCTGGTCCCAGCCGTAAGGAACAACCAGCATGGGTCGCCCGGATCGTAGCGCTTCGCCGGTAGTTCCTGAACCACCTTGATGTACATTTACCGCAGCATGAGGAAATATCTGCGAATAGTCCGCGTAACCTAACGCTAGAATGTCCGGCGAGATGAGTTCAGGAGCTGCCTTTGCGCCGATCAGCACCGCGCGCCGGCCAAGACGTCTCGCCGCCCCCACGCTGACTTGATAGAAATCGCCCGCATTGTGCACTGCCGTAGAGCCTTGCGTGAAGACGATGGGCGCATCTCCAGAATTCAGAAAATCACTCAGCTGCGAAGAAAAACTAGCCTCAGCCACCTGCGGGTGAAAATACACAAAACCGGTTTGCAGTGTCTGCAATGGCCAGTCTGGCTGCGGCCGGGCGAGCCAGCGCGAGAAAAGCGCCAGCACAAGACTTTGCGAGAACTTATCGCGGAACACCGGATCGCATTCCGTGCGCAGTCCTAGTTCACGGCGCAAGCGTCGCACTGGATTCGACCAATGCCGCGTTGCCAATTGACCGATCTTCAGCCCAGCCCTATAGACGGGCCAACCTGCTTTGCGCAAGTGGATTAGGCCCGGTGCATTGACCATCACCGAGGGATCGTGGGCGGAAAAGAAAGAGAAGGGCGACAGAATCACGGACACCCAGCGCAGCATGAGCTTCTCTGCGACGAGTGGAGCGGCGTAAACAAGCTCCCCCGCAATCATCAGGTCAGCACCCGTGGTGACAGTGAGCAGATCCTCGTAGGTGCCCCTCAGCTCCGGCAGAATCAGCTTTCGGTACAGTACTTCCGGCCCTCGCTTCAGATCCTCGCATTGGCGGATCAGTTCCCGGTCAGTTGGATCCCAGTCGGGCCTGATCGGGTGAAACCTGATTCCCAGCGCTTCCACCTTTGCCCTGTAATAAGCGGTAGAGGCAACCGTCACCCGATGACCACGGCGCTTGAGCTCCAGCGCCAAGGCAATGCATGGATGGAGATCTCCCAATGATCCGATCGTCGCGATTACAATCTTTTTCGAGTCAACTTGCAAAGGGAACTTTAAGCAGCTTCCGGGCGTCCGTCAATCGACCTTCTTCAATACCTTCGCGCCCGTGCTAGCTCGGCGGCCAATTTTGGGCGGCATGCAGTATTCTCACCAAACCAATGACATCATCAATAACTTCATAGACGATGACATATGGAATCGAGGAAAGCACGAGTTCCCGGGTGCCTGGCTCCCGACCGGATCGACCCCGATTGGGGAAGCTCATGAGAGTTTGCGCCGCATCGTAGAGTTTGAGTATGGTTGCTTCTGCCAAGGACGGATTCCGCTCTTTCAGGTACTCTGAATCCCTTCCAGATCAGCTGTGGCAGCCGGCGACCAGCGGATCCGCATTACGAGCGGAACATCCGCTCAATCCGGTTTCGAATCTCATCATCTTCGATGAATTCGCCCCGATGAAGCTGATCCAGACCAACTCGCACCTGCTCCTTGAACCAAGCGTTGTAAGCAAGCATATGGTCAAGAGCCTCGCGCACCAGCTCGTCCGTCCTACGCCCTGTGACCGCGGAGAGTTGCTCAAGCTGGGCTTCCTGGTCGGGGTTGAGATGCACTTCCACGCGCTTCTATGTTGCCTGAAATCTCAGGCGCAACATTCCGGCATCAATCCACCTTCTTCAATACCTTCGCGCCAGGAGGCAATTCGAAGATCTTCGGCGGCAACGCCTGGTTGATTTCAACCTTTGTCGCGAATCTCTGGTACACCTTGTAGCCGTTTCGTTCGCGCTCAATCGAATACGGCCACATGATTCCGCCTGCATCGCGGTACTTATCGAACTCCGTGACCTCATCATTCCGGTATTTCGTCTCAGCGTCGAGCCAAGTAAATGATTGGTGTACCGGAAGCGTTGTGTTGTGATCAAAGTACACGCGAACTGTCTGATCTTTGGCGTCCGTGATGTCGACTACTTCGACGTGCGCGGTCAGATACACCTCAGAGCCGCCGTAATCGAAGGTCATTCCGGGTTCGTTCAGGCGGTATCGCAGTATGTACAGAATGTCGTTGTTCGTGGTTCGCGCATAGCGCTCCCAATTTTCATCCGGAATCGGGCGCGCTCCACGAAAGGTTATGTCCCAGCCCTGGTCCTCTAAAAACAAATACGAATAGTCGTGCTTTTTTCCAAGCACTTCCCTCTCGCGTAGGGCGATTCCCTTTGCGGGCTTCTCCGAAAGATACTCAGTGTAGATTTGCGCGACATCCAAACCGCTGATCTGGTCGTGAAAGAAAGCATAAATGCGGCCGGTCTCCACCCGGTTCTGCAGATGAAGGAAGCGATCGCCACCGAGCGCAGCGATAGCTTGATCCATAATCTGTCTTCCTTTATTCGGGCTGGTCTGGGCGCCTACATTGCCGCCTGACAGCAGTTCTTCGCCAACGCTCCCTGACGGTCGCGGTTCGGTGCAAGGTGCTAAGAGCGCTGAACCGCGCGCGTCAGCAAGCGGCTCGTGACAAATTTGAGGTAAGAGAAGGGCGAGGAACAAAATTATTCGGGAAGTTCTAAAGTTCATACCAAGATTCAACGCAATGCCTGCTCCTTTGGAGCGGGAATCGTCACATCAAGCTGCTGGATTGGAAGCTTCAGATTAGACAAGGGCTCGCCAATATTTTCGCGGTTCCCAACCGCAACGATGGTAAGCTTCGCCGGCAGGAAGTATTCTCTGGCGACCCGCAGCACGTCGGCTTTGGTGACGGCCGAAATCGCCTTTTCATAACGGCTTAAAAAGTCCAGAGGATAGCCGAAGTATTCGTAAGTCATTAATCGCGCGAGCGTGCTCGATGGGCGCTCAAACGCAAACACCAAGCTGTTCAGAACGGCGTCCTTCGCTGTTTTCAGCTCCTGATCGCTGACCTCGCCGTTTCGGATCCTTTCAAGCTGGCTCAAAATCGCCTGAATCGTTTCGGTCGCCTCCTGCGGCTTGGTGCTGCAGGCAATTCGGAAAGTGCCGGGATGGATGAAATCAGCCTCCCACCCCGCATCTATTTCGTACGCGTAGCCCAGCCGGGTCCGGACCTCCCGCAACAAGCGACTGCTGAAGCCGCCGCCAAGCACGTCCGCAGCCACCGAGAGCGCCGGAAAATCCGGATCACGGTACTCACCACCCAATTCGCCCAGTTGCAGGAAAATCTGCTGAACATCCGACTTCTGCACGAAGAAAATGCCTGGCCGGGCTGGAGTGTCGACAGGAGGGAATGGCGGCACCTTCGGCTGAGTCACGTTCCACGAAGCAAACAGGGATTGCAGCTTATCCCGCATCTCGGCAGTGGAAAAATCGCCATAGACCGACATCAAAATATTCGAGGGGAAGAAGTATCGTGTATAAAACGCCTCGATATCGGCGCGCGTAACGGCGTCAACCGTCGCATACTCTTCCATGCCGCCGTAGGGAGTGTCCGGGCCATACACGAGCCGCAGTAACTCTCTGCTTGCAATACCCGCAGCCTCATCATTTCTTCGTGAGATCTCGCTCTTGATCTGAGTCTTGGCGAGCTCGATCTTGTCCTCGCTGAAAGCGGGGGACGTTACAACATCACGGAACAGACCAAGCACCTCATTGGTGTTCTCTTTCAAACAACGAAAGCGCGCGGTGCCCGTCGATTCTGCGATATCGGTCTCAACAGACGCAGCCATCGATTCAAGCCTCTCATCAAGCTCATTCCCAGCCAAGGCCTTGGTTCCACCACTCCGCATAGTGATACCCGTAAGCGTTGCCAGACCGCGTTTGTTTTTCGGATCGAACAGATTGCCAGTGCGAACCAGCATAGTGCCGCGAACGACTGGAAGCTCGTGGTTTTCGAGGAGAAAAATCTTCAACCCGTTTGGAAGCGTGAAAACCGCCGGGTGCGGGATTTTGATCTCACCAAGCGGGGGGATTTTCAGATCATTCGGAGAAGGCAGTGCCCCCGGATCACGCACGACCACTGACTCGTTTTGGGCGTAGACAGAGACGCAACTAACAAGCAGAATCAGCGCTCGTGAACGATGTAGAATCGGCACTTATTTGTTCCCCACAAGCCGCACAGTTGTCCGGGCTTCAGGAACAAAATACTTTTCTGCCACGCGCTCCACGTCATCCGCGGTCACTCTGTCGTACTCATCCAGTTCCGTAAACAGTTTCCGCCAATCTCCGTATGCCCAATAGTAGGCATTCAATTCTGAAGCGAGCCCGGCATTGCTGTCCAACCTTTCAATGAGATCGGCGCGAAGCTTGGTCTTGACGCGCTTCAGAGTGGCATCATCGACCTTTTGCGTCTTCAGGCGCTCCAAGATCCCGAATAGCAGTTTCTCGCACTCGTCCAGGCTCTTACCTTGATTCGGAACCAGATAAAGCGCAAAAAGATTGGGATACTTGCTGCCGGGAATGGAAGGCACTGCTCCGGCATCGAGAGCCACCTCAGTATCGCGAACCAGCTCCTTATAGATCATGCCGGTTCGCCCGCTCGAAAGGATTTCGGTCACAATGTCTAGGACCGCATCGTCGGGCGAGCGTTCATCGGGACGCTTGTAGCCAATCAGCTCGACCGGCTGCGAGGGCGAAGTGATGGAGCTTTCGCGCTCTCCCGATTGCCGCGGCTCAATCGTGTGAACGGGTGGCGGATTTGGACCCGCGGGAATAATGGAAAAGTAACGGTCAGCCAGGCGTCGCGCCTCTTTCGGATTCACATCGCCCGCAATGGCAATCGACAAATTGGAGGGTACGTAGTATTTGCGATAAAAAGCGATCGCATCGCGCAACCGGAAGCTCTCGATATCGCTGCCCCAACCCACTGGAGGATGGTGATAAGGATGAGCTTCAAAAGCGGCGGCATCCAGCGCTTCCGATAACTGCCCTTGCGGGTTCGATTCGACGCTCATGCGCCGTTCCTCCCGCACCACGCTGCGTTCCTTATAAAACTCGCGGAAAACAGGCGCGTAGAAGCGTTCGGATTCCAAAAGAAACCAAAGCTCGAGCCTGTTCGAGGGGAACTGATAAAAGAACTGGGTCGAATCCATCGCGGTCTGAGCGTTCAGGCCCTCCCCGCCGTTCTGTTCGATGATCTCGGTGTATAGATTCGGTATGACAAATTTATCGGCGGCATCAATGTCCTGTTGCAAACGAGCCTGAAGCTGAGCAAGTTTGGCGGTGTCGGCGTGTAAGCCCTTGTCTTGCTCCTGCTGCAATTCGTCGTAGGCGCTTTCGATCTTCTGCATGGCCGCTTTTTCGAGAGGCCAATTCAAGCTGCCGATGTTTGCAGTGCCCTTGAACGCCATATGCTCGAACATGTGCGCGAGCCCCGTTTTCCCGGAAGGATCATCGACCGCGCCCACATTCGCGTAAGAATTGAAGGCAACTACCGGAGCATCATGCCGTTCCACAATGATGAAATGCAATCCGTTCTGGAGCGTAAATTCCGTAACCTTCTTTTCAAATTCCTGAAGCGATTGAGCTGACGAGCCGCCACCGAAGGCAAGCGTCAAGACCGCGGTGATTACGAACAACTTAATCGAGCTGGTGCTGGCATGACCCATGTCTCTCCTCCGATGTACTTCCTTGGAACTCCTTGCAATAGCTTTCCGAGCCGCGACCATAAGGGAGCGATAAATAGCTTTCCGAGCCGCGACCGCAAGGGAGCGGTAATTGTTTCAGAGACACGACACTAGAAGTCTAGCCAATGTACCCGGGCCGACATAGCGCCGTTGAGCTTGTTATCTGCATTCACTGAGGCGGGAATCTCGATGCGCTGAACAGGCCGAGCGCGGTCCGACTGCAAAAGACGGAGAGAACGCTAATTTTTCATGTGCAAGGGGTAAATCTTGCCCATGTAAATGGGGTTAAGGCCCGCACTCGGAGGCGGCATAAAACCAAACTCTCCCCCGCCCCGATAGTTCTCGAACGAAACCAGATAGGTGCGAGGTGAGATTTTTCGATGTGTGAAGTCTTGTTCGTCCCGGTCAGCCCCTCCCGACCGGTGGAACACGCCTCCCGTGATGAGGCGAAATTCTCGCGATTTCGATGCTCATGCAACTGCACCATCTGATATTCGTAATCGAGGTTCCATCCGGAACAATCACCAGGAACTCGTCCTCGAATCCTGCCTCGGTTGGTGCATTTTTTCCCCTAACACGGGCGTTGAGATCCTCCTTGATTATGCCAAGGGTGAGAGTCTGCTTCACCACGCCGCCGCTTTTCCAGTTAATGATCGCCGGGTCAATCTCTTCCCAGCGCCATTAGGTCCCTTTGCATACATTCCGACTTCGGTTGGGAGGGAGCCGAGGCTGTTTGTTACGTCAGCCGCAATGGAGGAGCTAGCGATCGTTGGAAAGCCAAAAGAGCAGAGGCGATCTTCATAAGCATCTTATCGGCAAGAACAATGAGCATCTTTAGGTGAAAGCGGTTGTACGCTCCCACTCCCGTGATAGCTAGCGCTTGTCCGCATCCAATTTCTGGAAGGCGCACGTGGCATACTCCCGGTAACCTGTAAGCTTCATTTGTATGCGGGGCAAGCTGATCGACAGCGAACGTGCACACGATATCGTAATTTTTACTGTGCAGAATCTTGCCCGTTGCCAAGGCGGTCTGTTGCTGTAGCCGAGCACCATTCCCGATCACCTTTCTGTCGTGGCCACAAACAATCGATTGCCCGATAGCGCTAGCCCCAATCGCGCATTATTCCAACACTTCTGCGTATCCACGTTAGCTGCTTCATTTTCGCGCTTTCACGAGGCGCTTGACTTCCGGGAGAGTTAGAGGCGGATTCCTTAAATGATTACAGCGTGACAGTTCGCGCAAATTGGACGTAGATCCCTAATCGGATCGATCGCGTATTCGCCGCCTCTCTGAGCAATGGCCCTCAGATGGTGAACGTGGATATAGCCGTCGGCGATCTCGCCATATACTTCGCCGAAACAAAAACCGCACGCGAAACAAGTGGAGCCGTAATGCGTGATACACTGCTGGCGAGCAAGGGGATTTCGCTCGTAGACTGTCACTGAAACCGTTTTGCCCGTTCCTTCGTTTAACGGTTCCATAAAAGAGACCTGATAGCCCTCGAGCAACTGTTCAAGTCGCGCCTCGGTGTCGCCGTCGATGGTTGTGTAGCTTCGCGGGTACGTCGGCCATTTCCAGGCGGGGTGATTCTCGCGAATGAAGGCTAGAGGGACCGCAGAAGGAAGAAGCGTGACACCGCGAATGTCCCCTTCGTACCGGCCTCGCTTTCGCTCGCGTGGTTCTGAAGCGATGATGCCGCGAGCAGCGAACCCACGCCTAGGAAGATGAAAGAGAGTTCGGTCAGCGGCGTGCGCAGCCTTTGGAACGATCCAGTCAACTGGCTTGCCATTCTGGGCCGCCTCCAGGATCAAGTCGGCATCCCCTGTCGCATCTCCGGCCAGTATGTGTAGCACTGTGTTTGAAGATCGCCTATGCCTGTAGTTTGCTTTCTCGCTCCGCTTTCTCCTCGGTTTTATCCGATGCGCTCCTGGAGACGGCATCTCCGCCGTCGACTTTTAGTTTGAAGCGTCCAATTTTGAAGCGTCCAATAATGATGTTCTTTCATCGGCGGTATCTGGATCTTGTTACCGGGATGTGCATGGGCCCAGTATCCCGTAAGGTGATGTCGCGGTGATACTAGAGTTGTCTGGCGCGTATCTTGCCAGAGTTTTGCTGTGCCTTGGGATTCCGCGCGTAGAGCATGGGATACAGGTACGCCCAATATTCGGAAACGAGTAGCGCACGTCCCTGCATGTTCCTGCGAACGAACGATGCAGTTCGCAGGACTCTGTGGCCTTTTAGATCATCGAGGAACACTGGCGCGTCCAGCTTACAAACACGCTCAATCCGACCGCCATAGCAATCGCCCTCTCTCCAATCCGCGCTGCTTTCAATGAGCTTATGACCTGTGTACCGGAATACATCGGTGATTGAGCAGCTCGGATAACCCCGGTACATCAAGAGAAGATCGCCGTGAGTGGTTTGTTTCGATAAAGCCCACTGCAACACGTCCCGGTCGTCAAGCCAGTGGCACTGACTCTTGATCGCGACCTGGAGCCAAACCTTCAAGGAAACGCCGAAATATTGCTTTAGCTCAATCACCTCGATGCTGGGGGCACGCCCGGCCAGTCGTGGTGCCAGCACACGATGCAGTCGCACTGCTTCGCATCGTGAGCATGCGTGCGGAAACTGCTAGACCGAAACTCGAATTCAATCCTGACGCGTTTCTCGGAATCGCCAGAGTAACGCCACGCGATGCAGTCAGGATACGCCGCCCGGATTTGCTCGATTCTGAATTGCAGTCGCTTGGCGATGCGCGAGAAAAGGAAGACAACTCCTAGCTCGTTCTCCGGAGCATATTGAAGCGGTGCGTTCTGTAGCGGCAGGGGCCTTTGTGTCATGGGTTTTTGCGATTCCGCCCCAGCGTCTTTGGGAGTTGTCCATTGTGCGACTCGGGTCACGAAAGTGTTATACTCATGAGCTCCTGACGAAGTTCCTGAGAATTGAAGAATGAATGTTCGCGATCTGAACCGGAGCATTGAAGGACCGAAGCGCAATCGCCAATTAATAGCTTTCTCGATGCCTCGCGAGTTAAACGGTGTTTGTAAAAATGCGCAAAGATTCTTTTCCAATGTGGCTCAACACTCTAAGGCGAAGTACTTTATGATATCGCCTGGGCACAAAGCATCATTCATGTAAATGCCGGCGGAACTTGGTTCGTTCGGAAAAACAGCCAGACGTGCCTGGGTTCGCCTTGTTTCGCTAAAGCCTCGTTTAGCTTGCCCAGTTCGTTTCGTAAAACGACCAATCAAGGATTCCTGGGTTCGTTCCGTAAAGCTGCTGCGTCTCGGCGCACTTCAAGAGGAATTTTGACATTTTGCCGACAAATTCATGGCATAATGTGCAGGTAGCGATGAATGCGACCAACGTGCAAATGGGTGATTGGCTCGGGTTGCAGCCGCCGGCGACCCAAACAGAGATGCTTCGCATCGTCGAAGAAAGGCTTCCGCTTTCGGTCATCAACCGGTTGATCTCACTCGGCCTGCAGCGCTCGGAAATCGACGCAGTCGTCATTCCGCTTAGAACGCTCCAGCATCGCCGTTCCAGGCGTGAAAAGCTGACGGTCGAAGAGTCGGATCGTGTGTTGCGCGTCATCCGAGTGCTTTCGTTGACGGAATGCGTCTATGGAAGCAGGGAACGCGCCTTGGCCTGGCTGCGAAACCCTAATACGCGGCTCGATGGCCGCACGCCGCTCTCGCTTCTCAATACGGATACCGGCGCCCGGATCGTCGAAGAACTGCTCATTCAGATTGACGAGGGCATGTTTGTCTAAGTGATCCTCTGGAGGATCAGCCGGCATCGCGATCTCAGCGGAGCAGGCGGACTAAGTGCTCCCGGCCGATGGCACCATGCCGGCCGACCGGTCGTTTATCTGACCGCGAGTCCCTCCTCGGCTCTGCTGGAAGTGTGCGTCCATACCTCCGCGAATGATGTGCCGCCGGAATTCACTCTGTTGAAAATTGAGGGACCGGATGTGGAGGTTCTCGTCATTAAGGCGGAAGACTTACCAAAGGATTGGAGGACGCGTCTCGAAGCGACCCGAGATGCAGGGACGGCATGGCTCCGGAAAAAGCAGGGCGTTCTATTGCAAGTACCCAGTGCAATTGTGCCGGAAACGGCGAATTTCGTTTTCAACCCGATGCATGCTGATGCTCCAAAGTTCCGTATCGCGGAGGTATTTGCATACCCATTTGATGTCCGCCTCAAAACGTAACCTGGTGCTTTATTGTCGCCCGTTTGGTCCGGCCAAACGGCTACGGACCGACAGCCTGACCCCTCGGTAAACCGCCCCGACCCGGATGGGGTTCGTTTCGTAAAACACCTTTCCGTCAGTGTCGAGACTGTGACATCACATATGATGTGATATCGTTCATTGTGAGATTGGTGCTGGACACTGATGCCTTGGTTGCGGCCATGCGGAGTCCGACAGGCGCCTCCGCCGCCATTGTTCGCGCGGTGCGACAGAGAAAGGCGACTCTGTTACTTAGCGTTCCGCTCGCTATAGAATACGAAGCGATCTGCCGCAAGCCCGAGCACCGTCATGCTGCAGGGCTCTCGGATTCCCAAGTGGGCGTTTTTCTGGACGCCGTCATTGCCATGGCAGAGGCTGTGGAAACGCATTTTCTCTGGCGGCCCCAACTGCGCGATCCGAACGATGAGATGGTGCTCGAAGCGGCGATCAATGGTCGGGCAGATGCTTTGGTGACATTCAACCTGCGGGACTTTGGGAGCGCTCCGGCTCAATTTGGAGTCGAGATCTTGCTGCCGCGGCAGGCGATAGTGAGAATTAAATCATGAAAGACACTCGAACATATCCGTTGCGGCTGCCCCGGTCGCTCAAAGAGGCGGTTGAGCGGTTGAGCCGGGAAGATCGAACAAGCATCAACCAATTCGTGGCGACCGCGGTAGCGGAAAAGGTTTCGGCCCTCCAGACGGCCAAGTACTTCGCTGACCGGCAGGCCCGGGCGGATTTCAAAGCATTCGACAAGATTATGCGGCGAAGGGGCGGAAGCCCTCCGTCGGAAGGCGATGATTTACCTGTGCGTCGAACCCGAACTGCCCAACGCCAGACAGCATCACAGCTCAATTACCAGATTCCGCTAAGCTCTGTGCTAATGTATTCTACACTTTAGGGCAAAGTACTTCGCAAGCCGGACCGCCTCCCCAGCATTATTGATGTCAGAAGCCCGGACGAACGGGGATTTGGTTGTTCGGCAAACTCGATCTGGCGGACGCCCAGTTCGTTTCGCAAAACGGCCGGCTTCGGGTTTCTGGGTCGTCCGGTAAAAGCACGCGATGAATGTAGGGGCGGGGCATGCCCCGTCCATTCCGTAAACGGGTTCGTTTCGCAAAACGGCCCGGCTTCGGGTTTCTGGGTTCGTTCGGTAAAAGCACGCGGGGAATGTAGGGGCGGGGCATGCCCCATCCATTCCGTAAACGGGTTCGTTTCGCAGAAACGGCCGGCTTCGGGTTCCCGGTTTCGTTCGGTAAAACTCGGCATCGGCTTGGAAATGTAGGGGCGGGGCATGCCCCGTCCATTCGGTAAACGGCCAGTTCGTTTCGTAAAACGGGCCAGGCTTGGGTTCCTGGGTTCGTTCGGTAAAATTCGGCATCGGTTTGAAAATGTAGGGGCGGGGCATGCCCCGTCCATCCCCTAAACGGGTTCGTTTCGCAAAACGGCCTCCGAACCCTGAAAGCCTCCGCAAGCATCCAAAAAAGGAAGTTTGGTTGTAGACTGAAGATAGTCCCACTTTGTAAGGAGATTTTGATGATTCAGCTAAGCGAGACCGCCGTGACAAAGGTCAATGAGATCTTAAACATGCAAGAACCCAAGCCAGCCGGGCTGCGCATTGCCGTCGTGGGCGGCGGTTGCTCGGGATTCAGCTACTCCATGGCTTTCGAGAATCAGCCGAACGTGCTCGATAAAACTTATAAGTTCGGCGACCTGAAGGTTTTTGTGGATCAAGCCAGCATGCTTTACCTCGACGGCGCGGAAGTCGACTATGTCGAGACGCTGGAAGGTTCGGGTTTCAAGTTTAACAATCCGCATGTGAAGTCTACCTGCGGTTGTGGCAGCTCGTTCAACGCCTGAGCGCAACGTATAACTGGAATTAAGGGCCGAAGGGGCGAAATGCTCCTCCGGCCTTTCTTGTTTTAGAAAACTGATGCGGTCCGATCTCCTCACAGAAGCTCCGAACCCGAGCTCCACCTCGATAGATGCCCTCTCCACTCTCGAGATGCTGCGGGTCATCAACGCCGCCGATCAGGAGGTCGCGATGGCGGTCGAGCGCGAGATACCCAATATCGGCACAGCTGTCGATAGAACCGTCAAGCGCCTCGAGCTCGGGGGCCGCCTTTTCTACATCGGAGCCGGAACGTCCGGGCGTCTCGGTGTGCTCGACGCTTCCGAATGCCCGCCGACTTTCAATACGCCGCCGGAGCTGGTGCAAGGATTAATCGCCGGTGGCGATCGCGCCTTGCGTCACTCCATAGAAAAAGCGGAGGACGACCCGGAGCAAGGGAAGCAAGACCTGCGGGAGAGAGGATTCAGCGGAGGCGACGTGTTGGTTGGAATAGCGGCGAGCGGTCGAACGCCCTACGTCCTGGGCGGCATCGAGTTCGCGCGTTCTATCGGTGCACTGACCATCGGTCTTAGTTGCACGCCACATTCTGAGCTGGCCGAAGCAGCCGAAATCGCTATCACTCCTATGTCCGGCCCGGAGATCATCACTGGATCAACCAGGATGCGCGCTGGGACCGCAACCAAGCTCGTGCTCAACATGCTGAGCACTGGCGTGATGATCCGATTGGGTTACGTTTATGGAAACTTCATGGTAAACGTGCAGCCGACGAACAGTAAGCTGAGCGATCGGGCGCGGCGTATCATCGCTGCCATAGCGAGCGTGTCTTATGATGAAGCATCGCGGCTGCTGGACACAGCGGGTTCTGTGCGCACTGCCATTCTGATGCACAAACGCAAGCTCTCCCGCAGCGAAGCAGAAACGCGGCTCGCGGCCAGCAAAGGACGCCTGCGCCTCGCTTTGGGCGAGTGACTCGAGAGCCATGGACAAGTTCAAAATTACCGGCGGCATCCCCTTGAGTGGCGAGCTTCCTGTGAGCGGCTCCAAGAACTCGGCTCTGCCCGCGCTCGCTGCCTGTCTCCTGACCGAAGAACCGGTAACTCTTCGCCGTATCCCACAGGTAAAAGACATTGTTACGATGGAGAACCTGCTCGCCTACACGGGAGCTCGCGTCTCGCACGATGGCGGCAAAGTCTGCGTTGATGCAGGCTCATTGGATCGGCCCGAAGCGCCGTATGAAGTCGTAAAAACCATGCGTGCTTCGAGCCTCGTGTTAGGGCCGCTGATTGGCCGTACCGGGCGGGCGCGAGTCTCCATGCCCGGCGGATGCGCGATAGGCTCGCGTCCGATTAATCTTCATGTGTCCGCTTTGGAGCAACTGGGCGCAACTCTCGAGCAGTCGTATGGATATGTCGAGGCGCAAGCTCCTGATGGTCTTCGTGGCGGCAACATTCACTTCGACCGCATCACCGTTACCGGCACCGAAGATGTGCTGATGGCGGCAGTGCTGGCCCGAGGCGAAACTGTCATCAGAAACGCGGCTCGAGAGCCGGAGGTAAAAGATCTCGCGGATCTGCTCATCAAAATGGGCGCGAAAATCGAAGGAGCCGGAACGCCGATCATCAAGGTGCAAGGCGTCGAGCGCCTGTACGGCGCAGAGCACGCCATCATTCCGGATCGGATTGAGGCTGGAACATTTTTGCTCGCCGGCGCTGTTTCCGAGGGCGACGTTCTGGTGACGGGTTGCATCCCCGAGCACGTCGACGCGTTAATCATCAAGATGCGTCAGGCTGGGGCTGAGGTGAACGAGAAAGATGGAGACGTGCTGCGCGTTCGTTGCTCCGGCAGACCGACCGCAATCGATATCACTACCGAAGAATATCCCGGCTTCGCCACCGATCTTCAGGCGCAATACATGGCGTGGATGACCATCGCGCGCGGCATCAGCTTTGTTACTGAAACGATCTTTGAAAACCGCTTTATGCACGCGCTCGAGCTCGCTCGCATGGGCGCGAATATACGGATCGAGGGCAGGCAGGCGATTGTTGCCGGAGAAGAGCGGCTGACTGGAGCACAGGTGCTCGCGTCGGATTTGCGCGCCAGCGCCTCATTGGTTCTAGCCGCGCTGGTGGCTCAGGGCGAGACGATCATCGATCGTGTCTATCACATGGATAGAGGCTATGAGCGCATCGAAGAAAAGCTCGCCGCAGTCGGCGCCCGGATAGAGAGGATTGAATGACCCATCACAGCGAAGGTTTTCTGGCGATTGTGAATGAAGCGAAGAAGCGCATTCACGAGATTGATATTGAAGAGTACAAGCGGCTCCGTGAAGCTCGCCAAGCCGGGCAGCTTGTCGACGTTCGCGAAGATCACGAGTGGCAAGCGGCGCATGCCGCCGGCGCGATTCACCTTAGCAAGGGCACCATCGAGCGCGATATTGAAAGAACCTTTCCAGATAAGGACACGAAACTCGTGCTCTATTGCGGCGGCGGATACCGCTCCGCTCTTGCCACCGACAATCTGCAGAAGATGGGCTACAAAAATATCATCTCCCTCGATGGCGGCTGGCGAGCAATTGAAGCTTCCGGGCTGCCGATCGATAAAGGCGGTTAATTGAGAACCGTCTCGATGGTTTTCGCAATCTGCAACAACCTCGGCTCACTGAATGGCCGGCTGATCAATTGCATTCCGATGGGCAGGCCGGAGGCCGTTTTTCCGCAAGGCATCGATAACGCAGGTTCGCCGATGTAGTTCATGGCTCGAACAAGCCGGGTTGACGCCATGCGCGTGTCTTCCTCTTCCTTCCCGATCTTTACGCGCGTCTGGTCGAGACGCGGTGCGGCAATCGGAGTTGTTGGCGTAACCAGAAGGTCGATCTCCTTCCAGAGCGCATGGAATTCGCGGCGGAAGAGAGTCCGTAACCGCTGCGCGTTGACGTAGTCATGACCCGTGATGGTCTTGCCTTGCTGGATGAGCGCCCACACGTCTTCGCCGAACATCGATGGCTCAGTGTAATGCGCGTAGAGCGCCGCCGTTTCCGCAAGTTGGACGACGCGCGCCGCCAGGTTCATATCGCTGAGGTTCGGAACCTGAATTTCAGAAACTGATGCGCCCCCTCGCTCCATTTCGAAGATGCTCTTCTTCACGGCCCCCGCTACTTCTTCGGCGACGCGATCGAAAAAGAATTTCCCAGGGACACCCACCCGGACGCCGCGGAGGTCCCGCAGTACCGGGAGATTAAAGTCGACGCCTTTGGAGCCCGCGATTGCATTCATCGCCAAAGCGCAATCTTCGACACATGACCCGAGCGGCCCGACATGATCGAGGCTGAAAGCCAGCGGCAGAACGCCGCACCGGCTGACCCGGTCGTAAGTCGGCTTCAGGCCCACGATGCCGCAGTACGAAGCCGGAATGCGAATGGAACCGCCGGTGTCGGTGCCGAGAGACATAGGAACAAATCGGCCGGCCACAAGCGCCGCTGAGCCGCCGCTCGAACCACCGGCGATCCGAGTTACATCAACAGGATTTAGAACGAAACCATAATGCGGATTTTTCGAAGTAATGCCATAGGCGAGTTCGTGAAGATTGGCTTTTCCCATGGAGACCGCGCCGGCCGTTCTCAATTTGGTGACTACGGTCGCATCGAACTCGGGCACGAAATCGCGGAAGATGAGCGAGCCTCCTGTCGTGCGAACGCCTCGCGTGTAGAACAGATCCTTATGCGCGGTGGGGATTCCATGAAACGGTCCGCGGTCGATACCGGCCGCAAGATCTTTATCGCGTTCTGCCGCCTGGCTCAGTGCCTCTTGTCCCGTGACAGTGATCAAGCATCGGAAGACATCTCGCTTCTCGATGTCGGCGAGCGTCTGCTCAACCAGCTCGACGCAAGAGATCTTGCGAGCTCGCAGCAGCCGGCCGATTTCACGAACGTTCATTCGCCAGAGCCGCTACCGGCTGGGCATCCGTGTCCCAATATCGAACACACACCTGGCCCGCTGAGCTGTCGAATGCGCAAATTAACTGCTCTCCTTTCAACGCGCTGGGAATTACACATGAATGGGTAGACGGCGTGCCTGCAATTATCGTAGACATAGCCGCGCTGGTGAAATCCATGGAAACTCTATTAAACGATATGCGCTACGGATCGCGAATGCTGATTAAAAGCCCGGGCTTCACGCTTATCGCCATTCTCACGCTGGCGCTCGGCATCGGCGCGAACACGGCGCTGTTTTCGGTGGTCAACGGCGTGCTTCTCAATCCTCTGCCGTTCCCTCACGCGGATCAGCTTGTGGCGTTTTACCAGAGCAAGCCCAACTTCGAGCGCGGCTCATTGACATACCCGAATTTCGTGGATCTACGCAACCAGAGCCAGACCTTCGCAGCCATGGCCGTCTATCGCGAGGACGGCTTCAACCTTACTGGTGTTGGACAAGCCGAGCTGCTGCGCGCCGAAACCGTTTCTGCTGACTTCTTCTCCCTTCTCGGCGTGAAGCCGGTGGTAGGCCGCACGTTCAAGCCCGATGAGGATGGACCAGGTGCGCCCCGCGTCGCGCTGATCAGCTCGGATTTGTGGAAGCGAAAATTCGGCTCGTCTCCGGAAGTGCTGGGAAAAATGATCACCCTCGATGGCGTCGGTTACACAGTTGCCGGCGTGATCCCGACTTTCCATCTGCCCATTCAGAATTTCCGCGATAATGACGTGTTTGTTTCTATTGGCCAGATGGATAGCCCCAGATTGCGCGATCGAAAAGCCGCTTGGGGCATAGATGGCATCGGTCGGGTCAAACCCGGCGTGAGCATCGGGCAAGCTCGCGCCGATCTGCAGCAGATCATGCGAAATCTCGCGGCTGCCTACCCGGAGGCCGACAAAGGTTCGGGCGTGACGCTCATTTCACTTACCGAAGCCATGGTGGGGCAGATCAAGCCTTTTCTCCTGGTGCTCCTTGGAGCTGTGGCTTTCGTCCTGTTGATCGCATGCGTGAACGTCGCGAATCTGTTGCTGGCCCGCTCAGCCGGACGCGCGCGTGAATTCGCCATCCGCGCCGCTCTGGGCGCAAGCCAAGGGCGCGTGATTCGACAGTTGCTGGCCGAAAGCGTTCTGCTCGCTTTCGCAGGCGGCGCGCTCGGGCTGATTCTGGCGGCGTGGGGCACGCAAACTGCGCTCGGCCTGCTTCCTCAAACCTTGCCGCGCTCTGAAGAGATCGGCATTGACGCCCGCGTCCTCATCTTCACCGTGGCGATATCCCTGCTTTCGGGTATCCTTTTTGGTCTTGCGCCGGCGCTCAGAACCTCGCGTCCGAACGTACACGACACCTTGAAAGAGGGTGGCCGTGGCGCGAGCGGCACACGCCACCACGCGCAAGATGTTTTCGTTGTAATCGAGACAGCTATGGCGCTGGTACTGCTCATTGGCGCAGGGCTTATGATTCGCAGCCTGGCTGGTCTTTGGAGTGTCAGTCCGGGCTTTGACCCGCACAACGTATTGCTCTTCGGCCTGGCACTGCCGCCCTCGACTGCTGCAGGGAGTCCGGATGCAATTCGTGCCGCTCTTCGGGAGATGAACGACAGCCTCGAATCGATTCCTGGCGTCCAGGCAGCCTCGCTATCCTGGGGCGCAACACCGATGAGCTCAGACGACGAGCAGTTGTTCTGGATCAACGGCCAGCCCAAGCCGGCGAGTCAAAGCGATATGAACTGGTCTCTCGATTACGTGGTTCTTCCGGATTACCTCAAGGTGATGCGAATCCCGTTGGACCGCGGCCGCTTTTTGACGAAGCAGGATGACGGGCACTCGCCACTGGTCATCGTCATTGATGACGTCTTCGCGCGTAAGTATTTCCCCAATCAAAATCCGATAGGCAAACGCCTGAATCTAGAAGGCCGGGACACCCCTGCCCAGATTGTGGGGGTGGTCGGACACGTCAAGCAGTGGGGTCTCGATTCAGACGATAAGAACACCCTGCGCGCTCAGGTCTACTTGTCTGTAATGCAAATCCAAGATAAAGATATTAAACAAGCGCCACTCGGCATGGGGGTTGTGCTACGCACTGCTGGTTCGCCGCTCGGGTATGTCGAGTCTATTCGCCGTCACATCGCGCATAAGAGCGGGGAGCACGTGATGTATGGCACTGACACCATGGACAGCATCATCTCTTCTTCCCTTGCCGCGCGCCGCTTTTCTATGATTTTGCTCGGCGTGTTTGCGGCTCTCGCGGTTGGATTGTCCTCGATAGGCCTTTATGGCGTCGTGTCATATGTGGTGGGTCAACGGACGCGGGAGATTGGCGTCCGCATTGCGCTCGGCGCTCAGCGCAAGGACATATTCGGTCCCGTTTTGGGCCAGGGTCTGAGAATGGCACTGGTTGGCGTCGTTATCGGATTGGCGGCTGCTTTCGGCCTTACCCGGCTTTTATCCGACATGCTGTTTGGAATAAGCGCGACTGATCCACTCACTTTTCTCGTTGTGTCCATAATCCTGGTGATGGTCGCCGTTGCGGCGTCTTATCTTCCGGCGCGCCGCGCAACACTCGTCGATCCAATAGTCGCGCTGCGGTACGACTGATGAACTCTTACTGCACTTCCGCGACGATGCTGCCATAAGCGGGTAGCGAAATCGCGTTCAGGTTAATTGTGCCCTTCTGCCCGGCGCCGCTGCTGGCAGCAAGCGATGTCGCTGTTTTGCCGGATCCGCCCAGCGCGCTCTCGAGCGAGACCACCTGCGGCTGAGCGGTGAAGCTGCATGCGACAACAACTACTTTCCCGTCCGGCGCGGTTCGGCTCCACGCCACCACCTGCTGATTGCCGGTTTCAAGCATTTTCATCTCGCCGTCGTGAATGGCAGGATTGTCGCGACGAAGAGCGATCAGCTTTTTGTACCAGTTCAGCATCGAATCGGGATCTTTTGATTCAACCTCGACATTGACCTGCTTATAATCAGGAGCTACCGGCAGCCACGTCTTGGGGTTCGTGCTGAAGCCCGCAGCTGTTGAACCGTTCCACTGCATGGGAGTGCGCTCACCGTCGCGGCCCTTCTCTTTCGGCCAGCCCGTGATGCCGATGGGATCTTTCACCTGCGCCTTACTTTTCGGCACGGTCGTCGGCATTTCGATCTCGTCGCCGTAGTACATCAGGGCGGTGGAGCGCGTGGTAAAGAGAATGGTGGCGAGCATCTTGTCGATGGCGGTGTTGTGTACGCCATCGCCATAGCGAAATGCGCTGCGTGGATTGTCGTGATTGTCAAAGACAAACAGCGGCTGGCCACCGTGGACCTTCGTTTCGGCATCCTCAATGCGCTGCCGAAAATCGTTTGCATCGAGCTTTGGCTCAAACCCTACCTGCATGTCCATGGGCAATTGCAGTTCGTTGTGCTTCGCGCCGCCGTACCATTTGTCCAATTCCTCCACGTTGGGGAGATAGGTTTCGCCAATCAACACGCGGTCGTCCGGATAGGTATCGATCATGGCGCGCATGCGCTGGATGACTCCGTGTACTTCGGGCAAATTCTCCTGCAGTTTGGTGGATTCGTTGGGATCGCCAAACTTGTTCTTGCCCGGGAAGACTTCTTCATCCTTGAGCGAAGGATCTTCGAACAACGTCGGAATAGCATCCAGGCGGAACCCGGCGACGCCGCGATCCAGCCAGAAGCGCAACATGTTAAACACCGCCGTTTCCACTTGCGGATTACGCCAGTTCAAGTCCGGCTGCTGAATGTAGAAGTAATGATAATAGTACTGATTCCTTGTGGGCTCGAACTGCCAGGCGGAGTGACCAAAGGTGCTTAGCCAGTTGTTGGGTGGCTGGCCTGGACCTTTGCCGTCGCGCCACACGTACCAATCGCTCTTCGGGTTTGTCCGGGAGCTTGCTGACTCAATGAACCACGCATGTTTGTCGGAAGTGTGGTTCAAGACCGCATCCATAATGATGCGAATGTTGCGCTTCTTTGCCTCGGCCGTGAGCCGGTCGAAATCGGCCAGCGTGCCGTACATCGGATCGATGTTCTGATAATCCGAGATGTCGTAGCCGAAATCCACTTGCGGCGAAGGGTAGCAAGGAGCTATCCAGATCGCATCCACTCCGAGGTCCTTCAGATAATCGAGCCGCTCAGTGATCCCGTTCAAGTCGCCAACGCCGTCGCCGTTCGAGTCCTGAAAGCTGCGTGGATAAATCTCGTAGATCACAGCATGCTTCCACCACGTATCGGCGCTTTCCTTGGACTCCTGAGCGAAGGCCCGGGCACACCAGAGCGAACCTAGAGCGCATGCAAGGCAGCTCACAACGATGCTTTTCTTTAGTGACCGCATCTTGTTTTCCCCCACGGTAATTAAATCATGAAGCTTTCGTAGAATTGCGGAGCCGCGCTTGAGTAAGCTGGAATGAGCCATATGGCGCTCAAGCTGGACGCTTTTGCAGAGCCGGTGCGCGAGGTGCTTCAGAAGTACTCGGCGCATGTGCTGCCCTTAACGAGAACGGGAAGCTGCAACCAGGACGATGCAGCGGGCGATTCTAAGCTCGAGCCCCTCGGTGTTATTTCCCGGCGCACGCGCGCCCGAAGCCGCCGTGAGCGGGCTATTGCTCTTGCTTGGATGCTGGAACGAGAGCCACGAATTGTCGCAAGACATTGCGTCTCGCGAAGGCAGCTACTGGCACGCTCTCGCGCACCGCATCGAGCCGGATGCTTCGAACTCGGCGTATTGGTTTCGACGCGTCGGCGAGCATCCTATCTTTCCGGATCTGCATCGGCAAGCATCCGAGATCTTGCAGCGCCGCGATGCACCCTGGAAATTGAAGCCGGCTTGGGATCCCATTCTGTTCATCGAGTGGTGTGACGAAGCGCGCCAGGCGTCCGGGAGTGAAAAGGAGCAGGCAGCACTCGAGATCCAGCGCGCCGAATGGGATCTTCTCTTCGAGTGGTGCGCCGTCAAACCACTTTGATCTCCCACGCAATAGCGCCGGGTCTGCCATAATCGCTCGCATGAGAACAGCCCGTCGCTCGATTCCCCTCACGCTCACAGCCATTTTCTACTCCGCAATCGTAATGCTTTCCGCACAGGCGCAGCAGAACCGCGGAGGCCCGGGCAGTGAACTGATCGAACAGGGAACGCAGCTCGACCTCAAGGGGAAGGGAGCGGAGGCTCGCGCCATTTTTCAAAAGGCAATCGATAGCGCGCCCACGCCTGCCGCTAAGGCTAATGCACAGCGCGCCATGGCGATGTCCTGGGCCTTCGAAGGCAATTGCAAGCAGGCCGCTGAATACGAGGACATGGTAACCGAATACTGGAAAACCCAGGAGAAGGATGCGCCTGACAGGGCGTTTTACGAGGAAGGCGAGACAGAGGACGAAGCGGCGCGCGTGTGCCTTGATAGCGGTGATCTGAACACCGCGTATGAACTCTATAAGAAGGGCCACGACCTTGGATTGAAGGAGCCCAACCTCTCGCCCGGTCGCAAGGATCTTTGGGACTACCGCTGGGAACATGGGCAGGCGCGCATCGCCGCGCGGCGAGGCGATAAGCCCGGAGCAGAGAAGCATGTGGCTGCCGCAAAATCCATTCTTGATGACATGCAGCAGAAGGACCCGGCGCTGTATCAGCAGCAGGTGAGATTTCTCCCGTATCTTACCGGCTACGTCGCGCTTTACACCGGAGACTACAAGACAGCGCTCGAAGAGCTCCAAAAGGCCAACCAGAACGACGCTTTCATCCAATGCCTCATCGGAATGGCTTACGAGAAACTCGGTGACAAAAACAGAGCTCTGGATGCATATCGCAAAGCAGCCGCAACGCAGGGACACAACCCTCCTGCAGCATTTGCGCACCGTTTCACTAAGGGAAAGCTAGGCTGATTCTTGCTTTTGCAACCGTATAAATGGAACCAGCCAAATTAATGAAAGAAAAACGCCGGCAGCACCTGCCCAGAGAGTATTCGCGATTCCAATAGAGCTGCCGAGAAATCCACCCGCGAGCGCGCCGATAGACAGCATGCCTCGGGAAGCAAACTGCATCGCGGCATTCACGCGCCCCAGCAGGTGGGACGGCGTCACGCTCTGCCGGAGCGTTGTCTCGTTGACGACGTAAATGGTCCAGGCGCAGTCGCCGAAGAATTGCTGAACACAAAGACACGCCAAGGCGAATCGCGGCAACACCGAGGCCAGCGGAATAAAAAACTGCGCGCAGCCAATGACAAAGGCGCTTGCAAAGAAACTAGGTTTTATTTGGAAACGCTTTGAGAGCCGTCCGGCTAATAAACCACCGGCCAAGCTGCCAGCGCCGCCGAGTGCGATTGCAAGCCCTAGCGACGCCGGCTTCAGGTGGAGAACTCGAATCGCATAGAGGATATAGAAGCTGAACACCAATCCCATCGACAGAAAGGCTGTGATGGATCGGAACAGCAACGCGCGAAGCGCCGAATGCGCCAGAATCGCTTTCATGCCTTCCCACATTTCTTCGCGGAGAGATATGCGGGAACGCGGCGCGGGTGCCGGCTCGGGAAGACGGATTGACCAGACGGAGATTGCAGAGGCGATAAACGAAAGCGCATCCAGAAGGATCGCGATGGGCGCGGTAATCAGCTGCACAAGGATACCGGTCAGGGAAGGTCCCAGAATTTCGGCGGTCGCCGCCGATATGCTCAACAGCCGGTTGCCTTCGAGAAGATCATCCGAGCCGACAAGCGAAGGCAGGTAAGACTGATACGCCACATCGAAAAGCACCGTGAGCACGCCCGCGCATGCAGCGACAAGAATGAGATGGATCATCGAGAGCGAGTGCGACAAGGCCAGGACCGGAATGGATGTCAGCAACACGGCGCGACCGAGATCGGCGATGATCATGACCGGCCGCCGGCGAATCCGATCGACGATCACTCCCGCCGCGAGGCTGAAGAGCAGCACCGAGGCACTACCGGTGGCGGAAAGGATGCCCATCTGCGCGGGCGTCGCCCCGAGAACAATAACGGCGGTGAGTGGCAGACCTTCCCGTGTAATGCGGGATCCAATTTCGGAGATGGTTTGGCCTACCCAGAGTTTGAGGAAGCTGTGATTGCGCCAGAGTTGGATATGGTCAGGATAAGCGAGCGAGGTGCCCCTGGTTAATCAGTGCAGCTATCTATTGTAAGGTTTCCCTCGCATCCTTCACCGACACGCACCACGAACCGTATCCCCGCTTCGCGCCGCTTGGATCATCCTCGATTTGAAACAACACATCCAGCTTTGCCCCGGGCTGGAAGAGTGCCCTGCGATCTCCAAAATTCCATGCTTTACAAAACAGCATCCGCCCGCCATGTCGAAGCGGCACGTTCAGGTGCTTGCCGTCTTTTAACATTTTTACCGGGCCGGCTACTTCCGCGCCCGGCGCATAGAAGATAGGCGACGGATTGCCGAATCCGAACGGCCCCAACGCGAACATCTGCTGGATGCACCGTTCCGTCAATTCCCGAAAAGACGTTTCCGCATCAACTGTGTGCTGCGGTCGCAAATCGTCGTCGTTTAGTTTGCCGCCGGCAAATTTGCTGAACCGGCGGCGGAATTCTTCAACCTGTGCAACATGAATCGTTACTCCCGCGGCCTGCCGATGTCCGCCAAATTTCATAAACAAATCGGACATGCTTTCAAGCGCCTCGAGCAGATGGAATGCTGGAATGCTTCGTCCAGATCCACAAAGACAAGGATCTCCGCTTCCCCCCATCATCGAATCGCTGAGCACAAATACCGGTCGGCTGAAGCGCTCGACCAGTCGGCTTGCCGCAATACCCAAAACGCCGAGGTGCCAGCCCGGCCCTGTGAACACCATCGCCGGTGAGTCTGGCGCGAACGTCTCTTCTTCACATTGCTTCAGGATCGCTTCAACGATCTCGGTCTCCGTTTGCTGGCGCTCGCGGTTGAGTGCGTCCAGTTGCTCCGCTAACGCCCAGGCGCGCGCAGGATCCTCGGTAAGAAATAACTCAATCACATCGCGCGCTGTAGCCATGCGTCCCGCGGCATTGATGCGGGGAGCGAGCCGGAATGCCACTTGGTGCGCGGAAGGACACTCGCCTTCTTCAAAGCCGGCCACTGTCAAAAGCGACCGTAGCCCGAGATTGCGCACCTGGCGCAGACCGGACAACCCGCGCCGCACAATCACGCGATTCTCGCCCGTAAGCGGAACAATATCGGCGACCGTGGCAATTGCCACGGGTTTCAGGAAGGAATCCAGCAGCGCCGATTGGCGCGCCTTCGGCAGCCCGCTACGGCTGAGAAGCGCCTGCACTAACTTGAGAGTGACGGCTGCGCCGCAAAGATTCTTTTCAGGATAATTGCAGTCCCGGCGATTCGGATTCAGCACTGCCAATGCAGGCGGCAATTCAGCTTCAGGCAAGTGATGGTCTGTCACGATCACATCCATGCCCTTGCTATTCGCGTGCCGCACTACCTCGTTCGCGCGAATGCCGGTATCCACGCTGACAATCAGGCGCACTCCGGCTTGCGCCGCGCGATCTATCACTTCGCTGCGCATCCCGTAACCTTCCGTCAAGCGGTGCGGAATGTGAAAGTCCGCCCGACCGCCGAGGATCTCCACCGCTTTCTTGAGCACAACGATAGACGCCGTCCCATCTACGTCGTAATCGCCATAGAGAAGGATCGGCTCACGCCCGTGAATTGCCGAGCAGACGCGCGTGACGGCACGATCCATGTCTTGCATCAACAACGGGTCGTGCAGAGCATCGAGCTTCGGAGATAAAAAGTTCCGCGCCGCTTCAGGATCGCTGAATCCGCGATTCGTTAAAACGGTGGCGACCAGCGGTTGCAAACCGAGACTCTCTTGTAATTGAACGCCGCTCGCTTTGGCAGAGTCGGGCAATACCCAATGAGCGGCCGGCCGCACCCATGCTACTGCGTTAGCGGTATTCGCCATCAGTTCTTCGAGAAATACCCGCCAAGCGATTCATCATCGTCTTCCTCGTCGCCACCCAGCGAAACTTCCAGCTCGGCGAGAATGTCATTGAGGGATTGATACCAGTCAGTATGCAGTTCGTATGAATACACCTGGCCTTCAACGGTGAAGGAAAGCGCCAGTGAACACGTGAAGCCCTCATAAGCCTGCAATTGTCGCAGACGATTTTCCAGATTGCGCTTCTCCTCCCGCGTGAAATCGGCGTCTTCCAACTGATCGAGTGCTTCATGGATTTCGTCCAGCGAAAACGCCTGTTGATGGAACACCACGAGCTTCGCTCCGGCCTTCAGGGCAGTGGCCAAAAATTCGCGAAAATCCGGATGCCGCTCTGTGTCCCAATACACTTGAACCAGCGAATCGATCATGCGATGGTAGCCATGAAAAACTGCCAGCTCAGATTGGTCGAGATGAGCCTCCATCTCCGTTCGTAAACTTTCCAGGTCTAAAGGCATCGGCTTAAAGCTATCAGATCCGGATTTCTTAGCCAGCATGGGACACTGAAACTCAAAGCAGCGGGATTTATGGCGCGAAATCAGCCAGCTTGGCTGAGAAGCGGGCCGACTGCAAGATCCTCGTCGAGCAACGGCCAGTGAATTCCATAACCAGAAGCGCGAAAGTTCTGCCCGGCTCCGCTCTAGCAGAGATGCATGGGCGAGCCGTTCCGAGCATTTCTCCCATGGCACCGAGACACGTCCCATTTCCGTAATCAGAACCAAGGCTTCGGAGGTTGTCTTGATCGCCTTGGCTAGAACTGGTTTTGTCCTACTCGTCACGGTCTTTCCCAAAATGTTCCTGCCAAACGGCCGAGATCCGATCCAAGTGCTCGAAGATGATCTGACGTACTTCGCGCCGCAGCCGAGGCGAAAAGTTATGTTTGTTCGGTTTCATTATAAGGCTCTAACCAACTTTGAGATCTCTTACCGGAACCGGGTAACCTCGACCCGCTGCGGGACATCGTTTCCATGAGCTCTCTTGCTTCGAATCAGTTCAGTTCTATTGCTATTTCTTTGCGCGGCCTGTGACCAACTGCTCGCCCAGAGCGGTTTTGTGAAATCCGGCGATCAGCCGATTCCGGGCGCCACGGTAACCATCACGCAGGGCGGCCAAACGCTTTCGACAGTAACCGATCAGGACGGCCATTATGGATTTCCGCTACTTGCTCCCGGAACCTGGACCGTTACGGTCGAGATGTTTGGGTTCGAAACTCTCAAACAGGACGTCGATTATGCGGGCGCAAAGGGACCGGTCAATTTCAATCTGCAACTGAAAGAATCGCCTCTGCTGCAGAGATTACAGCAATATGCCGCGCGACGCAATGCCGCAGTTGGCAACTGTCCCGGCAAATGGGACGGGCAGAGCTACTAATGGCTCCACAAACGGCGGACCCGGACAACAGACAGGCCGATCAAGCGCTCGACAAAGAGCTCAATTCGCAACAGCAGAGTTTCGCTACGCCACCCCCCGGCAGCCAAAGCAGCAACGAATCGTTTCTGGTCTCGGGCAGCCTCAGCCCAGGGATGGCTCAAGGCAATCAAGCCGATTCGGGACCGGACATGAGATTCATGGGGCAAGGCGCCGAACGGGCTCGAAGGTCCGGGTGGCGCGTTTGGGAACCCCAATGCGCCAGGATTCGGAGGCGGCGGCGCGCCCGGCGGAGGAGGGTTTGGGGGCAGAGGTGGGGGCGGAGGTTTCGGTCGCGGCGGCTTTGGCGGCCGGCGGCCGGGGCAAACTGCCGGGGCAACATTCGGCAACCGCAGACGCCGAAATCAACAGATTCACGGCCAAGCTTCGTTCACTCTGCAAAACTCCGCATTAAATGCCAAACCTTTTTCGATAAACGGTCTCGATATTCCCCAGGCCGCATACGCGCAGAGCCGGTTCAGTTTTATCGTAGGCGGTCCGCTGGTGATTCCGAAAATTGTGAAGGACCCGAGCACGCAGTTCTTCATCACCTATTTCGGCACGCGCGCGAGGAATCCCGAGTTGTTTACTGAGACTGTTCCGACTGCAGCGGAAAGACGGGGTGATTTCTCACAAGCGACACAGTCGCTCGGAACGTCCGCAACGAGTGTTCCCATAACGATTTTCAATCCGACCACCCGCCAGCCATTCGTTGACAACATTATCCCCAGCAATTTGCTCAATCCGATCGCGACTGGGTTTGCTCAGGTACTATCCGCTCCCGAATGAGCCGGGGAACGCAAATAACTATCAATTCGAAACGGCCCAGGCCTCCAACTCCGATAATATCGGCGTCAGGATTCAGCGAAACATCACGAAAAAGGACCGGCTGTCGCTGAACTTTCAATACCAGGACCGGAATGGCGCGACTGCGCAGCCGTTCGGTTATTCCGATTCCACGAACGGCTACGGGCTGAATGCTCAACTGCAATGGACGCGCAATATCAGCTCAAACGCCATCAGCAACGCGCAAGTGAGATTCAACCGCAGTTACAGCGACATCATCCCTTATTTCTCTCTGCTGCCGGATGTAGCCGCGCAGCTCGGCATCCCGGGTATTTCATCGAATCCTCTCGATTATGGTCCGCCAACATTGAACTTCACCAACTTCGCCACGCTCAGCGATTCGATCGCTACACTCACGCGCAATCAGACGCAGTCCGGAACGGAAAGCGTCAACATCTTGAAAGGCGTGCATAGTCTCACATTTGGGGTGAGCTATACGAGAGCGGATTTGAGTACGCGCACCGATCCGAACGGGCGAGGGACGTTCAGCTTTACGGGAATTGCGACGAGCGAACTCAGCTCTACCGGCCAGCCGCTCACAGGAACAGGCTATGACTTGGCTGATTTTCTGCTGGGATTGCCGCAATCAAGCTCCATCCGATATGGGGACACCAGTAACTACTTTCTGCAAAATCAGTGGGTGGGCTATGCGCAGGATGAATGGAAGATGCGTCCCAATTTCACCCTGATCCTGGGAGGCCGTTACGAATTCTTCTCGCCGTGGACTGAGAAGTATGGGCACATGGCCAATCTTGACATCGCTCCTGGTTTCACGAATGTCTCTGTGGTCACGCCGAATCAGGCCGGCCTTTACACCGGCACGTTTCCGAGCGGCCTGATTAATCCCGACCATGAAAACTTGTCACCGCGCGTTGCGCTTGCCTGGAAGCTGCCGTGGACCAAGAGATCGACAGTTGTCCGCGCCGGCTACGGAATCTACTACAACGAGCAAGCTTATATTCAGCTCGCCGAGCAGTTGGCGCAGCAGCCTCCATTTGCCACTTCGAACGCTGTGAACACAAGTGTGAATGACGTTTTGACTCTCGAGAAAGGCTTCTTGACAACTTCTCCGCGGGACATTACAAATACGTTCGCGGTTGACCGCTATTACCGAACGCCCTATGCGGGAACATGGAACGCAACGATTCAGCACGATTTTGCGGGTGGCTTTTTTGTGGAAGCGGGTTACATGGGGACCAAAGGAACGCATCTGGATGTCCGAATACTGCCGAATGAGCCCCCTCCCGGAAGTCCGCTTCAGCTCTTCGAGCGCAACCAATTAGGGGACGCCGTCGGTTTCACGTACGATGAGCCGGTCGGCAATTCGATCTTCAACGCATTGCAGGTCCGCGCTGTGCGCCGATTCAACAAGGGACTGTCGTTTAACATCTTTTATCAATTCGCGAAATCGATTGACGATTCTTCGACCTTCGGCGGAGCGGGAAACACGGTGGCGCAGAACTGGCTCGATATCGCGGCCGAGCGGGGACTCTCGAGCTTCGATGTCCGGCACGAGCTGCAGGCCAGCTTCGTCTGGACCTCGCCGATAGCGGGTCCCGGCTCGCGAATCGCGGCGGACAGCAAAGTTGGACGGCTGTTGAAAGATTGGCAGCTGAGTGGCTCCATCACCGCCCAGACCGGCAATCCGCTGACCGCACGCGTGCTGGGCAATACGCAGCAGCTCGCGCAAACCGGCGGAATCGGCAGCGGGCGAGCGGAAGCCACGGGACAGCCGATCGAAACGAGCAGCGGTTTCTTCAATCTGGATGCGTTTACAACGCCCCCTCCGGGCGTGTATGGAGATGCTGGAAGGAACACTATCCCCGGTCCGGGTCTCTTCAATCTCAACCTTGCGTTTGCGCGCTCATTCACGTTCAGTGAGCGGCGGCGTCTGGAGTTTCGCGTGGAATCAAACAACGTTTTGAATCACGTGAACTACACGAACCTCTATACGGTTGTAAACGCCGTCAACTACGGTCTGCCCAGCGCGGCCGGAGCAATGCGCACAATGGATGCTGTCGTGAGGTTCCGGTTTTGAAAATGGTAGCGCGGATCTTAGCAGTTCTTCTGGCTGCGCAGCCAATGACGCCGCAGCAAAGGCCGACATTCTCGACCACCACCAATGTCGTCATCGTGAATGTCACGGTTCTCGATCGCAATGGGAAGCCAATCGAAAACCTGACCAAAGATGATTTCGACCTTTACGAAGACGGCAAGCTGCAGAAGTTGCAAGCCGTCGATCTGCAACGGTTGAACAACAAAAGTCTGCCGCCTTTGAACGAAGCCGAAGCGCAGCCGCCTGAGCAGCCAAAGGGCTATAACCCGGAAGCGGAGAAAGCCGCGCTGAAGACCACCATGCTGACCAAATATCAGGATCGCCGCCTAATGGTCATGCTGTTCGACTTCTCCTCGATGCAGCCCGCCGAACAGATCCGCGCAAAGGAAGCGGCCATTAAATTTTTGACTAACCAGATGACGGCCAGCGATACGGTCGCCGTTATGACGTTCGGCACGGAGCTCCAAACGGTTCAGGATTTTACTTCTGACCGCGATCTGCTGATTGCCACCATCAATAAATTCCGGATTGGAGAATCAAGCGAGAACGCTACCTTCGCCGATGAGGGCGCCGATGCCCAGGACCAGAGCGGCCAATTCGTCGCGGATGAGACCGAGTTCAACATCTTCAACGCGGATCTGAAACTGGCTGCACTCGAAGACGCCGCGCGCAAGCTGGGCCAATATCCGGAAAAGAAGGCGCTGATCTATATCTCGAGCGGAATTCAAAAGAACGGCGTTGATAACCAGTCGCAATTGCGGGCCACGGTGAACACGGCAGTTCGGGCGAATGTCGCCTTTTATCCGATCGATGCACGCGGCCTTTCAGCCCTGGTTCCCGGCGGGGATGCGACCCAGCAGGGAGCGGCGGGTAACAACCTCTACAGCGGCGCGGGACAGCGAACGCTCAAAGAGAACTTCAACAATCAGCAGGAGACCCTTGCCACTCTCGCCTTGGATACCGGCGGCAAAGCGCTGCTCGACTCCAACGATCTGACCGAAGGAATGAGGCAGGTCCAGAAGGATTTGACCAGCTATTACGTCCTCTCCTACGTGAGCTCGAACACTGCGCAAGATGGACGCTACCGGCGTATCCAGGTGAAACTGTCGCCCAGGCTTCCGCCCTTCGAGCCAAGCTGGATTATCGGCAAGGCTACTATGGTCCTACTACTTTCGCGCGCATGCGCGACGTCGATAAAGAGGCCCAGCTTTCGCAAGCGCTGCTCTCCGATAATCCGGTGACCGATATGCCGCTCGCGGTGGAGGTCGATTACTTCCGGCTGGATAAGGACAAGTATTTCGCGCCTATCTCGGTGAAAATTCCGGGTTCGGCGCTCGCTTTCAAGGGCAAAGGCTCGAAACAGGCGACGGAGCTCGATTTTATCGCGGAAGTCTTTGATGCGCGGGGCAGATCCGCAGCGACTGTTCGCGACACCATCCCTTTAAAGGTCACTGAGGACGTTGCCGGACAGGTGGTTCGAAAGAGCATCCAATACGACACCGGCGTGACGTTGACGCCGGGCAATTACAAGTTGCGATTCGTGGCTCGCGAGAACGGCGAAGGCAAGTAGGGACCTTCGAAACGCCGTTTACGATTCCCGATTTGGCGGCCGGAAAGGCGCTCAAAGTGAGCTCCGTCATCTTGAGCAATCAACGTGAGCCGGTGGCGCAGCAAGTTGCCGGCGTGAAGAACGACAAAAAACTGATCGCCGAGAACCCGCTAATCGATAACGGCCTGAAGCTGGTGCCGAATGTCACGAAAGTCTTCCGCCCGGCGCAGAACATGCTTGTTTATGTTGAGGTGTATGATCCGGCGATCCCCGCGACTTTGCCGGAAAATTTCCGAAGTGCGGACGTCGAGGCGAGTGTGGCTTTGTATCAAAATGGCAAGAAGTATTCGAAAGCCCCCAGGTCCGAGCAACTGGCTGAACGAAAATCGAGACGGAACACTGCCCGTCTGGCTACAAGTTCCTGTATCGAACATCGAACCCGGCAAGTACGACTGTCAAGTGAACCTGATTGACGAGTTCGGCCGGAAATTCGCGTTTCCACGAACTCCGTTCGCTGTCTTCCTGCGGGAAGCGCAAAAGTGCACACGTAGCATTTCTTCCAAATTTCATAGAAACATTAAATCCTGAAGCTCAGTCCGATAAGCCAGATGAGTGTAGCAGGTTCTACAGACCTTGGAACATTTATTCCATAAATTTGGTAGGATATGACTATGCACGTTGTTTATACATACCTGCGGAGAAGACTGTCTTCCGTCTCGAAGCAGGTGATGCTGGTCGCGGGCCTCATAATCCTGCCGATCACCACGCGCTTAGAAAAGGTGGCATCTGCTAAACCGATACCGGTGAAACCTGCTGCACCGGCTAATCCCGATCCGCGAACGGTTCGTCTGAAGAGGTTCTTTACCCGTCTGCATTGCCCGGTTATTTATCTCGCCGATGACTTCGTCCACGCAGCCGACGACAATCACCTGGACTGGCGCCTGTTGCCCAGCATCTCGGTCGTAGAGTCCGGAGGAGGCAAAGCGTACCGGAACAACAATATCTTTGGCTGGAATAATGGGCAGCAAGCGTTCCCGACTTTGCGCGCAGGCCTGAACCAGGTGGCTTTCAAGCTCGGCAGAAGCCCCTTGTACCAAGACAAGACTCGGTGGGCAAGCTACGGTTGTACAACCCGGATGAGAACTACGTCGATACGGTCGTGATGGTGATGAACCGGATCAGCCCGGAGCTAATCTCCAGCGGGCTCAGAGAGTTATCCGGCGTCAGAACGAATTCGTGTACGCGGCAGAGTAAAACGCCGGGCGTTTGTCTCTAATCGTACTCCGTGTCTCCGTTTCTGAGCGAAACAGAGTTCCGAAGCGAAGACCTATCAAATCTCAGATATGATACGTTTGGACGTCAATGTGCTCCGGTTGCCTTTTCTACCCTGGAAGCGTACTCGCCAAGCGTTACCCGGCTGATCCTGAAGAAAAAGGTCATCCGGTCTGTCGTTGAAAGCGTCATCTCGCGCCAAGAAGCGCGGCGCCAGTCTTTCAGCACAAAAACGAGGTGATCCCCTGGAACTGAACATGAGCCCGGAGCGCCAGGAAGCGCACGCGCTGCTGGATTTACTGCCGGATTACAAGCTGAACGCCGTTCGTAGTTTGCTCGAAGTAATGCTGGAACCGTTAATGGCCTCGCTCGCGACAGCTCCCGTCGAAGAGGAAGACATCACGCCCGAAACAACGGCAGCCCTGGACCGGGCCAAAGCGTCACTGGCACGCGGCGAAGGAATCGCGCACGAAGATATCCTGCGTGAGTTCGGCCTCAAGCGGTGAGCGACGCGCAACGTGTCGCGGTCATCTGGTCGCCCGAAGCCCGCGCCGATTTACGCCGCATCGACCGGGAAGCGGCCCTGCAGATTCTGCACTGCCTGGACCGTTATCTGGCCGCCCGCACCGGCGACGTGAAAAAACTCAAGCCGCCACGCACCGAATTCCGGCTCCGTTGCGGCGATTACCGCGTCTTCTTCCAACCCAAGGACGAGAACACCATCGAGACGACCGGCATCCGCCATCGCCGCGAAGCCTACCGATAACGGTTTTCGCTGCTTTGAGCAGGCTGGCTGCTGGTCGAACCTGCTCGGCTGAGTGGCCGTGCAGAAAATCTGTGAAAGCTTTATGCCGCGGCAGGCAGAGCGATTTGCCGGAGCGCCTCGATCCCGATCCTGTGGCAAAAGTCCCCGAATCCCTCGCCCGTCCGGCGTGCGTCCCGGTAATACTCGATCACCGGGCGGAGACGGTTGGGGATCTCCGCTCGCTTCACGTTCTGAGCGAAAACGGCGCCAAGTCGCGTTCCCAAGGGCGAGGCACCTAAATAGATGGTGTACATGTCGACGCTCGCGCCGACAATGCCGATTTCGGCGGTGTACGGCCGAGAGCAGCCGTTCGGGCATCCGCTGGTTCGCAGGTGAACGATCTGATCGGCCAAGCCAACTGTGTCTAACTCCGCCTGAATCTCGGCCACGACCTGGGGCATGATTCGCTCGGATTCTGTGATCGCCTGGGCGCACGTAGGCAGCGCCGGGCAGGCGATCGCGTGACGGAGAACGGGAGGCAGCGCCTCAGGTTCTGCGATGCCGTGCTCGTGAAGAATGGCGGAAACAGCCGCGCGATCGGACTCGCGAATTCCGCTCAAATAGAGGTTTTGCTGAGAGGTAAGCCGACTTCCGGTCGAAATTTTTCGACCACCGCGCGAATGCCGGTTCTGATCCGTCCCGTTTCGTCAAAGTCCTTCACACGGCCACTCACCACGCGAACGCCGACAAACCAGACGCCGGGCCCTTGTTTGTGCCAGCCGAGGTAGTCGTTGGAACGAGTCCAGGTAAGTTGCCGGGGTGGATCGAGCTGGCGTCCGACCCGGCTTTCCAGCTCTCTCTTGAACTTCTCCACCCCCCATTCATCCAGCACATATTTCAGGCGCGCCAGCCGGCGATTGCTGCGATTACCGAAATCCCTGTGGATTGTCACGACCGCCGTAACCACTTTGAGCAGTTCCTCAGGATCCGGCCCGATGGAGCAGATCGGATCCGCAAGACGCGGATGGGATGCCTTCACCCCTGCGCTTTGACCCATTCCGCCGCCCGCCAAAATCGTGAACCCCGTCAATTGACCCTCTTCGTAATGCGGAACGATGCCCACATCGTTGGCGTAAACGTCGGTCGTATTATCGCCGGGAAAAGCAAAGCCCACCTTGAACTTGCGAGGAAGATATGTGGCGCCATAGAGAGGCTCTATTTCGTCCGTCTCTTCCGCGGTTACTGCCCGCTCGCCATTCACCCAAACGTCATAGTAAGCCGTTGTCTTCGGTTTCAGGCTGCGCGAGATGAACTTTACTGTAGGATAAAGTTCCCGCCGCTGATCGCTTTCGAAAGGCGCTGGACAGGAAACGACATTCCGCACCACGTCGCCGCAAGCTGCCAAGGTGGTTAAATAGCTCGCGTTGATTCCATGGATCAACTCCCATACCCGCTGCTTCGCAACATAATGATACTGAATATCCTGGCGCGTTGTGATGCGCAATGTACCATCGCCAAGATCCGCTAAATGGTCCAACGCCAGGTACTGATCCGGCGTGAGAACCCCACCAGGAACACCAACCCGCACCATTGCGGAATACTGCTTTTCCCCCGATTTGCGCAGGTCGCGATCGTCCTGCTGATAGATACCGTGGAACTTAAGGATGCCGGTGGCGGGCTTTGAAAAGAGACTCTCAGAATTCTGGAGTTCCTCCGCAATACTGCCGCGCAAGAACTGGCTGGCCAGCTTTGCCTGCTCGTTGGGCGAGGGAGATAGCACCTTGTCCATCTGCTTACTAGACATCGCAGACGCGCACAGAAAATGGAACTATCTTGATGGAGTAGGGGTGAATGCTTTAGCGGCCGAAACTGGCGGACCGTCGGCCAGGACCCGGCGGGGGCGGAGGAGCGGTTCTTCGATCACCACCTTCTTGGGACGGGCGTCTAAACGCGCGGCAATCATCTTTTGCTGCAGCTTGGCGAATTTCGGCGTTCCCGGCTGGGCACCCTGCTCCGTGATTTCCTTCTCTGATATTTCCTGAGCGGCTGGAAGATATTTCTGCAAGTAATTCTTGACCCGGTCGAGAACCAGCCGTTGTCCGGAGCGCATCAGGAGGAACAAAAGAATCTCGCCTGGGACTTTCGACAGAATGGCGTAAAGTGCGGAGGGGCGCTGCAGATTAGCCGTAGCAAGTTCTTTCTCGACCTTGGCTGCCCTGCTCTCCAACTTTGTGGCGGCTTCCAAATCTGCTCTGGGAATCCCTACCGATTTCACTAACTGGGAGCGCTCTTTGGCCGTAAGCTTCTCCAGAAGCAAGAACAGGAACAGCGAATATGCGTTAGTTTGAATATCGATGCCGAAGGGCAGAGATTGCCGGGCCTTTTGAAGTTTCTGGAAGCCTTGCAGGTTCAATTTCGGGCCGGATAGCGACGGCAAGATCAAATACAGCAGGTTCTCATCTTCGAGAGCTTTCAAAATCTCACCGGGCAACGGATCGATGGCGATCTGGTGCAGTTCGCGCTCCAGGTCGCCGGGGGAAATCTTTGTCTCGAGCTTTGCCTCACGGACGTTCCGGTATTGATTCATCGTGCGCTCGTCGATCGCGAACGCAAGTCTGGCACGCAACCGGATCATACGCACAATCCGTGAAGGATCGTCGTAAAGCGTATAATTCGTCACCGCTCGCAGTTCCTTACGGCTCAGATCACCGAGTCCGTTGGTCGGATCCAAAAGTAGACCTCGAGATGCCTTGCCCAACGAGAGCGCGATGGCATTTACAGTAAAGTCACGGCCGCGCAGATCTTCATGAATGGTGGCGGGCTGGACCTGAGGCTTTCCGCCGGGTTTGGAGTACTTCTCCTGACGCGCCACGGAAATGCTTGCGGTTACATTGCCGGGAAAGCGCAGCTCGACGGATTTCCGGTTATCGTCCGCGGAGAGCACCTCGGCCTCTGCCTTCTGGGCCACGGACTTGGCGAACTTGACGCCCCCGCCTTCCACTGTGAAGTCGAGGTCCCGAATGGGGAAGCCCCCATCATGTCGCGCATTGCCCCCCCCGTAAGGAATAGGTTCAGGTTGGCTTTCTCAGCGGCGTCGCGAACTTCCGCGACGGCCCTGCTTTGCCCGCCATTCAGGTGACTTTCAAGCATGAACATGTAGTCGCTCATTGCTTCTCAGCTCCTCGTGAGGAAGTCGCGCGGCGCGCTAGAACCCGCTTTCGCCCGGCTCGCGGATGGTGTTGGTCGATGGTTTGTCGCAGACGCGACCGCATTACGTGCGTATAGATTTGTGTAGTGCCGATGTCGACGTGACCGAGCATCGTCTGCACGCTGCGAAGATCTGCGCCGCCCTCCAGCAAGTGCGTGGCGAACGTATGTCGCACCACGTGCGGACTGAGCCTGCGGAAAATGCCAACCGATTTGCCATGATTCCGAAGCAGCTTCCAAAATCCCTGCCGGGTCATCGGCGTTCCCCGCCGCGTGACGAAAAGATAAGGACTGACGCGCCCTTTCAGCAGGAGTGGCCGCAACCCGGCCCGGTATCGCTGGATGGATTCCAAAGCTTCTTTGCCGACCGGAACCAAACGTTGTTTGTTTCCTTTCCTATGGCCGCACGGTCCCGCCGAATTCGTCCAGATCCGAAACGCGGAGTTTTATTAACTCACTCACTCGCAGCCCCGTTGCGTAGAGAAGTTCCAACATTGCGCGATCGCGAAGCCCGGTCGAGGACACTTCCTTGGGCGACTGGAGAAGCTGGTCCACGCTCTGATAATCCAGGTATTTAGGCAGAGACGACCCGATTTTTGGGGCGACCAGAAGTTCAGCCGGGTTGGCGGAGATTTCCTCTTCTTCGACTAAAAAGCCGAAAAACCCGCGAAGGCTTGTGACCTGCCTGGCGATCGAGCGGTTCGACAGGCCGGCAGCGCGCAATTGATCGAGGTAAGACCGTAAAGTATCGAGGGTAACTGTCCCCATGTCCGCCGTAGTCGGTTTCAAAAACTCCCTGAATCGGCTCAGGTCGCTGCGATACGAGTCCAGGCTGTTTTGCGCCAAACCCTTTTCGGTCCGGCAAAAGTGGAGATAAGACCGCATTCGTTGCTCGAATGATGCCCTTTCTGCCATTCTGTCAATGATACAATATCCGCGAAATTGTTTGAAACAAAGTAACATTTCGCTCCCATCTTGCCTTCTAGTACCGCCAAACGAGTCCTTCTATACCGCTTCGACCGCCAGCCCTTAGAAGCGATCGTGAATCCCGGCGCGTACCTGCTGGAAAGCCATATCGAGCTGATTACGTTGGGCGGAAGCCTGCAAAACGTCCCTTATAGCGAGGTGAAGGCGCTATGCTTTGTCTCGGAAACCGGGCGGGCGGACCTGTTTACGGAGCACAACCTGTTCGAGCGGCGGCCCAAAGTGCCTGGCCTTTGGACCAGGTTTAGCTTTCGGGATGGGGACCGTCTGGACGGCATCCTATCACACAACCTGCTGGATTGGCCGCCAGCCGGCTATTTCATCACTCCGCCGCGGACAGGGGCAAGCCGCCAGCGCGTCTTCATTCCCCGGGAGGCGTTAACCGGAACCGAACTGCGAGGCGTAGTGGCGAGATCCGGCATTTCACGCGGGAGACGGATAAAAACTGCCGCCGGCGAAGATGGCGCACAGCTCACAATCTTTGGGTCGTGACAGCGGCCGGAGCCAGTCTGAGCGGTCCGGTGCTGCTTGTACGCAGATGATGCGACCATAGGCGATGCCATTCGCCTTGCGGGCCGGTTGGACTAAGCCACAGTCCTGCTACATCACAGATTGTGAAGCGTCGCGAATGGGCAACCGAGCGCCAAGCTGCCTCGGCCTGCTGTTGAGTTGCATCCAGCTTCCCCGGCATCACGGGCCCTCCCAGCGTGAGATGGGGCCGGAATCCGAGCTCTTCCACATCCTCCAGATCGCCGGTATTCAGGGCGTCATGAAGTTTATGGAGAAGAGAACTGCCTTCGCCAACATCGAGATATAGAAAGTTGGTTCCAGAGAAGCAACGAACTCTGGACAGTTCCACCTCAAAGGCGGGGAACGCGCGTAAGATCTTACGAGCTTGCTTTGAAGCGGCTTCCACCGGGAGCTTCAAGGGCCGGGGCGGAAGAATCGTAATGTGAGGTCGCGCATTGTCCCCGCCCGGCAAAGCTTGCCGAAGCTCATCGAGAAAGGATCCAAGCGGATCCGGAATATAGCTGACAAGCGCGAAAAGCCCCCACTCAGGGGTTTTCGGAATTTGAATCATGGTTCTTAACTCGATTTACAGCAGATCCACTCATTGCGGGTAGCGCGGAGTCGAGTTGGACCGCATCACCGTTGTCGATAGACAAACGGTTGCAGTCAGGCTGTGGTTCGGGTACAAACCATTTCGCGGGCTCGAAGCCGATGTATTTGATAATTTGTAAGTCGCCTGCTTGTAAGTCACTTGGATTGCCCTCGGCGTCATTTCTTTCAAGCAGATCGCCGGGCCGAAGCTCGCGGCCTTCCGCCGCAAGTATTTTCCAGGCTGCATAAGGCGTAGCCGCGTCTATTTCTCCGTCGAGCTGGTAATCTTTAGCCTTCACTATCGCCAGACCGCTGGTGTGAGCGGCCCAGCGAAAATTTTCCCGCGGTACATCTTTCAGCCGGTGAATGCGATAACGCGACACGAACATCCAGTTTATCGCGTACTGAGCGAGGGCGTCAGAATGCGCACTTCACGCAAGCCGTACCACCACCATTGGAACGTGTTACTATAAACATGTCGGTACCTGCGGCTGCGCTTTTTGAATAACTTATCTATTGGCCCTGGCTGCTTGTGTGACGATTTCAGCAACAAGGAGCCCGAATGACAAACGTATTCGTTGGAAATCTAAGTTTCCAAACAACTCAAGACGATCTCACGTCGATCTTCTCTCAATATGGCGCGGTGGAACGCGTGAACGTGGTGACGGATCGCGCCACCGGCCAGCCCCGCGGCTTTGCTTTCGTCGAAATGTCGAACCGCTCGGAAGCCGAAAGCGCTATTTCAGCGTTGAACGGTACTGATTTGCACGGCAGAACATTGAACGTGAACGAAGCGCGCCCGAAGACGGATAGTCCTCGCGGTGGCGGTCGTGGTGGTCATGGCGGAGGGTTTAAGAAGTCGCGCTGGTAATCATCTATATAACCGCCCGGCAACGCCCCGCGCGGGTCGAGTAGTGACAGGAAAGGGAGGTTTGAATGGCAGCTCGCGGTTCATTCCAAAAACGTCAGAAAGAGGCCGCCCGTCGCGAGAAGCGGCAGCTAAAACTGGATCGCCGCCAAGGGCGGCGTCACCCGGGTGAAACTGACTCCAATCCTTCGAACGTTGAGTCTTCGACTGAGCTGGAGTCGGAATCGCCCTTGCCGGAAGCGCACGAAGCGGAAACCCCTCTTATTGCTCCGGATAACCGGACGTAGCTCTGACTTGCATCCGTTTTTCGGATCGGCTCGATACCACTGCGACAGCAAATAGCGGCCCGTGGGCTTTATTGAGTCCGCGGTGCGGGGGACTCCTCCTTCTCGCGTTATCGTTACTCCCGGTGATGAGTGCGCAAACTGCGATGCCGCGCCCCACCCAGATCTCCAATGGACTTCTTCGCGTTGAGCTCTACTTGCCCGATCCGCAGAACGGCTATTATCGCGGTACGAGATTCGATTGGTCGGGCGTCATTAGCAGCCTCGAATACGGCGGTCACAACTACTACGGTCCGTGGTTCACGAAGACGGACTCCAAGGTTAGCGACTTCATCTACGACGGATCCGATATTATCGCCGGTCCTTGCAGTGCGATTACCGGTCCAGTCGAAGAGTTTTCCTCGGATAAGAAAGCTCTGGGATACGACGAGGCCAAACCTGGCGGAACGTTCATAAAAATCGGCGTCGGCGTGCTTCGCCGGCCTGACCAGAAGGATTACAGCCCGTATCGCCTTTATGAGATCGTCGATCCTGGCAAATGGACGGTTCGGAGCAAACCGGATTCAATCGAGTTCACGCAGCAGCTGACCGATCCTAGCTCCGGCTACGGGTATGTATACACGAAGACCATCCGGCTAAGCAATGCCAAACCCGAAATGGTCCTCGGGCACAGCCTCAAAAATACCGGGGCGCGTCCCATTCAAACCAGCGTCTACGATCACAATTTCCTGGTGCTGGATAAACAGCCGATTGGTCCTGATTTCGTCATCACTGTGCCCTTCCCTTTGAAAACCGAACACCCGCTCAATCCGGAACTGGCCGAAATACGCGAAAACCAGATCGCTTTTCTCAAGCTTCTCGAGGGCCGCGACACCGTATTCGGCATTTTTTCGGGATTCGGCCGCACGCCTGCCGATTACAACATCCGAATCGAAAACAGCAAGCTGCGGGCCGGCATGAAAGTAACGGGCGATCAGCCCTTGACTGGCGAGAATCTTTGGTCCATCCGTTCCGTTCTCGCCATGGAGCCTTTCATCAGCATGTCCATCCAACCAGGGAAAGAATTTACCTGGGCGTACACGTATTCTTATTACTCACTCGCGAAATAGATCTGCTCCGTAGAATTCTGATGACATAGAATATCTATGTCATGCCGTTTGCCACGACCCGCGACGAAATACCGCCAGGCACTCTGGACATGCTGATCCTGAAGACTCTCAGCTCCGGCACAGAATTGCATGGGTTCGAAATCGCGAGCGCGATTCAGCAGAGATCCGAGGATATCCTGCGCGTTGATGAAGGTTCGCTGTATCCCGCACTTCAGCGGATGCTTCTGAAAGGCTGGTTGAGCGGCGAATGGGGGAAGACGCAGGAGAACCGGCGCGCGCGATATTACCGGCTGACCCGTGCCGGACGAAAGCAACTCGAGCAAGAGTTAGCGCGGTACGGTCGCGTCAGCGCGGCTATTCATCGGATTATTCAACCTGCTTAGGAGATCGGAATGCGGATAGATGAACTTTTGCGGCGTGTCGTCTTTCTCTTTCGGAGAGATAAGCGGATGGAGGAGATCGATGAAGAGATGCGCTTACATGCGGAGCTGCGCGCCGGCAAGCTGCGGGAAGCGGGAATGGCTCCGCACTCTGCGGCAGCTACGGCCGAGCGCCAATTCGGGAACCGCACATCTCTGAAAGAGGCTGCACGGGATGTCTGGAGCTTTGCGTGGCTTGAGAGTTTGTGGCTTGATCTAAAGTTTGCCGGACGAGTTCTCCGCGATCATCCTGGATTCACGAGCGTGGCTGTTGTGACGCTGGCGCTTGGCGTTGGTGCAACAACGGCGATGTTCAGCGTCATTGACAACGTTCTCCTGGAGCCATTCCCTTATGCGGATCAAAACCGTTTGGTGTCCATCGTTATTCATGATTCATCATCGAGTAGCGAGGCTGGCGGCAGGAGCATGTTTCCGGCAGCGGAGTTCCTGGATTACCGGGAACAGAACCGAGTTTTCGATAATGTCATGGGCGTCGGAATCAGCCGGTCCTTATGGACGACGGGAGGAACGCCTGAGTCGGTCAATGCCCCTTTGGTAACAGGGAACGCGTTCCAGTTTCTCGGGGTTGCGCCATTGATCGGGCGGTTCGCCACTCCGTCTGATTTAAGGCCTGGCGCACCGCCCGTATGCGTAATGAGTTACGGCTTCTGGCAGAGCCGGTTTGCGGGAGATCGCCATGTAGTCGGAAAAACTCTAACTTTGGATGGAATACCGACTACGGTGATCGGGGTGATGCCGCCCCGGTTTATCTTCTGGTCGGCAGACGTTTGGATACCGGCTCAGCTCAGGCGGGATGCCGGCGTCGCGCCTCCCTGGTTTTATCTGCTCGGGCGACTCAAGCCGGGGCTGACCGTCAAAACGGCTGATCCCCAAATCCAAATCCTCGCCGAGCATCTGGCGCGTGTTTATCGCCCGAATCTGTATCCAAGCAAGTTCAATGCAAGTCTGCAGACGTTCGCGGATTCATCGGTCGGCAAATTCGAGCGAACTCTATTCACGTTACTTGCGGCGGTGGGACTGTTGCTGCTAATTGCGTGCGCGAACGTTGCCAACCTTCTTTTAGCGAGGGCAAGCGCTCGCGAGAGAGAGTTTGCCATCCGCAGCAGTTTGGGTGCGGGATGGTGGCGAGTGGCGAGGCAGCTTTTTGTGGAGAGCCTGGCGCTTGCCTTTCTTGGCGCGGCGGCGGGATGCATGTTTGCCTGGGGAGGTCTGAAGGTTTTGGTTGCCGTGCTGCCGCGAGATACGTTCCCGGAGGAAGCGGTGATCGGCCTCAATGTACATGTCCTGGTCGCAACGATTGCCGTGGCGGTATGCACGGCATTATTCTTCGGGCTAGTTCCCGCTCTCGCCTTGCGGCGTAACGCAAGCGAGGGGCTGAAGGCCGGAGGCCGTGAACACAGCGATTTCAGGCGAGGACAGATACGGAATGGGTTGATTGTTTGCGAAGTCGCCATTTCGCTTGTGCTTCTGGCAGGCGCGGGCGTGATGATACGCAGCTTTCTGCGAGAACGAGCGGTGGCACTCGGGCTGAACCCTCAACATCTGTTAACTGCGGAGATCTTCCAAAAAGGACACCGGACGGTGGAGCAGCAGGCGCGCTTCGAACGCGAGTTGACCAGCGAGCTTCGCGGCTTGCCGGGTGTTCTCGATGTGGCTACCACGACAGACTTCTTACCCTTCGGAGGCGCTGCGATGGAGTTCGCGGTCCCCGGCAAATCGCATTCGCAACAATCGGAGGGTCAGTTCGCAATGATCGATCCGGACCTCTTTCGCGCGCTTCGGGTGCCCTTGTTGCGCGGGCGGAATCTGACCGAGACGGACGTTATTGGGAAGCATAGAGTCGCGATCGTGAACCAGGCGCTCGTCGATAAATTCTTCAATGGCGAGGACCCGATTGGAAAACGGCTTCAGGTGACCACGCTGTTGCATTTGCCCGAACCTCTCACAGATGCATGGTTCACGATTGCCGGTGTGACGGCAAACTTCAAGAACCGCGGTCTGCGCCGGCCAGTCACGCCTGAAGCATACATTCCCTACACGGTGTCGGGATTGGGAGGTTTCGGCTTGATCCTGCGAACGGCTGGTGATCCTGAAACTCTAGCCAAGACGGTAGAAGGCGCCGCGCTTACGCTCGATGGCAGCACCGTAGTGAGACACATGCGCACGATGGAAGAGGGTCTCGAAAATGAGGCGTATGCGAAGCCGCGGTTCGCGCTGCAGATTTTCTCAGTCTTCGCTTCGCTCGGAATTCTCCTTGCGAGCGCCGGACTGTACAGCATCCTGTCCTATACGGTTTCACAACGAAAGCGGGAGATGGGGATTCGTCTGGCGCTGGGCGCGACGGCGGCAGATGTGCAAGCGCTGGTGATCCGCAGTGGAATGCGATTTGTAGCAATCGGGATTGTGATGGGACTGCTGGCCTCATTCGTTCTGCTGCGCTTCCTGCAGAGCCAGATCTGGGGCGTCACTACACACGATCCCGTTACGCTGGTGGGCGTCGTGGGAATCCTGATCTTCGTCGGGATAATCGCTTGCTATGTGCCATCGCGGAGCGCGACCCGAGTGGATCCGGCGCTCACGTTGCGATCTGAATGAGAGGACACTCCCGTTGTGCGCTCGCTGCGGTGGCGATGCTTGCGCTCCTGATCGTCGGTCGCCCGCTCGTTGCCCAAATGAGCCCGGAACAACGGGCGGCGTGGAATAAGCCGGTCAAGCCATTCCGCATAATCGGCAATGTCTATTACGTGGGTGTTGAAGGAGTGGCCGTATTTCTTATCGCGACTCCAAGCGGTGCCATCTTGCTGGACGGAGGTTTCGCTGAAACGGCGCCACTTGTCGAAAGGAGCATTTCCGACCTTGGGTTTCATGTCTCTGATGTGAAGCTTTTGCTGAACAGCCACGCCCATTACGATCACTGTGGCGGGCTCACCGGGCTCAAGAGACTCTCGGGAGCAAAGATGATTGCAAGCGAGCGCGACAGCACGCGTTGCAATGGCGGCTGGCAACTGAATTGTTTCGATAAAGTTCGGTCGTTTCCGCCCGTCGAAGTAGATCGCATCATCCGCGACAATGAGACGGTTCAACTCGGCGGTACGGTGTTGACGGCGCATCTCACGCCCGGCCATACGAAAGGCTGCACTACCTGGAGCATGACTGGGACAGACCGCGGTAGAGCATATCAGGTTGTCTTTTATTGCAGTACTACCGTTGCCGGCAATCGGCTTGTGAACAATCGCGCGTATCCGAACATCGTTTCCGATTATGAGCAGAGTTTCGTCAAGCTCAGAAATCTGCCCTGCGACGTTTTCCTTGGGCCACATGGGAGTTTCTTCCACCTGGACGAGAAGTTGGCCGCGCTTAAAAGTGGACGCAAAGAGGCATTCGTCGATCCGGGGGAGATGAGAAGATACGTCGATGAATCAGAGCGAGATTTTCACGAAGAATTGCTTAAGCAGGAGCAGGAGCACGAATCGGGAACGCGGAAATAACGCGCGCGGGTTAGCCAGTATTGTAGAAGCAGGGCGGTTGTCAAATGGTGGCTGCCGATGCGAGAGGAATCTATATGAAATTCGCTGTTCTCTGCGTGCTGAGCTTTTTCGTAAGCCACGCGCTTTATGCGGAAGACGCAAGCAAGACTCTAGTCAACGATCTTGTTAAGCATTGGCAGCGATCGAAGGACCTGTCGCTCGCAGTTGCCCAGGCTATGCCGGAAGACGCTTATTCGTTCAAACCGCCCCTTGCTGAAGGGGAATTCGGTGGTGAGATGGGGGGAATCGCGCTTTTGAATGTTCTAGCTTGCTCTATCGCGCTTGGCACGCGAGCGCCGGAGCGGTTCCAGTCCGCATTCGACCGGCCCATGGACTCGACCAAGAAGGGGATCCTCACGAGTTTGACAATGGCCTATGACTACTGCATCGATGGATTGAAACAGATGAATGATGCAGACTTATTCGCGATGTCCGCACGAGGCTTCAAGGGCCATCCAGCAACGAAATTCGACATCTTCTGGGAGGGATACGCACATTCCACCCATTTGCTTGGGAAAGCCGAAATCTACTTAGAATTGAAAGGAATCACACCGCCAGATACGGGGCCACACTACGACTATTGAAGTGAGTAGCGCCGGGTTTATATCTTGCCGGTTCCTCAGTAGCGCCCCTCCAGAAACTTCTCATGGCTTACCACACAAATGTGACTGTTTTGTTTTGATATCCCGTCCCCTCTGGGAATTGGATGTGCAGCTTGCCACCGCGGATCTCGGCGCCTTGTGCTGAGACGTTCGGATGATTGAGACGCAGCGGCAGATCGTAAGTTGAGCCGCCGGGCGCTTCGAATGAGAAGACGGCCTGTCTTGCGGAAGAGTTTTCCGTTAAGACTTTAATCTGAGTTGTCTCTGAACCTTCGCCGGGGACGTTTGTGGGAATCGACAGCTCAACCGGTGGCAGTGGTATCGCGAGAGCATGCTGGGCCGCTGCGGCTTCCTTGCACTGCGTTGGGGCAGCGGTTTGTCCCGTTAAGCAGAGCACCTCGGGCTGGCTGGTTTTCGCGGTCACGAGCAAGCGGCCGCCATTGCGCTGATAATCGATATCCAGACTCGCGGAACCTAACGACACATTGTGGAGATGGGCGTGATCCCAATCCGCCGGCAAGTGCGGCGCGAGTCTGAGGGTATGATTCGGCGCGTCCCAATCCAGACCAAATAACCCGCTGAGCATGGGCGCGATCACCATAGCCGATGACCACATCTGATGCGAGCTGCTACGACCGAGCGGCTGGAAAAATTCGCCGGAGAGCAGTTCGGTCACAGATCCCAGATCTTGCGCCCAAGTCAAATTTGTATTTTGCATCAGATGCGCGTAGGCCGACAACGGTCTGCCGGCGCGATACTCGGCGAGCGATACCCAGCCCGTGAACAAGGGCCAGATGGAACCCTGGTGATAACTGATGGGATCGAAAAATGAGGTCTTGGCGCTGATGTCTCGGGTGCCCCAGTCGGTCGAGAACTCATTCGAAGCCCAGCGCGTGAGCATCGGACCGGCGTTCTTGAGCGCAAGCGTTCCGTCCCACCAGGCGACGGATGGATAGACACTGGCAGTGCGATCCAGCGAGCCATCGGTATTTCGGCTGAACGCATAGAACTTGTCTGAACTCTCGTAGTACTCTGATTCGATCTTTGCCGCGATATCGGCGGCTTTCTTGCCCGCCTCGGTTGAAAGGCCGCTGTCATTCATCAGCGCGGCTAAGCGAGACATTGCTGCCGCGGATTGCTGGTCCATAGCAGCCAAATATATTTCCTGATGCGGCATGCCTTGCGGCCAGGATTCGACCCAACCGGTGCCTTGCGTGTTGTTATAGATGCCGTCGTCAGAATCGTGAGCGCGAGTAAATTCGTATGCCTTGCGGACCGCCTCCCAATTGTGCTTGAGATATTGCGTGTCGTTGCTGGTTCGGACGTAATCCCACATGGCCATAACAAACAATGGAGTGGAGTCAGCAGCAGCGTAGAAATAAGGAGTCGTTTTCCAGTCGAGGGCATCGGCTGATTGCGAATACTCGTGCATGATTTTGCCGTCCTCACGCTGGCGGCGGATCAGAAAATCGAGCGCTCTGCGGGTGAGAGCGAAATCTCCGTAGCTATTGATGGCGTATGTGGTCCAGAGCGTGTCGCGTCCGAAAAACCAGGCGTATCCCGGACGAGCGGAATCGGCGGATTCATAATATCCGGCGACCATGCCGATTTCATCGTGATACTTAACTTGCATCTGATCGATCGACACTTCCGCCCACTGCAATGCTTCGTTGATGCGCGGGTCGGGCGTTTCTGCCGTCAAGCGATGATCGAAAAAATGCGCGTAGTAGTCCTGCGTGCGGGCGTAAAGCTCCGGGAGAGCGGCGTTGATGTTTGAGGCCTGCGCGTATGGCGAATCGCCTGCGGCCATGGACATGACGAGCGGAAACACCATTCCGTGGTCGCGCTTTGGATCGTAGGAGAGCTTCAGCTCGAGTGGATACGTCTGGGGATGCTCCTGATAAGGAGGCATGATTCCGGAATGCGTGTGCGGCATCCCAACCACTGCGGAGAATTGCGGATTATCCGTGTGCAACACGTAAACTCCGCTGTCGCCTTGCGCGACCCACTCACCGTTGGGCCGGCCGAAATTCGGCGCGGGCCACATGCGCAACATTTCGGGCGTGAAGGAGAAGGTCACATCCAGCGGGCGTATGGAATCGATTTCGAAGAACACAGCAGCTCCGGTCGCGGGAGCGGTTGAGCCTCGCGAGGCAAACATGTGCTGGCGGATGGTGAACGCCGCGTGCGAATAGGTGATCACGGTCTCGGCTGGAGTGACTCTGATCTCGGCGGCTAGCGCATTTACATCAATAGGAACAGCGTAGTTGGCTAGCTCCGCTCGAATTCTGAAATCACTGAGGATCTTCACGGGCCAGAGCCATGCTTCGAATCTTCCGTTCTGCCGGCCGAAGAGCGCGCTGTTCTCGCCCGCAACTGTCCATGGCATTCGCGGAACGCATGGCGAAACGATTTGCAGGCTGCTCGCGTGATTGGAGAAGTCGGGAAGAGGCGCGAGCTCCGCAGCGAGAGCGCTCGTCGCAAGCAGAACCCACAGGAATATTCGATTCACCATATTCATTCTTCATACACCATTTCCGCTAAATGTATCAGCAAACGCTTAACCCTAACAAAATGCAGGTTAGAACGTCCTAATAGCAGGAGGTGAAAGTCATCATGACATCCAATGAAGAGGTGAGCAGGATGAGCATGGATAACAGCTCGAGACTCAGTGGCATCAGGGCGGCTAGCGGCATTTGTTTGCTCGCCGGCATCTGGTTCTTCGTGTCTCCCTGGGTGTACGGCGCGTACATGAGCGACAATGCCTGGAACTCCTGGATTGTGGGCGCTGCCATGTTTATCATCGGCTGCGTCCGTGTTTCGCGTCCGGTCTACTCGGGCATGCTCAGCTGGCTGAACATGCTGCTGGGCATTTGGGCTTTCTTTTCGCCCTGGATCTACGGCTATTCCGGCAACACAGGACGGTTGATCAACAGTCTCTGCGTAGGTGTTGTTGTGTTCGTGCTCTCCATCGTGAGCGCAAGACTTGCGATGAGGACGACAATGGCTCCGGTGACGCATTCGTAAGGCGCGCCGCATCCGAAGCTAACTTCCGGCTGGGGGCTTCCAGGACGAGAGGGAGCCGCCAGCTTTTTTTGCGCGGCTAGGCGGCTTATCGCTCCCTTACGGTCGCGGTTCTGTGCGAACGTGAGCTTAGTCATCTAGAACAGGTTCCAGACGCTCTTCTGGTTGGGGGCGCAGCTCCCGGTGTCGCATCAGGGTTCGCGCGCAGGTGTTCCAGCGCAAGATGCAATCGTCATTTCCCGGCGGGTGAAGAGTTTCGGCCTGCTCATAAAAGCGCATAGCGTCCAGGAACTCGGCGTATGCTTTTGGCGCCCAGCCGAGCAGCGCTTGCTTCATGCGCGCTCTTGCTGAACGTTCATAGATGATACCGGCGTAATAGGCGCGTTCGTAATCACCGCTTATTTTTGCCAAGACCTCCCGGGCGCGCGAGATGGTTGATTCCGTGCCGCATTGATCGGTTAGCGACAGCAGGAGTGTTACTAAAGCGCGCTGGTGGGAAGGATCGACACGCAGAATATCGAGGCAGATACTCTCGGCCTGCCAAGGTTCATCCAACAGCCTATAACGCTCCGCTTTTTCGAGAGCTTCGGGTATAGCGGTTTGAGAAAGCGATTTCAGCTCAAACTCCATAAGATCCTCCTTCCGGCTATGTCTGCTATTTTCCGAAAATTCGAAACAGTTTGCGCAGGGGATCGAAGTACTGATCCACAACTCGCTCTTTCAGCGGAATGATTGCGTTGTCCGTAATCGTAATTCCTTCGGGACAGACCTTGGTACAGCATTTGGTGATGTTGCAGTAGCCGATGCCGTGATCTTTACGCAGATCGCCCGTGCGGTCTTCTACATCCAGCGGATGCATCTCTAGCGCAGCGGCGTACACCAGGAAGCGCGGGCCCACAAACTGATTGTGCAGATTGTGCTCCCGCAGAACGTGGCACACATCCTGGCACAAGTAGCATTCGATACACTTGCGAAATTCCTGGACACGATCCACATCTTGCTGCGCGATGCGCCACGTGCCATCGGCCGCATCGGGCGGACGCGGCCTGAATGGCTTGATTTGGGGCTTCACGCGGTAGTTCCAGGAGACGTTGGTGACCAGATCTTTGACCGGCGGAAACGCTTTCATAGGTTCAATAGTGACCGGATTATCGAGGGCCAGGGAACTGAGGCGCGTCATGCACATCAGCCGCGGATTGCCATTGATCTCCGCCGAACACGAGCCGCATTTGCCAGCTTTGCAATTCCAGCGGACCGCCAAGTCATTGGCCTGCTCAGCCTGGATATGATGCACCGCATCCAGAACCACCATTCCGGTAGAGACTTCAGTAGTGTAATCGCGGAATTCGCCGCCTTCGCTGTTGCCTCGCCAGATCCGAAAGGTCGCGTTAGCCATGATTGTGGATCGCTTACTTCATTTCCTGAATAATCTGCTGGAGCTCGGAAGGAAGCTCGCGAAGCGGTTCTTGCGCCACTTGCATTTCGGCTGATGCATTCCGCCGGACTACGATGTTGCATCGTCCCGTGGCATCGTCCTTCCAGGGATAATCTTCGCGGAAATGAGCGCCCCGGCTTTCTTTGCGCACGATGGCCGCCCGTGTGACGATCTCGGAAACCGTGAGCAGATTGCGCAGATCGAGAGCGGTATGCCAACCGCCGTTATATTCGCGATTTCCTACGACTGCTGCCCTATTTGCTCTCTGGTCTAATTCGCGTAATCCAACCAGAGCACGCTGCATGTCTTCTTCGTTCCGCACAATACCGACAAGATCCTGCATCATCTCTTGGAGATCCTGCTGTACTTGATAAGGATTTTCGCCGGCGCGCTCGAACGGCTCAATGGCTTCTCGAGCTGCCTTAGCGATCTCGTCCGGGTTGGTGGTAGCTGCGCCGTTCTTCTTCGCGAATTCGGCGGCGTGTTGGCCGGCCCGCTTGCCGAAGACAAGAAGGTCAGAGAGCGAATTTCCGCCTAACCGATTAGCGCCATGCAGGCCGGCCGCGCATTCTCCGGCGGCAAACAGACCCTGCACATCGGACATCTGTGTATCGGCATCCACACGAACTCCGCCCATCATGTAGTGCGTGGTGGGGCCAACTTCCATTGGCTCTTGCGTGATGTCGATGTCCGCAAGCTGCTTGAACTGGTGATACATGCTAGGCAGTTTGCGTTTAATGTGGTCACCGCTGTTGGAAATGCGGTCCTTAATCCAGGCGATATCGAGGAAGACGCCGCCGTGCGCGCTTCCCCTTCCTTCGCGAACTTCACGAACGATGCATCGCGCCACGTGATCGCGGGTGAGCAGCTCGGGCGGACGACGCGCGTTGCGGTCGCCTTGCGTGTAGCGCCAGCCTTCCTCTTCGTTATCCGCCGTTTGCGACCGATAATTTTCGGGGATGTCGTCGAACATGAAGCGGCGTCCCTGGTTGTTCTTCAGTACGCCGCCTTCGCCGCGCACTCCCTCTGTTACGAGAATGCCTCTTACGCTCGGCGGCCAAACCATTCCAGTGGGGTGGAACTGTACAAATTCCATATCCATGAGAGACGCGCCGGCATGATAAGCGAGCGCGTGCCCATCGCCGGTGTATTCCCAACTATTGCTGGTGATCTTAAAAGCGCGCCCGATGCCGCCCGTCGCAAGGACGACCGCCTTCGCACGAAACAGCAGGAAGCGGCCGCGCTCCCGTTGATAGCCGAACGCGCCCGCGATTCGGCCATCGTCTTTCAGCAGAGTGAGAACGGTCGATTCCATATGGACTTCCATGCCCGTATGAATGCCGTGATCCTGAAGAGTTCGGATCATCTCTAATCCTGTTCGGTCGCCGACATGCGCCAGACGCGGGTAACGATGGCCGCCAAAGTTGCGTTGGAGGATGCGGCCGTCCTTGGTGCGATCGAAGAGCGCGCCCCAACCTTCGAGCTCACGAACACGATCGGGCGCTTCCTTCGCATGCAGCTCCGCCATGCGCCAGTTATTGAGGTATTGTCCGCCACGCATGGTGTCGGCGAAATGAACTCTCCAGCTGTCGCGCTCATCGACGTTGCCCATTGCCGCCGCGATTCCGCCTTCGGCCATGACGGTGTGGGCTTTGCCAAGCAGGCTTTTCGTTACCACACCGACGCGAACGCCGCTCGCTGATGCTTCAATTGCTGCTCTTAACCCTGCTCCCCCGGCTCCAATTACCAGCACATCGTAATCGTGCGTCTGGTATTCGGCCATCAAACAATTCTCCAGTCAGACCAGATGCCCATGGAGCAGAGGCGAACGTACACATCGGCGAACATCACGGAGAAGAGGCTCATCCAGGCAAACAGCATGTGGCGGCGATTCAGGCAGCCAACACAGTTGTATGTTTTTTGCTGCAGCGGAGCTTTGGATATTTCATCCAGGCGCCCCCCGACCAGGTGACGCAGCGAGTGACAGCCGAATGTGTAGCACGCGAGCAATACCACGTTCACGGCGAGCACAAGAGTGCCTATGCCGATACCGAACTCGGCGCGGCCGGTCGCAGGATTCACGAACCAGAGCGCGCGCCAAACGTCGAGGGCCAGTATCACGAGAAAGATGAAGGCGAGGTAGAGAAAGTAGCGATGGATATTTTGGAGAATGAGCGGAAAAGAGCGCTCGCCACGGTAAGTCTTCCGCGGCTCGCCGACCGTACATGAGGGAGGGTCGGCCCAGAAGGCTTTGTAATACGCGCCGCGATAGTAATAGCAGGTGAGGCGGAATCCGCCGGGCGCCCAGAGAATTAACAATGCGCCGGAAATTGCGGCCCAGGAAGGCCACCAATGCGGCCATGCTCCGAACCACGAATGAGCCGCATCGCCGAGCACGTCAGGAGAGTAGAACGGCGATAAATAAGGACCGAAGCGATAGTGGTTGCCCTGGAACGCAGCCCAGGTCGCGTAGACGATAAAAAGCGAGAGCCCCAGGAAGGTGAGCAAAGGCGTTACCCACCAGAAGTCGCGCCGCGAAGTGCTACCGAAGCGATTGCCCCGTAGCGGGACATCGATCGAGGACATCCAAGTGCTCCTTGAAGAAAGTTTCGAGTAGCCGAGCCTCAGGGGAGATGACACGGTTGTGCTGCTCGCGCTCCCTCACGGCCGCGGCTCTGTTGCTGCATCCGGGCGCGGCTCGGTTACGGTTTAGCGAGGTCATTCCCGGGAACTAAGCCAGAATAGCAAGGGCTGATGATTTAGGCGGCCTGTGAATGCGTTTTTGCGCGGTCATGCTCCTGGTTTCGGAGTTCGTTGGCGAATTTGGTGGCACGCGCGCCTTCCATATAGAGCTCCACGTCATGAGTTGAAAATTCGAACCCATAATGGGCGGGATCGAAGTGCCTCTTGTCATGTTTCGCCAGTAAGTAGAGGCTGGATAAATTTTTGAGATCCCGGGCTTCACGTTGACTGCGTTCTTGCTGAAGCTGGCGCAACTCGGCGGTTTCTTTTTCGCGACGGCGGGAGAGGCGCGCTTCCTGAAGCTGGAGGTTACGGAGCTGCTTCTCGTACACGATAAAGGTTTCGAGCTCGATCATGCCTGGACGAAGTGAAGGATCATGTTGCTGGAATGAGCCGGCAAACTCGACATGGCCGCGAGCGAAGATGGCCATCACGAGACCGGGAATGCGCTTCAGACGCCAGGCGGTGTCGGCAATGGACTGGGCGAGGTCACATTCGCGCTGGCCCATGGGCCGGAGTTCTTTTTCGTAGGCGTGGATGTGGCGTTCGTATTCGGCGGCATCGTCGGAAGGAAGCAGGACAGTCCGGCCGGTGAGCGCAGTTTTCACTGCATTTAGGCAGGTCACAGCTTTCCCTTGAGCAGTGTTGGGTCCAGTGGAATTTTGAGCATTCGCGCGATTGGCGGCGAGCTGGGCGGGGGAGATTGAAAAGGATTCGGGCAGCTCGGGAGTTAGGGGGTCGAGGCATGCCTCGACCCTACCGGGTCCGGGATCGGTGATGATCGGCAGAGTGATGGGATCTGGTGCGAGATGATTCGCGGCTTTGCGGGCCTGTTTCTTGGCTTTGCGCTCGGCGGCGCGGCGGATAGATCGAGGGGTCATTTAGCTCTCCAGAGACAGAAATGGCTCGCGGGAGAAACGGATCTCACGCGAGCCTGTCAGAACGTAGCATACAGAATGGCTAAAACGTACTATGTACGTTCAAAATCGGCTGTATGCTGCTGATTCGGGGTTAGATATAAGTATGGGCCGGGGCGTGATCGAAGATTTCGGAGAGCGTCGAACCTTCCTCCTCTCTCCTGCCAGGGCTGGTGGACCACGATATGAAATGCTGCTGCGCGAGGAGGCGCGCTTCGATTTGGCCGTGAAGGTTCGGGAGGGCACAGCCACCGTTGGCGAGATCTACAGTTTTATTAGCGGCTTGTATTTCCGGGGAAAGATTACGTATGCCGAAGCATTTCCTGCCGCTCCTCCGGGCATACCTCCGGCTCTGGTGATTGTGCCCGGTGCAGGTCTCGTTCCCCCTAACACGCCTATCGCGATTGAGCAACTGCGCGCAATTGCCGATATTCCGGTCGACGAAAGCAATCCAACGTATCGAGACGCGCTGATGCACGGGGCGAGACTGCTCGATCAACACGCAGGACGGGCGTGCCTGTACGTGCTGCTCGGAAGTGTTGCGAGCGGCAAGTACACGGGCCCGCTTCTCGAAATTTTTGGCGAGCGGCTGGTATTCCCGGCGGATTTTGTGGGTCGCGGTGACATGAGCCGTGGTGGACTTTTGTTGCGTTGCGCGCGCTCGGGAATCGAATTGCCGTACGTCCCAGTACAGGGAGCAGCGCTGCATGGCTCGCGCCCACCCAGGTTGGAAAGATGGCGGAAGCCATAATCTTCATTGGCCTGCAAGGGTCCGGCAAGACAACTTACTTTACGAGGCACTTTGCCGCCACTCACGCGCACGTCAGCCGCGACATCCAAGCGACCGCAGAGCGGGAAGCGGCGTTCGTTCGGGAGTGCCTTCGCTCGGGACGCTCGTTCGTGGTGGACAATACCAACGCCACGCGAGCGGTGCGGGCTCCGTACATCAGGGAGGCGAAAGCTGCCGGATTTACCGTGCTTTCCTATTTCTTCGATACGCCGGTGCGGATGGCAATCGGACGCAACAATCATCGTAAGGACAAAAAACCGATCCCCGTTCCAGCGATTCTACGCACAGCGAAGCGGATGGACCGACCGTCGTTGGAGGAAGGATTTGATGAGATTCGGATTGTTGACGCAGAGCGGGATGCGGCGCGCGAAAAACGGGAGTGAGGAGGTATCTATCTCAAATCTGCTTCGATCAAGCTGAACGGCGATTTGGTCGGGACGATACGCGCCAAGCGAAAACCAGCACTGGCAAGTAGGTCACGCCATTCCTGCTCCATGCGTTCGCGGCCACCAGGGAAGAAAAGCATCTCGATATCAATGATCTTCGACGGATGCGGCTGGTCGCCGGGTGGCACGACGAACTCCAGAAGCACGACTTTACCTGTCCGGTTTCCATCGCGCTTGGTATGTAACGCGCGGGCGCAATTCCGTAAAATGGTCCTCGCCTGGTCGTCAGTCCAGTCGTGCAGTACGCTCTTCATGAAGTAAACGTCCCCGCCTTCCGGCACAGCCTCGAAAAAGTCCCCGAAGGCAGTGCGGCAGCGCTCTTGCAGGCCGAATTCCCGAATGCGTTTGTCTGCGCCAGGCACAATGTCTTCCAAATCGAAGAGAACACCCTGCATTCGCGGGTACTTCTGCAGAATCGAGCAGATTGCGAAGCCGTGCCCACCGCCCACATCCACAATGGTGTTGAATGACGAAAAGTCGTAAGCCTCAAGCGCGGCACCCACGGCTATCCCGCTAAGGTTTGTCATGGCGAGATGAAAGCGATCAAATTCCACGCGGTTGCTTGCGAAGTATTCGAAAGTTGGTTTGCCGGTGACGTGCTCGACGGTAGGCTGTCCGGTGCGCACAGAGTGCAGGAGCTCGGCGGCGATCTGGTAGTGGAACGGATCGGCCAACCATATAACTGTGTCACGCATGGACTGGGGATGATCAGAACGCAGCAACTCGGCGGGCGGGGTAAGAGAGAAATGGCGAGGCTCGGTCTCAGTGAAGATGCCCACCATAGCAAGCAGGCGCAGAATGCGGAAGAGTGCGTCTTCGTTGGTGCTGGTTCTCCGGGCCAGCTCGGCGACTGGTTTCGATCCGTTGCCGATCAGATCGGCTACTTTGAGTTCCGCCGCGACCCACAGGGCGGCACAGGGAATGTAGGCGGTAGCGAATTGAAGTAGAACCTGCGACGGCTCGGTGGCCTGCGGCGTTGCCGAAGGACTTTCACCGTCCACGAGGGAAGAATGACTTGTCATTTTAGTTCCTGGATATTGGGGTCAAGCTTGATCGCCGATTGAGACGGCTCATAATCGATCTGATTCTTACACTATACGGAAGGCCGGGCGGCTAAATCGTATCGCACCTCAAAAGCAACATGTTCTTCCGTGCTGGCCTTCACACGAAGGGCGTGGGCGATGCAGTTCGTCCTTTTCCGGGGAACAGCCGGCGGTTTAGGACTGGCAAGTCGCCGCCGATCCGTTACTGCCGGGCTAGCGCTATTCGGAACCGTCATCGAGGGTTGCTAAGCCTTGGCAACTATGGTACTAGCGTGGGGCGCTCTTCCTATACTGCTGAGCCTCGGCGCGCCTTTGGACAGGTTGCTAAGCGCTGGAGCGTCACCAGAATGGGCCTTCACCAAGACGCGGGAGACCAGGGCCAAAGGCTTCGCGGGGTGAGCCAGCGGCTTGAAGTGCTACACTCGCGGCGGCGGTTTTTCAGAAAAAAACATGATCATCATTACCGGCGCAAGCGGGAGAACGGGCGGTGCGGCAGCTAGAGACTTGCTGTCGAAGGGCGAGACGGTTCGGGTCGTCGGACGCGACGCGAAGAAGCTTCAGCCGCTGGTGCAGCATGGCGCTGAGGCGTTCGTTGGCGATATCGAGGAGCCCACATTTCTGGTGAAGGCCTTTGATGAGGCATCGGCTGTTTATCTTGTCGTGCCCGAAGATACTTCTCAACAGGATTTGCGGGCGCATCAGGAGCGCGTCACGGATTCCTTCGCTGCCGCCATTTCACGCGCCTGTGTTCCGTACGTCGTGGCGCTCAGCAGCGTCGGTGCGCAATATGCGGAAAGGACGGGTCCCATTGTTGGTCTCCATGACATGGAGCAAAAAATCAGCCGCGTTTCTGGTTTGCACGCCTTGTATTTGCGCGCCGGATATTTCATGGAAAATCTACTCCTCAGCCTGGCTTCCTTGTGCTCGACCGGAATGCTTATGGGCGGTTTGGAAGGCGACTTCCGGATGCCGTGGATCGCTACGAAGGATATAGGGGCATATGCCGCCAAACGTCTGCTCGCGCGCGACTTTTCTGAGACGTCAGTTCAGGAGCTGCATGGCCAACGCGATCTCTCGATGCAAGAAGCGGCGGCGATCGCAGGCAAGGCAATCGGCAAGCCGGAACTTACATACCAGCAAGTTCCGATGGCGATCCTCGAAACTACCCTTCTGCAGACGGGATTGCCAAAGCGTACTGTAGCCTTGCTGGTTGAAATGTGGATCGGTGCAAATGTGGGCCTCATCGCTCCTCAAGAAGTTCGATCGTCAAGAAATACCACCTCTACAACGCTGGAGTCGTTTGTCACCGAAGTCTTTGCTCCTGCGTACGAGAACTTTTGCAGATCCTGAGGTCAGCGAAGCGTCGAGCTTTGGAATAAGTCCTGTGTCCTCGGCAACTCGTACACACGTTCCGGGTCGCCGTGAACGCGCGAGCTATTCTAACGTTGGCAGTCGTTCCATTCGGCAGCCTCAAATACTTCGGCTCCGATCCTCCAGGTATACTGAAGCTCGTTTCAACTGTCATGACCGAAAGCGTGAAGATCCGGCGCGCCACCCCGGAGGACGCTGACATCTGCGGGCCCATCTGTTACGAAGCATTTGCTGCAATCGGTCGTGAGCACAACTTCCCCCGGGATCTTCCGTCGCCTGAGGTAGGCAGCCATCTGCTCGGCATGATGTTTTCGCACTCGAAGATGTTCTGCGTTGTAGCCGAAGCGAACGGCCGAATCGTCGGGAGCAACTGCCTCGACGAGCGCTCGATCATTGCCGGCGTCGGACCCATTACCGTCGACCCGAGCGTCCAGAATCGCCGCATCGGGCGACTGCTCATGAACGCCGTCCTCGACCGTGCGCGCGAACGTCAGTTCCCGGGCGTGCGTCTCGTTCAAGCGGCATTTCACAATCGCTCCATGTCGCTCTACACGAAACTCGGATTCGACGCTCGCGAGCCCCTTTCGATTATCCAAGGCCCGCCAATCATGAAGCCGGTCGAGGGCGTACAAGTGCGCTCGGCTCAGGAAGCCGATCTCGAAGCCGCAAGCGCGTTATGTGAACGCGTGCACGGCCATAACCGTACTGAAGAACTGCTCGATGGCATCCGCGCAGGCTCCGCACGTGCAGTCGTGCGGAACGGAGCGATTAGCGGTTACGCTTCTTCTCTCGCGTTTTTCGGCCACGCGGTCGGTGAAACAAACCGGGATCTGCAGGCATTGATCGCAATGGCCGAAAGCTTCGGCGGACCCGGAATACTCGTACCGACTCGCAACGCTTCGCTGCTTCGTTGGTGCCTAGAACAAGGTTTGCGTATCGTGTACCCGATGACGCTCATGACTATCGGTCTTTACAATGAGCCGACCGGCGTCTACTTGCCATCCGTAGCTTTTTAAAAATCTTCAGGTCTCCAGTGCCGTCAAGGCAGTTTCAGACCGCCGCAGATTGGATCGGTCCCGACAAGTTTGCCGGAGGTCGTTGGGAGCGAGTTTGTCGATGCCGGCTTTTCTCGCATACTGACTGACAACGTGCCGTTAGAACAGCTGATTTCGCCTGGCCCAGGTCTGGCAGTCGCAAAAACGGTTTTGGGCAGCGCACGGCGTTTCTTTCCCGGGTCGCCTGCTTTCGCATGAATTCGCGGTCCTGCTCAACCGCGAATCGATCATGCCCAATTCCGGATTCACTCGCCCGTTGCCAGCACGATGTCCGCTTTTGGACGGCGCTGTCCAATTGCGAACGCCGTCGGTGAGATAGACGGCCGGCAGCCATCGCCTATCGCGCGGACCCGGCGAAAAACCTGGGCGAATCAGCCAATTCCAGGGGCGGCTTGGCGACGTCCGGCTGCTACGTGCCGCGCTGTCCAATTGGCCGCCAATGTGCTCCTGGCACGGGCCAAGGGGACTCGATGTTCAAACGTGCAGTTCTGTTGCTTCCGCTTGCCTGCCTTGCGGCGGACGCCGCGTGGGCGGCAGACGATCCGATGGTGGGTGACTGGAAGCTCAATCCGCAAAAGAGCAAGCTGACCGACGAAATGAAGGTGACAAGCCTGGGCGGGAGCAAATACTCGTTCGACTTTGGCGGGGGGCCCCCGGAGACGATTGTTGTGGATGGTACCGACCAGCCGGGGAATTTCGGGACGACGTTTGCCGTGACGGCCGTGAGTCCAGATGAGTGGCGGGGCATGCGCAAGAAAGACGGCCGCGTCGAGATTCAGGGGATCTGGAAGCTCTCGAAGGACGGCAACAGGCTGCATGACGATTACACCGGCATAGGCAACAACGGGAAGACGATCCATCTCGTTTACGTATACGAGCGCAGGGGAGGGGGACCAGGGTTCGCAGGTGACTGGGTGAGCACGAGCGAACAGGTCGACACGGTGTACGTGATCAGGGTGCGGCCGTATGAAGGCGACGGGCTTTCGATTATCTCTTCTTCTGAAGGAGTCACGAAGAACGTAAAGTTTGATGGCAAGGATTATCCGAACGCAGGCGCGGGGGTGAAAATTGTGTCGTCGGCGCAGCGGGTGAACGAAAGGACGGTAGAGCTGACAGACAAGATCGGGGGGAAGGTCGTGGACACGCAGGAGATCAGTGTTTCCCAGGAGGGGAAGACATTGACGATGACCGTGCACGTGCCGGGACGGAGCGAGCCGAATGTAGCTGGTGTTCGAGAGGGAGTGAATCAGTGCCCTGATCACGGTGACTCCGAGCCGGTCCTGATTGCCGACATTTCGCTTGACGGGAGCAATCACGCCTATCGGTTATACGGCACAACCTAATGAAAAAGCCATGCTTTCCTCATTTCTCTGCCTTTTTGCCGCCTTGTTGCTGGGCTTGCTGTTGGAACTTTTGCATTAACGCCTGCATTTCGACAGGCATTTGATCAGGATGGCGCTCAACGTTAATGGCCCAGGCGCGGAGATCGAATGGCATTCCCCACATGATTCTGCGTTCCGATGCTACGGGCGGGCCGCCGGGTGTGCCTGCAGGCGGAATCGGCGTCGGGAAGTTTGAATACGTAGAATGAGCCGCCTGCGAGTTGCTGGTGAGGATACTGCTGCAGGTATCCGCAATTGTGATTTTCGAGGATAGACACGGCAGCCACGGCAACCCAGTGGCCTGCATCACGATCGGTAGGCGCCTGGCAGTCCCAAATCTGCGCCTCAGGCACGACGAGCGCCGGGTCAGAAAGCGAGGCCCAGTCGAGTTCGATTTCCGTCATCCGCTGTTCCTGCGCAAAGCGCTCGACTGCGGGCAGGCCTTCGTTCCAGCTGACGTTCGAATCATTCACCAGGTAATAGGCAGGGTGGCCCAACGCGAGGCTATTAACGAATGGGAAGAAGTAGGGGTATGCAAGCAGAACGGGCACGGCGCAGCTCACGGCCAAAACAACAGTCGTTGCTTGTAAGAGGCGTCGCTGCGGCAGGGCGCTGACCATTCGGGGCAGGGGCGCAAGCATCAGTATGAGCAGCGCAATGGGAATCATGAAATGCCGGATGCTGATATCCAGGCGACTCAGCAGACAGACCGTGAGAAATACAAAGAAGCCGATTACCAACACACGCCAGTGGGGGCGGACTTCAATGGGAATGATGGATATGCGGCGCGCGCGGCCGACGAGGCCCACAATCGCAGCCAGCACAAGCAGCAGCAGGAAGCCCAGAGTCGATTTCAGAGCGAACACAATGGGGAAGTAGTAAGGCACGCCGTGCGGGTAGGCATGCCCAAAAAGGTACGTCGGCCGTGATCCCGTGACAAGCATCAGGAGGAGCCCGCGGCAATAGAGCCACAGCGGCATGAGCGGACGGCGAATCAGCGACGCCCATGGTCCGCTGCCCACGCGATTCAATGCATCGTTCGGTTGATTCCAGGAAAGGATGAAATAAAAAACGTAGACAAACAGCGCCGCCCAAAGAACAGCGCGCAGAACGCAGCGCCAGCGTGCTCTCCGCCAGGCTTTACGTTGGCCGTCCTCTGGGGGTTGAGAGGTGGTTGGCCAAAAGCGCGTTTGAAGAAAGAGCACCAGGATGACGGGAATCAGCAGCAGGCCTGTGAACTTGGAAAGGAGCGATGCCCCGAGTGCGAGGCCGAAAAACAAGGCGTTTCTAGGTGTCGGCGCAGCCCAGATCTCGCCTAATTGCCAGAGTGCAATGACGGAAAACACGGTCACCGGCAAGTCTGTAATTACAAGCGGACCGAACACTAGAAACGCCGGAGTTGTGGCGTAAACAGCCAGGCACAGCAGCCCACCCCAAGCGCCGCCGAGGCGACTTCCGTAACGATATACGAAAAAACCTAGCAGCAAAGTCAGGATGAGCATCGGGAAACGCGCCCACATCAACGTCGGTTTCCAGCGGTTCCAGCGCCCTAGAACAGCATCGCCGAAGATCCATTGGGAGCCATAAGCGCTGAAGAAATCAGCCGCCAGTTTCCAGGCGGGGCTTGAATAATCGGCATGCGCTCCGCTTAAGACAAGCGGCATGGCGGCGAGCATTTTCCCAAGTGGTGGATGTTCAGGGTTCAAGCGCAGATCAAGACGCTGGAGATAACTCAATCCAGCACCCACGTGAGCGATCTCGTCTACCGTGGCGGACTCGTGCAAGGCTGCGCCGCCAGCCAAGAAAAACATGACGACAAGCAAGCCTGCAGCAACTGCGCGGTACGCGTTTCGCGCACCAGCCCGGGCGTTCTCAGACGCGTTGACGCGGGCAGTTGCTGAACTGTCGCGGCTCATGATAGGGAATTGCAAATTGCAAGCGGCTCAGAAAAGCGGACCATGTGTTTCGCCTCAATTTAGCGTGATCGACATCTAACGAAAGTTCTCAATCATCATCAGTTCCTGGCTGTTGCGTTCTATTTCCGGAAAACAAATGTACCGTCCGTCCGGAGAAATCGTCAGATTAGGCGATATCGGAGTGGTGGGCTGAAATATCAATCTGTCTTCGCGTGATTGCAAATTGATGAAGCGCAACTCGGGACGAAGCGCGCCCGGCGCCCAGTAGTAGACACCTTGATTCGTTGGCACGTATCCGGGTGCATCGCTAATTCGCTCCTCCACACGTGTGATTTCTCCTCCAGCGGTTGGCATGCGCCAAAGGCCATTCGGATACCAATCCGCGAAATAGAGCCAGCGCCTGTCGGGTGATTCCTGCGCATTTGTGACGCTGCGAGAGACGATCGAGGTCGCCGGACCGCCGTCCGCTGGCATCTTGTACAGTTCAACTTTTCCTGATCGGGTGGACGAGAAATAAATCCAATTGCCGTCCCGCGAGAAGTTGGGGAAAAAATCATCTGCATTGTCGTCTGTTAGGCGTATGGTGTGTCCGGTATCAGTAGCGACCCGATAAAGCTGCCACCGTCCGCTCGGCGGCGTGGTCCTGAAATACACGAGAGACTTCCCATCGATCGCCCAGTCGCCAAGGGCGAGAGTGGCGTCAAGTGAAGTTGTCAGCGCCGTACCAACCAAATTACCGATCTCAACCGCCCAGATACCGAACTCCCCGAAGCGCGAGGAGGTGAAAGCGACTGATTTGCCGTCCGGAGAATAGCGTGGGATCATGTCCTTCCCCGTCGTAGACGTTAGCCGTTCCGGAGGGCCGGAAACCCCTCCGGCGGTATTCAGCGGCATACGATAGAGATTCACGAACACATGCGCAGAGGGATAGATAAGGCGGCCGGTTTTCGTATTGAGCGCAATTCCGCCATCCGTTAGAATTCCCGGAATCGATACAGCAGGCGAACTGGACGATAGCGCAACTTTGTACAAGCGCATCGCCCCTCGCTGGCCAGCGCTTACCAGAAGTTGTCCATCGTTTGTCCAGGCAGGAGAAAAGTCGATGAGGGCCGAGGTGTGTACTTCAGAAACTGGACCAATTGGCTCGTGCGCTGTACCCAGCCGTATCCACAGCGCACGGCTCTCGAAGGGTCCGGCCACTCGCACGAATGCGAAGCGATCGCCAGTGGGTGAGAATGCAGGATCCATGTCGCCGTTCCCGATTCCCTGCCCGGTGGCCTTCGTCGTCAATGCCCGCCGTTCTGCCGCATCGATAGAGACGAGATCGAATTTCGGACCACTTGTATCACCCGCTCTCAAATCCGGAACTGCCAGGTAACGGCCATCCGGCGTCCAGGCAAGCAGCGAGTGCCCTTCGGGCGAAACATCGATACAAGAGATATCCGTTAACTTTCGCTCGCTTCCGCCAAGCGGCGAAATCGTCATCACAGAGCACTTACCGTTCTTCAAATCGCGCACGAAGGCGATTCGTTTCCCATCGGGCGACCACGCCGGCGACCCTTCATTGGCGGAATCATTTGTGAGCCGCAAGAGATCGTTCGACCCGATTAGTCTCACGTACAGATTGAAATTTTCTTGTCGCGGGCCATTCCAGGCGAACACCACTTGAGACGCATCGGGTGAAAAACTCGGATTCTGGACGATTCCGCCACTCGTTGTAATTGCAACTGGCGTGAGACTTTCGGTCCCGGCACCCCTCCTCGTCCCCGTCCAATACCCCACGAGACCGGTGAGCACCGTGAGGACAACGCCCGCAACAGCGGCTGTGGGCAAGATCCAGCGCCGGGTCGACGGGTTCGCCGCCAGCACCGGCGCCGAACCCGTGCTCAACACCTCCGAAATGTGATCTCGCAACGAGCTCAGGTCACGGTACAAATCCCGGGTGCTTTCGAACCGGGCTGAAGCTTCCTTCGCAAGACAACGCTCGATAATCCAGCGCAGCGGCGCTGGCACCGCCCGCGGCAGAGGCTCAGGGTCCGCTTCGATAATCGCGGCCATGGTTTGGGCTGCCGTCTCGCGCTGAAAGGGCCGCTGCCCACTGGCGAACTCGTACAGCATTACGCCGAACGAAAACTGATCGGACCGCGCGTCGAGCGGCAAGCCGCTGGCCTGTTCCGGGCTCATGTAGAAAACGGTGCCCATCACTGTTCCCGGGTTGGTCGCACCAGCCGCTTGCGTCGCATCTTCATCAGCGAGAGCCGTCCCCGAATACTTGGCCAAGCCGAAATCGAGGATCTTCACCCGACCTTCGGTCGTAACCAGAACGTTAGCCGGCTTGAGGTCGCGGTGAATAATGCAGGCTGCGTGCGCGGCAGACAGTCCATCTGCAATCTGAACGGCCAGATCCAGCAATTTGCGCGCGCGCCGTGGACGGGTGAAATTGGTGCGCCTTCTATGTACTCCATGACCAGGTAGTCTGGCCCGATGTCAAAAAGAGAGCAGATGTTCGGATGGTTAAGAGCTGCAATCGCGCGAGCCTCACGCTCGAAGCGCCCGGAGAATTGCTGTTGCGAGCTCTTGATCACGACGATCCGATCCACCCGGGTGTCGCGAGCCTTCCAAACCTCGCCCATGCCGCCTGCGCCGAGCGGCGATATGAGCTCGTACGGACCCAGGCGTACACCGGGCGCGAAGCTCGACATCAATCCTCGAATTATAAGCTTTGGAAGTGGAACAGCGACGAGCGGAGGAACCGGTACTCGCCAAACTTCGCACCCCGCAGGGACCGCTGCTCCTTAGGTTGCGTTTTCGTCGAGTGACCGAACGGTACTTAGTCGGCCGTGAGCAGTAACCCCACATGGCGGAGATCTCAGGCAGCGTGGTCGTTGCACTCCTGAGAGAGGTGCATCATTCGACCCGAGGTGATCGCCACCGAAGCTTACATCGCCCATCATTATCGCTGAATTCAACTCGTGCACGCCGGAACCACGTTCTCGACCATGATCCGAGGATGGCCAGCCGGCAGGTCTTGCTCGGGTACGCCTTCGACCAGCGTAACAAAAGCACGGTAGGTCGAATCAGCGACTATGAAGCGCTTTCGCGTGGCGCACGATCCAGCCACTACGGATGCGATTACGAATGCTTTGGCAGTGAGACGGATCGGTCCACACTTCGCAGTATAAAATTGCGAAAACTCGCGTTGCCGTCCTCTTCTCACAATCCCGGCCCAGAATGCGAACCAGAAAATTGGGTAGCGGGCCGGGCATGGCGCGTTAAGAAGATGGAAGCCGAGGTACTAGCGTGTAAGGCTATAGAGCGGCAACGTAAGCGCCTAAGCGCCGCATCCGCTATGCTGCAAAAGAATGCAGCGTAAGGTGATTATCTTCGGAAGGGGCGGGCAGCTTGGCGTAGAACTGTGCCGCGAATTCGAGCGCCGCCAATGGACTGTTCAGCCTTTTGATCGCCAATCGCTCGATATTACCGACGAGTCGCGTGTCGAGCAGGCAGTTTCCAAAGCCGACCCGCAGGTTGTGGTCAATGCCGCGGCGTACAACCATGTGGATATCGCGGAGCGGGAACCGGGAGCTGCCTACCAGGCGAACGCGCTAGCGGTGCGCAATCTCGCCATGGCCTGCCGCCAAGCCGATGCGCAACTGGTGCATTATTCCACTGATTATGTTTTCGATGGAACCAAGCGCACCCCGTATGTCGAAACCGACATGCCACACCCTTTGGGCGCGTACGGAGTTTCCAAGTTAGCAGGCGAACTCTACGCGCAGGCTTACCTGGAGTCCCCGTTGGTGATCCGAACCGCCGGTGTCTTCGGACCGGGCGGGATGTTCACGCCTCGCGGCAACTTTGTCGAGCTGATGCTTCGCCTCGCGAAAGGAAACAGTCCTATTCGTGTCGTGGAAGATCATGTAGCATCTCCTGCTTACGCTCCGGCGATTGCTTCGCGCACAGTCGATCTGGTCGAGAAAAACATCCATGGGTTATTTCACATGGGCGGGGGGCAGGCCATCTCCTGGTACGACTACGCCAAACTGATTTTTGAGTTGGCGGGCGTTTCGCCGATTCTTCAGCCCACTGACGAAAGGGAATACAGGACGGCTGCTCGCCGTCCGAAATGTTCGCCCCTGTCGAACGCAAAGCTCGAGGCAGCGGGCATCGCGCCCATGCCGCCTTTGCGAGAAGCTGTGCGAGATTATCTAGCCGCCCGCGAACATGCTATTGCGCATCGCTCTTCGTAGCGTAGTAACCGTTGCGGGCCTGGACCTTATAGTCGGGATTGTCGACCTTAATGTCAATGTGACGGAATGTGTCGTCGCGTTTCTGATTGATTGATTCATACCCGATGGAGTATTGGTTTCGCAACTCGTCCTGAATCTCGCGGAAGATCTCATTCAAGGGATGCTTGGAACTGACCGTAAATACATGGCCGCCGGTTTCTTCCGACATCTTGCGCAAATCGGATTCACCGCCGCCTCCCCACATCATGCCGGCGGCTCGGTAGAAGCCGCGATCGACGTAGTAGATGCTGTAAATAATTGCATCCGCGCGCTGGGCCGCTTCAATTGCGCCCCTTCGGTCGTAAGTGCTTCCTTGATCCTCACCATCGGTGATCAGGATTAACGCTTTCCGTCCAACCTCGCTCTTCAATTTTTCGTTAGAGGCCAGGTAAACGGCGTCGAATAGCAACGTTCCTTTAGGTGTGCCGCTGGTGGGAATCGGCCCGGTGTTGATATTCGGAATGGGGCCGCGTCCAAGCATGGGTGGCTGGCCATCACCGCGCAGATCCTGCAAAGCCGCGGTAAGCAGTCGCGGCGAGCTGGTGTAATCCTGCAACAGATCCGTGCTCTTGCCGAATGAGATCAGAAAGGCCTCGTCCTTCTGGCGGATGACGCTCGAGAAGAATGATGCAGCCGCCTCGCGTTCAATGTCGATTAAGCGCTCTTGGCTGGCGCTTATGTCAATGAGTAATCCGAGCGTCAACGGGAGGTCGGTTTCCCGTGAAAACCTTTGAATCGTTTGCTGCTTTCCGTCCTCATAGATGGTGAAATTGTTCTTCTCGAGGTTCGGAATGAGCTGCCCGCCTTTTTTCGCTCGAACCGTGAACAGAATATTCACCAGATCGACGTTGACCCGGATAGTGGGTTCCTGGCTTGCGGCTTGGTCCTGGGCGGACGGAGGCTGCTGCGGGGCCGGTCCTGATCGCGCACTCAGCGCGCCACACATGAGGGCGACCGTGCCCATCCATAGTAAGGGTCGAAAAGAACTGCACATCTTCGTTTATGATTATCGTCTAGAGCTTCGCGTGAACCGACCTAATGAAACGAGCAACGCTGCATCTTCAGAAAGCCGATCCGATAATGGCCGAGATCATCAAGCGGGTTGGCCCCTACCAGTTGACCATTCGCGAGCCAACCTTCGAGACGTTAGCCCGGTCCATCACGTTCCAACAGCTTAACGGCAAGGCCGCGGGTACAATTTTTGGCCGGCTTCGCAAGGCTGTAGGCCGGAGATTCACAGCAACTGCATTCCTGAAACTCACGCCGGAAGAATTGCGCGCCTGCGGATTATCCCGGCAAAAGATAGCGTCGTTGACCGATCTGGCCGAAAGAGTTGCACGCCGCGAGATCAATTTTCGGAAGCTCCCCGCTCTGGAAGACGCAGAGATAATTTCGCTGCTTTCTCAAGTCCGAGGCGTGGGCGTCTGGACCGTGCAGATGTTTCTGATATTCGCCCTGCAGCGCCCCAATGTCATGCCTGTCGGAGATTTGGGTATTCGCAATGCCGTGCGCAAAGCATATGGATTGCCGGAACTTCCGAAGCCGACGGATCTCGCCCGGATTGCCGAGAAATGGCACCCGTATTGTTCGATTGCCAGCTGGTACTTGTGGCGCAGCCTCGACGCGCCTGTGGGGATATAGTTATTTGGGCGCAAATTGTTTTTTGCTGACCGCTCCTTCTAGTCGCGGCTCGGTAAACTTTTGCAAAATGTTCAGACACTCGAATCGCCGCAAAGTAGCTATGCGGACAACAATCTGCGGGCCTGCTCCGCATCCGCCAATGCTTGTTCGGGAGTGGTCGAAAGGGCCGTGAGATGTCCCATCTTTCGCCCCGGACGCGGCGTCATCTTCCCGTAAAGATGCAGTTTCACGTCCGCAACGGAGACGGCCGCTGCCCAATTGGGTTCGCCATCCGCCCATAGGTCACCCAGCACGTTTGCCATGGCAGCGGGCGTAAACTGCGTAACCCCGCCGAGAGGCAGAAGACACGCGGCCCGCAATTGCTGCTCGAATTGACTTGTTAGATTTGCGTCAAACGTGAAGTGCCCCGAATTGTGTGGCCTGGGCGCAAGTTCGTTAATCAGCAGACGGCCATCTTTGCAGACGAAAAACTCGACGCACAACACGCCCACGACTTCCAGCTTTTCGAGCACCGCTCGCGCGATTTCGACTGCATCGCGAACCACAGCCGGCGACACTCGCGCAGGCGCAATGGAAATATCGAGAATGCCGTTTCGGTGCTGGTTCTCGGTGGCTCCATAGTGAATGAAATCGCCATCTGCGCCGCGAGCCGCGACAACCGAGATCTCACGCTCGAAATCGACGAACGCCTCGAGCACGGCCTCACGCTGGCCAACGGTGCGCCATGCCGCTTCGAACTCCGACTCGTTTGTGATACGGAACTGACCCTTGCCGTCATATCCGAAATCGGCGCTCTTGAGGATAGCTGGAAGCCCGAGTTGCTTGGATGCCTCCGCGAGGCCATCGATGCTCTCCACGCTCCGAAACGGAGTGAGCGGAAGACCGGCTTGCGAAAGAAATTTCTTTTCGCGAAGGCGATGCTGCGTTGTGTGCAGGATCTGACCGCTAGGCCGGACAGGCGCGCATTCCGCGGCGGCTGCCGCAGTTGGGGCGGGCACATTTTCGAACTCGAACGTCACGACTGATACATCACTGGCGAACTTCCGCACCGCGTCGAGATCTTCATAGGGCGCGTTGATCTCAACATCAGCCACTTGACCCGTTGGCGTATCTTCATCGGGCGATAAGGTGTGAACACGGTATCCCATACGCCGCGCCGCAATTGCGAACATGCGGCCGAGTTGTCCGCTTCCAAGCACGCCAATGGCGCTGCCGGGCAGTACCGGATCGCGCGAGTGTCCATGCCTCACGGGAGGCGATCCTGCAAAACGGAGGCAGTCTGTTTACTGCGCCACGCCTCTAGCCGCGTGCGAATTTCCGGGTATTTGTTTCCCAAAATGCTCGCTGCGAGCAGGGCCGCGTTCGTCGCGCCCGCATTGCCGATCGCCAGCGTACCCACCGGGACTCCTGCCGGCATTTGAACGATCGAAAGAAGCGAGTCAACGCCATTTAGAATGCTGCTCTTAATCGGCACGCCCAAGACGGGCACAGCGGTATGGGCCGCAATCATTCCAGGCAAGTGAGCCGCTCCGCCTGCGGCGGCGATGATTACTTCCAAACCTCTTTCACTCGCGCTCTTCGCATACTCCGCCATCCAATCCGGCGTGCGATGCGCGGAAACGATGCGGCACTCGTGCGGAACTCCGAGTGCATTTAAAGTTTCGCTTGCGCGCTGCATCGTTTCCCAATCCGATTTACTGCCCATAATGACGCCGACCAGCGGTTTTTCCAAAGTAGGTTGCGCTTCACTCATTGAAGGAAACCATCTACTAAGCCTGCCTTGCAACGAAGCCTTTTTCAGTCGCGAGCCGCTCCGCTACCTTCTCGATGTACTGCCGCGTAGTCAGCCATTTTTGATCCTTGCCGGCCAGCAGCGCGAGATCCTTCGTCATGAACCCCGCCTCCACTGCACCCACGGTCGCTTTCTCCAGTTTCTCGGCGAACGCCACCACATCAGGCGTATTATCGAACTGGCCACGATAGCGGAGGGCTGAGGTCCAGGCGAAGATTGAAGCTATCGGATTTGTAGAAGTCTCTTTCCCTTTCTGATGTTCCCGGAAATGGCGGGTCACGGTGCCATGCGCCGCTTCCGTCTCGACCGTCTTGCCGTCCGGTGTAATCAGCACGGAGGTCATCAGGCCAAGGGAGCCGAAGCCTTGCGCTACCATGTCGGACTGCACATCACCGTCGTAATTCTTGCAAGCCCAAACGAATCCGCCCTCTGATTTAAGCGCGAACGCCACCACATCATCGATGAGGCGGTGCTCGTACGTAACTTTCGCCGCTTCGTACTTCTCCTTGAATTCGCTCTCATAGACGGACTGGAAAATATCTTTGAATCGCCCGTCATATTTCTTGAGAATGGTGTTTTTGGTCGAGTGGTAGACGGGAAGACCGCGCGAAAGCCCGTAGTTAAAGCAAGCCCGCGCGAAACCCGTGATCGATTCATCCAGGTTGTACATGCCGAGCGCGACCCCTCCGCTCTTAAACTCGAAGACGTCGTACTGAGTGGGCGGCGCGCCGTTTTGGGGCGTAAAGGTCAGAGTGAGCTTGCCCGGCTCGCGCACCACGATATCGGTCGCGCGGTATTGATCGCCAAACGCATGGCGGCCGACGATGATGGGCTTTGTCCAGCCCGGCACGTAGCGCGGCACATTGCGGCAGATGATGGGCTCGCGAAAAATTGTCCCGTCAAGAATATTCCGGATCGTGCCATTCGGCGATTTCCACATCTGCTTGAGGTGAAATTCTTTGACTCTGGCCTCATCGGGCGTAATCGTCGCACATTTGACGCCCACGCCGTATTGCTGAATCGCGTGCGCGGCATCCACCGTAACGTGATCATCGCTCGCGTCCCGGTTCTCAATCGACAAATCGAAATATTTCAGATCGATTTCGAGGTGCGGCAGAATCAACAGCTCCTTGATCATTGCCCAGATGACCCGCGTCATCTCATCGCCATCGAGTTCCACCAGCGGAGTCTTAACCTGAATTTTTGTCATCCGTTAAAGAATCATTAGAACAAAGCCAAGTAAACGCACTGTGGGTTGGCTGATACACTGACAATGTTGTCGTGAATTTCCCGCTTCCACTCTTCGCCGCGGCATCAGCGTGAAAGACTACATCGCACTAACAAAACCTCGCGTGACGTGGCTCATTGTGATGAGCGCTGCAATCGGCTACTTCTTTGGACACGCGGGGCCTTGGTCCATATGGGCGATGGTACACACGCTGATCGGCACGGGCCTAATTGCCTCCGGGACTGCTGCGCTCAACCAATGGTACGAGCGCGATGCCGACCGGCAAATGCGCCGCACGCAAATGCGCCCGCTCCCATCCGGACGTTTGGCTCCCAATAACGCTCTTTGGTTCGGCATCGCGGTTGCGCTGGCGGGAGGACTGGAGCTGGGTCTCGGCGTAAATTGGCTCGCTTCTGGTCTCGGAATATTTACGCTCTTCATGTACCTGTTTCTCTATACGCCCCTCAAACAGAAGACCTGGTGGTCCACAACCGTCGGCGCTTTCCCGGGCGCAATGCCGCCTCTGATCGGCTACGCTGCCGCAGCCGGCAGACTCACTGCGGAAGCTTGGGTTCTCGCGGCAATTCTGTTCTTATGGCAGTTCCCGCACTTTTATGCGATCGCCTGGATGTACCGGGAAGACTATTCACGCGCCGGCATCAAAATGCTGCCCGTTGTTGAACCGGACGGCGAGTCTACCGCGCGTCAGATACTGCTCTATTCAGTGCTCTTGATCCCCATCAGTCTGCTTCCCAAATGGATGGGAATGACGGGAAGCATCTACATGGTAGGCGCGCTCGCTCTAGGCCTTTGGTATCTTTATTCCGGTGTCCGCGTGACCCTGGATCGCACCAAACAGCGCGCGCGAAAAGTTCTGTTAGCCTCAGTCGTCTATCTGCCTTTGCTTTACGGTCTCATGGTGCTCGATCCGACTCGCCTGTGAGCACGACGGCCAGGCTACTGCTTTTTTCTCTCCTCCCTGTGGCTTTCCTGCTCTTCGCTTGCACAGATCCGGCTGCCAAGCTTCCCAATTACGGCACCGTTCCTCCGTTCACCATGACCGATTCCCAGGGCCACAGCTTCGATAAGAGCGCCCTCCTGGGAAAAGTTTGGGTTGTCGATTTTATCTATACGAACTGCCCGGCCGAGTGCCCCATGATGACCTCCCGGATGCACAAAGTCGCACAACAGATGAAAGGCCAGAGTGATGTGGGCCTGCTTTCCATTTCGGTCGATCCTCAGCGCGACTCACCACCGGTGCTGAACGAATTCGCGCATCGATTCGGCGGGCCAACCAATCAATGGCATTTCCTGACCGGAACACCGGGTACCGTTCATCTCCTCGCGTACAACACGTTCCATGTCGGAGATGTAATCGGAAAAATTGAGCACAGCACGAAGTTCATCGTGCTCGACAAGCGCGCCAACATACGCGGGTATTATTCGTCCTTCGATCAAGATGGCATACCGGCGATGCTCAAGGATGTGGCCGCATTGCGCCGCGAGCGTTCCTAATGCCCATTGCTTTGCTGGGTGTGCATGATCTGCCGGTGGTAAATGCCACGCTGAACGGCGTAGCAGCGGTGCTGCTGGTAATCGGATACGCGCTCATTCGGCGGGGTAACATAAGCGCCCATCACAACGTGATGCTCGCCGCCTTCACCGTTTCCTGCCTTTTTCTGATCTCCTATCTCGTGTACCACTACAACGTCGGATCAGTGAAATTCGATAAGTCCGGCTGGATCCGCACGGTCTATCTTTGGATTCTCGCTACGCATACAATCCTCGCCTCCACGGTCCCCGTGCTCGCGATTATTACGCTTAGGCGCGCTCTGAAGAGACAGTTTGGCAGGCATCGCGCCATCGCCAAATGGACGCTTCCGATCTGGCTTTATGTCAGCGTCACCGGGGTGGTGGTTTACGTGCTCCTATACCAAGTGAGGCCACGACTCTGATGGCTCGCTCGAAGACATCGTGGGATGCGGAACTGTATGAAGCTCGCCACGGGTTCGTGTGGCGCTTCGGCGAGGACGTGATCGAGTTGCTCGATCCAAAACCGGGCGAGCGCATTCTGGACCTCGGTTGCGGGCCCGGACACCTCACGCAGAAGATAGCCGAGCGTGGCGCGCAGGTCGTAGGCTTGGACGCGTCAACGGAGATGATCGGCCAAGCGCGTCAAAACTATCCCCAGCTTCGGTTCGTGCTTCAAGATGCCGCAGCCATGGACTTCGAAAGTGAATTCGATGCCGCATTTTCAAATGCGGCGCTGCATTGGATGCTCGATGGATCGGGAGTGGCGCGCGCCATCGCTCGCGGCCTCCGGAAGGGCGGCCGCTTAGTCGCCGAACTCGGTGGGAAGGGAAATATTCGCCAGATCGAGTCCGCTATAGAAGCGGTTGCAGCGAGATATCACGGTGGTGATGCCGTACCCGCAAAGCGCACTTTCTACCCTTCGATTGCCGAATATTCGAGTTTGCTGGAAACCTATGGCCTCGAGGTTCGGCTGGCGCAGCTCTTCGATCGACCCACACCCCTGGAAGGAGAAAAGGGGATGGAAACCTGGGTCCGCCAGTTCAAGTGGTACTACTTTGAAGGTCTTCCAAGTTCACAACGCGAAAAGGCCCTCGACGATGTTATCGAGGACCTTCGACCGGTGCTGTTTCGAGATGGGACGTGGTATGCAGACTATCGCCGTCTCCGAATCACCGCTGTAAAACTGTGATGGAGCGGAATTCCCCGCTCCATTTCAATCCGCTACAGTTATCTGGCGTAAGTGCTGGCCGCGCGACCGGAGCTCGTACTTTGCCCGCCAGCAGCCTGAACGTTAACGGAGCTCTCAGCAATCTGATTCAGCTTCTCGTCTGCCGCAGCCTCTTCATCCAGCGTCTGTTGTAGAAGATTGGGCGCCTGTGTCAAGCCCAACCGGCGCGCAAAAGACCGCGCTGTGCCGTAGCCCGATATCTCATAATGCTCCACGCGTTGAGCTGCCGCAATTAAGGCTGCATCCTTGACGTCCGGATCACCCTTGGCCTTAATCATCTCTTCGCCTTCCGCGATGAGCCCCTTCATCGCCTGGCAAGTCGAGCGCTCCGGCTCAACATTGATCTCGCGGAAGACTGACTCCAACCGCGACACGTGTCCTTGCGTTTCAATCAGGTGCTTTTGAAAGGCTTGCTTGAGCTGGCTGGAATTTGCTGCTTCTGCCATTTTCGGCAGAGCTTCGACCAGCCGGTGCTCTGCATCGTAGAGGTCTTCTATTTGCTCCACAAATAGATCCTTGAAACTGTTGAATTCAGTGCTTGTGAAAAGTGCCATAGTTCTTACCTCGCTTCGCCTGCTGAGCAAAGCCTTCTGCCTTCGCAGGCCTCATTTGTGGGACTCTTTCGCCTGCCGTAAGTTTCGCGCCGGGACGCAGCGGAGCACCACTGGCGCAAAGTGCCTCGAAAAGAAACCAGTTCTGAGATTGGGAATCTAACCAGAGGACCGTTGGAGGCTAAGCATGGCGAATCTGTCGAAGACTACCCGAGACCCCGAAGAGATCCGAAGGTGGGCCGAAGAGCGCGGGGGGAAGCCGGCGCACGTTAAGAGCACTGAGTCTGGCGAGGATATCGGGATTCTTCGGATTGAGTTCCCCGGCTTCGGCGAAACAGAGACGTCGCTCGAGCCGATCTCCTGGGAAGACTTTTTTGAAAAATTTGAGGACCGAGGTTTGGCCCTGATTTATCAGGAAGAAACCGCCGAAGGCCAAAAAAGCAACTTCAACAAACTGGTGAGCGCCGAAACTGCTGCCGAGAGCGAAAAAGGCCGAAGCCGGAGCCGGAGCCGTTCTGGCGGTGGAGGCAAGAAGTCTTCCGCGAAGAAGTCGGCGAGCAAGAGTTCCCGCTCCGCAGGTTCCAAAAAATCGGCAGCGTCATCCAGATCTGCCAAAAAAGCCTCTCCGAAGAAGGCTGGCGGAAAGAAAGCTGCTCCCGCTAAGAAAGCTGCCGCCAAGAAAGCTTCCGCCAAGAAACCATCCGGCAAGAAGGCTGCCAAAAAGAAGGCCGTTGCTAAGAAGAGTGCCGGGAAGAAAGCTGCAACTAAGAAAAGCGCTGCTAAGAAACGCCGCTAACGCGGGCGCCATAGCAAATGGCACGACCGGCTCCGGCACCGAAGAAAATTCCGGTCCCAGCCCTGATCATTTCCGCCGCTGTCGTGCTCGCGCTCATCGTGGGGCTGCTCTATCTGAGCAGGCCCACGAAGAAAACCTCCCAAGAAGAACCGGCGTCCGCAGAAGCAAAGGCCTACGTTTCGAACCTTCGATTGAGCGATGTCACCATGAAAGCCAGCGAGAATTTCATGAAGCAGCAGGTGGTGGAGATCCAAGGCAAAATCGGGAACAAAGGTCCGCGCCCGTTACAAACGGTCGAAGTCTACTGCCTTTTCTACGGCGTGGACGGCCATGAAGTCTATCGCGAGCGTCTGCCCATTGTCCAAGCGAAAAGTTCGCCTTTGAAGCCGGATGAAGTGCGTTCATTCAGATTGCCGTTCGATAGTTTGCCTGATGGGTGGAATCAAGCGCTCCCGAAGATGGTCATTGCCCGGATCGCATTTGCCAGATAACTCCATGAAAGTTCTCATAGCCGAAGACAATGAAGATCAGCTCGCGTTGCGCGGCATGTTACTCAGGCAAAGCGGCCTCGAAACAATTGAGGCGACAGACGCCGCTTCCGCTCTCCGGCTGGCGGCTGACCACAAACCTCATTGTGCTGTGATCGATTTACGCCTGCCTACCGAGGAACTCGGCTTGCGATTGATTCGTCAATTAAAGACTCTGGACGAATCCATTCACGTGCTTGTGCTAACCGGCGCGGATCCCTCCCGGCTGGCTCGCCGTCCAGAGAAAAATCTCGTTGACGACATTGTCGTCAAGGGCTCGTCCTCGGCCTATCTTGTCGAGCGCGTCAAGGCCCTCCTCGATTGACTACGGTTTTGCGGCGACGGTAGGCGCCGCAGTCGTGCCCGCCCGCCTGGCTCGTTCGAAATCGGCCGTTAACTGCCGTGCGATCTTTGCGGCGACGTCCGCGCTGGCGCCCCGAAATTTAGCGCCCAAGCTCTCTTGCGTAGTCGACCACAGAACATCGCCGTCTTTATTACACAATCGAACCGCCGCGTACGCCTCATGCTTGCGCTCCGCTATCCTGTACGAGTCGCTCTCGCTCCCACTCTCGCTAATTGAACTGCCGATTCTCGCCGAGGCGCTGCCACGAGAAACGGTATAGCTTCCCCGGCCGCTCGCGGAATCGGATTTCTCGTGAGTATCTGTAAACGTATGGTCATCCGCCGCGCCCTTCAGAACTGCGTCGGCACGATCGGGATTGTCCGTCAGAACGAATAACTGTGTCGAGACCAGGCTTGAAATGATGAGCTCGCGAAGAGCGTCAGCCTGAACGCCTCCGGTTAATTGGTCAACGTAAACTCGTCTGACGTTCAGCAGGTTTTCGACTGTCCCAGCGAACCCCGCAGCTGTCAAGAACGCGACGCAAAGCAGTAATCTCATCCTTTTCCTGCAATCCTCGCATCCTCGTCCTGGAATTGAACTTGCTGACCCGTTCGGGCCTCGAGCGCTACCAGTGTTAATCGAATGTCGTTTTTGCTCACGCGGAAGACCATCGCCTGCTGCTGTCCGTCGTCATCCTGGAAACCGACTGTTAGGAAGTGCTGTCGCTTCTTGGCAGTCAATAATAACGGCGAAAGGACGATTGCCGCGATATAGCGCCGGCTGACTTTTTGTCCATACTCCAGGAGATTGATTCGCTGATAAGGAACCTTCACTTCGCTGTGCTTCGACAGAAACACAAAGTAAACCTGGTCGGTCACCTGGATTTCGCCGGAATTATTCGCCGGTATGTCGGCACGGGTACCGCCGATGTATTCCGCGTGGCTTCCATCGCGAGCCGCCGCCGCCAGAAAGGCGCACACGAAAAGAACAACAGCTAACGAAAACGCGCGCATTGTGCCGAGATGTCCTGAAAGAATCGTGCGTGCGCGCAGGCGATCCTCTCGCCCTAGCGCGAAATCTTACGCCCAGACCTTCTGGACCGGCACGCCCTTATGGCACAGCTCGCAAGACCCGGCATCCTTGTAATAGGAAGCGTCCATCTGCGTCAGGAAAAAGAGCGGCAGGCTGCCGAACTTCGCTACCGTCGGATTCGGCTGATATACCGCAACAGCAAGTCCCACGATCTGCGCTCCCTTTGATTCCACCAGCGATCGAAGCTCCGTCAGCCGTCTCCCGGAACGCAGAATATCGTCCACCAGCAGAACCTTCTCCCCCTTCTGTGGCTCCACGAACTGACGGAAGCGCATAGGCGATGAATCGGTGTCCTGTTCTGCCCAATAGACCTGATGCGCCCGAAGAGCTTCGCACACTCCGTAGGCAATCGGAAGGCCGCCGGTGTTCGGACACACAATAGACAGTTCCTTAATCATGGCGCGAATCTCACTATCCGCCCTTAGCCTGCGGCTGAGACCCACGCTCAGCATCTTGGCGTATTGGTAATAGCGAAACGCGAGCGCCACTTGCAGGTACTCATCGGTGTGAAGGCCGTTCGGATACTCGAAATGCCCGTCCCGCAGAGCACCTGTCTGCCGCAACATTGCGATCACTTCTTCATTTGTCGGTATGAGATGCATGTCAGCTCGTCAATGCGCGCCTTTCCCGGCCAGCACGTGAGGAATGGTCCTCAAAATAATCGACCAGTCTAGCTTCAACGACCAATTCTCGATGTAGGAAATGTCCAGCCGCATCCAGGCATTGAAATCGATATGATCCCGGCCTGAAACCGCCCACAGGCACGTAAGACCCGGCCGCATTCGAAGCCGCCGTCTCTGCCATCGCTCATATCGATCCACTTCTTCCGGTAAAGGCGGGCGCGGACCCACAATCGACATGTCGCCGCGCAGAACGTTATAAAGCTGCGGCAGCTCATCAATCGAAAACTTCCGAATCCAGCGGCCCACCGGCGTAACCCGCGGGTCACTCGAGAGCTTGAAAGCAATCTCGCGCTCGCTGAGATGCTCCAGTTGCGATTTCATCTGGTCGGCATTCTCGACCATGGAGCGGAACTTATAAAACGTGAAGCGCCTGCCATTCAGCCCGCAGCGAGCCTGGCGAAAAATAACCGCTCCCGGAGAGGTGAGCTTGATCAAAAGCGCCATGATCGCAATCAGGGGTGACAGGACCACCAGCCCGATCGCCGCAACCACGATATCGAAGAACCGCTTGAGAAGCAGTCTTAGATCATCGAGCGGAGCAGCTGAGAAAGTGAGTAAAGGCGCTTCGCCCACCCGGTCCAGCGTTACCTCGCTATTTACGTGAGGAAAGAAGTCGATCGCAATGCGCGTGCGCACTCCTTCTTCATCGCATGCCAGAAACACGTCTTCGAGCGCGGATAACCTGCTGCTCTCTACATCAAAGATAACTTCGTCCACAATCTGCTCTGAAAGCAATTTGGGAAGTTCACGCGCGCACTCTTCTTCGCTGAGCTTGGCCGAGATGCGGATCGGAAACGGCGATCCTTGGCACAACTGCCGCTCCAACAGCAATGCCTTCTCACGATTTCCAACAATCACGATATGGTACGGACTCCCGAAGCCCCGCTGGAAAGCGCCGATCAGCCGGGGCGAGTTCCAGCGGAACAGAGCCAGCAGCAGCAGATCATAAATAAAGAACAAGGAGAGGAAACTGCGGCTGAGCGGTGGATCCAGCCGTAACAAATATTGAAAAAGGATCACCAGCACGGTGCCCAGCGCAGCTTGCTGGACGATTTTCGTCAGCGCTCGTCCCGAATCTACTGAATCGAAATATTCATAGGCGCGTTGCATGGATCCGAGGGCGATCCATACAGCGATGCAAAACCCGAGTAATAGAATATGCGTCCGGAACTGTAAGAAGAACACCCTTTCGAGCGGCATATGCACGCGCGTGCCGTAAGCGCATTCGAACGCCAGAACCGTCAACAGTGCGTCTACTACTGCAAACAGCAGCCGGATTCGCTTTCTATGATGCGCAAACACTAACTGCTCCACTCGGGACGAATTCTCTGTCGCCAAGCCGTTTTTGGGTGCGTGGACATTGAGCTGTCGTTCGCCTCTCTCCAGTGTATTCAGCATGAGGAGCGCAATGCGTTATCCAGGTCTGAAATGATGTCCTCGCTCGCCTCAATACCGGCGGCTACCCGCACCAGATTCTCGCGAATGCCCATGCGCTCCCGCATCTTGGGAGATACATTTCGATGCGAGGAGATGAGCGGATAAAGCAGAAGCGTGTGAACGTCGCCCAGGGAAGTCCCAGGAACGATCATTCTCAGGCGATTCATAAAGGCGAGCACGGCCGCCCTGTCCGCGCCTTTGATTTCGAATGCGAGGACTGCCCCGAAGATTCCAGGCGCGAAGAATTCCTTTATCGTAGAAGCATCCGGATGGTTTGGATCTGAGCAGTAGTACACCCGCTCAACACACGGGTGACTCCCGAGCCATTCGGCCAGCAGCTTCGCGTTCTCGCATTGCCGCTGAAATCGCAAAGCCAGCGTTTTGATGCCACGCATGGTCAGATAGCTCTCAAATGGACCCAACACCGGACCCGCGATCCGCGATAGCATGCGCACTGCCTCATGGTGTTGCTCATCGCTGACCACCACGCCACCGAGCACGTCGCCATGCCCGGCCAGATACTTGGTCGCGCTGTGCACCACAATGTTCGCGCCGAGTTCCAGTGGTCGCATCAGCATCGGCGTCGCGAATGTGTTGTCTACAATTAGCGCTGCGCCCGCGCCCTGCGCAAGACTGGCGATCTTCGCGATATTGGCAACCCGCAACAGCGGGTTCGAAATACTCTCGATGAAAATACAACCAGGCTTCTTTTCCCCAATCGCACTCTCGACTGCGTTCAAATCGCAGAAATCGAGGTAGCTCACTTGCACGTTGTAAGGAGAAAGGACATCGTCGAGCAACCCGACAGTTGCGCCATAAATTGAGTAAGAAGCCAGCACGGTATGCGGGCGATCCAGCAATGCCGCCTGAAATGCGATCTGCACGCCTGACATGCCTGAGGCCGTCGCCAGCGAGCCGTGCCCATGCTCCAGACTGGTCGTCAGCTCTTCCAGCGCTTCGTTCGTGGGACTCGCATACCGCGCGTAGCTGAAACCCTCTTCTTCATGACCGAAGATGCGGTCCAACTTCTCCGCGGAATCGTAAAAATACGTTGTGCTTAAGTGAATTGGCGTGGTCGAGGGCACCGCCCCGCCATCCGTGCGTTTGCGGTCGCCCGCATGTACAACTTGAGATTCGAACTTCATTTTCGTTTCCAGCGGACTCTGTCCTTGGTGTCCTCGAGCAGAACACCCTGTTCCTGCAATCGCGCGCGAATCTGATCCGCCCGCGCGAAATCACGCATTTTCTTGGCCTGCAATCTCTCCTCGATGGCCGCCTCTATTTCGGCATCTGAAATCAGCGTCGCCCCTGGTTCGGCCGGTTTCAAAACGTCGAACACACAATCGAAAATCTCCAAAACCCGAGCAGCATCCCAGCGATTCTCTTCTTGAAACTGGTTTTCGTCGATTGCGCTGTTCATGGCGCGGACATATTCGAAGATCGCGGCCAGCGCTTCAGCCGTGTTTAAATCGTCATCCATACCCTCTTCGAATTGGCGTATGGCTTCGCGGGAACGCTCGCTGATCTCCTCGTTCGTTCCAGCGGGAAGCTTTGTGGAGGTAAGGCGCAACTCGAACTCGCGGAGCCGCTCGATGCTCTTGGCCGCAGCCTTCAACCCTTCGAATGTGAAATTCAGCTTCTTCCGGTAAGGCACCGACGCCAGCAGATAACGGATAGCTTCCGGCTGATAACCCATCTCCAGAAGATCTCGCAAGGTGTAAAAGTTGCCTAGCGATTTGGACATCTTCTGCGATTCGATATGCAAATGCTCGGCATGCAGCCAGAAGCGCGAGAAAGGTTTTCCGGTAATCGCTTCCGATTGCGCGATCTCATTCTCATGGTGGGGAAAAATCAGATCCACGCCGCCCGCGTGGATATCGAGCGTCTCGCCCAGATAGCTCATCGCCATCGCGGAGCATTCGATATGCCATCCAGGGCGGCCTTCTCCGAACGGCGTTTCCCAGGCCGGCTCGGAATCTTTCCGCGCCTTCCAGAGAACAAAATCGCGCGCATCGGCCTTCTCATACTCATCTACATCAACCCGGGCCCCGGTTCGTATGCCGCTGAAATCGTTGTGCGATAACTTGCCATAATCCGGGAAAGTCGAAATGCGGAAATACGTCGAGCCATCGCTTGTATAGGTGCAGCCTTTTTCAGCGAGCTGCTCAATCGCTTTCGCCATGACGTGGATGTGCTTCGTCGCGGGCGCCACATGCTCCGGCTGCTCCAACCGCAGCGCTGCGGCATCTTCGAAGAACGCCTTGGTGAAGGCCGCGGTGTAATCCCCGATGGATTTGTGTTCCTTCGCGGCATTCGCGATGATCTTGTCATCCACGTCCGTCACGTTCATTACGTGATCGAGTTGGTATCCGCGGTGCCGCAGCCACCTCCGCAGGAGGTCTTGAAAAGTAAAAGTTCGAAAATTGCCAATATGAACAAAGTTGTAGACCGTCGGTCCGCACGTGTACATACGGACCCTGTTGTCCTGTAAAGGAGAGAAGACTTCCAGCTCTTGCGTAAGAGTGTTGTAAAACCGAAGGGCCATCTAGAGGGATCAGATTCAATCGTAACAACCGAACCCGTCAACACTCTAGCGGTTCGCTCGTCGCGTTGTAGAGCCGAAAGAACGTAATCTTCCGAGGGAAACACGTCTCAGCAAACCACGGTCTACCCTTCGAACCGGGGTTGATTGCCAGGACCTTAAAAGCCCGGGCAGGGAGGAACAAGAAATGAATTTAAACCAGATAAACCGTCGCGGGGTTTTAGCATTGGGTGCAACCGCCGCGGCAGGCCTTTTGGGAGCCAAACGCCTCAGCGCACGCTCTAGTCAGACGGCCGACGGCAACTCTAGCGATGTATCTTCCTTCTGGAAGGCCATCGAAGAGATTATTCAGGCGCAGGGAATGTTCTCCGATGGAGTGTTTTCGATTGAGATCGATCGCGACGATATCGACAATGTCACACTGCACGGCGTTCCCATCAAGCCATCTTTTCAGATCAACGGAACTCTGTATTTCCAGAAACTCGACGATGAGGCCGTGATCATGAACTCGGATATGGCGCTCAAGCCAAGCGAGATCGATCCATTTATCGATCAACTTCTGTCGCACGAGATCATTTTCCAGGCCGAGCACCAGCACTTTTACGACTTCGATCCCTTGGTCTGGTTCATCCACTTCCGAAAAAAGGGTGATCCGCTCGAAATCGCACGCAGCGTTAAAGCCGCTCTAGATGTAACTTCGACTCCCTTTCCGCAAACTCTTCCCAGTAATCCCACCACGCCGCTGCCGGCTGATCAGATGGGCAAGATTCTCGGCGCTTCGCCAACTATCGGCTCCGATGGGGTCGTGACCTACGATGTTCCGCGCGAAGATCCGATTCGGCTCGGGGAAACGCGCATCAACCCCTATCTGAATGTTGCGACGAGCATCGCTTTTGAGCCCCTCGCCGGCGGTAAAACCGCGGCGGCGGTACCAGATTTCGGAATGATCGCGTCTGAGATCAATCCCGTCATGCGAATCATGCGTCAGCAGGGCTGGGATATTGGATGCCTCTATAATCAGGAAACAGCCGAACATCCACAGTTGTTCTTCTCTCACCAGTTCAAGACCGGAGATCCGATCCAACTGGCGCGCGAGATTCGGAACGGATTGAATCTCATGGATGTGAAGTTCGAATAAGACCGCTCGGGCACGGGGGCGATGAACCACGTCGCCCTCGCCTTTTTTTTTTTTTTTTTTTTTTTTTTTTAATTTTTTTTATTTATTTTACTGTTTTATTTTCTTCTTTGCAATAGTTCTTCGGTTTAAGTCAGTTTCTATATCTCGCAGGCGTTCGCCGCAGCTTTGACGACTCGTTTCGGCAGACTTTTTCACCTCTGCGTCACCGCCTTTCAAGTAAAAGTCACAGAAAGCTCCAATTCTGCTAGCAAAGCTTCTCACTCGGAGTAACCATCCAGATACTCTTCTTGTCTGTAGTGAAGTACCACAGCAGTTTGTTTTCCAGCGAGTTAGCGACGGAACTATCGTTCAGCCATCGAATTGCTTTTCTATCGTATTCCTCAGCCTCATCAAGGCTGTCACGATGTTTCTCAAACGGTTATCTTCGCTCTCTCCAGAGCTGCGAGAGGGAACTTGTGAATACTACCGTACGTGTCTGACGCGCGTTTATATTGACCCTGCTTGAAATATTCATCCGCGAGATTGCTCCGATACTGAGGAGATGAAGGCGACAACTTCACCGCCCGTTCTTACATCTGTGCCGCCCCTTCGGGATCGCGTTCCAAATCGTACAAGACGCCGAGACGGAAGTACGCCTCCGCATTCTTGGGATCAAGCTTCCGTGCCCGCTCGTAAGCTTCCTCGGCTTCTTCCAATTCCGCTGATCTAAAAACGAATCTCCCTCCGCGAGATACTCTGTCACCTTCTGGGAGCGATGCTGTCTCGCCCAGAAAAACCAGCCGAGCATGACAAGCAGCACGAGCACACCGATACCAACACAACCGGCCAGCGGCGACGAATTTTCGCTCTGATAACCGGAGCGCCCTGATCTGCCGCTGTCTGTACCTTGCCTTCCCCAAGTCGATCGCAACGAAGCGCAACCCTTTCACCACACTGAAAGCCGTCATCTGTGGTTTCCCACTTGACAACCGGCTTGCCATCTCTTGCGCCTGCAGTTGCCGAATCGAGAGCTCTCCCAGTCACAGCCTGAGAATGACCGGACAACACGCGGCCAGGCTCCTGATGCATTGACCGGGTTTCCCGTTCTATTTCGTTGCATACTCCGACGCGAGGAAATCGTTGCTGACAAGCAGAACAACTATATCCGCCAATGTCAGGCGATCGTCGATTATTCCCGCCCACTCCGCTCCCGGAGAATTCCGCGATCATCCCAACCCTCAATCAATCCGTCGCGCTGTAACTGGCTCAGCGCTTTGACAAATTTGTCGCGAAGCTCATCATCCTCATGCGCGTAAGAGATAAAGACGCGCAGCGGATGCAGCTCCGCAATTGCAGCACGTGCTGTCTCGCTCACACGCTACTGCTTCCGTGCAACGGGAAACGTCTGCCCCGTTATCAGGCGCATCGGAAACTGCTCAATTCCCCATCGTTGTCGCGTAATATCTGGAACGAGTTCCTCGACGCGATCGGCAAGCGTAGTCACCTGAACCAAGCCCTTGCTGTCAACCGCGGTCGAAAGGGCGTCCAGCACAGCATATGTGAACACTCCGTGATTCTGGTAACCTTCCAGCGCCATTTGCTCACTGCTCGACGCCGCGATGATGGCTCGTCCAGTGATCTTCGACAATCGCTCAATCGATCCCTTCTCGGTAATCTGTGCGTCTCGTCCGGGAATCGCCGCTCCCGCGCTGCACGTATCTAGCAGCAGCAGTCTCTTGTTCGCGCGAATGCTCTTCAATAACGCCTGCAATCTTTCTTCATTTAGACTCTGGTCATGTAGCGCATCGCTGCTGCTGTAAATAGCGTTCCAAGTGACGAAAATGTACTCGCCATTGATCGCGGTGCCGTGGCCGGCCAGATAAAGCACTAATTCTTCGTTTGGCTGAATGCTCCTAGCTACTTCAGCAATCGTTTTCTCGATGTTGTCTCGCGTCGCATTCTTGTCCTGAAGCACTTACGGTATGACCTCTCGGAACAAACCCGTTCCTTGCTGCTTCAGCCGCTTTGCGATCGTATCGGCGTCTCTTGCAGCAAACCTCACGCCCTCATTCAGCGAACTATCTCGATATTTGCTAATCCCAATCGCTACCACGTACAGAGCCGGTCGCTCTGCTGGTTGCTTCACATTCACTACGGTGGAAATAGAGCGCGATTCCAATTGATTCGAGCCTTTGTAACACTTGCCGAAAGGTGTGCCGTCCAGGCAGAAGATCGAACTGTCGCGCCACTGTGTCTTTTCCAAGCGCCAGCGTAGCTGCACCGTCCCTTCCCTCAATTTCGACTCCATCAACTCGATATACAATCCGCCCGACTCCACCACCGCGGTTTGCCACTCGAAATTGAAACGTGAACGCGCCATCAGATTCGTTCTCTGTTGGCGATACCGGAGTAACGTCTAGCGGCAACCGGAGTGTAGCACGCGGAAATGTCACCGATTCGCGCAAGTTCCGCGCGCGCTAGATCCGCGCCATTCGGTTTGAGTCTCTGTGCTAGAAGTCGGCCGGTAAAACAGAGTCATTAACTGCTCAACGCGAACGAATTCGCCTTCTTGATCCGGACCGTGGTTCAAGTGATAGCCTATGAGCGCATCACCGCCAGTAGCAGAATCTAAGAATCCCTCCGGCGTCCACAGCACCCATCGCTGGCCTTCCGGATCTACAAACAGCCCCATCACTTCCTGCCCATTATCCGTTCGATACCAACGAATCGTGCCATCCGCCAAGCGCCGCGACCGCATATCGGCCATCGCTCGTCATATTCACGGCCCAAGCAGCGCCGGGTACCGCGCTTCTCCATCTCCGCGTGCCATTAGCTTCGAAAAGCTGAAGATCCAATCCGATCCAAGCAGAAAGCTGTCTCCATTCGCCGAAACAGCTAAGCTCTTAGACTACTCATATTGCTGGAGCGGCAGAGCGCGACCGTTAAGCGTCGGGTGTTCGGTGTCTTACCAGTCCTTCACATCCAAGCCTGTCGTTCTCGGCGCACTCAGCGAGAGTCGGGTTAACTTCAGCGAAATCTGCCTCCGCGCAAGCTCGAACCGTCCTATATGCTGCATCCAGCCTTGCTGCGAATTGTAAGTGTAAAATCCGAACTCTACAGTGCTTGCCGTCTAGCGAGAGCGCAGCACATCTGCGGGTGACCTGTAATCGAGAATCTCTGGCGTGTGCCGCCACAATACTTGTCCAGCCTCGTTTACACGCCAATCGCGGGATCGCCCGCCTCAAAAGCGATTCGCCCGCTGGATAGCGCGCCGTATATCCATGATGGTGTTCCCTGATATCGGCCAATAAGACGGCGTCCCAGTTCTACGCGACCACGAGAGCATCTCTCTCATTCCAGACGCGTCCCGGTATCGCCCTCCGCGTACAGCGTCTGTCCATCGCGCGACCATGCTACCATTCGACAAGTCTCCGTCGGCGGCAGGCGTCTTAGTCGCGTATAGAAACGCGAGATCCCGGCCCGAAAGCACATTAACCGCTGTCGTGTCCTCGAATCCTATCGCCACCTCGCCGCCGTCAGGCGAGAATCGAGCGAGTAAGGCCGCTTCCCTCCGGGCGCCTCCTTCTTCACTAACAGCCGGAAATTCCATCATAGAGCCGTACAAACCCGTCAAAACTGGCAGTCACTAATCTTCCGGTTTTATCGAACTCAGCCCAGTAACAATCGCTGCCGTAATTCAGATCGCGTGCAGCTTCCGTGTAATCAGACGAGCGATATACTCGTATTCCTTTATTGTCGCCAGCGCAATCGCAAGATATCGCCCGTCGGCCGAGTACGAAAATGATCTAATTACCTCCGGAAATCCGAAATAGGCGAGTCAAAGCGCCGCTCGCCCGATCGAACAAATAAACAGAGAAAGGTCCACCAGGTCCGGTGTAGCCACCCACCGCAATCGTAGCCCATCAGGCGAGATGGCGATCGGATAAAGCTTGCCCTCGATCCCCGTCCCCCTGCGGCGGTCGCAACACTCGGAGCAGTTTGCCGTTGCGCAAATCCCAAATACGCGCAGTCTTGTCGTCCGATGCGCTGACGAGGAACCTCTCGGCAGCATCCACGTCTATCGCGCGATCAGGCCGTGTGCATCCCGGTCTCGATCGCAGAAACGGCGTCGAGGCGGATAAACCGGCGTCTGGCAGCCAAAACCGCACATTCCCAAACCGAAACGCCCTCATACTATTCCCTAGATTTTTCTACTATATCCCGATTTATTTCCCGCGCTTCTTCAGCAGCTTAGGTGCGCTCATGGCTCCGCGCGAACCACCCTCTCTGCGACAAGCAACATATGACACCACGTCAAGTTCGTCGCGCTGCTGAGCGCAAAGCAAAGAAACAGGCCCGCAAGGCCGCTAACCAACTCGCTTCCCCGGGCGTAAATTCGCCTCTCGAGAGCGGCGCTCCACCCATCGACAGCGACGCTGATCTTCGTAGAGGCGAGGCATGCCTCGCCTCCTTTGCTTCCGAATTCGACGAAGCCTCCACAATCTCGCCCGTCCAACTCGCCGCCAATCGCGCCAATGCCCAATTATCGACTGGTCCCACCAGCGAAATCGGCAAGGCTAAATCCTCTTTGAACGCCGTCAAAACCGCGCTCACCGGCCGCACCGTCCTTCTACCCACCGATGATGCCGCCGAGTACGAGCGCCACGTCCGCGCCTACCAGGAAGAGCTCCGGCCCGTCGGTCAGCGCGAATGCGATCTCGCGCAATCCCTAGCTGACTTATCCTGGCGCTTGAAGCGCATTCCAGCTCTCGAAATGGCCATCTTCGCCCAAGGCCGGCTCGACTTCGCTGATTCCTTCAATCAGCACGATCCCTCCCTTCGCCCCGGCATGATGGAGCTCCAGACCTTCCTCAAATATGAGAAGCAGCTTCGCAACCTGCAGCTCCAGGAAGCACGTCTCGCACGCCGCCGCGAAAAGGAAACCGCCGAGCTGCGCACGCTGCAACAAGAGCGCAATCGTAAAGAAGCGCAAGACTTTGACGTCGCCGGGAAACTCTACCTCGCAGCGAAGCACGACAAAAAGGCGTTCGACCCCGCCGATATTGGGTTCGAATTTTCAATTCAGGATGTTGAGTCTTACCTGGAAGGTGTTCGCGCCGCCAACATCGCTCGCGCAACCCTCGCAAACGTTCGCGATTCGGCATTGGGCCGTTTGAAAACCCGATCACAGGCGGCATGAACCCTCCCAGAAGCGAAAATAGATCCTGAGTGTCAGCCCTCCGGTTCGAAATACAGGCGCAGTGTCCCGAGACGGGTGCTCGGGCCGGCCTTCTCCACACCGCCCACGGAACCATCGAAACCCCGGTCTTCATGCCGGTCGGCACACAAGGCACGGTAAAGGCGCTCGCGCCGCGCGACCTCGAACAGGATCTGGACGCGCGCATCATTCTCGCCAACACCTATCATCTGTTCCTCCGACCCGGGTATGAGCGCATCGAGCGCCTCGGCGGGCTGCATGAATTCATGGCTTGGCCGCGGTCCATCCTGACCGATTCCGGCGGCTTCCAGGTGTTCAGCTTGAACACCCTTCGCAAGGTCACCGAGGAAGGTGTGCTCTTCCGGTCTCACTTAAATGGAGATGCCCACTTCTTCTCGCCTGAGAACACAATTGATATCCAGCTAGCCCTCGGAAGCGACATCATCATGCCCCTCGATGAGTGCCTCGCCTATCCGGTCTCGCACGACGCTGCAAGCGAGTCGGTAAATCGAACTATTCGCTGGGCCCGAACCGGATACGCCCACTATCTCCGGCGCGAAAAGAGCCTGCACTCCGCTCTTTTCCCGATTGTGCAAGGTTCCATGTTTCCCGATCTGCGAGCCACCTGCGCGGAAGCCCTGGTGGACCTCGATGCTCCCGGTTACGCCATCGGAGGCCTCTCGGTCGGCGAGCCTCGCGATCTCAGCCAGGAAATGTCCGCGCTAACGGCTCCGCTTCTTCCACCAGACCGGCCCCGCTACGTCATGGGAGTGGGCATGCCGGAGGAGCTGCCGCGCTACGTTGCTCATGGCATAGACATGATGGATTGCGTGTTGCCATCGCGCAACGCCCGGAACGGATACCTGTTTACGTCACGAGGCAAGGTGGTCATCAAACAGGCCCAATATATAGAAGATGAGACTGCGCTGGACGCGCAGTGCGGCTGTTATACGTGCCGAACCTTTAGCAAGGCGTATTTGAGGCATCTCTTTCAAGCCGGAGAAATCTTGTTTTCAACGCTTGCGACCATGCACAACCTCCGCTACTATTTCGACACCATGCGCCAGATCCGGCAGGCCATCTTGGACGGCAACTTCCACGAGCTTCTGGAGAAACCCGGGAGGGCCGACTCTGTCCCAAACAGAAAACAATGATACAAACGAATCTCTATCTCGTGGACAGAGCTGCCCGTCCCATACAGCCGCATCCCAACTCCGATTAAGCTAATAAAGGATATTTATGCCGCTCTCCTACATCCTTCTGCAAACCGCTGCAGCTACGCCCGCCAGTTCCTTGCTTAGCGGGGTTCTGCCCATCGTCTTAATGATCGCCATCTTCTACTTTCTGGTTTTCATGCCGATGCGCCGCCAACAGGGCAAACAGAAAGAAATGCTGAAGACCCTGCAGAACGGCCAGACTGTGCTCACCAGTGGCGGAATTATAGGCACAATCGTTACGGTGAACGATGATAATCTTATACTGCGAATAAAACCGGATAACCTGAAGATTCAAGTGGCAAGAAGCGCCGTCACGAATGTCGTGAGTCCTGAGGATCAGGTCAAGAAGTAGCGCTCGCCACGGAAAATATTTAACTGCTTAGCAATGAAACGCCATTTACGATTCAAATTCTTCTTTATTATTGCCGTGATCCTGGCCTGCATCTACGGGATTATCGGTCTGCCCACGAACAAAAACCAACTCGTCGAAAACTGGCACAACAGCATTCATCTCGGGTTGGACCTCCGGGGCGGAACGTACCTCGTGCTTCAGGTTCAGCAGCAGGACGCTTTTAACGATGAAGCGGCCCAAAGCGCCGACCGTTTAAGGGACGCGGCCCGCAAAGCGAACGTTCAGTTCTCGGATATTGAAGTGGATGATGCCAAGTCTCTGCAGGACGCCAACAAGGCCGCCATTGTCGTCAAGGGCGTTCCTGCTACGCAGGCCGGGAATTTCCGAAGCGTCGTCAACGACCAGTTCCCTCTGTGGCTGCTCACGGCGCAAAACGCGACAGACTATCGGCTGACCATGCGGCCCACTGAAGCCCTGAGACTGTGGCAACAGGTGCTCTCTCAATCCAAGAACACCATCGACAGAAAAATCAATGCTCTGGGCCTGACCGAAGCCACCGTGCAGCAGCGGCGGGAAGACGCGGATTCCGAGCTGCTGGTTCAAATGCCCGGCGTGGATGATCCCGCCCGCGTAAAGCAGATCATTCAGACTGCGGCAAAGCTTGAATGGTACGACGTCAAGGGCGGCCCGTACGCAAGCCGCGAAGATGCGCTGTCGCAGAATGGCGGCATATTGCCCCCGGGAACGAAGCTGATCGGCAGTCCCAGTACGGACCAGAACAGCAAGGGCGGAGGGGTATACCTGGTCGCCCGCACTCCCGTCGTTCGTGGCGCAGACATCCGCGATGCCCGGCCGGAACAGAGCCAGATGACCAATAGTTGGAACACCGGCTTCGTGCTTAGTCAGGACGCCGCCAAGCGCTTTGCGAAGTACACCGGCGCAAATATCGGCGGTCGCTCGGCGATCGTGCTTGACGGAAAAGTGCTCGAGGCGCCCTTGATCAAGGGCCAGATCAGCGATCAAGGCGTTATCGAAGGCGCTGCCAGCCAGCAGGATGCAGCGGATCTGGCTGTCAATCTGAAAGCTGGTACGCTTCCCGCAAGCGTCGTCTACGAGCAGGAAAACACGGTCGGACCTTCGCTCGGCGCAGATTCCATCCGCGAAGGCTTCATTGCGGGCATAGCCGGAGTACTAGCCGTCATCGTGGTAATGCTCATTTACTACAAGAAGAGCGGTATCAACGCCACACTGGCTCTCATCCTGAATGCCATTATCTTGATCGCCTGCCTCAGCTACTTCGGCGCTGTGCTTACGCTTCCCGGCATCGCCGGCGTCATCCTCACCATCGGTATGGCGGTTGATAGCAACGTGCTTATTTTTGAGCGGATTCGCGAAGAACTGCGGGCCGGCAAAGCGCCCCTTCCAGCCGTCGACACGGGCTTCAATAAAGCGCTGCTTACGATTATCGATACGCACGTCACCACAATTGTTTCTTGTGCCATCCTGTTCCTGTTCGGATCAGGACCCGTAAAAGGCTTTGCCGTAACGCTGGTCATCGGATTGGCGGCCAACGTATTCACGGCTGTTTTTGTTTCGAGATTCATTTTCGATTGGGAGCTTACCGGGCCCAAGCCCGTTCGCGCCCTCAGTATCTGAAGGTTGTATTCCGAGCGGGGTATCCGAGCCGCGACCGCCCGTTTTTCCGAGCCGCGACCGCGAGGGAGCGGTATTAGGTTGATCCGTACGTTGGAACATTTATAACTAGCCGGTGTCTATCTCTTATGGATGCCGGCCTCTAAGGCTAGATGGAAATTTTCAAGCAAACGAACTTTGACTTTCTCGGCAAGAAATGGCCGTTCATCACCTTGTCGCTGGTGCTTACTGCGGCAGGTTTGGTCAGCCTGGCAATCAAGGGCGGACCTAAGTATGGAATAGATTTCAATGGCGGAGCGCTTATGGATGTGAACTTCATCAAGCGGCCTCCCGCGGAAGCTATCCGCTCCGCGCTGCACAAGAAAATCTCTGGCGAGATCGAAGTGCAGGAAGTGGCAAATTCGCAAGAAGTCTTGATCTCGACCAGTGTGCGCGATGAAAAAGGACTTCAGATCGCCCGTAGTGATATGATTGCCACTCTGAACACTGCTTTCAACCCGAACGCCGGAGGTAAGATCGACATCAATACTGCGGGTCAGTCTGCCTTGGCGGATGGACTCCGCGATCCGCTTGCCGGCGCTGGCGTCGCACTTTCCGACGATCAGCTTCAGGCACTCGTTAAGCAGATTACTACATACCGCGACACTCCGCCGCGCTCTGGCCTGATCCGAAATCTCGATGAACTCTCTTCAGTTCCCGGTGTGACTCCTAAGATTCTGAGCGTCATCAAGCAGCAATGTTTCCCGGGCAGCTTTAACATTCGAAGCGTCGAAATCGTCGGTCCGAAGATCGGAGCTGATTTACGGCAGCAGGCCATCAACGTCGTCCTAATTGCCCTCGGCGCGATGCTGGTCTACATAGCCTTCCGCTTCGAATGGATTTATGGCGTAGCCGCGGTGATTGCCGTTTTCCACGACACAATCATCACCATCGGCCTGTTCTCACTATTCAATAAACAGATCGATCTGACCGTGATAGCCGCATTGCTTACGCTAGTCGGCTATTCAATGAACGACACAATCGTCACTTTCGACCGCATCCGCGAGAACCTGAAGCTCCAAGTCCGGGGATCGTTCACTTACATCGTGAACCTGAGTATCAATCAAACCCTGAGTCGAACTATCCTCACCTCGGGCCTGACATTCCTGACCGCGCTGTCTTTATTTCTGTTTGGCGGGCAGGTGCTGAATGGGTTCTCCTTCGCGTTAGTAGTGGGCATTATAGTCGGAACTTATTCATCCATTTTTATTGCGAGCCCGATTCTGATCTTTTGGCAAAATGTTGCGGAGCGCCGCAACAGAAGAGGAACTCCGCCGACGATCGAGACCCGTGGACGAACGATATCCAAGCCGGTCAAGACCGTTAAAACAGAGAAGCCTCTTAAGGCGATCAAGTGAGCAGTATTTGCAAGTACAACGTCAGTAGCGTGCCCGCATAGCCGGGCCGAATCGAGGGGAACCTATGTTCGATCAAACGTTCGTAGATGGGACTCAGAAGACCAAGAAGAAATACACCGTTCTTCTGTCGTTACTACTCCAGATCGGAATCATCTGCGTCGCGATTTTGATTCCGCTGATCTACACGGAGAACCTGCCCAGTGCTCAGTTGCAGAGCATGCTGGTAGCACCTCCGCCGCCCCCACCTCCGCCGCCACCCCCGCCGCCTGCAGCTCCGAAGGTGCAGCCCAAGCCGGTGGTCAGGCAGTTTATAGCGAATCAGTTGCTCGCTCCCAAAGTCATTCCCAAAACGATCAATAAGATCGAGGAAGCAGCGCCTCCGCCGGACACCGGTATGGGCGTCGTAGGCGGCAGTGGAGACGCCGGCGCAGCCGGTGGCGTGATCGGCGGAGTCCTTGGTGGCGTTCCTGGCGCTCCTCCGCCTCCTCCCCCGCCGCCCAAAGCCAAAGCTCCATCGGGTCCTGTGGCTATCGGTGGTCGCGTTGCCGAAGCCAACCTGATCCGAAAAGTTCAGCCCGTGTACCCGCCGCTTGCAAAATCGGCCCGCGTGCAGGGCACGGTTGAGTTTACCGCCACCATCAGCAAAGAAGGAAACATCGAAGGTCTCACTCTGGTCCGCGGCCATCCGCTTCTGGTGAATTCGGCGAGAGAGGCAGTTTTGCAGTGGAAGTACCGCCCAACGTTGCTTAACGGTCAGCCAGTGGAAGTGGTCACTGATATCATCGTTAACTTCACGTTGAGCCAATGAGGGTTCAGTTTTAGTTTAGATTTCGATTCAACTTAGGAGAAAAGCATGCTACTACAACTTCACGTATGGGCGTTCTGGCTATTCCAGGAGGCCGAAGGCATTAGTTTCGATCCCCGGACCGTCTGGGGAAACATGGGCGTCATGGCCAAGTGCGTGGTCTTTGTCCTGTTCATCATGTCGGCGTGGTCCATCGGTGTCATGATCGATCGGTTCATCGCCTACAGCGCAGCTCGCAAACAGTCCCGCGCTTTCGCGCCTGCGGTGGCCGGAGCTTTGCGAGAGGGCAAACTCGATGAAGCAATCAAGATTGCCGATCGCTTCAACAAGAGCCACCTGGCCAAAGTCGTCGTGGCGGGTCTGCAGGAGTTCAAAGCTCATCAGATGAGCGCCGACATCCCTGGAGAAGATATCGAGGCCTCGCGTCGCGCTCTCGAACGCGCTGAAGCAATCGTTCACGCGGAGTTGAAGCGTGGTGTCAGCAGCTTGGCTACGATAGGCTCCACTGCCCCCTTCGTCGGTTTGTTTGGAACAGTCGTCGGGATTATGAACGCGTTCAAATCCATCTCGACTTCCAAGTCGACCGGCCTTGGCGCAGTCGCCGGCGGTATTTCCGAAGCCCTGATCACCACCGCCGTAGGTTTGTTCGTCGCCATCCCCGCGGTCTGGATGTTCAACTACTTCACCAACCGCATCGAGGCGTTCGACGTTGAAATGGGTAATTCCAGTTCCGAGCTGATTGACTACTTCCTCAAGCGCAGCCAGCAAAGAGTTGCTGCGAATACGGGTCGTTAGTTCCAGTATCTGAGCCGCGACCGTCAGGGAGCGTTTTGACTTCGTTGAATCGATTCTCCGGAGCGGTTATAAAAAGCCGCTCCGGCGTTATCCTGGCTGGACGTGAGCGTTAACTGAATGTAGGAGGATTTTAAAATGGCTAAACAGACAGCGCCGCCGGTCGTTTCAGACATCAACGTTACCCCCATGGTGGATGTCATGCTGGTGCTGCTTATCATCTTCATGGTCATCACGCCTATGTTGTCCAAAGGCGTGAACGTCAACATGGTGAAGACGCACAATGACATCAAAATGCAGGAAGCGGACAAAGAGGACGCAGTGTTGATCGCCGTAACGCGCGATGGCAAAGTATTCTTGAGTCCCGGAAACTTGCTTGTCCAGCCAGACCAATTAGGCGCCAAAGTAAAGGATCTGCAGACCAACCGTTCGGATAAAACGGTTTATATCAAGGCCGATGCCCGGGCCCGATTTTCGGGCGTGACCGACGTCATCGATAATCTCCGCACGGCCGGAGTCGACACTGTTGGTCTCATCACCGAGGCTATCCAGGATAAGAATCGAAGAAGCTTAGGATTGTAAACATCAGCTGAAAGGGAGTTACTTCTATGTCAATGGCAGTAGGCAAAAAGGGGGGCGCCATGGCGGATATCAACGTCACCCCCATGATCGATGTGTTACTGGTGCTCCTGATCATCTTTATGGTCATCACGCCTCTGACCCCTCACGGACTGGATGCCCTGGTGCCTCAGCCACCCCCACCCAACCAGCCTCCCCCGCCCCCGAGCCAGGATCCTACCGTTGTGGTCGAGGTCAAGAAGGATCAGAGTATAGAAATCAATGGCCAGCCCGTATCGGAGAAAGACCTGCAGTCGCGCTTGGAAGACATCTTCAAGACGCGCGCCACAAAGGTGGTCTTTGTGAAGGGTGATCCCGATCTTGATTATCGCTACGTAGCCCAGGCAATTGACGACGCCAAAGGCGCGGGTTTGGACAAGGTGGGCATAATGACTCCGAAGGTAGAGGCAGGACAATAGCCTGAAAACTGAACCGCGCGCGTAAGCAAGCGGTGAGAAAGAAAGGACCCAGACGATGCAAAAGTGTAAATCCCTAACGCTGGCTTTAGCCGGCCTGATGGTACTATGCACCGGTTGTGCCAAACTTCAGTCGCGGGATGAAATGAACAAGGGCGTAAACGCGTATAGAAATAATCACTACGCGGACGCCGTAAAGCATTTCAAAGAAGCGGTGAGATTGGATCCCGGCAATCAAAACGCCCAGTTATATCTCGCGACATCCTACATGATCCAGTGGGTCCCTGGCGCCGATGCTCCTGACAACGTCAAGAATTATCAAATGGCTCAGCAGGAGTTCCAAACTGTACTGAAGAGGGAGCCGACCAATTCATTGGCTCTGGCCTCCATGGCCTCGATGGCGTATAATTCCGCGAGTTCTGGCACTCCCGAACAAAAGACTGCGGCTCTGGAAGATGCCAAAAAGTGGAACGAGCGCCGCATCGAAGTTAATCCAAAGGATGCCGAAGCATATTATTATCTCGGCGTGATCGACTGGTCGGAAGCTTTCACACCCATTCAGTCGGCGCGTGTCGAAGAGAGAATGAAAGCGGATGATCCAGGCCCGCTCAAGGACCCCAAGGTCAGGGCCCAGATGAAAGACAAATACGAGAAGCTCATCGATGACGGCATTGCGGATCTGAAGAAATGCCTCTCGATCGACAAAGAGAATGAAGACGCGATGTCCTACATGAATCTTCTGCTGCGTAAGAAAGCGGATTTGGAGGACTCTCCGGATGCCTCCAAGGCTGACATTGCTCAAGCTGAGGATTGGTCGAACAAATCTATCGACATGAAGCGGATCAAAGCGACTCGTCCAGCGACCAAAAAGACCGAAGCTGGTTAATAGGTCAGGTAAAAGGTCCGAAACAGCGCATCGCGCTGTTTCGGAATGAATCCAGCATCCCGAATCAAACGCCGTAGCTCCTCTTCTGGCGGGCCTTTCCCGACAGCACCCAAATCATTAGCCCCGAAGCGTAGCGCGATCTGGCAAACCTTGGAACCCGCACTCAGGGGTGAGCTTTGAACGTGCAGAATGTTGTCCAGGTAGATCCGGGAAATAGCCAACATCTTTAAATACTCGACTGCTGTTCCCGTGAAAGACGGATTTACAGCTACAAACTTGCCAGTCTCTTCCTGAACACGACGAAGCGTCTCCAGCTCATTCAGCCTTTGCTCGATTGTTTGTCCATCGGCAAAGTTCACCGCCGCGATCGCTCCTGTGAACTCCGGCTCAGCTTCCATTGAATAGCTGACGATGAGCTCAGGATGCAACTTTTTTCGGGCTGCATCAGCTTCCATTCCGATAGCGATCAGATCGTCGCTTTGGAACATGTCGACGGCTGCTTCTCGCGTGATCATATCCTTGCGACCAAATCCGGTCTCCCAAGATTCGCCAGCTCCAGGAACGCCTGCAATCCTTGTTCTTCTTTTGCGCCGATTTCGAAATGAATGTGCTGGCGCAGGTAGCGCTCGGCCAGCTCCTTTGTGATCTGACGATTCCTGTGTTCTCGCTCGACGATCTCGGCGAGACGAGCCTTCCCAAACTGGTACGAGCCATGCGTTATCGCCGAAAGTGATTTGAGAGCGACTCCCGGCTTGCCTGCCCAAGTGGCAAACACCATCGGCAGACCCGTGAGGGCGAGCCATTCCGCGCCGAGGTCAAGCCAATCAAAACTCAGTTGCTCCGGCTCAATGCGCAAAGCCGGATCGCCTATTAGAAGAGCAGCGTCAGCGCTTGCAAGCATCTCCGAGAGGATCGGCTCGTGCGGTGAAATCCGAGGCTCGGCGCCGTAGCGCTCCCGCAGAATGATCCGAGCCAGTTGAACGGAGGTCCGGGAGCTCAAATCAGCCGCCATCGTACGCACCTCACGCCACGGCACGCGTGAGAACAGCAAAATGCTTCGCACCGGTCCGAAACAACTGATCCCGAGCCCCGGAATACTGTCGAGCCCCTGTCGTGCAATTTCCGCTACCGGGACAAGTCCTATCTGGATGCGCCCCCGCTCAAGATGCTCGGCGCAAGTCGAAGGTATCGAAAACGACAGCTCAACCTGTTCCCGTTGCGGACCGTGGAGCATTCCCCAAACCAGGGGGACTGTATTGAGATAGCTAACTGCGCCAATGCAAATCTTTGAAGGGCTTTCTTCCAAATCCCAGTCTCTCAAACACCCCTTTGATCGCCCCACAAATCGATATGCAGTCGCGGGCTGTACCGATAGCCCTCAGTTTTGCAAAGTTCGGCCAGCCACAAGCCTCGCTCTCGCAGGAGATCTCGATCCGTTCCCTCCGGCATCAGAACGATCTTGGATTGCGGAACGCCCAGTTCCTGGCGCATCACGGCGATTTCGCGCAAGTCTTCCCCGGAGGAAACTACAAATTTCAACTGGTATTCGTATTCTTCAATGAGCCGCCGCAAAACATCTGGCTGATATCGCAGTCGATCGTGCTGTGCGGCCCATCTGCCGCCCTCGCGCTCACGCGGCGTCGAGTTGGACAGTTTCGGGCTGATACTCATCAGGTCACAAGCGACATCCGTATAAAAAGTGCCTGCGGTTTCAACAGTTATGTGCAGTGCGGCTTCACGGAGGGCCTTGGTCAGCTGGATAATCCCAGGTGCAATCATCGGCTCACCGCCGGTGACAACCACATGAGAAGCATGGAACGCCACAACCCTCGCGGCAATTTCGTCAACCGAAAGATCCGCTCCTTCCGGCTTCCAGGACGTGTACGGCGTATCGCACCACGTGCATCGCAGGTTACAGCCGGAAGTTCTGACGAACACGGAGGGCACGCCAACCAGGATGCCTTCGCCCTGGATGGAATAAAAAATTTCAGCTATCTTCACAATGACTGCAGGGTTGTGAGGGGGTCTGCTACACCCGCTTCCTCAAAGCCTTTTCTCCGCAAAATACACGAATCGCATCTGCCGCACGGTCTGCCATTCTCATCGGGATCGTAGCAGCTATGAGTCATTCGAAGGTCCACTTCGAGGTTAACCGCTGTACGCACGATCTCGGCTTTCGTCATTTTTAACAGAGGCGTGTGAATGACGATCTTCGCCGAATCCTCGACCGCCGCTTTTGTTGCGAGGTTTGCGAGATGCTCGAATGCCTGGATGAACTCCGGACGGCAATCCGGGTAGCCCGAATAGTCGATCGCGTTAACGCCAATGAAGATGTCACGCGCGCCAGCCACTTCGGCGTACGCCAGAGCAAATGACAAAAAGATGGTATTGCGTGCCGGCACATACGTCACGGGAATGCCGCCTTTCGCCATCTCGTGTTCGGCGCGATCCTTCGGAACTTCGATGTCGCTGGTCAGCGCAGACCGGCCAAAGACGCGCAGGTCAATCTGGATAATTCGATGCTCTTTCGCGCCCAGATGTTTAGCCAGACGAGCCGCAGCGGCGAGCTCGGTTTTATGGCGCTGACCATAATCGAAGGAAAGGCAGTAGCACTCATACCCTGCTTGGCGGGCTGTCGCGAGGCAGGTCGCCGAATCAAGCCCGCCACTCAGCAGACAAATGGCCCGGGTTCCTTCGCGGGTCATGCTTCACGCTCCTCGCGAGTTGCCGAAACTACTGCGTCGAGTTCGCCGCGGTGCAGACGAATCTGTACGGTTTCGCCCGCCGATGTCTCAGCCGAGGATCGCAACGCCCGTTTGTTCGCGTCTTCGACAATCGCGTATCCGCGCGCCAGGACGGCCAAGGGGCTCAACTGGGTCAGATGAGCGTGCAAGCTCTCAACCCGGCGGCGCGCCGCCCCGAGTCTCGTCTCGAGGCTCTTCTCAAGCCGCTGACTAAGCGATTCCTGCCGATGCCTATTGCGCGCGAACCGCAGGCGCAAATCACTCGCCTGTAAACGGCGGCTCACATCGGCGAATTGCCTGAGGCGCTTTTCCAGGGCATGTCGCTCGAGCTGGCGAAGCTGATAATCCAGATCGTCCAGGCGCTGCGCCCGTTTGGCCAGCATACGCTGGACTAAAGTTGCGGCCCGCTCTGTTCCACGCTGATGGAGATGTCGGCCGCAAACCAGTAAGTGGTATCGGATGGCCTGGGTTGCCTTTGATCTGCAGGAATGAATCTGTTCCAGTAAACTTTCTCGCGTGCAGATGACGATCTCTGCCGCTGCCGACGGCGTAGGAGCCCGGCAATCGGCCACGAAATCGGCAATCGTGAAGTCCGTCTCGTGGCCGACAGCCGAAATGATGGGCACTCGTGACGCTGCAATCGCCCTGGCAACCCGCTCCTCGTTGAAGCTCCAGAGATCTTCGAGAGATCCGCCGCCGCGGGCCAGGATCACGACATCCGCCCAGCTGCGCTCCGTGAAGTAGCTGATTCCGTGACAAATCTGCTCGACTGAGCCTTCCCCTTGCACCTGCGCTGGGAATAGACGGACATGCAGCCCTTGGAATCGCCGCTCCAGTACGTGCAGAATGTCCCGAATCACCGCGCCCCCTGGAGAAGTCACTAAACCGATCCGCGTGGGTAATCTCGGCAATGGCCTTTTCCGCGCCGCATCAAAGAGACCGTCGCTGGCGAGCTTCCTTTTCAGTTGCTCGAAGGCGAGTTGCAGGGCGCCCGCACCCTGCGGTTCCAGCAATTCTACTATGAGCTGATATTCGCCGCGAGCTTCATACACCTCTAGATTGCCGCGAGCAATGACTGCGAGTCCCTCCTGCGGCCTGAACTTGGCAAAACGTGCGGCCCCTTTAAACAGAGCGCATTTCACTTGGCTTTGATCGTCTTTGAGATTGAAGTAGTAATGGCCGCTAGGGGCTGTACGGCAACCCGAGATCTCGCCAGCTACCCAAATGCTCCGAAACTCCCCTTCAAAGAGCTTCTGCACCTGCGCGTTCAATTCACTCACTCGAAATACGCGGCGCTCCACTTCGAGCGATAGCGTCAGCTGCCCGGTCTCCCTCATCACGGCGTTGGACGGTAGCTTCCGAGAACCCGGAAGAATTGAGTTGTTTCGGTTAAATGGGCTAATGCGCTACGAACCGGCTTGTCGTCTCTAGCGCCTCGCATATCTACGTAAAACAGGTATTCCCATGGCTTTCCACGCAACGGTCGCGATTCAACCTTAGTCAGATTGACGTCCCGCAAGGCGAAGCAAGCCATAGCCTTAAACAGGGCTCCCGGGACGTTGGCGGTCGAGAAGACCACAGAAGTTTTCCACTCGCCGGCCGCTCTTTTGAGTGATGCAGGTTGTTTCGTAAGCAGAAAAAATCGCGTGAAATTCATCCGATCGTCTTCAATATTTCGCCTGAGGATTACCCCGCCATAGATCTCGGCCGCCACTTCGGAAGCGATCGCGGCGGCATCAGGCAGGTTCTCTCGCTTCAGCATTTTTACGCTCCCCGCCGTGTCATAGAAAGGAGAGGGCTGTATTTTCTTATGTTTCTCGAAGAAATTGCGGCATTGATTGATGGCTACCGGATGGGAAAAGACCCGATTGATGCGGCGGAAGCGGACGCCCGGCATCGCGATTAGATGGTGAGAAATGCGCACACTGGTTTCCCCGGAGATCGCGAATTTATATTCCAGAAGATGATCGTAATTTTCGTGTATGCTTCCGTGCAACGTATTCTCAATAGGGATTACGGCGTGAGTAGCTAAGCCCCCAGCCAGAGCGTCGAAGACCTCTTTAAACGATCCGTATCCAACTGCGTGTACGTTTGCTCCGAGCAGCTTCAAAGCGGCAGAATGGCTAAATGCGCCTTTTTCGCCCTGAAATGCGGCTGAATAAGAATTGCTTCGCGCCATAACCGGGGATTTAATTTCTGCTTACCACGCTGCGGGGCAGGTTCGAAGCCGGCGTTCTACTCCCGGGTGACGAATGCTTCCGTGTAGCGTGTTCTAGAAACGGAACAGTAAAGGCCGCGGAGTTATAATTCATTTGCGAGGCTTAGGGTATTCCACTGGGTCCGATCTTTGAATCCGCTGTTCCAAGGGCCACTCAGGAGCCAGGCCAAAGGTTGCGGCGCTTGCGAGAACGCCTCGGCCTAAGATACCGCGACGTAGAGGAGGCAAGTCAACGAATTGCCGTCCAGCGAGCTAATCACGAGTTCGTAATAGGCCTAAGCCGGCTGGCTGACATCGAGAATAAGGGTACCCTGCCGTCCCTCTATCGCCTGTATTCACTCTGTGCCATTTACGGTCTCGATTTCAACACAGCACTGACTTGGTACGGCATCAACTTGCAGGATTTAGTCGCGGACTCGGCAAAGCTCGCCTTAGCTGAAACTCATCCCATCGATTTTGATTGTCCCAGCCAAGCGCAGGTCGATTTGCCGTCCCGGCTCGAAAGTGGATTTGATATCAGGCGGACCAACTATCTAACCCGCCACATAGAACGTTGGGGGAAGGTGCCGCTTCTACTGCTCAATTCAGTCGACCTGAGAAAGCAGCGTTATGCGTTTATGGGCACGAATGACTGGTCAATGTACCCAATCATCCCTCCGGGCTCATTCCTTCAAATCGATGAGACGAAGCGACGGATAGCGACCGAAGGCTGGGTTCACGAGCACGAGCGACCGATTTACTTCCTGGAACACCGAAAGGGCTACCGATGCGGCTGGTGTACTCAAACCGGAGGTCTGTTGATACTCGAGCCGCACTGCGCCTCGCATGTGGGGCCGGAGATCTTCAGGTATCCTGAGGATGCCGATATTCTGGGCCAAGTCGTAGGAGTCGCTATGCGTCTGGATCTGGGGAAGCGACGCCATACACGTTTCTAAGCAAACCCAGGATAGCTTCAAAATCGGAAACATGCTTCTGACGCTCCGGTCCTTGAATGGACGCGGGAACCAAATTCTTGTACGGTGTAAGCCGGAGCCACGCATCGACCAGTTCAGCCCTGTCGACCTGATGTAATCCAGTTATATATACCTCCACGTCCGCCTTCTTGCGTTCAAGAGGGTAGCTGACCCATTCTTTGAAAATGGATTCGTGGATCGATTTCAGAGCTCGGTTTGCATCGACTCGCGACGAGCTGCTTAGCGCATAATGCTCATACTTGCCGGTATCGGCATTTCGCAATCCTGCTAAATATACCAGCCGCCCATATGAGGTCTGGATATGAGAGAGATCTCTTATCCAGGCGTCTTTGGAGCCCTCCTGCTCAGCCGTCAGTGCGTGGGATGCTGCCATTAACCGTACATTAATCATACACACGAATGGAGAATGAGCAAGTTCCAGGGGTACCGAAGGTTCAGCTGCGTTCCGTTGCCGGAAAACATTCTACGTAATCCGCATTACTACTAGGGTACAAGGTATCGTACATTTAGAGATTTCAGCGCATGCATGAAATCGGGCTAAATAAGCAGAGAAATAAAGGAATCAAGCTATGAAACGACTATTAACGTCCTCTTTTCTACTCATCGGCGCAGCTGGAATAATGATGGCAAAAGCCGCCGATCCAGCGTGGCCGCATCCAGGCAGTCCCAACCCGCCGCTCAGCTTGACCGCCGATCCAGCGTGGCCGCATCCAGGCAGTCCCAACCCGCCGCTCAGCTTGACCGCCGATCCAGCTTGGCCGCATCCAGGCAGTCCCAATCCGCCGCTCAGCTTGACCGCCGATCCAGCTTGGCCGCATCCAGGCAGTCCCAACCCGCCGCTCAGCTTGACCGCCGATCCAGCTTGGCCGCATCCAGGCAGTCCAAATCCACCAGCCTAGGAAGACGTTTGGTTGAGTTGCTCGGTCGCACATTTGAATAGTAGGGTCAACGGGCAGTTGCTCGCCCGGAAATTTTAAACTACTATCCAATAAGCAAAGAGCAGCCCATGCACTGGAGTCGAATTGCGCAGTATATCAGCAACGGCTTCGCGCTTATACTGATTTGCCGTCTGCTCATTCTTCGGCTTCATAGCGTTTATCGTGTCTTTTGCCTGTTTCTGATCTGGGAATTAGCGGCATCAGCTATCTTCTTTTTAGGGCTCGATTATCGTCTAACCTGGATGGGTACCCGGGCTGTATCGTGGGTTCTTTCGCTGTACATGGTATATGCCCTGCTTGAGGCGATACTTTCAAATTTCCCGGGCATTCTTCGTTTTTCACGCAGAGCTCTTAACGTCGTGTTTGCCTCCGCCGTAGTGTTTGCATTGTTGACCGCTCGGCCGGAGTACTCGGCATCGGCACTCTCGGGATCGCTGGATCCGATCGATCGGGCACTGGGTATCACCTTTGTTTTGGAACGGGTTATTTCCATGGCGGCGCTCCTGGCCCTGGTTTTTATTCTAGGATTTATCCTATGGTTTCCCGTGCGGATGCCCAGGAATCTGGCAATCTTCAGTATCGGTTACGTTTTATATTTTGCCGCCAAGACAGGTCTCTTGCTGGCGCGAAGCTATTGGGCACCGGAAAAGATAGATCTACTCAGCATTCTGCTCAATGTAATCCTAAGCACTTGTTTTGCCTGCTGGACGATCTTTATCACTCGCCAAGGAGAGATTGCTAGGGTGCAAATTGGGCATAGCTGGCATCTGCTTGAGCAAAAAAGATTAATTGGCCAACTCGAAGCCATGAACACTGCTCTATTGCGTGCGTCTCGAAGATGAAATGTCTGGACCTTGACTACCGATTTGGCCGAGCACAAAGAAAAAAACGCCGGTTACTCAAAAAAGCTCTTCCAGGGCTTGAAAAGCGCATGCAATTCCGGTAGAGTTGACTCACGGACGGTAACGTTATTCCAGTTCTAGTACTAACACCGTTTTTCCTCCTGGCACTCGGTTTCGGGTTATGGGGAACTCCTCTGCTCAAACTCTATCGGAAATGTAGAGTTGACGAGATTACGCCGGAGTGGCTGGAAACGTTTTCGGTAGCCTCTTATTACCCGATGCAGGGCCTTCTTTCGAAAGAAGACTTCACCTTTCTCTCACGCCAGCCGGGATTCGACTTCTCGCTGTATAAGAAGCTGCGCCGGGAACGTCTTCGAATTTTTCAGCAGTACTTAAGCCGCTTAATCATCGATTTCAATCGCCTTCACACCGCCGCATGCACTCTGTTGGCCCATTCCGGTGAGGATAGATCAGATCTCTTCACCCGATTGATTTTTCTGAAACTGCGGTTTACCGTGGCGGTAATTCAGGCGGAAGCGAGCTACACGTTGTGCTGCGCTGGGTTTCGCTCATTAGCAGTACGCGGCTTGATTTTGCGGCTCGAAGAGATGAGCGCTCAGTTAAGTTCTTTGTCCGCGGCTCAGCTCGCCTAAAGAAACGCAGCGCTTTCGACGAACTGCTTCAGTTCTGATTTCGCCTTCTCGAACTCCTCGAACAGCTTCTCGGCTTCTTTGAAATCCCTAGTGTGAACACACCGGCGTGCGCCGTTATGCTTCGTTGGATGGGTGAGGTGCAACATTTCGTGATACATGATGAACTTGAGTACCAGTACCGAGGCTTTATCAGAATCCAGTAGATGAGTGATGACGATCGCGTTGTGGGACGGATCCCAATGGCCGAGTGTGGTGCGCGAGGGTCGAATACTCCAGCCAAGTAGCGGCCGCGCCATCAAGCCGTGGAAATATTTGAAGTTAAGTTCGTCGAAAATCGCGCAGAGATCGTGAACCCTCCCCTGGGGTTGGAGAAATGCCTTTCGTCCACGCTCCTGCTTGACCAAGTGAAGCGTGCGGCGCACGTCCGCGCGATTGAGATACCGGCGATAGCGCGCGGCGATGCTTGGGTCGGGCGTCTTGCCGAAGAGCTTTGAAATTAAAATGAATGCCAATGCCTCTTGTATGGGCGCTGGAGCGCCCTGCAGCAAGTCGCTGATGTCAACCCTCAGGCTCCCTTCCTCCAGCCTGATCCGGCTATTAGCGTTTGCATATTTTCGAAAGGCAACGGTAATCCGCGGTATGGGAGCGCGCGGCTTAAGCATGCGAAACACACGCGCGTAGATCTGCTCGGCTGTCTCAAAGAACAGCGCAGTCTCAACTCGCATTTTTCCCAACTGTAACATGGGGAATCGGGTAGTTTCGACCGGAGATGCAGCGTCAAAGAAATGCAGAAATCCCCAGAGAGGTGACTCTTGCCAAGAGCAAAAATTAGCGCGTTAGGCTGCTACGTTCCCCCCGCCGTGTTAACGAACGATGATCTGTCCCGGATGGTCGAGACGAACGACAACTGGATTGTTGAACGGACTGGAATCCGGGAGCGGCACATAGCGGACGAGAAGATCGCGACATCCGACATGGCGGTGATGGCAGCTAGAGAGCTTCTTGCGCAGAGGGGGATGGATCCCGCCGAACTCGATGCGATTATCGTCTGCACAGTTACCCCTGACATGCTATTTCCGGCAACGGCCTGCCTGGTGCAACATCAACTGGGCGCACCTCATGCGTGGGGATTCGATTTAGTCGCGGCGTGTTCGGGGTTCCTGTACGGTTTAACCGTAGGCGCCCATCTGGTCGCCGCCGGCACGCATCGAAACGTGCTGGTCATCGGCGCCGATACTATGTCGCGAATCCTCGACTATACAGACCGTTCCACCTGTATTTTGTTCGGGGACGGGGCCGGAGCTTTTCTGATTGAGCCGTCAGACGATTCGAGCGAAGGGTTCGTCGGGCATTTGAATGAGATCGACGGATCGGGAGCACGGTGTCTCTACATGCCTGCCGGCGGAAGCCGCATGCCTGCCAGTCAACAAACTGTTGCTGAACGGCTGCATTATGTGAAGCAAGAAGGGCAGCAAGTCTTCAAGTTCGCCGTGCGAAAGATGTACGAACTCTGTGATTCCCTGCTTCAGCAAAAGGGATTGACCGCGAAGGACGTGAAGCTCTTGATTCCTCACCAGGCGAACAAGCGGATCATAGTTGCGACAGCCGAAAGACTGGGGTTGCCCGAAAACAACGTGATCATCAATCTGGATAAGTACGGCAATACCACAGCAGCCACTATCCCTCTAGCGACGCGAGATGCTGTGGAGGACGGGCGATTGAAGAAGGGTGATTTAGTCCTTTTCGCAGCTGTGGGCGCCGGCTACACGGCCGGAGTCAGTTTGTGGAGATGGGCTTACTAGCCGGAGTTTTCATCTCGGCCTCCAGTTTGGCCCTTGATTTCTGGCGCTCGTATTCGCGCAAGACCTCGAGTACGTATCGCCGCGTTTCGGGGTAAGGCGGCACACCGCGGAATTTCGAAACAGCGCCGGGGCCGGCATTGTACGCCGCTAGCGCGAGGACCGAATCACCGCGATAGCGAATGAGGAGATCCCGCAGATACTTTGCCCCGCCTCTGGCATTTTCCGGCGCGCGTCTCGCGTCGACGCCAAGCTCTGTGGCTGTTGAGGGCATGAGCTGCATAAGACCTAAAGCACCCTTTCGGGATACGGCATCCTCGCGGAAGCCAGATTCCACTTTTGCGACGCTCCGCACAAATTCCGGAGGAAGCTGCTCGTTGTTTGCCGCCTTCGTGACCAGCTCTTCCGGTTTCTCTGCAACAGCGGGCGCTATGCTGGCCGCTGGCTCGGTTGGAACGGCGGGAAGAAGCTCGATCCGGCTGACTTCCGTAACCGGAAACTCCAAAGTGCCAGTCCCGATGCGGAGAACAAGTCTTTGATTCTGGAGCATATGCGAGTCGACCTGCAAGCAGAACCCGCTATTGAAATACACAGCTTCGGCCCCGAAACAGGGGCAAAGAATGATAAGCGACAGGACAAAAGCGGCATGTCGAGGAGAAACCATCGTTCTTTCGGCTTAATTCGTATTCTCACACAGACTGGCAGAAGATGGCGTACGATTAGCAAGGCATGGGGAAAGTCTCAAGTCTGGCCTGTAGCCGGTGCGAGAAGGTATTCGAACCAAACCAGCCTCTAAACCTCTGTCCATGCGGTGGTCCTCTCCTGGTGAATTACGATCTCGCTGCCGTTCGGGCAAGCTGGCACAAGGAGGACCTTCAAGGGGCTGTGAACAGCATGTGGCGTTATTCGCCGGTGTTGCCTACCGATGCCGATGAAGCTGTGACTCTCGACGAAGGCTGGACGCCTTTGATCCGCGCTAAGAGGTTGGAATCGGAGATTGGGGCGAAAAGCCTATGGATCAAGGATGAGGGCCGAAATCCCACCGGGTCATTCAAAGCACGGGGCCTATGCTGCGCGGTCAGCATGGCGAAACAGCTTGGGCTTCGCAAGCTTGCCATTCCGTCGGCCGGCAACGCCGCAAGCGCGCTGGCGGCGTATGCAGCGGCTGCGGGTCTGGAAGCCAACATTTTTATGCCGCGGGACGTTCCCCAATCCAACTTCATCGAATGCAAGGCGTTCGGCGCAAATGTGACTTTGGTAGACGGCCTCATCAGCGATTGCGGCAGGATAGTCACGGAACGGAAGGATCGTGAAGGCTGGTTTGATGTGAGCACATTAAAAGAGCCTTATCGTATCGAGGGCAAAAAAACGATGGGCTATGAAGTCGCGGAGCAGTTCGACTGGCAGCTCCCAGATGCCATTCTTTATCCCTGCGGCGGCGGTGTGGGATTGATCGGAATGTGGAAAGCTTTCGGAGAATTGGAGGAGCTTGGCTGGATAAGCAGTAAACGACCCAAGATGATTTCAGTGCAGGCTGAGGGCTGCCAGCCGATCACGCGGGCATTCGAGCAAAACGCGGAATCGAGCGATTTCTGGCCGAACGCGCATACCGTGGCAAGCGGGTTGCGTGTCCCCAAAGCATTGGGAGATTTCCTGGTTCTGAGGGCGATTCGAGAGAGCGATGGGACGGCAATTTCCATCTCCGACGCAGAAATGATAGACGCCGGGCTTCTGGTGGGACGCCGCGAGGGCATCTTTCCTGCGCCCGAAGGCGGGGCTTGCGTCGCCGCGGTGAGACATCTCCTAACGACTGGCTTTCTGAAAGCTAACGAGACAATCGTCATCTACAATACCGGCTCAGGGCTGAAATACCTGGAGGCTTACTCTACCCGATTTCCGCGGCATGCGGCCAGCGAACAGGACAAGCTGGGAGGATTAATCACGCCGCGCTGAGGAGGAGTTTCCGCCTACAGCTTTACCTTTTGTCGGAAATCCGTTTGTGGGACGATAAAAGAAGTCAGTTTGGAGTCTCGGTTTTCCTTTGGAGTGACTTCTCGTCTATTGCCAGCCAGATACCCGGTATTTCCGAACAACAGTCAGGAGAAAGATAGTGACAAAGCTTTTCGTAGGGAATTTGCCCTACAAGGCCACTGAAGCCGATTTGCAGGCATTTTTTGAAGAGGCGGGTGTACACGTAGACAGCGTGAACATTTTGCGCGATCGTTTCAGCGGTGAGGCCAGAGGATTTGGGTTTGTCGAGATCAACGATGACGCGGCGGCCACCCAGGCTGTGCAGGCCTGCAACGGGCGGGCATTGATGGGGCGCGCTCTGGTGGTAAACGAAGCCCGGCCACCCGAGCGGCGGGAACGCTCGCAAGGCGGCGGCGGTGGCGGCGGACGCCAGCGAGACTTTGGCGGCAGCAAGAACCGCTGGTAAGCTTCTTCGTTTCTCAACAATCACGCGGCTTGGATTCAACGGCCATGATCGCCGTCCATCTGGAATCCGGACAAATCTCTGTGCGGGAGCGGGAATTGCCTGTGCGACCGCCCGGGTTTGCTCTCATTAGAATGCTGGTCGCAGGCATCTGCAACACCGATCTGGAACTCCTGCGCGGCTATTACGGGTTCAGTGGAACACCCGGGCACGAATTCGCCGGAGAAGTTGTGGAGGCGGATACGCCAGCGCTCATCGGCCAGCGTGTCGCCGGTGAAATCAATCTGCCTTGCGGCGATTGCGATTTCTGCACCATTGGGCTTGGGCGCCACTGCCCTGCCCGTACGGTTTTAGGAATTGTGAAGCATCCTGGCGCGTTTGCCGAATACCTGCTGCTGCCTGAAGCGAATCTACACACCATTCCCGATGAGATTTCTACCGAGCGGGCCGTGTTTCTCGAGCCGCTTGCTGCGGCATGCGAGATTCTCGACCAGATTCAGATTCCCGCTGGTGAGCACGTCGCGGTGCTTGGTGATGGAAAGCTCGGATTATTAATTGCGCAGGTTTTGCACGCTCAGGGTGCGCAGGTAACGCTCTACGGACGCCATGAAGAGAAGCTGCAGATCGCGCGCAAAGCCGGAATTGAGGCGACCGCGTCAGGCGATCGGCCGACAGCGAGATTCCAGTTGGTTATTGAATGCACGGGCTCGGCCACAGGGCTGGAACAAGCGATCTGCATGGTTCGGCCGAGAGGCACTATCGTGATGAAATCGACCGTTCACAACCAGGTATCGATCGATACTGCGCCGATCATCGTGAATGAGATCACTCTGGTTGGTTCGCGTTGCGGACGGTTCGAACCGGCTATTGAGCTACTGAGATCTGGACGAGTTGAGGTTGCTGCCCTGATTTCGGCTGAGTATCCGCTCGAGAAAGCGGCCGCAGCTTTCGCCGAAGCAGCGCGTAGTGGAGTCCTGAAGGTGCTTTTGCGAAACGATCAGCGCGCTCGCACGTCCTGAACGCGTCCTTTCCATTCGCCGCCGCTGCCCCGCCAATACTGAAGCGCTGAATGGACCGTAGCGCCTGCATAGAATAGTGCGACCCCAGGCAAGCACACCGCCCAGAGGGGCGACCGATGATAGAACCGCACCATTGGAAGATAGCTGATGCTCATCAACAGCCAAGCCGCCGCGCCCAGAAGCGCGGGAACCAAGTGGCCGGTTAACAACAGAATTGGCGGAAACAGAAATATGAAAAAAAGCGCCGACAGCGTGCCCATGAGGAGGAGGAATGAATGATGAAGCTGGTTGAAGGCCGTACGGGAGATCATCTGCCCGATTTCAGCAGAGCTTCCATAAGGCCGAATGCTTCTGGTAAAGGCTGTGAGGCCCATCCAGATTGGACCACCGCTGCGCTTCACCGCTCGCGCAAGGGCACAGTCGTCGATAACCTCTGAGCGAATCGCCGCCAGGCCACCGATTCGTTGCAATGCGGCGGGTCGAATAAGAATGCATCCTCCGGCCGCAGCCGCAGTCTTGAAGGTTTGCGAAGCAATCCATTGCGGCGGATAAAGCATCAGGAAAAAGAACACGAACGCGGGAATCAAGGCGTTTTCAGCCGGAGTGTCGCAAGACAGCTTCACCATGTATGAGGCGAGATCGCACCGTCTCGCTTCGGCGATGCTGACTAGCTCTGCGACGCTATTCGGACCGTGCTGAATATCGGCGTCAGTTAATAGCAAATAATCGGGCGCGAGTGTTTCGGCGTGCGCAACGCCTTGCGAAAGCGCCCACAGTTTTCCAGTCCAGCCGGGCGGCAGTGGCTGGCCCTGGAGAACAATTACGTCCGCCCCAGCAGCCCTGGCGACTTCGGCGGTATTGTCCGTGCTGCCATCATCGACAACGATGACTGTGACGTTTTGTTGCAACAAAGAGGCGAGACATCTGCCGATCACCGATGCCTCATTCCTGGCTGGAATCACGGCCAATACGCGTTTATCTGAAGCTTTCAATTGTAGCGGTAGAAGATGCTTTGGTACCCGCCAAAATCCGCCTCGTCCGATCAGAAGATAGATCCAGATCAGCAATGGAATCGCGGCTATAGCGGTAAGCAGCACGGCTCCTGTATTCAGGCTGGCTGCTGTTGTGTCATGCAGTGCAGCGCGCCGAGGCCTAGCACGAGATCAGTGGAAGCGATCCCGATTACCTCTCGATCAGGGAACAGTTCGGCCAGTTTGTTCAGTGCCAACCGATCATTTGCATCATTGAACGTGGGAACCAGCACGATTTCATTTGCGATGTAGAAATTCGCGTAGCTCGCCGGCAATCTTTGTCCATCGAAGAACACTGGCTGGGGCATAGGCAAAGTCTCGACGCGCAGGGGTGTCTGGCGCAGAAGCGCCAGGTTTTCCTTCAGCGGCTCGTAATTTACTTCAGATGGATCGTCTTCGGAAGCGATCACTACGGTTTGAGCGTCTGTGAAGCGGGCGAGATCATCCACATGGCCGTGCGTATCGTCTCCCGCGATTCCGTTTCGCAGCCAAAACGTTTTGTCCGCGCCGAGATAATCGCTAAAGACTTGTTCCATATCGTGTCGCGTGAATCCAGGGTTTCGCGCCTGGATTTCTCCGAGCAGGCATTCCTCCGTAGTCAATATGGCACCCGCGCCATTCACGTCAATACTTCCGCCTTCCAAAACGACTGGCACTCCCGTCCAAACGGGAGTCCACACCGGAAATCCAAGTTCCGAGGCGAGCGCTTCCGTGACACCGTCATCGCGCTTCGAATTGTCGTATTTGGCCCAAGCATTGAAGCGCCAGTTTAGAATGCCGCGCTCACCCTCGGCGTTTCGAACGAACATGGGACAGTAATCGCGAGTCCAACTCCGGTCGGTAGTAACGTGAAAGAACTCGACTGCTTCCATCCGGACGTGACACTTTCCGAAGAATGCGCCGTGCTTTCTGCTCGGCATCAGCATTCTCAACCAGAATTCGAACTTTCTCTACTCGTGAGAGATGCCGGACTACTTCGCCATAGATCCATGGAATCGGAGCAAATTTGCCTGGCCAGTCCGTTACCTCGTGGGGCCACGCAAGCCAGGTGGCGTCGTGCGGCTCCCATTCCGCAGGCATTCGAAACCCTAATGCTGCGGGTGTTTCCAGCCGCGCTTGCATTCGGTTCAGCCGAGCCACCGCTGCATGATGCCGCGCGTACGCGTCAATCCGCCGGTCACGAAGAAATGGCCAATTGCGGCGAACTTCGTCCATTTGTTTTGGATCGCACTCGACAACCAGGACCTGATCCTGGTTTGCGGGAGCTTGCGCCAGCACGCGCCCGAACGGATCGGCTACGAACGAGTTGCCCCAAAATTCCAGACCGGCTTTCGGGCGGAACCTTCATATCCGGTGCGATTCACCGCCGCTACAAAAACGCCATTCGCGATAGCGTGGGCGCGCTGGATGGTTCGCCACGCATCCAACTGCGCTTCGCCGTACTGCGCTTTTTCAGACGGATGCCAGCCGATTGCCGTGGGATAGAAAAGCACATTCGCGCCCTGCAAGCTGGTGATGCGAGCGCCCTCGGGATACCACTGATCCCAGCAGACCAGCACCCCGATGCGCGAGTAGCGCGTCTCGAAATTTTGGAAACCGAGATCGCCTGGCGTGAAGTAGAACTTCTCAAAATAGAGCGGATCGTCCGGGATATGCATCTTTCGATACAGCCCGACCAGAGAACCGTCGGCATCGAGAACGGCGGCCGTGTTGTGATACAGCCCTGGCGCGCGCTTTTCAAATAAAGAAGCGACAATTGAAATCTGTAAATCTTTGGCGACAGAACTCAGCGCTTCAGTTGATGGGCCGGGAATTGTTTCGGCGAGGCTGAACAACTCGGCATTCTCTTCGCGGCAGAAATACTGAGAACGAAACAGCTCTTGCAGACAGACGATTTCCGCGCCTTGAGATGCAGCCTCGCGAATGCCTCCAATAGCCTTATTCAGATTTGCGTCAGGATCGGTCGAGGAAGACATCTGCAGCAAGCCGACTTTGAAGGGACGGTCGCGGTTCAGCAGCATGACCTACATGTAAATCCCGCCATTTACCTCGAGCACATGTCCGGTGATGAAACTCGCCTCATCGCTGACCAGAAATCGAATTGCGCCCGCGATGTCTTCCGGCGTCCCCATGCGTTTCAGAGGCGTTTGATCGATCATTTTTTGCTTTTGCTCGGGGCCCAGTTCGCGAGTCATGTCGGTTTCGATGAATCCCGGTGACACGGCATTCACGGTGATGTTACGGCTTCCGATTTCTCGCGCCAGCGACTTAGTCAGCCCGATCAGCCCGGCTTTCGATGCGGCATAGTTGGCCTGCCCCGCATTTCCCATTTCACCCACCACGGAAGAAATGTTCACAATGCGGCCCCACCGTTCGCGCATCATGCCTGGGAGAACCTGCTGAATTGCGTAGAAAGATCCGCTCAAGTTCGTCTGCAGAACGATTTCCCAATCCGCTTGCTTCATGCGAACCGCCAGTCCGTCCTTGGTCATGCCTGCGTTGTTCACCAGGATGTCGATTCGCCCGAATTCTTTAGCAGCGTTGGAAACGCCGCTGGCGATGGATTCCGGATTGGCGAGATCAATTGCTATCACGAACGCTTCCCTGCCCTCATCTCGGATGAGATTAGCGGTTTCTTCGAGTTTCTCAATCGATCTGGCCGCTAAGATCACGCGATTCCCGGCTGACGCTAACACTTGGGCGCAAGCTTTTCCGATACCGCGACTCGCTCCTGTGACTAGGGCGGTTCGTTTGCTCATGAGTCACTCTCATGATAATGGGTGTACGGTAATCCATGGCCTTTGATGATTTACGCGATTTCATCCGTGCATTAGAGCGGCACGGCGAATTGAAACGGATCACATTCGAGGTAGATCCGTATCTCGAAGTTACGGAGTTCGCAGACCGATCGGTAAAGACAGGCGGTCCGGCGCTGCTCTTTGAGAAGCCGAAAGGCTCGAAAGTCCCTCTTCTCATCAACGCGTTCGCCAGTACGAAGCGCATGCAAATTGCGCTCGGCGTGAATGACATAGAAGAGATCGCGCAACGGATCGTCGGTTTTCTCGAAATGCAAAAACCGGAAGGTCTTTTGGACAAGCTGAAGATGCTTCCCAAACTCGGCGAGATAAGCGCGGCGTTTCCGAAGATGGTCTCGAGTGGCCCCTGCAAACAGGTAATCCGGCGATCGGATTTTTCGCTTACTGAGTTTCCGATTCTTCATTGCTGGCCCGGGGATGCCGGCCGCTTCATTACCCTGCCGATGGTCTTTTCGAGAGATCCGGAAACTGGCAAGCGCAACTGCGGCATGTATCGCCTGCAGGTGTTCGATGGACAGACCACCGGGATGCACTGGCAGAAGCACAAACAAGGCGCGGAACATTACCGCCGCATCGTAGCTGCGGGCGAGAGTGCGCGCATGCCTATCGCAGTTGCAGTAGGATCTGATCCGGCAACGACCTATTCGGCGATCTTGCCGCTTCCTCCCGCGGTAGACGAAATGATGTTCGCCGGTTTTCTACGCGGCAAATCGGTTGAGATGGTGAAGTGCGAAACGAACGACCTGGAAGTACCCGCGAATTCCGAGATCGTGCTGGAAGGCTATCTGAATCTCGGGGAGCTGCGGCGCGAAGGCCCATTCGGCGATCACACCGGGTTCTATTCGCTGGATGACGATTATCCCGTTTTCCACATCGAATGCATAACGCACCGCAAGAACCCGATCTACGCAACGACGATTGTCGGTCCGCCACCCATGGAAGATTTTTACATGGGGAAAACCATCGAGCGGATTTTTCTTCCACTGATGCGCATGCAACTTCCCGAGGTTCGTGACATGTGCATGCCGGCGGAGGGCATATTTCACAACCTGATTCTCATTTCCATTCGCAAGTCCTACCCGGGTCAGGCCCGAAAGGTAATGCATGCGATCTGGGGACTCGGGCAAGCCATGTTCAGCAAGTGCATTGTTGTGGTGGACGAGGACGTCAATGTGCAGAACGTCGCCGAAGTCACCTGGAAGGCCCTGAACAATATCGACCCACAGCGCGATATCGAGTTCTCCATGGGCCCGATCGATTCGCTCGATCACGCCAGCCGAATGCCCAACTACGGATCAAAAATGGGGATTGACGCCACGACGAAATGGCCATCCGAAGGCTTTACGCGGCGCTGGCCAAACGTCATTAAGATGTCGCCTGAGGTAGTTCGGCGCGTAGATGAGTTGTGGAAGCGAGCGGGATTGAGTTAAACGCTCTGAGTATGTTCGTTTCGATTTTTTCAATGCGTTCGAGCAGGCGTTCTTCGAGAGCTTCGAGATCCGCCTTGGTTACAGGGGTATTATCTGCCATTCGAGTAGACCCCTTTCAGTTTGCCGCATTTACGCCTCCGAATGCTAACCGATAGGCCGCCAGGCTCTGCCATCTCGAGCAAGCAGCTCATTCGCGCATTCCGGTCCTTCGCTTCCCGCTTTGTAGTTTGGGAATGCTTCTGGAGTTTTTGAACCCCAAACGTCCAGCACTGGCTGAACCACACGCCAACCCGCTTCGATGTTGTCAGCCCGCTGAAAAAGAGTTGCGTCACCAACCATCACGTCATAGATAAGAGTTTCGTAACCCGTTTCAGGGGCAGTTCCGAAGTAATCCTGGTACTTGAAATCCATGCGAACGTCGCCTAACCGCATAGTGGGGCCCGGAACCTTTGCGCCAAACTCGAGCGCAATGCCTTCATCCGGCTGAATGCGAAGCAACAACCAGTTCGGCGCCGGATTCTGCACCTGCGTGTTGCGAAACAGCGCCGCGGGAGTCTCCCTAAATTTGATGGCGATTTGCGTTTTACGCTTGGATAGCCGCTTTCCCGTTCGGATATAGAACGGCACACCTGACCAGCGCCAATTCTCAATGGAGAGTTTCAAAGCTGCGTAAGTCTCGATTTGGGAATCAGGCGAAACATCCGGCTCCTCTCGATAGCCTGGAACGGATTGTCCGGCTATCTCACCGGGACCATATTGCCCACGTACGGCCGTGCAGCTTACCTCCTCCGGACTGCAAATGTGGATTGCCCCGATGGCTTTCGCTTTCTCGGAGCGAACGGCATCGGCGCTGAATGAATTCGGCGCTTCCATAGCGGTCATCGCGACCAATTGGAAAACGTGGTTTGGCACCATATCGCGGAGCGCGCCGGTTTTCTCGTAGAAGTGTCCGCGCCTTTCCACGCCGACCGTCTCGCCAACCGTGATCTGGATGTGATCGATGCGATCACGGTTCCAGACAGGCTCGAAGAGACCGTTCGCAAACCGGAACATCATAATGTTTTGAACGGTTTCTTTTCCGAGAAAGTGGTCGATCCGGTAGACTTGGGTCTCAGCCATGACGGCGAGAATTTGCTTATTAAGAGCTTCAGCAGAGGAAAGATCATGACCGAAGGGCTTCTCGATGACCACGCGACGCCAATGCTGATCCTTTTCGCAACCAAGCTCGCTCTGACCCAGATGCTCTACCACACTCCCGAAAAAGCGGTCCGCAACGGCTAAGTAGAACAGGTAATTGCCGCCGGTCCCGCGCTGGCTATCCAGCTCGCTTAATTTCGACTTGAGTTTTTCGTATGTGGCCGGATCATTCAAGTCTCCTCGCAGATAGGACATCCGGCTCACGAGCCAATTCCAAACATCCTGGTTGACTTGGCCGCCCTGTTCCCCGGATTTGACAAACTCCTGAGTCATGCCCGCAAGCGATTGATGCCAGGCCTCGTCGCTCAAGTCGGCAAGATCCACACCGGTGATTGCGAATGATTGCGGCAGAAGCTTTGCGCACGCGAGGTTGTAAAGCGCCGGGACGACCAACCGCTTGGTGAGATCACCTCCAGCGCCGAAGATGACCATCGAACATGGTCCCGCTGGGCTTGCGCCGCTCGCTATGTTATGTGGCATCGCTTCTATTCTCGCGTGAGACTCAGGCTGGCAGCTTCGCTTGAGCCTTTTCTTCCACGATCCCGAGCGGTCTCCGCAGGTCTACGGCGATCAAAATAGCGAGACTTGCAATCGGTATGAAGAGCGATCTTAGCTTGAAGCCGGCCTCACCGAATGCTCCACAGCAGGCGCCGGCAACGTAGACCATCCAGATCAGACCAAGCCAAACTGTGAAACGGAATGATTTCTGGTTGTACGAATCCGCGAGGGCTTTTCCAAGCGAGCCGCGCGAACGTGTGTAGTCAAACAGCCAAGTAAGATACTTCGAGAACTGTTCGGCAAATTTGACCAAAGTTCCCGTAACAAAGCCGGTGTTGAGAGTCAGTGAACTGAAATGAGTAAGTGTTGCGTTCTGAATACCCATGGAGATTGCGAGCAATCCTACATAAGCAAAGGAGAGCCCCGACGGAACCCCCGGACCGCCGAACGCGCATGCGGGGATGAGTAACAGAATTTCACAAGACCAGGTGATGGACGCGATGGACTGAATGCGCTGCCGAGCCCCAAATTCAATCAATAGCCGGCAGAACAGGAGCCCAATTACGTAGCTGACGACTGGCCAGACTCGCCAAGTCACTTCCGGCCAGTTCTGAGCTATCGACTGAACCCCGATCGCCACGCTATTCCCGCTCATGTTGGCGGTGTAAATGTGCCCGAGGGCCATAAATCCGACAGCATCGACAAAACCCGCGATCCAAGTTAGGAAGGCCGCGAGGAAAAAGGGCGTCTTGTGTTGCATGTAAATTAATAATGCCTCGTATCCTGGAAGCTAGAGTACGCATGAGCATAGGCGAACAGCTCGCGTTTTTATTTATCCTGGCGCTTCCGATTGCGTCGATTGCCTGGACGATTACGCATGAAGAGGTATTTCGCGAGCCGCGCGAATGGTGCAAAAATCGAAGTGAAACATGCAACCGTTTGTTGCAGCGCAAATTTTTTTATCTATTCACGTGCGAATACTGCTTTAGCCACTACGTTTCTGTCATTTTTCTCTTCATAACGCACTTCAAGCTGCTTTACGCGGACTGGCGCGGTTATCTTATCTCCTGGTTCGCGCTCGTGTGGGTTGCGAATGTGTACATGAATCTCTACTCTCATGTGCGGCTGGATATCAAACGCGAGCGAGTGCAGATTGCCGTTCACGAGAAGACAATCGCGGATGGCGATGCCGCGGGGCAGGGGAACGGAAAAAAAGAAACTTCTTAGGGTCCCGAGTTGCCCAGCAATTTCCGCTGATCTTGGGGCGTCAGTTCGTCATACAGACGCGTAAATACCGCGTTAGTCCACCCGAAACCTGCCTGATTGGCGCTGTAGCCATAGTGGATGTTCGCGCTTACGTTTGACCCGCCGGCGACCACGTCATATTTCTCGACGATATAACCTTGCCTCAGGAACTCGCGACGAACCAGCGACAAGAATTTCATCGAGATTCGTTCGGCATCATCCTGATATCCATACCTTCGCAATCCTTCGACAGCGATCATCTGGAGCGGCGCCCATCCGAACGGCGAGTCCCATTGATTGCCGCTTACGTACGTACTGGTTTGCAAGCCGCCTGCCTTTTCAAAGAGTGAAAGATTCTTTTCTACGCGAGCAGCCTGTTCCTTGCTCGCAAAGCCCGCCCACAGAGGATAAAAAGCGGTGAGAAACGGGTAATGGCGCACGCGCTTATTCACGAAATCATAGTCGTAGTACAGGCCGTCTTTGGAATCCCACATGAGCTGGTTGACACGTTCGGCTCGCCCTTGGGCACGCTTGCGCCACGTGCCGGCGTCATCCGCGCGACCGAGCGTTTGAAGAATTTCGGCTGTCTGCATCTCCATGAGGTAGAGCAGCGAATTTAGGCAGACCGGATCGTAATGGATCACATCGATGTTGAAAGCGCCGAAACGGTTCGATGGATCAAAGCCGGACTCGCGCATAGAGCGGTCGCCTTTATAAAAAAGCATTGTGAGTTGGTCAGTCGTCCGGTCGTAATACTGGCTCACATCGTAATCAGTGATTTGATGCGTTTTGAAGTACTCTTTCACAAGATCGTAATGAGTTCTGCCTTGCGCGTCTCGCTCCGCTGACACAACTTCCGGCGCTGGTCCGTCGCCCATATCGTAGTAGCGAGACAATCCGGTTTCCGGAGTGAGGTGTGGCTCAGTTGCCCAGATGCGATAGTATTTCTCGATTTCCGGTTCGGCATTTTCCAACCACTTTCTGTCGTGCGTTTTGTTATACACCCCGAGGACCATCTGAGTGAGAAACGGTGGTTGTGAGCGGCTGAGGTAATACGTGCGATTCGCGTTCAGGACCTTTCCATAATTCTTGACCTCGTACAAGAAATTGTCGGCCATATCTTTGGCCAGGGCCAAGTCCTCATCGCGAAGCAAACCGACCTGAATGAAAAAGCTATCCCAACCGTACATTTCGTTGAATCGGCCGCCCGGAACAACATAGGGATGAGGCAGGTATAGCAGGCCCTGCTCGCGAAGAGAATCCAGATCTTCGGGAAGCTGAAGAATGTCGATAGTCTTAAAACCGGCTGCGGGCATTTCGCGGCGAAGACCCTCCTCGACCACTTGAAGATCGTCGCTTCTGGGAACATATACGGGCCAGCGTCCGTCCGCGGCAGGCCGAAATTTAGGATCTACGGCTGCCGTGGCGAGATTCTTATTTGAACGCGTCAGAACCGCCCACGTCTGCTTAATGTATTCGAGAACGGACGGAGTCTGGGTCTGCGGCGCGGCTATTTGCGCATATAAGCCCGCGCTCAGCGTCCCCGCGGTAAAGAGGAAGAGCGCGGCTCGGACGCCTTTCCGTCTGTTTCTTTTTTTTGTCTCTGCAAACGACGATGTAGGTTTCATCTGCGCCTCTGCTCGCCCATGGTGTTCTGATTCAATTTACAATGGCGAGTGATGATCCCCAAAGTTCGGAAGGCAGTTTTTCCGGCGGCAGGATTGGGAACCAGGTTCCTGCCTGCCACGAAAGCACAACCAAAGGAAATGCTGCCGCTGGTGGACAAACCTCTCATCCAATACGGCGTCGAAGAGGCGATGCATTCCGGAATTCGGAACATCATTATCGTCACCGGACGCGGCAAATCTTCCATCGAGGATCATTTCGACGTTAGTTTCGAGCTGGAACAACTTCTCGAATCCAAGAACAAGAGCGAAATGCTCTCGATGGTGCGATCCATCTCCGACATGATCGACATCTCCTATGTCAGGCAAAAAGAGGCGCTAGGACTTGGCCACGCGGTTCTGCGCGCCAAGGAACTTGTCGGAGCAGAGCCGTTCGCGGTGGTTCTTTCAGATGACATCATCGCGTCTGAGACTCCCTGCGTGCGCCAGCTTTTGGAAATTTACGAATATTACGGCGCTTCGGTTTTAGCTCTCATGGAAGTGCCTGGCGACCAGATTTCCGCATACGGCGTTGTGGATGCCGAGCTGGTATCCGATAACGGGCGCGAGAACAGGCTGTTCCGCATCCGCAACATGGTGGAAAAACCGAAGCCCGCCGATGCTCCATCGCATTTAGCGATTATCGGCAGGTATATTTTGACGCCGGAGATTTTTCAATGTATCGAACGAATCGAGCCTGGCAGCGGTGGCGAGATTCAGCTGACGGATGCTCTGAAGTACATGCTGCGAAATCGTCCGATCTACGGCCTCAAGTTCGAAGGAACGCGCTACGACGCAGGCGACAAGCTCGGATTCCTGAAAGCCACGGTAGAATTTGCGCTGAACCGCCACGACCTTGGCGAGGCGTTTCGCGAGTACATAAAGACGCTGTGCAATCGCTGAGGCAGCTGGCGCTTACCGCGGTCGCGGCATTTATTTTCGGCGCTGCACATGCGGGCGCACAGAGCTATGGCCAGCCGGCAACTCCGCGCATCGTTGCTTACGTCGAAGTGGCGCTTCAACGAGGCGATCTGGAATCCGCATCGGCGGTGGTCGCGCAATACCGGCGGCTAAATGGCGATACGCCCGAGGCTTTGGAAGCTCTCTCCTGGGTGGCGCGCGGAGAATTAGCCGCAGGCCATATTGATGAAGCGACAAAGGAGGCTGAAGAGATTAAGCAAGTCTCGCAGGTGGCTCTGGGAACGAGAAAGCTGGATGCCGAGCCGCATTTGCCTCTCGCGCTCGGGGCGGCGTTGGAGATCGAAGCTGAAGTGCTTGCCGCGACTCACAAACGAGCTGAAGCCATACGGTTCTTACAGTCGGAAATGCAGACCTGGAGGGGTACGTCGCTCGTGGATCGATTGCAGAAGAACCTGAATGAGCTGACGCTTGTGGGCAGGCCGCTGCCGGTGCTTCGTGAACCTGAATGGATTGGAACAAAACCCGCGCCGATGAGCACCTTGCGTGGGAAGGTTTTATTGCTATTCTTCTGGGCGCACTGGTGCGCGGATTGCAAAGCCGAAGCTCCGGTCATTGCGCAGCTCGGATCAGAGCTTGAACCAAAGGGACTAGTGATCATCGCGCCGACCAGGCTTTATGGCTATACCGCTACGGAAGAGCACGCGGCGACTTCCGCAGAGAAGACGTTCGTCGAGAAGGTGTATGAACGATACTATTCAACTATTCCGAACGCGCAGGTTCCGATTGACGAAAGCAATTTTCAACGGTTTGGAGTAAGCACCACTCCTACCATTGTGCTGGTTGACCGGCGCGGCATTGTGAGGCTTTACCATCCCGGTGTTATGGACGAAGTAACGCTGCGCAATGCGATCGAGCCGCTGCTGACAGGGTCAGCGGGCGTGCGGGCATCTCGATAGCGACTTACGCGATAATTCCTAACATGAGGTTCAGAGCAGTTCTTATGGCCCTGTTGGTGATAGCCTCGCTTTCGCTGATTGCGAGCGCGCCGGAGACGACGATCACGGTGTCCGTAAAGAACCAATACGATAAGCCGGTTGAAAATGCCGCAGTAATTCTCGATTTTCTGGGCTCTCATCAGATCATCAAGCTGGGCAAGCGCAAGCCGATTCACTGGGAAGTGCACACGAATCTCCACGGCTTGGCGCACTTTCCACCGGTTCCACAAGGCACGGTTCAATTGCAGGTTGTCACGAAGCAGTATCAGACGTTCGGCGATAAATTCGATGTGGATACCGAGCAGAAGACCATTGATATCAAGCTGAACCCTCCTCAAAAGCAGTACAGCGCGCACCCTCCGTTGAAGCCGGCGGACGCGCCGAAGCCGTAGCTTTCAGGAACGTGAATCCATCGCGATCGCTTCGATTTCGACTTGTACGTCGCGAGGAAGCCGGGCAACTTCGACGGTTGAGCGCGCCGGTGGATTCGCACTGAAGTACTTACCGTACGTTTCATTCATTCGCGCGAAATTTCCCATATCTTTCAGGAAAACCGTTGTTTTCACGACGTCGTTGAAGGAAAGCCCGGCGGCTTCGAGTACTGCTTTGAGATTCTCGAGCACGCGCTCGGTCTGTGCCTCGATAGATCCAGTTTCTAGCTGGCCGGTTGTCGGGTCGAGCGGGATTTGGCCACTGAGGAAGACTAATCCGTTCTGTCGAACCGCAGTCGAGTAAGGCCCTGCCGCCTTGGGCGCGTTCGCCGCCGAGATGATTTCTTTCATTGCTCCATTTTGCACTGACTGGATTGGCACTCAGCTTTGGGGAGCCGCAGAGTGCCGACGATCTCATTCACGTTCGAGATTTTCAACCGTTCGAGCAGGCGATGAAGCTGTTCAGCAATCTTTTTTGGCGCGCGAGGATCGACGAAATTGGCTGTCCCCACTTGAACCGCGCGGGCGCCGGCAATCAGAAATTCGGCCGCATCTTCACCGGTTCCGATTCCACCCAGCCCGATGACCGGGACCTTCACAGCTTGCGCAGCTTCGTAGACCATCCGTAGTGCAATCGGCTTGATTGCCGGGCCGGAAAGTCCGCCAAAGCCTGCTCCAATGCGCGGCGTCCGGGTCTTTACGTCAATCGCCAGCGCAACGAACGTGTTCACGAGCGAAATGGCGTCCGCGCCTGATTGTTCAGCGGCCAACGCAAATGGCTCGATGCGAGCGACATTTGGCGAGAGCTTCACAATAAGCGGCCGCTTTGAAGCGACACGCGCCTGCGCGACGAGATCTGAAAGCAGGCCAGGATCACTAGAGAAAAAAATCCCGCCTTCTTTTGTGTTCGGGCACGAGACATTCAACTCGTATGCAGCAACGCCTTCGGCATCTTCCAGAACGCGAATTACTTCCAGGTAATCGTGGATTGAATAGCCAAATACGTTCGCAAAAATCGGGACGGAATACCGGCGGAGCTTGGGAAGCTTTTCACTCACGAAGGCCCGCACGCCGACATTCTGAAGCCCGACCGAGTTCATCATCCCGGCTTCCGTCGGCCACAGACGTGGCGCAGGATTGCCAGGAATGGGTTCGCGGGAAAGCCCTTTCGTTACGATCCCGCCGAGTTTGTTCAGATTGACCAATTTGGCGAACTCAATGCCATACCCGAATGTCCCCGATGCGGCCAGCACCGGATTTCGCAGGCTGATGCCGCAAAGGGTGGTCGCTAATCGATCATGCGCCATTTCGAGTCAGCGGCGGGTCGCAGCCGTCTGCTCTTCGACGGCCACTTGCCTGGCGGTGAGGCGGATGAGATCCCACGTTTCGCGCACATCTTGTTCGTTGGTCTGAAAATTCCCGATTGCAAACCGAAGGACGAACTTGCCATGGAGCACGGTATGTGAAAGAAAAGCTTTGCCGGTCGCATTAATGTGGGCCAGCAGGCGCTCATTAGAGGCATTATCACTGCGGTGGCGGAAGCAGACAAGTGAAAGCGGAACCGGCGCGGAAAGCTCGAAATCATCATCTGCTTCGATGAGAGATTTCAATATCTGAGCAAGCCGCAGAGCCTCGCGTATCATCGCAATAATTCCTTCGCGGCCGTAATAGCGGAAGACGTACCACAACTTCAGCGCCCGGAAGCGCCTTCCGAGCTGCACCCCGTAATCCATGTAATTTACGACGCGATCGTCTTCGGCAGTTCGGAGATATTCGGCCGCAAGCGATGATGCGCGCCTAAACACTTCCGGATATCGCGTGTACAGCACGCTGCAGTCAATAGAAACATAGAGCCACTTGTGTGGATTCAAGATGAGTGAATGCGCGCGCTCGGCTCCATTGAGGATGTGGCGCATCTCGGGAACCACTGCGGCGGGACCGCCATACGCCGCGTCGACATGCAGCCATACGTTGTAACGCTCTGCGATCTCTGCAATGGCGGGAACGGGATCAATAGCTGTCGTGGACGTAGAGGCGACGGAAGCGACGATGCAGCAGGGCCGTTTCCCGGCCGCGACATCAGCCTCAATAACTCTCTGAAGTTGATCGGGACGCATTCGAAATTGATCATCCACGGGAATCTTCCGAACGTTTTCCTGCCCAAAGCCCAGCGTGATCGCAGCTTTCTCGGATGAAGAGTGAGTGTGTTCCGAGATGTACACCGTCAGACCCGGCCGCATTCCCTTGACGCGGCATTCAGGATCGACCCATTCACGCGCCGCGCCGATGGCCTGCATGACTCCCACTGAGGCAGTGTCGTAAATAATGCCGAAGAAGTCTTCATCCAACGCAAGCCACTGGCGCAACCAGTTCAATGTGACCTGTTCCAGCTCTGTCGCCGCAGGCGAAGATTTCCATAACATCGCGTTGACGTTCACAGCCGAGATAAGCAAGTCCGCCAGTATCGAAGGCGGAGTGGATGAGACAGAGAAGTACGCGAAAAAACGAGGATGATTCCAAAGAGTGAGCGCCGGGAAAACGGTTGCTTGAAAATCTTCAAAGATCTTTTCGATAGGCTCCCCGTTTTCCGGCGCCGCATTCGGCAGATTCCGAATCAATTCGCCTGGGTGAACAGCCGCCGTCACGGGAGATTCGCGGATGTGCTCGAAGTACTCAGCGATCCAATCAGCGTGCTCGTATGCTGCTTGCCGAAATTCCTCGGGGGTCATCGAGTGCAAAGGCGCTTGCTGGGGCATTTCAGCACTATCCTACGCTCTCATGGGTATACCCGCTCCGCATTCGGGCAGAACTGCTGGAAGCCAGCCCTGAAACCAACGCTCAAATGCGGCTAAATCCGCAGCCGTATCCGTATCGAGCGGCAGTGCGAATTGATTCAGCTTCCACCCGCGGGCAACGGCAGCTCGCCTGATTCCGACAGTTGCCGGAAATTTCTCAATCCAGCCGACGAACTCCTGAAGGCGGGTATTCAGGCGCTGTGCGCGTTCTGGGTCGGAGCCGCCAATGGCGTGGCCCATCGCAACCAGGAGCTCCGGGATAGCAGCCGCCACGCCGGAAATGATTCCGTCCGCGCCAGCCACACGCGCATGAACATAAATGGACTCGTGCCCCACGATCAGTTTGAATGGAGCATTCGCTCGAATCGAGCGCAACGCTTCGAACATCTCCCATTCACCGCTGGAATCCTTGATACCGGCGAAAGCTCCCAATCCAAAGAGACGCTGCGCGAGGCTCGCCGAGATTGAATTCGTAAAGAATGGCAAATTGTAAAGATACACGGGAATGCCGGATTCGGTGGAGTTTACAAACTCCTTATAGAACTCGAAAATCTGATCGTCACTGTACCGATAGAAGTAGGGCGGCATGAGCAGGACACCCGCAGCATCGGCGCTCACGGCATGTTCCGCGAGTTCGATTGCGCCGGCGAGAGTCGAATGCGAGACATTGACCAGAACGGGTACGCGGCTGCGTCGCAGCGCCAGCGTCACCAAACGCGTTCGTTCGGCGATATCGAAATGCACGAACTCGCCTGTGGATCCGAAGAGCACCAGACCGTCGACACCCGCTCGAACGACCGTGTCTAAGTAATCAAGCAGAGCGGCACAATCTGCTTCCGTGGAGTTGGGTCGTCTGGGCGTAAGAAGCGCGGCATAGACACCAGTCGCGCGAGGTTGTTGCTTGCTCTTACCCATGCGATCAGCGGGAAGACACTCCCGCCGGAGAAGGCGGCTATCCGCTTCGTCTATGAATTTTACTTCGAGGATGGATCAGGTGAGCGCCGCGGATTCAGAAACGGATTCGTGGCGACGGATCGCTTGCTCAACCAGCTCTCGCGGATCAAGCAGGTGCTCAGGCCGGAAGTGCCTGGTTGACCATCTGCAGCCCTCTTCGAATTGGATTCCAAGGAAGTACCCTGCATCTCGAAAAGTGCAATAACGCACGATTCCTACGAGGTTGCCATCCCCGTAACGCATGGTAACCGCGGTCCCTGGCGGCATTGGGTTCTCTACCTGTAGACAAATCCCGCATAGCGAGATGTCCTCCAGGTTGGCCACTCGCCTGCGCTCTCGTCCTGACTGGTCGTTCCAAACCACTTCCACCAGTTCCGCGCATAGCAGCCTGGTATCAGTTCGCCGTTCCTGCATACCTATCTCATCGGTCATGGCGCGGCTGTGTTGAGGGCCTTTATGCCACTGGAAGCTAGGATTAGAGTGTCGTTCCTGACGGAGTACAGCCGCTCTCTCCCAGCAATGGATCCTGCCATTTCAACTCGCCAAACCGCTCCGGAAACGCGCCTCGGGATTGTCATCCGGGTTGCATTTTTTGTCGCGACCGTTCTGATTGGGCTGCTCTTCCTAACCCCACTGCTGCTCGGGGTCTTCGGTGTGGTGGTGGCGGCCACGGTAGGGATCAGCGCCACGGGGCTGGTCGCCAATCTGCTCACGATGCGCATTTTCGATCGTCGCCCCCTCACAGATATAGGGCTCGAAAGCGGACGAAGGTCGGGATGGAATTTCCTGATTGGAGTGGTTTTTAGCGGCATCGCCGCGGCGACCATGCTCGCTGCCCCTCTGCTCGCAGGGACGGGCCATATCGTTGCGCGCCAAAATTCCGCCTTCACTTGGCCTACCCTGGGCTTTTATCTGGTCTCGCTGCTCCTCGCGGCCGCTGGTGAGGAGATGATCTTTCGCGGATATGCTTTCCAACTGCTGGTAGAAAAGATCGGCCCGTTCGCTACGGTTCTGCCGGTAGGTGTTGTTTTCGGCCTGGCGCATTCCTCGAACCCAAACGTCACCCTGATAGGAGTTCTCAATACAATTTTGTGGGGCATACTGCTCGGCTATTCGTTCCTGCGAAGCCGCGACTTATGGCTGCCCATCGGACTGCACTACGGCTGGAACGCCGTCCTGCCGTTGTTCGGAGTCAATCTGAGCGGGCTTACAATCGAGGTAACGAGGTATTTTTACAGATGGGATTTGACGCCTCTCTGGAGCGGCGGCGCTTACGGACCGGAGGGTGGTCTTCTGGCTACCATCTTTGTTGTTGGCCTGTTCTTCGCTCTAGCGCGCGCGCCGATTCAGCCGCAGAGGGCGGCCATAGCTCCAACGCTCAACGAAACGCTCTAGCGTGCTTTGCCGCCGCAGTTCTACTGTTCGGCACCTGTTCAACTCTGCGCGCCGATAAGCTAAGTTTCGATGAGCGCATGGAGATCGAGCGCGGCCTTACGGCAGAGTTTGCCACGTCGAAGGTTTCACTGCCCCACGCAAAGAAGCCGCTCGTTTTTCATAGCGATGGGACATACGACAAAGCCGCATGGCAGAGAGCGATGCAAGATGACGGCCCGGCCGCGCGCTTGGGAGACGAAATCCAGATCACCCGGGTTGAAATCGAATCAAATAAGATCCTGCTCGAGATCAACGGCGGCACGCACTCCGGTCACTGGTACGATCACGTCCAGGTCGGTATGGGGGGCACTACCTCGCCAGTACACACAAATCAGAATGGGCAAGCGGCCAATGGATCTCACATCGCGCTCGTATTTCCAGGCAGCGTTCCATCTCTGAAAGCGGCCGATATTCGGCAAATGCTGTCGCCCATTTTCGATTTTGAAAAGCACACAGCCGCAGAACAATATGTGGATAAACTACCCGAGCCGATCAAAAAAGCCATTAAAGAACAGCGCGCCGTGGAGGGCATGGACCGCGACCAGGTCCTTCTTGCGCTTGGGAAACCCCACAGCAAGAGCAGGGAGACTGATAAGGACGGCGACGAAATAGAGGACTGGATTTACGGCGAGCCTCCAGGAAAGATGACATTCGTCAGATTCAACGAGGGCAAAGTCATCAGAATTCAGGAATCCTACGCGAACGTAGGTGGCGTGACCGCTCCTCCTTTGCCTCCGCCGCGATAAGCGAAGCGGGTCTTTTTTCCACCCGCCCAATAAAATAGAACATATGCCAATAAAAGTAGGAATCAACGGCTTTGGCCGTATCGGGAGAAATGTTGTTCGCGCGGGGCTGCATCATCCCGGGATCGAGTTTGTCGCGGCGAATGACTTGACGGATACCAAGACGCTCGCGCACCTTTTCAAATACGATTCGATACTCGGCCATCTCGAAGAGGACATCAAGGCAGATGGCGATGCGATCCGCGTTGCAGATAAGAAGATCAAGATTTTCGCTATCAAAGATCCAGCCGAGATCGATTGGTCCGGTTTGGGCGTACAGGTCGTGGTTGAATCAACCGGCCGTTTCACGGATGCCAATGATGCTAAAAAGCACCTGCGCGGCTCGGTTAAGAAGGTAATCATTTCCGCGCCCGCGAAGAACGAAGACGTGACTATCGTTTTAGGCGTGAACGAAAAGATGTACGATCCCGCGAGACACAGCATTATTTCGAATGCTTCGTGCACCACCAACTGTCTCGCTCCGCTTGCAAAAGTGCTGCACGAGTCGTTCGGCATTGAGAAAGGCACGATGACGACGATCCACAGCTACACGAACGACCAGAATGTGCTCGATTTCCCGCACAAGGATCTTCGTCGTGCTCGCGCCGCTGCGCTCAATATGATTCCGACGTCGACGGGGGCAGCGAAAGCGATCGGTCTGGTGATGCCGGAACTGAAAGGCAAGCTCGACGGGTATTCGATGCGCGTGCCCACGCCAGATGTTTCGGTGGTTGACTTCGTCGGTGTTTTAAGTAAGAACGCAAGCACAGACGCGGTGAGGGGCGCGCTGAAAGATGCAGCCGAGGGGCCGCTGAAGGGCATTCTTGCTTATACGGAGGATCCCGTCGTTTCCACAGATCTCTTGCACAATTCGAATAGTTCGATCATAGATGCGGAGTTCACGAAAGTGTTGGACGGTAACCTCGCGAAGGTGGTTTCCTGGTACGACAACGAATGGGGTTATTCGAATCGAGTCGTGGACCTGATCGCGTTCCTGGGTGAGAAGGGACTGTAGTTATCGCTTTATCGTCCTCACCACCGCGTCCGTGAATTCTTCCGTGGATGCTGAACCTCCAACATCTCCGGTCAGGTGCTTGCCCTCACGGTAAACCGCTTCAACTGCGTTCTGCAGTTTATCCGCTACCCCGGTTTCGCCCAGGTGAATTAGAAGCATAGCCGAAGAGAGCATCAGGGCCGTCGGATTCGCTTTGCCTTGCCCAGCAATATCGGGAGCGCTGCCGTGTACGGCTTCAAACACCGCATGAGTCTCGCCCATATTTGCGCCGGGAACGATGCCGAGACCGCCCACCAGGCCCGCAGCGAGATCGGACACGATGTCTCCATAGAGATTCGGGAGTAACAAGATATCGAAGGTTTCCGGACGCATCACAAGCTGCATGGAAGCGTTGTCGACAATCAGCTCTTTGTATTGAATCTCTGGGAACTGCGTTGCTGTCTCACGGCAACAGCGCAGGAAGAGACCGTCCGCCAGCTTCATGATGTTGGCCTTGTGAATCGCTACCACCCTTTTCCGTCCGTTCTTCTGCGCGTAGTTGAATGCATATCGCGCAATCCGCTCGGAAGCGATTCGGGTGATGACCTTGAGGCTGGTGACCACATCTTTGACGATCTCGTGCTCGAGGCCCGAGTAGAGGTCTTCTGTATTCTCTCGAAAGATCACCATGTCGATTCGAACATCTTGAAAACGCGTCTTGATTCCAGGCAGAGTTCTCACCGGACGCACGTTGGCGAAAAGATCTAGCGCCTTTCGAAGCGCCACGTTTACACTTTGGAACCCTCCCGCGACGGGCGTTGTCACGGGTCCTTTGAGCCCCACCCGCGTTTCATTCAACGAATCGAGCAGGTATTGCGGCAGCGTCTTTCCCGCTTCCAAAATGATCGCTTCATTGAGCTCGGCGCGACGCCAGCAAATATCGACGCCGGTTGCTTCAACCGCTCGCACTGTCGCTTGCGCGACTTCGGGGCCGATCCCATCTCCCGGAATTAGCGTGCAATAGTGGGGCACATCTCGATTCTAGTCATCGGCGGGACGCTGGCAGATCTGGACCTCTGCAAGAATGTTTCTGATGCCTCGAATCGAGCGTGCGCTGTTGAGCGTCACCGACAAAACTGGAATCGTTTCTTTTGCGAAGAAGCTGCGACAGATGGGCGTTGAGCTGATCTCGACTGGTGGAACCGCAAAGCTGCTCCGCGAAAACGGAATCGACGTGCGCGAGGTGTCCGAGATTACCGGATTTCCGGAGATGCTCGACGGCCGGGTGAAGACCATCCATCCTCGAATTGCAGCGGGTATTCTCGCGATTCGCGCGAACGCGCAGCACATGCGCGCGCTTTCCGAACACGAGATTCCGGCCATCCAGATGGTGGTCGTCAATTTGTATGAATTTGAGAAGTTCGCCGAAAAACCCGGGGTTACTCGGGAAGAGCTCATCGAGAACATCGATATTGGCGGACCGACGATGATCCGAGCTGCAGCGAAGAATTTCCAGGACGTAGCCGTCGTAGTTTCACCCAGCCAGTATGAACAGGTTTTGAACGAGATGGAACAGAACGAAGGCGAGCTGAGCTTTTCAACACATTGGCGACTCGCGCAACAGGCTTTCCTGCGCACTGCGGCATACGATCAGGCAGTCTCCACTCGTTTGCTTCAGATTGACGCCAAAGAAAACGGCACGAAGCAAGAACTTCCCGCGAGCTTGCGCATCGTGGCAAATCGGACAGCCAGTCTTCGTTACGGCGAGAACCCCCATCAAAGCGCCGCGCTATATAGTTTGCGAAATGGCGGTGTTGCAGGCGCGGAACAGCTTCACGGTAAAGAGCTCTCTTATAACAACCTTGTGGATCTGGACGCTGCGTGGCAGCTTGCGCGGGAGTTCGAGAACCCGGCTGCGGCCATTATCAAGCACACCAATCCGTGCGGTTGCGCGGAGCAGAGCACGCTTGCGGAGGCCTACGTCAAAGCATTGGAGGCCGATCCGGTTTCCGCTTTTGGAGGAGTTCTGGCGTTTAACCGCGAGCTCGACGAAGTCGCGGCCCTAGGCGTTTCAAGGCTGTTTGTCGAGGCAATTGCCGCGCCAGCGTTCTCGGAAGATGCCCTTTTGATTTTGGCAACGAAGAAGAATCTGCGCCTCGTGAAAGTAGGTCCGGCCGAAAAGCCGGAACTTGTTATCAAATCCATCTCGGGCGGCATCTTGGCCCAAACGCCGGACATCGCGCCTCTGGACACATCGAAACTTCAAATAACAACCGTCCGGCCACCCACTTCCGATGAGATGCGGGCATTACTATTCGCCTGGAAAGTTTGCAAGCACGTGAAATCGAACGCCATCGTTTATGCGCGGCCCGGACAGACTATCAGTGTCGGCGCGGGTCAAATGAGCCGGGTCGATAGCGTGAAAGTCGGCGCGATGAAGGCCCTCCTGCCGCTCGAGGGAACCGTGCTCGCTTCCGATGCATTTTTCCCGTTCCCCGACGGAATCGAGGAAGCTGCGAAGCATGGAATTACGGCAGTCATTCAGCCGGGCGGGTCAATCCGCGATGAAGAAGTGATCGCCGCAGCCAACCGGCTGAAGTTGGCGATGGTCTTTACCGGCGTCCGGCATTTCCGGCACTGAAGATCGTCCAGATCATCACGGCCACTTCATCGAGGCATGCAGGATGCGGAGAATCAGCACGTCGTTGTTGTGAAGTTCGTAGACCGCGATATACGGCAGAGAAGTAATCACTAGTTCTCGCGTGTTTTTCATTGGCCGATCGGGTCGGGGACGGACAGCTCCGTCCACGAGATGCAAGCTCGGGAGTATCAAGATTGCCTGTTTGGGACGGAGTCATCCGTCCCCTCAGGTAATTTGCGGTATGCCGGGGATGAACGCTCCCTGACCGTACCGTCCCTGTCTTGGGAATAGTGAGAGCGCGCCAGCCGCTTGATAAATCTGATCTACGGTATTTGCCGCAGCAGCCAAGCTACTTCGGGCTATATAGTCGTGTATGTCTAGCAGATCGGCTGCCGCTTCAGGTGTCCAACGAACCTCGCTCAACTCGACGAACGCTTCCGCAGCATTCTCCCAACATCATCATGGCTGATCAGCCGTCCCTCGCGGGCGGAGCGCTGGCCCTGCGCAACCGCATCGGCAAACCAGCGTTCATGGTCCAGATACGCTATCAGTGCGTCGGTGATGACCTCGCCTTTAGAATGGTTACTACGGGCAACCAGATCATCCAACTGCGCTTCGTGCTCTGGAGAGAGCGTTATGTCCATGACTCGATCGTACCCGGTTTCCAGTTTGCGGGTTAATTTCTCCCCGCCATGGCCGAAGCCCAATCGGCCGGAAGCGTGCCGGTCGGGAGCAGCTGCCCTTTCTCGAGATGACGGATGGTTTTCGCAAATTTCGCCGCATGCGGGTCATGCGTCACCATCACAACCGTCTTCCCAAATTCGCGGTTCAAACGGCTCAACATGGTCAACACGTCTTCGGCAGCGGCGGCATCGAGATTACCGGTGGGCTCGTCCGCCAGGATCAGATCGGGGTCGGTCACGATAGCTCTCGCAATCGCAACTCGTTGTTCCTGCCCGCCAGACAACTGCTTCGGCAAATGGCCGAATCTATCTCCGAGGCCCACTAACTTCAGAGCCGTCTCGGCGTGCTCAATCCGCTCCTTCTTGTTCAGCTTGGTGAGTTTAAGGGGCAGCTCGACATTCTCTAAAGCGGTCAGCACCGGAATCAAATTGAACGATTGGAAAATGAATCCTATGTGCTCGTTTCGCCAGTGCGCGATTTGCTTGTCGTTCATCTGCCGGAGGTTTGCGCCCAAGACTTCGATATCGCCGTCAGTGGGCTTGTCCATTGCGGCAATGAGATGCAAGAGCGTCGATTTTCCCGACCCCGAAGGGCCCATCAAGGCAATGAAATCGCCGCGATTAATGTCGATATCCACTTCCTCCAGCGCGACAACGTGAAACTCATCCCGTATAAATTCTTTGCTTAGCTTCCGCGTTCTGACTATCGCTTCGCTCATTCGCCTCCTCGCCTCTATTCCTTAACTTCAACCCGCTGTCCGTCTTTCAAATTGCCTGGAGGGCTCACGATCAAATCCTCTCCGCCAATCAATCCGCTCTCGATGATCACTCCCTTGTCCGAGGCGCCTCCGGTCGTAACCGGCCGCTTACGCGCGCGTCCGTTCACCGCGACGAAAACGCTTCCGTTCTGCACAGCCCCCTGGGGGATTACCACTACACGATTGGCTGCGGACTCCGCCTGCGGCTTGATGTCGTTGTAAAAGGAAACTGTGGCGTTCATGTCGGGACGTAAATAGCCGTCCGGGTTCAGCACTTTTACCTTCACTTGGACCGTGGCTTTGGCGCGATCCGCTTCGGGCGAAACCTGCTCGATGAAACCTTTATACTTCCGGTCGGGATATGCATCGGTGGTGATGATGCCCTTCTGTTGAGGTCCTAATTTTGGGAAATCATTTTGGCTAATATCCAGCTCGACTTGCAAATCATTCAAGTCGGCCATAGTGACCAGGTATCCCTTTGCGCCTTTATCTCCAACAAAGCCGGTGGTCACGAATTCGCCCTTTTCGACGTTGCGATCGAGGATTGTGCCGGTCACCGGCGCCCTGATAATCGTGTTGTCCAATTGGTTCTGGGCGTAATCCAGAGCGCCCCGGGCCTGCTCGATCTGTCCCTGGACCTGATCGATCTCTTCTTTCCGCGGTCCGAGAATAGCGAGATCCAGCGTGCGCTGCAAACTTGCTACCTTAGCCGCATCACCGTCATACTTTGCCTGCGCATCATCGAGAGACTGCTTCGCCAGCACACCCTGGTCCACAAGCTCCTTGGTACGGTCGAGCGAAGCTTTCGCATCCTGCATGTCAGCCTTGGCTTCATTGACGTCGGCCCGGGCTTTCGCTATCTCGTCCGGCCGCGAGCCATTCCGGTCTTCCGCCAGCTTCGCCTGAAGGTTTGCGAGCTGCCCTTGCTCCTGTAGCAGTTGCGCCCGGTACTCATCATCTTCCAGGCGCACCAGCACCTGGCCCGCCTGCACTCTATCACCCTTATCAACGCCAATCCAGGCAACTCTGCCGTTGACTTTAGACGCTACTTCAATCTTATGAGCGGCGACTATATATCCCGTTGCGGTCAAGATCACCTGCTCGCCGGCGGATGACACGCTCATTGGAGATTGCACCTGAACCACGTGCACGGGCGTTGCCGCAGTAACCTTCTCGTAAGCGAATACCGCGCCCATCGCCGTGGCAACCAGCACGATCGACAGGGTAATCAGTTTCAGTACGGGCTTGGGCTCCCGCGCCCGCCTGGACGTGCGGTCGATTCGAAGACTCTTGAGTTCTGTTTCCATCCGTGACTAAGTCAGACGACTGCTTGGGCTACACCTCACGTAACGCCGTCAAGATCTCCTTCTTCGCCGCTTGCCGGGCGGGCAACAATCCGCCGACCGCGCCCAATATCAGCGAAAACAAAATACCGATCGCCATCACATCCGGGCCAATCCGGAAATTGAAGCTGGTCTCGCTAAACGTGATGAAGTTGCCGAGACCGGTGGTCACATTATTTAGCGGTAGCGCGATGATGCAGGCGATTATGCCCCCAACCAGCGACAACAGCATCGACTCCAGAAAGAAGCTGAACAGGATGCTGCCTTTTGTAAACCCCAGAATTCTCAAGGTACCCACCTCTTTTGCGCGACGCGCGACGGCGGCATACATCGTATTCATGGCCGCAAATGCACTGCCGATCGCCATGATGATACATACAAAAAATCCCAAGAACTGAATCGGAGCAGCCGAAATCATCTGCGCCGCGTAGTACTCATGCTCGCTCATTACGGTCACATTTAAGCGGCGATCAGCCTCGAGCGATTTCGCCAAGGCGGAAGCGGTCACTTCGTCTGTAGCCTGGAGCAGAGCGGAACTGTAAGTATCGGACCGGTTAAAGTCCGACGCAACCTGATTGCCGTCTCCAAAAATTTCGCTGTTAGTGGCGCTTTTCCCCCCATCCATTACTCCGACCACCGTCCAATACCCTTTCCCAAACTTCAATTGCTTGCCAACCTGCGCACCCGGATACCGCTTCGCAATTGATTTTCCAACCACCACTTCCCGATGGCCTGGCTGAAACCAACGCCCTTCGACCAGCTTGAGCTTGCGCATTTGGACGCCGCGCATCGGCAGACCGCGAAGCGTGACGTTCATCCCTTCCGGGCTATCGACACTCGGCAGATTAATGACCGAGACTACCTCCAGTGAGGCCAGCGGCTGGCCATCGGCGGCAGTGGCAATTCCGGGAAAACTCTTTACTATCTCAAACTGTTCCTGAGTCAGCAGGCTGGTCAATTCCGCGTTTCCGCCCTTCCGCATGACCAGCACGTCCAGGGGATCACCTGTCGCATCAAAAGCCGACCTTAGTCCCGAAACCAGCCCCATGACAGCCAGAAGAACGGCGATGGTCATGGCGATCCCCGCCGCGGTCATGAGCGTGGTTGTCTTGCGCACGATCAGATTGCGCACGTTGTATGAAATGGGAATCGCCATATTTCCTGTACTCACCCGCTATAACGCAGCGAATCCAGTATGTTGGTTCGGGCCGCGTTCCACGCCGGAAAGAACGAGCTGATCAGGCCGATCAGGACCGCGATGCCGAGTGCCATCAGAGCGGTAAGCGGGGTCAGCGATAAGCCATGCATCTGCGCTATAAAAGCCTGTCCAGCTTTGCCCACCCCGACAGTCAAAACGCTTGCCAGCGCCAGTCCGATAATTCCGCCAATCAGCGAAATAGTAATTGCCTCTCCGATGATGATTCCAAGAATCGTGTCGTTGGTGAATCCCAGCGTCTTCAGAACACCGACTTCCTTAATTCGTTCGCGAACTGACATCGCCATGGTGTTGCCGGACACCAGGAGAATGGTGAAAGTAACCGCCGCGCAAATGCTGAGCAGAAAGAGCTTAATATTGCCGAGGAACGATACAAAACTGAGGGCGAATTGCTGTTCCGATTCTGTCTTGGTCGGCGGGGATGAGTTCGCGAACATGTCGTCTATTGCTTTGGCGATTCGGGGCACATCCTCAGGACTGTCGGCCAAAATCGCTACCGTGCTGTTCCAATTCCTCCGCGCCAGCGGCAAGGAATCCCGAAGATAATCGAGATTAAAGAATAGCGATTGCGTTGCATCCGGATCGTCGAAAATGCCTCCGACGGTCAGCTCCAGGTTCACCGGGTAAATATCGCCGATCAGTGTGACACGATCGCCCAGCTTCAAATTCAGCTTCTCCGCGAGATCTCGCGAGATAACGCAAGCAGTTCGCTCGGTTATAAAGGCGCGCCTCTGGTCCTCGGGCATTTCCATTTGCGTTCGGATGGCCAGGAATGCCTTCGGCTCCACTCCGAATCTCGCGAAGAAATTCTTCTGGTCGCGATTGTCTTTGTAAGTTCCGCCAAACCAATTCCAAGCCGAAACTTCCTTCACCCCGGGAACCTTGCGGATCTTCTCCTCATAGGCGACTGGAATCGGTTGTGCCAGCGAAACTTTGTGTCTGGTCACGAGCCGCAACGCCTGACCGGGTGTAGCCTGGCCAAAAAAGAGCGCATGATAAATGGCGATCAACACCCCGAGCAGGCACAGTGAGACGGCAATACTTGAAATAGTGAGAATGCTGCGGCGTCGATTGCGCAGGCTGTTCTTGAAGGCTAAGGAGAAGTAACGAAACATTTCGCTCCCTTGAGCTAGGGTACCGTAGATAACGTCCGTTTTGGACCCATCCGGGCGCGGAACTCCGGCCATCGGATTAACGGTACACAAAGGAATACGAACTGATGACCGACCCGGTTCAATCAACTTTAGGCCGTCAGTGGCCCGAAGTCGACCGGCGGTTTATGCGGCAAGCGCTCGATCTCGCGCAAAAAGCCGGAGCTGCGGGCGAGGTGCCCGTCGGGGCTGTTCTGGTCCACGGACAAACTGTGCTTGGCGAAGGCTGGAATCAACCCATCTCTTCCGCCGATCCTACCGCTCATGCCGAGATTCAGGCTTTACGGCAGGCCGCCTCACGTCTTCAGGACTACCGTTTACCGGGAACCACGCTCTACGTCACCCTCGAGCCTTGCGTGATGTGCGCCGGAGCTATTGTTGTGGCGCGGATTGGGCGCCTCGTTTTTGCCGCCCGCGATATCCGCTTTGGCGCAATAAAGAGCAAATTTCGTCTCGCGGATTCCGAGCTGTTGAATCACCGCGTTCAAGTGGAAGAAGGACTGCTCTCCGCGGAATCCGGCGAGCTGTTGGGTAACTTCTTTCGAGAAAGGCGGTAGGGGCGCGCCGGGCCCCTACCGTACTTAGCAGAGGCTATGCCGCTCTCTTGACAGGGAATTTGAGAATCGGCTGATCCGCGACCGGTGCCTCCGTCTCAACTTGAAAGGGACCTGATATCGGAATCACCGGCGCCCGCCCCGTACCGTTGAAGTACTCGTCCAGAGGGAATAGAGCGTGAGGCTCCAATTCACGAAAAGTCCGCCCGAGCTTCTGCTCAATTCGATACACCTCGTGAAAGAATGTGCCGCGATCCACGTTCATCTTTCGGCAGCAGAGCCTCCAGTCGGCACCTAACAAGTAATGGTATTTGAAAATTGTGTATTGATATTCCTCCAGGTTACGCCGACTAACGAGGCAGAAATCCGCTACAAATTCCTCATTTTTTAAACCCCATATGGATTTTCTTTGACGGCCGGGATTCGCCTCCAGCGAAACGCGACTGATGTGCTTCTCTTTCGAAGCACACTGCCGAAACCGCGCATAGCAAGCGCGGAAAATTGATCGAAACACGCAATTGCACGGGGTCGACGCCCCTGCCCGCCCCGGCCGGAGACCGAGACCGTAGCAAATGCTGCATGCCTGCTGGGCCAACGCAAGAGTTTCTGAACGAGTCCACTGCATTCTTTTCTCTTTTTCCTCCAACCCGTTGCGAATTTCGCTACAGCCAATTCGCGTCGGTCGGTAGTAGAAAGATAAGGTCAGTTCATAAATGACGGAAATAAATAATTAAGTATTGCCGGTTATTACAGTGGATTAATTAAACAATTCTCTCCACATCCTTATGAAAATAAAACAGCAGAGCGCAAAGTATTTGCTAAAATGATTTCCAGAAACCTGCAGGAAATCCCTAGGGGACCCACTCGTAAAATTCTCCGTAGGCTGCGGAACTTGCAGAGGCCTATTTCACCGTGGAATCGAACTCCGCACGCAGACTGGTCACCTTCGAGTCTCTTCGAACACGCCTCATTACCCGTGTGAATGCTCGTATACGGAATGGCGAGTTTACAGAGCGTGGCTTGGCGCGTATCCTCAGCATCTCCCAGCCCCAGATGCACAACGTATTGAAAGGGGCCAGAAAAATGAACCACGACTTGGCGGACCGGTTTCTGCTGAGATTCGGCATGAGCGTGGTTCAACTACTCGAGCAGGCGGAGCTGACTGAAGAGCTTGTCGCGCGACCCCTGCTTCCACTCAACAAGCCAGCACATCAGCTGAGATCCCGGAAAAATCCTGAGCGGGCATAATCTGCTGGAACGGCGCTACCTTCCTCTGAGATCGTTCCAAATCGGAGCGCTCCTCCCGGTTTGAAATCCCCTCCTCAGTAAGACCTGTTCCAAAACGGCCTGAGCGCATGCGTGCGGCTCCCAGGCCTGACCGCTCGCAATCCGCGGTATTCACTTAATGCCCTGAAAACTAAGCACCTTAGTCTTCCAGCGCCTCGGCCAGGCGTTCTTGGTGACCTGGATGCCTTTCCCCTGGGCGGAGCTGAACCGGCAAAGAAGCCGTTAGCCAAGGGGAGCAACAATCGAATGAACGCTGCAGCAAGCAAGCGCGCCCTCACCAAGGATCCGTCACCAAACGATAGTTCCCGGCGCGATGAATTGATACTGGAACATCTGCCGCTGGTTACCGCCATTGCCGCACACATGCAGAAATCGGTTCCGGTTCATATTGAGCTGAACGATCTTATTCACGCCGGTGTGATGGGCCTCTTCGACGCGGCAACAAAGTACCGCGATGAGAAGAAAGTCGCTTTCGCCTGTTATGCGAAACACCGCATCCGAGGCGCTATTCTCGACAGCTTGCGGCAGCTGGACTGGGCCTCGCGCGATTTGCGCAAGCGGTACAAGCAAATGGAGGTCGTCACCCGCGACCTGACTGCGACGCTTCAGCGCACGCCGACCGAGGGCGAAATCGCCCGCGCAATGGGACTGAACTCGCACCGCTGGCAGACCTTGATGGTGGACTTCCGAAGCTTGGGAGCTGCCGCGCTGCAAGCTCGCGCCACCGACCGTGATGAGCAATCGCGCCACGAGACACCGTGCCGGGCGGCACAGTGCCCCGACCAAGTGTTCGCGCGTTCAGAACTGCGCGAGAAACTCAACTCAGCTCTCGAGACTCTTCCCGAGCGATATCAGCAAGTGGTCAGGTTATATTACGAACGCGACATGACCATGAAAGAGATCGGCTCAGTTCTCGGTGTGAACGAAAGCCGAGTTTCTCAAATTCACAAGAGCGCACTCGAAAGAATGCAGAACGCACTCGGAGGAAACGGCATTCATTCCGCAGCCGCATTCTAAGGGACGGGCCGACTCTGTTCCAAAGAGAGGGTCTTGAAATTATCGAACTCGTGTTTTGTGGACAGAGCTGTCCGTCCCGCATACGACCCTCTAAGCGCCTAGTGAACCGTAACTCGATAAGGCAGAATGCGCAACATTCCGCCTTTGAGGAGCGCCGGCCCAGGGAGACCGGGAAGAACTTCACGAAACTTTCTCTCGGCCATCTCTCCCTCGAACGCGTCGGGAGACGAGTTGGTAAGCAGATCGAGTAAGGTGCGCCGCGGCGGGTACACGATCAGGTTGGTGTCCCCAGTCGCAGAGAGTTTCGCCTTTTGCCGCACCAACGCGATCGCCTGATCCAGCCCTCCGAGATCGTCGACCAACCCGTTCTGCCGAGCTTGAGCGCCCATCCAGACACGCCCTTGCGCCAGCGGATTGATTTGATCGTAGCTTCTCTTCCGGGCTGATGCCACTTTGCTGACGAACGACTTGTAAGTGGAATCAATCAGGTCATGAAGCTTCTGTCGAGCCGCATCCGACAAAGGCGTATAGACCGAATCCATGTCGGCCAATTTGCCTCGCGTGAGCGTGTCTTCCTGTATCCCTAGCTTGTCGTATAACCCGTGGAAGTTCGGCCGGACGTAAAGAACGCCGATAGATCCGGTGATCGTATCAGGATAAGAAACAATCGGATCACCGGTCATGGAAATGAAATAACCTCCCGATGCGGCAAGGTCCGACATGGAGATGACCAAGGGTTTCACCGCGCTGAGAAGCTTGAGTTCGTGCAAAATATCATCGGAGGCGACCGCGTCTCCCCCAGGCGAGTCCACACGTAAGATCACGCCCTTTATGCTGCGATCATTTCTCACCTGACGAATGATTTTGGAGAAAGCGCCCGAAGCGATTACCCCTTCGTTACCGAACCCGTTTTCCGGATCCCCTCTGACGATGTCCCCCTCGCCCACAAGCATTGCAATCCGATCTCCTCTGCTGGGAACGGCATGGAAATAGGTTTTTATGTTCACCTTATTCAAATCAGTGACGCCGGTCTTCTTCTTCAAGTCGGAATAAACCTGATCCTCGTAACCGAGTTCATCCACCAGTCCTGTCGCTTTAGCCTGGCTCGCAAGAAACGGCCCCGTGTCTATTAAGGTCTTGATGTCGTCCGCTCCCTTATGGCGGCCCTGACCCACGGTCGAACAGAAATCTCCGTATATTTGATCCAGCACTTGGTTCAAGACTTCGCGCGTTTCCGGTGACATGTTGGATCTGGTAAAGATGTCTCCGGCATCTTTGTACTGCCCGATGTGATCAACCTGAACACCGATCCCCAGCTTGTCGAGCGTGTTCTTGAAGTACAGCTCCTCGATACGAAAGCCCTTTACATCGAGCATGTCATCGGGCACCAGGTAAATTTTGTCGGCAACCGATGACAAATAGTATTCTCTGGAACCCGGACTCTGAAGAAAGGCATACAGGGGTTTGCCCGATTTCTTGAAGTCTGAAAACTCTTGCCGCAGCTCTTCAAGCTTGCCCCAACCAGTGATGAGACCCCGGGGCTGCAGCACAACCGCCTTGATGCGGTTATCTACGGCGGCATGCCGCAAGGATGCCCAAATATCTCGAACCGTAGGCGTGTTCTGGGGCTGGATGAACGGAATTTGGAGATCGACCGGCGCGGCCTCGGGAATATCGCCATTTAGCGCGACAACTAAGACAGCGTTGGCGGCTATGGTTGGCTGTTTGCTGGCGAAAAGGCGGCCGATCGCTAGAGCGATGATGAAAATTCCAATTATGGCAACTACAACCCCGACCACGACGCCCAAAAGAAATTTCGCCATGCGCTGACAATCTCTCCCAAAGGAAGCGTAGCAAGTCCCGCCCCCTGCAACTCCGCTAAGAGGTAACCGGAACTCCGATCAGTCCTCTTTGCATGGCATATTCGATCAGGCTCGCGCGGTTGTGAATGTCGAGCTTGCGCATTAAGTTCAGCTTGTGCGCCTCTACAGTCTTCACGCTGAGGGCGAGATCGGAAGCAACTTCGCGGACCGTGCGACCCTCCGCCAGCAGCCGCATGACTTCCTGCTCCCGCGAGGTAAGAACTGCTCCGCGCGGATAGCCCTCGTTAGAAACCGCCAGGGCCCTGAGATCAGGCACGATCCTCGATAGAGCTCGCGGATTCTGGTCATCAGCAGACGCAATTTGCCGTATTCCGGCGACCAGTTCCGCCGATGTGCTGCTCCTGAGCATGTAACCGCGAGCGCCCGCAGCTACCGCAAGCTCCAGTTGCTCAGGCCCATCCTGGTCAGTTAGAAACAAAATGGCAATATTTGGGTGCGCATGGCGAATCGCAAAGGCCGCCTGCTGGCCGTCTGCCTCCACCATCCCCAGGTCCATCACCAAAACATCGGGTGAAAGCACGCGCACTTTAGCCAGAGCTTCCGCCGTATCCGATGCTTCGTCCAGAACCTCCAGGTCGCTCTCTGCCGATAAAAGCGTCCGCAGGCCGCGCCGAAATAGTAAATGAGCGTCTGCTATTAAAATTTGACTTACTCGTTTGCTGCGTCCCAAGTCGTTTTCTTCCGATCCCTTACCCTTATCGGCTGAAATGCTAGGGAGTCTTTAGGAAACTGAACAACTAAGCGGGGGCTGGCTAGCCGCCGGTCCTGCCTGCCTGTCCCGGCTTCGAGCGGGCCACAGCCGTTTCCAGCAGCTTAACCGTCTCCTCATCGTCAGTTTCCCTGGCGCGTTCTAATGCGGTGTGACCCGCGTGATCCCGCAGCGCCGGATTCGCCCCTCGAGCCAATAAAACCGCCACGGCGCCGGACCGCCCTAAAGACGCCGCAAGCATCAGAGGAGTCGCGCCTGTTTCACTGTCGGTAGCATCGATTTTGGTGCCCCGATCCAAAAGCAGCGTGATCACCTCCGTGTTCCCGCCGAGCGCGGCATCGTGCAGAGGTGTGCCGCCGGTCTGATTCACCGAGTCCAGGCGAGCGCCCCGGTCCAGAAGCAGTTGAACCATCTTCTTCTGCCCCTTCAAGGCTGCATCGTGCAGGTATGTGGAACCTGCGGCAGTCGGCTTGCCGATATCAAAACCACTCTCAATCAGCATTCGCGCGATTTCCGTCTGCCCCCGCAAAGTCGCCGACTCCATGGTTTCCTCAGCGGCCGCTTCGGATTCCTTAAGCCGCACTCCTAAGCGAAGCAGAGCCCTCACAACATTCGTATTCTTGTACGCGAGCGCGAGATCGAGCGGAGTCTGCCCGAAACGGTCCCGCTCCACAGGATCGGCGCCCGCATCAACCAAGGGCTGAATTGCGTCCGAAACGCCCTTTATGCTGGCCTCGTGCAAAGGTCCTCTTCCGTCAAGCGTATGCACCCGCTTGGGATCTGCGCCGTGCGAAAGAAGCAGAGGAACGATAGCCGCTTGGCCGTGCAGCAGCGCTTCATCGAGCGCAGTGTTTCCATTCGCATTCAGAGTGCCCACGTTCGCGTGAGCAGACAAGAGAGAGTCCACGATTTGCAAATTGCCTCTCGCGCAGGCTACGTGCAGCACCGTTTGGCCATCGCGGTAGGCGAGATCCACGCGAGCGCCGGCACTGAGCAGGAGTTTCACCATTCCGGGCCTGCCCCTTAGAACTGCGTAGTAGAGGGCGCTCGAGTGCGCTTCCCTATGGATCGCATTCACATCGGCGCCATGGGCCAGCAAGAAGCTGGCAATCTCTATGTTTCCCGACCAAGCTGCGTCGAGCAGCGGGGTACTGCCCAGTGCGTCGCGCGCATTTACGTCAGCGCCGTTGGCGATGAGGCTTTCGACATCGCTGAGCTCGCCTAAGCGGACCGCCGCGTGTAAAGCCTCTCCTGGAGAGGGGTGCTCTGCCGAGCCGGAAATTTGAAGAGCTGGCGTCTGGTCAGGCGCTACGCAGGTCAGTCCGAGCAACAGGCCCAGCGCAGCCCCCCACCGCAACATGCCCACAAGCGTAACACCGAAACGGCAGCTGGCGGAGCTGCCGTTTCGAGCCTAAAACCGGGCTACTACTTGATTACTTTTCTGATACTGCTGCTGGAGCGGGTTCCGATGCTGCGGCGACGTGCTTCTCGAGCATCTTTTGAAATTCCGGCTTGCCGATCGCGCCGACCTTTTGCTCTACAATCTGTCCACCCTTGAACAGCAGGAGCGTAGGAATCCCCCGTATGCCGTAGCGATAAGCAGTCTGTTGATTGGCATCGACATCCAGCTTGCCGACTTTCACTTTCCCCGCATATTCAGTCGCTACCTGGTCCACGGTAGGGCTCATCATTCGGCAGGGGCCACACCACTCGGCCCAAAAGTCAACCAGTACCGGTTGATCTGAATTCAATACGTCCTTGTCAAAATCAGCATCTGTAAAGGTCAGTGTGTTGGTTCCTGCCATGATCTTCTCCTATCTTTGGATGACATTCTCAGCATTTTGATTCACTCCTCTTCCACTTCATCGGGACCGAACGGCCTCGCAGCCCGTCAAACCAGCCGATTGTACAATCGAGCATATTCGGCGGCGGAAACATCCCAGGAGAAGTCCCGCTGCATGGCGGCAGTCATCATCTCCCCCCATCGCGCCGTACCATACACGCGCAGGGCAGCTCGAATGCATCCTAACAGCTCAGAAGCGTCCTCACGCGCAAACTTGAATCCCGTGTCCGCGTCCACCGTATCGTCCAGCCCTCCGGTTGCGTGCACAATCGGCAGCGTGCCGTAGCGCATGCTGTACATCTGATTCAGGCCACAAGGCTCATAGCGGCTCGGCATGAGGAACATGTCCGCGCCGGCTTCGATCCGGTGTGCCAGGCCCTCTTCATAGCCAATGATTGTCCGAACCCTGTCCGGGTACGCGGAACCGAGCCATCGGAAAAAATCCTCGAAGCGCTGCTCTCCAGAGCCCAGCACAACCAGTGAAATATCTTCCGCGGCCAGTTCGTGCGGTATTTGCATAAGCAGATCGAACCCCTTCTGGTCTGCCAGCCGGGAAATAACGCCGATCAGCGGCTTCTCAAAGCGATCCTCCGGCAGCCCCATTTCGCCCAACAGCGCCCGCTTGCAGACCTGTTTTCCATCCCGGTTCGAAACATCAAAGTTCTGGGCAACGTGCGAATCGGTCGCGGGGTCCCAAAACTCATAATCGGCCCCGTTCAGGATACCCATTAGAACGTCGCTCCGTGAGCGCAGCAGTCCGTGCAATCCGAACCCAAACGGCGCAGTTTGTATCTCCTGTGCATAACGTGGGCTGACAGTCGTGAGAATGTCACTGAAAATCATCCCGCCCTTGAGGAAGTTCACCTGGCCTTGAGAGTCCAGGAGATCGGGCCGAAACAGTCGATCGGGCAACCCAAGATCGGCTAATGCGCTCCGCGGGAACCAACCTTGGTAGCCCAAGTTGTGTATGGTCAGGATGGTTTTCATCCGCAGGTAGGTGGGGTGATAGCTGTAGGTGTCCTTCAGGAGAACAGAAAGCAGAGCCGCCTGCCAATCGTGACTGTGGATGATTTGCGGCGTAAACAGATAGCGCGCAATTCCGAGGGCGGCGTGGCACAGCGCGCCGAATCGAAGATGATTGTCCGGGTACTCGTGGCCGTGCTCATCGTACAATCCATCCCGGTCATAAAGCTCCGGAATTTGCACAAAGAAATACCGCACGCCCTTCGAGACCTGCTCGAGAATATTTGCCGAATACGCGTGAGGGCCGAGCGCAAACCTCAGGCGATCGTACACGGAGCGCAGATCTGAAACGGCAGCGTTTCGATAGAGCGGCAGCACAACTGCAACTTCCTCGCCGGCTCGCGCCAGGGCCGCCGGAAGTGCGCCGAGCACATCGCCAAGACCGCCCGTCTTTGCGAAAGGCGAAGCCTCGGCCGACACCATCAGAATTCTCGCCACCACCCGATTGTACTGGCGGCGAGATCGAATTACTCCCGTGTCAACACGACCGCTCGGCCTCTTGTTCCGCGAGCATCCGGACATGGTTCAGGACTCGCAAATGAATGCGGTGAATAATTGCGTCGGACCACCAGCGCCAATATTCGGCCGGCCACAAGCCATGTTGGTACCAGGTGGTCCCTTCGAGCAGTGTGCCGCCATTCGCCAATGGAGTCAGCCGGAACTGGCCCCGCTTCGAAAGCAGATATCCGTGCAGATGTCTCGGCTGGATCTCCGAGTAAGGACTCAACTCGTGCAGGGGAGCCGGATTTTCCGTGACACGAAACCGCAGCAGACGCGGCTCGTCCCAGACCTCAATCGGCTCGACGAAAGCGCCAGTCGAAAACTCGCAATACCGGACCGCGCCGGGCCCGGGATCCATTAATGTGCGCCCGTTTTGGATACGCTAAGCTCGAAAAAACCACTCTTGCGGTTCCGGCAACTCCGAAAACGCGGCCCTCGGCCCCAAGCAGCAGTAAAAAGCAGGTGCCCCCTGCTACTGTGAGTGCGCCCAAACCGGCGGCCCGCCAGGCGGTGGTTGGACGAAAGATCCAGGCGCCAAGTCCGCCTAACAGCGCGGACAAGACAACGAACATCGTCCAGCCGTATATACCCGACCGAAGCAAAGTGAACCAGACGGCAATAAAGACGATCAACGGGAATACTGCCACAAGACGACGTGCCGGCCCGCTCATGCCTCCTCCCCGGTTACGATCTCGATCAATTGCACAGCGGTCTTCCGCAAGGGGCGCATGAGCGGCAGCCCGGAGAGCCGAACCAGAGTGGCGACGCTCTTCGATGCAAGTTTCAGCAGTCTTGCAGTCCTCGCCTGATCTGGCGACTCATCGATAACCCAGAAAAAGATGATGCCCATCTGAAAGAACCAGAGCACGCCAGGTAGCCGAGGTTCCAGGTCGCGTGGAATCCGCATCCCGCAATCAACCAGAATGCGCCGGAACCAGGCGATGTCGATGTCCCGGATTTCCTTTGTTTGCGGGCTGAAGGGTGAGAGCGGGTGTTTCGGGTCCGCGCCGTTTCGCAGCAGGGCCCGCAGAACGCCCCGGTTCGGCGCAAAGTGAACCAGCTTCACTCGAATCAACTCGTGTAATCGGGCCTCCAGGCCGCTTGCATGTTCCAGGGCCGCCTCGATCTTCGGTTGCATCTCCGCGCAGGAACGCTGGTAGAAGTCCATCACAATGGCGTCTTTGGACGCGTAATAGTAATAAGCCGCCCCTGTCGCAACTCCCGCCTTCTGTGCAATATCCCGCATAGTCGCGGTGTCAAATCCTTCGTTCCGGAAGAGCGCCAGCGCGGCATCCAGAATCTTCAGGCCGGTCTCCTCTGATTTGGGGGTCACTTTCGCTGCCACATTTTTGAACGTGTTCAAAACCAGTATGTGCTCCAGCTAGGAGGAGTGTCAATAGAGTTTTGAACGCGTTCAAAAGGACCGTTCGTTCGACCGCTTATCTAGAAAGTCTCAAGAACGCCTCTTTGCGAATATTGAAGTCTCTGCGGAGAAATCAGAATTTTTGCCACAACAATCGGACTTGCCGCTGGGCATCTGATATATAGGCCGTCAGGCGGTCGGGTGCGGATGCGTTCGTGCGTTTTAGGACGCCCCGGACGAGAATCTTGGCACCGAGCACCAGTGCCCTAGGGGCCATTCCGCTTCTTTGCGCGTGCCGCGCTGCGGATCTGTTTGTACTCGTCCATCAACTCGTCTTCGGTAACGTCCCAGGCAGCAATCATCGCATCCAATTCTTCGGCGGCCGCCCGCATTGCCTCCAAGGCGGCCCTCCGATTCCGCCTCTGGGCCGGAATGTAAAACCCGAGCGTCTCGCCATGACGTGTAATCGCCAGTGGCCTCCCAGCCTCGATATAACCTGCCAGATTCTCCCGGAATTCCCGGATGCCGATCTTTTCTGCCTCCACTTGTGTACTCAACGTACACGTTAGCAGATTGTTGCGCGTTTAATTGAACTAGAGGAACCGGCATACGCCGCTAGGCTACACTGATGGGCAGATCTATCACCGTGTACGCAAGGTCCTCTTGATCCGCCGCCCCGCTGTCTGCCTGCTTTCCTTTGTTCTCTCGTTTGCCACGCTGGCTTCCCAGACAAGCCTCGCTGCAACTCCAAGCGGGCAAAACAGGCCCGGCGAAAACGAGTTCAGCGTTAGCCTTACGCTTTTCTCCACTCTTGCCGCTATTAATGCAGCCGGGTACGACGCCGGCATGGATTCGCCGCTCAATGAGCGATACAGAGTCCGGACCCAAGTCCGGGAAACTCTGGCCAAACGAAATATTGCTTGTCTGCCGGAGCTGCAGGCCTTCTATAAAGAGCATAAAAAGGCTTCCGATACAGCCGACCTGAGCCAGTACATATCATTCGCTCTGGTTGCCGGAGATGCGCCGCAATTTGACCTTCCGCCCGGGCAACTACCGCCCGACGTAGAAGCTCTCCGGGGATTCAGCGAGTTGCTGGCCCGGTTCTACAAAGAGGCAGATCTGGAAAACCTTTGGAATCGCTCACAAGCAGCGTATGCCGCCGCCATGTCGGAGTACCAGGACGCGGTGATCGGGACCCTCTTTGAAGCCAACGGATACTTGCGAAACCCTTCGGGCTATCTGGGACGCCGTTTTCAGATCTATCTCGATCTGTTGGCCGCGCCGGATCAGGTACAGGTGCGCAGCTATCGGGATGATTATTTTGTAGTTATCACGCCTGCCAGTACCCCCGTGGTCGACGAGATTCGAGACGCCTATCTTGCCTATCTGCTCGACCCGCTGACGTTTAAGTACAGCGAAGTCATAAAAGAGAAAAAGCCGCTTCAAAAGTTCGCTGAAGAAGCTCCAGCCCTCGATTTGGCTTACAAGGACGATTTTTCGTTGCTCGTGACCAAGTGTCTGATCAAAGCCATAGATAGTCGCTTAATGCATGGCGGCCCGGAGAAGCGGCAGGCCTTCGTGAATGAAGCCATGCGCGAGGGTTTCATCCTGACGGCTGCCTTCGCCGATCTGCTCCCAGCCTATGAAAAGCAACAAGATGCATTCCGGCTCTACTACCCCGATCTGGTCTCTGCCGTCGACCTGGGCAAGGAGCAGAAGCGCCTCAAAAAGATTGACTTTGTCCAAACCATCGCACCGCGCGTCATCGCCCCGCCGGCAAAGCTGCAGCTTGATCCCGCCGACCAATCCTTAATAACTGCCGAGGGAATGTACGACCAGCACGATCTGGAAAACGCCCGGAAAGTTTTCAAGAAGGTTTTCGAGCAGACCAATGACAAGGCTCGGCAGGGGCGCGCCTGGTATGGATTGGCCCTCATCGATCTTCAGGAGAAACATTGGGACGAGGCGCTGGATCTCTTTCAACGTACGATTGCCGCTAACCCCAATTCCGCGATTACCGCATGGTCGCACTACTATCTCGGCCAGCTCGCACTGAAGGCTGGAGATTCGGACCGGGCGACTGCTCAGTTTAAACTCACGCTCGCCACCGATGGCGCTTCGCCCAAGGCGCGCGAAGCCGCGGAGAAAGCGCTGCAGAGCAATTCAGGAGAACAACAGCAATGAGAGTTCGATTTATCGCCCCCGCCATGGGTTTGATCTTCACGGCCATGTCTCTGATGGCCCATTCGCAAGCTGCTGCGCAGCAAAGCCCGCCGGCAGCTCAGCAGGGTCCCCATCCAAAGTCGCAGAAAGAAGTGGATGCGCTCAAGCAAGTACAGGCGGCGGCGCAAGCCAGTAATTGGGATGCCGAGATCGCTGCGATCAACAATGTACTCGAAAACTTTGCCGACACCGACTACAAACCGATGCTGCTCAGCATGGCCATGGACGCGGCTCAGCGAAAAGGCGATTATCCGCAGACCGTTGTCTGGGGCGAGCGCATCATGCAGAATGATCCGAAAGATTTCGCCGCCCGCATTCTTCTTGCTGCTGACATAGCGCAGCACACGCGCGAAAACGACTTGGATAAAGACCAAAGCTTGAAGAAAGTAGATGATTACGCCAACCAGGGATTAGATTTGCTCAAAACAGCTTCTGACACACCTCCGCCTGGTTTTAACGGTTCTGCTGCCGATTACACGGCCTTCAAGAAAGATCAGGCCGGGCTCGCGCATTCAGCCCTGGGCCAAGCTGATGAATTGCGCAAGAAATATCCCGAAGCAATTGAGCAGTACAAGACGGCAATCAGTGAAGCTTCTCGTCCCAATTCCACCACCTTGGCATTTCTTTCGCGGGCCTACGTGGAGAACAAACAGTATGACGACGCAATTGCCACCGCCGACAAAGTTTTGGCCATGAGCGATGTTCCGCCCCAGGTAAAGCAATTTGCTCAAGCTCAAAAGGACAACGCCACAAAACTAAAAGGATCCGCGCCTAAGTAACATGGGGATGCAGGGGACGGCTGACTCTGTCCCAAACAGTGGTGCTCAAATAAACGAACCTGTATTTTTGTGGACAGAGCTGCCCGTCCCCAGTACATAGACCACCCCAGCTGACATGCAGCCTCCGGTCGAAGCCCTGGAACAAAAGCTTGGGTACCGGTTTCGAAATCAGGAATTACTGGTCCGCGCTCTAACGCATCGATCGTGGTTATCGGAAAGGTCGCCCGTCCTTCCACGGAATGCCGACAACGAGCAATTAGAGTTTCTCGGAGATTCGATTCTAGGGTTCGCCGTCAGCGAATCTCTGGTTTTGAGACACCCGTCCGCCCATGAAGGTCAGCTCTCCCAGTGGAAAGCTCATCTCGTGAGCTCCACTCATTTGCATCAGTGCGCTCTCGAGCTGGAATTAGGCGATTTCTTACTGCTCGGAAGAGGCGAAGAACGGAATGGCGGGCGCGGCCGAAAGACCCTGCTGGCGAATGCACTCGAGGCCCTGATTGCCGCGATGTACATCGACGGCGGTATCGACATAGCCCGAAGCTTCATCGAACAGCATCTGTTGAGTCTGTTGCAAAGGCCGGACGATATGGAATCACTCGGTCTCCTGAACCACAAAAGCGTTCTACAAGAGCGGACCCAGGCCTTGGGCTTGCCGGTGCCGCGATACTCTACGGTCGAGACCAGCGGCCCTGAACACGCGAAGGTGTTTACTATTGAGGCAAGAATAGGCAATCAGCTCGTCAGCCGGGCCGAGGGCAGCTCAAAGAAAGCCGCGAGTCAGCAAGCCGCGGAGCGCCTGATTGAGCAACTGAAATTCCTCGAGACGCTTGCGTATTCGGCAAAGCGGCACGACGGGAGGTTTGGCGAATCCTGATAGGTTCCGCAACGGAGAAGGGGACCGACCTGGTGGGGCAGGAAGCGGTGAGGGACACAGGCGAAGGGCGAAGGCAGCGCCCAGCGACAGGCAGAAGGTATGCAGGCGTTTACTGGCGTCAAACGTTTGCCGATCCGGCGCGCTTCAAGGGCACGTGTCTCATCGCGGCGAACCGGGGTGCTGGGACACACCACGAACCGCGGTCACAATTACCCATAAGGCAAACGTGGCTGGTGAAGGAGTTACTGGCGTTACCGTTGAGCAAGGCGGTTTCGCGAACTACTGAGCAAGACGGTATGAAGCGGGAAATGCCCGCGAAACACACATTGAACGAGCGAAGCCACATCCTGCTTTGGCCAGCCACGCAAAAAGTCTGAATTTACTGGGGTGACGTTAGCGCACTTTCCGCTCGCCCGCCAGACGCTGCCACGATGAATTTGCGTCTTCCTCGTCCAGCCCTCGACACGTATCCCATCTCGCAACGCTTAGAACGTGGATTGCGGCGCAATGTCACTCGCGAGGTTATCTACACCTCACCGCACTCGATTGAGAGGTGTTCTGCATTTCAAACGGCGAGCTTTAAAAACAGCTTCACATCAAGAACTCGTCGCGATAGACGAATAGGGCCGCACCCGATCTTACCTTTCTTGTCCTGCCGAGAATCCGAGTAGAAACGATAAGGAGGCCAACAAAGGAGAGCAAGGCGAATGTTCCCGGCTCAGGGGCACCGCTCACGGGACCAGCGATGGTTCCGGAAGTCATGTCTCCGGTGGGAAAACCAGTGAATGGGTCGGAGCCGAAGGCGGAGAAGGGCGTCGGCCCCGGCCCGAGCAAACTGGTAAATGCAAAATCGTCAACCCTTCCCGGTGCAAGATCGGATGTGGGATCTTCCGAGACCCAGGAAAGGTAGCCTAATTCAGAGACGGGAGTCCAATCGGTAGGGCTGACGATCCCGGTCAAAGATCCCCTGTAGGCTATTGAGAAGGCGAACACATTCTCGGACGAGCCAGCATTATTGGTCAGCGTGTAGAAGTAAGTGAACGAATTGTCCGCATTTTCGTTTACAGACGCCTTGAGCTGTAAATCGAGGGGATCTGCGGCGAGCAGCCCCACTAGAGTGGTGAGTAGAAAGAACACTCTAATATCACGACGCATTCAGACATCTCCTCTGTTCGTTACTTTCGTTTTCGAGCTCCGCTATCGGACATGTAGGGCTGCCCGCGAAGCCGTAGACGTCTGGCGATTTGGAACGACAGTGAACTGATCGCCGACGTATGTTTCACAGGTACTTCGATTGAGCGGCTGTATTCCCAGGTTAGAGTATGGCGCCCCCCAAGGGACGGTCAAAATTGCTCCCACCGCACGGGGAGTGTCCACGAAATCACCATTTGCGGAGAGGGCACGAATCTGCGTTTTCGTGTAGGTGTAGAGCCCATTGAAAGTGTGGGAGAGGTCTGTCTCGACCGTTGAGAACGCGGTTTGTTGATTGTCTCCAAAGGTGTACACCCAATCACTTTCCTTGCTGACTGAGCCAAGTGCGCGATCAAGGTCGTAGTCACAACCGATCAGCCATGCCTTTGTAGTGCCTACCGACACAAGTACAGGCGGATCATAATTGGGGATTACATACGGATTGGGAATATCTTGCTCTGAAATGCCAATCGCGGCGAACGACACATCGCCCGGAGTAAGGAAAGCGACGCTGTACATTGACGCCGCATACGAAAAATTAGGAGCAAAAGGCAACGCAAAAAAACCGTAGCCGGGTGCTTTTAGCGGCGGAGCCAGCAATCTTTGGAAAATCAACCCCGATGGCTGAACCGTAGAGAACGTTATAGAACAGGAGCCATTGGGCAGCGTTGCAGCGATGACGGATGTGTCCGCGGAGTATGGTGCGATGAAAGTCGTCCCAGTATCATCGCTGAGAAGCGTTCCTCCTCCCGACTTTATCTCCCATGTTACGGGACTGAAGTTTACACCTAGCTCCACAACCTCGCCAACACCAATGCGAATTCGGGAGTCTGGAACGCCTGGGACGCTCTGGAGCGTTTGAGACGAAATCGTGCACGATTCGGAAGCAAGGTTGACAGTCACGTCGATGACCTCGGCCACGTTGCCGTTTAACTCGTAGTAGAGTTGAAAGAAATCTGATGTTGCGTGACTGCTGGTGTCCGTCCAGGTATAAAACGCCGCGGCTGCAAGTAGAGACGGGCTTCCAGGCGGACATCCGGGCACGGGGCCGCTTAAATCGGAAAAAGCAAGAGTGCCGTGGGAAGGTGCGGTCTCAATGGAGTAGCTTCCGAGCCCAAGAGACTTAGTGCAGGACGCGTAGTACCAAGTTGTAACCGCATTGAGTTGTACGTCCGGAGTCACGGTGATCGTCTTACTAAAGTCGGCGTATGCCAGCCCCGGTAGCAATGCGATCAACGTTGGAAACAGAACCAGCAGGCTACAGCCTGATGTAAGTCGCTGAAGTCGGCGTGGCGGTAAGTTCCCCGCACCCACTCCTGTTGCCTTCGAGGTAACCTGTGCGACAAGAGAATTATTCACTTTCGCCTCGTTCCTGACGATCTGCAAAAATCGAGATCCCTCTGGGCCATCATTTGCAGCTCGGCTTGGCCCTGTCAAGGATTGCCTAGATCGTAAAGCAGGCTTTCTCGGCTGTCAAGCGAAAAACACGTCATCCACGCGAGACCAATTTGTTAAACACGTTGCGACGTTTGCACCCTTCGCGCGGACTGTTAACCTTAGTTATCCGCGGCTTATGTCAGGAGGGGGCTGCTTCTAGGCGACGAGGCACTCACCTCTCGCCATGTCGATCTTATTCACGTAGTTGTCAAGCGCCGAACGATCAGCACGCGAGTACTAAAGTCAATGAGGAGAATCTTGGACGCCTTCGAACCTGTTATAAGAAATTCAAGTCGCTGGGTGGTTCCCTCTCGGTGGCAACGACTGCGCTATTTTGTCCTTCGCTCATTTGCGGCGCGTGAGACGGATGAGTCAAGCCCGCTTGCGGTTACGAGTTCTCAGGAACGGCCCGCCGCTGAAGAATACTCGAAGGTGCATCAGTGTTTCAGCGAATTCGGCAACTTGGATTTAGGCGGTACCAACTCCTTATTCGGACCACCTTCATAGGAAGGCTGGCGTCTCCAGGGCGCTGCCGTGAAGCCGCCGTACGCCACAAGCCAGTTGCTTCGAAATGCGCGGCACCTGCCGATCCGCCTTACTCGGCGCGCAACGCCTCGACCGGCGAAATCAAACTTGCCCGGACCGCTGGAATCAACGCTGCTGCGAACGCTGATAACCCGAGCGTCACGACGGCTGTTAACGTCACCACGGGATTGTTTGGATTCATTCCGTAAAGCTGGCTGCCGAGGAATTTCCCTGCCGCGAAAGTCAGCGGTAAGCCGATTATCAATCCCAAGATGACTACCATTAAGGCGCCCCGGAGCACCAGGGTAACAATGTGGCCGCGGTCCGCGCCGAGCGTCATGCGAACGCCAATTTCACCGGTACGGCGCCCCGCGTTGTAGGCGGTAACTCCGTACAGCCCAATCGAAGCCAAAAGAAGCGAAAGAACTCCGAAAAAGGAAGTGAGGCGCGCAATCAGACGCTGCTGCGTGAACTCAGTGGCTACTTGATCTTTTAACGTGCGAATTGCAATGACCGGCAGATTTGGATCAACTGAAGCCATGGCGTGGCGCAACTGGGCATCGGACAAGCTGATTCCCGGCCTGGTCACGACGACAATGTCATGCAAGAAATGCGAGCCGGGAGAGATTTCCTTGAGCCCGGCGTCCGGGGAAACGTCATGCTGGGCTTCCGGCAAAAAGTAGAACGGAAAGGCCGGGTTGCCGAGCTTATCTGTCAAATTGCGAATGTCTTTTGCAATTCCAACAACTTCGTATTGGCGCTCAGATCCAATGCCGCTGCGGCCGAAATGCTTGCCGATCGGATCTTCATTATTGAAGTACCTTCGGGCGAACGCCTCATTGATAACTGCGACGTGCAGTGAAGTGGCCGTATCCTGTTCGGAGATGCCGCGTCCCCGGATGATGGGGTTGCCGATGGCTTCAAAGTATCCCGCTGTGACTCGATCCCAACCCGCAAGGTTGCTGGAGCTACCGGCCGGATGTCCATCCACCCAGACGCCACCACCCCATAAGAGCCCGTTTTGCGGCGAGTACGTACAGAGAGCCAGTCCGGACACGCCGGGAATACTCGACAACGAATCACGGATGCGCCGGTACAGTGGAGTGAGTTGTTGGTAGCCGTAGCCGGCCAGCCTTGGCTCCATGTTCATAACGATACGCCGATTCTGATCAAATCCGAGATTCTGATTTTGCAAGCTGTGAAGTACCGCGGTCAGCAAACCGGCCGCTGATAACAAAACCAGCGAAAGCGCAGCCTGGAGCACGACAAGTGTTTTTCGCGGAAGCGAGCCGGTGCGGGCTGTGGAGCGGCTAGCTCCGCGAAAGGCTTCTATTGGATCTACTCGCGTGGCCATCCATGCTGGAGCGAGGCCAAACGCAAGTCCGGTGATTAATGAAACTCCCAGGGCGAAGAGCAGTACCGGCATGGAAGGCGACGCATCGATGGCTATGCCTGCCATGTCTCCAACCCTAGGGAATGCGAAATGCAAAATAAGCCGCGTGCCTGCGAATGCGATCAGCAGGCCCGCCGCGCCACCTAGAAGCGAGAGCAAAATGCTTTCGGTGAAAGCCTGCCTCATAAGCCGCGTCGCTTGGGCCCCCAATGCCATGCTCAGCGATATCTGCCGCCGCCGCTCCATGCCGCGCACCAGCATGAGACTAGCGACATTAGCGCAGACGATGAGCAGTACGAAGCCAGTCACCATCATGAGGATCTGGAGCCAGTGTTCGTATTGCTCGCGCATACTGGTGATGCCAGCGCCTCCAGGGCTCAAAAACAGGGTTTGGGCGGGAAATTTCGCGCGATCATCGGCGCTCATCTCACCCCAATGCGAGCGCAGCCACTGCTTGAGTTCTACTCGCATTTCAGCCTCTATGGATGCAGGATTGACGCCGGGCTGGATGCGTCCGATCACGTCTAGCCAGTGCAGGTCGTGCTTGTTCAAATCGGCATCGGCCTCCACAAACGGTTCGGTGTTTAGCGGCAGAAAAAAGTCGGGTGGACTATCGCGTAGTTGGTCGCCAAAGAAACCCGGCGGAGCGATTCCCACCACCGTAAATGACTTCTCATCCAAATTGAAGACGCTGCCAATAACCGACTGATCCGATCCATACCTTTGCTGCCATAACCGATAGCTCATCACCGCAACCGGCGCAGCGCCGGGTTGATCGTCGTTAGCCGTAAACGTCCGTCCTGCGTACGCTCTTAGGCCGAACATGGTGAAGTAATTGCCGGATACGTACTCGCCGGGATAGCTTTGCGCGGGCTCCGCGTTCCCCGCGCGCCGGACGCCGAAGAGCGGCTCGACCGATGAGAAGGACGCTAATTCTGAAAAGCCCTTGGTGTTGTCCCGGAGGTATTTGTACAACTCGTACGAGACAAGAGAGAACCCTTTCTCCTGGCTGTACCCGCTCCAGTAGCAGCAACGTGCTTCTTTTCCCAGCCGGTATAACTGATTGGGATTCGCCACAGCAAGCGATTTCAGCAGAACGGCATAGACCAAAGTGAAAATAGAAGTGGTCGCGCCAATGCCTAGCGCGAGCGTCAGGGCCGTAGTGAGAGTGAATGCCGGAGCCAGTCGCAGGCGTCGTAGCGCGTGGCGCGTGTCCTGGATGAGTGTTTCCGCAACCGGCAGTCCTTTCTGATCTCGATAGCCTTCCCGGATTGCCTCCACGGCTCCGAACTTCAGCACAGCCCGACGTCGGGCCTCGACGGGCGACAAACCGGCGCGAAGATTTTCGGCAGTTTGAAGAGCGAGATGCTCTTCAATTTCAGCCTGCAAACGCTCTTCGTCCCGCTGCCGTCTCATCCAGGAAGTCGTCCGCTTCAGGAAACGCCGCAGGGCTCTCATTGGAAGTCCTCTGCTTTCGCAGCAAAGAAGCGCCCGATGATGGCCGCGGTCTGTTCCCAGCCGCGAGTCTCGGCCTGCAATTGTTTGCGCCCGTCGCGCGTCAGCCGGTAGAAGCGCGCCTTGCGATTATTCTCGGACGCGCCCCATTCGGAGGCGATCGAACCCTCCTGCTCGAGCTTCAGCAGGACCGGATATAGCGTGCCTTGATTTACGGTGAGAAGATCTCCGCTGATCTGCTCGATACGCCGGGCAATGCCGTAGCCATGAAGCGGTCCGAGCACGTCCAGAGTTTTCAGCACCATCAATGCCAGCGTGCCTTGCAGGACATCCGTTTTCTCTTTCATGTCGCTTATTGGCTTTCCCACAGCAAGCGTGGCACACTTCCATTGGGAAAGCAACAGGGCGTTGCTTGTTAGCGGCTCGCTTTAGGCCGGTCCAGCAGATCCAGGATTTCGGTCAGCTCGCGCCTCAGTTCCTGGTAAAAGGCCGATGTGGGCGAGAAAAGATCGGCTTGCTTCCGTTGTGGCCCGGCCTTAACCGCCTCTCGTTTTGGTTTCGACTCGAGAACTTTGCGCGCGCCTTCAATCGTAAACCGTCTCTCATAGAGAAGGCGTTTGATCTCCAGCACCAGTTCCACGTCCTTCCGCCTGTACAGCCGATGCCCTGTACCCGATTTCCTCGGCCCTAGGCCGGTGAATTCGGATTCCCAGAATCGCAGAACATAAGGTTTGATGCCGGCCAGCTTTGCAACTTCGCCAATCCGAAAATACAACTTATTCGGAATTTCCGGATCTGAGGCGGCTTGTGGGGCCAAATCTTCCATTCGGAATCGAGCGCAGTCCGATCTCAATTGTACCGGAGCAGGCCTTTAATACAATCGCCTTAGAGGCGCCATGATCAACGCAGTCCATGCAGTGATCTACACGAAAGAGGCGGAGGCTGTCCGCGCTTTCTTTCGGGACGTACTTGGCTTTTACTCCGTCGATGCCGGAAATGGCTGGCTTATCTTTGCGCTGCCGCCCGCTGAATTGGGCATACATCCCACCAACTCGGTCTTAGAGCATGGCCAGCACCTGCTTTACCTGATGTGTGACAACATCGAAGCGACCGTTGAAGAACTGAAGAACAAAGGCGTCGAGTTTACGCAGCCCATCAAAGATGCGGGGTTTGGCCTGCTCACGGCAATGAAAATTCCGGGTGGTGAGCTCTATCTGTACGAGCCGAAGCACGCCTCGCCTCTGAAGTAGCTCCCAATTTGCCGCGCCAACTTCATGCAAGCGGCAGAATAGAGGACAGAGCGAAAAGAGTCCTCACAACTAAATGCGTAAAGCACTCCTGTACGGCTCAGTGATTTTGTGTCTGTTGCTAGTCGGTCTTGGCATCGCCCTATACTTTTACGTGAAGGGCTTTGGCGCACGCGCGCGCGAACGCGTGATTCAGGCCGTCCAAGAACGGTTTGACGCCGACGTCGATCTAAAATCCTTAGACATCACTTTGTATCCTCAGCCTAAAGCCGTCGGGCAAGGTCTATCGATCCGCCATAAAGGATGGACTGATCCACATCCGTTGATTTACATTCGTCGATTTACGGCTAAAACCGATTTCAGCACGCTGATCGACCGGAGTAATCACGTCAGCTTTCTTCAATTGGAGGGCCTCGAGATCCATATCCCGCCGCGCGGCCGCGCCACTCTCAAAGAAGGTATCGAGGAGAATCATCCCGTCGCGAGTGCCGAACCAGGAACCGACACTACGCGCCTGCGGTTTCTGATCGACGCAATCGTCGCCGATGCTACATTACTGGAGATTGATCCTAAGATTCAAGGAAAGCTCCCGCTCCGTTTCGATATTGAGAAACTGACGCTTCATCCTGTTGGACCCGGGCAACCCATGGCTTTCAAAGCGACACTGACGAACGCCAAGCCGCCTGGCCTGATCGATACCAATGGAAGTTTCGGACCGTGGCAGAAGGACGATCCTCGAGCCACAGCAGTCTCCGGCAATTACGGTTTTCAGAACGCCGATCTCGCAGTGTTCAAGGGGATCAGCGGGATTCTGTCATCTACCGGGAACTATCATGGAATCCTGCAACATATCGAAGTAGATGGGACCACAGACACGCCAAATTTCGCTTTGAAAAGAGGTGGTGAGCCGGTTCATCTCGCCACCACTTTCCACTCGGTGGTCAACGGCACCGACGGTGACACGATACTCGATCCTGTAGACGCGCGCTTTCTGCGCTCGGAATTCATTTGCCGGGGCGGTATAGTGCATGAAGCTGGACCGCAAGGAAAGACCACCTCGCTCGACGCGGTGACAACTCATGCGCGTATGGAAGATATACTACGGCTCGTGATGGGCAGAGGTAAGCCGTTCTTGACGGGCGCGGTGAAATTTCAAACGAAAATTGTCATTCCGCCGGGCCACGAAGACGTTCTCGACAAACTAAAACTGGATGGCCAGTTCAGCATTTCTTCCGCAGAATTCACCAGCGCCAAGGTCGAGCAGCGTCTCCTGACCCTCAGCGACCGCGCAAGAGGCATCTCAAAAAAGGAAGAAGAAGAAAAGCCGGAAACAATAGCTTCAGATTTTCGAGCCGTCTTCAAACTGAACGACACCGTAGCCTCGTTCTCTACTCTTTCGTTCAGTGTTCCCGGCGCAACGATCAAGCTCGCCGGGAATTACAATTTACGATCGGAACAAATTGATATGAATGGGCAGTTTCGAATGCAAGCCACGTTGTCTGAAACTCAAACCGGGATCAAACATTGGGTGTTAAAACCCTTGGACCGATTCTTCCAGAAGAATGGCGCTGGTTTTGAGTTGCCAATCACCATTGCCGGTACCAAGGCGCATCCGGAAATTGGAACTGAAATTTTTCACAGAAGGATAACCATACACTGATATGAAACTCTTCTTTGCTGGAGCTTTAAGCGTTCTCGCAATGGGAATCTGCATCCCTCTCGGTTCCGCGCAATCCGCGCCGAACATTCAGAAGGAGGATTTCGGCAAGACTTCCGACGGGCAGCAAATCTTTCGATTTACACTCCGGAACCGGTCTGGAATGGAAGTGAAGATCATCAATTACGGCGCGAGAATTACATCCATCAAGGTAATGGACCGCAACAAAAAGTTCGATGACGTCGTTCTTGGGTTCGACAATCTTGCCGGTTACCTCGCGGAGGAACCATACTTTGGGGCGGTGATCGGACGTTATGGCAACCGCATTGCTCATGGCATGTTTACGTTGGATGGGAAGCAGTATCATATACCGTTAAATGATGGCCCGAACGCCTTGCACGGTGGGACCACAGGTTTCGATCGTCGAGTCTGGGACGCGAAAGATATATCGTCATCTGGAGGGCCAGCGCTTGAATTACACTACTTGAGCCCCGATGGCGAAATGGGCTTCCCCGGCAACTTGAACGTGACGGTTCGCTATTCGCTTGGCGATAAGAACGATTTGCGCATTGACTACTCTGCGACGACTGACAAAGATACGGTGCTCAACCTGACCAATCACTCCTACTTCAACCTGGCAGGGGCGGGAAGCGACACAGTGTTGAATCACAAAGTGATGCTCGCCGCTGACCGTTTTACGCCGATAGATAGCACGCTGATCCCGACCGGGAAAATACAAAGCGTTGCCGGAACACCTCTCGATTTCCGAAAGGCTACTAGGGTGGGGGCGCGCATCGATCAAAATAATGAGCAGTTAAAGCTCGCGAAGGGCTACGATCACAACTTCGTGCTGAACCGCTCTGGCGACTTGTTGGTTCTTGCCGCAAAAGTGGAGGAGCCAAGCTCGGGCCGCGTGCTCGAATGTTTCACAACAGAGCCTGCCATTCAGTTCTACACTGGGAATTTTCTGGATGGCACGATCCACGGCATTGGGGGTGTCTATCGCCACCGATCAGCTCTAACGCTCGAGACGCAACACTACCCCGATTCGCCGAATCATCCCAATTTTCCGAGTACCGTGCTTCATCCCGGCGATCAATTTCATAGCACGACCATCTTCCGGTTTTCGACTGAATAGATATCGAAGTTCTATTTCAGGATTCGCCGGAGCGTTAGAGCGTCCGGCCGGAGGGTCGCGTTCTTCAGCTTCTTCCAATCATCTGTGACATGTATCAGCTTCCCGGTGATGTGATTAGATTGTTCGGACGCCAGAAATATGGCGTGCGCCAGTTGTAACTCCGGGGAAACGCCGCCAGTGCGCCGGGTCTCTTTGGCCGCGCTGACCACTCTGCTTTCGAGGCGGCTCTCGGCTCGAATGACTTCGTCGGTAAGACTGGTGTATGCCAGCCCGGGATCGAAGCAGTTGATCTGAACGTTGTGATCGAGCACCTCAGCGGCCAATGATTCCACAAAGCGAACCACCGCTGCTTTGGAGGTGCTATATGCGGAAAAATTGAGTTTCGGCAATTCATCGCTGTCACACGTTAGAACGATGATCTTGCCGGCGCGTTTGTCAATCATGGACGGGAGAACGGCGCGGCAGGAATGCACTACTCCGAGTAAATTGATCTCGATGGTTTCGGTCCAGGCCTTCGTCGGGACTTGCAGAAATGGGTTTAGAGGGCCGGTTGTCGCGGCGGCGCAAACCAGAACATCGATGGGACCGCCGAATGCCACGCGTGCCCGGTTCACAGCTAGCACCAGCTGTTCGGGATCAGTGACATCGGCGCGAATGCGCAGAGCGTTACCTCCGGCCTGCTCAATCTCGATGTGCGCCAAGTCGATTTCAGCCTTACTTCGCCCGACGAGAGCAATCCTGGCGCCAAGCCTTGCGAAACCGAGCGCGAGTCGCTTGCCCAGACCCCGGCCGCCGCCGGTCACCAGAATGTTCTTGTTCTTGAACTCCGTTGTGGCGTCCGTCATCGTTCATTTGTTCCGATCAAACCACGACCCCACTAAAGGGTAAAACAAACAACCTGATCGGTGAGTGTCAGGATTGTTAAAATTATTCGGGCCATGCCGGGTAGGAACGTCTTTACGGTGCTTGAAGAGACTGCGCAGCAGTTTGGAGGCGCACTAGCCCTCCACCAGCCTGTCGGAAGTAAAGCCAGCCAAGGATACAGGACGTATTCGTGGAACGATTGGCTGCGGATATCTCGCGAGATCGCTCTCGGCTTGCGGACCCTTGGACTGACCAAAGGCGAAATCGTCTGCATTCTTTCTGAGACTCGTGCCGAGTTTTACCTGGCGGACTTGGGCATCATGGGCGGGGGTGGGGTTTCGGCGGCCCTTTATACCGCGTATCCGATGCCGGACCTGGCGCGGAACGTCAGCGCGGCAGGTCCGAGATTCCTCTTCGTCGAAGACCCGAAGACCTTGACCGAACTTTCGAGCGAAATGGACTCGCAAGGTCTTGCCTTACCGCAGCACGTCATTCTGATGACCGGCGAGCAGCCCGGCAGGTTATCGCTGGAAAACCTGCAACAGTTGGGACGCGAAGCTTTGGAGCGCGACTCTTGCGCGTTCACGCGCGTACAGGAAGAGATCTCGCCGGATGACCCCGCGATCCTTTATCTGACATCGGGAGCGACGGGCGAACCGAAGATGGGCTTAACGAGTCATGCAGCAATTCTGGCGAATATGGATATGGGCCCCGTGGTCTTGCCGATCGGTCCGGAAGATTCGACCCTCGTGTTTTTGCCCTCGGCGCATATCGCGCAGCGCATTGTTCTGGAACTGGTTCCTCTGCGAATGGGTACGCCGGTGTGGTTTTCAGAGAGCTTGGGCCGCTTGCCCGCGGAGCTCAAAACGATACGGCCTACGATTTTCCTTGCGCCACCGCGTGTATGGGAAAAGATGTACGGTACGATTCTCACCGAAGTCAAAAAGCGGCCCGCAGCGGCGAGAAAGATGTTCTATGGTGCGCTGAATCTCGGGATCGAAGCAGCACGGTACAGACAAGCGGGGAAATCTTTGCCGCTCTGGATGCCGCCTCTGTTGAAGCTCGCGGGCAAGCTGGTCTTTTCGAAAGTCCGAGAGAGATTGGGCGGTCGGATTCGGATTGCGGCATCAGGTGCAGCGCCGCTGGGGAAGGAACTGGCTGAATTCTTTTCGGCTATCGGGATGCCGCTGGTTGAGGGCTACGGCCTTACGGAAGCGGGCGTGATTTCCTTTAACCCGATCAAGCGCCCAAAGCCGGGCAGCATAGGCGTGCTGCTCCCGGGCATTGAAGCGCGGCTTGCTGAAGATGGAGAACTGCAGGTGCGCACGCCATGCATTTTCAAGGGCTATTACCGCGACGAGTCAGCTACGCGATCGGTCCTGAACGAAGACGGCTGGTTTTCGACCGGCGATATTGCAGAAGTGGATAGTGACGGTTACTGGTACATCACGGGACGGAAGAAGGAGCTGATCGTTTCATCCAACGGAAAGAAGATCTATCCGGCTCGCATTGAGAATCTGTTCAAGATGGAGCCGATTGTCAGTCAAGTGCTCTTGATTGGCGACAAGAAACCGTATGTGACGGCGCTTCTCACAATCAATGTGGCTCAGGTTCAGAACGCGAATGAACCCGTGACGAAGGTGGTCCGAGACGCGGTCTCGCGAGTGAACCGGCAGCTTGCAGATTTCGAGCGGATCCGGCGATTCAAAGTGCTCGAGCGGGAGTTTTCGATTGAGCATGGCGAATTAACTCCAACGATGAAAATTCGCCGAGCTCGCGTGCTGGAGAATCACAAAGCGCTGGTAAGCGAATTGTACTTAGGCCGTGAAGACAGCGACTGAACTGCAACTCCTGAAGCGTGACTTTGTTGGGACCTTCTCGTCGTTCATGAACTCTTGGAAGATTGATCGCGTTCCAAC
>CAVWUV010000011.1:0-544715 GCA_963758245.1 uncultured Acidobacteriaceae bacterium | reverse complement strand
CATTCGCTGATGTCAGCCAGAAATCGGGCATCTTGAACACTGCTGGAACGTATGGCCTGAGCGTTGCTGCCTCGGATCTTGATAATGACGGCTGGCCGGATATCTACGTCGCGAATGATTCGACGACGGCCACGCTCTATCAAAACCAAAAAGATGGAACCTTTAAAGATATCGCCATCGAATCGGGCGCGGCATTATCTCCCGAAGGGAAACCGCAAGCGGGCATGGGAGTCTCGATCGGAGACTATAATCGCGACGGCAACCTGGACGTGGTGAAGACGAACTTTGCCGGAGACACCGATTCGCTTTATACGAATCTCGGCGGTGCAAATTTTGAGGACCGCACTTATCCGAGCGGTCTGGGCGTCAACACGCGCTTACTTGGCTGGGGCGTCGGTTTTTTCGATATGGACAACGACGGGTGGCTCGACATCCTGATGTCGAACGGACACGTATATCCGGAAGTGGACAAATCCAAGGCCGATCTGAAGTACGCCGAGCACAAGTATCTGTATCGCAATCTGCAGAACGGCCGTTTTGAAGAGGTGACGGACAAGGGCGGCCCAGGTATTTTGGAGAATGCTCCCGCGCGCGGTTGTTCGTTCGGCGATTACGACAACGACGGCGATATCGACATTGCTGTAAATTGCGTGAATGCAATCCCACAGCTTCTGCGGTGCGATTCGACGCTCAATCGAAACTGGATCAAGATCAAGCTCGTGGGCGTGAAGTCCAATCGGACTGGCATCGGAACGCGGGTCATCGTGACGGCAAAAACAAAACCGGATGCTCCAAAGCCCCTGGTGCAAATGGACGAGTTGCGCAGCGGCGGCAGTTATTTCTCGCAGAATGATTTGCGCATGCATTTCGGGCTCGAGCAGGCGACGAAGGTGGATTCAGTCGAGATCCGATGGCTCAGCGGGCAAGTGGATCAGTTAAAGGATCTGGACGCGAACCGGCTTTACGTCGTCCAGGAAGGCGGAAAAATCCTGAGCGCCGATGCGCTTAAGTCGGCCAAAAAACCCCCGGGTGCATGATACGAAGTTTCTGTGCCGTGACGGTCCTCGGACTTCTTCTGCCCGGGATCTCTTTGGGAGAAGAGACTTGCCCCTGGATGAATACGGCGACAGCGAGTGGTTTATTGGGCGGCGACGTGACCGTTCGGGTTAACCACGCGAGCAAAAACAAAGAGGATGCGAACTGCGATTTCGGTCGCCAGCAGGGGACACTCATATATCAGTTAGGCATCCAGGTGGAAACGATGGCCTCGCCGAGTGCGTTTGGGGCTTTCGTCGCACCCTGCGCCGCTGAGGGAACCCGGCTGAAGGGTATCGGGAATGAGGCCTTTGCTTGCAGCCTGGGAAAGTATGGGCAGCTTTCCGAGCAAGTCGTGGGCAGGGTTCGTGATCGAGCCTTCGTCGTCAGAGCCAGCACGAACGATCCCGCGGCGGCGCAAGCCTCGTTTCGCGAAAAGGTGACGAAAGCGGCAGAACAGGTTGCAGGGAATCTGTTCTAAGGCTGCGCTCAGCCGGTGTTTTGGCTCAAAGCTGCCCGTGGATCAGCTCGCAACAGCTCGATCAATGCTCCGAAATGTTTCACAAATGGGCCGTACCCTTTCGGGTCGTGAAATGACGACGGCCCCGCAGCAGCCGCTTCCGAATAGGCTTGGCCTGCCGCTGCCAGCAACATACTGAACTCCTCAGAACTTAGCTTTCTAACGTCACCATATCCGCGGTAATCGGTGCGTGCTTCCGTCAGGAATCGACGCAGCTCTGGATGACGATCGTCCACCGCCTCGGCTATCAGTTCGAGTACGCCGTCGTAGACCCATCCGGCTGGCATCCAAGCGATTTTTTCTTTTATTACCAAGGTTCCCGACATAATCAATCACCAAGGATCATTATCTTGTCCTGATCGGCTTGCGAAAGAGACGCGATGTACGCCTCGACTGCTGCTTGTTGGGTGGGATCGAGACCCGAGAGATCTACCACTATGTGATCCAGGCCCTGCTTCAGTAAATGACCGTTGATCGAATTCTCAAAACTCTCCTCATTGAAAAAACGCTGGGGCACAGGCCCAACAGCATCGTAAGTTTCGCCGTTCTGGTCGATCCAATCGCCATCGCCCGTTGGGTCGCGTTGCAGTGGCCCGACCTGACGTTGCAGTCTCTGCGCAGCATCGGCTTCGCTTTGCCGGAACTGTCCATTGCGCGGATCCGTTCCAAGATCTCTTAAATGCGCCGGATCATCCATTGGATCCGGTCCCTGCGGTGGAGCATTTTGATCTTCAGGCGGAGTTCCGCCGCCCTCGATTTCAGGCGGAGTGCTCTCACCCGGAAAGAGGCCGCCACCTACTCTCGCTCCGGCCATACCTCCCAGCAACCCACCGAAAAATCCGCCTACAACGGAGCCTATGCGTTCTCCGAGTTCGGGATTGCCAAACAGCCCTCCGATCTTTTCGCCGATGTATCCGCCCCCGAGCCCTCCCAGGAAGCCTCCCGCAAGTCCACCTAGAAGCCCGCCGATCGCAGGGCCGGCGCCGAATGCAAGCACCGCGCCGCCAGTAGCGATGATGGATCCGCCAATCAGAACGGCCCACAACCCCGCAGTGAGCCAGCCCGGAACTTCCGAAGCGATGGTCAGTCCAGGAACTGTGGCGGTACCACCGCCAACGAAGACTGTGACGCATCCTTTGGATATAACTGCGCCACACACCAGCTTGTCCGTCCGGCGGGCCGCCATCATTTTGTTGATGAATACGTTTGAGCTGCCTTGCGCGATCAGGGGCGTGCCATGCGAAAAAAACGGGATCACACCACTGCAAGCGGCGGTATCCAGTCCAGCTCTGGCCGCGGGCAACGCTACAGAACCAATGAACACATTCGGCGACCCCGTCAGGATCGCCCCGGTCGGCGACGTCGGTATCAGCGCTCCTATGGATGCGCCTCCAAGTGCGCCGCCGGCAGTTGCCGCTGCAATGCCAGCGCCAATTGCGACAGCCGCCAGCCCGCCGGTTCCAACAATCGCAACTGCTGCTACCGCAATCGCTGCCGCGGCGACTGCGCCGATGAGTAAACCCGCAAAAGCGCTGGTGTGCCCGACCTCATCGCCCAATCTCGCCGCTTCTAGAGCGGGCATGCTGGCTTATCTCCTCGCTGCAGTTGACGGAATTTCGATGCTGTCCAGAATTGCCCGGAAGACCGGCTCCATTGCGGAGAATTCGGTCACGAGCGCGGTCGCAACAAAGGTCAACACTACGCCCCTGCCGTTGACCACGAATGTCTGCATCTGTTTGATGGTGCCGTTTGAGCCGCGCCACGTGAATATCAGGTCTACCGCTGGCCGTCCCGCTACCACCGACTCGCGTCTCTCAGAAAGATCGAATGCCTCCAGCCGCTTGGCCAATTCGACGAGTTGCCTATCCGCGTAAGCGCCGGGCGGATCGTTTTCAGGCACCATGTCGCGCGTCAGGACGAAATTAGGTGCGACTGTCTGTTTCGGCTGTAGCGGCGCAGCGAATGCAGCGATGGTCCGGTCGTGCCAATTATCAGGCACTTCGAATGCTACGTCCTGTCCTTTGTATTTGGCCATAATGCTCGAAATTCCTCGCCGGCTCGCCTCAATCGCAGTTGATCTGGACGGGCTTGCCCTTTATCTCGTGCAGACTCGTTCCTTCAATCTGCAGGTGCTTGCCTTTTAGAACGATGTTTCCGTCCTTATCCATAAAGAGGAGGCTGTCTCCAACCTTCAGCGTGATCTGGGTCTTTGCTTCTATGTAAATCTGGTCGTCGGTGGACTTGATCGAAATCGATTTCTTGACGGTGTCAGACTGCGCGCCCTCTTTCACCTGATTGGTCTGATTTCCGTGAAGAATAGTGGTGCTCTGATTCTGCTCCACTGTAGTGCTCATGTCTTTTTGGGCGTGAATGTTCACCATCTCTTGGCCGTTCGCGTCAGAGATGACGATCTCATTGAAGCCCGCGCCTTTCACTGTCTTCGAGCGGAAGCCCATCATGTGCGCTGCGCCGGGTAGTTCGTACGGCGGCATTTGAGAGGCGTTATACAAGCGTCCCGTTATGATCGGCTGGTCCGGGTCGCCCTCGAGAAAATCTACGATTACCTCCTGACCGATGCGCGGTATCGAAACAGATCCCCAATTCTTGCCGGCCCACGGCTGAGAAACACGAACCCAGCAGGAACTCCTTTCATCGTTGTGCCCCTCGCGATCCCAATGGAATTGGACCTTCACGCGCCCGAATTCATCGGTCCAGATCTCTTCGCCTGCCTTGCCGACTACCACCGCTGTCTGCGGCCCCATTACTACGGGTTTTCGCGTAGTCCGGACCGGCCGGAACTGGACGCTGTATGGAATGCAGGTGAAGGTGTTGACATAGGGCTCGTCGTTTGAAGGAGTTTGCCCTTCGGCTAAGTACCAGGGCGTCTGTCTCCCTCTGTGCTCTACGCGCGTGAGCAAGAACTTCCCGTCGCCGTTCGGCCGGCCTTCCAGCTGGAAGGTCTGCCCTGGTGTGAAGGCACGACATAGGGAGCTAGCCACTACCTCCTGGAACGTCGATTCCACCTCCTCCATTCGGATCCTTACAGCCTTTTCGGCTTCAGGCTCGACTTCGCCGGTTCTCGAACTCTGTTTGAAGCGGCTCGCATATTCGCCCGGATAATCGTAGACTTCAATCTCCTTGCCAACGCGGTTGTCCAGGACAGTCGGCTCGATCACTTGAAGATCCTTTGCAGGCATCTGGAAGTGAAAATCGCGCAAGCTGTATTTTCCGGGCCGCACTTCCCGCTTCCGTGTCCACGAAAGAATCGGATTGTCGAACTCACCCCAGCCGGATTCCAGGGCCAGGCGTCCGGTAGGTTGCTCCGGACACGGCTTATGGACCGAGCGTGCATCCGTAAACACTAACGTGTGACCTCGGGCCGTATGCTCGAAGTAATAATAAATACCTTCTTCTTCGAACAGCCTGCTGATGAAACCAAAACTGCTTTCACGATACTGAACGCAATAGTCGAGCGTGGTATAACTCCGCTCAGTCAGATTGCGATAAGCAATCAGACCTGGATACCGTGCTTTATACTCCTCAAAAATCACTTCAGCGATCGCCGGTATCGTCTTATCTTGAAAAATGCGGCTGCTGGAATCGAGGGTCAGCAGCCAGAACCACGGCACAATTTCCGCCGCGAAATACTGAAACCGCGCGTCGCTGTCTTTTTCGTAAAATCGGCTGACGATCCCATTGAAGTACCGCCGCGGACCGTCTTCATAATCACTGTTAACGCAAACCGACAGACACATTCGCGTGCCGGCCAGATCGGTCTTCGAAACACCTGCGCTGCGGGTGCGTTCAGCCGATAATTCCAGTTGCACGCGAAAAAGCCCGGAGATTTCCTCTGTCGCTTGAAAAGACGTCGGCAACAGGATATCTTCTTCAAGGATGGTCCTCAGTTGAAGAAGCCGATCCGTTTGAGTGATCGAACTCTCATCCAGCAGTGCGGCACTCATCTACAAACCTCTTATTCCCACCTCACCCCAAGTCTCTTCCTGAATTCTAACGAAAGTTATCTGATAAGGTTTACTAAGGAAACAGAAGAATGAACGCGCGAACGATCGGAATGAAGAGCGTTATTGATGAAATAAAAGCTTTTATTTGGAAACGCGCGCGGCACCCTGACGCAACTTCTTTTCTTTTTGCTGCTCTTCGGCTTGCCTGATGTCAGCGGCCTTCGCAAAGGCTTCCTTCGCTCCTTCGGAATCGCCCTTCCGCCGCAGCAGCAGCCCGAGGGTATTGAATGCGCCGGCATCTTTGTCATCCAGCGCTACGGAATGCCGCAGGGCATCGATTGCACCGTCCACATCTCCTTGCTGCTTAAGAATTGTCCCCAGCTCAAACCATGCCCCAACGTAGTCTGGCCTTTGATTTACCGCAGCGCGCAACTGCGCGACCGCGTTGTCGGTCTCGCCGAGATCTACCAGCGTAGTGGCCAGAACGTAATGCGCTTCGGCGAGGGTCGGTTCCAGTTTGACCGCCTTCTCCAGCTCCGTTTTCGCGTGGGGCAGATCGTCCGATTCTTTGTACGCGATCGCCAGGTCATAGTGGGCGTCCCCCGCCTCCGGGTGCGCCTTCACAACTTGTGAGAGATATTGGATCGCCTCTTTGTAATCCCCTGCCCCGATGTACGCGTAACCTAAGTTGACCTGCACACGCACATTATTGGGCTCTCGCGCCAAGATCGCTCGAAATTCCTTCAATCCCGCGGTTGGATCACCTGAGTTGACGAGCACATAACCATAATCGTTGCGAACCGCAATATTTTTCGGGTCTAGCGCGAGAGCCCGCCGGTATGCATCACGAGCCTCTCTAAACCGCTTTTGCTGCTGTAACGCGACACCGAGAGCTTCCCAAGCCGCCGCGTTCGCAGGAAGCTGCTGCGCTGATTTCTGCAGCTCGGGAATGGCTTCGGAGTAGTGCCCAGTTTCCTTATAAGCGACTCCCAGCCGCAAACGATAATCGGCATGTTCCGGCGCAAGCGCTACTGCTTTCTGCAGATCCCGTACAGCGGGATCCGTTTGCTGAACCAGCCAAAGAGCAATCCCCAGGTGATACCACGCCTGCGCCATCTTAGGATCCAGCTCCGTCGCGCGTTTCAAGTACGGGATGGCATCGGCAGTGCGGCTGTTCGCCGCGAGCAGGAAGCCGATCTCATCCTGATAGACGGCAGAGCCAGGAACGAGCTGCGCGAGTTTTTCATAATCCGCGAGAGCGCTTCTCGCGTCGTGCATCGCAAGGTGCTGACGTGCTAACGCCTCCAAAGCCGGGACCGTCGCGGCTGGTTGCGCACTGGCTAAAAAGCATGTAAAAAAGCAGTAAAGGACCAGGACGATTTCTTGTAATCTCACCGGAATTTCATGCCCCTCAATGTGCCGTCGATATTCGATCCTGGCGTTTTGGAGACCGCGAACTGTACCACCACCGGATTTGACGCCTGCGCGCCGCAAGTAAATTGGGCGGGCGCGTTACGCATCAGGACATGCAACGGATCGGGAATGGAAAGCCTCAACTGTTCGTTACCTGCTTCTATGGACACACCTGTCACTTTGTTGTCCCCGCACTCTATGCTTCGAAGTTGGCCCTCGGCACTGCGAATCTGATCGCCTGGCTCAATGAACGGATTCCAATCTGACGTGCCATGCGAAACGCGCGTTGTCACTAATTGCGTGCGTCCGTTCGCATCGCGCGTGAACTGAACGGCAAGATCCGTTTGGGCTATGTATGCGATTTGCAGTGCGTTTGCGCGCTCACTCGAAGTAGTGGCGTGCTTGGCTGCCCTTTGGGCGGCCGCTTGCGCCTCCTCGCGCTTTCCAAGTTCCTCGAGCGCGTAAGCAATGGCGCTCCAGTAAGCGTAAGCTCGCCGGGCAGCCACGCTTCCCATCGCGTGAAATTGCGTTAGCGCAGCTTCATAATGTCCTGCATTGTTCTCGAGTAGCGCCAGCTTATAACGTGCATCATCAAAACTCGGCTTCAATTCAACAGCTCGCTCCAATGCCGGGCGGATCTCATCAGCAGCCATCCCTGCTTCTTCAGCGAGTATCGCGTAACGAAAACATAAAGGCGCATCATCGACGCCCATCTGAAGCGCTCGGCTCCAGTGCTGACGTCCGTTCTCGCGATCACCTTTGCTGAGCGCGATCGTGCCGAGCGCAGCCAGAACGTCTCCGTTTTCCGGCGCTTCCCGCGCCAGGTCGCCATAGAGAGCTTCTGCGCGATCCAACTCTCCCGCATTGAAAAGGAATTCCGCAATAAGAAAACGCGACGCGAATGGCGAAAGCTCGGACGTTTTCACTTCTGCGTTGGCCACCGTCACACCCCGCAGCCTCACCGGTTGGGAATTGCGCCTGCCCGCCCATACCTGCATGTCGCGCACAATCGTATCCAGCGGTTTTCCATATACAGAGGTAAGCACTTCTGCGCCTGAGATTCCGGAAGCGAGCGCCGAAATCAGATCGTGAAAGCGAGGCGCGTAATTTGGTGAGAGCACCAGCATGTCTGTCAGCTCCCAGCTTTCGGCGTAGAAAAGCGAAGCATTTTCACGGTTCTCCAGGAATGGAGATTTCTCAGGCACCGCGATCAGATCGCCAAGCGGAATCCAGCCCCGACGTTCCAAGACCTGAAGATGCGCGGGCAGTTCAGCCCCGAGCTCGCAACCCTGCCCACTTATGCGAATTGTGGAAAAGAACTCCGCGAGCCCTTCTGCGAGCCAGGGTGGAAACTTCAGGCCGGCGGCGTGCAACATGGCATGTGCATATTCGTGCGCCGCAACACGGAAGTGATCGGCAGCAAGCGTGGGCATCACGATGTAATCACGGCTTTCCGTGCCCACATAGTACGCGTCGGAGCTAGCTCGAAGGCGGTAAAGGTTGTATTCTTTTGTCGAGCGGAATCCGATCACCCGTACGCGTGACCGATCATCGAAATTCAATCCGGCTTGCTGAAAGAACGCCCGCAATTGTTCAAACCATACGAGAGCCGACCGCGCCGTCTCGCCGCCCGCCTGAGAGTAGACTTCAAAATGCTGGCTTTGTGCAAGCGTCCATGTCGATGCCCATTCCGCGCGGGCACAAGCGCAAAGCAATGCAAGCATGGCGAGCCGATTCAACACACCAAAGAGCCTCAAGCGAAAACAATAGCACTGGATGCCGTATAATTCAGTCTGTTTTATTCTCGATGTGGGAGATTCGGGAAGCGGCAGGAATGGCTCGAGACGTTTTTATCAGCTACCGGAGTGAGGACAAGGAAGCGGCGAATCGCATCTGCGCTGCTTTGGAGCGGGAGAATGTTTCCTGCTGGATTGCTCCGCGTGACATCGGAATCGGCCGGGAATGGGCGACGGCAATTGTTGAAGGCCTGCAGCGCTCGAAATCTTTCGTGCTGGTTTTGTCCTCGAATTCGAAGAACGCGCGCCAGATTTCACGTGAGGCAGAACTCGCGGATCGACAGGGGCTTCCCATTGTCACGTTTCGTATAGAAGACGTTCAGCCACCGCCCGAGCTGCTTTACTTTCTGGGAAACATTCAGTGGCTGGATGCATTTGACGATCAATTCGATTCGGCGATAGCGCGTCTCAGGGACGTAGTTCGCCAGAGTGCGAGTTATCCGGCGGAAAAGAGCGGAATGCATGCTGCTGTGCGGCCTGAGACAGCCCCGCCGGTGCGAACGGATGAACCTGCGCCGCAAGCGAATCCCGTTCCTCGGCCTGTTATTCCAGCTAGACCAGAGACTAAAGAAAACAATTCAGCTCGATGGATAGCAATCGCCGCAGGAGCGATAGTGGTGTTGGGCCTCGGCGGTTGGTTATTGACTCGTCACCCTCATCCGAAACCGGAGCCGCGTACGGTCGCGGAAAAATTCATCCGTGAACGTGATTCGGGCAACTTCGACGCGGCATGGTCAGCAACCGCTCCAGGCTTCAACGATGGAGTGCGGGAGCAGGTCTGGGTAGCGAACGTTCAGAATCACATGCGCCGAAATGGCAAGGTTCAACGCCTCACCGGCGGTTGCCAGCCGGCCGGGAGCGATTATACTTGCCAGTTCACAGCGTCATATGAAAATGGGCGTTCTTCAGGTGATACGGTTACTCTGAAAGCCAAGGACGACGGTTCCTGGGGCGTTTGGCGCAGCGATGTTCAGGCGAAGCAATAAGGAGGATTCAGATTTTATGCCATTAAATCGATTTCTCCTCACCCTTTCAGGATTGGCCGTGATGAGCGCCGCTCTTGTGCTTCTACCAATGACGGCTGTCGCGGACGACAAAATCGATGGAATTTTCATGGCGACGGCGTACTCAGAGCCAGGAACGACTGCATCGGGCCAGCACACGCATCGTCACGTGATAGCAGCCGATCCCTCCATACTGCCCATCGGCAGCCGAATCAAAATCCGGCATGCGGGGCCATATTCGGGAGAATACGTGGTCGCCGATACCGGGCAGAAGATAGAAGGTCGCAAGCTGGATATTTACGTGGCGAGCGCGAGGGCGTGCCGGAAGTTCGGGAGCCGTCCCGTGCGTGTCCGCGTCATACAGCTTGGTGACGGAACCCATGCTGCGGCGAAAGAAGCGGACCACGCCGTGAAGGCGGATGTTGCGAAAGATCTCCAAAAGAATGCTGTTGGTAACGCCGCGACCGCGGACGATTGGAAACCTAAATCAGGCGCTAATAATCCGGCGACCGGCAAAGCGGGGTCCGCTACAGCTACCAGCACTTCACCACCGCCAGGTGGGGCAGGACCAAAATAACGGACATGCAAAGCGCTGAAGCCGCAGCCCGATTCAGCAGAAACAACGTGACGTCATCAGTCTTTCGGGCGGCCCCGGAACGCAGCCAGATCGTCCCGGAAGGCAAGGTTGACGAATTGGCAGATGCGGCCTAACTGGCGGGTTTGACCTTCCGCTCGGGTATCCTCCGGGGCCGAAGGTCATAGAATTGGACCCGGCAGGACCAGCAATGGTGAAGTCTTCCGCCGAGCAACCCTTGCAAAAGCCGAAATGGGTTCCGATTGAAGCGGTCCACACGGTCTCGCTTACTCAACAAGGTTAAATCGGTCCGCCCACATTTCGGACAAGAGACGAATCGAGCGTCGCGCAGACGGTCCAAAAATGACACGCGCGACCGCAGCTTACACTCCTCACAACGATAGGCCGCCGCATACAGCAGGCGCTCTGATGCCGTGCGGCGCGACCGCCGGACGCTCCCCCCACAAGACGGACAGACCCGGGGATCCATTCAGGTTCTTACCTAAGTCAAATAATGTCTCTAAGGATACCTGACGAACAGTCGCCGGCAATATACATCGGGGTACGAAACGCACCGATTCGGTACGATTCAAGGCATGAAGGCTCTGCTGCTTTCCGAGTACAGTCGTCTTGAAATGGTCGACGTTCCTATGCCGCGGCCCGGGCCGGACGAGGTGCTCGTTCGCGTCGAAGCGTGTGGCATTTGCGGGAGCGATGTGCACGGGTACGATGGCGGATCTGGGCGGCGCATTCCGCCTATCGTGATGGGGCACGAAGCTGCGGGTACAGTCGCGGCTCTCGGCCCGGAGGTGACCGGCCCTCGCGAAGGAGACCGTATCACGTTCGATTCCACTGTCTATTGCGGTGTCTGCAAATATTGCCGCCGCGGCGAAGTGAACCTGTGTGACCGGCGTCAGGTGCTCGGCGTCTCGACGCCGGAGTATCGCCGCCCTGGAGCTTTCGCCGAATATCTGGTGGTGCCCAATCGCATCGTCCACCCACTGCCGGGTAATATAGCTTTTCCAGAGGCTGCAATGATCGAGCCGCTCGCTGTTGCGGTACACGCGGTCTCCCTCGCGAATCTTCCTGAAAACGGAACGGCTCTGGTCGTGGGAGCGGGTATGATCGGGCTTCTGGTATTGCAAGCCCTGCGTGAAGCCAATTGTTCGCGCGTCTACGTCGTCGATATCGATGACTCTCGCCTGCAACTGGCGCAGCAGCTCGGGGCCACGGCCACTATCAACGGCAAGACGGCCGATACGCGTGCCGAGGTGCAACGGCTCACGTCGGACGAGGGCGTTGATGTCGCTCTCGAAGCCGTCGGCGCTTCAGCGAGCATCAAGACGGCGGTCGAAAGCGTCCGCAAAGGTGGCACGGTGGTGCTGATCGGAAACATATCGCCATCCGCAGAGATACCGTTGCAAGCGGTCGTGAGCCGCCAGATTCGCCTGCAAGGTTCTGCCGCCTCGGCCGGAGAATATCCGCAATGTATCGATATGCTCGCGCGCGGCGCAGTGCAGGTGAAGCCGCTGATTAGCATGGTCGCTCCGCTGGAGGAAGGCCCGCAATGGTTCGAACGGCTGCACTCGCGCGAAGCCAATTTAATGAAGGTTATCCTCACACCGGGCGAACACTCATGAATGAGCTTTTTGATCTATCCGGCCGCGTCGCCATCGTGACGGGCACCAGTCGCGGCCTCGGGCAGCAATTTGCGCGCGCCCTCGCGAACTCGGGAGCCGATCTTGTTATCACGAGTCGCAAGCGTGAGAGTCTAGCGCAGTTTGAAGCCGAGATTAGCAGCCTGGGCAGACGCGCGGTGCCGCTCGAACTCGATGTCCGCGATCTTCAGAGCATTGAGCGCATGGCGGCGGCAGCCGAAGAGGCTTACGGCAAGATCGACATCTTGGTGAATAATGCCGGAATGAATATTCGCAAACCGGCGCTCGACGTGACCTGGGACGATTGGAATTCCATTCTCGATACGAATCTGCGCGGCAGCTTTTTCGTTGCGCAGTCGGTCGCGCGGCGCATGATCCCGCGAGGCTATGGGCGCATCATCAATATCGGTTCGGTCACCAGCGTGAATGGTTATGCGGGCCTGGCGCCATACGGGGCGAGCCGTGGTGGCATCAAGCAACTGACCATGAGCCTCGCGGATGATTGGGGGAAGCATGGCCTCACGGTGAATTGCCTGGCGCCCGGCTGGTTTCGAACCGAGCAGAACAAAATAATGTATGAAGACAAGGAATGGGTCGAGTATCTAAGCGATCGCATTCCCGTAAAGCGGCCCGGACAACCGGGCGATCTTGATTCCGCGGTCGTCTTTCTTGCCTCCGAATCGAGCCGCTACATTACAGGGCAAACGCTGCTCGTCGATGGAGGCATCTCGACGGGAGCGGTGCGGGCGATGCCGAAGCGGACTTCAAGATAGGTGATTTATACTCGCGGATTCCTGAATACCAGGCAAGTAATTCGGCACTTTGCGCAACATGGATCGGACTTTGCCGCTAGAACCGCAAGAGAGTATGAGAGGTTAGCCGATCAGTTCCTGGGCGCAGCAAAACCTTCGCATGTCCTGGAATGCAAAAGAAAGCGCGGAGATATCCTGCGGTTTGACCCGAGCGATGACTCCTATGGTGTTCTGGACAAAAATGGCATTATTAGGACTTACTACGAGCCTCTGCCATGTTCTTCAGTACCCGTTGCTCAGAGACAAGCGTTGAAAGAAGCCGGGCGGTGCCATGGCAAGGCCAGCAACTTGGTATATTTTCAATCGGAGTGTACGCGATGGTGATTGAGAACATCTGTCCAGTTTGCGGCTACGAGATGGAAGACCCGCCGCGCGATTACAATATTTGTCCATCATGCGGAACTGAATTCGGACATCATGATGTGAATTCCACAATTGCGGAACTGCGCGCTGCTTGGCTTAGAGGTGGAGCAAAGTGGTGGAGCCCAGTAGAATCGCCCCCGAGAGATTGGGACCCATATATGCAACTGGATGCAATATTGAGGAAGCATCCGGTAGCGTCCTGAACGCGCGGACGAGCCGCGAGCGCAAGTAATGTCACTGATCGAACGACCTGGGCGGCAAGTGAATCTCTGTCCAACCCGTCGCCGGTGTCCACATCCTGATAGGAGCGGGATCGAGACGCTCCGGGCACGTCTCCAACGAATGGCCTAACAGATGGGCTTTCTCGAGTTCGCGATGCAGCATGTCGTAGCCGGAGCCGTATCGGACCGAGATGGGCCGAATAGTACGACTAGAGCGGAACCGAAACCACGTCTGAACATCAGCTTTTTGGGGACCGAGATCCCGCGTCGAGACCGTAAATTGGTCCCCTTCGACCTGAATACCCCAGGCGGCGTTTTCATATGCTTTTCGAAATCGGTTTAGCTCCGAACGTGGGAACACGAAATAGTAGTCGGGAGAACCCTCCGGGCAACTCACGCACTTGTGCCGGGTACCGGGAGTCTGAGGCGAGGCGGCAAACGGTTTGAGTTCGTCCATTACGGCAAGATTCCCGCTATCGTGCTCGTTATTAAAACCGCCCACGAGCAAGTACTTGGCGCGGGGAGTCGAGAGCTCATTCAAGCTGCGTACGTCGCCCGTATTCACATAACGCAAGACCGATCGTCCTGTAATAGCATCAAGATTTGCGACATAAGAATTGCCCCACATATAATGGCTGAACGCCATCCAGATTTCATGCATTGGACCATTCGAAATTAGAATGTCCTGTGGATACCAAGGCCCTTGCAGCTCATAATTCCCGAAACGAAATCTCTCTTGCGGAACATGCGTCCAGAGGCGTCTGCCCGTTTGTGAGAAGCAATCGACCTCAAATTCTGGCGGGTCGTTCGGATTCTTGCCGATCCGAAACGGTGCAACCATCAAAACTTCCCATTGGCCGTCGCCTCGCAGATCGGCGATTCGAACAAAATCCTCGAGCCGCCTTGACGAGTCTAGAGCGGATCGGTCGAAGTTCGGGCCAAAGTCGTAGGTCCAAAGACGATTCCCTTCCGCATCAAGCGCCTGGATTGCGCTTCCGGTAAAGCTGACCCGCGCTGCTAAGGGGCGTGGCCGCAGAGCATGCCTAGTCGCGATTCCAACCGCCAGAAGCGCCGCGACCAAACACAAGCCTGCGATGCCGGCGACTAGGCGTTTGCGGGACAGCGCCTTGGGAAAGGCGGCAACGGCTACTGAAGCTGGCTCCGAACGTCCGAGACGCCACTTCGAGATCTCCTCCCGCGATGCGAAGATGCGGCTGCGCTTACTTCCAGGAATCCGCCGGACCGGCATCCCTAGCTCCTTCGCCCAGCGCATGGCGGTCCGCTCGTCACGGTTGATGAACGCCGCAATTTCCTTCCAGGATTCCAGGCGATCTTCCTCAGGTTTTATGTAAGACCCGTCACGTGAGGTGCCTTCCAGCGGCAGAGGAGTACTACCGGCACTACGTTTGCACCGTTTTTCAGTGGTTTCCGTCTGCATGTCGGGTTATGTCACATTATGACGCTTGCGCAGCGGCGCAGGAAAAGGGAAAAGAGAGATGATCTGGCGGTATCAGCAGCAAGGAGGTTTGAAATAGCCGAATTTGTCCTAACTGGGACTGCCGCTGATGCGGACACGCAGTTTCGTCCTTCTGTAGGACCTCGGTCGCTGCCGTTAGCGCCGTGGCTCCGGAGATCACCGGAAGCTTGCGGAGTTTAGAAACTGCAGAGAAAATCAAAGATTTCAAAATTTATTCCTGACGGAGGAGCTCGTGAAAAATAGGCTCAGGCGATTTCTTATGGGCGCTGCCGTGTGCGCCGCCTTAAGTCCTCAAGTCAGCTTCGGGCAATCGCTTCCAGTTCCCGAATATTTCGGCGTCTACGCGGTTCTTGATGGCAAGCTTCTGAAGCTCGACGGGCAGGAGGTCCACGCTGAGAGATTGACGACGGTGAGAATGGGCCAGCGTATGGGCGTCGGGAATGTCGTGCAGCATCAACCCGCGACGATGCCGCCGAAAAACATGCAGGTTCCCGAACTTCCTGCTGACCTGAAGATCATCATCTATGCGCAGGAGTCGGGCGGACTGCAATCGCCTCTGGACATCGCAAAAACTCTCCATGTCGAATCATTGGTCTTTGTCAGAACATTAACCATTGATACAGGCTGGCCCAGCGCCATCAAGCGTAGCGATCCCGAGAATGGTTGGGACGCGGGAGATGCGGTGGAAGTCGGCGTGGTCGCGGGCGGCGAGCACGCGCGTGAGCTCGAATTTCTGATGAAGCCCATACCCGGGCAAAACGGAATGGTGGTGGCCGGCCTTGCAGACAAACTACGACCTGGCGTTTACCGGCTCACCTTGGGCCAACGTGATGCTTTCATGCCCGCCTCTCTGCAGGGCGGCATGCTGTTTGCGGTCCAGCCTGTGCCGCAGGGGGAAACCGAAAAGTGTGTCGACGCTTCAATCTCCTACAACATGTCGATGTCCAGTGCGAAATACGCTCCATGTGGCGGGACTTCCGGCATCACGACACAGCCGACCACAAATCCTAGTGACACGATGGTCGCTTCCGGTAATGCCGTCCCGGCGTGCAGTGACTACGACTCGTGTTTTCAGGCCGGCATCGCGGCGTACAAGAGCAAGGATTGGGGCTGTGCTAAGACCGCCTTCCAGGCAGCGGCTAATCAGCGTCCGACAACTGGAGAGCCGTGGATCTGGCTCGGTCGCATACTCTTCCAAGACAACCAGCCTCATCAACTCGCGGATTTCTCCGATGTATGGGATAAAGCGCTCTCGCTTGGCGCGCAGCTGATGCTTGGGGCTTGCCACGAACGCGCGTTTCAGCCTTGCCAAAGAGGCGACTTGGCACTGAGTACGAAATCGATCTCATTCTTGGCCAACGGAAGGCAGGCGATATTTTCTGCTGCCCCTGCCGACATCACACCAGGGCGCATTTTTAATAACTCGGCTGGTGCGCATATTTCGTACAGCATGCGCGTGGCCAACAAAAATTACGCCATCGATTTCATCCCGCTCGGAACGGTGTGCCAGTTCAACCTGATGGTCCAATGTCCACAAGAGGGGATCAATAAGCAACTGATTATGGCGCAATACCTTTCCGAGACGCTCGCGAAACTTACGCGCGGCGTGTTGACGACGACTGCTGCGCCGACCAGGCCCAGTAATAACACGCCGACGATTTCCGCAACTAACTCGGCTTGCAGCCAAGCTGCGGATGCGGGCTACGCAATTCTGCTGCAGGGACATCTCTACAAGGTACGGTTGGCGGGATTGCTGGGCCCGAACCAGAAACCTTTTTTCTTTGAAGAAAAAGGAAAACAATTAACGGAAGTGTCTCTCCTTACGCAGCTCGCGGCCGCCGTTTGGACCCATGACAATGTAATTGCCTCACCTGATGCGCGCAACGGGAGCACCAGAGTCTCTGGCATTCTTGGAACCTCGAAAGCGCTACAAACCTACACGACCGTTCAGGACCTGATCGCCCGCACGATGGTGGAAGCGACTGAGGCAGGATTGACAGGCGGCGCCTCTCTTACCAAGGCAGTTCCTAACTTGACGGTAAGCGTTTTGAAGACTCAGCTTTTGAACGCCCCCAAAACCCTGCTTACTCTTACAGCGCAGCACGGCCTGCAGGCAAGTTTGGCTGCGTATCAGCAGATGGAAGCGGTCCCCCTCCCTTCACAAGATGCAACGGCCTTCAATGCAACGGATCTGGCTCGTATCCGCGATCTTTATATGCAGGGTCGGTCGTTGGAACTCCCCTATGCGGCTCTCGCGGCGAAATTGATGCCGACTAGCGGCAGTGATTTAACGCAGCAAGCTCTGAGGAGCGCATTCACAGAACTCACGACCGGCCCGCTATTCTCAGGTGCGCCGTCGACGGCCGTGACGCTCCAAAGCCTCTTTAAACTGCAACAGAGTGTCGCGAATTTGGCAGCATCGTTACCCGCGCTACAAACGTATTCTCAGGATTTGAATCTTGCCCTCAATCTGACCGCCGCGAACAACGAAACCATCGCGAAGTGGGCGGCTACCGCCGCCGCTCACGGATGCACCTGAGAAGGTGAACGGGGTTTACGTGAGCAGCCACGCGCGGTACCGGAAAGGAGATTTAATGAAGGGGTCATTACGTTTAACGTTCTTCGCGTTCGGTTTGTTGTTCCTATTTGTCGCGTGTAGCTCTCGGTCTAAAGAGATGAAAAATGCCGAGACATATATTCAGGTGAATGAACTTGGAAAGGCGAAGGAACTTCTCGATTTGGAAATACAAACGAATCCCAAGAATGCTGAAGCTTATGTCATGTTGGCCAAGGTGTTCTTGCTCAGCGGCGATCCAATTGACGCGCGTGGCGCGTTTGACAAAGCTCTGTTGTTGGACACTGGGACCAAATCCGAAATCTCCAAGACGTATTTCGAAGCAGGTCAGGGCATTGCAGAGAGGAAGGGGGATCTTAGTCTGGTGGCGATGTACTTGCAAGAGGCCGTCACATATGATCCATCTCTAAAGGACAAGATTGTTACTTGGGCGATTAAGCGCGAAAAAACAGAAGCGTCTACAGAGAGAACAACCACGCCGATTCAATTGTTAAAGGCAGTCGGTAAAGTTGCTCCTGATTCGAGCGAAAAGATTTCCGATGCTTTGATGAGTACGGCGAACACATATCTCGACAAACAGTTTTTGCGTGAGGCTGCTGCATATGCGATGGAGGCAGGGGACCAAAGCCCCTCTAAGTTGAACGCTGCAAGTACTGTATTACGGAACGCGTGCACGCTATTGGCGACGCAAGATAAGGTGTTCGCCCGAGATTGTTTGGAGAAGGCTATACAATGGCACCCTGCATTGGGGGATGACGATGACGTCTTTTGGCTGACGTCGGTCAGTCTTGCTGAAAATAGCGATTCCGGGCTTACAAATTACCTTGCAAAATTCCCAAACGGAAAGCATGTAGCTGACGCAAAATCAATGCTCGTAGAGAGGCAACAGGCTGCGGAGCAAGAGACCAGGAGTAAGGCGGAGCTCACATATGTTAACCGGGACTGCGATGGTACTGCAGACGGCGGAAGCGGTGCCGTATATAAGGACCTATCGCAGCAAAACATAAATCGCTTTACAGTCACACTGCAACCGGGTTGCTTTTCTGGATACATTTTACTTCCGCAGTCATGGGAATACTATCGAATGGAAGCGGTAGGCCAGTCTCAAAATTGGTGGCTAGCGTATAAGTGGTACGAAAGCAAGAATTCTGGTAGCGGACAGAACCCGCCTCTGCAGGCAGCTCAACTGACAAGTATGCGCCACGGGTCGCACAAAATTCGGGTGCAAGGTCACGGTGAATTGCTCTTTTATCCAATTCCGTAACTTGCGCAGGCATCAGATCCCTGCTCTTACAATGCTACACAGGCGATCCCCTCGATGGCGAGAAGAACGTGCGATAAATGTGGCAAAGACCACGACGTTAGCGGAGGCAAGACTTGCGAAACGGGTCACTTCATTTGCAAAGACTGTGTTTACAGCGGAGTGATTCTCATCTCCGAGAAAGCACACTGCCCGATTTGCAAGAAACCGCTGCGATGAGTGGAGTATTAGTGCGAACGTCAGACCTGATCTATCCCCGCCTCCGCAGCCTTCTAACCAAGCCCAAGAACAATCCAGAGCCGAGCACTAATACTATGCTGCCTGGCTCGGGGATGGTGGCGCTTAACGCAAAGGCGCCCGGTGTATTGCCGGACGGAGAAAACCAGGTTACGCCGTCATCGGTCGAGATGGCCTCGTCAGCCGTATCGCCGATCGAATTCAGGTTCCAATCGATAGAATCGTTGAGACCTGCTCTAACGGTGATCCAATACTTCGTACCGCCGGTAAGCATCGGGTGCGTCACGGAGTTCAGCACCAGCGGCAGGTTGTTCGTGCCCAACGCTCCTAGACTCCCGGGCGCAACCGTAAAGGTCTCGATCGCAGTGCCGGGCTGATCCCCGGCATCGCGGGTCAGAGTGACAAAGAACGGGTCTGTGCAGGTCGCGAAGCAACTCAGTGCGATATCCAGAGACTTGAAATTCGCGTTGCCGGTAAGGACAAATGTGTCGCCTTCTGCGTAGTCATTGCCGTCGAAAGCATTTCCGACTGGATTGCCCTGCGAGGTGTTGTAACTCAATCCCGGTCCGAAATCGTTGACAAGCACTTTGGTGGTTGAAGAAACTGCGGGAAGCGTAAGCAGAGAAATCAAAATACCAAGGCGCGCGAGTACTGGGAAATTGTGGCTCATAACAGCCTTCCTTTTCGAACTCAAATTTTTCATTGGCCATTCACCTCCGCCTGAGTAATATTTATGGCGAGTGGGAACGACGAGATTCCTGCTCCGCTCACGATAAGCGAATAGTTACCCGGCTTAACAGACCGATTCAATGTGAAGTTGACGGTCTCAGGCGTCGAGCCGCCTGCTACCGCAGTCGAGCTCCAGTTCGTTGTGCGGCAGTAATAGACGTTGCCGCTTGAATTTACTAACCGAACGATGGGATAGTTTTCGTCGCTTTGAACGTCATCACCATAGGCGGATCCATCCGACTGTCCGTTAAGCTGTTTGCCGGTCAAGGTGAAAAGACCCTTGCCGTTGTATGCGACGTTATTAATCACCGGCCGCAGTGACGGATTGGGCGCACCATCTGATGCGTATATCCATAGCTGATTACTCGAGTCCGAGAATAGCAACTGACCCGTAGGAAGCACCAACATTCGGGTCACGTAGGCAGGAATGGTAGGAAGGTTTGGATCGGAAAGCGCCGGTGATACCGGTGTGATAGTTCCGGCATTTGGATTGAAATCGAAAACTTCCGTGGGGGTGCTGAAGATCCCGCCAAATACTAACCCGAGATCTTTGGTTGTAGCAAGCGCTTTATTGGAGATGTGAATTTGGGTGGCCGAATCTACACTGTCGATAGACGTCCCCGGAGGGATCACGTCATTTTTTCCGTCTGCTTGAGCAACGGCCCACCCGACTTGCAAACCGGCGGTTGATGGAATGTTCGTAATGACGTCGGAACCTTTGGTTGTATTTCCATGGGACGTAATCGGGTTAGGACCGGCATCAGCAGCAAGTATCACGTGTCCGTTCGGCAAAAGCGCAGCCGCTGCATCGTCCGCGCCGAATGCGGCACTGATGGTGCCGAAGGGATTACTTAGGGTGCCTTCGATGTGCGGCCCTGCAGCCCATGTATTAGCTGACGGTGTGTAAAGAGCGGTTAGGTTATTAGCACCGATGACGATGACGCGACCATCCTGCAAACGCAGCACCGGACCGAGTTCATAACCAAGATCGGGGCTGCTCAAAACTGGAAGCGTGCCGTTTGCCGTACCGTCAGCGGGACTAATGCTCGACCAGGAGTCCGAAGCCGGATTGTAAATCTCAGCGTATCCGGCGCCGGCGAAAACGCTCTGGAACAGGTCATAGTTCAGCACCGTGTTGTCGGGCAGCTTGGTCCAGCCCTCCTCATCACTGGACTCGTCATAAACCTTATTCGCCGCGAAGCTCCATGAGTTTGTCGCAATCGAATACTTATAGGTGGATCCGGCGAGAAGGTTCCCGGCCAGAATATTCCCGCCTGGAATGAGGATGGAAGGATCATCGCCGAAACATGCTGCCGGTGTGCCGGCAAAGGTGAGCACCTCATTGCCTGTGGCTGTGGCCTTCGCCGAAATGTGTACCTGGGTTGGGGAATCGACGCTCGTAATGGTCGCGCCTTTGGGAATCCCCGGCCCGCTGACCGTCCAGCCCGGTAGCAAGCGGTCTGTCGAATAAATTCCCGTGACCACGTTGGAGCCGGCGGTTATGTTTGCGTTCGAGGTAATGTCAATCGGAAAACAACCACCGACTTGGTTCGGATAATGCGGTATCGGGGACCAAGAGTTAGCCACGGGATCCCATATTTCGCCGGATGAACCCCAGCTTGAATCCAAATACGGGCCCGTGTATTCACCGCCCAGTATCCAGACTCTTCCGTCCGGCAAAACCTGCGAGGCAAAGTATAGCCGGGGGAAGCTCATCGGGTTAATGGGGTTGGCGGTCCAAATACCGTTGATATAGCTGCCATGGATATCCGGCGTCAGCCTCATCCAGCCCGCCGAAATGTTGCCCTGCAAATCATAATTCTGTTGGACCATGACGGTGCCGTCCGTCAACAGCATCATCGTGCCCGGGTATCCCGGCGCCGGATTCGTTAGTGGTGTCCAACTCGCCCCGAAACTCTTGCCGGGCAAGCTAAACAAGAAGGTGAGAATGACCGCGCAGCAGAATCCGGAGATTCTGGAGTACCTCATAGACATGGCGACCCCATTTACTTTGAGAACAGTGGAGATGTTCGCTTGTTCAGCGACGTGTTTCAGTATACAGCCCGTTCAAGGTATTGTCAGTACCGTACTCTTCAAATCTCAGGTTTCCACCGGCTCGGGGACTGGCTCGATTCTGCCCAACAGGAAAATGTAACCGGCGATTCCAAGCAACAAAAGGACCGCGGCAACGCCGAACGCGCGTGAGAACGAACCAGCCAGGTAACCTGTCACTACAGGCGCAAGTATCCCTGCGATCTGATTGCCGAAATTGAGAATGCCTCCAACGCTTCCGACGCTATTTCGAGGAGCGATGAGTGATGGAATGGACCATCCTACCGGAGCTGCCGCGGCAAGCCCTCCCAGTGCAATGCTGATCCAAATGACCGCTATAGCCGGATCTTGTGTGGACATCGCGCCGGCAATCGCTAACCCGCAGCTTGTTCCAACGATCAATACCGTCTGCCGCACGACTGTGTCCCGAGCGCCTCGGCGAATGAGCACGTCCACCAGCCACCCTCCAATTAGCAGATCCGTGGCCGTTGCGACCAGCCACGGCACGCTGGTGTAGAGAGCCGAATGCAACGTATCAAGATGGAGCGCGGAGAAATAGCTCGGCAGCCAATAGAGGAGCAGGTAGAAGCTGTAGTTATAACCAAAGAAACCCGCAACCAGTCCCAACACTTTTCGTTGCCGCAATAGGTATCCCAGCGGAGCGCCTTCTGGTTTTTTGGTTTCTGCTTCAGGCTGCGCGCCGCCGGCGGCTAAATAGCGGCGCTCGGAGAGAGATAAGCGCCGATCGTCTTTCGGATCGCGATAAACAACGTAGAAAGCTATGAAATAGAGAAAGCTCACCAGACCCGTTGCGGCAAAGCTCCATCGCCATCCGAAATTCACGGTCAAAAGGCCCATCATGAGCACACCGATAGCCGGTCCAAACTTCGCCGCGCCGTCGAAGACCGCCGTCGCCAGGCTCCGCTCGTGCCGAGGGAACCAATAGCCTGTTGCTTTCGCGTAGGCCGGAAAGGTCGGAGCCTCGCCAACGCCTAGCAACAGGCGCATCGAAAAGAAGGTGCGCAGCCCAGGAGCTGCAGCTGCCCCAAATGAGGCAAGGCTCCAAATAAGCGCCCCAACACCGCCAAGAATTCGCACCCCAAAACGATCCAGCAAGACACCCATGGGAAGCTGAAGCGCCGCATATGTCCAGTTAAAGGCACCCGAAAGATATCCGAACCCGACCGCGGAAAGCCCGAACTCTCTATGCAGCGCAGGCCCGGCGACGGAGAGATTGACCCGGTCGAAGTAGTTCACCAGCACGCCGGTCCCGAGCAGCACGGCTATTCTCCAGCGTCTGCGCGGTACGGTCTCCGGGCTTATTCGATCCGCTTCGGGTGAGGGGGTCATTGCGAACAGCTGGCGTCCGGCTATTTCTGGAGACCGACGTAGACATCCACCTGCGCGTTCGCAGGATCGTTCGCGAGCGCTCCAGAGTGCACTTCGAAGTCGGTCCTGTAAGCGCGATGCAGGGATCCCGGCTTTTCCAAAGACCAGATTCGCTTCCAAAGATCAAGGATCATCTGAGGAGGCGGGCCGCCCTTGGCCGTAAACATCGCGTAGCTTCCCGATTCTACTGCTCTCGAAACCATTCCGGGAGGAACATCTTTTGTAGAGCTTACTTTCGCGCCGAGCAGGTAATTGTAAGGACCGTCCTTGTCGCTTTCGTAGTCGCTATACACCGCGACAATGTTCGAGTCCACCCGCTTTGATATCTCGCTGAGCAAATTCTCGTTTCTGAGCCGAGCCCACATTTTTGGAATTACTGCATCGGTTGTCATCTCACGCGCGTTTGAAGTTCGTGTCTCGATCCCGACCACGCTGAATGAATCGACGTGCAGCTTCACAAGGTTCATTTCGTCGGCTACAACACCCATAACGCAGATGAGAGCTATGGCGCTGCCGAAAAGAGCCGCCAGGAACGCGGGTTTCATAGTTCGCGAATTTATTGTATCTGCTTTGCTGCATCCGGAGACTGCGGCGCCTGCTTCAATCTTGCCCGGCCTGTAACAGATTCAATGCGAAGCCGCAGCGGGGTCGGAACCGCAGAGAGGAATGCGGCGATCAACCGATAACGCCAGCCGGGAATTACAAAGAGCTTCCGCCGGCCCAACCCGTCTAGTGATGCGTCAACCACCTCTTCGGCAGTGAGCCAGAATGCAGGCCCCGCCAAACGAGAGCGATCGGCGCCCATGGCGTCATGAAATTCTGAGTAGGTAAAACCGGGGCAGAGCGCCTGGACCGTAACGTTTGATCGCATCCCTCGTAATTCGAGATAAAGCCCTTCCGTGAAAGTGGTCATCCAGGTCTTCGTGGCGGCATAGCTTGTGGTACCAGGGCTTCGGACGAAGGCCGAAACGGAAGCCACGTTGATGATTCCTCCCGAATCCCGAGGCACCATATTCCGCAACGCCGCGTGAGTCAGCCGGACAGTAGCCATGACGTGCAACCGGTGCATCTGCTCCTGGCTCTCCAGGGGAACTTCCCAGAATCGCCCTTTGGTCCCAAAGCCGGCATTGTTGATGAGCAGCACCAACCGTTGCTCATTTCCAATTCGTTCGGCAACAGCGGCCAGATCGGTTTCAGATGTCAAATCGGCCTGGATGACTTCGACTCGGGAGCCCTGAGTATCAGAGAACTCGCGCGCAAGCTCTTGAAGACGTTCTTTGCGCCGCGCTATGAGCAACAAATCGTGTTCAGGCGCAAGCCGTCTGGCGAACATCTCCCCGATGCCGCTCGAAGCACCCGTAATCGCAACCACTGTTCTGGCCAAGGCAGTTCCTCCCCACAAGTTTCACCTGACGGATTGCGCCGTGACGCAATCTCCAGTTTGCAACGGCGGGCGAAACGGAAACGAACTAGACCTTGACGCAATCGGCTTGGTAGGTGAAGCTCTCCTGCTGCGGTAAAGCAGATGGCCCGACCGCACGAACGCGACGGAATTCCCCATAAAGCCCAAACGCAGGATCTAGAAACACTGTCTGAAATGAGCCATCCTGGGAGGCGGCGATGGAGCGAATGAGCTCCGGGTTGCCGAGCCACGGACAGATTTGGTAAACCTTGCCACTGGCGAGCTTGCCGTTGGAAACGTCGTTCTGAACTGCGGCTTGGGCTTCTTCCGCCGAACAGGCATAGATCGTAAAACTGCGCTCGATCGGAGCCACAACTGTTCCGGGAGCGACCGCAAAATCCTCATCTGCGCTTTCGTAAACCCGAATCCTGTATCTCTCGCTCATGTGCCTGATTGCTCCTTACGGGCCGCAACTGCTGCTTAAGCTACATATCGGATCAAGGCAGCAGATAAATCCGCGCTGGTGTTGGCTGTCTGTACCGATACCGCCTTAGCACTGTTCGCTTACGCGCCTGAGTGGTCTTAAAGGTGCTACCACAAACACGTGCCGTCTACAGCTCAGCTTTCCCCGGAAACGATCGCCGCCCCGTTGTATCATCGAGGCTACCGAAACCGAGGACTTTTGGAGCGGCAAGCCTTCGACAGTGGCTATATCGATCGCCTGACCGAAGGAGATCCCGAAACGGAGCGCCATTTCACCGGTTATTTCGGCGACCTGCTTCTGATCAAGTTGCGCGCGCGGCTACGGTCCGCGCAAATGGTGGAAGACGCCCGGCAGGAAGTGTTTCTTCGCGTTCTGAACACGCTGCGTCGAAAGGGAGGAATAGAACATCCTGAGCGCTTTGGTGCATTCGTGAACTCGGTCTGCGAGAACGTACTGTTTGAATTCTTTCGTTCCGGCAGCCGCTTGCAGCAGATTCCGGAGAATGCGATCGAAACCGCTGACGAAGGGCCGAGTGCTGAATCCGAATTCATCACAGAAGAACGAAAAATGCTTGTTAAGCAGATATTGACCCAGCTTTCTGAAGGAGATCGAGAGATTCTGCGGCGCCTTTTCCTTGAAGAGAGAGATAAAGACGAGATCTGTCGTGAATTTCACATCGATCGGGACTATCTGCGAGTTCGCGTCCATCGGGCCTTAGCACGTTTCCGGAACGCGCTACTCAAACAGGAAGAGGGTGCCCGCCAGGCAAAAGCAGCCGGACGGTGATACGAATAGTTAATCAGATTCACCAAACGGTGAGCGGCCTATGGACCACAAACTAGCAGAGCAAAAAAATGCCATCGATCGATATGTTTTGAACGAATTAACTCAGGAAGAGCGGACAGAGTTCGAGCAGCATCTATTCGATTGTGCGACTTGCGCCAACGAGATTCGGCAGGATGCGATTTTCGTCGACAACGTCAAGGAAGTGCTGCTGCAAGAGAAACGCGATGCTTCGAGGAGCCGGCAAACAATAGAGAAACCCGCAAGTGATAGAACTTGGCTCTCCTGGTTCCGTCCGGCCACTCTTATCCCGACTTTCGCCGCTCTCGCTCTTGCCGCCATACTGGGTTATCAGAGCTTTGTCTATATCCCGGGTTTGGAGCAGCCGCAGGTCCTCTCCGCGAAAGTGATCGCTCCCCTAGCGCGTGATGGGGGACCGATCATCACCGTGGATCGGCGTCTTCCCCGTTTCAATCTTAATTTTGAAGTGGACTCGCCCCAGGCTTATCCGTCGTATCAATGTGAGTTTCAAAAAGAGGGCAGCGGAACCATCTTTACTTTGGATTCCGGACCTCGGCAGGTCGCCTCTTTTACGCTTGATTTTCTGCTCCCAACCAAGCGTTTTTCTCCCGGCCACTACAGCATGATTCTGCGGCCTGCTTCTGAGCCCCAGACCGAAATCCACCGCTACACATTTGTTATCCAGGACGGAGAATCCGAAAAATGAGCAGAGAGGCAGTCGAGAAAAGGCCCATCTTCCACGGCAATGCCGTAGCGCTGGCTGCGCATATCCGGCGGCCCAGAGATTTTTTTGTTCGGGCGGTTGCCAGCAGCTGCCTGCCGGTCACGGGCGGTCTTGCTGAAGCCGATTCACCGGGGCAGAATTTCCATGACATCATCTCTTTCGATTCCGCATCCAGCAGGGTGCTCGGCGACTTTGATGATCTCCAAAAGGCAGCCGAATTCACGCGCGGCAATCACGGCCAGAACGATCTTTCTACCATCACAATCGCCGAATGCAGAGTGAGAGGCCTGAAGATCCAAATGCCGGCCGGGGATTCAGACCGCGGCCGCACGTTCATCGCGGATCAACTGGAGGTCCAGGCGGAAAGCTCTGCTCAACGCCTGCGCCCAACCGAATTCAGATCGCTCCGCACAGTAATTGATGGCCTATCGCTCGATGGCTATGCCCTGAAGGTGAGCAGTGATCCGGAGCTGTTCTCGCACAACGAAACGAAAGAGAAGCTTTGCAGCAGTTATGAGCAGAGCAGGAGTTTTCGCAAGCGCTATGCGAAGCGGTTCTACCCGACCGGAGAGTCTTCCAACAATGGCTGCCTCGGCTGGCTGTTTGGAGCGAAAAGCCGAATTCCGGAAGCGCGAGGCGTCATTGTTGCTACGATCGTGACAACCGTCAAATGGGACGGCAAACCCGCGCCAGGCACCGAAATTAAAGGGAATCAGCTTATCATAGATGGTCTCGGATCCATCTACTTTGGCGAAATTGTCATTGAAGAAGATTTTCGCCGTGCAACGCTGCTACGCTTTCAGCTAGGTTCTCCGCATGGCGGCGAGGGTTCGGTGTGTGAGACACAATCCGATACCACTGGCTGGCCACCGAAGAAATAGCACAGCAAGAATTCTGTGCTTGTGTGTCTGCTTACTCGCTGCTTGCTCGCCGCGATGGTCACCAGCATCAAAAGATCGGCATCTTCAAACGCTTTTCGAATCAGCCGAGGCAGAGTACAAACGAGGTGAACTCGTTCGCGCCAGGCAAGATGCGGAAAGCGGTTACCGCCAATTGCAGAACCGGCGCGAATCCGAATGGCACTGGAAATTCAAGCTGCTGTATGCCGAGATGCTGCTTTGGAATGGAGATACGAATAAAGCAGATTCTCTATTATCCGAGCCGCCCTGGAAGTACCCGCGGTTGCTTCCGCGATACCACATGTTGCAGGGTTATGTCCTGTTCCGGCGAGAAAAAAATCTGGAGGCAGGGAGACTACTCAAAACTGTAGAGGACAGTGCGGAGGCGACGTCGGATTACGAACTTGAAGCAGATACGGAGTTGCTGCTTGCGCAGTTCTTGTCAGATTTAAGCCCGGACCGCGCGCAAACAGCATCGCAAAAAGCGCTCAGTATTGCGAACGCACACGGCCTTGATTACCAGAAGTCTGCGGCCTTCCTCGATTTAGGCGTCATCGAGCTAAACCGGGCGCATTACGGGGATGCGATACCGTACCTCCAGAAAGCGGCCGACACCGCTCAACGCGCAAGCGCAGCTGCATTGAACACGTTTGCGGAAGGCGCCCTGGGAACCGCCTACTACAACCTAGGCGATCTGCAGTTGGCATTGAAAACCCGTATTGAAGTCGTGGACTCCTTCAAGAGGACACCTAGGCTCAGGACCGCTTTAAGGGACAGCTATCTCGAGCTTGGGAATGTTTATCTGCTTCTGAAAGACTTGCCACATGCTATCGCCTCCTATCGTCAGGCCCTCACTCTGGTGAATGAGAGTGACTCGCCAGATACATATGCGCTCATTGGCGGCAGTCTTGCTCAGGCGCTCACATTGTTAGGCGCAGTGGATCAGGCGGAGTACTACAACCGAAAGGCAATGAATGTTTCCGATAAGGAAGACCGGAGCGGACTCGGACTGTTAATCCTCAATGAAGCTGCCATTGCGGAACGCCGCGGGAAGCAAGAGGACGCGATCAGCAGTTATCGCAGGGCAATAGAAGTGGGCTCAGCCAGTCCGTCCTTGCTATGGCAAGCTTATGCGGGCCTCGGTTCAACGTATGCGGCAGCGGGGGATGTGCCGAACGCGAAGCTAAGCTTTGAACAGGCTTTGCGCGTTATAGAAGCGAATCGATCGGAGCAGTCACTTACCGAATACAAGATCACATTTTTATCGGCGCTGATCCATTTCTATCAGGAATATGTCTCTCTGCTCATGTCGCGGAACGAAGTGGAGGAAGCGCTGGAAGTGGCCGATTCGAGTCGCGCGAGCGTGCTTACGGAAGATGTCACGCGAAGAAGCGGCGTTCGCCGCAAGCATCTCATCGGCGAAATCCAAAGGGCCGCGAAGCTTGGCAACAGCGTTTTCCTTTTTTACTGGCTTGCCCCAACCCAGTCGTACCTCTGGGTTATCACTCAAAGGGAGATAAAGGCAATTCCGCTTCCCGGCGAAAGGCGGATCACGCAGGATGTCGAATCGTACCGATATGCAGTCGAAGAGGAAAAACAAGATCCGCTCGCCAGGTTGAATCCGGCAGGCGAGAGGTTGTATCAAACACTAATTACACCCGCGGCGGCATGGATTCCACTTCGCAGAAACGTTGTTATTGTGCCTGATGGGTCGCTTCACAACCTGAACTTCGAAACGCTGTTGGCCGATAAACCTGTCCCGCATTACTGGCTGGAGGACGTCACCATTTCGATTGAGCCCTCGCTGAGCATAGTCGAGACAACAGCGCCGAGACGGTCCGGAACCCCAGAATCTCTGTTGCTTTTCGGAGACCCTGACGCGACAGGAACCGGATTTCAGAAATTGCCGCAAGCGGCGATAGAGATGGAGGAAGTGCGGCGCCATTTTGCCGCAGCCCGCTCGGTGGTCTACGCGGGAGCAAGCGCTTCACCTGATGCGTATCGAGCGGCCAAGCCGGAACGATTTTCGACAATTCATTTCGCCACACATGCCGAAGCGAACGAGCAGAGGCCGCTCGATTCCGCTATCATTCTTTCTCCCCAGCAGAACGGCTATAAATTGTACGCGCGTGACGCCATGGAGATTCCCCTGGAGGCAGATTTGGTTACGATCTCCGCGTGCCGGGGCGCAGGAGCGCGGACGTTATCGGGAGAAGGGCTCGTCGGCTTCGCCTGGGCGTTTTTTCAAGCGGGCGCTCGCAACGTGGTGACCAGTTTATGGGATGTGAGCGATCGATCGACGGCTGATCTGATGGATCGTTTTTATGCCGGGATCGAAAGCGGTAAATCATACGGCGAATCGCTGAAGCAGGCCAAGCTCGCGATGCTTCAAGGAGCATATCGAAAACCGTACTACTGGGCTCCCTTTCAGCTCTACAGCCGATCCGGCGGCGCGAATTGAGCGTGAACCCGGAACTTCTGCGCCGCTCGTTCGTCTACAACTAAAAATGGAAACTTTCCTGAAAGATGTGAAGCATTCGTTGCGAATGTTCCGGCAAAGCCCGGCTTTTACGTTGGCTGCCATAGCTGCGCTCGCGTTGGGTATCGGCGCAAATACAGCCATCTTTTCTGTGGTCAACACGGTCTTGCTGAAGCCCCTGAGCTATCCGGATCCTGACCGTATTGTCCTCTTTCTCCTTACTTCGCCTGAAGGCTCGGGCCCGGGCGCGTCTGTGCCGAAATTCGCGATGTGGCGCGAGCAGAGCAACGTTTTTCAGGACGTGGCCGCATACGATTTCGGTGGTCCGGGTCTGAACCTTACCGGAGGCGCATATCCGGAGCAAGTCAAGGGCATTCACGTTACAGCCGACTACTTCCGCCTCTTTGGCGCTCCGATTGAGCGAGGCAGAACGTTCACGGCGGACGAAGATAGGCCTCACGGACCCCACGTAATTGTGCTCAGTGACGGACTTTGGAGACGACGTTATGGCGCGGATCCGAATTTAATCGGCAAGACCATTCAACTCGGAGGCGAGCCGTATGTCGTCATTGGTATTGTCGGGCCTAGTTTCAACTTCGATCCACAGCCAGACGTCTGGATTCCGTTCCAGTTTGATTTGGCAACCAACGATCAGGCTCACTACTTCCTGGCCGCCGGGCGGCTTAAACCCGGCGTAACTCTCGATCAGGCGAAGGCGCAATTGAAGCTGGTTGCCGAACAATTCCGCCGTAAGTATCCGGGCAGCATCGTGCTGGGACCACACGACGGCTTTTCGGTGCAGCCGCTCCAGGATGCGATTGTGAGCGATGTCCGCTCGTCACTGTTGGTGCTGATCGGCGCAGTCAGCCTGGTATTGCTCATCGCGTGCGCGAACGTTGCGAACCTGCTACTGGTTCGGGCAACCGGTCGTAAGCGTGAGATCGCCATCCGGGCGGCGGTAGGGGCGGCACGGGGGCGCATCATTCGGCAGTTGCTTACCGAGAGCGTTCTCCTATCGGTAGCCGGCGGCGGGCTTGGCCTCGGGCTGGGGATCGTAGCGGTACGCGCGCTGCTCGCGATCAATCCCGGCAATATCCCGCGTATAGGAGAAAACGGCTCGGCGGTCGGTCTAGACTGGCGCGTTCTCGGATTTACCGTTGCCGTTTCGCTGCTCACCGGCATCCTGTTCGGACTGATACCTGCTCTTCAGGCCTCTCGCGCGGATCTCAGTTCCACGCTCAAAGAGAGCAGTGGACGCACGGGCAGCGGCTTTCGCCAGAATAAGACGAGATCGATCCTGGTCATCAGCGAGATGTCGCTTGCGATTGTTCTGTTGATCGGAGCCGCTCTTCTCATCAGAACGTTTCTGGCCCTTCGGACGGTGAATCCGGGCTTTGATCCGCATGGCGTTCTGACCATGCAGATGTCACTTACCGGAAGCCGGTTCGAGAAGACGGCCGGTGTGGCACAGGTGGCCCATGATGGCGTGGAGCGGCTGGAGAGGCTTCCAGGCGTCACATCAGCCGCTACTACGTGCTGTATGCCACTCGAGGGCGGGTTCGGATTGCCGCTGATTATCGTCGGACGGCCGCTGACGAACGGCCCGTCGCACGGCGGCGCCGGTTGGACCAACGTATCGGCCCATTACTTCGACGTTTTCAAAATTCCACTGCTGCGAGGCCGATTCTTCAATGATCGCGATGATGGTGCTTCCGCCCCGGTAGTCATTATCAATCAAGCTCTGGCGCACCAACTCTGGCCGAAGAGCAACCCGTTGAATGACCGCCTGATCATCGGCAAGGGTGTGGGACCGGAGTTCGAAGAACCTGCTCGCCAGATTGTCGGCGTAGTCGGCGACATTCACGACGGCGGGCTGAACCGTGAGCCGAGGCCCAACATGTACATCCCGGTTTCTCAAGTTCCGAATGGCCTGACGGCTCTCAACGCGCGCATCGGCCCGATCGTCTGGATCGTGCGCACGCATGGTGATCCACGCAAGCTGAGCTCCGCCATCCAGAACGAATTGCGGCAAGCCACCGGCGGGCTGCCTGTCGCGCATGTTCGCACCATGGATGAAGTAGTCATTCGCTCCACCGCGCGCCAGGATTTCAACATGGTGCTGCTGACGATTTTCGGCGGCTCGGCGCTCTTGCTCGCTGCAATCGGAATCTACGGACTGATGGCGTATTCTGTCGAGCAGCGCACTCAGGAGCTAGGCATAAGGATGGCGCTCGGCGCTGAGTCGAGCGATGTGAGGAATCTGGTGATCTCGCAAGGAATGCGCCTGGCCGTCGTGGGCGTGCTATTGGGAACGGCGGCGGCTTTTGGGCTTACGCGACTTATCGCGAATCTGCTCTTCGGAGTCAAGGCCTGGGACCCTGTGATTTTTGTGACCGTGCCGATTCTGTTGAGCGCGGTCGCCCTGTTCGCTGTCTGGCTACCGGCACGACGCGCGACGCTGATCGATCCCGTGGATGCACTGCGGTACGAATAAAACACTGTGCGATGAGAATACGAGCATGCCTACAGTGAACACTCACTGCGCCGCGTTTCGCCAGCTTCACACGAGCGGATGTTTTGTGATCCCGAATCCCTGGGATGTGGGCACGGCCAGATATCTGCGGCATCTCGGATTCCGAGCGCTGGCAAGTACAAGTGCCGGTTTCGCTTTTTCACGCGGTCTGCCGGATGCAGATTGGGCCGTGAGCCGAGATGAGATGCTCGGTCACATCTCCGACCTAGTAGCTGCGGCAGATTTGCCCGTGAATGCTGATTTCGAGTCGGGCTACGCGGAAGCACCGGAGCAGCTAGCTCGCAACGTCCAAGCTTGTGCGGCGACCGGAGTTGCTGGGCTGTCTATAGAGGATGCAACCGGGGACAAGCTCACACCTCTTTTTGAGTTCTCTTTGGCAGTTGAGCGGATCAAGGCGGCGCGCGTAGCGATTGACGAATCCGGAACCGGTGTCCTGCTCACCGCGCGAGCTGAGTGCTATCTGGTAAATCATCCCGAAGCTTTCGCGGAATCCGTGCGCCGCCTTCGAGCCTATGCGGAAGCAGGCGCCGATGTTCTTTATGCGCCCGGGGTGACGAAACCCGATGAGATGCGGGCAATCGTCTCCGCCGTAGCTCCCAAGCCGATCAATATTCTGATGAGCTCCAATCTTGGCTTGCGCGTTTCCGATTTAGCGGAGATGGGCGTGAGGCGAATCAGCGTGGGGTCATCGTTAGCGCGCAGCGCATGGACCGGCTTTATCAACGCGGCCAAGGAAATCGCCGAAGAAGGCACTTTCGGAGGCTTTGACGCGATAGTTCCGTATGGCGAGCTGAACGATTTTTTCAAAACAGATTCGTCCTCTGGTGAGCGGTAACCAGCCAGACCTCGCTCAGGCGACTTTGGCAGGTCGAGGCATGCCCCGACGGTGCGCGGCTTGATCGCGCAAATCCTGCTCGTATTCAGCGAACAGTTTGGAGTCGATTTCCATAGCGCGGACCTCGATTTCCTCAAGTGAAAATTCGAACCCAAGTTCGGCCGGCTTGAAGTCGTGGTAAGTATCCTCGTGAACGGCCACAATGTATTGGCGGGCGGCTTTGTCGAGGCTCAATTTAGCTTGCTGCTTGCGATAGTCCTGAAGCTCCCGCAATGTGGCGGTATCTTTTTCGCGCTGACGACGTAGGCGGCCCTCCTGGACGCTGACGTTGTTGAGCTGCCGCTGATACGTGAGGAAGACCTTGGCTTCGATCAGGTGCTTGCGGACGGATGGGTCTTCGTTCGGGAACAGGTCTGCGAATTCGAGACGGCCGACGGCATAGATGCTCATTTCGAGCGACGGAATGCGGAGCAAACGCCATTCGGTGTCAGCGAGAGATTGGACGAGGTTGTGTTCCTGCTCGGCGGCAGGTTGGAAGCGCTTCATGAATTCAGAGACATGCGCTTCGTAGAAAGCTGCGTCGTCACCGGGAAGCAGGACGGTTCGGCCGGTGAGGCCAGTTTTGACGGCGTTGAGCGATGATTTGGATTTACCGGTTTCCGAGGTCGGGCCTGTGCTCAACTGCGCGTTCTTTTGGTTCGCGGCGATTTGGGCCGAAGTGGACATAAGATCTCCTGAAATGAAAATGGCCCAGAGAACCACTCCCTGACGGTGCGGGCATGCCCGCCCCCTACGGTGGTCGTGGTTCCGTAAGCCTGGTTGACGCTAGCACATGAAAGGCGGAAAACGGATCGGCGCGCGAGGGGGAAGTGGAGGTAAGTCGAGACAGCTCAGCGCGATAAAAATATTTTCGTCCGGTGTGAACGGATTTTTTGATCCAGGCTAAAAGATCATCCGGCGAGCGCTAGCCGAAGATGCTGATGTCAGGGGCGGTTCACTGGCGAGATTTGCGATCACTTCACGCACGCGGCCAACCTGGTCGGGCTTGATGATGAGATACCGGCTGTTCCCGTGAGGATCGGGAGTAAAGACGGTAACGTCCTTGGGGCCTATGGTCACGTTCCCAGGACCAGAAAGCTCGAAGTAGCCGCGATCCGGGCGAATCGCTTGCAGCACCGCTGTGGGATCCCACGCCGGGTGATCCTCCGGTTTACGAACGTAGAGGTGATAAGCCTCGGCGATCGGGTGATTGTCCGTGTAGGCGAAGTCCTTCTCAATGCTTTGATAAGGGAACGTGACTATTAGACCCACTTCGAATCCGCTGAAGATCATGGGCGTGGGCCACTGTTGCAGCAAAATTTTCGCGGAATCGGGATCTGTGTAGATGTTGTATTCCGGCTCGGGCTTCTCGAAATTGCCAGCCATGAGGCAGAGGAGTTTCACTTTGTGCAGGATGAGTTCGCGGCCGCCGGGCGTTTTCAGAAGGCGCGCCAGATTCGTACTGAAACCGATTTGCGCGATGGTTACCGAGTGGTCGGGCTGATCAGAAAGGATTCGAGTGAGAAGCTGGACAGCGTCCGGAGCTTGCGATCCATCTTCGAGCCGGTGTGGATAGACGTAACGTCCACTCGAGTCACGGCGCTGATCCGGGATTTCCAGCATAGGCGAATCCTGGCGAGTTTTCCCTTTATGAACAACACCGATGGGGATGTCGGGCCGGCCGTAAAAAGTGTTGACCAGATCGACGAAAGGCGCGGCAAACCGGTTATCTTTCGTGATGGTCACGGCGAGAAGGCGGACCTCGGCGCGATTCTGGAGCGCATGAATCATAGCGAGCGCGAGCGCGTCATCGACGTCATTGCCGATATCGGTATCGAGGATGAGACGTACCGGCTCGGCGCCGAAGCCGCGGGGAACGGGCAGGCAGAAGGAAACGAGAAGAGCGAACCAGATGGGCCGGAGCATGTGCTTGCGCGTGATGGTAGCACGGCTAGATTACAATAATGAGGGTCCACCTACCTTGCGGATGTGGCGGAATTGGCAGACGCGCTAGATTCAGGTTCTAGTGTTCGAAAGGACGTGGAGGTTCAAGTCCTCTCATCCGCACCAACTCTCGCTACATTCGCGTAAGAAGTCGAAGTCGCTCTGGCATTTAGCTCTGTGCTGTTCAATCGGGGCGAGAACTTTTGCTTTCAAATCCGCAGCTGATGAAGCGTTTGCGTCCGGAGCAGAAGATCGATGCTTCGATGCCAGCCGGACACGCCAACCTCCTCAGCGCGAAGCACTTGAGCATCGGAAGTGATCGAGGATGTTTGCTACGGCAAACGACCGACTCAGTTCGACGCAGGTCATCATCGGTCTTCTTAATTCCCTACCTGTGACCTGCGAATCTGAGACCTGGATCGTCCCCGTTTAGGGAAGGTCGCTGGTTCGAGTCCAGCCGGGCGCGTCAAGTCGATGGCGATAAAGCAGTTTAGGTCAAATCGAGAAAACCGGAGATGTTTGCTACCGAAAAAACAGCCTAGCCAGTCGTGATTAAACTCGGTCGGTGCCTTCCGTACGCGCACACAAGATCCTAATGTAGAGTTTTAACCGGAGATCGCGTGATAAATTCGTCAGCGTTATCCATCTGCGCTATTGTGCGACGGGGGGAGATTCGTCCATGACCAGGATTGCTGGTGAGTCAACGTTTTCTGGAAAAATAACTGCAAAGATAAATGTGATGAGCACTATGCCCAGAGAAGATGCCACGGTGAGCCACGGGATGTTTTCGACGTTGCTGTATACAAACACTGGAATTCCCAAACAGAACGCAACGATAACTCCCCAAAAGACCCCACGTGAACTCAACCTCTTCCAATAGAGGCTCAAAACAGTCGGTACCGCAATGCACGCGGCCACTGTATTGAATACCCACCAGAGGTACTGAAGCCCGAAACCGGGGATATACAGCACAGCGAGGGCGACCAGCAGCCCTGCAACGGTGACGCCGATCATCGCAGTTCTGCCCCGTCGAAGAATTTTGCTATCCAACTTTGCGTGCACTATTTCCTGGTCGGGGCTTAGTCGCTCACCGATGCGTTCTTTATGGAGTACCGTCTCCTCAATTTTCGAGTATCTGAAACAATTTACCGCATAAAGCGACGCCGCTGCGACCAGGCCGGAATCCAAGGTTGAGCAGAGTCCGCCTAGCAACATGAGGAGAAATGCGACCACTGCCCAACCTGGCAAATAATGGGTGATTACCGCGACACCGATCATAGATGGATCAACGCCCTTCGGCAAAGTAATACCAAGGTGCGGGTTCGCACCGATGAAACCCAAAAGGCCCAACGAGAGCGGCACGATTCCAAACAGCAGGCCACCGACAACATAGGACCGTACAAGCTCGCGACTCTTGATTGTGAAAGCTCTCTGCCAATGCTGCTGATCCGCTAACATGCCCGAGATCAGTCCAATTGTTTGTACGATTCCGAAATTAAATGCGACTTGCGCGTCAAAAACACTTCTATGTGCGCCATTGACGCCGCCCAAACCACCCGAAACAGCCGACCAGCCACCCGCTGCTGAAACCGTCCAGGGAATCACAATCAGACCGCCAGCAATTACGAGTGCATACTGCAGAAAATCCGTGATGATAGATGCACGCATACCAGAGATGGCACCGTATGCCAAGGTGGTCGTAGCAAGCACCAGCATGACGTATTCAATTCGTGCGCCTGTTAGAAGTGAAAAGATACTGCCGCCCGCATATAGCTGCACTGTAACAGCCATTAGCTGATACCAGAAGAATGGAACCAAATACATCTTGTGCGTTCGTTCGTCAAACCTGTATCTGATCCACTCGGGTTGAGTGTAGCCGCCTGGCAGGAATCGGCGGATCCGTACTGCGAGCGGGGCTACGATCATCAAGCAAACCGCGTTTGGAAAGGTGAACCAGAAGATGCCGGGAATTCCTTGCTGGAACGCTTCTTGTACGCTAACGAATAATGCAGGAGCCCAAATCCAACAAACTGCAATTGACACTGAGCCGAAGACCCAATTTACGTTTCGGCCCGCAGCCATGAATCCAACAGTCGTCTGCCATCTATGTCCTCGCGACAAGATTGTCGTCGCCAAGAACATTACAATCGCGAATACGACCAAAAGAAGATACGCGGACCCTGTGGCCATCACGGTCATAAGTGAGCCCTCCAAAACCGGCTGTCTTGCGGCCCTTCGTCATGTCGTATGGGCCCACCCAGCTCTAAGCCAACTCTTCCTACAGCATCTGTGACAACTTCGTCGTGCCCCAGCACGAGTTACTCAAGTTACTAGAAACGCCCCTGTGAGTGATCAAACAACTCCGGCTTCCCTGATACACGTTGTTAGTGCCAATAATTGGATGCTGCGTCTATGAAATGCCCGTAGAACACTTATACAGAGCACCCTATGAGGCCAGAGCAGCATATTCTTCGAGCCCCACTGCACAGCGGAAGCCACAATCCTGATTCGTATTCACCGGTGGCAAAGGACGCCTATAGAACGTTGTAAACGGCGTCCAGTTCATGTCGTACTCAAAAAGGTAAGATCCACCGCGAATGACCTTTCGATTGCCTGCGTCTGTGCCAGAATAGTCTTCCAGATAGTCCTCACCGTTCGATTTCAGGTGTATCACTAACTTCTCGGAATGTTGGAAATCCTCGGCGAACCAATCCTGGACCCACTCATTGACATTGCCGTTCATATCGATTAGGCCATAATGCCTGGATTGCCGAGCCTTCTGTACATCCGTGATTACATCGAGCGTTCGTTGCTCTGCCGGCAAAGCTCTCGCCGCTTCAAACTGTCCGCGAATCCAGTCTTCAATGCCGGTGTCAGTAGTGGGCCCATACGGATAATCCCATCGTTCATTGTGATTGCCATCTCTGAGCGCGAATTCCCACTCTGCTTCTGTCGGTAGACGTTTGCCGGTCCATGCCGCATATGCCGCAGCCGCATACCAGTTAACGTAAACGACGGGATGATCTTCTTTCCCGTCAGGCGGTGTATCACTCCTCCAGTAACAAAGATAGTAAGGAATACCGAATCGATCGATTACGGCGTCCTTGCGCCACTCGGGATTCGCGGCGATGAATCTGGAAAATTCGCGATTTGTTACTGGATGCAGGTCCAAGTAGAACGGCTGAATGAGTACTGGAATGGGAGGTCTTTCGTATGGCTGCGCGAGTCGTGAACTCGTACCCATCCAGAACAGGCCCCCCGGGATCGAAACCATCTCTCCTTTCGAAGGCTTAGGTCGCCTGAAAACTCGCGCGCCAGGACTCTTGGAATTTGATAATCGATGTACTTCTCGCAGTTCTTCGGGCGCTCCGCTGGCACGTAGGTCGAAGGCATCAGAAGCGACGATAACAGCGTCTTTTTCACCATTAATACGGACGCCGTGTAGGTCGCTTCCATTTAGGCGACAATTGTACAGTCGAGCTCCATAGAGAGAGGCATCGCGCAGCACGGCGCGATGAAGGTCTACGTCTTCGAGCAGGCTTCTCGAAAGATCAACTCTGGACAGCTTGCACCCTTCAAGCAATGCTCCGTTCAACCACTTTCCGCGAAGATTAAGTCGCCCGGCGTCGCTCGGTATCGTGAAGCCATTCAATCTAGCGTAAACGGACAGGCAGTTGCCGCCCAGGTAATACAAGGTGTGAGGACTGGCCTGCACTCTATCAGCGGTCGTCTGAATGATCTCCGCCAATCGGCGACGTGCACCTTCAGCATCACCTCGCAGCGCATCGGCAAGAATATCCGCCATCCTGGAGGTAAGAGGTCTACTACCAAGCTCAACCGGGATGCGGGGTACTGGAGGTGCGGCGCGATCTCGAGACGAATCCCAGGGATACGCGGTGTTCAATATGTCATCGCGGAATTTGCGCACCGCGAAGTACTCGAGGACACTACTATCGAAAAAGCTATACGCATCTTCTTCTGCTCTGGTCAAGAAAGAGCAAGTACGGATTGCGTAATCAAAAAAACTGACGAAAACGTCCGGAGCAGAGGGTAAGTGCGCACGAATTATCGTCGGAATACTCTTGGCAGAGATGCTCAGGGTGTTGTTCGTCCACAGATGAGCTGCAAGAATTTCAATGAAGCCTGCCAGTATACGGTGGTCCCACCTCTGCAGATCAGATCTCGGCGCGTCACGTCCCGTCGACTCATCAAGGCGGGCCCGATCTCGCTCAACCGCATCTTTGAAATCGTTCAGAAATCGACGAAAGCGCCAGTCATCACGTTGAAGCCACGTCCTGAGGTACTGATAAAACAGCCGCGACGGGCGAATACGTTCTTCAACAATCACTTCATCAAAGTGTCGAATGAGTTCGGCTAACAGAAACGGGCGTTGACACAGATTCGACAATCCTAGCGAATCTCGCTGAACAACTCTATGCCACTGCTCGAGCACCTGTGCATTGACTCGAGGTCGCAGATACGCCGTGACTTGAGTAGCGCTGAAAGGCATAAGAACAAATTCGGGCACGGCGTACGACTGCTGTACCGCTCGCGCAAGAAGTTCAACTAATTCGAGTTCGCTACGTAGATAGTGCGTACGGCAAGTGATCACCGCTTTGGTCGCTGGACCTAGGACACCCATCAGTAAGCGGAAGTTCGTCGTTGGTGTTTCTTGGAGGCCCTCGGTGTCCATTTCGTCTAGGCCATCAAACAACAACAGTATTTTCCCCTCGCGGCAAAGACTCTCAAACTCGTGCCAGAATACATCAAGTCCTTCTCTGTTCTGAATCACATCAGAAAAAACTGCTCTGAACTTGCGGAACGATTCGTCTTCTATCGTGAGTGACTTCGGGGAGTCTTCGGGCTCGGGAGTAATTGGTGCGAGTCGAATACCGCCAAATACCCTTAGGTCAAGAAGGAACGGAATAGGACGCCCTCCATCGGTGAGCCACAATTGAGCTTGCTGAAACCAGAATCTTCGGAGCGCCGTGGTTTTTCCGGTTCCAGTGTCACCCATGAGCAAGGCGAGCGGCTGATTTTCGGCGCTATACCAGTCCTCCAGCGCTTCGAGCGTGCCACGTAAAGTCGGTTCTCCCGCATGCCTCTCGGGCGGAGAGCCTTCAACGATGAACGTTTGACAGGCGCTCCGAATGTAAAATTCGTCGGAAATCAATTCAGGAAAATCCGCGTATTCTCGAACTCTACCTTCGACGTACGTCCTAAACGTGTCTTTGATCGCGGCCTCAGCATGGCGTTTGGTAACTCGAACTGCGGTGCGCGGCCTTGAAAGCAGAATGTCGCTTTCACCAACCCAGCACGTTGGACTTTGAATTGCATCCTGAAAGCGTTTGTCGATGCTCGCCGCGAATGAATGGGCTGTAACATCCCGAAGATCAAGAGCAAGAGGTTCATTGCCAAGCAAACAATCGATGAAAAACCGAGTGAATCGACTTTGCGCTTGATCCTCTGTAAAATACGACTGTTCATTTGGGGAACACGACGCGAAAACTGCTGCGTTCCGCTTCCCTGCCATATAGTGCTCGGCTCCAGGAATCACGGCTCCGCCATAGCAGCAATCGACACAGCAAACGACCGCCATTTTCAACGGTCGGAGCTGTTTTAACAACCAATCGAACCTAAGCCCACGTTTGGGGTGATCACCTTCCGTGTCGGATGCGGCGATTAGGAACTGGTCTTCTGGTGCTTCGTCCTCATCGGCTACTCCGTGTCCGGAGAAGTACAACAGAAGTAATGTCGTGCGCGTATCTTTATCTGCACTTTTGAGATCTTCAATAGTCTGCCTGATCTTTGACTGCAACTCCTTCGTCGAGCAGTTAAAAAAAGGAAGAACAGCATCGAATGAGTGCTTCCCGAGCCCATGCGAAAGCACTTCTTCGAGGCCAACATGGCCGGGCAAACCAGCAATGTCGCCCCGTGCGCAAGGTAAGGATGCGTAGTTGTCGTACCGTTCGATGCCAAATAACAGGGCTACCCGATGCTGAAACATTGTTAACGTTTTCGGGGTGACAAAGTCAGGGCTCGTGTAGGTTTTTTACTGGATTTCGATGACTCACGACGGAGATTGTTGAGGACTTCCGCGCCTGCTTGCAGAAGCACTCGCGCTGCTTCCTGGCTATTTGCATCAATATCAATCGTGACCTTTCCAGACGTAACCTTCACGTGCGTTTTCTTGGGCAAGAGTTGTCTCATCGAGTTCCAGATGCCCTGGACAAGATGCGTCGCCTTTTCAGGCGTGATGGAATATCCACCGCTAGCGAGGATGCTTATGAGGATGCCGCCAAGAACGACTGCTGCCCCACCGCTTTTGGATGATGCAGATGCACTAGCGATCTGGTGCACCTCAACAACAAGATGCGGTTCGGTAAACGCCTCCAGATTGCGAATGATTTTTTCGCGGAGCGCGGCCGCGAATTCGATGGATGCACGGCTCCCTTTCTCCGCAACGAGATCAGGGCCAATTCCTGTTAAATCGATATAGACCTCAGTTTCCGATCCTGCCATTTTCGCTCCTCGCGATCCGAACCCTGAAATTGGACGGATCTCTGGATTTGCAAGCCGCGTAGTACTAACAATTCTAATGGAATCAGCTTTACCTAAGGTGGGGAAATGGACATCGGCAGGAGCTAGATAACCGAACAGCTCGCAACGTGCATACGCCGTCGGCAAGATGCGATCCCCCAATCAGGTGGGGAACGCCAGCTTTCATTGAATGCAAGTTTGTTGAACGGCATCAAGTCTTCGTGCTCGCGTGCCCAAATTTACCGTGAAGCAGTTGGACGGAAAGGCTTGCGTTCGTTAAGGCGCCGCGAATCGTGAGTTAGTGCAAAACATCATCCGCTCAGTTCCGGATTCCCCACCTGGAGCCGCATGCTCACTTGGGGATCACGCGATTGATCGCCTGGAAAAACTCTGGTCACGCTCTATGCAATCGGTGCTGGGCGGGGACTTTGAAGCATATGATGGAGGTTTGCCAGATATACTAAAAAGCTCACAAGAATGGGTAGACAAGATGGAAGAGCACGCTCGTCCTCTCAAATCAGCTGAGTTGTTTTTCTCCTATTCGCATAAAGATGAGAAGCTTCGAGATGAGTTGGCGAAGCAGTTAAAACTGTTGGAGAGACAAGGCCTTCTGAGCAGCTGGCACGATCGTCAGATCGGCGCGGGACAAGAATGGGCGAACCAGATTAATGAACATGCGCGGAGTGCCGACATCATCCTGCTTTTGATCAGCCCGGACTTCCTTGCCTCCGATTACTGCTTCGATATGGAAATGAGAGCGGCACTTGAGCGACACGATAGAGGCGACGCTTTGGTGATTCCGATAATCCTTCGCCCGGTCAACTGGCAATCGGCGATTTTCGCCAAACTTCAGGCACTCCCAAAACATGGGAAACCGGTCACGACGTTCGAAAATCGTGATCTTGCATTTCAAGATATCGAAGCTGGTATCCGCAGAGCCATTCGAGATAAGCAGCTAATTGCTCGGTCTTCACAAGAAAAGTCGCGGGCCGAATCCAGAAGGCCGGTTGAACTGCTGGATATCACTGAGCAGTCGCGTCAAGAGCATTCGGTCCGTGATATTCGCTCCTTTCATCTCGTCGCACCTGCGAATGCCCAGGGTGTTCCGGAACTCTTCGACCTCGCGTTAGCAAAATTTCATCAGGACCTGCGGTACGTAGTTCTTCACCGTCGGGAAGACTTCCGTGCTGTTACCAAAGAGGTTCTTGCCTCGGTGGAATTCATGCTGGAGCACACTCAACGTCAGCGGATGGGTTATGCTGTTGTGAAAGAATTCGAAAGCCTAATAATCCCGCAAGCGCTGAACGCGCCAGCGCAACCACATCCAGAGATTGAGCAGCTCTGTAGAGAGTTTATACAGTATTGCGCAGCCGAGGGACTTCTCATTAATTGTGAGTGCATCGAGGTCGCAGCTTTAGCAGCTCTACTCAGTCTGAAAAGGAAATACGGACTAACTAAGCTGCGGATACATCAGGAAGACACGAGTGGCAGGCAGCAGGTCGAAGGTCTGTATAGCGATGCTCGTTTTGATTTCGTTGTGACCGCCAATGCACCATTTTTTTTGCACGGTTACGACAAGGTATTAGAATATTCCCTTCTAGCGCCTATTCACGCCGAGGAGCAGGTATTGTTGCAGCAAACAGGCGGACAGCGGCGGGGAAAGCAGAACTGCGTCGTTATTTACACCGAATCCTCATGTACGGAGCAATGGTTACATATGGTTCACGACCGGGTCCCATGGTCTATCTGGGCATCAGAGTCGCCGTGGACTCCGGAACTACGACGCCGAGTGGCCAAATGTAAGCCCATCGATGCGCACAGTATGACCGAACTTGTTAAATTTGCGCGCCATCTGGACTCAGGCGATTATATATTTGCTTGGCAACCATTAACGGAAGGGCTGCAGCGCATAAATCCTTCGCTGGTGCCTGTCACACGTCCATTCCAGCATTGGATTTCGATGTTTGGACATCAACGCTGGATGCAAGGAAACGCGATGCATATCCGACGCCAATTTTTGATTGCGTTCGCACATGAGCTGAAGGTCTGTGACCGGAAGAGGTGGTGGGCTCGACAATGCTTACTCGAGGACGACGACTTTTTGGACTTTTTTAAAGCGGGTACCGGTCTCGATCAAAGCGCCCCGCTCATTATCCCGGTAGCGTCTTGACCTCGGCTTTCTAATATCGTTCTCGGAAAATCATTCAAAAGACACGCTTGGGATTTTGACTCAGCCTGGGAGAAGAGCCCTGAACGAGGACGATCTGGTGCATTAAGGGGCGCACTCACGCAAATGCGACTAGGTCGTCGAACTCTCTTCACGCACTCAGCTCGAGCGGAAGATCCGCTGTGCTCTCGCGGACCAATTCAGCCGCATACGCCAAAGCTGCATCGATATCAGGTAGCTTCAATGAAGGGTAGCTCGCAAGAATTTCTGAACGGTCCACTCCTGCTGCGATGTTGTCCAGAACAACGGAAACCATCACTCTGGTTCCTCGGATGCACGCTTTCCCGTGGCAAACACGAGGATCTACGCTGATCCGCTCTCGCCAGTTGTCCATGCTTCGATTCTACGCACAAACCCTCCTCCTTACCAGGTGCATAGTGCAACCTTGTGGAGGTTCAAGTCCTCTCATCCGCACCAAAAGAAGACAAGGGTTGCGCGAAGCTTGTGAGGCCTCGCGCAGTTTTTTGGGTTTGCGGGCTGGGCCTAGTTACCTGCCCGAGTTGAAATAGTCGGCGAAAGTCTTCCCGTTGGGTGTTCCCAAACCGGTCACGTCATCCCAGCCCGGGGCGGTCTTGAGGCCGCTGTCCGTGCCGAACGTGATCACATAGGCGAAGTCCTGTTCCAGGGGAATGTTCCAAAGCGCGCTATAGAACGCCGTGGTACCGTCCAGCGGCGCGGCCAATTGAGCTGCAGTGAAATTGGTTGTTGTGCCAAAAGCATCCGTGATGCTTGCAGTGACATTGGTGGGCGAGCTGACGGGAACCACATCGGTGATGTTTCCTGGGGGCATGGAATAGAGGTGCCGTGCGGCTTGCCCGAGGGGCATACCGGCTTCCTGATTAGCGATCGCCCATAAGCCGGAGAACATCGGCGTTGCTAAGCTGGTACCTCCATAAACTGTCCACTCCAGTGGCGGATAAACGAAGGGCTCGCTGATCGCGATAATCGCTCCTGTGAAGGGATCACCCAACCAGGAGATGTCCGGAAGCAAGCGGTATTTTCCGGGTAATTTGCTCTGGAAGGAAGGCTTTCCGAAGACTGCGCTTGGCCCTCCGCCGGAGCCGTAGTTGAAACCAAAGTTGAGCGGAGGATCAAAAACGATTCCCGGTTCTACGAGGAGGGTCTCGTTAGTCCCCCATCCAGCTTGCCAAGCCATGGTGTTGTCTGACTTTAATGCCAGGCTGACGCCGCCAACTCCCGTTGCCCACGGAGAATCGGCCGGGGCGATGACTGAGGGAGGCTCAAATGGCGGACCTATGTCGAAAGTGTAGTCGCCAGAGTCGCCGGTTGCGAAATTGGCGGAAATGCCCAGAGCGGCAGCAATTTCGTTAATGAGATTCTCCTCATTCAGCGTTGCGATAGGAGTGAAGATCTCTTCGCTTCCGTAGCTCCCCGAAATGACATTACCTAAGCCGTTGGCAATCGCGAAAAGCTCGGCATCGTCGACATCCATAAAGCTGGCCGAGGGCGGGACCACCAGGTCAATGTTCGCGCCGGGAGCGATAGCGTGGGCCCATTCGACATCTATGTTGATTTCGGGGTCGGGGGCCGCGCACGTCGGTGTCGTAAAAGAATAGAGGATATGGAAGTTCGATGAAGTCAGAGCAGGCAGGCCAAATCTCGCCGAGAAGGCGTTCGCATCACCCCTAATCGTCTCCGAGCCACACCAGTCGATAATGACCACGGTCTGACCGGTGCCGTCGTGCCCTTCACTGTATAGCCCACCCAAGTTGTATGCCGTGTGAATCTCCGCGGGGGTGTAGCCGCAGCCAGCGCTGTTCTGAGTGCCATTATAGGTGTTGCCTTTATAGGTGCCGACTGGGGGCACGCCGCCCGAGTCAAACGTTTCAGTCTTCACGCCCGTGAAGCAGTCCGAAGTGAAGAAACTGGAATCCGCGGGAGCAGCGGCGGCTTGCATGCCGGGTTTGGAGGGCGACTTCGGAATAGTTCGCTGCACTAAAGGATGCTGATATTCCAGATTGTCCAGCCCAGAAACCGATCGCGTCACGGCAGCAGCAGGTCCTTCCACGTAGGGGTCGCTCGTATTGGCGCGGTAAGCTTTGCCGTTCACCTCGAATGTATTGATTTGGACGTGGAATGCCTTCTGTACATTCGCGACCGTGCCCCGCGCGCGGACGAATAAATTATAGGGACCCACAGCGACGACGGGCAGGTTGTGAGATGACAGGAACTCTCCCACGGTACGGACCTCTTGCGCTGTGGGAGCAAATTTGGCCGCGAAGTCGGCACGCTGCAGCCAGTCATGATAATGGGAGGACGCGGGGTTGTAGAGCTCCTCGGCTAAAGAATCCAGCGCGGCTTGGTTGTGCAGATTCAGCCGAATGCTGACGTCTATGATCTCCGCCGAATTTGCCGGCCCAAGATTCTTCGCTTTCGTCCCGAGATTGGGGGTGTTGTTGGCGATCAACTGTCCGGTGGCCGTACTGGCCGGAAGGACGGCAGCGGGTACCAGGATCAGGAGAAAGGCGGAGAGCCATATAGACCGCCCTTGGGAAAAGTGCGCCGGTTGACGCAGTTCTACTGCTTCTTCTTTTTTCTGGGTCATGAACCTCACCTTGGTTTTTGCGTACGAGCAACCAAGGATAACCTGTACCCAGTACGGAATACCAGGGGACGATAGTACCAGAAGTACTCATCTATCTAAGTTCCTGAGCGGGAACGGTTAAGCCCAATTACCAGCTAATGAAACTCTACCCTGAAGCACTCCGCGGAAGGCGGAGGCGATTTATCCAGTATGCCCACGCGACAACAAGCGAGAAGAAGATCAGGCTCCCGACTCCAGCCCCACGAGGACTCTGCGGCGGCGGCCCCGCGATGTTGCTGTACCAGGGAAGTGCGACGAGAGTGACTACACTCCAGAACCCGTATACGCCTGCGCGATTTTTAGGGCACGTGGCACGCGCGTAGAGAATTATGGCGATTACCCAGAAGCCGCCCTCCACAACGAGGGTCGCGGGAACCGAATTCCAAAGGCCGAGTCCAAAATACCTGTGTACCCCGGGCGCGAGCGGCATGTCCGGTCTGTGACTCACGAAATCGAGCAGCCAATGGCTGAGAACGGCCCCGAACAATACCCAAGCGCCTCGAGCGTAGTGGCGCCGTAGGAAGTAGCCCATTGCAAACAGAGCGGCCCAAAGTGCATCCATCAAAAGGCTGTGACTAAGGGAGATCTCAGAAGCTCCGAGATAATTCGCTGCTCCGATACCGGGCTTGAGGAGCACATGTTCGATCCCAACAATCAGGAAGACGCCCCATAACAGATCGGGGAGCACGGACGCAAGCATGGTTGTGCCGAGCGAAAGCCTCGGCTCAACGCGTTTGGCTATTAGACCTACCGCGAAATGTCCGATGAGCATTCGCCGCGCCGTCCGCCGAGGAACCAGTCTTCCCGAGTGACGCCGGGAGGCCGCATCATCCGAACATCCGGCAGGCAGCGGCCCCTGATGGATTTTTCCGAGGTGAGTTTTGAAATCCATTCGGCCCCAGCTCCGATCGCGATTCCTTTGAGTTCGGCGAATACGAACCGAGCGAGCACGACTTGCCGGTCGCGTCGGCGCTCCTCCAGGGCTTTCTCAAAGGCATTCAGCATGGCAGCGGCAAAGAACGCCCTGTAATCTGCCGGGTAGAGTCCAAGCAACATTTCGTAGGCTCGTTTCATATTTGCTTCATGCCTCTTTCGCTCGCAGGCGGGCGCGCGCTGCATGCGTGAGTTGTTTCATCCGATCCAACTCCGCCTTTAATTGCCCGCGTCCGGATGGAGTCAATTTGTAAGCCTGTTTCTCTCGGGACGTGTCTTCTTGCTCAAAACGCTCAATCCACGCGTCCTGAAGGAGCCTACGCAAGGCTCCATAAAGCGTCCCGGTGCTCAATCGGACTCGGCCATTGCTGAGATGCTCGATATCTTTAATGAGCGCGTACCCGTGACGAGGCTGATCCGCCAGGCTCATCAGGATCAGGAGAACCGGTTCGCTCAGCGGCTTACTGTCCCCGGCGTCATGTTGTATTGCGACATGTCGCATCCCGCCATATTAGCACAGATCGTTCGTTGCCGCGCTCGCGTAAGGGAACTGAATCTGAAACATGGCACCCGCAATCGCATCCAGCGAAATGAGAGGAGTTTCAGATGGCATTGTTCGGCGATAGCGATACCAAGAAGATTCGGTATGCGGTGGTGGGGCTCGGCTGGATTTCGCAAGAAGTCGTGCTGCCGGCGTTCAAGAACACGAAGAATTCGGAGCTGGTGGCGTTTGTCACGGATGATCCCGAAAAAGCGGAAGAGCTGGGCAACAAGTACGGGGTTTCGCAAACGCTGGGATACGAAGGTTACGATGCTCTCCTAAGCAGCGGCAGCATTGACGCAGTTTATATCGCGCTGCCGAACAGCATGCATAAGGACTATACCGTTCGCGCGGCGAAGGCCGGAATCCATGTGCTGTGTGAAAAGCCGATGGCCGACAACGTCGCGGAATGCGAAGAGATGATTCGCGCTGCGGAACAGAATAACGTGAAGCTGATGATTGCTTACCGGCTGCATTTCGAACCCGCGAACCTGAAGGTGATCGAAATGATCCAAAAGGGCGAGATCGGCGATCTGAGAATTTTCAGTTCGGTATTCAGCCAGCAGGTCGCGGAAGGAAACGTGCGGCTGAAGAAAGATCTTGGGGGCGGGCCGCTGATGGACATGGGTGTTTACCCGATTAACGCAAGCAGATATATTTTTCGAGATGAACCCGTTGAGGTAATTGGGGCAGGCGCCAATAGCGGAGATCCGCGATTTACGGAAGTGCATGAGACGGCTTCGGGTATTCTGCGGTTTCCGGGGGACCGTCTCGCCATAATCACATCCAGTTTTGGCGCTGCCGCTGCGGATGCTTATCAGGTTGTCGGCACAAAAGGCGAGCTTTGGCTGCAACCCGCCTATGACTATCACGAGCAGTTAAAGATGAAAGTCAAAATTGAGGGAAAGGAGAAAGAGACTTCGTTCGACAAGGTGGACCAGTTCGGCGCTGAGCTCGAATACTTTTCGCAGTGCGTGCTGGACAATACTGAGCCGGAGCCTTCTGGTTACGAGGGTCTGGCGGATGTACGAATCGTTCAAGCGTTGCTTGAATCTATGCGATCCGGCCGGCCAGTGAAGCTGGAAGGTTTACAGAAAAAGACCCGGCCAGGAGAGCAGCAAAAGTTCGAGAAGTCTCCGGTTAAGCCGGGCAAGATTGTGCACGCCGAATCACCGTCCGGAAGCTAAAGGGTGCGGGTAAACCCCGCACCCAAAGTCAGTGTGTTATCTGCGCCAGTGGCCCTCGACCCAAACCCATCCGTGCCAGGTGTGTCTCCAATGGCCTGCGACCCAGCGATGGTAGTACGGCTGAGGTGGAACTACCCAGGTTCCAGGCACCCAAACGTAGGCATTGCCCTCCCAGCGATGGTATCCGGGAACCCAGACGTAATTCGGTCCAGGTTGTGCCACAATCACTTCTCTACGTGGTGGCGGCGGCCCGATGCGGACATAGACTTGCGCATTCGCCGAACCAACCGCGAGTGCGATGCCGAGTACTGCTGTGGAAATGAGCTTATTCATAGTCAATCCCTCCGTTGTTACTCGTGTACTCCAATATCAGTTCTAACGGCTTAGACATCCGAATTCTTTAGCCGACTGTCCCGGTTTGCGGGGTGGCGTTCTGTTGCCGTTCCTGCCGGTGCTGCTCCATCCGCTCGCGCATCTGCTGTTGCATTTCGTCGTAAGACTTCTTTTGGTCGTCGGTCAATACCGCGCGGACTTTGGCGTCGGCGTCTTCCCTGATGGCACGCATCTTCGTTCGGCGATCCTGAGCCGAAAGCGAGGCATCGTTGCGGATGCTCTGCATCTGGTCGTTACGGCTGGTCAGGATCGGCAAAATTTGATTCTGCTGATCTGCAGTGAGATTCAGCCGCTTGGTGAGCATTCGGATCTGCCGGTTCGGATCAGCTTGATGCCGCGCCGCTGGTTGACTGCTCTGTTGCGTTGCGGATTGATCCTGAGTCTGAGGGGCTGCAATGGCCGCGCCCAGTCCAAAAAGGGTGGAAAGGGCTAAGGTAAAGATTTGTCGTTTCATGATGATTTCTCCTTGAGGTCTTATCGCCTCTACTGCCAAAGACGCGTGGCCCGTGAGATGGTTTAAGATGACAGCCGTTAAACTTCATTCAGACTGGCGGAACTGGCAAACTGGTATGACATGGTGGCCACGGCAATAGCTGATCCGAACGTCGCGTTTCTTCTGCTGGTGCTGGGAGCTCTCGGCATCTATTGGGAGCTGCATGCGCCTGGCATGATTGTGCCGGGTGTTCTGGGCGTGCTGCTCGTGTGCGCCGGCGCGTATGGCCTTTACCAAGACTCGCCGACCTGGTACGGTCTTACACTTCTTGTTCTGGCGGTGCTTCTTCTGACGATTGAGTTCAAGTACTACACGCATATGATTTCGGGTGTTGCTGGAACGATCTTGTTTGCATTCGGCGCAATCGCGCTATTCCAAGGACCACGACGCGTGACGCCCGGTTTGGCAATAGCCGTTTCCCTGGCATTCGGGATTATCACGATTTTTCTTGCCTCTCTCGCGATGCGCACGCGTAAGAGCAAACACCTGACTGGATTGGAAAGCCTGGTTGGAGAGATCGGCGTTTCGAGGACCGAGATTGATCAGCAAGGCACCGTTTTTGTGCATGGCGAATATTGGCAGGCGCGAAGCGATCATACGATTCCAGCCGGGAAGCGTGTCCGCATAGAACGCGTGGACGAACTAGTTACATACGTGAAGGAGGCTTAAAAATGTCCGTGCTCGGTCAGTTTTTTTCGGGCGGCGTGCTCATCCTGATCATCATTCTGGTTTTCTACCTGATCTCGTCGGTGAAAATTCTGGCCGAGTATGAGCGCGGAGTGATTTTCCGGCTGGGCCGCGTGCTGCGGGAACCGAAAGGGCCGGGCATCATCCTGGTCTTCGCGCCGCTCGATCGAATCGTCCGAACGTCTTTACGCATTGAAGCGATGGAGGTGCCGCCGCAGGATCTGGTAACCCGTGACAACGTGACGGTGAAGGTGAACGCCGTTATTTACTTTCGGGTTCTCGATCCGGTAAAAGCGGTCATTGAGGTTACGAATTTCCTGTACGCTACCAGCCAGCTCGCGCAGACCACGTTGCGGAGCGTCCTGGGCGAAGTTGAATTGGACGAGCTGCTGAGCCAGCGCGAGAAGATCAATGTTCGCTTGCAGGCAGTGCTCGATCAGCATACCGGACCCTGGGGCGTGAAGGTGACGCTGGTTGAAGTGAAGCAGGTGGATTTGCCGGACCAGATGATTCGGGCGATTGCTCGTCAGGCGGAGGCGGAACGGGAGCGCCGGGCGAAGATCATCCACGCAGAAGGCGAATATCTTGCTGCCGAGAAGTTGAGCATGGCCGCGCAAACCATCCAAACACAACCTGTAGCGATCCAGCTGCGCTATTTGCAGACGCTGGTAGAAATCGGCGCTGAAAAGAACACGACGGTCGTTTTCCCAGTGCCCATCGACATGTTCACGTCGCTCACAAGGCTGTTGGGGAGAATGGCGGAAGAGACGAAAAATCTTCCCACGTCATGAGCACTCAAACAATCAGCAGCAATGGAGCGGGCGAGGCGCCGGCGATTGGAGTCCGCAATCTGGTGAAGCGATATACGAAATCGAAGGTGAACGCAGTGGATGGCGTTTCTTTCGAGGTGTCGCGGGGAGAGATTTTCGGCCTGCTTGGCCCGAACGGAGCCGGCAAGACGACAACCATCGGGGTGCTCACGACAGCCATCGTCCCGACCGAGGGATCCGTTTCCATCATGAGCGTTGATGTCGCGGGCGATCCGATTGAAGTCAAGCAGCGCATCGCGGTGGTGCCGCAGCAAAGCAATCTCGATCGTAGTTTGAGAGTGCGCGAAATTTTAACGTTTCACGCCGCATATCATGGCGTGCAGCGAAAGCAACGCGAAATGCTGGCCGATCGCCTCTTGGATGAACTCGGCCTGGGTGAGCGGAAGAACGACAAAGTGAATCAGTACTCCGGCGGAATGGTGCAACGGCTGATGATCGCTCGAGCGCTTATGCATGCCCCGGACGTGTTATTCCTTGACGAGCCGACAAATAATCTGGATCCGCAATCGCGGCTTTTTCTTTGGGAGCGGATTCGCGATCTGAATGCGCAAGGCCTGACGATACTGCTCACCACCCACGACATGGATGAGGCAGACAGGCTCTGCAACCGCATCGCGATCATGGATCACGGAAAGATTCTGGTGAATGACACCTCATCAGAGCTGAAGAAGTTGATTCCCGGCGGGACAGTGCTCGAAGTGAGGGCATTCGCTGAACCATCGCGCTCTATCGAAATCCGCGACCGTGTGGCCGAGGCCCTGACTGCCATGGCAGGCGTAACCAAAGTGGAGAAAGGCGCGGATGCGCCAACTGCGTCAAACGGCCAGGAAGCGGAACCTGGATCTCTTGATTTCCGTGTTTATGCGACGAATGCGAACATTCTGATTGGGCCGGCGGCGCAGGCTGTTTTATCTTCTGGCGCGGAAGTCCGCGATCTTAGCATCAAGCAACCAACGCTCGAAGAAGTATTTATTTTTCTCACCGGGAGGCATCTTCGTTAGAGCGCACAGGGCGATCGGTGCCCGTTGTGCGCGGGTTAATAAGTAGAGGGCGCACAGGGCGATTGGTGCCCGTTGTGCGCGATTGATTAATATGGCTGGTCTTACGTCTGCCGCGCCGGCTCTGGCGCATTCATACTCCTCACGGATTACGAACCGCACTAGTCTCGCCGTTCAGGCATTCTTCGCGATTCTGCAGCGCGACATGCTGGTCACGCGGCGCGAGTTCGTTCCGTTTCTCCTACAGGCGTTGATGCAGCCGCTGTTTTTCCTTTTCATTTTCGGGAAGGTTTTGCCCGGAATAGGTTTGGCTGCGGGAAATTTCGCCGCACTGATGCTCCCCGGCATCGTAGCGCTAACTGGAATGATTGCGGCGATGCAAGGCGTGACGCTTCCACTGGTTCTCGATCTCGGATTCGCTCGCGAAATCGACGACCGCCTGCTTTCACCCTTGCCGGTTTGGTGGGTGGCGCTCGAAAAAGTGCTGTTTGGAGCCATGCGCGGGGCCATCGCGAGCTCCGTCATATTTCCGCTCGGCTGGTGGATTCTCGGCAGCGGCTTCGCGGTTCGCTCGGACCGCATTCCTGTGTTGATCGGAATGGTCATCCTTACGGCAGTTGTCGGCTCGACCATTGGCTTATTGATGGGCACCATCATCAGGCCGGATCAGATCAGCTTGATGTTCACGCTTATTTTCACGCCGCTCCTCTTTACGGGTTGTACGTACTATCCGTGGGGAGCGCTGAGCAACATTCGGTGGTTTCAGGTAATCACGTTGTTTAATCCGCTCACCTACGCGGCCGAGGGCTTGCGATATTCGATGGTCCCGCCCATCAATGGACAAAACTTTCCGGCATTGGCTCTGCCCTGGACTCTTTTCGCTTTAGGATTGTCTGTTCTTCTGGTCTTTGTGATGGGAACACGTACGTTTTTGCGCAGAGTGGTCACGTAGCAGCCTCAGGTTTTAGTTGGTTGGGCGTGAATGCTGGGCTGCCGATTCTCGTATCGTATTCTTGAAACCGTGACTTAATGTTCAGAGATAGAGAGGGTAGGCGACGCGCGCGCTCGGCTGTGCCATTCCTCCTGGTTGCCTCCCTGGCTGCTTCATGCGGAGAGCGGCTTAATGTATTGAACGGTCTGGCGCGTGCTGGATCTATAGATGAACACGCACCGGTTAAAGCGGAAGTGACGACGCAAATCGCGGCTTCGCCAGCTACCATATGGACACTCCTGGTGGACGCGTCCTCGTGGCCGAAATGGAACCATCAGATTGAAAAAGTAGTGGCGTCCGGCCCTCTCGCACGTAATACGAGTTTTGTCTGGAGCACAGGCGGGACAACCATACACTCGCAAGTCCAGCTCCTCGAACCAAACCGCCGGCTTAGTTGGACCGGAACAGCATTAACGGCCAAAGCGATACACGTTTGGGAACTGAAGCCAACAGGCGAGAGACAAACCGTGGTTACTGTCAAAGAGTCGATGGATGGCCCTTTTATGGCGCAAGTATTTCCGTCAGGAAAACTTGCCGAAACGGACACAGAGTGGCTCGCAGCGCTGAAGCATGCGGCCGAGCAGTCCAAATGAGCCAAGCTGACCTATGCGGTCGTGTCCAGTTGGTCGGCAACGGTCCTCGCAGCCGCGAATCGACTATGCGCAACTCGATTGACGGTTAGCGCGTTACCTGGCAAGGAATGCTGTATGCTCCAGGGATGAATCGGTTGCACCTGTTCGGTTCGTTTTTATTTCTCCTTACGCTGTGTCCACTGAGGGGCGAAGACCCGGCCTCGTATCAGAAAACGGCAGCTACGGCCCTACAATTTGAGAGTGCTCAAATCGGCAAAGATTGTGGCGACGCCAAGAACACCATCGAAATAAACGGCTGCCTGAGTGGCGTTGCAGAAAAAACAGAGAGCAACTTCCGTGCGTTCTATGAAAGCCTTCGTAGTCTCCTAAATCCCGGGTCGGAAGCTGCCCAACAACTCGATAGTTCGCAAGCGCAGTGGGAGAAGTATTCGACTTCGGCTTGCGATGCCGTTGACAACTTCTACCGCTCGGGGACCATAAGGATCGCAGCCGTAACGGGCTGCCGCATTCAGCTCACCCGCAGCCGGATGCAGGATCTGAATGCTCTTTACGTTACCGTGCTGCACCTCTAACAAGATTTCATGACGTGCTTCGGCCGCACGACTTGTAGATTTGCGCCATGTACTGCATGTCCCGCAGGCCTTCTTCGCCATTTGCTTTTGGTTCCTTGCTCCCGAAGACGCAGTCTGCGAAATCATCTGCTTCGAGCACGAACTGGTAGGGGTCCTTCTGGTTGTTCGGTTCGTCAATCGGCGGTTCACCCTCGATCTCGGCTTTGAGGCGCAGCCCGTCGTAAGCGAAAGCGGGTTCCATGTGGATCATGCCCTTCGACCCGTGCACGCGGAAGAAGCCGGGCATATTCGCGCCGTAAGTAGTATTGCAACTCGCCACGATGCCGGAAGGAAATGTCATGGCCCAGGAAACGTTTTCTTCCACTTCTTTGAACCGGCCGTCCTGGTCGATCACGGAGCAATATCCCTCCAGGTGAATCGGGTTTTCACCTGTTAAGTAGCGGCAGGCATTCAGCGAATAAATGCCGACATCCATTAATGGACCGCCTCCAGCCAATTTCTTATTGAGACGCCACTCGCCCGCGTGCTCGTTAAACCCGTTCGCGCTCTCGATTGCCTGGATCGTTCCTAACTGTCCATCACGAATCATTTGGATTGCGCGCAGATTGGTTGGCTCATATTGGCAGCGGTAAGCGATCATGAGCTTCTTATTGGCTGCCTTGCACGCATCAATCATTGCCTGGCTATCTTTTACGCTCGTGGCCATCGGTTTCTCACAGAGCACGTGCTTATCGGCATTAGCCGCGCGAATAGTGTATTCCGCGTGCATGCTGTTAGGCAGCGCGATATAAACCGCATCGATGTCCTTATTGCCGGCGATCTCGTTGTAATTCTCGTAGCTGTAGATGTTCTTCGTGGGGACGCCGTATTGCGCCGCCATTTTTTCCGCCTTATCACGGTGGCCGCTTACAAGGGCTGTCACCTGAGATTTCTGGGACATCTTGCAGGCAGGCATGAAATGTCCCATCGAAATTCGGCCAAGGCCGACGATACAGTAGCCTAGTTTCCTTCCCTGGCTTTGCTGATCCTGGCTAGAAGCCGCGGCAAATCGTGAGAGCGCAGCGACACCGCCGATCGCGCGTGTGAAATCACGACGAGTGACTTGCATAAGTGTTTCTCCCCTATTGACCTTAGCTTGGGCAGCGGCTGCTAAGCAATTCCGCGCTTCCACAGCCAAGCACCAATTCCGATCAAACCTGCAGTTGCAAGAGCCAGCGGCGTGCGGTGCATGTCCATCCAGTTCTGCAGGCTGAATCTCTTGGCCTGCTCTACGAAAATACCGTCCCCAGCATAATCTCCGGATACGGGCTGAAACAGGTTATCAGCTCTGTCGGAAGCTACAGGTTGCGAGGTCTGCTGAGCCTCATAACCGTGGGTACCCAAATACCAATCTGCAAATCCAGGAGCAATGTCCTGGCCGTAAATTGCCGTGACCGTGGGACCGCCAACGAAAACCTCCCGCCTCTTGTGATGCGCCGCCCAGTAGATCGCCTTCGCAGCTACTTCCGGCTCGAATATCGGCGGCACAGGCTGAGGATGGTTCGGAAGGCGCGTCCTGCACCAACTGAATTGAGGTGTGTTCATGGCAGGCAAATGCACGACGGTCACATGGACATCACTCTTGCTATGAATGAGCTCGCATCGCAGTGAATCCGTAAATCCAACGATCGCGTGCTTGGCGCCGCAGTAAAGCGCTTGCAGTGGAATGGAGCGGTATGCCAGGGCAGATCCAATTTGCACGATTGTGCCTCGATTGCGAGGAAGCATGCGTTTCAATGCCGCCATGGTCCCGTAAACGCATCCGAGATACGTCACCTCCGTAGCGCGCTTGTACTCGTCTGGCTGAATTTCAGTAATCGGCGCGAAGATCGTAGTCATCGCGTCATTGACCCAAATATCGATGTGACCGAATTCGCTCTCTACTTTTTGCGCGGCCTGCTCCACTTCCGCCGCGTTCGCCACGTCGGCCGGCAAGACGAGGGCCTTCCCGCCGTATTGTTCCACTTCTCGTTTTGCGTCTTCCAGACGCTGCTTGCCCCTGGCTATCAAACCGATTGACGCCCGGCGTTTCGCGAATTCGCGAGCTACAGCTCGGCCTACTCCCGCGGATGCCCCTGTGATAACCACTACTTCGGATTTTTGAGGCATCACGCTGCTTTCGCTACCCGGATCCGCTTCAAGGGTGTGAGAAGTGACAGCACAATTTGCTCGTACAAGTAGTTGCTGCGGCTATCCCGAAACTTCTCGGCTAATTGTCGAAGGTTGCCTGATGAGTAGCAATCCATGATTGCCGGATGTATGTAATATTTTTTGCAAGTCGAGGGTTTGTTCCCGAGTTTGCAGGCCACGTCTTTGACTACGTCCACTAGTGCCGCTTTCGTTTCCTGGTCCCCCGCGCCCCCACACTTCTCGATCAGAAAATTGGCGGCCAGACATGTGCCTCCCCAGGTTCGAAAATCCTTGGCCGTGAAGTCGGCTCGAGTAATTTCTCGCAGATACTCGTTCACATCGCCGGATTCAATGGTCTGCGTTTCACCGTTATCGTCGATGTACTCGAACAAAGCGCTGCCGGGCAAATCTTTGCATCTCCGGAGTATACGGGCCAAACGAGAATCCTCGACGGTGATCTCGTGATGCTGGGCGCTCTTGCCTCGGAACTTGAACTTCAGCATGTCTCCCAGAATTTGAACGTGCTGATTGCGAAGAGTAGTTAACCCAAATGATCCGTTCTCCTCCGCGTACTCTTCGTTGCCGACCCGGATGTAAGTGGTTTCTAGAAGCTTGACGATTGCGGCCAGGACTTTCCTCTTCGGCAGGCCTTTTCTGGCCAGATCCCGGCCAACCACCTTACGGATTCGGGGAAGAACGCGCCCGAACGCCCGCATACGGTCGAATTTCACCAGATCCCGGAATTCACGATATTTTGGGTGATACCGATACTGCTTCCGCCCTCGGGCGTCCCGCCCTACTGCTTGTATATGGCCGTTCGGATCGGGGCTGATCCACACGGAAGTCCAGGCAGGAGGAATCACGAGGGAACGGATGCGGCGGAGCACCTCTTCGTCGTGAATCGGTCTGTCGTCCTTATCCAGATAGACGAAGCCGTGCCCCGCGCGCCGCCGTCGAATTCCCTGCCCCTTCGGAATAAGATACCGGAGGCCGGCCTTTTCGGCTGATTTCACCTCGTCGGGAAGTTTCAAAACAATTTCGGTCGGCGATGTCATCTTTGTTATCTGACGCACTTTCGAGGAGAAACACTACTTGGATGCTTCCAGTCACACAGCCAGCGCAGAAAATGAGGGCAGATGGCAGAAGCGATTATCTTCGATATTGATGGAACGTTGCTGGACTCGGTCGATTTGCATGCCCAGGCTTGGCAGGAGGCTTTCCGCCACATCGGGCACGAGATTCCTTTCGACCAGATTCGCAGTCAGATTGGGAAGGGCGGCGATCAGCTTTTGCCCGTTTTCCTCAGTCCAGAGGAGCTGAAAGAGAAGGGCAAAGATCTTCAAGAATTTCGCTCCTCTCTTTTTAAGAAGAAATACTTGCCTAAGGTGAAGCCTTTTCCGGGTGTCAGGCAATTATTCCAGAAGGTCAAGGACAACGGACAAAAACTCGCGCTGGCTTCTTCGGCGAGAGGCGATGAGCTGAAGGACTTCGAGCGCATTGCGAATATCGACGATCTGGTCGAGGTGGAAACATCATCGAAAGATGCAAAACGATCCAAGCCTCACCCTGACATCTTCGAAGCAGCGCTGGACCAGATCGGAGACCATATCCGCCGGGAAGATGTGGTGGTAGTGGGGGATAGTCCGCACGACGCGGAGGCTGCGAAAAAGGCCGGCTTGCGCACGGTGGGCGTTCTTTGCGGAGGATTCCCCGAGCCGGTGTTGCGCCAGGCGGGCTGCATTGCTATTTACGCTGGGCCAGAAGACCTGTTACATCACTATGACGAATCGCCCTTGGCCAAACAAGAGACGAGCCGGAACGCGTAACGGATTTCACTGGAACGGCGCGGCTATTTCCGTCCGGTACCGGTTGGGAACTGTTTCGAGAGATTGTTAATAATGAAATCCGAGGAATTGCCGCCCTTGCACGAGGGATGTCCGAATCCGCTGGGGCTGGTGTTGTTCTTCCAATCTAGAATCATGTTGTCGTTGTGATCGGGGCTAGGCCCCATGGGAACGGCATCGAGATTCAGTTCGTGACGGACCTTCCATGCGATTACGTGATCAGTGCAGGAGGTGTCGCCGCTGAGGCCGAGTCCGCCTACTATGTTGCCCTTGCCGCTGTAGAGCGGGAGGCCGCCGGCGAAGACGATAATTCCTCCGATCGCTTTGCCAACCATAGGATCGTTTGTCGTGCCGAATGAGGCAGGATCTCCGAAGACCGCCTGGGGATTGGGCGGCGCGCTCGTAGCAAGGCTGTAGAGACTCTGGCCGGGCTGTGACGCAGCGTAGATATTAGCGGTGGAAAGCGCGTAATCTGCCCCGCTGAGCCCATTGGCGGTACTCGCTTTTGAAGCTGCGATGACTCGGCTTCCGGGCCATTGATCGGAACGCGTGGTTCCGCTGAAGACGATAGCGCATACAATTCCATCGCGATTTACGACAGCCGCCCACTCCTGATTGCCCAAGCCGCCATTCTTCGCTGCGCCTTGACGAACCACGGACTGCACGACACTGCGCAGACGGCCGGCATCGGGCAGCGCGGAACAGTTCGGCTTTTCCTGTGCCACGGAAGGTATGCCCGCTGCGGCGGCGAGTGTCAGGACCAAGCCGAAGTTACTTAGAATTCGGCGGCAGATTGTCGACATGGAGAATGCTCCTCAAGAGAATTTCGGGTCAATGCAACTGGCGAAGATAGGCAACCAGATCACGGAGTTGTTGGCCGGTGAACTGAGTAAGATCGGGCATTTGCGATTCGGGCTTCAGCGACTGCGCATGAGTGACCCAGGCTTCGAGATAGGCATCGTTGTTGGGGAACGAGTTCGCTGCTATGAATTGGCGGCTCGCAAGATGTGTCAGATCCGGCGCGACGCGGCCGCCCGCCAACGTTCCGCGGATCTGGTGACACATGGAGCACGGTCCGCTCAAGAAGGTCTGCTGGCCTGCGATGGCATCGGCCGACTGCGGCTCAGAGGCAGGTTTACGCTGTTGGTCGAGCCACGCCGCGTACTCATCGGGCTGCTGCGCCACTACGAGCAGACGCATGTACGCATGCTGCGCTCCGCAGTACTCCGCGCATTGTCCGGGGTAATTGCCAGGCTGGCTGGCCTCAACGCGCAGGAAGTTCTTGTGGCCGGGAATGAGATCGACTTTGCCATGCAGAGACGGGACCCAAAACGAATGCATTACATCGTTCGATGCAAGCTCGATATTCATCGGCCGGTCCACCGGAATGTGAATTTCATTTGCGGTGGTGAACACGTTGGCCGGACTATCATTCAGGTATTGAACTTCCCACCACCATTGATGACCGGTGATGAGGATGTCCGGCTTCATGGGGTGATGGTGAGGTCCATGAATGGGGAAATCGGCGAGGAGTTTGAGACCCAGGACGAAGATGATGCTGAGAATGATCAGCGGTACGGCGAGACCGCCTATCGCGATCCATTCCTGGCCTCCGCCGACGTCCACCGGGTCATGTTCCGCAAGAGTGCCGCGCCGCCGTTTGAAAGCCCAGGCAATGAGCACCCACATAATCACCGTGACCACCAGGAAGAGAATGGTCATAAACCACGAGAGGTTTGCGAGTTGTTGTGCCGCCGGGCCGTGGGCGTTGTAGGTAGACTGCACGGGCCCGCATCCTGTGAGAAGCAGGAGCGGCGAGCTGAGAACAGCGAGGCGGCGCATCATCTCTTAGTGGGGCCGCGGACCCGGGCTGGGCGGCGGTGCATAGTTTTTCGGAGTCGCGACCTGTTCATCCGCGGGTTCGACGGGCGGATCAGGCTCTTGAGGAGTCCGCATGGATTTGATGTAAGCCACGAGCTCCCAAATCTGATGTTCTGGAATCTTGCTTCCCCAGGCAGGCATTCCCTGGGAGCGGCCTTCAGCGATGGAATCGAAGATCTGGTCATCGCGATCACCATATAGCCACACAGGATCCCGTAAGCTGGGTCCCATGCCTCCGCCCGCGTGGCCGCCGTGGCAGCCGGAGCAGTTGTACCAGTCGAAGAGGCGACGGCCATCCTGTAGGGCAACTGGGTCCCCGGCTAGGGGATTCGTTCGATGGGCCCCTTCTGGCATGCCGCCTGGAACCGGTCCGATGGAAGTGATGACCGGAGGAGCCGATCCGGCCGCTGCCTGATTCTTCGTGGTCTGACAAGCAGAGGCCGCGAAAAGGAGCGCACTCGCCAAAATAAACCAGCAGGCACGCATAGTCAGTATTCTCCAGGCGACGTTGCGGGCAGGTCCAGTTGCGGGATGCCATAGGTCTTGAGCAATTGATGAATTTCAGCCTTACGGCGCTGAAGTTCGGCGTCAAGGCGATCCCTGAGCAAGGTGTTGCCTTCGCGAACACCGATCGCGATATCAAAAGCGAACGGGAGGGCTGGATTAGACGGGTCGCCAGGGATGGGAGTGATATCGAGTGGCACAGCCGAGTGCCGGGAGAAGTAGCCGGCGAGCGGCCCCCAGGCGACCGCAACATCTACATCGCGGTTGCAAACCGCATAGATCAAATCGGCGGGCGGATTCGCCTCCGCCAGATTGCCGAAGATGCTGTATCCGACAAGGTTCCGCACGATGCCACGGCTAATAAGCGAATGGACGGGCGGCAAGCTGCTGTCGCTGTCGCCAAGAATATGCACTCCGATGCGCCAATGCCGGAGCCGCGGATCGTCGAAGGAGCTGATGCGCAGATCGCGATCGTGCCGCGAAACGAAGACATAGGTGGAACGATAGTACGGGCGCGTAGTAGCCGCTTCCTGGAACCCGGCAGGAACACCCATCACAACGTCACAAACCCCGCTATCGAGCGTCTTTCGAAAGAATGCTTCGCGCTGTGGATACCAAAGGTACGACAGTTCGACCCCGAGATCCTCGGCTATGATTGCCGCCAACTGATTTTCGAAACCCTGCTTCTGCTGATTGGAATAAGGAAGATTATTCGGGTCGGCACAGACGCGCAGCGGCGGAGTTGCCGCGCACAGCAGTGTGCCAGAGCAGAAGAAACTGCAGGCCAGGATGTTAGTAACCGAAGACATACAGAAGATCTCCCGGCTGTGTCTTTGACTTGATCTGCTTCATGGCTCCGACGACGCCAAGCGCGGCGTACGGGTCGTCGGTCGAAATGGACGGCAAGGCGGTGGCGCCCATCCAGCCGCCGACTCCCGAGTAGATCGCAACGTACTGTTTGCCATCGGGGCCAAGGAATGTGATAGGGTCGCCGACGATGCCGGACGCGGTCTTCACCTGCCAAAGGATATTGCCGGTGTGCGCGTCGACGGCGCGGAACCAGCCTTCCATAGTTCCGTAGAATACAAGGTCGCTACCCGTCGTGAGCACGCCGCTATAGACGGGCAGATCCGGATCTTTAATCGACCATACTTTCTTTGCATTGGCAACGTCCCAGGCGATCAGCTCGCCCTGGTAGTCGCCAGGACCGGGATACATACGTACGCTAGCGCCGAGATACGGCGTGCCCGCTATGTAGTTGACTGCGGTGCCTTCATAGTCCATGCACGTGTTGTGGGCCGGAATGTAGAGATATCCGGTGCGAGGCGAGAAAGATGACGGGACGAATTCCTTGGCTCCTGTGGAGGAGGGACAGATATGGGTCGTGTAGTGCCCGAAATGCGTGCGCTTGTCCAGATCGACATCGGGCTCTCCGGTCTTCAGGTTGAAGCTGCGCGCCCAGTTGACCGAGGGCTCGAATTTTTCGGCTGAGAGCAACTCGCCTGTTTCGCGGTCGAGTACAAACATGAAGCCGGTGCGTCCTGGATGAAGCAACAACTTGCGCGTCCGACCCTGCCAGGGCATATCGATGAGAACGTTCTCCATGATCTCGTCGTAATCCCAGGAATCGTGGGGCACGATTTGGTAGGCCCATTTCGCGTAGCCGGTTTCGGGATTGCGCGCCCAGATGGTGACAGACCACTTGTTATCTCCTGGACGCATGTCAGCGTTCCAAACACCGGGATTTCCCGTGCCGTAGTAGATCAGATTGAGCGCGGGGTCATAAGAAATCCAGCCCCAGACGGTACCACCGCCCATTTTCCACTGCCCCGGAGTCCAGGTGCTCAGGCCCAGATCTTTGCCGCGATCCTTCGCATAGAACGGCTTAAAATCCGGACCGATGCGGGCATCGGCATCCGAGCCGCTGTTGAACGCCCGCCACAGGATTTTGCCGGTCTTCACGTCGAGGCCGGTCAGCCTGCCTCGAACACCCAGCTCTCCGCCGCTATCTCCCACCAGAACCACATCCTTCACCACAATCGCGGCCATAGTCGTGGTCTCGCCGAATTTGATGTCCCCGACCTGTGTTTCCCAAACTGCTTTGCCCGTGTTCGCATCTACCGCGAGTGTATGATCGTCCAGCGTGTTGTAGATGATCTTGCCGTCGGCGTAGCTGGCTCCGCGGTTCACGACATCACAGCAGGCAATACCGACGGACCGAATATCGGGATTCGGGCGAAAGATCCACTTCTGCGGAAAGCCGGGCTGAGTGAGATCGAGAGCGATGAGGTTATTGGGAAAAGGAGTGACGACGTAAAGCGTGTTGTTCACAACCAGCGGCTGTCCCTCGTGCCCATGGGCAATACCGGTGGACATGGTTGAGACCATATGCAGGTTTTGAACATTCTTCGTGTTGATTTTGTCGAGCGGGCTGAAACGCGTGTTGCCGTAATCGCCCGCGGGCATGACCCACTGGCCAGCAGCTGCCGAGGAGACCAGATGAATACCGGGAAGAGAACCGGGGATGTCGTTACTTGCGCCGTTCGCCTGCTGCGCAGCCGGCGCCAAGCCCGCCTGGAGTGCTGCCAGCACGATCGCGGCTGTGCCAGCGCGCCATGTCATTGTTTTTGCCCGATCCATCCCACTCCTTTCGATTCAGCGCAAAGTGTATAGGTAAGCCGCAACGTCGTGCGCCTGCTGGTCCGTGAGACCGAGATTCGGCATGGCGGTTTTAGGCTCGACCGCCGCGGGATTCTCAATCCACCGGACCAGATTATCCGGAGAATTCGGCAGCTCTCCCGCGATCATGGTTCTCCGGGCGAAAAACATCAGTGGCGGACCCACCACGCCGCGAGCTCCGTGAACGCCAGGAATCGTGTGGCAGGCTCCGCATCCGTATGCTTGAATCAGTTGTTTGCCGTGTTGCGGGTCGCCGCCGAGCGCAACGCTATAGGTACGGGTCACCTCGCCGCCCGTGCAGCCGGCGAGAGTCATAGAGGCTGCCATTAGAAGGAACGCTTCGATCCGCAGCGAAGCCTTCATCGCGCTCTCACGCATAACTTGAGGATGACTAGCGGCACGGTCAGCCATAGAATGCCGACACCCAGTGTGAAGCTGACGAACACTCCCATGAGCGCCATGAACTCCTGCCGTCCCCGGCCTTCGGCATCGCGCAGCCGAATAGCACCGGATAGCTTTCTCCAATTTCGGTAGGACGTTATGCCGGAGGTGACGGCAAGGGCAAGCAGAAGAAATGTGGCAGCGAAATAGAGCAAGCCTATCCCGGAACGCGCGCCCGCTGCGCCGAATGACTCCTCGAACAGGCAGGCCCACCACGTGATAAGTACGTCTCCGATCCCGAGCGCAACCCAAGCGCAGGCCGAAGCGGTGAGGCCAAACCACAGTTTCGCGGAGGGGACCGTATACAGGCGAGTTGTCGCGTCGTTATCCATGAGCGAGGAAATTCGGAATTACATACAGAATCAGGACAATGAAAACCCACACGACATCCACAAAGTGCCAGTACAAAGCAGCGGTCTCATAAGAACGATAGGGCGATTCGAGAGCCGGCCCATAGCGCGGCAGAAACCAGGTATAAGCAAGAATGAGCAGTCCGACAATCAGGTGCGCCGCATGGAATGTAGTGATCGTATAGAAAATGGAGCCATAAGAATCGCTGTAAATAGTGAGCGTCTTCCAGTGGTCGCGATATTCGAAAGACTGCAGAACGATAAACCCTAACCCGATGATGATGGTTAAGAGCAGCGCGATTCTGGCCGCGCCGTATCGCTGCCGTTTAACCTGCTTTTCGCCCCAATGTAAGACAGCGCTGCTGACGAGCAGGACTACCAGCATAATCAGGGCGTAATGTACCTTGGGAGGCTCGTCGACGGCCCAGCGGTTTTTGTTATTTCCGAGGTAGAAGTAACTCGCGAAGAGGCAGACGAACAACGAGAATTCCGTGGCAATGACGCACCACATGCCATGAATGCCCCGGCGCTCATCGAGAGGCAGAGTTTCGATTGAGGTGCCTCGGCCCGCGGTCTGCGCGACGGAACTCATGCCGATACCCGCCGGGGACGCGGCCACAACCAATAGCAAGCCACCGCAAATGTCGCGATGAAAGCAGCGAGGCCGATCCACAAGAATTGAAAAACGAGAGCGGCAAAAAAGACGAACAGGGTGATTGAAGCTAGCAGCGGAGTGAGCGTCTCGGTGGGCGTGGTTGCGATTGAACAGGGCTCGGCGTCGAGCCAAGTAGTGGTTAAGGTAAGACGCCCCTCATCGAGAACGCGATCGTCATCAGGATCAGCTTCCTCATCGTGGTCATCCCAGAGCGGATGCCGCGAGGCGACGGTGGGAAGGTGAACGGTCCCGTATGGTTTCGGCGGCGACTCGGTCTCCCATTCGAGCCCATCGGAATTCCAAGGATTTTTTCCCGCAATCTCTCCTGACTTTATGCTGATAAGCAGGTTGATGATGCTCATCAGGATGCCTATGCCGAGGATGAAAGCGCCGACGGTTACCACCATGTTCATCGATTGGAGACCCAGCCCAGGCGCATAGGTATAAATTCGGCGCGGCATGCCGACTAGACCCAGGATGTGCATCGGGAAGAACCCCACGTTGAAACCGATGAACATAACCCAGAAACTCCATTTACCGAGAGTCTCATCTAACTTTCGGCCGATCATCTTGGGCATCCAGTAATAGAAGCCGGCGAAAACGGGAAACACATTCGCACCGATCAGGACGTAATGGATGTGACCGACAACGTAATAAGTGTTGTGGGCCTGCCAATCGACGGGTATTACTCCGGTGAATACACCGCTCAAGCCGCCGATGACTAATAACGCGATGGACCCAAACGCGAATTGCATGGCGGCGGTGGGAACGGGCCGCCCTTTCCAAACGGTCGCTACCCAGGCAAACACCTGAACGATGGTGAAGATGGAAATTGTCATGCTGCCAGCACTGAAGAAGCTCATCGCCATATCCGACATGCCGACGGTGAACATATGGTGCAACCAGACACCAAAACCAACCAGACCCGTAAGCACCGTCGCGATTGCTACGTATGGATAGCCAACTATCGGACGACGGGAAAAGACAGGCACAATGAGCGAGAGCATGCCGGTTGCCGGCAGGAAAATGACATAGACCCAAGGGTGTCCGAAGAACCAGAAGAGTTGTTGCCAAAGTATGGGATCTCCGCCGTTGGCAACCTGAAAGAAATGGGTTCCCCAGCGGCGGTCCAGCTCCAGAAAAACGCAAGCCACGGTGAGAGCCGGAAGCGCGAACAGGATAACGCATGACACTGTGAGGGTGCTGTAGAGGAAAAGCGGCATGCGGCTGATGGTCATGCCCGGGGCGCGCAGCCTCAAAATGGTGACGATGAAGTTGGCGGCGCCGCCGGTTGTGGAGATAGTCAGAAAGATGAGCGAAAGCGCGTAGAAATCCATTCCATGGCTCGGTGAGTACCGCGTCCCGGTATATGGCATATACGCAAACCATCCGGCGTGCGGTGCCTGTCCGATAAAAGGCCCAATGTAAAGAAATATTCCCGAAAGCAGAAAAGACCAGTAGGTAAAGGCATTCAGGCGCGGAAATGCCATATCTCTCGCGCCGATCATTAGAGGGATCAAATATACGGCGAACCCGGAAAGGATGGGCGATGCGTACCAGAAGATCATGGTTACGCCGTGCATCGTGAAGATCTGGTCGTACACCTCCGGCGAGAGAATAGCCTGATCCGCGCGTGAAAGCTGAATGCGCATGAGCAGCGCTTCGATGCCGCCGATCAGCAGGAAGATGAAGGCGGTGACGAGATAGCGCAGCCCAAGTTCTTTGTGGTCTACGGTTGCAAACCAGCCCCAGGTAGTCTTCGGGGTCTCCCAGAGCGAGGTCAGCCGAGCTTCAACTGCCGCGCTACTCATGCGCGCTCCGGAGAAAGGCAAACAACATGGTTTGCAAAAATCTGATTCAAACCGTCGCTCGGAAAATTATAGGAGTAATGGCAACATCGCGTTTTTGCGCTAGAGCTTTCCCAGTAAGCAGGACGGCTCTACGCCGCTTCCAGCTTGTGGACAGCAGCAGGTGAATGAACGTTTCGAGACAACCTCGCGGTGGTTTGCAATCGGAAAGCTCACCGAATGCTAGCGTTCGCGCATCGCGTGAATCAGCGCTTCCATATGGTTCAGGTATCTTTCGAAGGCTTCGCGACCCGGCTTAGTTAAACGGTACTCGGTTTTGGGCATCCGGCCCTCAAAGCTCTTCGTGCATTCGACGTACTCGGCCTCTTCCAATCGCCGGGCGTGAACACTCAGATTGCCGTCGGTAGTCTGAAGCAATCTCTTGAGCTCGTTGAAAGTCAAAGAATCGTTAACCGCTAGCGCGCTTACAATTCCGAGGCGCATCCGCTCATGGATAATACGATCCAGATTGGGCAGTGCATTCTCGACCGTTTCCTGCCCGCTGCTGGTCTTGAAAGGCTTCGCCGGACGCGCTTTGGAAGCGGCTGCGTCAGGGGTGCGCGCCATTGCCGGTCTAGCCACCATGCCTCCTTGCGATTGCGATTCCGAAGGCAATGTGCAGGCCGCCAAAGCCCGCCATCAAAAATGCATTACCCCACGCCCCAGGCGCGACAAAGGAAACAGCGCCGAGAAACATAAAGCACAAACCCATCACCGGCACAATGCGCACGGAAAACGCCCCGCCAGTGACAACGGCCGCGCCATAGAGCAGCAGCCATAACCCCGGGATTGCCCACAAAATGGCTGATTGGTAAAGGATGATCGTGAGAAGAGCGCCGGCTAGGAGTGGCGGCATAAAACTCAGTAGCGCGCGCCGCGCTGCTCGCGATTGCAGAGAAAAGGCTAAACGCTTCGATTTTGCTCGTATGCCCAAGCAGCCAATGAGGAGCGCTAACAGCGCCTCTCCCAGCCAGACGGAAAACTGCGAGCGCGGTGAATGGCCGTACGAAACAACTCCGGCTGCGAGAGCCGTAAGTCCGATCATCACCCCAGCCCAACCCGGTACTGCGGTGAAAGATGCAGCGCGCTCCATCGTGTCGCGGATGAAGCGCAGGTTATCGGCTGCTCGCCGGTCAATCGGGACCGGCTCACTCAGGATGCGCGCGGGTTGCGCAAAAGCCATATACGCCCGAGTATAGCCGTAATCGTGCGTGAGAGGCAAGTTCTTTGCAACGCAAAGACCCGGACCGGATCAGCTCGCAAAAGCTGAAATGAATCCCGCCCACTGCCCATCGCGGTGGTGTCCGGAACCCGTCTTCATAGAAATTTTGGTTTAGCGTGTTCGAAACGCGCGCGTAAAACCTGACAGAACTCCGGTCGCTTAACGGAATTGTGTATCCGCCTGAAAGCCCCAGCTGCCGCGGTCCGGCAAACTCATACGCGAAACCGTACAGGGGATAAAGATAATTGCTGCCGCCCTCGAAGTCCATATCGAGATCGAGATGGTTTCCCAAGGCCTGCGTTGCTACAACGGAGACGGAATTACGCAGAATGCGCGGAGATTGTAGCGGATCAACCGAAGTGCCGGTGTAGTACTGCGAAGTACGATCCTTCGCGTTCGTAAACGTGTAGGAAGCGAATATGCTGGTGTTGCGCGCAGGATGGAAATCGCCGCTTAGCTCCACGCCACGTGAAATACCGCCGCCGGTGTTGTAATAGCCGGATGTCCGCCCGTACGGATCGACGTAACCCGGTGGGAAATCCAAAAACCCGATGACTTGCTGCAGATGCGAATAGAAATAGGTGCTGCTTATTTTCAAGTGATCGCGGAACAAGTATTGGTCGAAGCCGAAATCGAACGAAATAGCGCGCTCGGGACTGAGTCTCGGATCGCCATAAGCGTAATCGACTCCGTCGAACAAGAAACCGCCAAAGCGCTCGAATAAGGAAGGCAGCCGGAAACTGTTGCCCGCGTGTGCGCGCAGTTTGGTCGACGTGCTATGCAGAAAGTACGCGAGAGAGGCATCCCCTGTGTAGGCTGCCGGCGGTGAGGGTAGGTTCGAGTAAGGCGATGCGGCGCCTACAAAACTCGGCTGGTCTAGAGTGGATTGCGTGAAACGGCCGGAAAGCAGCACTTCCAGCCGGCCTTCGAAAAGCCGAATCTCGTCCTGAGCAAAGGCTGAATTGCTTCGCTGACGCGCGTTCGTCTTCGCGTATGCGCGCTGAGTGGGATCAGGATTTTGATCGGTAGAGATGTTCAGGTAGTGCTCTTGTTCGAATTCATATCCTGCCGATAGGACCTGATGCGAGCCGAGCAGATAATTTACTCGCCCCTGCACCGTATCAATACGCCCGATGTAGCGATCGGAAGTGTTGAATTGCGGCTGGAATTCGCCAGGGCCGGAGGGTCCATCTGTATTATTTCGGTTTGTATTCACGATCCCGTACGCGACGCGATACGACAAGCGCGAATTTACTTCATGTTCGAATCGAAATAGTGAGTTCACGAAATGCGAGTAACGTCCCGCATCAGGATCGCCCAAAGATGGCACAAACGTGGCGTTCCCCGGATCATAGGGAAGGTTTGCGTCCGCTAAGTGGATCTGAGAGGTGGTCAACGGAATCGCCTGTATGATTCCGATTGTGGGTGCGGTAAACGTTGGCATAGGAGTGACGTTTTCCTGCAGATAACCGGTATTTGCAAAAACATCAAGACCGAGCCGTATCCTCGACGTAAGAGCGTAACTCAGGCCGCCTTGGCCGCTCCAGTCCCGCACGGCGCCTACATCGTCGACACCCTCGGTCACATTGCGATGTGAAAAACCAGCTGAATAAGTCAACCGATTGTCCAGCGCGCCCCCGGCAAGGCGCGCGACTCCGCGGAACAAACCGAGGCCGCCTCCTTGCACATCAACGTCTCCATGCGCCGCTCCCCCTCCGGAATCGGTGATGATGTTCACGGTGCCGCCCATGGAATTCGTTCCATACAGCGAAGAACCCGAGCCGCGCAGCACCTCAATCCGCGAGGTGTCGACCAGCAGCAAATCCTCAATGTAGGAACTGGCGTCACCCTTTACGCTCGTGGGATCCCGGAAGCGAAAGCCATCGATCAGTACCGCAGTATCTTCTGGCGGCAATCCCCGCGTTTGAATGGTAGTAAGCGCTCCGGGACTGCCCCGCGTACTGATGCGCATGCCTGGAACGAACCGGATTGCATCCGAAACCGAGAAAATGCCCCGCTGCTCTGCGTCTCCAGCGTTCACAGTGTCAAGAGCTTTTGAGACTTGATCGAGTGACTGCGGTTCGCTCGCGGATGTAACGCTTACTTCGGTTTTCACCGCCGAGACAATCAGATTGACAGCGATTTCTCTGCTTTCGCCGGCGATAAGAGTCAGAGTCTCCGCCCGGGCGATGGTCAAGCCCGCAGCGGACGCGTCGAGCAGATATTCACCTGGAGCCACGTTCGTGAAGGAGAAGCGTCCAGAGCGGTCGGATGTCGCTGTGAGCAGCGCGGTACCGGCGACCTGATGCAACCTGATGGAAGCCGCGGCAACGGCAGCGCCGGACGGATCCGTAACTGTTCCGGAAAGGCTCGCTGCTTGCGGTCCTGCAAACAAGCAGGGGGCACCGGCAAGGATCCCAATCAGGAAAAAAGCAATAGCACGAGAAGAAGCAGAGTACACTGGCGGCCCTCCCTCGAGGCGGCAAATAATTTCCGCATTGTGGCGCGGGCTGCGGCAGGTCTTCGGACTTACAGGCAGGCAATCTTCTGATTGCTATCTACTTGCCCGGCTTCCCGTCTCGCCTATATTGGTGAGCAGTGCCTTGCGGGCGTTCGTTCCTGTTTACCGCTGCGGGGCAGTCCTGGATTCTCACCAGGTTCCCTTTTCAACACTCCGGCTCGCCGAACGAACCATCATGTACCTTCAGCGATAACTACTGTAGCCGAAAGGGAGAGCGTTTTGCAATGCGTAATTAGGAAGGTGGTGTCAGGTACCTCGTGGACGCTCATCGGTTCGTCGCGTTCGAGGACCTGAGCTCGCCGCTCTTTTGCTGAAGGCCGCACATGCGCAGAGCGCTCCCGACGTTGACAGACCGCATGTACCTGTTAAGGTTGAAGGTGTCGAGTAGCCTCATGGCGCGGAAAAGAATCTGAGTAACGAATTCTCGTCCCCGTGATTACTATGACGCTCGTCCTCAAGAACAACAACAAGACACCGCTTGTGATTCCACGGGCCGCACGACGCAAGGCTGGGTTTAAGAGTGGGCAGGATCTCGAAGTCAAAGCCGCCGGCGGGGTGATCACGATCGTTCCGAAGCCCCCGGAGGGCGAGTACACGCCGAGGCAGCGGCGCATCATTGATCGGGAGATCGCGAAGAGTTTGAAGGATATCAAAGAAGGCCGCGTCCATGGCCCGTTTGAGACCCACGAAAACTTCATAACATCTCTCCATCAGACAGCGAAAAAACTGGCCAGCAAGACCAAAAAACCCTCGCTCTGATGAAGCTGCTCCGCACGACGCACTTCGAGCGCGTGACAAAGGAACTTCCCGTGTGCCAAAACTCAGCACCGCGTTCGTTCGATTCAGTGTGAGTAAATGAACTGCTTACATCGCGACTAAGAAATGCCTATGATCTAGACGACGACGTCGACGCCCATGCTGCGACACGCGCCCTTCACCTGCTCAACGGCAGCATCAACCGTGAAGCAGTTCAGGTCCGGCATTTTGATCTTTGCGATCTCTTCAACCTGTTTTTGGGTAATCTTTCCGACCTTATTCTTGTTCGGCTCAGCTGAACCCTTTGCCAAGTTTACGGCCCGCTTAACCAGAATTGCCACCGGCGGTGTTTTGGTGATAAACGTAAACGAACGGTCTGAATAGATTGTGATTACAACAGGAATGATTAATCCTTCCTGATCTTTGGCCGAGGTCTTGGCGTTGAACGCCTTGCAAAATTCCATGATGTTCACGCCCTGCGGCCCAAGCGCCGTTCCAACAGGCGGAGCGGGCGTGGCCTTCCCAGCCGGGATCTGCAATTTCACTACCGCATTGATTTTCTTTGCCATGTTCTGAAATTTTCCTCTGACGCGACCACTCCCTGACGGTCGTGGTTCAGTTACTAAATCTTTTCCACTTGTAGAAAGTCCAGTTCCACAGGAGTGGAACGCCCGAAAATCGTTACCAGAACGCGGAGGGTATTGCGTTCGCTATTAACTTCATCCACTTTACCCGAAAAATTCGTGAACGGGCCGTCAATAATCTTGACGCTCTCACCCTTTTCGAAGGTCATCTTCGGCCGCGGGCGCTCCGCGCTTGACGCTTGCCGGTAAAGAACCGCGTTCACCTCATCAGCAGTAAGCGGAACCGGCTTCGTGCCTCCGCCGACGAATCCGGTCACGCGAGGCGTGTTCTTGACAGCGTGCCAAAGCTCGTCATCCATCTCCATCTCGACAAGAACGTATCCGGGATAAAGAAGACGCTTGCTCGTAACCTTCTTGCCATTTCGCAATTCGACCACTTCTTCGGTCGGAATCAGAATCTGCCCGAGCCGATTCGCGAAACCGAATGCCTGCGCTCGCGTTTTGAGCGATTCCGCAACCTTCTGCTCGAATCCGGAATAGGCGTGGATGATGTACCAATTCTTCGGCGGCCCAGTGGGTTCGATTGGCGGCGCAGCGTGCTCGCTGGTCTCGTCTTCTTCTTTTTCGTGCTCTATACCGTGGACGCCATCATCATCGGTCTCGGCGTCGATCGCTTCGCTTTCGTTATGGATTTCTTCGCTTCGAAGACCATCATCGACTTCCAGACTGTCTTGATCCTGCTGGGGAATGGCATCCGAGGAAATCTCTTCCTCGTGCTCAAGCGCATACACTGCCTGGTTATTTTCAAGTTTCTCGTCTGCCATTGTTATGTTCCCGAATTTCTCAGCGATGCGTGAAGTAGCTGATGATCCGATCCACTGCGGACTTCACCACCGTATCAACGACCAAGAAGTACGCGGAAAACAGGAATGTGGCCGCAATGACAACACCCGTAGTGGCTCGTACCTGTTTCCAATTCGGCCAGGAGACACGCCGCATCTCCGCCTTCACTTCTTCGATATATGATCTGGTCTGCTGAGGCCAACTAACTGCCTTGGTTATTTCCATAGAAAATCACTGAAAGTTCATCCTGGTTTTACGCCGAAGAACTGGCGTTTGGCAGGGGCAGAGGGATTCGAACCCCCACTCGCGGTTTTGGAGACCGCTGGTCTAGCCGTTAAACCTATGCCCCTAAAAATGGAATTCAATTACAGCCTATCAGAAATTGCGGAAGCTCCCGGTCCGTACTCGGGCGGGCATGCTGGCCCTACTTCGTTTCGCGATGCACCTGGTGCTTGCGGCAGTACGGGCAAAACTTCTTCAACTCCAGACGCTCAGTCGTGGTTCTCTTATTTTTCGTTTTGCTGTAATTCCGGTTCTTACACTCGCTGCACTGGAATTGAATAATTTCTCTCGCCACGTTCCTCTACCCCACAATCTCCGTGACAGTTCCCGCGCCCACTGTTCGACCGCCTTCGCGAATGGCGAAGCGCAATCCTTTATCCATGGCGATGGGCGTGATCAGATCCACCTCAATCGAGACGTTATCGCCCGGCATGACCATCTCCATGCCTTCCGGCAGCTTCGCTATCCCGGTCACGTCCGTGGTCCGAAAATAAAACTGCGGCCGGTACCCATTGAAAAACGGCGTGTGCCGCCCGCCTTCTTCCTTCGACAGCACGTATACTTCGCCCTTGAATTGTTTGAACGGCTTGATGGTGTTGGGCTTCGCAATCACCTGCCCGCGCTCGACTTCATCCTTCTCTATTCCGCGCAGCAGCAACCCGACGTTGTCACCGGCGCGCCCTTCGTCCAGCAGCTTCTTGAACATCTCGACGCCCGTGACCACCGTCTTGCGCGTGTCCCGGAAGCCTACAATTTCCATTTCCTCGCCGACCTTGCAGATACCTTTTTCAATGCGTCCGGTCACTACCGTGCCGCGGCCCTGGATCGAAAAGATGTCTTCAATCGGCATCAGAAACGGCTTGTCAATCGCGCGCTGGGGCACCGGGATGTACTCATCCACCTTGGCCATCAGCTCGTCAACCGTCTTCTCCCACTTCTCTTCCCCGTTCAACGCTCCGAGCGCGCTCACCCGAACCACGGGAAGATCATCGCCCGGAAATTGATAGCTCGACAGCAGCTCGCGTACTTCCAGTTCCACCAGCTCGAGCAGTTCCGGATCGTCCACCATGTCGACCTTGTTCAAAGCCACTACGATGTAGGGGACACCCACCTGGCGCGCCAGTAGAATATGTTCTCTGGTCTGCGGCATCGGACCGTCGGTTGCCGCAACCACCAGAATCGCTCCATCCATCTGCGCCGCGCCCGTGATCATGTTCTTGATGTAGTCAGCGTGCCCGGGGCAATCTACGTGCGCATAGTGCCGGTTGGCCGTCTCATATTCCACGTGCGCCACCGCGATCGTAATTCCGCGCGCCTTCTCTTCCGGCGCGTTGTCAATCGAATCGAAGCTCCGGAACTTCACTTTGGGATTGTGTTTCGCCAAGGTTTTGGTGATGGCAGCCGTCAATGTGGTCTTGCCGTGATCGATATGCCCGATCGTCCCAATATTTACGTGCGGCTTGCTGCGGTCAAATTTCTCTTTCGCCATAGTAATCTTCTCTTACTTTTCGTGAATTCTTCCCTGGAGGAGGAAGGAGGCTAAACGGATGCAGGCACACGATCCCTGCAATCCGTCCAAATTCGAGGATAACACGTCCATTTTCAACGGACGGAACAGATGCAAAGCGTCAGAACGGGCCGGCTGGACGCGTGCTCAATGCAGAAGATTAGGGAGTCGAAATCGGCGTCGATTTGCCGAAGCACCCGATGCCCAGGCATGTCACGAGAACTGCTGCGGCGACACCGCCTGCGATGAGAACGCCCACCAGAACGCGGTGTCGCGAGCTAGTCTGAGGGTAAGCCGTAACAGGAGGCTGCCCGGTATTATTCTGTGGTGGATCGGCCGTCCTCAGTAACAGCGCAGATCCAGGAGTTAGCCGGTAGTCGAGACTTCCCGCCACCAAGACTATCTCCGGCTGTGCTGTTGTACCCAAGATCTTCACACGGGATTGCGCGGCAAGTTTCACGCGGCTGCCGTCTTGAAAGAGCATGGTTGCCGTGGACCCGGAGGTCGTCACGTCATCTCCAACTACTAGTGGCCACGAAGAAATGCCTACGGCTGCAACTGGATGTCCATCCAGATAGAATCCTTGTGGGCTAGACAGATTTGCTATCGGAACAGATGCAAAGCTGGTGGACGCAAAAGCGGCTAACACCGCAGCCAGAACTGTCAAACGACCCATCCAGAAGCACCTCCGGACCGAACTCAGTGTATCTGATATATTGGCATGATTCAAGAGAATACCTGGGTTAATTACTTGATTCTTCCAATCAGGAGCCGGCGCCTTCATCTTTAAGCTATACGCTTGCGCGACCAGCTTGGCTCTCGCCCTCTACGGTGCGGTCGGAATTTGGTTGAGCCTCGCAAACGGCGACTCGCAAGTTAAGGAGCGGTTCTGCGCGGCGTGGCTGTGCCCCGACGAGTTTTCAAGCGAGCGCGTCTACCAGCTCAAACAGGAGAGCGCTCCCGTTCAATCGGGGCTCGCATTGGCGCAATTTAAGCGCGCTCTGGTCCTCGATTCGACTTCGGCCTACCGGTGGGCGGATCTCGCGGACATCATGCTGAATGTGCATAACGCGGACGCAGCCAAATACTGCTTTCAGCGAGCCGCAGCCGCAGGTCCGAATAGTCCGGTAATCCTGTTTCGAGCCGCGAACTTCTACTTCAGCATTAACGAATATCCGGAGACGCTGCGCGACCTTTCAGCCATCCTGCAAAATCCAGAACTTTCCGAATACTATGGAACGGCATTTCTCACCTATACCCGCATGGGCATCCCAATGGATGAGCTACTGAATAAAGGAGTCCCTCGGAGTCCTCTCCCGGCACAATCGTTTTTACGGTTTCTGATGGAGGGAAATCAAGTGGCCAATGCGGAAGCCGCTTGGAAATGGATTTCGCAAAGATCCCTTTACGACAGCAAGATCGCAGGTGAATATATGGCGTTCTTAATTCGCAACAAAAAAGATGAAGAGGCGGCAGAAACCTGGGCGGCAATAAATTCCCGTTCCGCGCCGGATTACCGTCGCAGAAGTTGGATTTTCAACGGCAGTTTTGAGGCGGCGCCGCAACCTTCGCCGCTCGATTGGACAATCAAATCGACGAACGATGTACAGGCGAACAGAACGGAAAGCGGTGCGCAAAACGGAACGTGGTCACTCAAGCTGGTCTTCGCCGGGAACGAGAACGTCGATTTCCATGAGGTGTTTCAGCAGGCGGTTCTGAGACCAGGAAAATGGAAAGCCAGCGCACTCATGAAGACGGATGGGCTTACAACCGATCAGGGAATTTCACTCAGGATCTATGATGCCGTTGAGCCTCGGTATTTGGATGTCGAAACGGATCCATTAACGGGAACTCACGACTGGACGAGTGTAGAGCGGACGTTTGAGGTTGGTCCTAAAACGGCGCTCGTTCGAGTGGAGATCGCCAGACATCCGACCTTCAAGTTTGACAACAAAATCGCGGGAACAGCCTGGGTCGATTCTATCGAGCTCAGCCCAGCCCGTTAGGCTAGCGGAATTACTTGTCGACTGAGGCGAGCATCTGACTCTCGATCCACTCATAGGTCTGGGCCATGCCCTCTCTCAGCCGAACTGAGGGCTCCCACCCCAGAAATTGCCGGATCTTCGTATTATCGCTGTTACGGCCGTTTACGCCTTTCGGTGCGTCGAGTTTGTAAGTCCTGTTCAGCTTCAGGCCGGCGATTTCCTCGACTATATCCACGAGTTCGTTGATCGTAACAAGCTCACTGCTGCCAAGATTAATCGGCTCGTGGATTTCGCTTTCCAGGATCATCTGTGTACCCTTGAGGCAATCGTCAATGTACATAAAACTTCGCGTCTGCTTGCCATCACCCCAAATCTCTATTTCGGGCTTTCCCGAGACTTTGGCTTCGATCACTTTCCGGCAGATCGCCGCGGGAGCTTTCTCCCGGCCGCCTGTATAAGTTCCGAATGGCCCATAGACGTTGTGATAGCGGGCAACACGGCACTGCAATCCAAAATCCTCTTCGAAATGCCGGCACATCCGCTCGCTAAACAGCTTTTCCCATCCGTATCCATCCTCCGGTAAGGCCGGATATGCATCTTCCTCCTTGAGAGGCGTGACTCGGGGATCCTTCTGCCTATCGGCATTGTAAACGCAAGCCGAAGATGAGAAAAAGAAGCGCTGAACACCAGCATCACGAGAGGCGAGCAGCAAGTTAGTATTTATGAGAACACTCAGCATGCAGAGCGCTTTGTTGTTCTCGATAAAGCCCATTCCGCCCATATCGGCAGCCAGATTGAAAACGATTTCAGTGTCCGCGACGGCTTGCTTGCAGGCGTCCTTGTCTCTCAAATCCAAGATCAAATTTTCCACGTCTCGGGACTCTTGATGCCATTCGCTCACTGGCTTCATGTCCACAGCGCGAATAACGTTCACACCTTGGCCGAGCAACTGTTTCACCAGATGGCCCCCGATGAATCCTCCGCCGCCACAAACGACAACTCGTTGCTGCCCTAATTTCAAGAGCTAAGCTCCTCGCGTTACGTTATAAACCAAGAATTTACCTGACCTGTAAATGAACAGTTCTTCGTTCAGCCCAACCCATTGATCGAGCCGATTCCTCCGACCCAAGCCAAGGTCATCGCATTCGCGGGGATAGACATATTGAAATCGACGAGAGAGTGCAGCAGCACGGCCGCAAAAGCTCCAGCGCAGGCGATGGCGATCAACCTGCGGTTTTCATCTGTAAGTTGAAGGATCCCGCGAAGAATCTGGGCGAGGATACTGAACAGAAGGCCTGCAAGGAGCGCAAACCCGATTATGCCGAGCTCAGCCAAGTACTGCAAATAATCGTTATGCGCAAAAGCAACGCTAAAGTTCGCTGCGGTTTCCTGGTACTTGAGAAACGCTGATTCGAAGCCGCCCAATCCGCATCCAAACCAGCGAAAGTCGGCCGCAAGCGAAAGTGTTTCCTTCCATAAGAAAAGACGAGTGTTGGAGGACAGCTTTTCGGTTGAAGAAAACGTGGCAAAGCGCTCAATCAACTGATCAGGCGGCAGGACCACCAACAGCAAAATGATCATCGCGGCAAGAATTGCGAGGGATGTCCATCGCCTTGCGTGTGACGGTGTTCGCGAACCGATGCTTAAAGCGCCTATGATAAACAGCACCGCGATGGCGACCAGGAAACCTGTTCGCGACAGTGAGTAAACAATCGCCAGCAGCAGAAGAGCGGCAACGACCCATGAGCCGCATGCTGCAATCGCGCGGGACGGAGATGAATTGTTCTTGCGTTTGGCGCGCCTGAAGATCGCCACGCCATAAAGCACGGGAAACGGTAGCACCATCTCGAGCAGTCCAGCAAAATGATCGTAATTTGCGTATGATCCGGTGGCGCGACCCGAAGGCCCGGCCGCAAACACCTGATACATCCCGATCGCGGCTTCTAATGTGGCGATAACAACTAAGGGAAGAACCGGAAGCCATGGCCTGGATGAGAACCGCCATCCGAGCTCGCGAACGAGCAAGAATGTCGCGATATACGCCAGCATCGTAAAAACTCCAAGGACAGCAGCGGGAGGAGCTACGCTAAGCGGCGCCCAACTGATGCCTGGTATGAGGGGCATTAAGGACCTGAGAACCGTAGCGCGCGCGGGTGAGAGGATCTGAAGGAGCCCGGCAGGAAGAGGAATGAGCTGAAAGATGAGATAGCCAGTGAACACGTACATCAGGCAGCGAAGCCATGGCTTCAAAGCCGGCGCGCGATGCCTTCGGCGGATGAGAAGCCAGTAAGCGGCGGACGCACAACCCACGAGTAACAAGCTTACCGACCAGTCCGCGGTCGCTATGCCTCCGTTGCAGAACGCGGACCATGCTAGCGCGAGCGAAAGCAGGAGAAGGCAGGCCCCCGGTCGGGTCAAAGATGACTTACTGGGCGATCTACGAACGTGGGGCGCGCTTATCGAGCCACCCACCTTATTCCATAACAATAAACTCAAAGCTGTACGTTTCGCCTGGCTTCGGTGTCCCCGGGAACGTGATTACGATGCTCGTAGCATTCGTGGTCCATAGAGGGGTAACAGTCGGCTGTCCTCCTCCGTTTCTCGCAATCACAGCAAAGGGCGGCTTGGGCCAGGGACCATCTTTGAAAGTTAATGTCACAGTCGGATTGGCCGCCTGACCTGTTCCCTCAGACAGGATGGTGAATCGACCACGTTGATCGGTTGCATCGATAGCGGTGACCGTCGCTCGGCTGCCCCAATCCGGCGCAAGCCGGAGATCGCTGGCCGCAAGCGCACTCGCTCCTTGAGAGCCGATGCGAAACGCGGAAAATAACCCGCCGCGTACATGGATTCCATCCGACCCGAGGACTAGGAACGATGTCGAACCCGGCAGCGAAGTAACATGAGGAGTACCAGAGCTTGCAAAGAGAATGTTCCCTGTGAATGGTCCTCCTGGAGTGTAGATGGATCCGCCCGGCGGAATATGAATCTGAGTGTTAGTGATGCCTCTCTGACGTCCGATGCTCTCGATAACTGGATACGGAAATGAAGTGCCTCCAAACGGCACAACGTTTATGATGCCGTCGGTAATTCCCGGCGGACCACCAAACTCTCCAAGGTGTGTGCCGTCGAGAAAAACGTAAGATGAGCGCGGGGTATTGAGAGTGCCCTCCAGAGTAAGAGACTGATTCAAATTGTTGGCGTAAATAGCCCGGCCGTAACCCTCAATCATTACCTTCAAAGTCACGCGGTGAGATTCCGTCAGATAAACCGCTGCTACCGTTTCGGTTGTAGTAGCGCGGGGCGCGACAAGGTACGTTTCATCGAGTTCAACGTTGGCGCCGCCTTGAACCACCAGTGCGCTTTTGTTTTTTCCTATGGAATGCAATTCGCTGCCGCCGAGAATCGCCGCGTCGCCCATAGAGCGCGCGCTGTCATCCGTTTTCACCAGGTCCGATGTGATGTGATACACGTTGTTGCGGGTAAAGACGACGGGGGTGTCAGCTCGCAGATCAACGTCGTAAGCGCGGAACCCCTCCGATTGGTCATTGTAAACACCCACTGAGCCTTGGCCGTGATTGGCGGAAGGATTTGTGGCTATCGTAACCTGGACGTCTTGGAGAGTATTGGATGCGGCGGACATATTCTGTGCGGTCCTGCCGTAAAGTATTCCAATTGTCGAAGAATTTTTAACTTGCTGCGGCTGAGTGGTAATTCTCAAATCCCGAATGATGACGTTATCGGACCCGGTGCAGTCGATTGCGACCGCTCCGGTGTTAGCAGCAATCTGCGTGGACTGATTGTAGGAACGTCCGATGCCCTGAAGCATTCTTCCGCCGATCAAGTTCGACAAATTGATCGGCCGATTGATTAAATGAGTGCCTTCCAATATCCTAATACTCTTGGCGTTTGATGCGATCGACGCGTTAATGGCATCGCTCGAATCGGTGCTGCCATCACCGCTGTCGCCCCACCAGATTGAATAGGCATCGGCCACCACGCCAGCCGCAAATCTGACACTCCCGCTGCCCGGGACGCCATCATTTCTCCCCGAGGCAAGGAAGATCTGGTGGAGAGGAGGATTGCTCAATGCGCCGCGAATAGTGAGTGTCGCGCCGGAGGCCACTTCTATCTGCCCGCCCGCCAGGAATTGCAGCATGACATTCGGAGGAATTTCCAAAGTACCGGTCGCCCATTTCTTCGTGATCTGGAATGTTCGCGGCGACGAGCCAGTTCCTGCAATCGCCTGTTTGAGATCGGCGTACTGAGCGACATCGATGCCGGTATTCGGTTGAACCTGTATGCCAGCCGTTACGATGATTTGCCCTAGCCAAAGGACGATAATCAACTTCTGCATCTACAATCGTGACGGAACGGAGGGCCGAAGGTCTTTCCCGTACCAATTAACGGTTTCTTTACCTTCCGCCGTGGTCAACAAGTGCTCGAAACCCGCTGCCTCACATAAATGGCTACTTCTCGAGAGAGGATATGTCGCAGTGAAGATGTACTCGAAGCCCAGTGAGCGGGCCCTATCGATCGCCGCCGAAGTTAGTGCCGAACCGACTCCCTCGCCACTGGGATTAGCGACTAAAGAATGCCATATGCACCAAGATGTAGGATTACCGACTTGGCGGAACAGACCAGTAACTGGTTTTCTCTCCCACAATTGACGTGTCATACCGAGGAGAGTTGTGGGGTGCCGTAATGTATGCCAGGCAAGAAGTGACAGCAATGCAGCGGGCCGCCTCTTCAGGAGCGTCCACAACAACCTGTTCCCGCCCCAGCGCAGGACCGTCATTCCCCGGAGAGGACCGCGATTGTCCTCACGGAACGCGAGGCATACTCCGACACCGGAATCAGTAGACAATTCGGCGTAGTACATGCGCAACAGTCTCTTGCCCGGCTCGCCACGCAACCGTCTCGTCAGCAGGCGTGCATGCAAATCGGCAGCCTGATTGACAAGATCGTTTTCTAGGACCGTTATTTGGCCGATGATCGTGCCTCTCGCCTCAGGCATGACGAATCAATTCGATGGCGCGCGTCTTGCGCCATAGCTCGCTTTTCGGAAACCGCTGTGCGATTGCATCAATGATTCTCCGGGTCCCTGACCCCACAAACGGCTTAAGTATCGGGTTGAACACGACGGTGTCCTGCCACTCCATGAACTGGAAGCCCATTTCATGCTTGAAATGATCCAGCCCGGCAGTGTTCTCAAGCGATTTCAGCCCGTAAGATACGTAATCAATCTTCGGGTTTTTCAGCTTCTCTTGGGTAACCGAGAACACCAGCGCGTTGTTAGGGTAATGACCCAAGTATGCGGTCGCTGAACTCTGTTCCAGAATGGTGAAGTAGCCTTCGACTTGCGCGGTAATCATAAGCGCGGCGAGTTGCCCTTTCACCAAAGCTCCCCAAGCCTCGCAATCGCGTGTGTGGCCGGCCACTTCGCACAAGCGATACCAGCGCTTCTCGGTGACGCTGCTGGAGTGCCTGTGCTGCCGCGCAAGCGTGTTCAGATGCAGTTCGAAACCGCGGCTGGCTAGATCGGCGAAATCAATTTGCTTGACGGTACAGCTTTCCAGTCCCCTGCGAGCTTGATTGCGAGCTTTCTTCCCAAGCGTGCCGAAATCATAATTGCGGTCAGAGCAGGTGAAGAGACCACCAGGGCGGCCCATTGCGGCGGACGTTGCCGGAAATCGAATTCCAATCGCAGGTCCGCCAATCAAGACGCGAGCCTGCTCGGCTGCGGTTGGTGATACAGCACGATGATACGGAATGCTGAGATAAAACAGTGGTTGATGGTTGTACCAGCAGGCGCTCTTCGTTTCAATAACACGATGGCCGCGCAATTCCCAGAAGTGCGCAAATTCTGCAGCATTCATAGCTCAGCTGTTTAGGTGTGAGCGCAAGCGCTCTCGATCAGACTATTGAATTGTGTTGCCACGGATTGCCGTGAATAGTGTTCAACTACAAACTCCCGGCCGCGCTGCGCCATTTCGTTTCGCCTCTCAGGATCGCGTTTCAGTTCTAGAATGGCCCCCGAAAGCGACTCTGGCCGATCCGGTTCAATACAAATGCCGCAACCAGCTGCCTCTGTCAATCGGGCGATTTCGCTGCCTCGATTAACTGAAGCAATCAGTGGGCGACCGCTGGCCAAAATCCAGTACACCTTTGATGGAACGCATTCATTCTCGACACCACTCTTCAACGTGACAAGCGAAACGTCCGCTGAGGAGAGCACCCACGGTACGTCCTTGCGAGCCTGAAAAGGAATAAAGCGGAGATTTGCAAGACCGAGCTGTCGAGCCGTCTCCTCGAGCGCCGGCTTAGCGCCTCCCTCGCCCACAAACACAAAAAGAATTTCTGATTCATGTTGAAGCAGTTGAGCCGCTTTCAACACGCTCTCGAGGCCGTGCGAGTGACCCATATTGCCGGCATAGAGCACGATGAACTTGTCATCCAGGCCGTATCTGTCCCGGAAGGAATTGTTTCGCGGCAGCGGTCGAACAAAATCCGTATCCGCGAAAAAAGGCATCGTCACAATCTTGTTGGCGGGTACGCGCTTTGAAATGAGCACCTGTCGCATGCCTTCAGACAAAACGCGAACTCGCCAAGGATGCTGATAACAGCCGCGTTCGAGCCATTCCACGACTTGCGCCTGCCATCTCTTATTTATTTTTTTTTGACGAATGGCGACGTCCGGGTAAATGTCTTCAACGCTATAGATCACGCGCATTCGCTTCAGCCGGCTGAGCAGATGAAGGCACAACCAGGCTCCTAAAAACGGGCTCGGAATAAAAAGTACATCGTGGCGCTCGAGGGCCAGTCCCACTAGAAAAGCGAGACAATCGAAGAGCTGCCAGGAAAACAAGCGGGCTACCATACTGCTTCTGCGGGGCACCGACGTATACACCCGGATCACCCGATATCCGCTCATCGCCTCACGAACCAGAAACCTGCCTCGATACTCATCCCATATGGTTTCCCGGCCGAAATACGGCATGCCGGTAATCACCGTGACTTCATGACCCGCCCGCACCAAGTCTTCCGCCATTGCGGCGTACATGGGCGAGCTGGAAGCGTAGTCGGGAGCGAAGTAGGGCGAAATGAAGAGGACTTTCAGAGTTCTCCTTCAATACGAGCTGGCGCCTTCCCGGTCCATTTCACATTCTTATAAAGCAAGCCGGTCCGGCCCGTTGGCAGGGTGGTCTTCGACATCAAAGCCAGCCATCGGCAGGTTGCGGCCTGGATTTGGAAAGCGACACTCTCCGCCGGCCCATAGAAGAGTACAAACATTTCTCTCGGAGCCTCACTAAGGGAGCTAGCGATGTTGCTGAGTACATCCGTCAAGGTTTGGCCCTTGAAAGGGTGAAACAGGTAAATCACTGAGACATGAGGCGGGACCGCGTAGTCTCTGGCATTCGCATGGATGATCTGTACGTCTTGACAGCGCAGCTTGGGTCTGACAAGTTCGACGTTTTCCCGCGCAACGGTGCAAAGCTCAGGCGAGATTTCCACCCCCATCACAGACCGGAACGGATATGTCGCTGCCAGGCACACGGCGCGGCCCATCCCAGCGCCAAAATCAAGAAATACGTCCTGCTCTGAATGAATTGGAACGGTATCTAAGAACTTTCTAAAATCGCCATAACTCACAGGCTGATAGTAGATACAGTCCTTCACATCGGGGCCGAGTTGGGCTAGAGGACGGCGTCCCGATGATGCAATCCCGAACTTGCCGTCAAAATATTTATCGAGCGATCGGTCGATCGCCCAAAACCACAGATGCCGCCAATCACCCGGACGCCTCACTAGGGTGTGTTTATGGGAACTTCGCCCAGCGCCGGTGTCGGAGTGAAGCGTTGGAAGCGCTGGAAGCGCTGATGAGGCCGGCCGTAAAGTAATTTGAAGAATATTGGGCACATCAACACCGGAATCGCAAAAATTTGGACCAATCCTAGAAGACCGTGACGGAACGTCCAGAACTGGTCCATAAACACAAACAGGTAAATGAAAAGAGCGAGACTCCGAAGAGGAGTCTTGCGGAACTTCTCCAGGAATGCATATGCCCAACCCCAGCTCATCATCCCGACAAACAGGCCGACATAACCGAAGTTGGCGTAGAGCTCCGCAAGAATTCCGAATGTAGAACTGGTATTGCTTTCGGTGCCGTAGATTTTATCGAATGCCAGATCGTCTTCAAACACCGCATTGCCATAGATCACCGGCTTATCCGGGAAGAACTGGCGCGGCATGAAAATATAACGAATTTCCCAAATAGTGCGGCCGTTTAGTAAGTGGCCGGAATAGAAGTTGTATACCAGCGCGAACATCTCTCCATCACCGAACGTGCTCTTGATGGCCGTTCTGGCGTTGGAAGACGAAGCTGTCTGGTTGGTTCTGAGAAAGACCAGCCCAAGCCCCGCAAAGAGTATCAATACGATCGGCCAGTATCTAGATATGGACGAATGTGCTGGACTCCACAACTTCTTTATAACTTCGGGACTGGTCATCAGGCAAACGGCGAGGAAGTAATCAATCAAATGCCCTCTTCCGCCGAAACCCAAGACGACCAGCAAAGCAGCTTCGATAAACAAGATTGACTTAGAGCCACGGATCTTGTAGACGAGCAGGGACAGCACGGCCGAATATGCGCACAGAGCGAGATACGAGTATAAAATTATTCCCTTGTTCTGAAACGCGTCTTCCCGATGCTCAAAGATCGGTGACCAGCCCAGAGTCGCAATGAGCCAAATCCACATGGCCAAAGCTGCGCCGGTGGTCCAAAACCATGCCGGGAGCAATCGGTCCTCGCGGATCTTCGTCTTCGACAGCTTTCTGATCCAGGGGCTTCGCCAGCTGTTGATCGAATAGCCAATTAGAAACGCCAGAAAAGCGAGCCCCGACAACAAAATCGTCCAGGGGATAGTGTCGCGCGGATACAGAGTTGGAAGGCCGATCCAATCCTCGTCCATGTATCCCAAAACGGGCATTATGAAATAACAAATCACATAGCTGACGATGAAAATTCTCGTGATGGTAAAGCCCGAAGTCTCCGCTATCGGGGACGCGCGTGCCCGGCGTCTCACGGGAATCAACAATTTATGATTTGGAAACACTTCAGATAACCTGCGCAGCCGTTCTCCTGTGGAATGCGTTCTGACAAGCAGACCGATATGCGTCTTCGTATTGTCTAGCGATGTTGCTCCAGGACAATAGCCGCTCAAAATTCCGGGCTGCGGATTTGGCTCGTCGCGCCGCGAGCTCGCGATTTTCAAGAACGTCATCAATCTGGCTTGCCAGCTTCTTCACATCGCCGTATTCGGTAACATGACCCGCTCCGAAGCGCTCGAGTAGCTCGCTGCACCCGCTATTGCCAGCGGTGATTACAGGAATTCCGCACATTGTAGCCTCGAACGCAACCATCCCGAAGGACTCCGATTTACCGGCATACACAACCACATCCGAGTCCACGAATGCTTCCCTTTTTTCCTCGCCCACAATCGCGTCCGAGAAAATAACAGAATCCCGCAGTCCCGTTTCTTCAGCCAGGCGGACAAGCTTAGCTTTATATCCTTCGTCCGGGCCGATAACCGCAATACTGCTTTCGGACCGACAGCGGCTCAATGCAAACGCCTGTATGAAAGTATCGATGCCTTTCATTGCATGTATACGGCCAAGATACGTAAGTAGATAGCGGCTCTTGATTCCATGCCGTCGCCGGAACGCGCCGCGTGGGGGAAGATTCTTGTAATCATCGGAATCGAGACCGTTGTAGATAACCGCGAGCTCCTCTTTTGCGGGAATAAAATGGCGGTACTGGGCGGCCTCGTCTTCAGATGAGGCAATGCAAAGCTCGCTTCCATTGAGGATGATGTTTCCGATCAATACATCAAATACCCGCTTAGCCATGACACTGGTATTCGCATGACCCAGCGTGCCCCGCGCCTGAATAGTATAGGGAATACCATATTTTCTGCAAAAGTAACTTACTACAGTAGTCGGGAAGCATCGGTAACCATCCAGATGCACGAGGTCATAATTTCTTAGTTCGGTTTGACAGAACCGGATCATCCCTGGACAGACAAACAAACCGAAGGACTTTGACCCGACTGGGAACGGCCTGTGTGTATTGAAGTAGATTACCTCGATACCGTCGTACAATCTTCGCTCAGTTTGCGCATATAGCTTTTGAAACTTACTCGCGAGATTAGTGCAACAGACGGTAACCTCATGGCCTCGTGCAAGTAGCGCTTTCAGCAAATGGTAACTGCTATAAATTGGGCCACCGAGATCTGTGGCAGGCATGAAGCCCAATGTGTAATAACAAATCTTCAGAGTTCAGCCTTTTGGGGCCATAAGGACAGCGTTGCCCCGATGCGCGGCTATCCTGCAGTGGAGCCGCGAGTCACGGCATAACGGTGAAGGGCCCGCACCAGCGGGCGCACGGGCCGATATACCCCGCGAACAATAGCCCAGTACCGTTGTAGCGAGGGATTAACGTAAAAGGCGTGCGCGAATTTGTAATCCAACACCGCAAACCGCCCGACCAGACGCCTCTTCCAGCCGCTTGGCGCCACTTGCTGCGCGGTCAATACATGTGAGCTGTTGACAGTCGTCCAGTACTTACAACCCTTGAATAGCCAGGCATTGTATCCCACTTCCGGGGAGGTGAGAAAGTTTCGCGTGTCCTCGGGGCGGATCTGAGCGCCGCGATTGAACGATTCTACGGGCGTGATATCGGCCGAAGGCGTATGGGAATAATCGTGCGCAGGCTCAACTGCAGTTATCGTCAAAGTCGCATCAATAACTTTGATTCCCCGGGTCATGGCATTGTAAACCAGCCACGAACTCCAATAGAAGCGGCCTATCGCGAACGGCGGAATGTTGGGCCACAAACCCTTGCGGAAGACGAAATAATCCGAATCGGTAGTACCGTACCTGCCCTCAACTGCAACGCGAGCCTTCAACTTCGTTTCCCAGTCCGAATGGTCGAAGTCTATGGGTTCGGAGATGTCTATGCCCACGATCTTTCGTCCAACTGCCAGAAACGGCTCTTCGGAAAGCATTCTGCAAATGCGCTCGAGGGTTTTGATGAAGTCGCTCATGAGAATAATGTCCGCATTGACATAACACATGAGATCGTTTCTCGACGCGGATTGCGCGATGGCGAAAATTGAATTCACCAGCGGTGTTCCGTACTCGTTTCGAGCCACATTGCGAATGTGGAGAGCTCCAATCTCTTGCGCCATCTCCGCCGTGCCTTCATCCTCGCCCAGCAGAATGATATCCGGGCAGGGTCTAAGCCGTTGCCAGCTCCGGATCGCATTCTCCTGGATAATTTTGAACCGGCCGCGAAACGCTTTTGGCGAAGAGAATAGTGTCAGCACAGTTTTTTACCTGCTGTTTCTCAACACGTACAAACCCAACCCGTAGCATGTCGCTTCGGGCTCTTTTGCCAGCGCGACCGACTGCTCCACACCCATCCAAACGTTTTTTTCGTTCTTAATCCAATTTTCGCTTTCCAAGATCTCCCAGCCCTCAAGCAGTCGAGGGAGCCGCTCAGGCCCATAAACGCGATGTAGCGGAGCAAATACTCGATCCTGGCCGATTGGGATGGTCAACAGCATGGGCTTACGCGGCCGTAGAACCCTCTTCAGGACCGCCATAGCCTTCAAATCGCCATCTGGATCAGCTTCGATGACTTCATATCTTCCACTCATTCCGACATGCTCAATCGAGGAGACATTGATGACGAGATCGAAAGAATCCTCCGGAAAGAAATCCTTCAGAATGTCGCCTTGAATAAATGTAAGACCGGGATGAATGTAAGGCCAGCGGACAGGCATCATGTCCAACGCTGTCACTTTGAATCCCCTTCGCGCAGCCGCAAGCGCCATCCAGCCGGGGCCGCTTCCAAAATCCAAAGCCGAACCGCCGGTTTCAGGAATATGCGCGACAATCCAGGAATACTCAATGTCGCGGTCCCCTTTCAGGTTTATGGGAAGTGCGTCATTGCTGATGAACCTGTCAAGCGCCCAGTGATGAAACCGTACAAGTTTCGGTTCTACCCTCAGAACGATTCGTCCGGCTAGATCCATCAGTTACTTGCCTGCGATTGCCGAAGCAACTGCCTCTCGCCTTTCGTTTGGGACAGCGATGAGGTTTTCCCATTCGGGATCATAGTTGTCTTTCGGTGCAGCAGAGTGCAGCAGGCCATTGGGATCGCTTCGGTACCATGCATAGCCGCAGTCGAGTAATAAGAAGTAGATCTCGGTCGCAAGATATCCCCATGGCTTGGTCCTGATGTCAGCCAATTCGCACATCACTAACGGCCGCAACTTACTCAGGGTTTGCTCCGCCCCAGTCAAGACGTCCCGCTCTCCCCCTTCCACATCGATCTTTATGAAATCGCACGATTCGATTTGATGCTTTGCCAAATAACGATCGAGCGTCACGATAGGAACTTTGACGATTTGTTTTCGGACTCCTTTGATGTCCGGTGCCGGAGCGCAGCGGCTGCTGTAAGATCCGCGTGAATCGAGACAGAGATGGAAGTCGGTAAGTCCCTGATACGATCCCAACGCCGAGCTCTCCAGAACGACATTGGAGCAATGGTTTGAGGCAACATTTCGCTTTAACTTCTTGAACTCCGTCGAGGCGGGTTCAAACGCAAACACTCGTCCGGCGGCGCCGACACATCGTGAGATCAAAAGCGTGTAAATTCCTTGATTCGCTCCCGCATCGATCGCGGTCATGCCAGGCTTGAGAAGGTTGGAGATCAAGCGCCACTCATCGGCATAGTAGGACGTCCGTCGCCTGATGCGGCTGGTAAAAACGTTCCATCCGATAACGTCTCCATGTGCTAGAAACCGGCTACCGTCCGCCAGCCTCCACGGAACTCCCATATTGAGAAAAGAAACCCGGCTTCGAGCGCACCAAAGTCCACGGCAGAGTCGATTGAATTCGCTCATGAGTTCTGGGCGTTTATCTTACGAAGTAATTAACGCCTGGGCGGAACCACACGTTGACTTTGGCTGGCGGGTTCGGCTTAAGCCGCAGAAAAGGCGTTTTCAATTCACCTCTCGAAGCAACCAGAATCGTGCGCCGGCGGCGACGCAAAAGACCAGCGTGGAAATCCTCATGATCCGGCAAGACGCTCGTCCTGTAAACATACTCATAACCCACCCGATACAGACTCTTTATGAACCACGATTCGGAAGGAATGTCGGCGATGTAATTCACGCCCTGGTTCTCGCGTTCACTCTCATCGATAAGGGCGGTCACTTCCGACCGGAATGGCGCGATGACACTCTCCATCAAGAGAACCTTTCCAGTCACAGCTGCAAGATTTCTCATTGCTCGAAAAGGATTTTCAAGATGATAGAGAACTCCGAAACAAAAGACCAGATCGTAAGTTCCAAACGCGGCGGAATCGAGATCCTCAATATTGGCGAGCTTGCATTCAACGTCGGGGTTTCTACGGCTCGCTTCCTCGAGGTTTTCTCGTCTAACATCAAAAGCCGTGACTCGCAGACCCAGATCCGCAAGAAATCTTGAGAAAAACCCGAATCCACATCCGACGTCCAAAGCGCTTTGCAACTGCTGACCTTCGAGCAATGGCGCAAGGATACGATCCGCGCATTCCTTTCTCGTCCGATGAATGCGCAGAGCAAGTTCCGTGTCGAATGCGGAAGTGCTCACAGGAGCGGCAGCAATGCTCATCGAGCTAGACAGTCAGCTTTCTACGGAAAGCTCCCGTCAGAGACTGGCGGTCAATAGAATCCAGAATGAAACGCCAGACAACTAAGGCAAAGAGCATAACGGACCCAGCGGCGGCGAAGCTCTCGTGCCAAAGTCCTCCACTGTAAATTAGTCGCTCTGCCGCCAGCAAAGCGAGCAATGTTGCGCATGCGATCATAGCCCTGAAAACTCCCTGACGAATAACCGCGACCACATGCAGACGCAGCAGTTTTGAGGCGACCGTTGCGAAAATGGTCAGCTCCATCGCGGAGCGTAAAGTCCAGGCGAGTGCCGCGCCCACCACTCCCTGCTTTGCGATGAGGACCCACAATAAGATTAAATACACGGGAAGGTAGGCGAGGAAAATCTTAGCTCGCAGATCCGGACGGCCAATCCCATCCAGAACGTTGGCGGGCATTTGCGCCAGTGCATTCAGCAGCATTCCTATCGCGAGTATTTGCAAAACCGCGGTGCTGCGGATCATGAACTCTTTCCCGAGCCAGAGCCGGAGAATATCGGGGGCGAAGATAATAACTAGCACGACGAGAGGAACCATTACCAAAAGTATGTATTTCAAACTGCGTAGGTAATAACGCTCCAAGCTCTCGCGGTCTACCGCCCAGAGCGTGCTGAACGCCGGGAACAAGGTTGTGGCGATGACACCGGGGATTATAAGTAACCGAAAGACCATGTCGTACGGCGCTGTATAGTACGCCACGACTGCTACCGAAAGTAGAGCTCCAATGGCAAAACGGTCCAGTGACGCGAGGACGGGAACAAGCAGATTGCACAATGCGACCCAACCGCCAAAGCTGAGAAGAGGCCGGACCAAACTCCGGTCCGGGGACACCGAATGCCTGACCGCGGGGAAGAGCTTAAAACAAAAAAACAAGTAAGCGGTCGCGTTCAGCAGCCACAAACCGATAATCATGCAAATGATTTGAGGCAACCGAAACCTCAGCATGACACCTATCGCAGGCAGCGAAACATTGATTAGACTGGCCGGGATTTGCACACAGGCAATCAGATCGAACCGTTGACTCGCCTCGAGTACGCCCCTGAGATTGCGCGAACATATTACGAGCGGAGTCGCGATGCTCAGAAAATAGAAGGTCTGTCTGGCCTCATCAATGATGCCCGGTGACAGTTTTAGAAATTTCGAGACTAGTAGAGGAGTGGAAGAAGCCAAAACAATAGCCCCAAACACTCCAATGGCTACTTGCACGAGCAGTGAAGTCCAGATTATGCGCGGAATCTTCTGAAGATCGTTCGTACCCAGCGCCGCGGCTACAAATTTCGTCGTAGCCCGGCCCAATCCTAAATCGAAAAGATTGAAATACCCCAGCAGAGACCAGGCTAATGACAGCAGCCCAAAACGTTCGTTCCCCAAACCCCGAATGAGATACGGGACCGTGAGAATCGCGATGGGCATCGGCAGAATCAACGCGATGAAGCTCAGCCCGGTATTGCGGACGAGCAGGCTGCCGTGTATCTTCAATAACTCACTCCCGGAGTTATCAAAGCTTTGGCAATGATTAACGTGTGCCACCCCAGACGACGCTCGATCCACTGAAACAAACTTGCAGGCATCCAGCGGAAATACCATTCCCGCTCATATTCGTACCGGACATATTTGTCGATCCGGTACGGGAAAATATGGTCTTTCCGGATCTCGGCGACTTCAAAGCCATGCATCAGCTTCCGGGCCTCGCGAAATGAATAGTAGTAAGTCACGGGACAGCCAGTTTGCGCCTCCGAATAAGTCCGCACTAACTCACTGGCCCGCCAGAAAGCCCCTTTGCTATATTTGGCGACGATCCAGAACACTTTCCAACACCACTTGGAGTAAAGCATGATTCGCACCTCGGTCTCGGGCCCGCAGTACTTTCTAAGCTGCGCAAAGACCTTTTCCGGCTGTGGCGTGTGGTGAATCACTCCGAAAGAGTAGATCAGATCGAACGTCTGGGGCGGCAGAACCAAACTAAGCTCTTCAGCACTCCCGTTGTAAAAATCCGCCTCCAACCCGTAAAGTGCCAGGCGATCGCGCGCGAGTTCGAGGCTTCTTTGTGAAAGATCGACGGCGGTCAATCGAGCGCCGAAGCGCGCAAAATTGACCGAATCCGTTCCGATTCCGCAGCCAATCTCCAGTACCTTCTTGCCCTTCCAACGGGCGAATTGAGCGAATTCCGGAATATGGGGCTCAACGAAATATTTGCGCGCCTCCACTTCATCGAAGTACTCGCGTGTGCCTGTGGCTTTCGTCGAGTGGCGGATATTGCAGGGCCGCCCATCCCAATATTCTCGGACTTTCTGAATGGCTTCTGTGCTCAGCGCAGCGTCGCCGGGCAGGTCAGATTCGCGTCTCATGTTGTATATCGCGGACGGGCTCCCGCCGAAGATGGCGTGGCGGCAGCGCAAAAACCGTCTTTAGCAGAATGCCGGCGTCTGACGCGAAAGTGCGCTCGCGGGAGTGCAAAAGTGACATCTCCAGTTTGCGTGGCAGAACTTCTGAAATGTACCGTTCCTCGATGCCATCGGGATTCAGAATTGGCTCCTCATGATGGTAAAGCAGCGTTGCGGGATCCGTAATTCCGGGGCGATCCCGAAGAAGCTGCGCATACTGATCTGGAAATATTTCGACATAACGCAGAAGTTCCGGGCGCGAACCTACCAACTGCATGTCACCCTTCAAAACATTGACCAGCTGAGGAAGCTCGTCCAGTTTGTAGCGCCGGAGGAACCGCCCGACTTCGGTAATCCGGGAATCATGGGCCGCGGTAAGCGGTGCCAGACGGTCGGCATCGCGAATCATAGTTCGAAACTTCAATAAACTAAATGCGCGGAAGTTCTGTCCGACTCGCAACTGCGAATAGAACACCGGTCCTCCGTCGTCCAGCTTGATCGCGAACCCTATAAGTACCCACAAAGGCAAAAACAAGATAAACGTGGCAGCCACAATCACCAGTTCCAGCGCGCGCCGCAGCATCAGCAGGCCACCATCGGCATAGCGCTAGAGCAATGCTCCGCTAGTATGCCGTGTACCGCTCCGATTACGTCTCTCACATCTTCCCCGCTCATTCGGGGATAAAGAGGCAGCGAGACCAACCGCCGGTACTCGCGATACGCTATCGGAAAATCCTCGGGTTTGAAAGCGTACTTTTCGCGATAATACCGGTGGAGATGAATCGGAATGAAGTGAACCGAGGCGGCGATGTTGCGGGCGTTCAGTTCCTTGATGAATTCATTGCGAGTGACTGAGAGCCGGTCCGCGGAAAGGCGCAACGCATAGATGTGCCAGGCGTGCTCGACATCCGCGCGTTCAGTCGGTGTCTCGAATTCCTCCAGCTCGGAAAACGCTCTTGTATAAGCTACCGCGATCTCTCTTCGGCGGCGCTGAAATTCTGGTAATTTGCGCAGCTGCTGCAAACCCAAAGCTGCATGAATATCGCTCAAATTGTACTTGAACCCTGGCCGCACTACCTCGTAGTACCAGGAGCCTTCGGTTTCATATCGTTCCCAAGCATCCGTGCCCATGCCATGCGAACTCCAGATGCGGGCCTCCTTAATCAAATCCGGCGGCCCGGTCAGCATACCGCCTTCCCCAGTTGTGATGTTTTTGGTCGCGTAGAAAGAAAAGGCGGTTAGCACGGGCACAGTGGCGGAAGCTGCCAGCGCGCCCATCGTTCGCCCCTTGTACGTCGCGCGCAAAGCGTGAGCGGCGTCCTCAATTAGAGCGATTCCAAACTCCTCGGCGAGTTGGAGCAGCGAATCGAAATCGCAGGGGTGCCCGTAGAGATGGACTGCGAGGATAGCCTTGACCGGATTCTTGCCTTGTCGGGCTGCTTTTTCCAAAGCGGCCCTGACTCTAACAGGATCGATGTTGAGCGTGTCAGGTTCGACATCCACCAGAATGGGCCGCGCGCCAGCCTGTTCGATAACGTGTACGCCGGAGCAGAATGTCAGTGGCGTCGTAATCACCGCGTCACCGGGCCCAATCCTCAGCGCAACCAGCGCCAGATGCAGCGCGGCGGTGCATGAGTTTACGGCCAAAGCTGCCGGAGAGCCCGTTAAGACGGCAAATTCTTGCTCAAACCGCTTTACCTTGGGCCCTGTTGTGATCCAGTCGGAACGTAAGGTGTCGACGACCTCGGCAATCTCTTCCTCCCCGAGCAGCGGCGGAGAGAAAGGCAAGAAATCAGAACGCATCGCATCGGACATCTATCGCTTACCTAATTTGAAAGCAGAATCAACGACCCACTTGGTTATTTCTTCAGCCTGAATGGCGCATCAAACTGCAACTCCCACCGTCTTCGGCCTCCATAACTCGGCTAGCCGCTCCTGATGCTCTTCATCCTCAATGCTCCGGCCGAGCGGAACATATCGAATGTGTGGATGATCCTGGAGTTCTCTGCTCAGAATTCGCCAGAAATCCACGACGGTGACCGCAGGCTTTACACGCGCGAAGTTCGTCGCATTTAACGTCTTGAAGATAGAGTCTGGGGTAGTAATCAGAACTGCATCGGCTTCATCCAGGCATTGCTGCAAAGAACTGCCCATCAGCCAGCCGTTCATATGCGCATTTCGCGCCATCTCGCCGCTCATAGCATGCGCGAGCGGATCATACGCCAGAACTCCGAAGCCCTTCGCTGAGAGTCCATGGGCCAAGAACATCCCATGCGATTCTTCTATAACGTGCGACTGCGGTTTATAAGCCAAGCCGAGCACTGCCACGGTGCTGCCGGGGTGAAGCTCCTTATGAAGCCTTTCGAGAGCTCTATTCGCGAATGAGCGGTTCACCGCATCTGTTGTCTCCGCCAGTTCAGCCCGCGTCCCAAGCGCACGCGCAAAGTAACTCAGAGCCTGGTTGTCCCGCGGAAAACACGGGCCCCCGTAGCCCAGCCCGCCAGTCAGGTAGTTGCCACCAATACGCCGGTCCCGGCCTACTGCTCTGGTGACCACATCCACGTCGCCGCCGGGAATCTGCTCGCACAGATCGGCAATGGTATTAGCGAAAGTGATCTTCAGCGTCACATACGAATTCACCGCGAGTTTCGCAAGCTCAGCGTTTTCCAAACTCATTCGCTGGCAGTCCGGAGCGTCCGGCAGAATCTCCGCGTAGCAGCTCTCCAGGAAATCTCCGGATCTTTTGTCATATTCCCCAACCAAAGTAAAGTCCGGGTGAAGGAAATCGTGGATCACGCTGCCCAGTGCTACGAACTCAGGCCCATAACAAAGCCCGAAATCTCGCCCGGCCATCTTCCCTGATTCAGCCTCGAGTAGCGGCAGCAAGCCCCAGCGGGTCGCTCCTGGCAGCACCGTGCTGGTTAGGACAACGGTGTAGTAGCTTCGCTTCTCAGCCAACGCGCGCCCAATATCCCGAAACGCCTGAGCAGCGTGCTTCAGCGAAAACGCGCCGTTCTCATCACTCGGCGTTGGAACTATGACAAATGCAATATCCGAGTGCAATACCGCTTCGGCGACATCCGGCGTTGCCCGGATGCGTTGCCGGTTGGCTCCGATTATTTCCTCTAGTCCGGTCTCCTGAACCGGTGCATGGCCTGCGTTGACCAGATCAACGCTTCTGCGGTTTACGTCCGCTCCGATAACGTCAAATCCCCGGCTCGCAATTGCCGCGGTCATGCTAGCGCCCAGTTTGCCAAGACCGATAACCGCGTAACTGAGCTTCATCGCTCGATTCACTTCGACTCTCATCCTTTCGCGGCGATTGCGTTTCGGTTACGAGTTTGAGCTCTTGTAATACTGATAAGACCTGTTGTAGTAGCCGTAATAACCGTAGTTACCGTAATAGCCGTTCGGCGAATTCTTCGGATTCCAATCGTTGAGGATCGTTCCCAACAGGCTGGTGCCGTCTTCACTGAACCGCTGCCGCGCAGCCAATGCTGCGTCTCTCGTGGTTAGACCGGCCCGGACCACCAGAATGACTTTATCTGACATCCTCCCCAACACACGAGCGTCAGGGATCTGTAGCATTGGTGGAGTGTCGATCAATATGATGTCGAATTGATCGCGCAGATACTTCAGCAGTTCGGGCATGTACGGCCCATAAAGCAAGTTAGTTGCCGAGGAGGTCCCCGGTCCACTGGTGAGAATGGATAGTCCCGGGACGTCGATCTCACGAATCATGCCGCCGAGTGTACCGTCACCGTTCAGCCCTGTCTTCTCGCGTAATATGCTGCTCAGGCCGCGCTCATTACTTAGCCCAAAGATTTCGTGCATCCGCGGCCTTCTCAAATCTGCATCAATGAGTAAGACTTTATGCCCGACATCCGCGATCGCGATGCCGAGATTACTTACCAGCGTCGATTTCCCCTCTCCTGCTCCCGCGCTCGTCAGCACGAAAGTCTTTGGCGGCGGCCCCTGTTCCTCCGCGAATACGATCGAGAGGAGCGTCGAGCGGAAGCTCTCGGCCAGCATGGATGGCTTGACTGCTCGAGTGGCCTGTTCAATACGATTTGGCTCTGCCTTTGACTCCTCTGCCGGCACATCGGTTTTTCGTAAACTCATCCCCCCGGCGCGGCGAGAATCGCGAAGAGAGCTTTCCAGGCTGCCCGAAAGAATAATGCCGAGCTCAGGAACATTCAGGTAAAAGCTCGCATCGCCAGGTTGTTGGATCGTACGGTCCGCGCGTTCTCGCATGATGATGAACGCGGCTCCAAGCAGCACGCCTCCGAGCAAACCCACTCCAGCACTCAGCGGCGGATTCGGTTTGTCGGGGCGTTTCGGAACTTCAGCCGGGTCGACCACGCGGACATTGCTGGCGCGTATTGCGGACGCAATCGTTGATTCCTTCAGTTGCTGCAGCATGGTTTCGTAAAGCTGCCGGTTGCTGTCGGCTTCGCGTTTCAGAATGTTGTACTGGATAGCCTTTTCGCCTTGCCCCGTCACCTCTTTGGTTTGCAGGTCGTACGCAGTAGCAAGTAGCTTCTCTTTTCGGCGGGCTTCTTCAAACTCATTCCGGATGCGCGCAATTATGGCGGCGCGATTAGCGTCGAATGCTGTCTGAAGCGCACTCAATTCCGCTTCCATACGCTTAACCTTCGAATACTCGCCCGTATACGTGGTGCTTAGATCGGCGATCTGCCGGCGCAGATCCGTTATCTTGGCTTGCGTATCTCGCAAACCCGGATCGTTGAGGACATCGGGCAGCGCGTCAGGCGGACTGCTTTGGGCCATCTCATAGCGAGACTGCTTGGAGATGCGATCAGCTTCCGCGCTTGAGAGTTCTTGTTGCAACTGCTTGAGCTTGTCTTCAGACACATTTGTCTTCTCATCAGTGAAAACCAGGCCGGCCTCCCGCGCATAACGCTGGAGAACGTCCTCGGATCGCTCCAGCTTGATACGCTCGTCGTCCAGTTGGCGGCTCAACCAATCGCTCGTTCTCTCTGTCGTTTTCCAACGCGATTCCAGATTCTGCTCGATGAACTCACTCGTCAGCGTATTGGCGAAATCCGCCGCCAGGCGAGGATTTGGGCAGTCCACCGCAAGTTCGAGAATTCGCGTTTGCCCCGCAACGCGAACCTTCAGACTCTTGGCTATTTTCCTGAGTGCCTTCAACCGTGGATTCGCCGCATCGGGATCAGGCAGATTCAAGAGCCTGCGCCACCGCGGAATCTGGGTCTCAGCGTCTGGCTCGGATTTCTGATCGGGTTGCAATTTGGCTATAACTCGCTCTAGCAGTGACTCGCTTTGCAGGATCTTGGCTTGTGTTTGAATGTCGATCAACTCCGAGGCTGGACCTGTTTCGGCGAGAGGACTGGCTTCCTTGAAATTCAGGAAGTTCTCGTTAATGCCCAGAATCTCGATGGAAGACTTTGCCCGGTAAACGGGCGTTTGAGGAAGTGTGACTAGAAAGCCTACGAGTGCGCCGATGAATGCCGCGACCACCCAAGTACCTGCATGGCGTCGCAGAATGCGCCAGTACTCGAGCAGACTATTGCTTTCCGGCTCGTCATCATCGTCCGGCACAAACGCGTTTGCAGGAATCTCCGAATATTGATTGCGAGAGACGGTGTACACTGTCTCGCGCCGCCTCGAAGGCGCCAGGCTCTTCTCAGGCTCAACTGGTTTACTCAAATGTTCCATGCTGATTAATAACGACCGTAAATGGCGACCCCAGTCGCAATCTCTATGGCTGCTTCCGCTGTCCTGCCCGCGAGACTCTTAGCCGCGCTGTTTGGAATGAACAAAATATCTTGAGCTTTAAGAGGCAAATCCTGACCTTTACCGGCCATGAGCTTTTTGAGATTCACCGCGATCTCGCTTCGCGTGGAAACACCGGGCACTGCTCGCAGGATTCTCGCTTTATCTGGAGATGCGCCCTTCTCCAACCCTTCGGCTAGCGCGAGTACCTGCAGAGCCGAGAGCGTTTCATTCTGCCCAAGAATGAAGCCTCCTGGCTTGCGAACTGACCCAACGCAATAAACCAGATCGGCTTTTGGCACGGAAACCACGTCCTCCGGCCTGATCATGATGTTTTCCGACGCGTTACTTGCGTCCATGATGCTCTTCACGCTCACCGACGCTATGCTGAACTGTCCACTGGAATCCTGTTTTGCTCCCGGCAGCGGAATCGGCCCCCATGTAAGCGAGCGGGTAATCTTGACGGTGTCGCCCGCTTCTGGTGTAAGCCCAGAAGCCAACGAGAGCACCTCATACAGTGTCTTGCGGCCCTCCAGCTGATAAACGCCCGGTTTTTCCACCGCCCCAAGCACCGAAATAGGCTGACTACGATACTCTGTCACGTTCACCACCACGTCGGGATCTTGAAGGAACTTCGTCAGGCGCTTCTCGATTTCGCTCTCTAGTCCATCTGGCGTCAGCCCCGCGGCGTGGATCCGACCCGCAAGCGGGAGATTGATGTTGCCCTTCATATCGATTCGCAGAGCTTTGTTGCTAATCTCATCCACATCCGAGACAAAGAGGGTAATTTGATCGTCGGCACCGAGAATATAGTTCGTCGGAGTGACTTCTAAATGTCCTGTCAGCGGCAGCGACCGCCGCGCCGTATCGCTCAGCGGATCGGCAGGCGAAACGACTCTTTGCTGCGCGGAACAGATTGCCGCTGCAATCACGAAGAGGAGAATGGTTTGTCTTCGATGTCTCATTAGAAATCCGAAAAGGGGCAGGCTCCCGCCGCATAAGTCACATGTGAATATCTGACTGGTCAGGTATCTACACTCGATGTTCGCGGGGGCGGATCACCATCTCGTCCCGAAAACGCGACCTAGGCGGAACCACGTACCAAAACTGGCGCGTGGTTCGCTAGTACCGTAACATGCCTAGTTGTCGAAAGCAAGAAATTTAGGGCTGGCTATCTCGCGAATCGGAATAGCCGCGACAGTTTTCCCGGCTTTTCGAACAAAGTTATTGAGTCGCCCCACAGCACCGCAGTAGGATTCTCAACGAAGAGTGCATCAGCTCGTCGCACTCCATATCGGGAACAAACATGTTTGTACGCTTGAGAAAGATCGGGAGATCGATCGATGCAATCATGCGCATCGCTTGCGACAAAATGAACTAACCCCGCCTTCATGAGCCGATCGGCCGCGCGCTGCGCCTCGGGGCCGAAACGTCCAAGAAAGGACTGGCCCGTCACCTGCATAAAACAGCCATCTGCAACCCATCCTTCGATCTCGCGCAAGTTCGCCTGTAGCGACAGATTCCTCTCGGGATGAGTAATCACGGGAAGAATGCCTGCGCGAATCAAATGCCGTAGTGTTTGCCGCATCGAGGAAACCGAGACCAGATCCGGAAGCTCAACCATCAGATATCGCCTGTGGTTTACGGTGTATTTCACAGGATCGTTTAATGCATCACGCAGGTTGTCGTAGTTCAGGTGAAAATCGCAACCCAGGTGGAGATTGATAATTCCGCTGCTCTTGTCGGCCAAATCGCGGAAAGTCTCGTCCACTCGCGAAGGCTCAAAAGGGAACGCCGCATTCGCGTGCGGGGTCGCCACTATATCGGTGGTGCCGCAGGCCGCAGCCAGCCTCAGCATCTCCAAGCTCTCCTCGACTGTGCGCGCGCCGTCATCGAGTCCCGGCAAGATGTGACTGTGGATGTCAACCATGCACGTCAGTGAAACTGAGAAGGGGTGAACACGAGGTTACCACTGAGGCCGGTGAAAAGGATGGAGCCGTTGACGGCGAAGATCGCGGATCTCGACATGAGCATGTTCAAAGTTATCTCGACGGTTCAGCAGCGCGTTCGCCTGGCGCGCACGATCCTGCAGAAGCGATCGGGTTGCAGTGACCTTGCCGAGCCTCCGAAAACTAGAATAGGGGCATGGAAACGGATTTCTGGCGCGATTGCGACCTCGTGGAGGCCATACCGGGCAGGCTTGACGGCCGTCCGGTAATTAAGGATACCCGCGTCGAAGCTGACCTGGTCCCGGAGTCCATCGAGCTTGGCCAAACGCCCGAGCAGATCGCCGCCACCTATCGCTTGAAGTTGAAGGACGTGCTGGACGTGAAGGATTACTATTTCGCCCACGTCGATAACACAGCGCCAGTGCGTTGAAGCGGGTTCTCTTCGACCATAACGTTCCGGATCCTCTGGAATGTTTCTTCCGTGCTTACGACGTGCATCTTGCCGATGAGATGGGCTGGGCAAAGCTGAAGAATGGTCAGTTGCTGGACGCGGCAGAGGCCTCCGGCTTTGACGTGCTCTGTCGAGCGATAAGACCATTCGCTATGAATAGAATATGATCGGCAGAAAGATGGGCGTGGTCGCGATCTCGGATAACCACTGGCCGTCTGTCGGCGAGTATCGGGCGGCCATTGTTGATGCGGTTGAGACTGTGCAGCCCGGTGAGGTCAAGCCGGTCTTCTGCGGCACGTTCCTCCCGCGCAGATTTAAGAAGCCAGTTGACCCCGCCATCTAATTCAGGAACCAGCGAAGCCCGCACGGCGAACGCGCATAGTTGTGCGTGAATTGCAGCCCTATTTGCCTATGAAGTGTGCGCTGACCGCAAACGCCCAACAGCAGACGGCGACAATGAAGCCGGCTACAAGGCCGATTGCCGAGAGCCGCTTCTCGGTCGCGCAGGAACTGCTCCGAGACGCGAACAGCCGGACCACACTGGACATCTATACGCGGGCGATTTCGTAAACAGAAGCGCGCCGCGAACGATAATCTCGTTGAGATGGTTCTCAGAAAAGAGGCCAGTTGAAGGAAAACACTCTCAGCACCCTCGTCGTCTGCTGAAGTACTCGTAAAGAACGATGGAGCCGTTGACCAGGATTGAACTGGTGACCTCGTCCTTACCAAGGACGCGCTCTACCAACTGAGCTACAACGGCTTACGCGTCTTCGAACTACATTTGAAGGTTAGCATTAGCGTCCCTCCAAGCCTTCCAATCTGTTCTCGTGTGAGGCAGCTATATTCGCCAGCGAACGAATGTTCTGAGCATCTAGCTCAAGTTGCCGAGTATGCTCGGCTGCTACGGCGTGAAGCTCCTGAAGAGAGGCATGTAAAGACTCAGTGGAGCGGACCAAGAATTCAAGTCGTTCCTCTATGCTCATAGCTCAGCGTCGCACGTTTATTTCAGAATCTCTGACAATTGCCGATTGCAATTCACTGGTAAAAGGTGGTGGACAGGGAAGGATTCGAACCTTCGTACCTCGCAAGGAGGGACAGATTTACAGTCTGTTGGCTTTAACCACTCACCCACCTGTCCAATCTGCGAATCCGCAACGAGAATAACATACCGGGGTTTCTTCCAAATGAACCGGACCCAGAGGGTACCCTACTCGTTTTTCCAAATTCGCCGCCTGTTACTTCTGGAGCGCCGTTTCAGTCCTATATATGGTGTTACGGTCCTTTTCCGTTCTTCCTTTCTGCGCCAGCGTCACATTGCTCTTCGGCTCTGCTGCGGCAATATGGCAAACCAAAGAGTTTAAGAATTGGACCGACAAAGATGCACAAAACCTGATGACTGACTCGCCGTGGGCGAAACAGATGCCCATGCCGGCAGGCGGCAGACCCGGCGTTGTTGTGATCGAGCCTGGAGCAAATGGCGCGACGGCGCCAGCCGCGTCGCTCGGCAACCCCTCCAACACCACGACGGGTACCAACATGGCAGTAGCCGGGAACCCGGGTAGCGCCGGACCGGCTGATCCCACCGGGACTCATTACTCCGCCGCGACGCCAAGCGCCTCTAACACCCCATCGCCTTCAACCGTGTCCGGGAATACGGGAGCACCGGAGCCGCAATCGAAGCTTACGATCATTTGGGCCAGCGCCATACCCGTTCGACTCGCAGTGTTAAAGCTGCGCTCCGCGGGCAATACGCCGACGGACGACCAGATTGTCAATGCGATGAGGCCGAGGCCGAATTACGTTATCGCGGTGGTAGGCCTTCCAGCGCCGGAGGGAGGATCGGATCCCAAGGCATTGGCCAAAGACGCATTTCTCACGGTGCGCGGCAAATCGTCCCTTGTTGCTAACGACTCCAGTTACAGAAGGATCGGCAACTCGGACGTTTATTTCTTTCACTTTTCGAAGGCCTCGCTTCCGATCACTGCCGGCGATCAGCAGGTTGAATTCAAGATGACTATGGGAAACATGGAAATCAAAAGGAAGTTCGACCTGAAGGACATGCAGTATCAAGGACAGCTTGCGCTGTAACTCTGCGATCCGCCCGCGCTCTTGCCGTCAAATCTCTAACTTGTCAATAATCCTCTGTTCCACCGTCCCTGGTGTCCGCCACTCGCCCTTTGTGAACTTCAGCGTCTGTTTAGTTTCTCCTAATTGGAAGTCGATCAACAGTTCATCCGAGGCCTCATGAGCGGTCGCTGTATACCGCGTCTTCTTTAATGTTTCCAGCGCTCGGTTCACTTCGTCGCTGATTTCCGGCGGGGCGGTTACTGTGTTGTTCGGCATGGGTATTTATTATATTCCCCCGAGGGGTTGTTTAGCGGCTTCTCTCCGCCGCCATTCAAACAGGATCACGCCTGCGGCGACGGAAACGTTTAGCGATGATACCGGTCCCGTCATGGGTATCCGGACAAGAACATCGCAGTGTTTCTGAACATTTTGATGCAATCCGCTGCCTTCCGCTCCTAAGACAACGACAGTGGGCGTGCCGTATTCCACGCGATCGTAGAGTTCCGGGCCACGCTCGTCCAGGCCGTAAATCCAAAATCCGTTCTCTTTCAGCCGTTCGAGTGTTTGGCTCACATTAGTAACACGGGAGACGGGCAGATATTCGAGCGCTCCGGCGGAAGCGCGATCAACGGTTTCAGTGAGCGGTGCTGAGCGGCGTTCCGGAATGATCACCGCGTTTGCGCCGGCAGCGTGCGCGGTGCGGATAATCGCGCCAAGGTTATGCGGGTCCTCGATGCCATCAAGAACAACCAGCAGAGTGGCGCCCGCGATCACATCGTTCAACTCGACACAGACGCGCGCTGCCCCGAACGCTATTACGCCCTGATGCGGGACGCCCTTGCTGGCGCGATCTAGAATCTCTCTCGGCTCGAACCGAACCGGCACAGAAGCCGCGCGAGAAAGATCGATAATTTCCTGGATACGAGGGCTGGATGCACCCTTGGCGACCAGAATTTTATCGAGCGATCGACGGGCCCGTAGCGCCTCCCGCACAGGATGAATGCCGGCAATCAGTCGATTCACAAGCTGCACGCAATTCCGTTGCGACGACGCAAGCTCATCGCACCGAGTTTAGGCGGTCCGCCTGCTGCCGTTCCAGAATGGCTTCAGGTCGACGGCCCGTGAGATCGTAGATCTCCGCTTTACCTCGATGGGGCTCGGGATCGTTAGGCCGAAGATTCGCCGCTTCTTCGAAATAGTTAAGCGACTCAGAATACCGCTGAGCGCTCAGGCTCTTCCGCGCAAGCCCGACCGTCGTTTCGAAAAGGAGATCCGCGACATCGGTGTCTTGGGGATTGAGCTCCTGCGCGTGCCGTAACACGTGATACGCCTGAACGTCTTCCCCCAGCTTCGACAGAACCGCGCCATAAAGAGCGTTCAGCAGGAACACGTCCGGCCAGCGCTGAACGGCATCGGCGAGAAGCGAACGCGCTTCTTCGAACCGGCTGAGCTGGTAATACGTGAACGCCAGGTTGTACTGCATCCGAGGTTGCTGCGGAGCCAATGCAGCCGCGAGCCGCAAAGGATCGACAGCCGCCTCAAAATTTCCCTGTTTGCCGTAGGCCAGCCCCAAGTCCGACAGTATGGCCGCATCACCAGGAAGATGTAGACCGAGGCATACTGCCCTGGTCTCCTGCGTGAGGCCCTGCTCGACTTTCTGCCTGCATGTCAAATTGATCTGCCAATCGCGGATTTCGTCTTGACGAAGTTCCGATGACCGGGCGAACGCTTTTTTCGCCTCTTCCTCACGGCCCTCTTTGCGATACACCAGCCCAAGCTGGTATGAAATAACCTGGTCGCGGGGATTCGCGTTCGCAGCTACCTTCAGCCATTTTTCCGCGGCTGCGAGGCTGCCCTGCTTCAGATACGCGAACCCCAGGTAGTATGCCGTATCCGGAAAGGGAGGCTTGGCCATCGCCTTACTCAGCTTCTCGATAGCCCCTCCAAAATTTTGATCTAACAAGTCCAGCCTTCCGAGATCATACAGAACATCGGGACGATCGCCCAATTCGCGGCGCACGGCTTCGAGCTCCTGACGTGCTTCGGCGGATCGATTGAGCTTGAGAAGCGCCGCAGCCAACGGATAACGCGCGCGCAGAACGAGTCGAGGATCGAGCCGCAGCGCTGCCCGGAATTCATTCACGGCTTCTTCATACCTGCCCTGATCCAACGCGTTCTGGCCCTTGCCTAGATGCATTTCAGCAGTGCCCAATTCAGGAGTATCCGCTACCATGCCGGAGGCGAGCGATGTTTGTCGACCCTCGGCCACCGTGACTGCGATCACCGCAGCAATCACGAAGGCAACCTGCAATTGAAACCGGTAGCTCACTTCAGAGCGTGAACGCAACTACATAGTCGCCCAAAGGCGATACGCCGGGGATCCCGTATCCCCCAGCGCAGACGACCAGGTATTGCTTGCCATCCGGCCCGCGAAACGTCATGGGAGTGGCTTTCGCGCTCGTCGGCAGAACGCCCTTCCAAAGCTGTTGTCCGGTTTCAACATCAAATGCGTAGATCGCCGGATCGAGCGTGCCCGCCTGGAAAACGATCCCGCCAGCACTTGCTATCGGCCCACCAAGCGAAATGGAACCCCACTTTGCAGGCAGTGCGCTGAACTGCCCCAGCGGCACTTCCCACTTCTTTTCTCCGGTGCTCACGTTAATGGCCAGCAGCGTGCCCCATGGCGGCGGAGTGCAGGGGATTCGCTTAGGGCTGAGCAGAAGGCGGCGCATCATGCCGTAAGGCGTGCCATGTTGAGGCGCTATCTCCCAATCCCCGTCGATTCTTCGCTCCCGTTTTGAGGTTCGCACTCCCGCGAGATCGGCGCGTGGAATCAGGCGAACTTCTAACGCAATATGATTCGCCGGCAGGATGAGCAAGTCATGACTCGCATCGTAAGCCATTCCACCCCAGTTCTGCCCGCCAATGTTGCCTGGCATCTGCAATGTCCCCTCCAGCGAGGGTGGCGTGAAGATCGTGCCGGTGTGAAGTTTACTAATCTCGGTGCGGCAGGCTTCGCGGTCGGCATCATCGATACCGAAAGCATCCTCAACGCTGATTTTCTGCGGCGCTATTGGAGCAGGCTTCATCGGGAACGGCTGTGTGGGCGAGGCGATCTCGCCCGGAACATCGCTCTTGGGAACTGCGCGTTCTTCTACCCCGAAAATGGGTTCCCCTGTTTCGCGATTCAGGATGAAGAGGTTCGCGGTCTTCGACCCGACAGCAATGGCGGGTATTGTGCTTCCGTTCTTATGGATATCGAACAGCAGCGGCGGAGAGGCGACATCGTAGTCCCAGAGATCGTGATGAACGGTTTGGAAATGCCAGACGCGTTCGCCGGTATCAGCGCGCAGAGCAATGATGGAATTCGCGAATAGATTATCCCCGAGGCGCTCGCCGCCGTAATAATCAGGACTAGCGCTGCCCGTCGGAATGAAGACCAAGTTGCGAGCCGGATCAGCGACGATAATCGACCAGGCGTTAGCTGCGCCGGTGCGATCCGCACTACCGTTCTTCCAGGTATCGGCTCCGACCGCCGCTGGATTTTGCGGGATTGGATCCCAGCTCCACTTCAGTTTGCCAGTGACAGCATCGAAAGCCCGAACGACTCCGCTTGGCATGTCAGTCCATTGATTGTCCGCGATGCCGGAGCCGACTACCAGCGTGTTGCCGATAACCGCGGGCGGCGAAGTCTCTTCATAATCGGCGTAATCGCCGCGCGCCATTCGCAGACCTCGGCGAAGATCCACGATCCCGTTCTCTCCAAACTCCGGGCATAGCTTTCCCGTTTCCGCATCAACCGCAATGAGTCGAGCGTCAATGGTTGCCATGAAAATTCGCCGCTGTCCCGTCGGCGATTTCCAGGTGGAAACACCGCGATTCGCGTTATCGCCGAAGCCGGCATCTTTATTTACATGCGGGTCATAGGACCAGCGCTCTTTCCCGCTGACCGGATCGAGCGCGATGATGCGCCCCAGCGGAGTTCCCAAATAGAGCGTGCCATCGACATACAGCGGGGTGGCTTCAAATTGAGTCGGTTTCGATCCGTCCTTTGGAGCATAGGCATCGCCGGTCCGATAAGTCCAAGCGATTTTGAGCGAGCTCACATTCGAGCGATTAATGGTCGTGAGTGGTGAAAATCGCTGGCCGCCCGCGTCGTGGCCGTACGCCGGCCAGTCGGCGTCTTGCGCGGCGATACCCAAAGAGGCGAAGAAGAACAGCAGAGTCGGCGTGAAGCGTCGATAGCTCGGCATTAACAATTATGCTAGCGGAATGCCGTGTTCTTCCAGCGTTGCGCGAACCTCTTTAGCCGACATCCTTGCCGCGTCATACTCGATGAACAGCTCATTACCGGAAGGCAGAACGCGAACCGCAAACATACCGTAGACCGCATGCACACGAGAAATGTTTTTCAAGTCATCGTCGGACAGCGGCCGTGAGAGCTCGAACGTGACGTCTACCTTCGTCATAGGGATTCAGAATACCATCTGGCCCACACAAACGTAGCGGGCGGTATGCCATACATGGCCACGATATTCTGACGTATAGAATGCTTTTGCGCGGTGCGAGCTTAGCGATCCTGGCGGTATTTTTGCTGAACGGTCAAACCGCTCCGTCGCCGGATGTTCCTGAAACCCCGCCCATAGTGACCTGCCCTGCTGGCGCGCCACTTGGGGCTTTGGATCTTCGGGTCGGCTCGCCAAACAATAGTGAAGCGCTTCCCTTTCGCACCATCAATCATCTGAGCGAAGGCGACACCCTGCTGTACGCTCCGATTCTTCGAGGACGCGAGAAGCGGCCCGGCGAAATTGCACTGGTGATGGTTCCCGTCAAACCTGATCCGAATAAAGACGCGGTCATTGTGACAGATCCCAAACCGGCGGACAAACCGCATTCCTGGAACATAAGCGAGACCGTCTCGCTCGCCGCCGTTGTATACGGACCCGGAGGATTGAGTAAGAAGAAGGTAAGGAATTTTTTAACGCAAGACAACGTTCTGATTGCGCAGCTCGCCGATTATGCGGAAAAGACTTCGCAAACAGAAGCGCTCGTCCAGGCATTGTCGAACAGCGAAAGCTCGCCGGCAAGTGTAAATGCAGCGCTCAACGGCTTCGCCTCGCAGTACGGGTTCGCGGTGCAACTGGATCCAACGGCGCCTCCGGCCGTGCAAGCCCAAACATTATTTGCGACCATGAACCCGCAATTGGCAACGTACAATCCGATCACGCCTTCAACGGCTGCGAATGTCGGACAAACTGCCAGCCTGGCAACCGCCGCGGCCACGCTGTTCTTTGGCAGCCCCATCGGCTTGGCAGCAGGTGGAACCGCCATGCTGCTCGGTTTGCGCGCCATTGCCTTTCCCGGCACGCAGTTCCGCTCTTCATTTGCCGAACCCCTGCCAGCGCCCAAGTCCGGAGTCAATTTATGCGGACCTCAAAACCCGGCGCCCCTGCATACCAGAGTGGCTTACATTTGGGCAAGCCGGATTCCAAACATACCGGCTCCATCCATCCGTATCGGCAATGCCGATTTCATTCCGGTCAGCCAGAAATCGCCAGTACCGGTCGACGTTCCAGAACCGCAGTGGAAATATGTGCAGAGAGCCCGCGCCTGGGAATTAGTGAACGAAAACGGGAACAAAACTGCCGTCAAGGTACTGAAACTTGGAAATCAAAAGGCGCTCGAGATTGATCTCACCAAACTGAATCTGGCGCCGGGCAACTATCATTTGGCCGCCTACTGGGACTGGAGTCCTTTTGAAGCAGCGGGCGAAGTGCACGTCCGCCCGCTCAGCGATTTCAAACAGGCGAAGCTTGAATCCGCTTCCCAGGATAAGCTCTTGGCCAAGGAAGGGAAAATTCCAGTCACGGTTTCGGGTGCTGATTTCGAATTCACCACTAAGGTCGAAATGAAAAAACTCGGCGACGAGTTTGCGACTGCCGAGCCGGTGCGTTTCATCCTTCCGAAAGGCCTGCGCGAGGGGCCACAGGAACACATGGACGTGCAGATCGACACCGGTGATCTGGATCCAGGGCATTACCAGCTGCTCATTTCGCAACAGGACGGCAAGAGCCATCCCGTGGAGTTTCGAATTCTGCCGAACGCGCCGAAGATCGCAAACCTTCCGATTCTGGTGAATCAGGGAGTAGCAACCCAGCATTACGTTTTGAAAGGCGAACGCTTAGCTCTTTTGTCGAGGCTCGAATCGCCGGGAGCCGTATTGGACTTCGGTTCAGGGGCATCCAGCGATAAAGAGCGGCCGGTAACGATTGAGCTAAAGTCCAACCCTCAACCGGGGACAACCATCCCGATCACCGCTTATCTAAGTGATCGAAGCGAGCCTTTGATCTTTCCTGACGCGCTTCAGATCACCGGACCCTTGCCCGTAATTGCGAGCTCCAAACTATCGCAGCCGGCGGAAATGGCCGTTTCCATCCGTCCCGACGAAATCCCGGCCGGTTCCACGCTCAGCGCCATGTTGGACGTGAAGAATATCGAGCGCAAAAGCGTGCTGCGCCTCGGGTGCTCGGATGATGTAGGGCCACCGGCGTCCTTGCACATAGGGGAGCAAACCGCGACCTCGAGTCTGCAACAGTTATCACAGGATCAGCTCTTTGTATCCTCCGACACAACCGCATTGCCCGCGGGGTGTGTGTTGCAAGCGGTGATCGACAATGGCCGCGACGGGGAGTCGCAGCCATTTACGCTCGCGCACATTGTTCGGCTTCCGCAGATCGATTCCTTTGCGATTGGGAGTGAGCCCCCCACGAATGGTGCGCACACGTACGTGCTCACCGGCCGGGATCTCGAAATGATCCAGAAGGCCGGATGGAATCAGAACGACGGCACTGAAGTGCCTGGGCTCCCTGTGCCCATCGAAGGACAGAAGCAGCAGTTGCGCATCACTCTTCCAGATCCACCTGCTCCACAAGCCACTCTCTATATTTGGTTGCGGGGAGAGAAAGAAGCCCGGACGACAACCATTAAAGCTCCCGTTTTGCCGGGGCCTCCTGAAACGCCGGTTAATGCCCCTGCGCTGCCCCCACCCAATTCACCGCCGGCCCGAGGCGCCTAGGCATGCAATTCGCGACGACTGAGCACTGCGTCATAGACCCGCATGGTAGAGCGTGCCGTCTCTGCCCACGTAAACCGGCGCACGCGTTCGAGTCCTTTTCGAATTAGAATGTCACGTGTGTACGCATCTTCTACAGCGATCCGGACCTTCTCGGCAATATCCTGTGGATCGTGCGGGTTTGCATAGAGGGCGGCATCGCCCGCGACCTCGGGAAGACACGATGTAGCGGCTGTCACGACGGGTAGCGCAGACGCCATTGCCTCTAGGACGGGAAGCCCTGCGCCTTCTTCGAGCGACGGAAAGACCAGCACGTCCGCACTTTGATAGAGCAGTGCAAGTTGCTTATCCGAGACGTACCCCAACTTCTTTACTCGAGAATTCAGCTGCTCTAACCGAATCAGCTTATCGACCAGTTCGGCGCCATAACCATCACTCCCCGCAAGCACAAGTCTGTACTCCTGCGGCAAGCACTTCAAGGCGCGGACGATGTTGGCTGTATTCTTCCGATTCTGAATCGCGCCAACCGCAAGAACAAAATGACGGCCGGGGCCGACGAGTGCCTCTCGCTCCCGACATCGCTGCTCCTTCGTGATCACTGAACTCGGCAATGCGACCCCGAACGGAATGACACACACTTTCTTCGGATCCACGTTCGTGTGCACAAGCAGCTGCCGCGCAGTGTATTCGGATTGGGTAATCACCGCCTCCGACCGCGCCACCGCGGATAAAAGCAGTTTGGAAAACCGTTTTTGAAACGAGGGGCTCGAATAAGACGCGCCTGTTAACGGGAAAACGTCATGTACGGTAACGATTTCGTGGCGAAAACGGAACGGTGCCGGACGTTGCGCGAGGCTGTGAAACAAGTCCGCTTCGAGCGGCAACCAAAATGTCAGGCCGGGCTGGAATAACCGCGTGCCGAACCGCGACCGCGGCGACTTCGGCCGCCAAAATCGAGCGCGTTCTTTGAATCGCGACAGCCGATAACAAAGCAGAAAACGATGGCGAGTTTCAACTTCAGAAATCGCTCTGACTAGATGGTAAGAGGAAAGCCCAATCCCCGAGGCGTGCCGATCCACCGTGTACGTAGCGTCGATTGCGATACATGCCACTATCGAGATCATACGCCGAGGCGTTCTCCTCGTTCCGTAGACTGATGGCAAACACTCGAGAGATTTTCGGACCTCGGTCCCGAGTCCGTCAGATTCATGTTGCGCCGCGCGTTCCTTTGCGATATAAAGTACTTATGCCTCTACGCAAGTACTCGATGGCTGCCACGGAACTGCTCCTCATCTTTCCGGCTGCCCTCTTCATGACCGCCCTCTTTGTCCGCAACCTGCAGCCCACACAATACGAGCCGGCTCGCACCGCCCAGCAGATAGTTACCTGGTATGCTCAGCGCCCGCGCATCGGCCTCTGGATCCTTCTGATCGCTCTGCCATTGACCGTGCTGGTTACCGGCTGCGCGACGCTCTTGCGCCGATGGAGCAATGAAACCGAACTGAGGAACGCTGCCCGGCATACCATTGCAGCGGTCAGAGCGCACTTGGCGACGGTAATGATCGCTGCAGCGACTTTGACGGCCGGAGGCGTCCTGGCCATTGTCGCTCTGCATTTAATCACCGACTGAGTGTCTCTTTCCTCTTGTCTGCCTAGGAGAGAACTGTTACACTCCTAGGTAGACTAGGAGCCGACAAAATGGGCCAGGCCGCTGAGTTATTGCCAGGCACTCTGGACATGCTGATTCTAAAGGCTGTGTCCTTAAAGCCGCTACATGGATACGGCGTGTTGCTGCGCATCAAGCAGATCTCAGGCGAGGCTCTTCACATCCCGCAAGGCTCTTTGTACCCGGCTCTGTACCGTTTGGAGCATCAGGGTCTCATCGCCGCTGAGTGGGGCCAAAGCGAGAACAACCGCCGGGCGAAGTACTACACCATAACCGCTTTCGGACGGCGTCGCCTGCGCGAGGAGACCGCCGGCTGGAATCGTCTTACGTCTGCAATTGCCGCGGCCCTGAGCACGACCTCCGAGGACGTGTGACATCTTGAGGCGGCTTCGTTCCCTTTTGCGTGTGCTCACGTCCCGCCGTGACTTTGAAGATGGAATGGCCGAGGAGCTACGTTTTCACATCGAGCAATATGCGGATGACCTCATCCGCTCCGGCGTGCCAGACAAAGAAGCGTACCGCCGCGCTCGGCTGCAGCTGGGAGGGCTTAATACCGTCAAAGAGGACTGCCGTCGGGCGCGCAGACTTCATCTCTTCGATGAAATTCGTATGAATCTGCGATATGCCGTCCGACTGCTGCGAAAAGCGCCGGCATTTACCCTCACATCGCTGCTGACCGTCGCGCTGTGTCTCGGCGCAAACCTCACAATTTTCGCAGTCATGGATGCGATTCTCCTGCGTCCACTGCCATTTCCCGAAGCCGATCGCCTCGTGACCCTCTTCAACACTTACCCGAAAGCCGGCGTCGAGCGCGATGGTTCTTCAATAACCAACTACTACGAACGGCGCGGTGCAATTCCCGCCTTCAGTTCGCTGTCAATCTATCGTTTTGGGACCGCCATAGCCGGAGAGCCCGGCTCAACCGTGCGCGACCACATCACGCAAGTGTCTCCGGATTTTTTCACCACGCTCGGTATCGGTCCTGCAATCGGACGCGTATTCACGGATGGGGAAATGACGTACGGAGCCGATCACGTCGTCATTCTTACCGACAGGTATTGGAAACAACATTTCAATGCCGATCCGCGCGTAATCGGGCGGACGGTTTGGGTCGACAGCTTTCCTAAAACAGTAATCGGCGTTCTGCCTCACGGGTTCCGTTTTCTCTCCTCCAGGTCCGAGTTGTGTTTGCCTCTTTCCTCGCGGCCGGAGCAACGTATATCGCTCGAGCGGCACTCGGGCGGGAATGTGATCCAGATGATTGCGCGGCTTAAACCGGGCGCAACTCGCGCGCAGGCGCAAGCGCAAATTGATGCGCAAAATACCGCGCTCGAGAGAGACGATCCTCAGGCCAAGATGATGGCCGATGCTGGGTTTCGCTCCCTTGTGGTATCGCTTCACGCGGATCAGGTAGCTGCGATCCGGCCCATTCTGCTGTTGCTCGAAGCAGGCGTGCTCGCGCTTCTCTTAATCGGCGCAGTCAACGTCGTCAACTTGCTTCTCATCCGCGCAAGCAGCCGATTGAAAGAGGTAGCCGTACGGCAGGCACTGGGCGCGAGTGGCAGCCGCATCGCCGCCGAGGCGCTGGCCGAGACGATCTTGCTGACGTTTGCAGGAGGGTTACTGTCGCTGGCGGTAGCAGCGGCCGGAATTCGGCTAGTCACTGCAATGGGTGTAGATCGATTGCCTCTCGGCGCTTACATTGCCTTCGATGCGCGATTGGCGATCGTTGCTCTCGCGGCAGCCATCATACTGGGCATCATACTTGCTGCGCCCATCGCCTGGTTCAATCTCCGGCCTCATCCTGGCAAAGCGCTGCAAACTGAATCCCGCACTGGAACGACCGGCAGGGCAGCACAAGCCTTGCGTCATTCCTTCATCGTTGCCCAGATTGCCATGGCATTCGTTCTCCTCGCCGCGGCAGGTCTGCTCGGGCTCAGTCTGAAGCGTGCGATGAACGTCTCTCCTGGATTTCAGCCCGAACACGCTATCGCAGGGCAGATCTCCTTGGTTGGAAATCGGTATCCCTCACCGTCCGCTGGCCTTGCGTTCGCTGACCGTTTGATGAGCCAACTTGACGAACAGCCAGGAGTCTCAGCCGTTGGAATTGCCAACAATATTCCTTTCAGCGGCAAGAACGGCAAGAGCGCGGCCTTTGCTGAGGGCCATGTCCTTCGGCCCGGCGAATCGCCGCGAGGATACTACTCTTATGGTGTTTCCGGCGATTACTTCCGAGCGATGGGATTCTCGCTACGCGCAGGAAGGTTCCTCACCGGCGAGGATTCGCACCGGAAAGCGCGAGCATGCGTCATCGACGAGGATTTTGCCCGCTATAACTGGCCAAACGTAAACCCTCTGGGCCGCCGCGTGTTCGATGGCTCTAAACCCGGCGGTGACGCCGACGCATTCACGGTCGTTGGTGTCGCCCCCAGAATAAAGCAGGCCGGTCTTACCGACGATACGGCGCAAGGTGCGGTCTATTATCCCTACATTTATCGACCAGACAGCAACATCTTCGTGGTCCTTCGCGGAAGCATCAGCCCGGAGGCTCTGAAAGCGGGACTCGAAAGCGTAGTCCGGCAAATCGATCCCAATCTGGCCGTCAACGAGATCCAATCCATGCACGATCGGATTTCCGCTAGCTTGATCGACCGCCGCTCCCCGGCATTGCTCAGCGGCATCTTTTCAGGAATGGCTCTGCTTCTCATCGCGCTAGGAACCTACGGGACGTTAAGTTACGCTGTTGCGCAGCGGCGTCGCGAAATAGCTATACGCATGGCTCTGGGAGCACGGCCCGAAGAGATCCAACGGCAATTCCTCTCGCTTGCTGCGCGATTGCTGGCCAGTGGTGCAATTCTTGGCTTGTTCGGAGCCTGGGTGACAGGGCGCGCGATGCAGGCGATTCTCTTCCATGTGCCTGCTCATAATTCGGCGATACTAGCCGGGTCAGCGAGCGTTATTGCGGTGGTTGCTCTCGCCGCTTGTCTACTGCCTGCGCGCCGTGCTGCTCGGATATCGCCAATGCAGGCTCTCGCCGACCAGTAGTGAATCCCGGGGCGGGATCGGTCACTGCCGACGGTGTTCTACTCATATCGGAGCGCAACCAGCGGGTCCACTTTCGTGGCCCGTCTCGCGGGAAACACGCACGCGGCGAGGCCAACCGTTACCAAAACGCAGACAACTGACCCGAACGTGATGGGGTCAAACGCTGACACGCCCCATAGCTGGTCCTTAATCAACCTGGTCAGCGCCAAGCTTGCGGCCAATCCAGTAGCCAGTCCCATGAGAATCAACTCACATCCCGTGCGCAAAACCAGCCGAATCACATTCCCCTGCAAAGCGCCTAGCGCCATCCGGATTCCGATCTCATGCGTCTGCCTTGAAACGGAATAAGCCATGACGCTGTACACGCCCACTCCGACCAACACCAGCCCGTTCAGCGCGAATACTCCGAGCAGCAGCAGACCGAAACGCGGCCCGGAATACGAAAAACGCTTCATGAAATCTTCGAGCGTTCCGGTCAGCGTGAGAGCGACGTTACGGTCGACTCCCCAAATCTCTTTCCGGACCGCAGTGAGCAGACTCATTGGTTCGACTGACGTCCGCACCAGCACCCCGCGCTCGGCGAAGCCGGTGACCGTATACGGAATCCAAAGCTCCGGCATGGGCGGATCCTGCAATCCCTGATTCTTCGCGTCCGCCACAACCCCTATTACTTCAAACAACGGATCGACAACAGGATCGGGAAAGGTCGCCAGATCTACGATTCGAACGGACCGGCCGATTGGATTCTCATTGCCAAAGAACTTTTTCGCCAAAGTCTGATTTACGACGGCAACCTTCCGCGCTGCAATCACTTCTTTTTCCGAAAGCAGCCGCCCGGCGAGCAGCTTGATCTCGAGCGTGCGGAAGTACTGCTCGCTGCACAATTGGAACAGGCCGCGCCACTTTTCCGAATGGGTTTTCCCGGGTACATCGATCTCACTCTGAATCCCGCCGTAGGGCGGAAGAGTGCTCGTTTCCGTTGCGGACACCACTCCGGGAAGCGAGTTCAACCGGTCCAGCACTTTACGGAAAAAGACCGCTTTTTCCTTTGCCGTCAGGTAATGTCCTTTCGGCAGCGGCGTCCTCGCAACCAGAATATTCTTCGGATTGATGCCGAGCTGGACAGCCTGCAGAGCAAAGAACGTCCGCATGAGCAATCCAGCTCCGGTCAGTAGGATCAGCGAGAGCGCGAGCTCAGCCACCACGATCGAAGCTCGCAGTTTCCCGTGCCGAAAACCGCCTCCGCTGCCTTTGCTAGCTCCACGCAATGGTTCAATCAGGTTCCTTCGCGTCGCGTGCAGAGCCGGGGCCAAACCACAGAGCAACGCGGTTACGAATGCCGCTCCCAGGGCGAACAGCAGCACCGGGACATTGAGCTGGATGACGGCCTCGGCTGGAATCGCGCCGTCTGGAATGATCGCAATCAACCCCTTCAACCCGCCCCAGGCCAATAAGCAGCCCAGCACACACCCGGCCGTCGCCAGCACTAGACTCTCTGATAGAAGCTGCCGTATCAGCCGCCATCGCGAGGCGCCCAGCGAAGCACGCGTCGCGATCTCACGCTCTCGAGCGGTAGCTCGCGCGAGCAGCAGATTCGCCACATTGCTGCACGCAATCAGCAGCAGCATGCTGACCGCCGCCATGAGAATAAACAGCATGGAGCGAAACTGTCCCACCACGCTTTCCGTGAGTGTAATGACCGATGTCGAAAAACGCTTCGGATACAGTTTGGGGTACTGTTTAGCGAGCCGCTTAGTGATGACGCTCATCTCTGAAGCAGCATCGCCACGCCCGACACCGGGCCGCAAATGCGCCAGCAGCCATACATAATGTGTGGCCGCGGTCTTATCGGAGCGGCTCAAGGTGAGCGGTAGCCACAGATCGTCGGCTCCAAATGTAAACCTGGGCGGCATGATGCCAATCAGCGTGTATTGCTGGCCGTTGAGCGTGAATCGTTTGCCCAGAACGGAGGGATCCAGGTTATAGCTATTCAGCCACATCTTGTAGCTCATGACAAAAACCGCAGGCGCGTCCGGTTTTCCATCATCGGCCGTTATGTAGCGGCCCAGCAGCGGCTTCATTCCGAGCGCCGCAAATGCGCTCGTACTCAATACCCCGCCCTGCAGCCGCTCCGTCCCCTCGCCGTGCAGGTACAAAACATCCATCTGGTCTGCCCCGATGATCCGATCAAACGAATGCGCCTGTTCCTGAATATCGAGAAACTCGGGTATCGTGTATCCCGTGCGCCCGCCGGGTCTGCCATCGAGATCATGGATCTGGACGTTCACCAGCCGCTGCGCATCGGTGTAGGGAAACGGATCGAGAAGAACGTTCTCTATCACGCTAAAAATCGCAGTAGTAGCGCCGATACCCAATCCCAGCGCAAGCGCCGCAATGAGCGCAAAATTCCAATCTTTGCCGATCATGCGGAACGAAAAGCGCACATCCTGCCAGAAGGAATGCATGCCACAACTACGCAGACCTCCACACGTGGGTTCCACGTTTCTGGGTTCGAGTTTCTATCGGCGCGGGCTCCTCGAGCGCCCAGGGCGTATTTCGTGGATCTGTTCACGCTGGGTGTCCCGTCGGAGGTGCAGCGTCTGTCGGGTCCTCGGGCCAAGGCTCAAAGTTCACCAGACGATAAAAGGAGCGCACTCGACCGCCCTGCATCCGTTTCTTTGAGGCAATGACGGTCCAGCCCAAATATCGCAGATCACGGATTCGCCTTTTCCAGGCATCCTGTCGTACCACAGATTCGACGATATAGTCCGGCACCGGATCTCCCTCAAATGCCTTCAGGGTTTCGCCGAGCCGGACGTGAACACTTCCCTAACCCACCACTTTTCCCATAAGCTCGGAATCGACACTCTCGAAGTACTGTGGGCCACTCGCGCAGAGTGAAACGGGAGAAAAAAGAACCACCACGTATGCGCTCGATCGAGATCGCTCACTCCGGCCAACCCTCGTTCACCAATCGTGCGCTCAATTGTCTGCAGACCGTCAAGGAACTGCTCGGATCGCAAGGGGCGTTGGAGCCAGTTGCCGAGGGTGGCTTGAGACAGCACGTAAACCGGAACGGCCTGCACCCGGCGAAGTAATTGCCGCGCAAGCTCGATCAGTTTGTGAACAAAGGCTCCGTGCTCTTTCTGAGTCTCTAACGCACATAGTTGCCTTTCAGCGGCATGCCGAGTCGCTCCTTTCAGAAGTCGCCCTGCAGCATACCCATGAAATCCCGGCTCATTTGTGAGAGCACAACCCCTGTTCAGGCCCGTCCACGCTGGACCGCTTTATCCCTTGTCCCCGGAAGGTTGTTTTCGATACAATCATCTGGAGCTAAAACGATGAGAAAAGCGTACGCATATCTCCTGATGTTCGCTCTCACAGCTGGTTCCGCCCTAAGCTTTGCCGCCCAGAACACAGGGTCCACAGACGCTGGGACGGATGGCTATCACACCGATACGAACACCATGAAGAGCAGCAGGAAGTCGAAAAAGCATAAGAGCACGAAGGGCTCCAGCGACACAATGAGCTCCACGGCCAGCACCAGCACGAGCAGTCCTAAATAGCCCACAAATTCCGCTCTCATGCGAGAGACAGCGTCTTCTTAGACTCCGAGCAGATTTGGCCAGTGAACAGAACCAGAGCTATACTCACTGCGCTAAGACCCTCGCGAGAGTTTCTCACCCGGCGCAGCCTCGCCATATTTGCGGCGTCAGTGATGATTCCATTTTTCGTTGAATACCTTCCGCAATTTCTAAAGTTTGGTCCATCCTCACACACAGTTTGGCAGGAATTCCAGAGCCCGTCCCTGTACCAGTGGCTTGTTACTCTGGGGCCCAGAAAACCGCGCTCACATTTCGTGCGTCTGGTAATCTTCCGGCACGGGAGCGCTCCGGATGACACGCTCGACGAGCATAACCTCTGTCCGCAACGAGCGTTTACGGCCAAAATGATTTGCATCATGGCAAGGTCAAATCCAGCGGCAATTGTCATCGATAAAAGGTATCCCGTTTCCACGGTTTGCAAATCAACCGAAACGAAGGAAATTCTGGAGGCAGCAGACCGAATCTCCGCGACCGTTCCCATCATTGTCGGCTACGGGGCCAAGGGAGCAACTGAGGTTAAGAATGAGAACTCCGCCGTAATCGCGAAACTCAGCAAGAACCAGGCACTAGTGGCATTTCCGACACTCCAGTTTGGACCCGGAGTAACGCACGGCGCGCTGCGGCCAGACTCTGATAACCGCCGTTTGCCACTCGATTGGCCTATTTATCCGTCCATAGATGCGGTGCTGCACGGCAGCCCCACCCGAGAGCCTAGCTTGGCACTTGCTGCGGCGCAAGCGTACGATCCCGCTGCACTCGAGGAGCCCAGAATTAAGAAACTACGGGCGAGGCCAGAATTCCCCTTCACGAGCTTTCTGACTGAAAATGAGCTCGGATCGTATTCGCCCCTAAGCATGGTTTGCGCCGACGATAAAAGCAATGACTGGAAGAACTGTGCCGAACCGCCATTGAACCCCCTGATTCGCAACCGGATCGTAGTCATAGGACAAGACGCGGGAAGCGATTACCATCAGACCCCGATCGGCGATGTACCCGGGGTTGTACTACAGGCAAACTATATCGAATCAATTCTCGACGACCGCTATCTCTACCCGGTCTCATGGATCCTTGACTTATTTTTCAGCCTGCTCTGGGTAGCGGCTATTGAGTACATTTTCGATAAGCTACCTTTCTCGGTGGCGCTTCTTCTAGCGGGGCTGTTTACTGGCGTGGGGGGCCTCATACTTTACGACCTATGCGTTGTGCAGTTCGGCTGCTATGTTCTGCTGCTGCCCCCCAGCTTACTCGTGATTGCGCTTAACGTGCTTAGTCGCTGGCGTCACTCCCCGCATTCGCCTGGAACTGGCACCCCGCCTGCTCCGTCACGCTGATCGACTCCTGGAACGGCACCGCAAATCCTACCTTCCGTTCCGCCGCAGCCGCCAAGATCTTCAGAAGCAATTCAGACTGCACCTTTAAATACTCGTTGTAGTCCGCCGTCAGAACATACGAAAAAACTTCCAGATCAAAAGACTGATCAGAGATATTCGTAAACCGGAGAGGAACTCCGGAAGCATCCACCATCGGATGCTCTTCGAGAATCTTAGTAACTGCATCCATCATTTCCCGGATCTGCTCCGGTCTGGTGCCCCGCCGCAGGCGCAGAGTCGGATGAAACCACATCCGATCTCGCCTCGAGTAGTTTTCAAGCGTCATCGTAGAAAACTGCGCGTTCGGAATCGTAACCACTGTGCGATCCGGCGTCCTGATTCGCGTTGATCGCAACCCGATGTCTTCTACCGTTCCTACCTGCCCACCAAACTTGCAGACATCCCCAACCAGCACGGGCCGGTCAGTAATCACTGAGATGCTGCCGAACAGATTTTCCAGCGTCTTCTGCGCCGCGAGCGCTATCGCCAAACCGCCCACGCCGACGCCCGCAAGAATTGTGCCTATCGACAACCCCCAGTGCTCTAGGATCAGCAGAACTGCAATAACGAAGATGCAGATCTTCACAAATCGCACGAAGAGTGGAACGACTGAATACGAAAGCGCGCGCTCCCTCGGATCCAGCCGCGATATCGCCTGATCCGAGAGCACGTCTACTACGCGCATCGCAAACGCAGCAATACCGAGAACGATCAACAACGCAATCAGCTGTAGAAGATAGTTCCGGAGCAACGCCGACGTGTCAACGAACTGCATACAGGCGCGAAAGACGGCAACCGAAAGAAGAAGCCGCAGCGGTTCCGTGAACGCCTCGAGCCGGTATGTCTGAAATGATTTCGCGTATCGCTTCAGAAACGGCTTCACCAGCGCGATGAAGAGCTTCGACAAAAGTCGCGAAACGAGGGAAAGAACGAGTGCCAGTAAAACGAGCGCCAGCCACGCCCAAAGCGGGGTACCGACGAACCGAATCTTCACGAGGGGTTGCGGAAGCTTCTTTTCCAGTTGCGACTCGCCGATCAACCTGCTTAATTCCGGAATGCGCGAAACGCTATCGGCAGCGACCAGCCAAAGACTTACACCCTGCTGCGTCACGCGCTGCATCTGCAAGCTAACGCCCTGACCATTCGATTGGAAGGTGGCCAGATTGTCTAGATCCGGCGAAAGTTCATCTTCGGTGTTGCCCTCTGGTTTTTTGCTGAGTTGCTCGACCTCGAAATTCGGATCGCGATCGAGAAGTTCGCCTAATTCCCTCGCCAGCTCGGGCCCTCTTGAAGCGCGCTCGCCTGAGCTGATCTTTCGCAAGTCAAGGTATTGCGAAGCTAAGAGGTAATTGCCGCGGTGGCACGCTTCCAGAAAGTTGTAGATCGAGTCTCTAGGTGTCGTGCGATTCAACGGATCGGTGGCAATAACCGGCGTACCCGCTTTTGATTTCGCTCCGGGAAGCAAGCTTCCTAAGCCCTGTGCGGAAATCGGCAGGCCGCAAGGCAAAAGTGCAGTTATCAAAATGCACGCGAGGCTCGCGGTCTTGCGGGTCGAAGACATACGCCTTATCTCAGATTAGGTGGTTCAAAATTTTCAAAAAAAAACACGCGCACAGCACTTGCATTCGATATATAATACTTCGGTACTAGGAACTTTTGCCGGGTTGTAGCGTGGGGACTCGTGCCTGCCCTGTTGCAACCCCTCAGTAGGAAGTAAGCTTAGACCAAATTTCTTGAAGATGAATCGAAAGGAGAAAACCTCTCATGCCACCGCCCGAAAGAATAGCTGAATTCAATCCTGAACTGATATTTCGCCCCTGCCTTGCTACCGATCCGATCGGCATGGAATTCCTACATGACCTGGGCGATCCCGCGCTCACAAAGGTATTGGTTGGCATTCGCCTGGAGACGTTAGCAAACGTCTACCGCGCGATTGCGGAAGGCGCCGAAAAAGCGGCGAAGATTGTTGGGGCTCAAACCCAGGAACGTTAGCTTTCTCGGCCAAGAAATTTTTCTAATCCATTGAGGAGTAGTTTGTGCACAATCGCGCGGCTTTAGACGTTGCACTGATCGGTTATCAGGATCAAGGCAACCTCGGGATGGGATACCTTGCTGCTGTGCTTCAGCAGCAAGGTCGCGCGGTTGAAATGATCGATGTGCGAGATGGACCCGTCCGGATCGCGGAAAAATTGCGGGACAGGCAGCCTCTGGTGGTGGGGTTCTCGTTGATCTTTCAATTCTTCCTTCCGCAGTTTCGCGCGGTCGCCACTCACTTGAGAGCGGCCGGCATCACGAGTCACTTCACCATCGGAGGCCATTATCCTAGCCTTTGCCACGACGAAATTCTCCAGAATTTTCCAGAGCTGGATAGCGTAGTACGCTACGAGGGCGAGATCACGCTTCTTGAGCTTGTAGACCGGCTCAGCGCGGGAAGCGAATGGCGTCAGACTCCAGGCCTCGTATACCCGCGTGAGGATCAAGTTGTCGCTAGTGAACCCCGACCCTTGGTTCACGATCTGGACACACTGCCGCGCCCTTATCGGCCATATAAGCCGGAGCGGATCGGCGGATTTCCTACTCTTCCCTTGCTCGCCAGCCGCGGCTGCGCGCGACGATGTTCGTTCTGCTCGATTCACACTTTCTACCGGACAGCGCCGGGTAAGGTGGTCCGCGTCCGCAAGCCCGAAAAAGTCATCGAGGAAATGTTGGACCTTCACCGGCAGCAGCGCATTCGGGTATTTCTTTTCCAAGATGACGACTTTCCTTTGTGGGGGCGCGCCGGACGGCGCTGGGCGGACGAACTCGTTGATCGATTGCATGAAAGCGGGCTGGCCGACCATACCATTTGGAAGATCAGTTGTCGCGGCGAGTATGTCGAGCCGGAGCTATTTGCAAAGCTGCGCGATGCCGGTCTGTTCCTCGTTTACATGGGCATCGAGTCAGGCGTCGAACAAGGCCTGGAAGTCCTGTTCAAAGAGATGACCGTCGATCAGAACTTGACCGCAGTCCGCACGCTCAAGGAGCTCGGGATCATCTTTTCTTATGGGTTCATGCTGTTCGATCCTTCAAGCACTTTCGACTCGGTCCGCGAGAACGTTGCATTTCTGCGGCAAATCGTCGGAGACGGCTCGGCGGGTGCGACGTTTTGTCGCATGTTGCCCTACGGGGGGACGCCAATCCGGGACCGGCTGCTGAAAGAAGGCCGCCTACGCGGAGACCTGACGCATCCTGACTACGTTTTTCTGGACCTTCGCCTCAACGCTTACCATCTGGAACTTACTCAGGCCGTGCGCCCCTGGATACACAATGAAGGCGTCTCGCACGAGTTGAATTATGCCTGGGACGAGTTGCACACCATGCAGCGTCTGGTTCCCGGCATTACGGGAACCGGAGCTTACCGCTCCGCCTTGCGCGCATTGACCGCCGAAAGCAACGAGCAATTGTTTCGGTTAGTCGAAGAGTCTTCGTTTGAATTCGAGCGGACAAATCGGTCTGGCCTCGACCGCTCCTTCGCGCGCGAATATTGCGAAGGAACCCGAAAGCGCCTGCTCGAGATACGGAATGAATTCGTGTCGGAGAACCTCTTCCTGTTGACGGAATCCATCAACGCGGATTGCGCCACCGGGCCGATGCTCGCGCCCCAAGTCCATTGAGTTGACAGCGCGTCCAGAGCCTGGGATTCGCGACCCTCACCGATTCTCACCCATCCTTGTTCTGGCTCCTGCCCGGTCCTACTCCTCCGTGATCGCGACGATGCTCGGGCAGCACCCGGAGCTGATGGGCCTCCCCGAGCTGAAGCTCTTCTGCTACAGCACCATCGGCGAACTGGAAGCATCGTTGCCCCGTTTCTGGAGCGAGAGCAAGGGCGTCACGCATAGGAGTCCCGGGCTGGTGCGTGCTCTTGCGCAGCTCGAATCCGGTGATCAGAAACCAGAAGCTCTTGGTCTCGCCCAAGCATGGCTGCGGCATCGGAGCCACTGGACAGGAGCATCCGTCTTTGATTTTCTGCTCGAACGGCTGGAGCCGCAGGCAGCCGTTGAGAAATCGCCCGAAAACGTGTTGACGGATCGTGCCTTGGAGCGCCTCTCATCGGCATACCCCAGGGCGCGATATCTTCACCTGACGCGGCACCCCGTCAGTACTCAGCGTTCTATGCAGGAGCACTGGAATCGAATCATGCCGCGCCCGCTAAACGGCCAGCCGATGAGTGGCATGGCAGCCTGGATGGATGCCCATCAACGAATCATTCGTTTTACCGACACGCTGCCTTTTGAACGCCACTTGCGCATTCGAGCAGAAGACATTCTGAATGACACTGATCCTCAACTCGCCATCATTACGAATTGGCTGGGACTGCGCAGCGACCCAGCGGCCGTGGACGCGATGAAGCATCCGGAGCGGTCACCGTTCGCGTGCTTTGGTCCGGCCGGAACCGGTATCATTGGTGGCCACGATCCCGGCTTTCTGAGTGATCCGATACCCCGGCGCATTGAGGTCCACCGGACAATTGAACAGCCCCCGGACTGGACTGGTAACGCGGCACTGTGGGATTCAGTGATCGCGCTCGCGAAACAGTTGGGGTATCCGTGATGAGCGAACGTTTTTCAGTCAACGCCGAACTCCAAAACGAGCTATTCCGCCGGCGCGACATCGACCAGGCGGGTAGGGCTGGATTCACCGGTAAAGATCCGAAAGAACTCAGACGTTTGATGGAAATGGATGATGATAATGCCGCGTGGTTCGGCCACGTCATTGCCGAGTCGGGCTGGCCAGGAAGATCCGTGGTGGGAGAAGAAGGTTCTCATGCGGCGTGGCTACTCGCCCAGCACGCAGATCGTTATCCGGAGCTTCAGCAGCGATGCCTCGATTTGCTCGCCAAGGCGGTTGCGGCGGGCGATGCATCGGCTGCCGATCTCGCACACCTCACAGACCGTGTGCTTCTGGCAAGCGGGAAACTACAGTGCTACGGAACCCAGATCACTGCACGCGACGGCAAGTTCGTCCCCTGCCGTCTGGTGGATCCGGAAGCTGTAAACACCCGGCGCGCATCGGTTGGCCTCGAGCCGATCGAAGCTCATTTAGCCCGTGCGGTAGAGCTTTACGGACCCCCGCGCCCGGCGTATATGCCCTGCCCAAGATGCAACGCCAATTGCGAGGTATGGCTGCCCGAAATGGGCGGAACAACTAAGGCCCAGTGTCCCTCCTGCGGGAACTTGATTTCTCTTCGCGCGAGGATTCGTCGAGGGCCTTGCGATCCAGCCAAAATTCCATTCACAGCCGGGTCTCTGCCGCAACAATAAACCTTAACCGTGTTGGTTCAACAGTTAAAGCTGCCTTTTAATCCATAACATTAACCTGTCGCTGAGTTTTCCCCGGTACGATTTGGCCGGAGCAGAAACTATGTCTTCTTACGTCACTTTACCCGGCAGCCGTCGTGAGCACCCAGTCGACTCGGTCCGCGTCGGCACACCATCACCTGATGAAATCATTCAGATTACGCTAATCCTCAGGCGTCGGAACGCTGCGCCTGATCCCCCTTACATGAATTTCCACTTATCGCACGCGGAGCTTGCATTGCTTCACGGAGCGGATCCCACCGACATAGCGGCAGTGGAAGCCTTCGCGTCTGAGCATCACCTTTCCGTTGTTCGTGTCGAGCCTGCCGCACGCTCTATCGTACTGAGCGGGCGTTTCGCGGCGATGTCGGCCGCGTTCGGCGCAGAAGTTGAATCAAGGTGGCTCAACAAGAAAGTTTTTCGATCCCGGCGTGGAGACCTTCATTTACCCGCTTCGCTATCTGAGCGCATCGTCGCCGTTCTTGGATTCGATCAGCGCCCTATCGCTCGCACTCATCACCGCGTCCGTTCGCGGGCTACGCAACCGGTCCAGTACACTCCCACTCAGCTCGCACAGATTTACAATTTTCCGCAAAGCACCGGAACAAATCAGACCATCGCGCTTATCGAGCTGGGTGGTGGCTTCAACAACTCCGATCTGCAAACCTATTGGCAGCAACTCGGCGTCAACAACGTTTCAGTAACGGCCGTATCCGTGGATGGCGCTCAAAACAGCCCTACCGGTGATCCGAGTAGCGCCGATGGTGAAGTCACGCTCGATATCGAAGTAGCGGGCGGGGTCGCTCCGGCTGCGCGTATTGCGGTGTACTTCGCGCCCAACACAGATCAGGGCTTTCTGGACGCGATCAACGCCGCAATTCAAGATCAGGTGCGCAGGCCCTCCGTCATCTCCATCAGTTGGGGCGCTGCGGAAAGCGAGTGGACACCTCAGGCGAAGAATGCCTTTCATGCGGCCTTCCACGATGCGGCGCTCTTGGGAATTTCCGTTTGTGTTGCCTCGGGAGATAACGGCTCTTCTGACGGCGAGCCTGATGGTAAAACTCATGTCGACTTCCCTGCCTCGAGCTCATGGGTTCTCGCTTGTGGCGGCACCAGCCTTATCGCCTCTAACGGCACAATCCAATCCGAAACCGTATGGAACGACGGAACCAACGGAGGCGCAAGTGGAGGTGGTGTGAGTAACCATTTCTCGAAACCGAAGTATCAAGCCAACATCGATGTTCCCGCGCCATCATGGGGAACTGGGAACAAAACCGGCCGGGGCGTTCCGGATGTCGCAGGTGATGCTGATCCCAGCAGTGGCTACGCGGTTTTCGTTGACGGCCAGGAGCTTGTGTTCGGCGGGACCAGCGCCGTTGCACCCCTCTGGGCAGGATTAATTGTGCTACTGAATGAGCAGCTCGGGAAAAATCTTGGCTGGTTCCATGAGCAGCTTTACGGAACCATCACCCAACACAAAGCCTTGAACGACATCACATCCGGTACAAACGGCGATTTCAAGGCTGCAGCGGGTTGGGACGCCTGCACTGGTCTCGGCTCGCCGAATGGCCAGGCGATGTTGAATCTTCTTAAAACGTAATTTCCGCGAGCACCTGCTCACAAGCTGTACGCGGATCGGCCGCGCGTGTCACCTGCCGGCCGATCACCACATAATCCGCTCCGTTGCAAATCGCTTCAGCGGGAGTCGCTACTCGCTTTTGATCTCCTGCAGAAATTCCCGCCGAACGAACGCCCGGCGTCACCAGCTTCAGATTTGACCCGCCGATTTCCCTCACCCTGGCAACTTCCAATGGCGAACAAACCACCCCATCGATCCCGCTTTCGATCGCCTTTTTCACACGCAGCTCAACCAGATTTGAAATCGGAACGGGATACCCGAGATCGGCCAGGTCTTGCTGGTCGAAGCTGGTCAAAACTGTAACGGCAAGCAGTTTCGTCTCGCTTTCTCCTCTTCCTTCCACCGCCGCTTTCATGACAGCCCGGCTTCCATGAACCGTCAGAAACGTCACCGCCTCGGTTTTGCAGATTTGCCGGGTCGCGCGTTTGACCGTTTCGCCGATATCGTAAAGCTTCAAATCGAGGAAGACTTTCTTGCCGAACGAAGCCAGCTGCACAACGAACTCCATTCCGGCAGCCGCGTACAGTTCCATTCCGACCTTATAAAATTCCGCGGCCGGTCCAATCTTTTCAATCAGCTGAAGCGCCTCCACTGTGTTGTCAACATCGAGTGCAATGATCAGTGGGTTCGTTTGGTAATTCAGGCCTTCACCTCGATTGGCTTCGTTTCGTAATCCTTGACCCGGCCGATCACATAAGCCTCCGGGCGCTGCTGAACCAGCTTGTTCGCTTCTTTTTCTCCCAATGAGATTAGCAGGCCTCCCGAGGTCTGTGGGTCGTACAGCAGAGCTTCGATTTCGGTGGGGAGTTCGTTTGGTAAAACGACACAGCTCTCGACAAAATCGCGGTTATTGTTCAAGCCGCCGGAATGCGCCCCGGCTCTAGAGTATTCAATCGCGCCGGGCAGATATCGCACCGCGCTCGCCCGAATTTCAAGAGTGACGTTACTCGCGAGCGCCATTTCGCGGGCGTGACCGAGCAGGCCGAAACCGGTGACATCCGTGCAGGCATGAACAGCAAGCGAAAGCATGGCATCGCACATTTCCCGATTGAGAGTCAGCATCTGCTCAATCGAAGCTTCAACGTGGGTTCGTTCGGCAAAACCCTTCTTGAGCGCCGTCGAGATCACGCCGGTGCCAATTCGTTTGGTAAAAACCAGCACATCGCCAGGTTTCGCGCCCGCATTTATCAGAATTTTGTCTGGATGGATCAGCCCCGTGACCGCGTAACCGAACTTCACTTCATCTTCGGAGATGCTATGTCCGCCCAGGATTACGCAATCGGCTTCGTGAATCTTGTCAGCGCCGCCTTTCAGGATCGCTTCCAAATCTTGAATATCGCCTCTAGCCGGATACACAACCAGCGAAAGCGCGGTTACAGGACGTCCGCCCATTGCATAGATATCACTCAAAGCATTCGCCGCTGCGATGCCGCCGAAAGTGTACGGGTCATCAACGATGGGCGTGAAGAAATCCACCGTTTGCACGATTGCGAGGGGCTTTCCGCCAGCTTCGGTCAGGTCATAAACTCCGGCATCGTCCGCTGTGTCGTAGCCGACCAGAACTCGATCATTTGTGACACGTGGAACCGCTCTGAGGGCGCGATCCAAAATCTTGGGACTGAGCTTCGAGGCGCAGCCGCCGGCCTTCACGTTAGCAGTGAGTCTAGTCGGCATTAGCAGCAACGGCCTCTTCTTCAAATTCCCACTCGCGCCAGGCATCCAGCAAAGGAAAATACAACCCCAGAGAGATCGGGGCGCGATCGAGCCGGGCCATCAGCGTGCCGTAGTTCTCCAGTTGTGGCCTATAGCGGCGCTGCTCCTCGTCGAGAAACGTCTCGAGCCCGCCACCTTTGTGTTCACTGATCTTGAAATCGATAATCCAGAGGCGGCCTTCCTCATCGCGAAACAGGCGATCGATATTGCCGCTCATGAGTTCATCCCGAACGCGGCCCCGGATAGTCCATTCGGAATGCGCTTGAGCGTGCGGTTGCAAGATCCATCGGCCGCGCTCACTTTGAAGTGTGTTAATAACTGCGCGAATCGCCTGTTTCGTTGCTTCCGGTTCTTCTGAGCGGCTGACGCCCACGCGCAGCAATTCGGATTTGACAATGCTCCCAAGCCTCGTGACGCGCTCTGGATTCCAGGCGCTGAGGCCTTCGTGTACGACGCGCCTGAGCAAGTCATGAACAACCGTTCCAACGTGACGAGTGATATCGCTGACCCACTCATACGTAACTTTGTGGGCAGAAGCAGTGCCGCGGCGAAGCTCGGGATGCCATTGAACAGACGCGTCGATCTGCGGTGATCGCCAGCTCGCGGGCAAACGGCGCAACAATGTCTTGGCCCTTTCATTTTGCGGCTGCAAGAAGAGATTCGCTTGCACCGGTGCTTTGCGGCGCAACTCGCTCTCGAAAAATGGCTTCTCGCTCGGCCAAATCAAGTGGAGGAATGTACCGCGCGGAGCTTCGCTGATTTCCGTTCCCTTGCTCTTTGTTTTCACATTCGCGAATAGATACAGCTGGTTCTTAGCGCGCGTACAGGCTACATAAAAGAGGCGCTTCAACTCGTGGTCATCCTTCTTCTTAATCTCACCCTGGATGCGGGTATAGTCCGGATCGCCGTCGCGCTTCTGCGGCTGTGCTGCGATCAATAAGCCAGGCGTGCCGTCTTCGCCGATCTGTTCTGCCCAGATCAGCAGATCGCGATCCGACGATCTTGCTCCTCTGCCGAGTTGTGGGACTATAACCGTGTCAAACTCTAGCCCCTTCGCCTGATGGATGGTCATCACCTGCACGCGATCCTTGCCAGTGGCGGGCTTCGCATATAAACACTCCAGGCGATGATTGAGCTCGCTGAAATCGCGGATGACGCCGCCCTGATCGAAAGATTCAAGCAGCTCGAAATACTTATCCGCATCCTCCTGCTGATTTGGTTCGATCAAAATGGATGGACCGCCGAGAGCCGTCCAGGTATGCTCGATCAACTCTCGTAGAGGAACCCTGCCCGCATTTGCAACCGCAGCGGATAAGATCTCCTGAACTCGCACTGCCCTGCTCCGGCCATCCGAAGAAAGACTCGCGATCTTTCCCGGATCGGACAGCAAATCGAGCACAGTGTCGTCCCGCTCATTCTCCGCGAGCGCCGACAAATCATGCAGCGTGAGACCGCACCAGGGAGCGCGCAGGCACGCCAGCCAAGCGATGCGGTCACCCGGGTGCAGAATGGCGCGAGTGAGCGAGATCAGATCGAGCACGTGCTGCTGCTCTTTCAACTCATCCATCTCCACGGCTTCGTATGGAATATCTGAGTCGCGCAACGCAGGAAGAATGTTAGCGATGTGCAATCTACTTCGAACCAGAATCGCAACGTCGCCGCTCTTGCTCGCGCGCTTTACGATCGGCACTAGAGAGGCGGCTTCTTTCTCTCCCGTATCGTCGATGAGCCGAATCACTTGGGGCGCAAGCTTGCCTTTAGACCGGTGAGCCTCGGAGGCTCGAAACCGAACTGCGCCTTCGACGTATTTGTCTTCGAGCATCACGGGACTGAACTTTTCCGTCACCCACGCAACAATTTCCGGAGTGGTCCGGAAGTTCGTTGTGAGACGCAGTGGAGTAAGACGGACCGAACCAAGGCGCTCGTTTTTCCAGCTTTGCAGAAACAGCGACACTTCGGCTTCACGAAAGCGATAGATACTCTGCATCGGATCACCGACCAGGAATAGCGTGTGTCGATCTTCGTCAGACCATTGCGCGGTTAAAGCCTCGATGAGATCGTATTGAGCCAGCGAGGTGTCTTGAAACTCGTCAACCAGCAAGTGCTCAATACGGTAATCAAGCCAGTAGAGGAGATCCGTTGGCTGCTCGGGTGAGCCGAGCGCCTTGATAGCAGCGCGACTTACTTCGCTGAAATCAACTTTCGCGTATTGGCGAAAGACATCTCTTAATTGCTGGTGGGCGCGGCCGAGCAGCTCGCAAAAAGCGTCAATCAGCGGACCATGCTCGCCGTGTCCTAGAAAACGCCATTGGTCCCTCTTCTCCAGCATTCTCGCGATCTGGCGTTCCAATAGTCCGATGTCATTATCGAAGTGCAGCGAGATCGTTCGGAACAGAGCCCTGCCGGCATCGTCTTTCTCCGCAAGCTCGCGCAACGTGCGCCGAGCGGCAATTCTGTAAAGCTCGCCCGCATACTCGATCACCTGACTTGCGCCGCCGAACTCAGAGACAACAGGCATTTGACGAGTGAGCATGGCACAGAGTGAATCAATGGTTTGGATTTGCAAACGGCCCGCGTTCGCGATCAAGTTCCAGGACTTCTTCCGGTCTTGATCGAGTGCTTTGAGGGCAAGATCCCGAACACGCTGTTGATAGTCATCGGCGACCGGCTCATCGTTTCGAGCCTTAACTAGAGCGTCGTAAATGCGATCGCGCAGCTCGGCGGCCGCTTTGCGAGTGAAGGTCATCGCGACCACCGATTCAGGCCGATCGACAACACTCAAAAGACGTAGGTACCGTTGCGCCAGAAGCCCTGTTTTGCCGGACCCAGCCGGAGCTTCGACTATGAAAGACCGGGATGGGTCCAGCGCCTGTGCTCGCTGTTCGAAATCCCCAGTCACTCGTCTTCCTGTTCTGTTCCGGCAATTTCGTTGACGCGGCAAAGCGGGTTGATACTGCAGTATTCACAGGCATTGCGAAGCGGGTCCACCGCCGCATAACCGTCGACGAATTCTCTGGCGATGCGCTCGACCTCATCTCTAGATTCGGCCAGAAACGAATCCCAATCTCTTCTGATTTCACTTCCCCGTTCAGAGAAATGTTTTTCACGCGAGATTCCGACCGCGCGTATACCGCGGGACTTGATTTCCCCGAAGAAGACGCCGTCCACTTCACTTCCAACGGCTGACGCGTACACCAGGAGTTGCGGCTCGACAGGCCGCGGGCACTTCAACTTTCCGCACGATTGCTTTTGTTGTCCGCTCTTGTAATCAATTAAAAGCAGCTTGCCGTTTTTGAGACGATCCATGCGGTCCACGCGCAGACTCAGACGAAGGCCCGGCAGGTCATACTCACGCTTTTGCTCGACAGTTTCAACAGTAAACGGCTGTGTTCGTTTCTGCTCAAAGCCAAGCCATTCGAGAATCAATTTCTCCAGCCGCTCACGTTCGGTTTGGCTGGCCAGCGTGTGGAAGGCAGTGGATTGATTGTCTTTAACGGACTTGGTGACTGCATCATGAACGATCGCGCGAAGCTCCTCTGTTGTAGCCTTGCGAAGCTGGTCCTGGGTCTTGAGGTCTTCCCAGACAAATTGGAGGGCTTTGTGAACGAAACCTCCGCGGTCCCGGCTGTCGAAACCGAGGCACGCGTCATCGGGCGGCGTCGCCGCAAGACGAAACTCAGCAAACGCCCGGAATGGGCACAGCGATTGCGATTTAATGATGCTGATTCCACCCCGCGTACCTTCCCGCTCTTCATATCGAGGCCCGCTCTCATCCGCAATCTCATTGAGAGACGCCGGAGCGTACGATTGACGCGGCACTTTGCCGGCCCAACGCGGATACTCGATAGCAGTATGTTTGACAAACGGCTCCACAAGTGGCGCGAGGCGTGCGGAATATGTCGCGAACAGAACAGGCGCCACGCGGAATAGAGCTTCAGTCCCGCCTTCGCTCTCGCGCTGCACACTTTGCGGCGAACTGCTTGGCAGGTGATAAGCGCGCTGCAGTTTAAGCGGTAGCAATGGATTAGCGTACGCTCGGGCTGGCCAGGTCTCGCCGGATAGCCCGGTGAGAAACGCGGCATCGAATTCGAGACCGGGTGCGTCAGAGGCGTCCAGGATCTGAATGGGCGATAACCAGTCACCTCGCTCAATACCGCGCCGGGACAATAAGCCCCGCAGGTGAGAAAGCGCCGTGTCGAAAGAGACCTGCCCGCAAACCAGGCCGAGAGAGGCAAGCTTCGAGAGCGCATCTTTCCACTTATCGATTACTTCCTGTTCCTGCGAGTTGAGCTCGGCGTCACCGGGCCATCCGACTGCTCCGAGGAGATCGCCTATGAACTTGCTCCATGCCGGCAGGTCCAGGCATTGGGATTTCAAGCCAAGGACCTGGCGGACTGCGGGCCAGATCCGCACGAGCTCGGCGCAATTGTTCGCCGCACTTTCCATTTCGCGCAGCGTCACGTCGAGCGCACGTCCCCTGCGTAGCTCCAGATCCGCAAATGCGCGAGCGCTGCGTTCCGGCGCTGCGCCGGTTATAAAAGGACAGCGGAGAATAGCGCAAGCATTCCGTTGATCAATGCGGGGCTGGGCCAGTTCGAGAAGCAACAGTGCGCTCGCGATCAGGGGTTCATTTTCGAGAGGCGCGGCGGAGTTCACGTGGAAAACGGAATCCAAGCTGTTGGGGCGAACGGCCGCCGAGGGGTAAAAGACCTGCTGGAACACCCGCTCAACACGTGCCCGATGGGTAGATAGGTCCGGGACAAAGATACAGATCGAGCGGGACGTTTGCTGCTCAAAAGCGGCTCGCGCCCAGCGTGCCGCCTCTTCGGTTTCCTGATTGAAATCATCCCAGGACTTCACGGGCACCCGTCCGCGCCGTTGTGGGATGCTGATGCCCTCAGTCGCCGCGAGCCCTCCCAAGGCTTGCTTAATGCGTTCAAGCCCAGGCGTGGTTGGAGTAAAACCGAAGAACACCGTAAGCCCGGGACTGCACAGGCCGCTGCTTATCCAGGACGGAAGCAGCCGCCACAGATCAGAACGCGTGATCCAGTTTTCACTCCGGCATTTGCGGGCGAAGAGTTGTTGCCAATACAGGAATTGTTGTGCGTCCTCGTGATCGCTCCACAAATCGTTTTCTGTGGGAATGTGCCATTCGGCGATCAGCTTAGCTGCGCGTCTTGCGAGGCGCGCAGTCGCATTGAGATCGAAGAGCTCCGGCTGCTCCTGCTCGATAACACTTCGCCAGAGAAGATGTTCTTGGGCGGGGGAAAGCAGAATTGGGATTTCGCTGCCGGTATAGAGCGCCTCGTGCCAGTAGTTGGCGAGCCATGTGTTGATGTCGAACACGGCTGGGCGCTCCCAACTTTCAACGCCTCGCTCGAGCTGATCGCGAGAGAATTGTTCAGCAGCAACAGCGGCGAGAACTGGCGACGGAGTTACGATGGTTGCTCTTTTCTCGAACCAAGAGAAAAGGCCGGTACAGGCTAGCCGCATTACAGGGGTACGTCTCTATTATCGCGAGGGGATCAGGCAAGTTGGAAGATATTATCTCTAGCAGATGCTGACCTTGATCTGGCGTAGCTGGAAATCGTGGAAACGCGAGAAAGGTCTCGCTCTGCTCGCCATAGTTGCGCTCGCTATCGGAATCGGCTCTGCAACGGCGATCTTTACTGTCGTGAATACCGTTCTGATCAAGCCTCTCCCTTACACGCATGGCGAACGTTGGGTTAGTTTGTTTGCTGGCGATACGCATGATCCCAAACACTTTGCCGGCCTCAGCTTTGCCGACCTTCTCGCCTATCAGGAGCGGATGCGCGATCTGGATGTCTTCGGCTGGTATCCGGTTTGGGGCGATTTCAATTTGACTTCACCCGGCCAGCCTCGGCACATCTCGGGTATTGAGGTTTCGCCGTCGCTTATCGCCAATACCGGCGCACATCCCGTTGCGGGGCGGTTCTTCACGGCATCGGATGGACCAAATGTCGTCCTGATCTCCCATCGCCTCTACCAGCAACTCGGTCCTGGAATCATCGGCCGCCCGGTCACCCTTAACGGGCAATCCTACACCGTCGTGGGAGCCATGCCGGGCTGGTTCCGGTTCCCTCTGCTCACAGTATTCAACGGGAACTCCCCAAACGATGCCTGGATTCCTCTTAAGAGACCGCGCGATGAGGAGCATATGCGCAGCTACGCCAGCTACGCTGCATACGGCAGGCTTAAGGCGGACGTCCCCGTAGCGCAAGCGCAAGCCGATGCAAAGCGTATCGCCTCTGAAATTCAGCGGCAGAATCATCCCACTGATCCCACCTACACCTCAGCGCTTTTCAGCTTGCGAGATAGTGTCGTGAACGAAATCCGGCCTATTCTACTTCTCCTCTTCGGCGCTGCCGGTCTCTTGCTCTTCATTACGTGCGCCAATGTCGCGGGCCTGCTGGTCGGCAGATCAGTCGGTCGCGCCCGAGAAACTGCCATTCGCGTAGCTTTGGGCGGCGGTCAGCGGCAACTGGCGCTCCAGTATTTCTTCGAAAGCCTTTGGATCTCTCTCGCTGCGGCCCTGGGCGGCATTCTTGCTAGTGTGCTCCTGGTTCGCCTCGTGGTTTCGCTGGCCGCCGACTACATCCCTCGTTCCGATGAGATCTCAACCAACTGGACCGTCGCGCTCTTCGCCCTTGGTTTGGCTTTTCTCACCGCTACGCTCTCCGCCCTCGCGCCGCTCTGGCAAGCCTTCCGTACTCAGCCGAATGAGGTTCTGAGTGAAGGTGTCCGCGCCTCTGCCGGCGCTCGCAGCCGGAAACTCTCGCAAGCGCTGGTCATCGCTGAAATCGCTCTTGCATTTACGCTGATCTCCGCGGGCGCTATCCTGACCTGGCAGCTCGGCAGTCTCAATCGGACCTGGCCCGGGTTCGATCCTAACGGCCTCGTCACATTTCAGCTCACCAGATCCGCTGAGTCCGCTCAGAACTCCGTTTACGCTGATAAGCTGATCGAGGCTCTTGAACGCCTGCCCGGCGTTAGCGATGCCGCCGTGGTCAATCAGGTTCCGCTGGCGGGTTGCTGTATGTCCAGCTCCCTGTTTCCTGAAGCTCAATCGACCGCCGTCCCACAGCATGAGACGGTCAGTCTGATGTCGGTCAGCCCTGGTTATTTCAAAACCATGCGCATTCCGCTTTTAGCGGGGCGGCTGCTGAACGCGCATGACACGAATGAGAATCTGCTACCGATCGTCATTGATGAAGCCGCGGCGAAGCGTTATTGGCCGGGCCACAGTGCTGTGGGCCAATTTGCCCGCCTAGCCGGACAGAACGGCTCACGAGTTCAGGTCGCCGGCGTGGTGCGCGCGGTCAAAAATCAAGGCCTCGGTAGAGAGCCCACGCCTGAGGTTTACCTTCTGCAAAACGTCTATCCGCTCCAGTTGATGAACTTCGTCGTTCGCTCCACGCTGCCGCCCGCCAGTGTTGCCGCAGCCATCCGCCATGCGGTTGCCGATGTCGATCCTGCTCAGCCGATCTACTCTGTCCGATCGATGCGCGAGATCTTCAGCGAATCTCTTGTTTTTCAGCGGATCGAGTCCGTCGTGATTACTTTTTTCGCTCTTGCAGCATTACTGATGGCCTGCCTGGGCGTTTATGGGTTGATTTCTTATTCGGTCCGCCAACGCACTGTCGAAATGGGAACTCGCATGGCGCTGGGCGCGACCGGCAGGCAATTGCTCCAGCTTGTTGCCGGTAGCGGCTTACGTCTCTCTTTATACGGCATTCTCATCGGCGCTGTGGCGGTGGCCGGCGCAACCGAAATTGTAATCCGCTACTTCAATGTCAACCACTTGAGCCCGATCCCGTACGTGTTTTCGGTGGCCGCGATTGTGGCGCTCGCGCTAGTTGGCTCGCTGATTCCTGCGTGGCGCGCGAGCCTGCTGTCTCCCATGGTCGCGATTCGCAATGAAACAGACTCGGTCTGGACCTCTGCGCGCCGAACCCTAGAACAGGCGCGTGAGCGCATCTCGGCCGAAAAAGCTCCTCCGCCCGTGGAGTCCACTTTTCTGACTGAGTTCATCGAGGCCAGCCGGCGTGCCGATTCGTTCCCGGAGCTGCTGCGGGTGTCGCTTCGCGAGCTGCTCGGTAAGCTTCATGCAGAATCAGCGCTTTTGCTCGAGAAGGTCTCACCAGGCGAGTTCGTTTGCGTTGCCGCTGCACCGGAGAGCAAATTTCTTGCTCTCGCGATTCCCGAGAAGGGCTTCCTCTTGAACCGGCTCAGATTCTATGGGTCCCCGTTGGGCTTCACGTCCGCCGATCTCGAGACATCGCTTCGCTGGGCAAGCGATCAAAAACCGGAATATGTAAATGAAGTCGATCTCTTGAAGGCCATCGACCTGCGCCTCGCGGCGCCCCTCCGCACAAAAAATGATGTCATTGGCCTCTTATTATTCGGTGAACGCGCCGGCCACACGCCCTACACGTCATCGGAGCGAAATCTGCTCGCTGCCTGTGCTGAGCAGTTTGCGCTTACAATCGAGAACGCCCGCCTCAATGAGCGCGTTCTCGAACAGGAGAAAGTCCGTCGCGATATCGCGCTCGCCAGCGAAGTCCAGAAGCGTCTTCTTCCTGATTCAGCGCCACAAACAGCCGTAACATCACTCGGCGCCTATACCTTGGCCGCCCGCAATGTAGGCGGTGATTACTATGATTTCCTGCAGTTTGGCAATCATACCCTCGGCATCGCTCTCGCCGACGTTGCCGGTAAAGGTATCGCGGCTGCTCTTATCATGGCGGTCGTCCAAGCTTCCCTGCGCATCATTGCGGGAGAAGGAAATGTCTCGCTTCCTGATTTGGCCGCCAAGATGAACCGCTTCCTGCACCGTTCTACTGGCTTCAACAGCTATGCCACTTTCTTCTACGCGCAGCTCGACGAAGACAAACGCCAATTGCGATACGTGAACGCTGGACACAATCCTCCTTATCTCGTTCGCGCGCTTCGACCCACTCCTCAAGAAAACGGTTCGAGTGCGCCTATTGAAGAACTCGCCACGGGCGGGATGATCATTGGGATGTTTCCGGTTGCAAATTACGAAGAGTCCGTGGTTGACCTCGAGCCGGGTGACGTGCTGATTGCTTTCACCGATGGCGTTACTGAAGCACTCAATCCGGCCGAAGAAGAATTCGGCGAGGAGCGTCTGAAGGAATTGATTCGCCGCGTGGCGCATTTGCCGGTTATAGAAATCACCGGCGCCATTTCGAAGGAACTCCGTGATTGGATTGCTGCCGCTCCGCAGCACGACGACCTGACGTTCGTAGTCATGAAAGTGAACGAGCTATCGCCTCGGTTGCTTCCACAATAATGAAGCTTCGCCGGTCACGTTTTCTTTATCTCCTTCTCCTCGTATGGGCGGGTATCAGCATGGCCTACTATGTCGCAGGTGTCGCTGCACTTCAGGAGAGATGGTTCCACACCGAGCGCCACCCTAATCCGCCCTTCGATATTCATGATGACCTGACTCTACACCGCCTCAGCAAAGAGGCAAAGGCAGCCGGCCTTGCTGAAGGCGACTTGCTCGAGGAGTTTGACGGACACCGACTCACGGGCGACGCTCAGGTTACAGAATATCTGGCGCACGCACGGCCCGGTGATGTCCTCGAAGTGAGGGTTCGACGTTCGAATGGACAACTGAAGAACGCCGCTATTAACCTGCAGCAAATGGAATCACCGGGTTTTACTCTGGGCGGATACATCGCTTACCTGACCCCGATTTTGGGAGTGCCACTGCTCGGCCTGATTGTCGGGTACTGGGTGGTTGCGGCAAGGCCGAAGGATCCAAACGCCTGGCTTGTCTTAATGCTCTTGACTTTGCCGGAAGCCTCTTTCGGGGATATTGCTGCAACCTGGTGGGCTGGCATTGCATACGTTGTGTTTGGCATCTGGGGCATTTTCGTCGAAGTTCTCGCTTTGCCCGCCCTGTTGTGGTTCGGTTTGTTTTTTCCGGAACGCTCGCGTATCGACGTGCGATGGCCCGCCGTGAAATGGATTGTTCTGGCAACGCAAGTCTGCGCACTTTTGGTACTGCTCTGGCTTTTTTATCTGCGCGCCTTCGATGCGAGCAGGATGGCCGGCTTTATTGGAATTTCATCGTGGGCGAACAAGGTCATCGATTGGGGCCAGGTAGCGTGTGTCGTTTTTTTCCTGGTCGCGATCTTTGACAAGCTGCGATCCGCATCTACGCCGGATGCGCGACGCCGGATGCGAGTGCTGGCAGTCGGAAGCGGGTTATCACTCGGACCGCTGCTGATTATGTTTGGACTTCTGCCACTGTTTGGCTACTCGTTCCACTATGGATCACTATTCGAAATCGCAGTCCCGTTTTTCGCGCTTTTTCCCTTAACTTTGGCCTATGTGCTGGTGGTCCAACGAGCCATGGACTTACGAGTTCTGCTGCGCATCGGAACGAAGTATCTGCTTGCGAAGGTGACGCTCGTGGTAATCGAAATTGCGATCGCGGCTTTTCTGGTGCTGCGCTTCATTGTTGCGATGATGGAACGGAAGCAACATCAAGTCCTCACTGTCGTGCTCCTAGGCGCAGTGCTGGCTATACTGTTCCGCGCATTTGTAGTGCGCGACAGCCTCAGCAACCGGCTGCAGAGATGGCTTGACCGAAAGTTCTTCCGCGAAGCCTATAACGCGGAACTGGTGTTAAGCGAACTTTCAGAGCATGCGCGAAGGTTCGGAGAGAAGGATCGCTTGATCGAGACCGTTGCGCGGCGAATCTCTGAGGTGCTGCATGTTCCCCAAGTTGCAGTATGGCTGCGAGGCGGAAGAGTATTCACTTTGCAGCAGGCGGTCGGATTCGACATCACGGGGCCGGTCTTACTGTTCGAGAGTTCCGCGACAGTCGGGAATCTGATTCGGACGAATCGCCCGGCCATGGTGTATCGAGATCGGCCCGAAGAGTGGCTGAGCCGAGCAGATCCTGAGGAAAGGCTAGTTTTGGATCAAGTGCAGGCCGAGCTGCTACTCCCTCTACCTGGACGAGAGCGGCTGATGGGCGTCATGGCACTCGGGTCGAAGAGATCGGAAGAGCCGTACACGCCGACGGATCTGCGCGTTTTGCAGTCGGTAGCCACACAAACTGGTCTGGCACTCGAAGTAGATGAGCTGGCGCAATCGCTCGCGAAAGAGGCGGCACAGCGGGCGCGTAGCGATCGCGAGCTTGAAATCGCGCATGAAGTTCAAGAACGGTTGTTTCCTCAGCAGATTCCAACAATTCCAGGCGTGAGTCTGGCAGGAGCCTGCCGGCCAGCACAAGGCGTGGGCGGCGATTATTACGACATCATTGAGCTCGAAGGCGGTCGCCTCGGGCTAGCAATCGGGGATGTCTCAGGCAAAGGGATTTCCGCGGCACTCCTGATGGCGAGCCTCCGCGCATGCCTGCACACGATGACGCTGGTTGGATCGATTCATCTGCCCACTCTCATGCAGAGGATGAACCAGTTGGTCTATGAAGCTTCTGCCGTGAATCGTTACGCGACCTTCTTTTTTGGAATCTATGATCCTTCAAGCGGCAAACTGCACTACGTCAACGCGGGGCACAATCCACCCATTTTGATAAGGCGTTCAGGCAGTGAGCCTTTGCGTCTGGAAGCTGGTGGTCCCGTAATTGGATTACTTCCAAACGCGACTTACGTGGAGGATTCGGTGACTCTTGAACCCGATGATCTGTTCCTGGCTTACACGGATGGCATTAGCGAAGCGATGACGGAGAGCGATGAGGAATGGGGTGAAGAGCGGATGGAGCGGGCCGCCGGCATGGTCCGCGAGCGATCCGCACAAGAAGTTCTCCGCGCGGTATTCGAGGCTGCCGATCAATTCACCGGGAACGCTCCTCAGCACGACGATATGACACTTCTGGTGCTAAAGCTGAGCCAATCAAGCGCGGACTCGTCTACGAATGGAAAACAGAGCGATCGCAAGACAACCGAGGCCGGCGAGTCCAAATGACAGCGGTTCGGGCGCGGGGTCTAACTTGCCAAACAGTCCATCCTTCTGTCCGTTGATGCCGGCAGTGAAATACAGCGCGTCGGTATCGACGTTCGTGCCACCGGTCCGAAAGTCCAGGGACCAGAGGAAATCATTCACAAGCGGCTTCCCGTTCGCTCCATCCAGGGTGCCCACGAAAACATCGGTTGTTGGATTATAGGCGTTGATTTCACCGTTGCCGAAGTTTCCAATCAGCAGATCGTTTCCAAAGCTGCCGAAACCCGCGGGTGCTATAGCGAGACCCCAGGGCGCGTACAGCGGACCGCCGGTGGCCAGCCGCTTCACGAAATTTCCGCTGGTACTGAAGACGTCGACATAGCCGCCCGGCAGACCAGTGCCGATCGCGGTCAACTTCGCATACGTCACATACAGATCCGAGCCAATGAGTTGAATGTTAAACGGGACAAAACCGGACACGGGTTTGGGATCCGTGAAGTTACCGGATAGTGTCACAGGCTTGTAATTAGAATCGAACACGCGAATTTTGCCGGTGGAATCCGCGGCGTAAAGATAGTTTGATGCGCCAACGCTGGCGAGAGCGAGGCCAGTATAGACAGCGCCAGGCGTTGACACCTGCGTAACCGCTGCGTTGAATGGTGTGTCGCCTGGGTTCCAGCCATTGATCGTGCCGTTCAAAGTATCGAAGATAAACAACCCGGGTTTGCCGTCCGGCAGCACGAAACCCGATGTACCATTGAAGACTTGCCCTGTGGGCCCCGTAGAGGGCGGAGTCCCAGCCGGAATCGTAACGGTTAATCCTTGTTTTATGCCAGCGCCGTCGTAGAGGGTTGACGTGCCGGACGCCTGATTAGAGATCCAAAACGGCGAAGTAGGCGAAAAGGAGACACCCCACGGATTCTTCAGATTCGAGTCCCTGTAAATTGCTATGCCAGGCACATCGGAAACCAGGTTGATTTGATCGAAGGCGCCCGCGAGCAAAGGCTCAGAAAGTGTACATACGGCAAGGCAGAGTGCGAAACCAGATGCAAAAAATCCAGCGGTTGGTTGAGACACGTGAAACCTCCAGAGACGATTCCAAAGCAATCATATTTCAAAACGGACAGCATTGGTTGAATCTCTTGTAAAGTTTTTGTAAAAGCGCGCTTAAAACTTGGCTGAAGATGGAATCACTCCTAAACGGGACCTGGAACGCGAAGGTCTTCACCTTTCATCTGGCTTGGCTTTTCCAGACCCAATATTCCGAGGATGGTGGGGGCAATGTCCTTCAAAGCGCCGCCCTGCCGCAGCTTCACATGGTCATTGGCCATGAAGATGAACGGCACTGGATTCGTGGTGTGGTACGTATGCGGGCCTTTCGTGACGGGATCAACCATCATTTCGGCATTGCCGTGATCGGCGGTTACGAGCCAGGATCCGCCAGAGCGCTTTAGCGCGTTATGAATCTCGCTAAGCCCCGCGTCCACCGCTTCACAAGCGCGAATCGTCGGCCCGATCTTCCCGGAGTGCCCCACCATATCTGCGTTTGCGTAGTTCATCACGATCGCATCGAAGCTGCCCTGCTCAATCGCTTTCACAACCTTCTCCGTTATTCCAGCGGCGCTCATTTCAGGCTGTAAGTCATAAGTTGCAACTTTGGGTGACGCGACTAGCTCGCGCTCCTCGCCGCCATAAGGTTTCTCGTTACCGCCATTAAAGAAATACGTAACGTGCGCGTATTTCTCCGTTTCGGCAACGCGCAGATTTTTCCAATTCGCCTTCTCCATGACATCGGCCAGGATATTGTCGGGATGCTCTGGCGGTAGAACGAACGGAAGGCCAAAATTCTTGTCGTACTGAGTCATCATCGTGTACGTGATGTTCTTCGGGACGAGCGAGCGGGACGGCTTTTCGAGATGAAAATCCGTAAGCGCCATAGTCATCTCGCGAGCGCGATCAGCGCGATAGTTATAAAAAATCACACTGTCCTCATCGCGGATCAGTGCAGTTGGCGCATTATGTTCATCGACTATAGTGACGGGCTCCATAAACTCATCCGTGATGCCCCGTTCGTAAGAGCTGCGTACCGCTGCTGCTGCCGATTGAAACTTCGCTCCATTCCCGAGAACCATCGCGCCGAACGCCCGCTCGATGCGGTCCCAGCGCTTATCGCGATCCATCGCATAATAGCGGCCCGAGACCGACGCAATCTTCCCTAAATGAATCTCGCGCATCTTGTGCTCGAGTTGCTCGACGTAGGCCGCGCCGCTCTCCGGCGGAGTATCGCGGCCATCCATAAAGCAATGCACGAATACATCCTTCAATACATGCTGCTTCGCCATCTCTAAGAGCGCGAATAAATGCGTGAGCTGGGCATGCACTCCGCCATCGCTGCACAGCCCGAGCAGATGCAGCCGGTGACCTTGCGCCTTTTGGATTGCATTCAGCAGAGCCGGATTTTGAAAGAATTCGCCGGAGCTGATCAGGAGATCGATGCGCGTGACATCCATGTAAATGACGCGCCCCGCGCCCATGTTCATGTGGCCGACTTCGCTGTTGCCCATTTGTCCTTCTGGCAACCCGACGAATGGGCCTGACGTGTGGATCAAAGTGTTCGGATACGTTTTGAGAAGGTAATCGTAGGTGGGTGTCCGCGCCTGGGCGATGGCGTTTCCCTCCGTAGCAGGAGAAAATCCCCAGCCGTCCAGAACCGTAAGAACCACCGGCTTTAATTTGGCCATCTACGATTCCTACTGGCGAAAAGCTTTCTTGCCGAGGTAAATGGCGGAATCGCCAAGCTCTTCTTCGATGCGCAAAAGCTGGTTATATTTTGCGATACGGTCCGTTCGGCTGGCCGATCCCGTCTTGATCTGTCCGGCGTTTGTAGCGACCGCCAGATCGGCAATAAAAGCGTCTTCCGTCTCGCCCGACCGGTGCGAGACCACTGCTGTGTAGTTCGCACTCGCTGCGAGACGCATGGCCTCGAGCGTCTCGGTGAGCGTACCGATCTGATTCACTTTCACGAGAATCGAGTTGGCCACTCCTTCATCGATGCCCTTCTGTAGCCGCTCCGAATTTGTGACGAACAGATCATCGCCCACCAATTGCAGTTTCTTGCCGAGAGCTCCCGTGAGCTGCTTCCACCCCTGCCAATCGTCCTCTGCCATGCCATCTTCGAGAGAAATGACGGGATACTGCTCGGCCCATTTTGACCAGAATTCAACCAACTGGTCCGATGTTTTCTCGCTCTTATCAGACTTCTTGAAAATGTACTTCTTTTTGTCTTTATCAAAGAATTCGCTCGTCGCGGGATCGAGCGCAATCGCAATCTGCTCCCCAGCCTTGTAGCCCGCCTTCGCGATCGCTTCCATCAGAACCTCTAGAGCTTCTTCATTGGATTTCAGATTCGGAGCGAAGCCGCCCTCATCGCCTACCGCAGTTGAATACCCTCTTTTCTTCAGAACGCTTTTCAGATTGTGGAACGTCTCGACTCCCATACGCAGCGCTTCCGAGAACTTGCTTGCTCCCACCGGCGCGATCATGAACTCCTGAAGATCGACGGAATTATCCGCATGCGCCCCGCCATTGATGACGTTCATCATGGGAACGGGAAGAACGCGCGCGTTCACGCCGCCGATATAGCGATAAAGCGGAGTCATCTCGGACTCGGCCGAGGCGCGGGCAATCGCCATGGAGACGGCAAGAATCGCGTTCGCTCCTAATTTACCTTTATTCGGCGTCCCATCGAGGGAGATCATAGTCCGGTCGATAAGACTCTGGTCCGCCGCGTCGAAGCCCGTCAGGGCAGGAAAGATCTGCTTATTGATGTTTTCTACTGCTTCATGCGTTCCCTTTCCGAGATAGCGCGATTTGTCATTATCACGAAGCTCAACTGCCTCGTGTTCACCCGTAGACGCCCCGGAAGGAACAGCAGCGCGACCAATTGTTCCATCCGCGAGGTGCACGTCCGCTTCGACGGTTGGATTGCCGCGTGAGTCTAGAATCTCTCTGCCGAGTATCTTTACAATTTCCATTGGTTTTCCTTCAGGAGTATAACCGGTTGAAGGGGCTCGCCACACTACGGGTGAGGGCCGGCCAAGGGTGCTGCGTCCCTACTTCACAAAACCCAATCTCTTCAATTCCGGCTCAGGCAGGGGCGCGTAGAACTGCGCCTGCCCGAAAGTCTCTTTCACTCTTCCATCCTCGAGCGCTACCCCGAACGGCGGATCTACAAACGGAAACGCCTTCTTCAGCCTGTCTACTTCCAAGCTGGTTGAAGCTCTCAAATGGGTGTCATGCAGAAAGTCGGCGGCCCATTGCGGATTCACGGTAGGAATCGCCACGATGCGCGTGCCGCCCCAATCGAGTTTTGACATGAATTTCGATGCCGCGTCACAATGCAAGCACGAAGGATCATAAAAGAACAGGAACACCTTACCCTCGGCAAGACTCTGCGCTTTGCCATCCACGATCACCGGCGTCGGCACCTGCACATTGCGCCGCTCGGCTGCATTCACTCCGAAGCTCACGCCTGCAAGCACTACAAGCGCGATAAATGCTACCGCCGGCACGCGGAAGCTGGGTACGCGGGGCGACCAGTGAAAGGCAGTAACACCCAGCAGCAGCATGATCGCGTCGCCAACGAAAAATCCGGGTCCCACCGTTCGCTTGATGAGCGGAAAGCAACTACACTCATGGCCGACCAGCACACGGTAGTGATACGCAACCCATCCGATGAAAAAGATCAGCAGTGCCGAGCCGAGCAGCCCGCCCCATCGCCGGAAACGCGGAATAAAGAGCAGGAAGGCTGCGAGCAGTTCGATCGTGCCGAGCGTCACCGCTCCCAGCACACCCAATCCCGCCGGCACTTGCGCCTGCTCCAGCAACTCGCCCGCCTTAAACGGGCTGAGCACCTTCCATCCGCCCGAGACGAGAAAGATCAATCCCAGCAAAATCGCCGAGACCGTCGCCGCGGTGCGTTTCCACCTTGCCGTTTCTTCTCGCATCTGCACTTATTGGAGCGCCTGCTATGCGCAAACTCCTAATTGTATTCTGATCTATGCACGAAATTCGTGTCACCGTGCCCGAGGGCAGGGCCAAAGATGTTGCCGAACTCGCCTTGAGAGCGGGCATCACGCAAGCATCCGTTTATCCCGTGTTCGCATATGGGCCCAATCAGAAAAAAGAAGTTATCAGCGCCGAAACTTCAACCCCCAAGGCGAAAAAATTCGCTGACAGTGTCCTCACTTCCTCCTGGTTCGATTCCGCCGAGTGCTCCATCAGCTCGCGCGAGCTGCGGGCGATCGTGACCAATGCGCATCCTCACGACATCACGCAGCCGATGCTCGAGCCGCCCATCAATGTATTCGAGGATCTTTGGCAATTAAGTCACGTAACAATCAGTTACATCGCGCGCGCGCTTGCCGGCGCCATTCTTCTCGCCTACGGCATGCTGCGGGATAACCCGATTACGATCGTCGTCGCCGCGCTATTTCTTCCTTTTCTCTCACAGGTTCTCGCCATAAGTTTTGGCTCTTGGGCAGGCGATTGGGCACTCGCGAGACAAGGCATCAAAGCGCTTATAGTAAGCACCATCGCTTCCATCGCAGGCGGCGCCATCGTTACGCTGTTGCACGGCCCTCCGATGCTCTTCCACACTTTCACTTCTCCCCTGCCAAGCTTCGGCCTTTCGGTAGTGATTGGAATCACCGCTGGGATTCTTACAGAAGACGATGCAGGACGGCGCTATTTAATCGGAGTGGCTGCCGCGGTCAGCTACGGGATTTTTCCGGTCTGGTTTGGGTTCTGCCTCGTCGCGGGATTCCCTGAGTGGACCATCACGGCGACTCGTCTGAGCACCTTCGCCATCAACGTCGGCTCCATCACCGGCTTTGCTCTGGTCGGTTATCTACTGCTGGATATTAAACGCAAGGACGTGCGGGGATTTGTTCGCCAGCATTCGGGCAAAGGCGAGTAGGTTGAACGACGAGAATCGGTTAGCGCGTTTTCGTGGTAGCGGATTTTGAAAGCCAATCTTGCATGCGCTGGCGAGCTTCTTCGGCCGAGACAAGGGAGCCGGTTTTGGCAGACCTGATTCTCTCCTCAAGAACGCGGCTGGTCTCGGCGTCCACTTCAATTTCCGGCTCTGTCGAAACGAAAAGGATCCATCTCGGTTTCAGGCACACCTTCAAAGTAGGGGATGCGTAGCAAAAGCGCAACGAGGGCTAGCTAGCACGATTGCGCCAGTGCCTGTTCCCAAGATACATGGGCCATCGATCGCTCTTTCGATGCGCCGATGGCCCAGTGGTTGAATTGATAACTGCGAACTGCCTCGAAAACTCAGGGCATTCGCGGGGGGTTTACAGTGCGCTTTACTGCTGGGGCGGGGTGGTTGTTGAGCCTTCCGATGTTGCTGAGGTCGAACTCGTTGTCGAGCTGTCTTTGTGATGCTTGTGTTTGTGCTTCGTTTGCGTTTCGGACGTGCTTGTGGTGCTGCTCGAGGTGCTCGTCTGGCTGGTATTTTGAGCAAAAACCGCCGAACCAAGCACAAGGCCGGTGCATAACATCAGACCTGTCATTTTCTTCATATAAATGAATTCTCCTTGCTGAGATCGCTAACTACTACGCAAGCATAGACGCAAGCACCACCTGCCGCGCAACATATTGAAGAACATTTAACTTGAAGAACACTTAATCAAAGCATTCAGGCGCTTACCACTTCAACTCGTCCCTGATCTCCGCCGCCGCCTTGCGCGCTTCTTCCACTGCCCCAATCGGAAAGCTGATCGCGCCCACTTTGGGATGCCCCCCGCCGCCGTAACGCTCACAGATGGTTGCGAGATTGTGACGTAGCGGCTCTCGGACCCAAGGATTTGAGCCCACCGAGACTTTGGTTCGGAAACTGGACGTCGAGACAGAAACCGTATACGCGGAATCCGGGAAAAGATAGTACGGGATAAATTTGTTGTAACCTTCAATCCCGTACTTCACGAGATCGAAATAGATCACGCCTCGCTCACAGGACCCGGCTTCGCGAATGACATCTATATTACGCGTATGGATCTCATGCAGGCGCTCGTATTCATCGCGGATTTCCGAATCCTGGATAATCTCACGCAAACTCCGCTGCTGCATCGCGCGAATGATCTTACGAACTAAGCGCGGCCCTTTGCTTCCCTCTATCACCAGCGTCAGCTTCATAGCCGGTGCGTTCATCTCTACAGCGGCCTCGGCGCTCTCATATAACGCGCCGTCCACGATGTCGGCCCAGGTGACCAGCTCTTCTAAGTCTGCCGCTTCGAACCCATACTGCTCTTTCACCACCATGGAAATAAATTTGGTGCAGGAACGGTAACTGGGATCGAACAGCTTGCGGCCGGAGGTGTCGTGGCGGAAATGTTCCGCGTCTTCGGGACTCAAGAAGGCGCTTTGATGATGATCAAACCACCAGGTAAGGCTCGGGTCAGCGGAGTATTTGAAATCTACAATGACGTTCGCGTCCCCATCGAAAACACCGTTTTGAAACAACTCATCGGCGCGATGCGCGAGGCCGGTATAGCAGAAGTCCGCCCCCGGATAAAACTTGTTTTGTAAAAATCTCGTGACAAATGCCGCTGACGCCGCCCCATCAAAGCAGTGGTCGTGATAGAGGACGCGCACCTTCATCTAAAAAGTTTGTTCTCCGAAAACCTTTTAGATTGCCTCACGAAGCGAGGAAATGCAAGCGATAGGCGATAATTAACTCAAGTAGCCCTTGTTTTGGGCCGCACTACGCGCCAGAAATCCGATGCTCCAAACGAAAGAAGAACATCAGACAGACCTGAACCCACAGGAGACTTCAGAGTGGCTGGAGGCGCTTGATGAAGTCGTGGATCAAGCCGGACCGGACCGTGCGGGTTATCTCCTGGAAAAGCTTCTGGCGCGCGCCGCCGAGTTTGGCGTTGCAGCGCCCCAGGCCATCAACACTCCCTATGTGAATACGATTCCCGCGCACGAAGAAGTTCCCTACCCGGGGGACCGCGCGCTCGAGCGGCACATCAAGAGCTTGATTCGATGGAATGCGGCAGCGATGGTTGTGCGCGCTAACAAGTACGACCCGAACATCGGCGGGCACATCTCCACATATGCGTCGCTCGCCACCCTCAGCGAAGTAGGATTCAATCACTTTTTCCGCGGCAGTTATGGCGACCAACCCGGCGATCTCGTTTACTTCCAGGGACACGCTTCGCCCGGCATGTACGCCCGCGCATTTCTGGAAGGGCGGCTCACCGAAGAGCATTTGGCGAATTTCCGGCATGAGCTGCGCGATACACTCGGCCTTTCTTCGTATCCTCACCCCTGGTTGATGCCGAATTTCTGGCAGTTTCCCACTGTCTCCATGGGCATCGGTCCCATCAACGCCATCTACAACGCGCGTTTCCTTCGATATCTGGAGAACCGCGAGATTCTTCCGATAACTGACCGGAAGGTCTACGCGTTTCTCGGTGATGGCGAGATGGACGAGCCTGAGTCCACGGGCGCTCTGCACGTTGCTGCTCGCGAAAAGCTGGACAACCTGATTTTTATCATCAATTGCAACCTACAGCGGCTCGACGGCCCGGTCCGCGGCAACGGAAGCGTCATTCAGGAATTGGAGGGCGTGTTTCGAGGCGCGGGCTGGAATGTCATCAAAGTGATTTGGGGCGGCGATTGGGATGATCTGCTGGCCAGAGACAGCACCGGTTTGCTGCTGAAACGCATGGAGGAATGCGTGGATGGCGAGTATCAGAATTTCAAAGCTCGCGGTGGCGCTTATACCCGAAAGGAGTTTTTCGGGAAATATCCTGAACTGCTGAAGCTTGTCGAAGATAAGACCGACGAGCAGATCGCGCGTTTCAGGCGCGGCGCTCATGACCCGGTCAAAGTCTATAACGCATTAAAGCGGGCGAACGAGCACAAAGGCCAGCCTACCGTCATCCTCGCCAAGTCCGTAAAAGGCTACGGCCTCGGTGAAGCCGGTGAGGGCAAGAACATTACGCACCAGCAGAAAAAGCTCAATGAAGACGAGCTTTTTTATCTGTCGGAGCGTTTTGACCTGCATCTGTCCAGAGCAGACATACACGCGATCTCGTTCATCAGACCTCCGGAAGACAGTCCCGAAATCAAATACATCCGGCAGCGCCGGGAGACTCTCGGCGGATACCTGCCCGCGCGCGCGCCCAAAAAGATCGAGTTGAAAGCGCCGGCCCTGGAAACTTTTCACGAATCGTTAGCGGGCTCCCGCGGTCGCGAAGCGTCCACAACCAGCGCTTTTGTTTCAGTACTGAAATCGCTGCTCAAAATTCCCGAGCTGAGCAGGTATATCGTTCCTATCATTCCGGACGAAGCGCGCACCTTCGGTATGGAATCGATGTTCCGCGAGCGCGGTATCTACGCAAGCGGCGGGCAGCTCTATAAGCCTGTCGATAGCGAAGTACTGATGTATTACAAGGAAGCCAAGAACGGCCAGATTCTCGAAGAAGGAATCACCGAAGCCGGAGCCATGGCCTCCTTCACCGCTGCGGGGACGGCCTACTCAAACGTGGGCGTACCAGCAATTCCGTTTTTCATCTACTATTCGATGTTCGGTTTCCAGCGGATTGGAGATCTGATCTGGGCTTTCGCGGACGCGCGCGGGAAGGGCTTTCTCGTTGGCGGTACCGCCGGCCGCACAACGCTGCTGGGCGAAGGGCTTCAACATGACGATGGACACAGCCACGTTCTCTTCAGCGTTCTTCCTACGTGCAAGAGCTACGATCCCGCCTATGCGTATGAAATCGCGGTCATCGTGCAGGATGGCATCCGCCGCATGTATGAAAACGGCGAGGATCATTTTTATTACCTGACGGTGTGCAATGAGAATTATGTACAGCCGCCCATGCCCGAAATTCCGGGTCTTCAGGAAGGCATTCTGCGAGGTCTGTACCCCTACAAGAAATCTGAAACGGGCGAAGCCCACATAACGCTGTTTGGCAGTGGCCCGATTTTGAACGAGGCCTTGAAAGCGCAGAAGATTCTAGCTGATAACTACGGCATCGGCGCTAATGTCTGGAGTGTCACCAGCTACACCGAGCTCCGGCGCGATGCGTTAATCGTCGATCGCTGGAATCGTCTTCATCCGAACGAGCCTGGACGCAAGCCCTACCTTCTGGAGGCTCTCGGCGACCTTGACATGCCCATCATTGCTGCGACCGACTACATGAAAATTGTCGCCGATCAGATTTCGCCATGGCTGCCCGGGCGATTGACCGCGCTCGGCACCGACGGTTTCGGCCGAAGCGATAACCGTGAGCACTTGCGACGCTTCTTTGAAGTAGATGCGGCAAGCATCGCCGCCGCAGCACTCTCGCGCCTGTCGCAGTGGAACCGGTATGATCCGAATCGCGCGAAGAAAGCCATCGAGGAACTCGGCCTCAATTCGGAAGCCTTGGATTCTTCACTCGCCTAGGCAGCAGCTCACCTCAATCCATTAGCGATTTTTCCCTAGCTCGGCAATGAAACCGTCTCGGACTTGAGCTACGTCCCTTGTAACGAGTGCAGCACAGGCCCGGTCTCGCGGGCTAGACTTCGATGCGCGACGCATCGGGCAAGAAATAATCAGACTCGCTGCACGAACAAAATCGAGGAGACTTTTACCGTGAAACTCACTGCTTCTATCCTTCCGGTCATCTCTGCTCTATGCGTGCTCGCGCCTTTTGCAAATGCGCAGAACGTGGACGCTTACTTTGGCGTGGGGACTATGACCGACAGCTCAAGCGCGAGCTCCATTGATACGTTTGGAACCGGCAGCCCATTCACCTCGCCGAAATTGGGCGGCACTTTTGGAAAAGCCGGCGCGGATGTGATGCTCACGCCTCATTTCGGAGTCAATGGCGATGTTGATTTCCGATTCGCGCAAGGCGCTTATGCCGGATTGACCTATCGTCCAATCTTTTACGATTTCAACGCGATTTGGGCGCCCACTGGACGTTCATTGAAACGCGTCGTGCCGGAGATTCAAGCCGGACTTGGAGCCGTCAATCTGAAGTTCTTCGCTCCATCAGCCTCATTCTGCGATGCTTTCGCGGGTTGCTCCAGCAGCAACAGCTTCCTGGAAAGTTCAAATCATTTCCAGGTGCATCTGGCCGCGGGACTTCGCCTTTACGCTACGCAGCACCTTTTCATCCAACCTCAGGTGGACGCACACTATGTGAACAACTTCTTCCAATTCGGCGACAACTGGGTTCCCGAATATAGCGCCTCCGTCGGCTGGAGCTTCGGCGAGCGCTAAAAGTACCACATCCCACCAAGCCGAGGCTGGCGCCAGTCTAAGTGTCAGCCTCAGCGAAGTAGTTTGACCGATCTCGCGCTGCACTGGCCTGGAGCGTCACACAGATTCGACCCGATTCTTGCTGGATGGGAAACCAGAGAATCACTAGTCCAGCCGCAACGCCACCATCGGATCGACTGTGGCCGCTCGCCGCGCGGGAATGTAACATGCCAGCAGAGCAGCGCCAAGGAGCGCAGCGCCTACCGCGCCAAACACGCCGTAATCGAGCGCAGCGACACCATAGAGCACGGATTGCATGGCGCGCCCAACCAGCCATGCGCCGGCTAATCCCAAGATCAGTCCCGCCACCGCCAGCAGCAAGCCTTCGGAAACCACCAGTTTCAACACTGCCAGCCGTCCCGCGCCCAAAGCCATGCGCAGCCCGATCTCGTGCGTACGCTGCTCGACCAGAAACGCGATGACTCCGTAAATGCCTAAAGCGGCCAGCAACAGCGCCATCGCCGCGAAGCTGCCATAAAGCAAGGTATCGAACCGGTCCCCCGCGCGCGATTCCTCCACAATGTGGTCCATCGTTTCTGTGCCTGCGAGGGGCAGCGTTGGCGCCATCGTATGTACAGCGGCTGCAATGTTCTTCGTTATCGCAGCGGGGTCACCGCTCGTGCGCACCGCAATCTGCGCCTGAGGCCACGGGCTCTGCGCGAACGGCACATACATCACCGAAAAATCGCCCGGACGATCGCCGTACTGCACGGAATGAAAAATTCCCACAATCTGCCACGGCACCGCTGGGCCCAGTTTCGTCACGCCCGGCACGAGTTCCTCGACCATCACGCGCTGGCGGAGCGGATCTAATTTCTTCAGATACTTTCGCGCAAAATTTTCATCCACCATCGCCACGCGCGGCGCTCCCGCTACATCGTGCGCATCGAAATGCCGGCCCTTGACGACCCGCACGCCGAATGTATCGAAGTACCCGGGCGTCACCATCTGGAACCCGGCGCCCGGCCGATCCCCCGCGTTTGCAAACGGCTTTCCATCCAGATAAAACGGCATCCCGAAGCCGGTTCCCTGTATCGGCATTCCCGTGGTCACGGTTGCATGCGAGACTCCCGGGACCGCCTCGATATTCGCCAGCATTTGCGTATAGAAATTGCGGATCTGATCCGCGCTCGTGAGTCGCCCCTCCGGTACGGGAAGGTAAAAAGTCAAAACGTGATCCGCGCGAATACCCAAATCAAGCTGCGTAATTTTCCAAAAACTGTGAATCGCCAGCCCCGCGCCGGCCAGCAGCGTTAGCGCGAGCGTAAATTCTCCGATGACCAGCACCCTCCGCAGCCAATGCCGTCCGCTACTCACCGACCGACCCGCTTGCTTCAGAGTTTCGTTCAGATCGAGCCGCGCCGCTTGGAAACCCGGCGCGCACCCCGCGAGAATCCCGGCCAGAAGCGTCGCACCGAGCGTAAACAACAGCACCGGCAGATTCAACCTCACATCGGCTTCCGAAGGAAGCGTCTGATCGGGCATGAATGCCACCACCGCCTTCAGAATTCCCCACCCGAGGCAAACTCCCACAACTCCGCCCACCACCGCCAGCGCCAGACTCTCCGTCAGCAGCTGTCCGAACAATCGCGGTCGCGACGCTCCCAAGGATGCCCGCACCGCAACTTCCCGCTGCCTCGCCGTCCCTCGGGCGAGCAAGAGATTCGCCACATTCGCGCAAGCAATCAACAGCACAAAACCTACGCCGCCCATCAGCAGCCACAGCCCGGCGATCCGCTCCTTGGGTAGGAAATCGTTGCGCAGCGGCTCCACGGTCGCACCCCATCCTTTGTCCTGCGGGTACACCTGGGCAATGTGCCGCGTCACCGCGTCCATGTCGGACTGCGCCTGCTTAATGGTCACGCCCGGCTTCAATCGCCCCATTACCAGCAGCCAATGGAAATCGTGGTTAATCTGCTCAGGCTTGAAGGAAAGCGGCACCAACAAGTCGTTGGGCATCCGGTCCTGCTGTCCCGGCGGCATAACGCCGACCACCGTATAGAGTTGATCGTTGATGCGAATCTGGTGTCCGATAATGTCGGGCCGGCTGCCAAATTTCCGCACCCATAGCTTGTGCCGCAGAATGGCGACATGGTCCCGTCCGGGCAGGCTCTCTTCCGGCAAGAAGTCGCGCCCGAGCATCGGCTTGATACCCATCCCGTTCACCATGCCCGGCACATTCTGGCTGCCTGGCACCTGTTCCGGCTCTTGCTTACCGCCAAGGTTCGCGCTGAAACCGCTCCAGGCCCACAAGCCTTGAAACGACCGGCTCTGGTTCCTCCAATCCAGATAATCGCCTGCCGCCACGCCGTTCCGATTGCCCTGAATTTTGGACCACACCATCACCAACTGATCGGGATGCGGATACGGCATCGGAGCTAAAAGCGTCGCATAAATCACGCTGAATATTGCCGTATTTGGTCCGATGCCCACCGCGAGCGCCAGGATAGCGATGAAGGCGAAGCCTTTGTTTTTGCGCAGCAGCCGAAAACCGAACGAGAAGTCCCGCCACAAGTCGGTCATCTGTGTCCCTTCCAAACGTGTGTCATCGGATTATACGGACCGAGACCTATTGGGTTACGTGAATTGCGGGACTTCCGTTCGCGAATTCGTTACTGTTGGTGACTCCACATAAGCAGTGCAGCGGCAAATTCTGCGCTGCACCAGGAGAGCGGGGATGCGGCACTGCAATCGCTCCCGTTCAGAAGTATGCGTTCCGGCATTAAGCCATAGCAGTTGGCATTGTGGAGCATCCAATCGATGAAGCCCTGCGCCGTAGATTTATTGCAGCGCAGGCATTGGTATTCCGCGGCGGCAGCGGTAGTAAAGAAGAAAACGTCATGCCCATAGCCTGATAACCCTGGGTCCGGCGAGTCGAAGTACTGCATGCCGCCTCCCAGTTTGACCGTGTTCTTGGCGTAGAATACGTTCGACAATTCGATTGCGCGGTGATTTGGGTAACCCCAGATCAAGCCGACGTTGGCGGTCGTGTCCCAAAGATATGTCTTCTCGCCGGATTCGTTTGTAAGACTACGGCCATTTGCGCCCTTGGTTCCGGTGAAGCGCACATCTGCATAAGTTTGTCGCGTTGCATCGAACATCTGAGGCAACGCCGCTGAGATCCTCTCGGCTGCCGCAGCATAGGTCGATGCCTTTTCTTCATTCCCGAGCTCACGAGCGATTTTGGCGGCGCTCTGCAACGCAGCCGCGCAAGTCATGTTGGTAGCGGGCAGATATCCAGTCCATTCGACAATGCCGCCTTCCATTAGCAATCCGTTCGGACTGATGTGGCTGACCAGAAAATCAGCCAGTTCGTAGATCATTTTTGGATCTGCCAGCCAGACGCCCTTGACCCGGTGATACTCATTCAACAAATAAATGTAGTATCCGTTCGCGTCCCACTCCGGCTCGTCGAAGCGCGCCCCGCTTCCGGCGTCAACCGCTTTGGCGTGAGCATCGTAACGGGCGTACCACTCACCAGGCGTCTTCATCGGAATCTCACGATTTGCCCAGAACTCTATGACCTGTTTTGCTTCTTCCGCATGACCGGTCAGCAGAAGAACCCGCGCGCACATCATTGCATCGCGCGGGTATAGCTGCGGCATGTTATTCGTAACGAACTGTCCTGTTATATCCGCAGGGATCTGCCCGTTCAGGTTGGCTGATTTCACGCAGTACAGATTCCGTTTGTAGGCTTCGAGATACTGTTCCGCCCGAGCATCGTTGCTTTTGAAAACCGGCAGTTGGCCGGCATTCATCCAGGATTCCCAATATTGCTTCGCTCCGCCCTCCAGATCGGTCTTCTGCTGGAATGCGCGGACTCTCGAAACAGCTTCGGCTTGCGTTGACGCGGGTATCAACAGCACCTCTGCGCGAGCCGCGTCACTGTCCAGGGTTCCATTCACAAAGACCGACGACTCGCTCACGGTCACCTTATCGTGCGCGGATCGCGGAGCAACCGCCAACACCGTTCCGTTGGACCAAATCGCGATTGCGACATTATCTGTCTCTTGAAGCGAAGTCAGAGTGATGTTCTGATCCGTTTTGATTTGCTTTCTCAGGACAGCCTCGAATCTATAAGCGTTCTTGACACTAGGCCCGCTGACATTCAGGGAGAGTACAGCCGCGTCATCGGGGTGCACGAAACAAAGAACGGTTTGTAAAGACCCGTTCGAGAGGCGCGTCTCAGTTTGTGTCGTAAAGAAATTCTTCATTCCGACCGCGTCCCCGCCGGTAGACTCCAGCGCGTGGCCGTTCTGCTCTAAATCGAACGATGTCGAAGCGATGTAATCTGCCGTGTAGTCCCTGAAGTAGAAATGTTGAATGCCTTTTGCGTGCGTCAAGCCGGAGATGCGGCTGTCATCCGAATAAACAGCCGTGAGATGACCGTTGCCGAGGATGGAATATCCCTTCCAAGGACGCTTCGAGTCGCTCCGTTGCGCATAACACAAGCTGCCAATCGAAAGGGTCAACAGAACCACCAAGCCATAGGTTCTAAATTGCGTCAGCATTTATTGGGCTCCGCGGCTGAGCAGCATGACCTTGATGGTATGGAAGATGATGTAAAAATCCAGCGCGGGAGCGACATTCTTGATGTAGTACAGGTCGTACTCCAGCTTGATCATGGCATCCAGCTCAGTATCGCCATATTTGTGGCTGATTTGGGCCCAGCCGGTTATACCTGGCTTTACAGCCAGCCGCTGCCGATAGTAGGGGATCTGGTGAGCCAAGAGGTCGACGAATTCCGGACGCTCCGGCCGCGGACCGACAATGGCCATATCACCCTTCACGACATTCCAAAATTGCGGCAGTTCATCGAGCCTCAACCTGCGCAGCCAGCGCCCAACCGGCGTAATACGCGGGTCATCTACAGAGGCCCAAACCGCGCCAGTGCGCGCTTCCGCATCGACGTACATAGAGCGAAACTTATATAACGTGAATATTGCCCCATTTAGTCCCACACGCCGCTGCCGGTAGAGCACCGGCCCTTGGGAAGAAAGCTTCACCGCAATAGCGGTCATCAGCATAAATGGGGAAAAGACAACCAGCCCGACAACACCAATCAACAATGAATAGAAGTTCTGGATGGCGATGGCGTGAGGCCTCGGTCCGAGCATGGAAGAAAAGATGAGTTGGGAGGGCTGGATTTTTCGGCTGCAGACGCGCCGCATGGCCATCTCATAGGTATCCGCCGCATCTTCAATGACCACCCCGCCAAAGCGAATTTCCAGCAATTCCTGGACTGGCAAACGGTTTCTGCGTTCGGCCATACCGACAACTATCCGCGTCGGCTTGTAGTCTTCCCATACTTTACGGACGTCCTCAAGCGTTCCCAGGCAGGGAATTGGGAAATCGCAAGCCTCACCTTCAGACAAATACCCGAGAATGGAGTAGCCGAACTCGGGCTTTTCTGAGAGTTGGGAGATGACTTCGCCCAGGATGCTGGAACTTCCGAGCAGCAGGACGCGCTCGGAGCGAAACCCTGCTATCAAGTACTTCCAATAGAAGATGCGCCACAAGGGCAGCAAGACGATTACCCCGAAGCTTCCGGCGACCATCAGCCACCTGCCCAGCAGCAGATCGGGATTTAAGTACCCGAGAAAGGCCATGATCAGAAGCGAACATCCAACCGCCAGACAGACCTGCTGAACCAGCAGGATGCGAGCCGCTATACGCAGGTCGGTGTAAAGATCCTGGAAATACAACGCGAGGATGATGCAGCCGGTGACAATGAGAATTTTCCAGTAGTTACCCTCCGCGAAAAGGTAGAACATCGGATCCTGGTACAGGGTAAACAGGGAGGCTGCCGAGTAGCATGCGAGGACCAGAATGACCTCGGAAATAAGAAGCGCGACTACGCTAGTCGGGATGAAAACACGGAAGAGGCGAATCACTCGAGATTTTCAACGAAGGAATAGGCGAGTACCGAGTTTAGCACGGCATTCTTACAGTCTGACGGCATAGAAGCGATGGGCTGAAAGGTGAAATCGCCATTGCCGCCCCGATGCAAGCTGCTGATTCTGCAAAAGATAAAAGTTAGGTTATTCTCCTGCGCTCGTGTTATAAACATATCAGATCGTGTTGGTCGTAGATTGCCCGGCCCTGGTCGGCTGAACCTTCGTTTCCGAAATGCTTCGACTTACAAAAAAGGCGGATTACAGTCTGATTGCTCTCAAGCATTTTGCTGCCCGAACCCGTGACGCAGGGGGGGCCGTCAGCGCGAAGGAAGTGGCTGATAATTGCGGTATTCCGCTTCCCTTGCTATCGAAACTCCTGCAAAAACTGGGCAGAGCAGGGCTTCTGATATCAGTGTACGGAACGAATGGGGGCTACAGGCTGGCGCGAGACCCGCAGCAGATTTCAGCTCTGGAGGTAATTCGCGCCATCGACGGACCAATCGTTCTGGCAAATTGCTTTACCGATAGCGCCTACTGCGATCATTCGAGCCGCTGCACGGTGCGGCGGCCGCTGAAGCGCATACACGAGGCGATTCTGCGACTTCTGGACAGCGTCAGCATCCAAGATATGCTACAGGATTCCGAACAGGAGCCCGAGGCTTCTCTCGCGAATTCGTTGGTCGCTCTCCAAAGCACGCCGGACTCGCTCCAATCGCAGAACTCTCTGAGGAAATGAACGTATGAAATTGCCGATTTACATGGATAATCACGCGACAACGCGGATGGATCCGCGTGTGTTTGAGGTCATGCAGCCGTATTTTATGGACGTGTTTGGAAACGCGGCCTCGAGAAATCACAGCTTCGGATGGGAAGCCGAAGAGGCTACCGAGAAAGCTCGAAAACAAATCGCCGATCTGATCGGAGCGACTCCCAAGGAGATCATTTTTACCAGCGGAGCGACGGAATCGAACAATCTGGCGCTCAAGGGCATCGCCGAGATGTATGCCGAGCGCGGCAATCACATCATCACCCAGGTGATCGAGCACAAAGCGGTTCTGGATACGTGCAAACGGCTTGAAAAGGAAGGAATTCGGGTCACCTACCTTCCTGTAAAGCAGAACGGCCTGATCGATCTGGACCAGCTGCGGGACGCGATCACGGATAAAACGATCCTGATCTCGATCATGTACGCCAATAACGAAATTGGTGTCGTGCAGCCGATGCAGGAGATCGGGAAGATCGCTAAAGAAAAAGGCGTGCTCTTTCACAGCGATGCTGTGCAGGCGGTCGGAAAGATTCCGGTGAACGTCATCGCAGACGGTATCGATTTGCTTTCGCTCACTGCTCACAAACTGTACGGGCCGAAAGGTGTGGGCGCTCTGTACGTCCGGAGGCGCAACCCCCGCGTGCAGATCACGGCACAGATGGACGGCGGCGGGCACGAGCGTGGAATGCGATCCGGAACCCTGAATGTTCCCGGGATTGCAGGTCTCGGCGCTGCTTGCGAGATCGCGAAAAAGGAAATGCCCGAAGAATCGAAGCGCCTGAGGTTTTTGCGCGACAAACTGAAAGACAAGTTATTCCGGGAGCTGGACGAAGTCTATGTAAATGGCTCTTGGGAACATCGTTTACCCCACAACCTCAATGTCAGCTTCGCGTATGTCGAGGGTGAGAGCCTGTTAATGGGCATCAACGACATTGCGGTTTCGAGCGGTTCGGCCTGCACATCCGCGACTCTGGAACCCAGCTACGTGTTAAAGGCTCTGGGCGCGGGCGATGATCTGGCGCACTCTTCGATACGATTCGGTATTGGGCGGTTTAACACTGAAGAAGAAGTGGATTATGTGGGCGACAAGGTCGTCGACGTCGTAAAGAAGCTCCGCGAGCTATCACCGCTCTACGAAATGGCAAAAGAGGGCGTCGACCTCACAAAGATGGTTTGGACGGCACACTAGGTTTAGTTCGGAAGAGGATAAAAATGGCTTACTCTGACAAAGTTTTGGATCACTACAATCACCCGCGGAACGTGGGTTCGATGGACAAAAACAGTCCCGATGTCGGCACGGGCATGGTGGGAGCGCCGGAGTGCGGCGACGTTATGAAGTTGCAGGTCAAGGTGAATCCGCAGACGGGGATCATTGAAGACGCCAAGTTCAAGACGTTCGGCTGCGGCAGCGCAATCGCCAGCTCCTCGCTCGCGACGGAGTGGCTGAAGGGCAAGACGGTTGACCAGGCGCTCGACATCAAAAATACCGACATTGTGAACGAGCTTTCCCTGCCCCCGGTCAAGATTCACTGCTCAGTGCTCGCAGAGGATGCGATCAAAGCCGCTATCGGCGACTACAAGAAGAAGCAGACGGTCTCTTCGGCCCAGCCGGAAAGCGTCACCGTCAACTGATCTGGGACCTGAGGGACGGGCCACTCTGTCCCAATTAGAGGATGAACAAGCAACGGAGCTTATGTGCCGTGGACAGAGCAGCCCGTCCCCAGGTCGACGGAGACTTGATTTATGGCTGAGTTGACTCAGCTCGGCGCGACTGCGGACAAACTGCCTGCTCAGGACAATGCGCCTAAGCAGGTACATGTTACTCCGAAGGCGGTTCAAAAAATCCGCGAGGCCTTCGCGCGAGAAGGCGTTTCCGGCGGGTTGCGGCTTGGCGTTCTCGGCGGTGGCTGCTCCGGATTGAGCTATCAGTTCAAGTTCGCTCCCGAGCCGCGGGCGCGTGACCACGTTTTTCAATTTGAAGACGTAAAGGTATTCGTAGATCCGAAGAGCATGCTTTTTCTGGATGGCATGACGCTCGACTGGCAGGATTCTTTGATCCAATCCGGATTTGTCTTTCATAATCCGCATGCGACGAAGAGCTGCGGATGCGGCACTTCGTTTTCGGCCTGATAAACGCTCGTGCCCCAAGCGAAACCGCTTGCTTACGCGCGCGGCTCTGTAGCGCATCCGAGCCATGACCGTCAGGAGTGGGAAATTCATGCCTAGCCTGTCGAACGACTTCTACGAATTCTTCGGAATCGAGCGGAAACTCACTCTCGACAACGAAGATTTGCAGAAGCGGTTCTATGAACTTAGCCGGCAATGGCATCCCGATCGCTTCAGCCGGAAGAGCGCGGAGGAACAGGCACAAGCCCTCGAAGCAACCGCGATTTTGAATGATGGTTACCGGACGCTTCGCGAGCCCGTAAAACGCGCGGAGTATCTGCTCCGGGAAGAGGGCTTTCCTATTGGAGAGCAACGTGGGAAGGACGTGCCTCCGGAGCTTCTGGAAGAAGTGTTCGAGCTGAACATGACGCTCGAAGAGCTCAAACGCGGCGACGAATCGGCGCGCCCGCAGCTAGAAACCGCGAGGCAGAATTTCGAAGACCTGCGCGCAGCTATCGATGGCGAACTGGAGAGACTGTTCGCCAAATACGATGCCGCAGAGCCGCAAAGCGAAACGGCCAGGCAAGCTCTGCACGAGATCCGCGGGATTCTCAATCGCCGAAGGTATATGGAGAATCTGATCCGCGATGTTGATAAAGCTTTGAATCCGGCGCTTGCCTCGTCGGAACGCATCGAAGATCATCTCTAAACGAAGAACATGGGAACTTTTCAAATTGATTTCGGCGAGAGCCGCAAATCGAAGATTGTCGGCATAGATCTCGGCACGACCAACAGCCTGGTGGCTTTGTTGGAGTTAACCGGTCCGCGAATCATCGAAGACTCGGAGGGCAGAAAGATTGTTCCGAGCGTGGTGTCACTAACGAGCGATGGAAAGCTCGTAGCGGGCGAGCCCGCCCGAGAGCTGTTGCTGACCAGCCCCGATCGAACTGTATATTCGGTCAAGCGGCTCATGGGACGCGGCGCCGCCGATGTCCAAGACGAGCTGAAGCTCTTTCCATTTCGCATCGCGGAGGATAGCGAGTCAGTCATCAAGCTTAGACTGGGCGATCGCACCTTTACTCCGCCTGAAATTTCCGCAGCCGTATTGCGGCAGTTGAAAGACAACGCGGAAGCTTCTCTGGGTATGCCGGTCACGGAAGCAGTCATTACCGTTCCTGCTTATTTCAATGATGCCCAGCGGCAGGCAACTAAAGATGCGGGCCGTCTGGCGGGACTGGATGTTTTGCGCCTGGTGAACGAGCCCACAGCAGCCTCGCTCGCGTATGGTCTCGATAAACGCCAGGACGGCATCATCGCAGTCTACGATTTCGGCGGCGGCACATTCGACATCTCGATCTTGCGTTTGCACGAAGGCATCTTCGAGGTGCTGGCCACGAACGGCGACACGCATCTTGGCGGGGATGATATCGATAATCTTCTGTTACGGATTGCCCTCGAAGACGTGGAGTCGGAATGGGGCGAAGATCTATCGCGAGATTCCGAGGGCGTGCAGAGGCTACGCCGGGCAGTCATTAAGGCGAAAGAAGATCTATCGTTCGCGCCGGAAGCGAAGATCGAGCTTTCCTATAAGGGCAAGCGGTATCAGAGGGTCATCGACCGCGAACTCTTCGAACGACTGATCGGACCCATAATCGAGAGAACTTTAGAACCTTGCCGGGCATGTCTTGCGGATGCGAAACTGACTCCCGAGCAGATCGATGAAGTTGTGCTTGTGGGTGGCTCCACGCGCATTCCTCTGGTTCGAGCGGCTGTGGAACGCCTGTTCAAGGCCAAGCCGCACACGGATCTGAATCCGGACGAGGTAGTCGCGTTAGGCGCAGCCGTTCAGGCAGGAATCCTGGCCGGCGATGTCGAAGACAAGCTGCTGCTGGATGTGACGCCGCTTTCGCTCGGCATCGAGATTATGGGCGGAGTCGTTTCCAAGCTCATTCACCGCAATTCCACCATTCCCGCCAGCGCCACCGAGAGTTTCACCACTGCAGTAGATGGCCAGCGCAATGTGCTGATTCATGTACTGCAAGGCGAGCGCGAATTGGTGAAGGATTGCCGCAGCCTGGCCCGTTTCGATTTGAAAGACATTCAGCCGCTGCCTGCCGGTCTCGCGCGAATCGAAGTGCGCTTTCTCATCGACGCAAATGGAATCCTCAATGTCACCGCACGCGATGCCAGGACGGGCAAGGAGCAGAGCGTGGAAGTGAAACCCTCCTATGGCTTGACCGAGGAGCAGGTAGAGGCAATGATCCGCGAGTCATTCGACAAAGCCGAAGAAGATATGCGCGAGCGCCAAGTACGTGAAGCGCGGGTCGAGGCTGACAACATACTCGCCGCAACAGAAAAAGCGCAACGAAACGAGGCCTGGGCGGGGCTGACGTCTGAAGAGCGAAGCGCGATCGAAGCCGCCAAGTGCGATTTGCAAAGCGTGTATCACTCCGATGATCATCACCTGATCAACGAGAAAATTGAAGCGCTAAATCATGCCACGATAAGCCTGGCGGAAAACATGATGAATACCGCAGTTCGCGGCGCGTTGAAGGGGACGAAGGTCGAATAGGGATTGCACGGCACTTTAAAAGTCCGGGGCGTTCCCGGCGGGGTCCACAAGAGCAGCTCGTAATGCAGGCCAGAAGTCATTCATAGCGAATGGCGGATATAGGATCAATCCGTGTCGCCCTAACCGCGGGCCAAACTGAAGCTGTGACTGCGACCAACAATACCGCGATGGCAGCCGCTCCAAAGGCAAGAGGATCGTGAGGCGTAATTTCAAACAGAAAAGTTGCGATCTGCTTCGATGTCATCAAGGAAATGGTCAGGCCCACAATGCATCCTGCAAATGCGAGCGCGCCGTTTTCCGCCGCAACCAGGAACGCTATGTTGCTGCGACGCGCGCCTAGAGCCATCCGGATGCCGATTTCGCCAGTGCGCCGCTCCGTCATGTAAGCGAGTGTTCCGTAGAGGCCGATCCCCGTAATGAGGAGCGCCAATGTACCGAAAAAACCGGCAAGCATCGCTATTGTGCGCTCTGAACCCAGCGACTCATTCACGGTCTCTTCCATGCTTATCGCGACGGGTGCTGGAAGTTCCGGCACGTTCTTATGAATGATCTTGCTGGCTGAGGAAATGACGGGAGCCGGCGGACCGGAAACCCGCAGCATAAACGTCCACGAAGAGACTCCGTTTTCCATTTCCAGCGTCGCAGGATAGTAGATGGTGGGTGGCGACACGGCGCGCACGGACGAATACTTCGCGTCTTCGACAACGCCCACGATTTCGAGCCAGGTCTTTCCTCCGTCGTCACTAACGTGCTGACCCAAAGCCTGCTCGCCGGGGAAAAGCGCCTTCCCAGCCGAGGCGTTCAGAATGACCACGTTACCCCTGGTCCCTCTGTCAGACCAGCGAAACTCGCGTCCTTCCCGCACTGAAGTGCGCATTGTACTGAAATATTTGGGTCCCACGGAGTTTTGCAAAAGCGGTTGACGGCCCCTCCCTGGGACCGTAATTTCGGTCATGCCGATAGCGTCCGAAAATGGCACATACTGGCAGATGCTTACATCGGAAACTGAGGGCAAGCCTTTGAGACGTTCAGTCAGTTGCCGATACATTTCGGGCAATGCCGCGCGAATCTTGCCGGGATCGGTGTCCATGAAGACATGAATCAAGCCGGCCGGGTCGAAGCCAAGCGGAAGCTGATGCAATTTGGCGAGGCTGTAGCCGAGCAGACTGGCTCCGGTCACCAGCACGAGCGCGACGGCGACTTCCAATGCAAGTAGCGCGCGCGGCCAGAATCGGCGGCGCTCTACTGCTCGAAGCGTAAAGCTGGCTTCGCGGAGGTTTTCTAATCGGCGGCCGGTCGAGCGTAGCGCCGGGGCCACTCCTGTAAGCAGAGTCGCAGCGACGGCAACTGCAGCAGTAAAAGCAAATACTGTCACGTCAGGCGCCGTATCGATTTGCAAGCTGCTAATCCCGTTTTGCGGAGCGATTAGGAGGGCCAGTGCGCGCGTAAGCAGTAAAGCCGCCAGTAGACCAAGCATGGTTCCGGCGAGCGAAAGCAACAGGCATTCAGTAAGGAGTTGCCGCACGAGACGAGAGCGGCTAGCTCCCAGGGCAAAGCGGGTGGAAATCTCGCGGCGGCGGGCGGTTGCCCGCGCCATGAGGAGCGTGGCGAGGTTGAGGCATGCGAGGAATAACACCAAACCTACCAGAACCATCAACACTCGCAGGGGTTTTGCAAACCGAAACCGAACATAGGAATAACCGGCCAAACCAGGCTCAGCCGTTACGTAAAGATCCTGCAGTTTGTAGCCATTGAGCTTGAACTGAACTGGTGTTTCCTTGCCGTGAGTCATGCTGAAAGATTTCGCCCTCAGGAATGCCGCCGCTTGTTCAAGGGAAATACCTTTCTTAAGGCGGGCACCGATCCACATCCACCAGGCCCGATATCCAGCGGCGATGCCGTTGAAGGGTGCATCAACCAACGGCTCAGATTCAAGAGGTATGAACACGTCGGGATGCTGGTCTTGATTCATTCCCCTAAAGGACTCAGGCATTACGCCGACAATAGTGAAGGCGATATGATTTAGCCTCAACTGGCGCCCGAGTATTTTGGGATCTGAAGCAAAATGCGAACGCCAGAAGCGTGCGCTGATAACAGCCACCCCGCCGTCCGGTATACCTGGTCGATCGTCACGAGGAACTATGTAACGTCCCATCTCTGGGGCTACTTGCAGTGCGGGAAAGTAGGCTCCGCTGACAAGCTGTCCCGATATGTCTTCAATGCCGCTAAGAGTCGTCAAACGTAGATCGCGGCGGATGAAGCCGAATACCTGCATCAGGCTGGATGACTCTTGTTCAATACGCCTGAACCAGGGATAGTTGAAGCCGTATCCATAGTCGCCGGGCTGGACGCGAAGCAAAATCAGACGATCTGCGCGAGGAACGTTGACCGGTTTGAGAAGCACTGCGTTCAGCAGGCTGAATATCGTTGTATTTGCGCCGATTGCCGCTGTCAGTACTGCAATGGCTATGCAGGTGAAGATTGGTGATTTGCGCAGCATGCGAAATGCCAGCCACAGATCCCGTTGCAGGTCTTCGACAAAGCGAATTGTGGACACGTCCAGGCATCGTTCCTTCCACCGTTCCAAACCGCCGAAATCCCGACGCGCCTGATAGACAGCGTCCGAAGGAGCAATTTCGTTTTCGCGACAGCTAGCTTCTTTAAGAGCGAGATGAAATTCGAGTTCTTCGGCGATTTCGCGCTCACTGCGGGATGTTCTGAATATCCCTGCCGCCCGGAAAATAAATTCGCGTATGCTCTGCCACATCCCTCTAGGCTCCCTACGCTCCTGTTATGACGAACCCGACTGCGGCCGCGAGACGTGTCCAAGGTTCGCGCTCCGATTGAAGATGTTTGCGCCCGGCAGCCGTAACTCGGTAGAAGTGGCGCCGCCAATTGTTTTCGGAGGCACCCCATTCGGCGGAAAGAAGACCACGAAGCTCAAAGCGACGGAGAGCCGGTAGAGGGCACCCTCATCGACCTGAAGCAAATCGTGCGAGCGCCCGTGAATCCTGTCGCCAAACGGCATAGCCATGAAGCGGGCCTGATTCGAGCGCCTTCAAGATGGGCATGTCCAGAGTGCCCGGAATGACGTCACCGGAGCGCGATTCATGGAGGGCTTTCCTTCCCATAAATAGATAAGGGAAGTATACCTCGGGTTTGGCAGCGTCGATAACGTCATGCGGGACGCATCGTACTACCTTCGCAGGGTCAACCGGGCTATCGGAAATTGTCCAATGTGATAGGTCATGATTAACGGCCCGTGTAAAGCGTTTCACGTGTCCGTATAGTCGCAAACCGTCACTTGGGTCGGCCGATTCTCTAATTGTCACTCTCGAAGAAAGATCTCGGGAGTTCCGACTGCCGAACGATGCTCAATAACGTGCCGCGTCGAACGGGGTCATGAAGCGGAACGGGAACGGTTATTGTCGTTTGTTCCGGACGCCTTTGCATTAATCCGATGGCTGCTCCGCTGGCGAACTGCGAGGAAACCATTCTGTTCAGGAATCTGACACACTTCCCAGCCCGAAGAACTCGGAGCCTACCCAACCCGCACTTCAACCTGTGTCACGAAAACCTCATTGTGCCTGATTTCTGAGGCAGAAGCCGTTTCAAAAAATAGCGTAAGCGCCTCGATCAGGTTGCTCCCCGCCTCTTCAATAGACGTGCCCTCGCTTGCAATGTCCAGTTCAGGGCAAAGCGCTACAAAACCGTCATCCTCGCGTTCGATAATCGCGGTCAGACGCTGCGCTGGTTTCATAATCCGAGTCTAATCGAGTCCACTCGTCTGTACCGTCGCCAACCGGTAGAACTGATCTCCTGCGCCGACAAGTGGCTTCAAAAAGCGAAATCATAGGTTATGGCCAAACCTGCCCATCAAGCCAGATCTAAAGAGGACCCACGCCTAACGCGCGTCCAACAAATCTGCCTCCAGCTAAGCGAAACCACTAGCCAACGCCACGCAAGCCACGCCGCATTTCTGGTGCGCAAGAAGACGTTTGCCTATTATCTCGATAACCATCATGGAGACGGCATCGTCGCCATCACTTGCAAAGTTGCGCCTGGCGACAACCAATTGCTTGCCAAGGCGCAGCCGGAGCGCTTCTATCTGCCCGCTTATCTCGCTTCCAAGGGTTGGATCGCCCTCCGCCTTGATCGTCCCGAGATCGATTGGGAAGAGGTTCGCGAACTGCTTCACGAGAGCTATCGGCGCATCGCACCCAAGCGGCTGGCCGCTAGCGTACCTTTGGATTGAACTCGACTCTAGCCAGCTTAGGTTGTTCCGTGTCATTCAACCGTGAGAAGATAGGTGCGACAGTGTCTGCCAAGCCGAGAGGCTGACAGAAGCACTTCAAGCGGGAAAACGGCCCGGATCGAAGAGGAGCAAAATCATGCCTGACAAAGACATCGAAGCAACGGATTCAGAATCGCTGGGAACCATTACCGATGATCAAATCGTGACCGAACGGAAAGTACCGAGGCGGTCATTCTTAAGCACTACCGGTGCCCTCTTGGTAGGCGCAGCCGGCATCGTGTCGGGCGTACGAGCGGCAACTCCTCAAAACGATCCCGACAAGAAGCCAGCTGATCCGGACAAGAAAGCAGCAGATCCAGACAAGAAGCCCGCCGATCCCGATAAGCGCCGCGCCGAAGATCCCGACAAAAAGGCTGCGGACCCCGATAGAAAGGCTGCGGACCCCGACAAGAAAGCCGCAGATCCGGACAAGAAGCCCGCCGATCCCGATAAGCCTCCTACTGGCCGCAACCGGTGAGGTGCAGGTGGATGCACGGCCTTCGCTCGATTGGCTGATCAGCCCCGTCGCGAAGAGACGGTTTTTTGAAGAATACTGGGAAAAGCGCCCGCTCGTTGTCAGACGCGATCAGTCGAATTACTTCAGTTCACTGTTGTCCTTCGATGATGTAGATCGGGTCATCACCACTCTCGATCGTGGCTATCCGGGCATCTCGCTCAAGAACGCAAGCCGCCCCGTGAGCGCGGACGAATACACCGTAACCGGCAACACTCTCGATGTGGCCAAGGTTTACCAATTGTTTGAAGAAGGGTCAACGGTAACGCTGGCGTACCTCGATACGATCATTCCGGCCCTTACCCTTTTCTGCCGTAGTCTCGAAAAGGAATTCAGCTTTCCGTTCCAGACCAACGTTTACATGACTCCAGCTGGAGCGCAAGGCGCAAAGCCTCACTATGACACGCACGACGTTTTTGTGCTTCAGGTTGCCGGCTCGAAGAAGTGGACCATCTTTGGAACGCCGGTCGAGCTGCCGCTTCCGGCTCAGGATTTTGACCCGCTGGTTCATGAGCTAGGGGCTACCACGCTCGAGTTCGAGCTCGATGCCGGAGATGTCGCGTATATTCCTCGAGGTATCGCCCACGAGGCGCACTCCACCGACACTGTTTCGCTCCACGTCACCGCGGGAATTTTGCGGTATACCTGGGCGGACTTGCTTTTGGAATTAATCGCGGCGGCCAGCTTGAGTGACCCGGCGTTTCGCAAAGCGCTGCCGCCCGGTTTCGCCCGGTCTGAGTTTGACAGGGCTCAAGCACGAGATACGCTGCTCAGCCTCTTGCGGCAGGCTCCAACAACGTCGAACTTTGAGGCGGCGCTGGAGCATTTTATAGATCGATTCATTTCTGCTTGTCCGCCGCTGCTGGACGGACAAATGGCGCAAATGGCGGCGATCGAGTCCTTGACGCTCGACAGTGTTGTGGGCGCGCGACAAGGCGTTATCTCTCGCCTGGAGACGAGCGAAGACTCGGAATACCTGCATTGCTACGGCCGCAAGATCACCTTTCCATCGCTGGCTCGTGAGGCAGTTCGCTTCGCGTTGAGTGATCCGCGCTTTGTCGTTAGAACTCTTCCCGGCAAGCTCGATGACACGGGTAAGCTAACGCTGATTCGACGGCTAATCCGGGAAGGCTTGGTCGTTATTCTCTCAACTTGACGCTTCAAAAAAATCCTTAACTGAACTACCTCCATCTCCTGAAGCATCTTCAAAGAACGTGTGGGGCGTTAATCATGTGGCACAACAATCCGTAGCGGACCCTAGTTCGCAGGTAAATGTCGACCGCCAGGGCAAATTATGACCTGGAACGCGGAGCGCATACAGTTTGCCCTGCGCTTACAGAACTTGCCCACCCATCACTGTCGTGTTGTAGCCCGCCACGCTGTTGAGCTCCCGCCGAAAATTCAGCCGATTCATCACATTGAATAAGGCCTGAATGCCGGGGATTTGCAGGTCCCGCTTCCGCACGACCAAGTCATACCGCGAGGTTTCCAGCGGAATAAAATCGAGGCCGAATACGCGAGCGGCTGCTCCGTTAGCGATGCAGCAATCGGCTGCGCCTCTCATTACTTCGCACGCGCCGGCTAAGTGTCCGGGAGCCGTATCATTGTACCCACGAACACACTTCGAACCGAGCTTCAGCCGTTTCAAGCGGTTATCCAAGAGCAATCGGCTGCCGGCGCCCGATTCCCGATTGAGAAAGGTGACGTCTTTCCGGGCAAGGTCTTCAACCCCTTTGATGTGCTTGGGATTCCCGTTTGCTAGCACCAGACCTTCCTCCCACATCGCAAATGAGACGGCTGCGACTGAACCCGCGGGAAAGAGGCGATTGATGGTGGACACGTTCGGCTCACCTGTCGTTTCGTTTCGCAGATGAGTACCCGCGATGTGGACGTGACCCCGCTTCAAAAGCGACAAAGATTGCGAGCTGTTTTGATGGAAGAGAACGAGGTCGACACCGGCAGACTGTAAGTAATCGGCGAGGACGGCCATGGCCGGATCACAACCGGCGAGCAGAATGCGATCGCGAAAATTCATGTCCCGCGCGTGCAGGTGAACTTTGGCCTTACTGTGAGGGCGAGGCCGCCCGCTGATGACCGCATCACTCGGGGGGAGATACCAAGACGGGGGCGCAGAGGGGATCGCCATCAGCCGGCCGTTCACTTCACACAACTGAACCGGTTGATGTGGGTGAAGCTCTTTGCGCGATGAAAGTAGGGTCACGTCTTCGGAGTGCCGTTCGGATGGCAGCGATTCCGGCAGACTGAAGAGTTCTTCCACACTGACCGCCAGGGCCCTTGCCAAGCCGAGCCCGACCGCAGTGTTCGGAATGTAGCTTCCGCCCTCGATTGCATAGATGGTTTGGCGGCTCACATCGACCATCTTCGCCAGCGCGGATGCGGAGAGACCTCGCCGCTTTCGGATCACGGCAAGATTGCTTGTGATCTTCTGTGCGGGCCTGTGTTTCATCTGTCTCGTATTAGTTACACTATCGTTTTAACACGACATGCCCAAGCCGTTTTCTAGAGTTCTTTGTTTGGCTATTCTCACGTTACCGTGCGTTTCGGCCCAAGTATCGGCCGGCCTATCCGGGACGGTGACGGATCAGACGGGCGCAAGTGTTCCGTCGGCGAGAGTGAGCGCCAAAAGCATCGATTTCGGCACGGAGCGCGTGAGCATGACTGATACCACCGGCCGTTATGAGCTCGGGTCGCTGAGTCTTGGGACTTACGAGGTTAATGTAACGAAACAGGGGTTTAGTGAAGCGATCCGCACGGGCATTCATTTGATGGTCGGCCAGGACGCCACAGTAGACTTCGAACTTCGCGTTGGAGACGCCAGCCAGCAAGTCACGGTGAGGGAAGATGCCCCGATCGTCAATACGACGACGGCAGACATCTCGGGCTTGGTGGGTGAAAACGAGATCAGGAGCCTTCCGCTGAATGGGCGCAGCTATGACTTGCTGCTCACATTGAATCCGGGCGTGATCAATTTCACATCTGCAAAGACGGGCGGAATCGGTGTATCGAATTCAACCACAGGCAATAACTTCGCAGTCGCTGGAAATCGTCCGCAACAGAATTTGTTCCTCTTGAATGGTGTTGAATTTACCGGTGCTGCGGAAAACAACATGCAGCCCGGCGGCACGAGTCAGCTCTTGCTGGGCGTGGATGCCGTGCGCGAGTTCAACGTGCTCCGCAGTACGTATGGGGTCGAGTATGGAAAGCGGCCTGGCGCACAGGTGGTGATTGTTACACAGAGCGGGAGCAACCAGGTGCGCGGTTCTTTGTACGAATTCTTGAGAAACAACGCTCTCGATGCGCGCAACTTCTTCGATGGCAACTCTGTTCCGGGCTTTCAGCGTAACCAGTTTGGCGGCGCTTTAGGCGGCCCTATTCAGAAAGACAAGACCTTCGTATTCGTCAACTTCGAAGCGCTCACCCAGCACTTACATCAGACAGGTGTCGATCTGGTGCCAGACAACAACGCCCGGGATGGATTCTTACCTTGCAAAATCGTAACGCCGGCTCCGAAACCGTGTCCGGGTTCCGGGCTGGTCTTTGTGGGCGTGTCACCGCTGTTGACGGCTTGGCCCGCTCCGACTCCGGGCGCGCCCGACGTCGGCGGAATCTCGGAAGCATTCAATAATCCTCTGCAAACGATCCGAGACGATTTCGGAACGGCGAGAGTGGACCGGGTCCTTTCGGAGAACGATACGCTGAACGCCGTTTACACGATCGACGATAGCGCTGACTTCACGCCCACCAGCACGAACCTGTACAGCACGGATACTGAAAGTCTGCGGGAGCAGGTAGCCAGCCTTGCAGAAACGCATGTATTCTCGCCGGCAGGGCTGAATGAAGCGACTGTCGGCTATTCGCGAGCGGCCTATTTCTTTACCGGTGAGCCGACTCCGGGTACACCTGCCGCTTCGCTCCCTGGGTTCCTTGCTGGCGACCCGATCGGCGCGCTGGTTGTAGGTGGCAGTGCGGCTTCGAACCCGACGGCTCAACTCGGTCTCGCGGGCAGCAACAATGGCAGCAACTTACACGTAGACCGAAATCTGTTCACTTATGAAGACCGCGTTTCATTCAGTAAGGGCAGCCATCAGCTCACGGCGGGAGTGTGGTTGCAGCGTGTGCAATCGAATGAGACGCTCGCCTTGAGTCAATACGGGCAGGCCACGTTTACGAGCCTGCAGACATTGCTGCAGGGCGTTGCGAGCTCTCTGTTGTACGATCCGGCCCCGACCCAGTTGGGTTGGCGCGCCTGGCTTGGCGCATGGTACGTGGGAGATAACATACGCATCGGCTCGCGGCTGACACTAGAGGTTGGTTTTCGCGGCGAGTCCAGTTCGGGCTGGAACGAGGTTAATGGGCGGGCGGCTAACTACACTTATCCGAACGGCGTCATCTCGAGTCAGCCGCGAGTGGCGGACTCCGCATTCACAGTCAATCATGCGAAGTTCTTGCCGGAGCCGCGTATCGGCCTGGCGTGGAGCCCGTTCGGCAGCGCGAGAAAAACAGTTATCAACGCAGGCTTCGGACTCTACAATGATCTGCACGATGCGCTCGGCTACCGGACCGATCAAAATGCGCCGTTCAATCCGACTTACAGCTTGCCGAATGCGCAAGTATCGGATCTTCCAGTCATAACCAGCACTACCGTGCCTGCCAAAGCGAAGCTGGTCGGGGGCGGCGTGCAGCCGGATTTAAAAACACCAACGCTAATTTCGTGGTCCTTGCGGATAGAACAGGAGATCACGGACAACACGGCCTTGAGCCTAGGTTACGTGGGGTCGCACGGCTATCACGAGCTGATTGGCATTGACGCTAATGAACCGTTTCCTGTGGTCTGTCCGGCTTCGCCTTGCCCGGCCATTTACCCGCGCAACTTTCCTGTGGGGCTGGCAGGTACACCTGTTCCGGCCGGAACCTATTATGTGCCCACCGCGATTCGAGCCAACCCTTCCCTGGCGAACACCTGGACCTACTTCTCCGAAGGCGATAGCTCTTACAATGCTCTTCAAGTAAACCTCAAGCACCGTTTCAGCGGCGGCTTAGCTTTGCGAGGCGCATACACGTGGTCAAAAACAATTGACGACGGCGACTCGCTAAACTCCACAACATCAGGTGGAGAGCCCGCCCTAGCCTCGAACCCATTCAACCTCCGCGCTGATCGTGGACTCGCGAACTTTGATGTTCGAAATGTCGGCGTGATCAGTGCGATTTATGCTCTGCCATTCGGTCCTGGTGCGCGCTTCGCCAGCAACCCCACAGGCTTCACAAAGTTTCTGGTGAGCGGCTGGAATTTAGACTCGATTGTCACGCTACAGGGCGGTTTTCCTTTTACTCCCCAGCTCAGCTATAATCCTTCGAACAACGGCGACACCCGCAACCCCGTACGCCCGTTTGTGAATCCAGCTTTTACCGGCCCGATTATCTTAGGAAATCCTTCGCGGTGGTTCAATCCTGCCGCGTTTCTGCCGCCTCCAAACAACAGCGGCTTCTATGGAAATTTGGGCCGAGATACTCTCATCGGACCGGGTCTTGCAACTTGGGACCTTTCCTTCCTGAAAGACACGCGCTTGACCGAGCGAACCAATCTACAGTTTCGGGCCGAATTGTTTAACGTCCTCAACCGGGCGAATTTCAACACACCGAATGCGATCGTGTTTACACCGGAGGGCGTCTCGCCGACTGCTGGTGTGATTACAAGCACCTCCACGCCGTCTCGTCAGATTCAGTTCGGATTGAAGCTTCTCTGGTAAATGATTTTGTCACGCATCAAGTTGTCACCACGACCAGCGCAGTCGTCCGACGGGTTCCCACCTTTCGGTAGTTGTGTGGAACGGTAGATGCGAAGTAAATCGCATCTCCTTCCGCTAACTCGGCCTCATGCTCACCAATCTGCAACGAAAGTTTGCCGGAAGTGACGTAAAGGAACTCGATTCCTGGATGGTGGTGCTTCCGCGCGCGCGATCCTTCGCCCGTCTCGAACTCGGCATAATACGCGTTCAGCTTCCGGTTCTCGGCTAAAAAATCCAGGCACTCGAAATGGTACGCGGGATTGCGTATGTCCGGCGCTTCGGGAAGACGCAGGCGCTCTCGCTTGCGCACGATCTCCAGCACAGGTCTAGGCTCCGGATTGAAGAAGTAATCTAGCCCAACGCTGAAGACCAATGCAATGCGCAGGAGAGTAGGCAGAGTGGGGTGCATCAGGTCGCGTTCCAGCTTCGATAGCAACGACGGAGAGAGACCGGTGTGCTTGCTCAGCTCACTCAGTCCCATGCTCTTACGCAATCGCAAACGCCGGAGTTTCTGGCCGATTAAGTACCGCTTGAGACCTTGTGTGATCGTCTCCGATTCCATTTCTTTTTGTTTTCCTTTGAGTCAATTTTTTCAGCGCGTTTTGACACTCGTGAAAGCAGCCGACGGTGTTTTCTTTACAGTAAAGCTGGTTTTCTTTAAAATCAAGCTGTGGCTAGAAGAAAACGGCCGCACTTACATTCAAAGGAGAAAACATCAGATGCAGTATGACGATGTCGTAAAGACAGAGCCCGAGCGTGGAGCACGTGAAGAACATCGTGAGGGATCAATAGCAAGGAGCATCGAACAGCAAACGGCAAAGCTCCCCTCGGATTGGTTCTTGTGGGCAGCATTTGGCTCGATAGCCGGTTCACTCGGCTGCAAAGTAAGTGGAAAAGACCACGCGGCATTGTTCGTCGGGCAGTGGGCTCCCACCTTCTTGCTTCTCGGAATTTACAACAAGTTGGTAAAACTGCATGGATCGGAGGGCGTGTAACACAGCTGGTTCCACGCCTACGCGGCTCGGATTCGCAGTAAAAGTGCTCGGGCAAGAGGGCCTGAAGAGCAATGACTCGCGGCGTTGGCGGTCGGCTCCTCACCTTCGCGTCTCGATCGAGTATCTCCATGCCATTTTCTCGTATCTGGAGAATTCGGAAATCCGAATGTACCGGATGTCCTCCGATATAGCGCCGTATGTAACGCATCCCGATTTGCCGCAGTTTCACGGACAACTCGCAGAAAGCCGCTCGGAATTGGGTGAACTGGGGCGCAGGGCGAATCAAATGGGCCTGCGGCTTTCTTTTCACCCTTCCCAGTTCATTGTGATGAATGCGCCCGACAAGACGCTGCGGCGGAAAAGCGTGTGGGATCTTGCGTCACAGGCGGAGATACTCGACTTGATGAATCTCGGCTCCGAGGCCGTGCTCGTAATTCATGTAGGCGGCGCCTACGACGACAAAAACGCGGCAATCGATCGTTGGGTCGCCTGCTACAAGGAATTACCGGAGCCTGCGCGGCGGCGATTAGTGCTCGAAAATGATGACGTCCGTTTCAGCGCGACCGACGTGTTGAGTATTCACGAGCGAACGGGTGTCCCGCTGGTGTTTGATATGCAGCATCATCAATGCCTGAATCCGGAACGGCTGGCATGGCGGCGTACGCTCGAGCGATTTCTTCGCACTTGGCCCGACGGTGCCCGCCCTAAGGTTCACTATTCATCGCCTCGCACCCAGACGCGAGAAGTAGTTCGGGCTAATCGGAAAACAGGCAAACAGGAAACTGTATTGCGACCGCCGGTATGGACGGCTCACGCCGATTACATTCATCCATTTGAATTCATCCGTTTCGCACAGGAGACAAAAGACCTGGAGTTTGACGTCATGCTCGAGGCGAAGGCCAAGGATTTAGCGCTCCACCGGTTGCTCCAGGACATCGCGTGTTATGCACCCGAGCTACAAGGGCGGTTTCTGCCAAGCCGATCAGGCATTACGAAGGTTGCGAATTGGGTCGACCCGAATAGCGCGTCGCATGGGAATGCCGGCGGCAAGCATTGCGATGGCGATCATGGCCGCGATCGCGGCGAGCATCATTGCCGGGTTTTGCGCATCGATGCCGAACACCATACCCTTGAGCCATCGTGACGCGCCCCAACCGCCGAATACTCCGAGAGCGACGCCCAGCAATAGTAGGCGCATCGCGTGCAGTCCCAACCAACGCACAATCTCAGGCCGCTGGGCGCCCAAAGCCAATCGAATAGCAATCTCCTTCTGGCGCATGCCAACCCAGTAGTTGAGAAGGCCGTAAATTCCTATCCACGAAAGAGTCACAGCGAGCGCCGCGAAAATCCCCAGAAGGAGCGTGCTGAATCGTCTTCGTTCCAGTGTCCCTCTCATCCACTGCTCGAATGGCCGAAGCGACTGAATGGCCACATTGGGGTCAACCGAGGCGAGCTCACGACGGACAGCAGGGATCAAGGGCGCCGGATCGGCCGCCGCACGGATCATTACAACCATGGCTGGTGACGGACTCTGAGGAAACGGCACATAAATTTCGGAGAATGTCTCCTCGTCCAGAGCCCCCTGCCTCACGTCGCCCACTACTCCGACGATCTGGTAAGTCGGTCCTGCCATGTAAGGACCACCGATCTTAAGAGGATGGCCTACCGCGAGTTGCGGCGCCTTCGGCCACCAATGGCGTGCGAGCTTTTCGTTGACCACCAGCATCGTCGGATGACCCTCATGGTCCGCATCGGTGAAACTGCGTCCTGCGATCAGATGAATGCCCATAGTGCGGAAATATTCGGGATCGACCTTGGTTAAAAGCGTGAGTGGAACGCCGGCGCGAGACGGCGCCGACATATCAGCGATCGAATACCAACCTTTGGCGCATCCTCCCGTGGAGGGAGGGCAATCAACCGCGCCCACGCTCTCCACTCCAGGCTCTCGGCGAAGGTCCTCCATGAGCCGTGTATAGAACTCGCGCACGGCTATGTCGGAGTTATACCTGGACGGCGGTAATTGGAGTTCCAGTGCGAGGACGCGAGCGGCATCAAAACCGGGATCGACGTTCTGCGCGAGGGCGAGACTGCGCAGCAGCAGTCCGCAACCAAACGATAGAACCAGCGTAACGGCAATCTCGCAAATGACCAAACTGCTGCGCAGAGAGTGGCCTCGCCGTGTGCCGCTCGTAGCGCAAGAGCCTTCCTTCAGCGTTATCGCAAGATCCACAGATCCGGCGCTCAGCACCGGAGCGAGTCCCGCGGCAAGCCCTGTAATCAGCGTGACACCTGCGGCGAAAAACAGCACAGGTAGGTTCAAACTGGCGTCCCACAACCGAGGAATATCGCGCGGGCCCGCAGGTACCAGTGCTCGCAAACAAACTCTCGCCAGCAACAGACCCACACCGCCGCCGACTGCGGAGATCACGAAGTTTTCGGTCAGGAGTTGTCGCGCTAGTCTGCTTCGCCCCGCTCCGACTACGGAGCGAATGGCAATCTCGCGAGCCCTTTCAGTGCTCCGCGCCAGCAGTAAATTCGCTACATTCGCGCAAGCAATGATCAGCACCAGTCCCACTGCTCCCATCAGCATGAGCAGGGTCTGCCGGATATCCTCGGTAGCCATGTGCCCAAGCCAAGAGATGGAACTGCGATGATCGTTTTCCGGCCCTGGGTCGGCGAGCGCCAGGCGATGCATAATCGTGTCCAAATCGGCCCGCGCGGCCGGCAAACCTATACCAGGCTTGAGCAGGCCGAGCACCAGCATCCGGCCATGTTCCCCACGGCTTACCGTATTGCCATCTCTCGGGCCAATCGGCAGGTAGAAATCTACAGGACGGGTAAAGAATCTCAGTCCCGGGGGAAGTATCCCGATGACCTGATATGCCTTTCCGTCTAAGTTCAGTGTGGTCCCGATCACATGCGAATCGCCGCGCAGCATCCTTGCCCAGAATTCGGCAGTCACTACGACCGCGGGCGCGGCGCCTGGCCGGTCATCGGCTTCAGCAAACAACTGACCGATCAGAGGCCGCCAGCCGGTCAAGCGAAAAAAACTGGCGCTCACAACACCGGCATGTGTCAGCACGGCATCGCGATGTCCAGTTAAAGTAAGGTCCGCGTTCTCGAACCCGGCCATCTCTTCGAAGCTGTGATTCTCATCGCGCCAATGCTGGAAATTGATCCAGGTGACGGGGAGATTCTGCCCCGATGTGACTTCCCGGAGTTCCACCAGCCGCTCTCCGGCCGGATAAGGCGGGGGACGGAAGAGAACTGCGTAGACCACGCTGAAAATGGCAGTGTTTGCGCCAATACCCAACGCAAGCGTCAGGATGACAAGCAGCGAAAAGCCGGGAGATTTGCGAATAATCCGAAAACCGGAACGCATATCCTCAAGGACGGCTTCGATACGGGGAACTGCCACGCATCTATATAACCACAGGAACTCCGTGCTGAATTTAGACACTGTGATTACTGATCAATTGTGCGTCGCCTATGAACGTTTGCTGCGCAAGGGGTTCGCGCGGTCAGAGTTTGCTCCACAACGCGTTAGTAGAAATATCCGCGAGATCGTCGACTTATCAAGATATTTGAACGAAACGACCCACTAGGCGACGCCCCGTTCACCGTAAAATAAAACCTGAGGAATTCATGCCTGGACTCACCTGGGATCACATTGAAAATATCGCCTTGAGTTTGTACGAAGCTCATCCCGAAATTGATCCCACGCACATACGCTTCACTGATCTTCATAAGTGGATCACGGGGCTGCCGGATTTCAAGGACGATCCCATGGCATCGACCGAGGGAAAACTGGAAGCGATCCAGATGGCCTGGCTCGAGGAGTATCAGGATAGTAAATAGTTCTCGTTCGACTCTCGCTCGGTCATAGGCTCCGAGCTGCACACTCCTCTTGCAGCAATTCCAGCCAGCGAGCCTGAAACCGCTCCAGCCGATATGCATCGACGCCGTTCTGCGCGGCGCGCCCCATCGCAGCCGTGCGCTCACGATTAAGAGCCGCTTCTCGAATAGCAGACGCAACTGAGCTGCTTGTTCGCTCAACAATCCACCCGTTCACACCATCAACGATGAATTCCTCAATGCCGCTGAAAGGGGTTGTAATCAGGGGAAGCCCAGCAGCGGCGGCTTGGAAGCAGGCAAGGCAGAATGTCTCGTAAATGGAAGGAAAAACATACGCGTCTGACGACCAAAGATATGGCCGGATGTCATTTTGGAAACCGACGAAATGCACTGAGTTGTGGACTCCGAGGCGATCGCGCACCTTCTCGTATTCACGTATCTCACTAACTGTTCCGCCGACGACCATCAAGTGCACAGCCACCTCGTGCACACTCGCTAAAGCTTCCAGTGCAACCCGGAGACCTTTACGCTCAAAACTGCCGAGCGCGCAGAAGCTCAGTACGAACGCGTTTTCGGAAATACCAAGATCGTGTCTGATGCGCATCACTGAAAAATCAGGCGGTCTGAGAAATGCATCTGTATCCACGAAATTCGGAATGACGCGGATCTTCCCGCGCACCAGATCGGGGTACACCGATTCCAATTCGCGGGCCAGGCCTCGCGAGGGCACCACGATCATTTTCGCCACCCGGAATGCGATCCGCTCGGTAGTGGCCCCCCACGCATGCATCAGGATTCTGGCTACACGACGCACCCAGCTTCCGGCGATAGCGTTTCGGTGACGAGACAAGAAGAAGCGGTGGCAGTATTGAGCCTGCGCAATCTGGCAAAAGGGAAATGCGCCTTCCGTGCTGATCCTTATGCCGGATTTGGTCCTGCCAGACAGCGCATAGGCACACATCGAGAAAAGAGTAAACAGAATCGCGCGAGCAAATACCGGGCGCTGTGGAAGAGGAATTTTGGTTTTCCGCAGCAGTTCCGCATCGGGAAGATCAGTGCGGTTAATGAAGACATGTATTGCGCATTTCCCGGCGATCGGCTCGAGCATTTTCAACAGGCAGCTCCCAGCCGGGCTGTTCTTCGTAATATTTTGATCGAATACGACCAGCCGGGCACCCGAACCAAGAAGCGATCGCTCGTTCGATTCAATCACCGCTGCTTGGAAAAGCCTCGCTCAGTAAGCGCCTTTCGGCATCAGCACAGTTTGTACAGTTCGAAGCAGGACATAGATATCAAGCCATAAGGACCAGTTCCGGATGTAGTATGTGTCCTCCATCTCTTGAATCTTCAGATCGCCATCACTACGGGCGGACACCTGCCAGAGACCAGTTACTCCGGGCATAACGCTGGTGCGCAGAGTGCGAAAGGACGCGGGAAAGCTATCGAGGTGGTAATAGGGAAACGGCCTCGGACCAACCAGGCTCATATCACCGCGAAGCACGTTCCACAATTGTGGCAACTCATCGAGGCTGTACCGGCGAAGAAACCAGCCGATGCCTCGCAAGATGCGCGGATCGTGCTTTAGTTTGTAGTACCGAAACCAGCTTACCTTCTCGTCGCCGTTTGCTTCAAGATGTTCACTGAGTAGCCGCTCGGCATCAGGGTACATCGTCCTCAACTTCAAAATCGTGATCTGCTTGCCGCCCTCCCCCTCACGGTGCTGGCGAAAAAATGCAGTACCCGGGCTGACCATCTTGATCCAGACGGCGCAACCCGCGAGGAAAGGCGCGGTAACGACGAACAACGGCAGCGCGATCGAGTAATCGAGAAGCCGTTTCAGTACCCGATTTGAGGTGACGAGTAGATTCTTTTTTATTTCCAGGCCCAGTACTCCGCCGAGATCGCGCGAGGTAATCCAAAGACTCTGAATACCAAAGAGGTCGGGAATGAAAATCACGTTAGGAAACGACAAGCTCTGAACAATGTCGCTCAAACGGTCACGAGTCAGGCCCGGCATTGCGATCAGCGCTACTTTTGCTCGTCCTTCGAATCTCCTGACCGCGGAAAGGGGTCCGAGCACCGGGACTTCGTGAACGATGCTCCCCCATTTCTGTGGATCGTCGTCCAAAATTCCTATAGGAACGAAGCCCAAATCAGATTCTTGCCTAAGCTTCTCAGCGACGAGCGCTCCAGTTCTGCCGCCGCCCAAAATAATTACTGGCAGACCGCATACGCCGCGAGCAATCAAAAACTTCCGGGCCAGTGATTCGAATGCGGGCGGCAGAATCAGAGCGAAAACCATGGTGCTCAATAGCACTCCTCGAGACCACTGCCGATCCTGAAAAACGTAATTCCAGGTGAGCAGGATCACGAAGACCGTAAAGGTGGCGTACACCCTTGTCCGCAGGCGCTGCACTGCACCCATACCATAGCCCGGATATAAACCGACCCAGGAATAGATCAGCGGAAGAGTCAGGACACCAAGCGCGAGACCCTGGTATTGAGGTCTCCCCAGACTGATCGGAAATATCGCGAGGAGGATGATTCGAACTACGCAGCCTAAAAACAGCGCCAGTTCCAGCGCTATTACGTCGACTGCTAGGATCGCCAGCGTTGCCCACGAGCGTTGCTTTACCTCAGGGATGGCGATGACCGGTTCAACGGCTGCGGCACTCATGGTACGCCTGAACTACTGTTACTACGAATCGGGCCCAAAGGTAAATGACACGAAAGCGATAGCGGGAGAGTTTTCATCAGTAAAGTACTAGGTCTGGCGACTAATTGTGGCTATCATCGCGGTTTACGGCCCTCCTGTAAATCTGCATGAGCAACTCGTAATTCCGCCCGGGAGCATAGTTCTGTTCATAGCACAATCGCGATGATTGCCTCATTGGAAGCAGCTCGTTTCGTCGCGCCCAAATTGATTCAATGCGATCGATTAGAGAATCCACGCTACCGGCAGCGAAGCGAAAGCCATTGACGCCATCTTTGATTAGCTCCCTCATGGAGCCTAGATCCGACGCTACGACCGGAGTGCCACAGGCCATGGATTCCAGAATGGTCACAGGCAGGCCCTCATACCACAGAGAGGGAAACACGAGAAAGACCGCGTTTTGCAAAAGCTCGAAGGTGCGCTGCCGATCGCAATGACCAAGCCATTCGACGTCTTGCAATTTCTTCATGCGCTCTTTCACTACGGGCGCGAGGGGGCCATCGCCGGCGATTTTCAGTGGAATCTTTGAGCCGAGTTGTTGCCACCCATCGAACAACGTGCTCACACCTTTTTCTTCTGAAAGGCGTCCGGCGAAAAGCGCGTAATTTCCGTTTCCTGGCCCAATACCAGGATCTCGGGCGAGAAAATTCGGCTTGACCGCGATTTTGGCGGCAGGCAAACCTCCTTCGATGAATTTATCTCTCACGAAGTTTGTTGGAGCGATGTATGTATGCACCTTCGTGCTCCACGTTCCCGCAATCCGATGAACCAGCAACATGGATGCCACACTCGCGCTGGCAGGCGCGCTGTGCCTGTAACATCGATGCACGACCGCGCGATACGGGACTTTTGAACCGACACATTCTTCGCAAACGCGTCCATCGCGAAACAATGTGGCAGCAGGGCACAGTAGTCGGTAATTCTGTAGCGCTTGTACTACCGGAATCCGAGCTTTCGCAGCTGCGTAATAAAGCGATGGCGAGATGATCGGAAACGTGTTGTAGGCGTGAATTATTTCGGGCCGCTCTCGTTTGATTAGCGTGGCCAGCTCTTGATAAGTAACGGAATTCCAAATCGCGCTAGTAGCGTTCTTGATACCGGAAATTCCCACGAGTGCATCATTATGGGCTGAATACTGCGTGACCGTGTGCCCGCGCTGCGTGAGCAACTCATAGTCCGCAGCATACACCTGGTCTTCACCGCCAGGTCGTTGATAAAAGTTATGTATTTGAAGAACTCTCATCGTGGCTTTGCCGAAACGGCAGGCTCGAACGAGATGGGCGGCATAACTCGCGCTGAAGAGTACTGCCTGGGCTGCCGATGCGCCATGCCAGCGAGTCCCAAAAGCATTAGAAAACCAATATTGGCCGCGCTACCCGCTCCCGCGAGAATGTTCTCCCCTGTGAGGCCCAGCATAAATGCCGGCAGGTAGACAAGCAGTGGTTTCGCATAGCCATTCTGGTCCCTTTGCACTCCCCTTACCGCAAACATCGCAATAGATCCAAAAAACATCAGCCACAGAATAAGCCCTATCAGGCCCCACTCATACATGACGCGGAGCCACTCATCGTGCATCAGCCTGTTCGGATCTAAATTTCCCTTGAACAGGGACCCGGTAACAACCAAAGCGCCGTTCGAAGTACCGTGTCCAAACACCAGTTGTGTTAACGAAGAATCAGCGATTGCGCCTATCTCCTTGGCCTCGAGCCCTCGCCTGAAGTTGTACGTTCCGAGGCCGTAGGATTTGAGATCGCCCTCATAGAAGGCAGTGATTGCAGCAGCTATACGATTTGATTCCGCATGTTCAGCCAGCAGAGTCATCACCGTATCCATCGATCCCGCGAGCAGGGCTGTGATTGCGATCGCCAAACCAACTCCGCAGATCTTCATCCAAGGGCGCACCTCGGAGACAAGCAATGCCAGCAAAGTGGCTATTGCCATTCCTATCGCCCAAATCCTGCTGCCATCGAACGCAAGACTGGCAGCAAGAACGACGCACAACGGAACCCGAACTCCAGCCCGTAGAGTCTTTGAACAAAGGGCAATGCAATACAGCGCCACTATGAACGCCGCAAAGGCCTGCGCTGATAAGAAGCCGGTGAATCGAACCGCTTCGTCACCATACCGTGGGGCAAAGATGGATCGAAGAACGGCTATGGCGAGAGCTCCAATTGTGACCGGCAGCACGACAGCGGGAGTAAGATACTGCGCCTTTGTTGCCCGAAGGAACACCATGCAGATGAGGAACGAACCTGCCATCTCCACTGCAAGCTTCAACGCCGATAAAGGGAAGAACGACCAGAATCCTGCGATACCGACGTATATCACCAGGAGGATCCAAACGATCGGAGCAACGATTGTTCTTTCATGACCCGAGTAGGTTCGCAATCTCCACAAGAGATAAACAGGCAGAATCGTTCCCTTCGCTGCGTTCAACATGCCTACATTTGCGCTGGTCGCGCCGAAGTCGATGGTGGCCAGCAGCAAATATGCAACAATGCTCCAGCGCAAAGGCGCGATGGCCGCGATTAAGAACAGAGCCACATATAAGACAACCGGCAAAATCATCTGTTGTTCCAGCATGCAGCCACAGCGTTTTCAATCAGGCCGGCCACATAGTGTGGGGTCAATCGGGCCGCCGTGTCTCTGGCGCATTTCCGCATTTCGCTTAGTTTCCCGACCGAAGTTTTCAAGCTGCGATCAATCGCATCATATGTTTCACTCGCATCATCCGCCCGAAAGGTCCACCCGTTCTGGCCGTCTTTCACCAGTTCCATGACAGCTTGACTGTACAGGCTTCCCAAAACAGACAGGCCGGCCGCCATCGCCTCGTTCACCACCACGCCCCAGGTATCGGCCAACGTAGGCAAGACAAAAATTTCCGCAGCCCCGTAGATCTCGGGAAGGTTCTCATATGGAACATTGCCCAAAAACTCGATTTTTACATTCTGCGGGACAGCGACGTTTTGTAATCTGGCGCGAAGTGGCCCGTCACCGGCGAGAATCAGCTCGATCCGGCAGGTCTGATTCGCGGAAGCCCATTTTGATAAGACGTCAACAAAGGGTTCAAGACCCTTGCGTTCGATCAACTGACCCACATATAGCAGACGCTTTGCATGCTCCTCACCCCGAGAAAGTGGAACCGCCATGAAGGGCGTGAGCTGCGTCGTATACGATATTTTGAAGATCTTTCTGTCGTCAACGCCGAGGCTGCGCATGTAACGAGCGCCGCTTTCGCCCGTCACCAGAAACGCATCCACCCAGGGGTGCAAAACACTGCGGAATATCCGGCGTGACCGGCCGCGACCCTGCTCGGTGGATTCAGCGACTTCTGCCCAAACAATCAGTTTTGAGTGCCGGTTCAGCTTGCGGTAAAGCAGCGCAAACAGAGTGCGGGCGCCCATCTCGCCCGATATCACAACATCGGCACGATATTTTCTGAGCTGCTGAACTGTGTCAATCGGCACGTGCACGAATAAAGGCTCACTGAATCCTTTGGGATGCCGCCAGCGCCCGCGCAAGGTGATGGTTTTCTGAACCACCACATCCAGCCCATCCCATTCCAGCTTCCAAGGCCGGTTCGATTCCATGGGAGTGGAGATCAGCACCCGCAGTCCGCCGAATCGAGCCGATAAAACGTCCAGCACGGGCTTGTGATAAGGCGGGATCATGTTCGTCAGAAACGCTACGCGCGGCATGTTGGACCGCTAGTGTGATTTGCCCGAGCTAAGTCGAAGATCGACAATCCGGTCGAGCATCCAACGCCGGCAGTTGTTTATTCTCTTTTTCGCAGCGGGTAAACGCCCCATCATAGGGCGAACGCTAAAATCACACCCGATGCTTTGCTTCTTATATCGTCTGGCGGCCGATCGAAACCACTGTCCTCGCTCGACCACATGACAGTAGGACACGACCGAGGTGTAGGTTGCGAAGAAGCCGTCTTCTTTCGCTCGGCTTCTGATGGTCCCTTGCGATTCGAACTCCCACGCGGATTCACCATCCCGCAGCAGCTCGAGTAATTGTTGCCGATTCCATATTGCCGGTTGCGCGGAGACCCGATACGGCGCGAAGGTGTGAATAGAACCGACTGAAGGGTAGTCCGCCAGTCTGGCATTCGGTCTTGGGTGCGGATATAGACGAAGCGTTGTCCCATGAAGCGCGTCGAGGCTCTTCAAGTGCTCGATGATTCTGGCGGTTACTACCGTCCGGTTCAGAAAAAAATCTTCGAGCAAAACGAGAACATACCGTGTATCGATGTGCTCCAGAAAGTACCTGAGATTCTTGCTCCAGGATTGATCCTCGCCGGCGGTCAACGACTTGACTCGCTCGTCGGAGTGCGTCGCGTAGTTAGTGCCTAAGAAGACCGGAAAGGGGCAATCCGGCCAATAGCGCCAGAAGAGCGCGAAAAAAGGATTCCATAAATCGCGATAGCGGTCGCAGGAAACAATCAGCACCGCGCAGGACGGTATGTGCTGGTTAGTACGAGCTTCCGGAGGTTCGGGTAAACCACTCCCTCGCGGTCGTGGCTCGCAATTAAGCATAAGATCCATCCGCAGCAATCACGAAGGGATTCAGCGCGCGCCGCTGCAGCACCACGTAAATTCCAAAAGCCGCTACGGCCTGAGAAAGCACAACCGCCCAGGCCATACCCGTATAGGCGAACGCAGGGGCAAAACATGTTGCAAGCAGAACGTTGAGAATAAGCGCCAGCACGGTCACTTTCTGAAATGCCTTCTCCAGACCCAGGGCGAGCAGCCATTGAAACCCGAGCACGTTTGTCCAGGCCACCAACGGCGACCTTAGACTCAGAATCCTCAGGACACCGGCGGACTCCTGGAAACTGTGCCCCAGGATGATCCGCACGATCAAAGAGGATCCAAACCACATGATCACCCCCAATATGAGGCTAATTGCACCCATGACGTAGAACGACAACGTCGTCAAACGAGCCGCTTTGCTAAGGGAACTTTTTACGAGTCCCGCGGCGCGGGGATACAAGGCAGTGGTCAAAGGCGATAACAGGCCGACTGCGGCGCTATTGATTTTCTCGGCCCCCGCGTAATACCCAACCGATTGTGGCGAGGCGAATAGCCCAAGAATGAACGCATTGCCCAGAGCGTAAATATTGTGCGCGCTTCGAAAAAGGAACATCGGGCCGCCTTCGCGAAGCATTCTGAGTGCATCGTGGAATCGAGGCCAACGCAGTCGGTGACGAGCATGAATCATACCGTGGCCGACAAACAATGCCAACATGGCCCCTGCTCCCTGGAGAGCAAAAAATCTCCACGCATCAGCGGGCCTATGCACAAAAATGAAAATTCCGAGCGCAGCTACGACGCGTGCTGATACATCCAACATCGATGCCAGTGCTACACGGTGGATTCCGTAAAAGTAATAAGTCGGGAGAAGCGCTTTAGCAATCTCCGACACGACAGCCGCCCATAAAAGCAATGGGTGCTTATGGAACAGTGGAACCAGCGCGTAAGCTCCAAAGGCAACGATGATGATTGCTGAGCTGAGGAGAACTTTCGCCCCGGAAACGCCTGCCACGACATCTTGAATTTCCCTGCTCGTCGAGGCCATAGCCAACTGTCTGGTCGCCGAATAAACAAAGCCATACTCTACGACGAGGCTTCCATACATAGCGAAAACTTGCGCCATCGCTATCAGACCCCAGCTCGAAGGCCCCAGCACTCTGGATAAATAAGGCAGGGTGATGAGGGGTGTTACGTAGTTCGCAAATTGAACACCGTAAATCGAAGCGATGTCATACAGCAGATGACTTTGATTCTTCAACTGCCGGAAAATACGCAGACTTTAATCCCTAGCTGCTTTGGCCAGCCTTATCGGCGTAATACTTGCGATAGTCGTTGTAATAGTAGTACCCGTGGCTTGAATTTTTGTCGACTTCGTTCAGCACGATGCCCATGACATTGGCGCGCAGACGCGTCAAGGTAGCCAGCACCGTTGAAACGGCCTTCCGGCTGGTTTGTCCGGCACGAGCCATCACTACGACGCCGTCCACCGCTGTTGCGACCTGCATGGCTTCGGCAAATCCCAACAGAGGCGGCGCGTCAACGAATATTAAGTCGTATTCTTTGACGGCTTCATCCAGAATGTCGACCATCATAGACCCGACCAGGTCTGAGGCGCGGCGAGAAGCCATTCCGGCCGGCAGAATATCGAGACCTGGCCAATGCTCGGTTCTAGCTACGGTGTCCTTCCAGCTTAATTCTCCAAGCAGCACGTTAGATAAGCCTGGAGAGCCACTCAAATTCAACTTCTTATGCACGGTTGGCCGGCGGAGATCAGCGTCGATAATGAGCGTCTTCTTGCCTTGCTCCGCATGCGCAATAGCGAGATGAATGACCGCTGTGGTCTTCCCTTCCCCAGGAGTAGCGCTTGTAATCAGGAGCGATTTGACGGTCCGATCGAAATCCGGAAGCAGAATGGAGTGCCGCAAGGTGCGAATCGCCTCCTCGTAAGAGGAGATCCCCTCGTACCCGGAAACCGGCGGAAGATTGGAATGCGTCTGCGCTTTCTTTCCCGCTGCTTTTCCGCTGGCATATCGAATTAGCCCCAGCCCGTTCACGGAACCAGCGCTGTCCCCTTCTGCCACGGGAGGTTCAGGGTCCTGCGTTATCGGACTGATCAAGCGCCTCATCTCCTTGACGGTCGGCAGTGTTCCGATAACGGTAGTATCCAACGCGCGCGCGGTCTGCTCGGGATCGCGAATCGTATTATCGAGCACATCGCCCAGAATTGCGCCGCAGATCGCGATGACTGACGAAATGATAAAGGCCAGGAGAAGATTCAACCCTTTTCTTGGGAAAACGGGCGCATCGGGCGGCCGCGCGAGATCGGCGATCCGAATCGAATTATTTTGAAACCCGGCGTTGATTCCCGCTTCGCGGATGCGGCGCTCCAGATCACTGTAGAGCGTCTTGTCGGCGTCGGCGTCGCGTTTCAATTGCTGGTACTCGAATGAGCGCGCGTTCAGTTGATCGTAATCCGCCTTGGTTTCGGTAACTGCCTTCTGCAGCATTTGCTCGCGGTTCACGGCCTCGCGGTAATCCGTTTCGATGCGCAGCCCTACATTTTTTCGCATTTCTTCGAATTGCCGCTGGACTTCGGCGAGATCGTTGGCCGCCTTGCGGTACTCGGAATGATTCGCGCCGTAGATCGTGGAAATATCGGCCAAATGCTGCTTAGCCTGATTCACCCGGTCTTGCAGTTTGTTCAGCTCTTCGCCTTGGGTTGAGACTTCAGCGGCAGCCACAGAGCCGTCTTTCATTGCGTTGTAGGCGGCTTCTTTGCGCAGGCGGTCTGCTTGCGCGTTAGTGTACTCCGTGTTCAGTTGCAGCAAACGAGCCGAAAGAATGTTGGTCTTTTCTTCAGGGTTGATGACATTCAGTTCCTGTTCGAACTTCGCCAGCTTCAGACTGGACCCTTCCATCTTCGCTTTCAATTCATCCAGATGTTTCTCCATGAACGAGGAAAGCTCGTTCGACGACTGCATCCGAAGGTCGAAGGTGTGCTCGAGGTAAGAATGCGCGACTGCGTTAGCAACATCGGCAGCAAGGCGAGCGTCTGGCGAGCGATAGCTGATCCGCAGAATGTATGTATTCAGAGGGCGGCTGACCTTCAGCTGTTTCAGATAAATCGGCGCGTCACTCTTTTTCCTGGCCTTCTCTGCCGGCAGCTTCTCCAGCTGGCTTTCACGCTGTAGCAGATTGAAGTGATCCGCCACCGGGCGCAGGACCGCATCAGACTGAATCAACTCCACCTGAGTGGCAAGAAACGCGTCCGAGTCCTCCACGCTCGAGCCCTGATTGGCCTCTTGCCCAATAACGCCCGAGGGCGCGTGCCGGTCTACGTCAATTTTCGCCGTAGCTTCATAGATGGGTGTCAGACGGGACGAGACCAAATACGTCACCAGAACACAAGTGGCAACGAAGCCCAGGATCTTCCATTTTTGGCGGAAAACGACCAGCAGGTAGTGCGATGCGGATACGCCCGGCTGCGCCCCTTGGAATTCCGGATAGGGCTGTTGCGGCAGCACATACTGCTGCACGCGGTGGGCGTGGAGCAACTCCGACGGGGCTCGCTCAAGTTGTTTCATTCCAATTCGATGTCCCTTGCAGGTGGTCCCAGTTAATGGAAGACCAACATGCCGGATGCTGTTGCCGCACCAACGCCCGCAATTTTTTCCAGAGTAGTCATGGTCATTCTTCGATGCTTGTTGTCCGGAATATACAGAATGTCATCCGACTTCAACGATACGTCCGGAGCTTTGCGATTCATAATCTGACTAAGCTGGATGGGGATCTCATCGCGACCTGCTTTGCCGGCTTCACGCCTGTAAATGTAGGCTTCGTTCGTCGAGTACGGCAGCAGGCCCTCGGATAACGCGAGCACCTTGAGCACAGTCGTGTCTCCACTGTCCTGAATGGGAAAAGCGCCGGATTTCTTAACATTGCCGATCACGTATACGCGACCCGCCTCCGGTACGCGTATTTCCTCGCCTCCGTACAATCTGATGTTGAGAGACGGATCCGCTTCATCGATGAGTCCTTTCACCGGAATCCGCTGCACCAGGCCAGTAGAAACGCCCTCGTTGGACGGCTGAGACCTGCTGATCAGGATCTCCGGACCGGCGTCCGGACTCAACCCATCAGCCTTAGTAAGTGCGTCAAGCAGTGTCACGTCGCCTACCGCCTGGAACGTGATAGGATGCCGGACCGCGCCCATAACGCTTACCGGCACGCTGCGATATTCCGCAACGGAAACCGAAACCACCGGCCGAACCAATATCTGGTTTTTCACCAAGCCATCGGCGATCTGCATTTCGATGTCAGACGGAAGCAGACCCACTACTTTGAGCCGTTCGTTCAAAAGAGGCAGCGCTAAGGTGCCATCAGATGCCACCCGAAAGGTTCGCGTGAGCTCAGGGCAATCCGCGACGGCTATCGAAATCAGATCGTTCGGGCCGACCTTCTGGGAAGGAAGGTTGCTTTCGGGGCTAGAGCTTGCCGGCATTGCCCCGGAATGCAGGGCTTGCGCATGTAAGCTCATTGCCGCAATCAAGAAAACGGACGCCAAACTCTTCATCTTTCGATTTGCCCGGAAGCTTACTATTTTACGCTCAGGAGAGTGGAACGCATGAGCTGAGTGCGTTGGCTTCGCGGGCTGCGGATAATCCTCCTTGCTACAACTGTGCATTGACTCTAACAGTCCTGAATATCAGTGTCAACTGATCATTCAGGTGCTATGCCGCAGAATTGATTAGGCTTATCTCCTGTTCGGACCATCTGTACCGGTACCGAATACCGCGCCGGGCGGCGCATGCAAGAATGAAGTTCGTGCCGTTCGACACGTTCGTACCCATCCAGGATCTCCAGGCGCAAAGCACCTATCCTAGATTGCCGGAGTGGCTCCGCAAGGGCCGAACGCACTTTGAATCGGTCCATCTTTTAAAGGCGGAGTTTCGCGAGCGTCGCCTGCATACGGTCTGTGAGTCGGCCCGTTGTCCGAACATACACGAATGTTTTCACCGGGGAACAGCTACATTCATGATTCTGGGCAATTTGTGCACCCGCGGCTGCGGCTTTTGCTCCGTTCCGAAAGGCTCCCCGGAGAAAAAGGAGTTCCTTCTGGATCCCGATGAGCCTTGGCAGGTCGCCGAAATGGCGTCACGGATGAAGCTGCGGTACATCGTGATCACGTCCGTTAACCGTGACGATCTGCCTGACGGCGGCTCACATCACTTCGCCGAAACAGTGCGTCAGGTTAGGTGCGCGCTTCCGGATTCCCGCGTCGAAGTCCTTACGCCGGATTTTTGCGGAGACCTGGAAGCCGTGGCACGCGTGCTCGATGCCGGGCCGCATGTTTTTAACCACAATATGGAAACCGTCAGTCGCCTGTATCGCCGTGTTCGGCCTCAGGCGAATTACCAGCAATCTTTAAGAGTTCTGCGGTTTGCGAAAAATCACAAGCCTGACGCGCTCACGAAGTCGGGCTTAATGGTTGGTCTGGGCGAATCCGCGTCCGAAGTGCATCAGTTGCTCCGCGATGTGGCGGCCTCCAATGTCGACGTCGCCACAATCGGCCAATATCTTCAGCCGACTCGCCGAAATCTTCGCGTCGCCGAGTACGTCAATCCAGCTCAATTCGACGCCTACCGCGAGTTCGGCTTGTCCATAGGTTTCAAAATGGTGTTTAGCGGCCCTTTCGTCCGCAGCTCTTATATGGCCGATCGCGTCAGTGAAGAAGCCGTCCAGGCAAATGCCTAGACGAGCTTTCTCTGCCTGGCACGCCAGAGTCCTGCTGCATACAGCCCTATCGCTCTTATCGGCGATCTTGCTGCTGCTGATCTTTCCGAAATTCGATCTGCGTTTGCTCGCGCCTGTAGCATTAGCTCCTCTGCTGATCGCCCTTGCGCGCACTCGACAAGCCTGGCAAAGATTTCTCTATGGCTGGGCGGCGGGCATCTTTTATTGGTTCTTTCTCTGCACGTGGATTCAATTTGTCCTCGAAGTTCACGGCGGAATGGGGCGGTGGGGCGGCTGGGGATCGTTTCTACTGTTTTGCGTTCTTAAAGCTGTGCACCTCGCGGTTTTTTCCTGGCTCGCCGGCCCATTGATGCGGCGCGCTTATGCAGTGCCAGCTGTCGCGGCACTCTGGACTGGACTTGAGCGGACGCACGGAACCTTTGGATTCGCTTGGCTGGCGCTCGGAAATGCCGGAATCGACATGTCGGTACCCTTGCGTCTGGCCCCGTTCCTTGGAGTCTACGGAGTATCGTTTGTCTTCTGCATGCTGGCGACTGCGCTTGCCTGCGTCCTTCTACGATATCCCCGTATTCGGCTCGCCCCGTTGCTGGCACTGCCGCTGTTATGGCTATTGCCCGCCATACCTCGAGACCTCCCGGCCAGGAATACCGCGCTGGTGATCCAGCCGAATATTGATCCCGAGATTCAGTGGACCAGCATTCTTCAGCAGAAGACAGAACAGCAGCTCGGCTTCTTGTCCGAGGCGATCCCGGCCCCACTCGTGATCTGGCCCGAGCTGCCTGCGCCGCTCTATTATTACGACGATCCGGATTTCCATAACACGGCCACTCAGATCGCAAAACATCACGGCTACTTCTTGTTCGGCACCGTCGCCTATACTTCCCAAAACCAGCCGCTCAATTCCGCCCTGCTCCTGGGTCCGGACGGGACGGAACTGGGCCGCTACGATCAGATCAACCTGGTTCCCTTCGGGGAGTTCATTCCACCGCTGTTCTCCTTCGTCAACCGCATCACTCATGAAGCGGGCGACTTCGTTCCAGGCCACGATATAAAAGACTTCCCCGCCGCGGGCCATCGTCTCGGCGTTTTCATCTGTTATGAATCCGCTTTTCCAGATCTGGTCCGGCAGTTCACAAAGAAAGGCGCCGACGTTCTCGTAAACATCTCGAACGACGCTTATTTCGGACACACCGAGGCGCGCCAGCAGCATTTGTTATTGGCGCGGATGCGCGCCGTGGAAAACCGCCGCTTTATCATTCGCGCGACGAACGATGGAATCACCGCCGTCATAGACCCAGCCGGCCGGATCATCAGACGATTACCCTCATACGAGGAGCTCGCCGCGCCGGTACAGTACGGCGCAGTCGAAAGCACAACTTTTTACGCGCGCAACGGCGATTGGTTCGCCTGGACTTGTTTGCTCGCCGGTATTGCTCTTGCCGCGATCAGCTCACTTTTATACCATCGGACATGAGCCGGGAACGACGCTCGATGTGCCGCACGCTGCTGAATTCGGCGATTTTGTCGCTGATGGTCATTCCCTGCGCTCACTCGCAAACGCCGCCGCGCCCGGCGACTGCGAATCCTCAGTCCACCTCGGTTCTAACTACTGCCGAGGAGATTTCGCTTGATCTGATCGTTCGTGATAAGAAGGGCAGGCGCGTCTCGGATCTTAAACCCAGCGACATTCAAATCACCGACGACGGCTCCCCGGTTAAGGTCTCAGATCTTCGGCTTGTTTCGGCTTCGTCGGATCACATGGTGACACTGCTGTTTGACCGGCTCGAACCAGGACCTGCCCGCTCAGCCCGCGCTGCCGCGTTTACCATCCTCAAAATGGCCCCCGCAAACGGCATTGCGTTCACAGTGCTCAAGGTAGATGCACGTTTGCGGCTGTTCCAAGAATTCACGACTGACAGGGAAGCGCTGAAAAACGCAGTCGAAGCGGCAACAGGCGCACCGAAGACCGACCCGCAAAAGAAGAGTTCCGCCGCGGAGCAAATGCTTTTGACAGCAGCGGCCGGGAGCATGGACTCACAGGACCGTGTGAAGGCGCAAATTACGCTGGCAGCCCTGCAGGAGTCGCAGCGCATCGTGGAGGATCAGCATGCGCGACCATCCCTTGCCGGTCTTTTAGCACTGGCCCGCGCTGAACGCAAACTCCCCGGCCGCAAAACGATAATCTATTTCGCACAAGGGCTGCAGGCCGACTCGAACTCCAGAGATCTAGTGCGCTCCATCATCGGAACGGCCAATCGGGCGGGAGTCAGCATCTACTCGATAGACGCGAATGCGCTGGACGAAAAGGGCACTGAGGCTATGATGGCGGGCCTTGCTCTCAGCAATGCCAGCGCGGCTGGCCGAAGCGGCTTGGGCGGCGTCCCCGCTTCTTCTTCGCGTGCGCCCCCTCCCATAGACACAACTCCCCCAGGCATGAAGACTATGGCGCAGGAGCAGATGGCCCGCATCGAAATTAGCGGCAGGTCAGTTAGCCAGAACGCCTTGGCCGAGCTGTCGGCGGGCACCGGCGGCATGTACATCGCGACAACGGATCAGATTCGCAAGCCTATTCGAAGAATGATCGAAGATATGTCGACGTATTACGAAGTTTCCTACGCTCCTTCTATTCAGAAGTATGACGGCCGTTTTCGGTCAGTCTCGGTAAACCCGACGCGCCGAGGGCTCGTGATACAGGCCAGAACCGGATACTTTGCACTTCCCCCAGCCTCCCCGGTTGGAATCCGCCCGTTTGAAGCGTCCTTGCTGAAGGTTTTGAGTGAACCGCAACCGCCCACAGAGCTGCAGTTCCGCTCCGAGGTTTTGCGACTTGGAAAGATGCCCGATGGCAACGCGAGCTCATTGATTCTCGAGGTCCCGCTAAGCGACGTCGACATCCATCCCGACCCCAACACAAATCTGTTTTCAGTTCATCTGTCGATGCTTGCGCGGATTAAGGACAAATCGGGCACCGTGATCGATACGTTCAGTGAGGATCTTCCCCGCCACGGCGCTCTGGAGGCGCAGGAACGCGCGCGGTCCGAGATCGTCACGTTTGAGCGGCACTTCACGGCTGCGCCTGGCCAATACACTCTCGAGACCGCGGTAATAGATCGCAACTCCGGCAACGCGGGTGCTCAACGGATGAACTTCGAAATACCGCCAGAAGTGGCGAACGGCCCGGCAATCAGTGATGTCTCCCTTGTCCGGCGAACCGATGGCTTCAATGCCGATGCAGACCCGTTCGAGCCGCTTCAGTTCGAAGCTCGCAAAGTCATTCCGAATATCTCGGGGCGCGTTCCGCCGGACGCGAGTGACATTTCTCTGTTTTTTCTGCTGCATCCCGATCCGCATGCCTCGAGCAAGCCGAAACTCGAGATCGAGGTGCGCAAGGATGGCGAGCCAATCGGTCGAGTGCCGTTGCAGGTTGCTGTAGGCAACGGACAAGGGCCGATTCCCTATATGGCGTCCATCCGTTCCACCTCGCTGCCCGGGGGCACGTATGAGGCTGTGGTAATTCTGACGCAGGGCGGACAAAGAGCGGAGCGCAGCACTTCGTTTACACTTGCCGGGCCCGATCTGGCGAGTTCTACGGTCGGCAGCCATGAGATGCCGGGGGCGGCCATTCGCGCGGGAAACGCCTCCGTATCGGATTCCGATACAGCAGTTCTGGGCAACCCGCCGCCGCTGCACCAGCGACTCGAGATTGTTCCGCATCGAGGCGACACTCTCATTTCGCCGCCAGAAGATGCCCAAGCGCTCATCGAAAGCGCAAGAGAGCGCGCGATGGATTATTCTGCCGCGTTGCCGAACTTTAGCTGCCTGGAAGTCACGGGCCGTTTCATTGACCCGTCCGGCGCGGACCGCTGGCGCCACAAAGACACAATTGCTGAGATTCTGCGTTACCACGACAACACCGAGCAGCGCGTCACGCTGGAAGTGAACGGAATCCGCAGCCAGGTTGCTCGCGAGGATTTAAAGGGAACTATCTCGCATGGCGAGTTTGGGGGCTTGCTGAATTCGGTCTTCAATCCGAGCGCGAAGGCAGACTTTCAATGGAAGGAGACAGACACGCTGGGAACCGGAACGGTTCAGGTCTTCACTTATCGCGTCGCGCTCCGCAATTCCACCTTCATGATCACTGCCGATAATGGGCGCCGGCTGAAGGTCGGCTTTCACGGTTTGGTATACATCGATAGCGCCACGCGGGGAGTTCGCCGGCTCACTCTCGAAGCCGACGGTATTGACCCGGAGTTTCCCATCCACGCCGCATCCTTTATGGTGGATTACGATTATCTCGCCATCGGCGATCACGACTACTTGTTGCCGATTACCGGGCAGGTGAAGGTCACTCAAGGAAAGCGCACGCACGTCCTGAACGAGATGGAATTCAGAGACTATCGCCGCTTCGCGGCCGAATCCTCACTGCGCTTCGACGCAAGCAAGTAGCAAGTACCTTCAGCAAGACCCTTACGTGACTTCGACCCACGCTCTTTTTGCCGCACTTTGAGCAACTTTCTCGAGCAGAATCATCCCGTGCAGGCCATCTTCGAAGGTCGGGTAATCAATAGGTGCTGAGGGATCGGCTACTCTGGCGTAGAACCGCTTGAAGACTTGCTTATGAGAGTCGTCGTATCCCTCACTGTGCCCCCCCGGCAGGTCAGCAAACGTCGCGGCGGCTGGATAGAACAATGAACCATCCTTAATAATGATCTGATTTGGCTCGTTGCGATGCCCGATCCACAGGCTGTCGGGCTGCTCCTGGTTCCAAGCGGCACCGGCTTTTGTGCCGAAGATCTCAAACGCGAAGTGATTCTTGCATCCCGCTGACATCTGGCTGACTGTAAATGCCCCCCGCGCTTTTTCACCCAGACGAAGCATGACGGCACCGAAATCCTCCGTATCGATGGGAATGTCTTCATAGTCGCCGGGGGCCAGTTTCTTCCCTGAGAATGTTTCGACCGATCCCTTGGGACGTTTCCGCTTCTTGTGAAACGTGGCCAGATCGGCGCAAAGGGCAGTAATCTCCAACCCTGTAAGATGCTGGATCATATCCATCCAGTGAGAGCCGATATCTCCCATCACTCGGAGCTTGCCGTTTGATTTGGAATCGAGACGCCAGTTCCAGTCCGTCTCATAGAGCAGCCAATCCTGCGAATACGTACCCTGCACGATCAGAATTTCGCCGAGATCGCCTGCGGCGATCATCTGCCGGATCTGCTGGACGACCGGGTAATAACGCAAATTGTGCTGGACGCAATTGACCGCATTCCTGCTCTGGGCAGCGTGAACCAGGCGGCGCGCCTCGTCCACGTTCATCGTCAGCGGCTTCTCGCAAAGGACGGCTTTGCCGGCCTCGATCGCCGCGAGTGACATCGGGAAATGATCCACGTTAGGAGTGCAGATATGCACCGCGACGATCTCCTTGTTATCTAAAACATCTTTAATGTCACTTGTTGCAATCGGAATTCCGGCGCTTTCAGCGAATTTGCGCGCGGTCTCCGGCCGGCTGCCAACTACGGCCGCGATCTCCACGTTGCCCAGCCGCCGAACGTTTTCAGCATGGACTTTGCCCATGAAGCCTGTTCCGATAATCGCCGTTTTGATCTTCTGCATGCTCGATGAATCTCCTGAATCGCGTAGCAAAGTCCTGAAAAAAGTATATGCGACGCCGCACGTGACACGACCGTTATTACTCGGTGGGATATGCAAGACTACGCGTTGTCTTGAGTTTTATTTTGCAAATAGAAAGGTGTGCAACTCGTTAAACAGCATTTTCGCCCACTCAGGCGAATTTTTACAGGGTTGGGTGACCCGTGTTCGACACGCAAACGCGTGCAACGCGCATGAGGAAGAATTCGGCAGCGCCGGAAACTTTCGGCCCTTAGCGTGCATCGAGAATTACAGATGGCCAATCAAAATGCCTGAAACCAGAACGACAGCCATAGCAGCGGTACGAAATGAACCGGTGCGCGCCTGGGCAGTGAGCGTAATGCAAATGACCGGCACCGCTCTCGGACGCGCGGGGGCTTGGGCCGGCGATACCGCACAGCAATTTGGGGCAATTCTCGCCGCCTTAATGGGACCGGCTGTCTTTTCCGCTTACGCGTTGGCCGTGTGGAGTCTGGCGGCAAACCTGGGATGGACGAACACATTCATCTTCACGAACGGTCCATTATCCAATTGGTTAGTTTGGTTAACGCTTGCCATAGCTGTTAACCTCGCCGCGAGCATTCTGAAGCGGCACGCGCGAACCGAGAAGTAACAAGCGCAACTGGGCTTGTTTGTTATCCTCAAGTCAGGAACTCCCGCCATCGATGTCCTTCAGTTCGCGTTCGTACGTGAATCGGTATACTCCCTCTAACCGGTTTCCAGTCGGCCTGAAGTGGCTTCTGATCGTAAACATCGGCCTTTTCGTTTTCGAGTACATACTGAAAACCACCAGCAGCGTGGAGTTTTTCCGGCAAAATTTTTATCTGATGCCGGCGCAAGTGGTCCAGACATTCGCCGTCTGGCAACTTGTAACGTACATGTTTTTCCACGCGGGATTTGGCCATATTCTCTGGAACATGCTGGCGCTCTGGATGTTTGGCGTCCAACTCGAGAGATTGTGGGGAACCGCGAGATTTCTGCGGTTCTATTTTATTTGCGGGATCTGCGCCGCGCTAACCGTAATTGCCGCCGCATACATCTTTGGAGGAACCGACGTAAGAACAGTCGGGTCTTCTGGTGCGATTTACGGCATATTAGTGGCGTACGGCGTTATGTTTCCCGACCAGACGATTCTATTCGGGTTTCTGATTCCGATTAAGTCAAAGTACTTCGTACTGATCATCGGAGGCGTGGTATTTCTGCAATCGTTCTCAGCAACCGTTGGCGGGCAGCGGGGCGGCGTGGCCGTGTTGGCCCATTTGGGCGGCCTGGTAACCGGATATCTCCTCTTACGCGGGAAAACCTTACAATCACAGATCCGGGAGCCCGTCATCTCCAGCTATAAGGAATGGAAGCTGCGCCGCGCAAAAAAGAAGTTTGAGGTATACCTTCGGAAGAAGGACTCCAACCGTGATCGTTGGGTTCATTAGATAAACAGCCCGGCAAGGATTTAGTAGCCATGAAGTTTCGCTTTTTTTCCCCAGGCCTCGCCAGCATTGGTTTCGTCTTGGCTAGCCTGCTCCCAGTCCACAGTTACGCCCAGGAAGGTCCGCAGCCGCAGACCAGTGATTCCGTCGCCAAACCGAAAAAGCCGGCCGACGACACGCCACCGCCGGATGAGCAACCGATCCCTTCGGAATTCAAGAAACCGAAGGACATCCCGAAAGACGTCCCGACCTTCCGGTCTAACGCGACCACCGTTAACGTCGATGTCACTGTCATGGATGACAAGGGCCATTTCATCCCGGGTATCGGGCAGGAGAAGTTTCGCGTTCTTGAAGATGGAGTTCCCCAGCAGATTAGCCAATTCGGGCACAGCGAAGCGCCGATGACAATTTGTATGGTCATTGAGTTCAGCGGACGCTTTCAGCAGTTTTGGAGCTACGGCTGGCAAGAGACACTGATGGCCTCTTACGGGTTTCTGGAGACATTGAAGCCCGACGACAATGTTGCAGTCGTCGCATTCGATATGCGGCCGACCATTCTTTCCGATTTCTCGCCTGATAAGCGGAAAGCCGAAGAGGCAATGGCGCGCTTGCGCATTCCGGGTTTTAGCGAATCAAATATCTTCGATGCGCTGACCGAGATGGCGGATCGCATGTCGGGTATCGAGGGCCGCAAAGCGATTCTGGTGATTGCAACTGGGGTGGATACCTTCAGCAAAATCACTTTCGATACGGCCAGAAAATCACTGCAGGAATCGGGCGTCCCCATTTATTCCATCAGTATTTTGCAAATCGCGCGAATGATGGCGGAAGCGAGAGGCATGAGCGGTCCGGCGGATTTAACGTTTCTGCAAGCCGACAACGAGATGAAGACGTTTGCAAAAGAGACTGGCGGGATGGCGTTTTTTCCGCGGTTTCCCGGAGAATATCCGTCTATTTTCCGCCAGATTGAAGACTCCCTTAGAAATCAATATTCGTTGGCTTATCACCCGACAAATACAGCGCGTGATGGCAAGTTCCGCCACATAAAGGTGCAGCTAGTCAACCCGGAGACCAACGAGCCGCTGAAGGTGGAGAACGAGAAGCACAAGCCGATCAAGTATCAGATCATCGCGAAGGCCGGCTACAAAGCGCCCCGTGAGGTCGATTAGCGCTTTCATCCTCACCTCGGCCTTCCTGTCAAGCACTCGATGTGGCGCGGTTTGAATCCGATAGAAACTTGTTGACACTTTGGACAGCGTTTGTTAAGTTCACTGGGTCTCGATGCGCTCTGTTCCTTCGTACCGTGCCCAGGTCTCCGCAATCATCCTTCTGGTCGACGACAATCGTGACGGCATGATGGCTCGCCGCTGCGTGCTCGAAGAATTGGGCTACACGGTTGTCGCAGCGGCTTCTGGTGCCGAGGCTTTGCACATTCTCGAGCAGCAAAGCTTCGATCTCGTGGTAACGGATTACAAGATGTCGCCAATGAACGGATTGGAACTCATCCGCCAATTGCGCGACCGCAACTTTGTTAATCCTATTATTTTGCTCACGGGTTTCGCCGATAATCTGGGACTTCGGGCTGAAAATACCGGGGCGGATATTGTGATCCAAAAAAGCGCAAATGAGGTTTCGGCGCTCGTGCGTCATGCCAAGCGATTGCTGACGCCGAAGAAGCCGGCCGGCTCCCAAACGAGCAATAAGCCCCGGTCGCGAAACGCAAAAAGCGATTCGTAATATTTCAAGCGGAATCGGCGTGGTCTGATCGAAGCTCGATGAGAGTAATCTCGGGCGGGCAGTTGTAACGGATCGGCAGCGAAGAGCAGCCTACGCCGGCGCTCGTATACCCGTGCATGCCCTCATGCGTCCAGTGGCCGTAAGAATAGGATTTGGGACAGTCCGCATTGTGACGCAGAGACCCAATTCCTGGAAAACGAATCTGGCCGGCGTGGGTATGGCCGCAGAGGTAAAGATGGATGCCGCGGTGCGAAGCGTCCTCGTACAGTTCAGGAGTATGCGCGAGGAGGATCTTAAACGCATCCGGCGGAACGGAAGATAGCGCGGCCGGCAAGTCGTCGCATCGATAATCGAAGGGATCGTCGATCCCAATGAGCCACACTGCCTCGTGATTTTTGCGAATCTCTGCCGCTTCATTGACCAACATGCGAACGCCCATATCTTCCAAGGCAAACGCAATTTCCGAAACGTCGTGATTACCCAGGATGCCGAAGATGCCGTCCCTCGCGGAGATGTTCGCAAGGATCGACCTCATGCGCGGATACACTTCATCGCAAGGCCCCTTATCTTCGAAGCGGTAGTCGCCGGTCATTACGCATACATCCGGCTCGAGGTCGCTCAGAATCTCAGCGAGAGCTTCCGGAAGTCCGTCGCATCCGTCAATGTGAAAGTCGGAGATATGCAGGATCTGAAAGCCGTCGAAACCAGCCGGGAGTTCTGAGAAGCCGAGCCGAAGATTTCGCACAAAAGGCGCAAGCGCGTTCTTTACACCCCGCTCGTATAACCCGGCTACTTGAAGGCCAAGTTTAAGACAGGGACGAACGAGGCGGCGCTCATGGCGGAGCAGGAAATTCTTCTTCCGGAACTTATGACCGGTTCGCGCGAACTGCTCCTCAACGGCAATTCTTGGTTTCAGGCGCTCCGCTAAAGAGCGTTGTTGGATGGAATCCGCTACGAGCATGGTTCCGCTAACAGACTAGCTTCGGGCCTACTGTGTTCAGATCGACTGAGATGCCAAAGTCAGTGAGCAATATCCAGACAAGATCCGAATTTTGAAACAGGATGAAAGGCCGCGCAGCGTTGGCCAATCAGATTCTAAGCCCATATTACAGCACGGCGGTGGGACAGAGTAAGCCGGTGGCTTCAGTTGCGAGTAGCCTAAGAGAATGGAGCAGAGCAAAAGTTATCTTTCCAGCGAAGCGATCAGCGAATATGTGCGTCGCGTGGGCGTTGCGGAGCCCGAGGTTCTTCGCCGGCTGCGCGAAGAAACCGCGTCACACCCGCAGGCGCGAATGCAGATCACGCCGGAACAGGGCCAATTATTCCGCGTATTACTAGGCGCGATCGGAGCCAGAAAAACCTTGGAAGTGGGAGTCTTTACCGGGTACAGCTCGACAGTTGCTGCGTTGGCTTTACCACCCGGCGGACGCGTCATTGCATGCGACGTGAGCGAGGAATTCACGTCCGTGGCAAGACGCTATTGGAGGGAGGCGGGCGTAGAAAACAAGATTGAGCTGCGGCTCGGGCCCGCGATGGAGACTCTGGAGCGACTGCTGAACGAAGGCGCCGCGGAAACCTTCGATTTTGCCTTCATTGACGCCGAAAAATCAGAGTACGACGGGTATTACGAACTCGCTCTGAAACTGCTTCGGAACGGCGGCCTGATCGCGATTGACAATACGCTCTGGCACGGGCGAGTACTGGACAACGAGAACCAGGAACCGGGCGTGCCGGAGATTCGAGCGTTGAATGAGAAGATCCACGCGGATTCCCGGGTTCATGCGGTGCTGCTGCCGATTGCGGATGGCGTAACGCTCGCGCGCAAGATTTGAGCTTTAAGACTCGGCCAATCTCCCTTTCAAACCGCTCGCTTCCGATAAGATACCAGTAGTGCATCGCTATTTACTGCACAACGGCGAAATCCACGATACTCGGGAGCCGCTTCTTTCCCCCGGGCAGGTAGGATTTATGAACGGCTGGGGCGTGTTCAGCACGCTTCGCGTTTCTGACGGAGTGTTGTTTGCCTATAACCGCCACTATGAGCGCATGAGCCGGGATGCCGAACGGCTGCATGTGCCATTTGAGCTTTCGGCGGCGGAGCTGGAGAAGGCTTTGCTTTCGCTGGTTCAAGCCAACCAGGCCTTCGATGCCACACTCCGTGTCGCGGTGGTGCGCAACGGCGGAGGGTTGTTTGAGAGCCCTGGCATGACGCGCGATTCAGATCTCATCGCGTTTACGGCGGATCTCGTCAACTGGGGCGAAGGAGTGAAGCTGAGTTATATGCCGCACGGTAGGCATGGCGCTTCGCCATTTGCGGCAACAAAGATTACCTCCTGGGCGCAAAATCTGACTTGGTATGAGGAGGCGCATCAGCGCGGGTTCGATGAAGTGATTCTGCTTAATGAACACGGGGAAATCAGCGAATGCACCTCAGCGAATATTTTTTCAATACAAGACGATCATGTCTGGACTCCGCCCGTGAATACGTCGGGGTGCTTGCCGGGAGTGACTCGCGCGGTTCTGCTCGAGGAGATCCAAGTAGCAGGGCTGACGATAGCAGAGCGCGAACTGACGCCCTCCGAGTTAGAAGATAGCGATCAGGTGTTTATAACATCGAGCACTCGTGACTTGCTTCCGGTGCTCGAAATAGATCATGAGCCATCGCGGCAAAGTCGCGAGACCCTGAAGGCCCTGCAGGGAGCTTTCCTCTCCTATCGCGCTAAGTACACCGCCTCTCGTACGCGCCACCCGCAGACCATCGCAGTATGAGAAGCGCAGCCTATGCTTGCCAGTATTGCGGAAGCACAAGCCTGCGTCGATCCCGCAGGCAATCAGCGGTTGAACTCGGCAAAATGGCTTTAGGAATTTACCCGTTTCGCTGCCTCGACTGCAAGCAGCGGGTTTGGGTAAATATCTGGCTTTTTTCGAAGCTTCAGTACGCGAAGTGCCCTAAGTGTCTGGGGCTGGAACTCACAACCTGGCCACGAAAGCACTACCACTTGAATCTTTGGAACAAGTTGCTCATGACCTTCGGCGCGAATCCATACCGCTGCAGTCTCTGCCGCTACAATTTCCTGAGCTTCCGCGCCCGCGAGGGAGTCAGTGAACCGCCGTCGGACTTAGCGGCGAGCGAAAACTCCGAAACGGAAACTACGCCTGAAGAAGCCCACACGTTTTCCGAGACAGAGCGGCGAAGCTAAGTCAGACAGGATGCCGCTCCGCTTTCTCATGTGAGAGCACCAGCACGCATCCGATCTGCTCGCCCAGGGTGCTCAGCATCTCCATATCGCCGCCCGAATGAATTCTGGGCTGCCTGTGCTGGACATTGATGACGCCGACCACTTTCGCCTGAGAGATGATGGGCACGGAAAGGAATGCCTCGAACGTATCCTGCGGCAGATCCTTGAAGTACTTGAAACGCGGATCGCTGTAAGCTTCCCGCGAAATCGCCAGCAGACGCCGCTCGCGCGCCACCCAGCCGGTTAATCCCTCATTGAGCCGGAGCCGCACTTTTCCGATTCCCTTGCGGTCCGGATCGCTCGAAGCATAGAGAACTAATTCGCCGTCCTCCACTAAATAAATGAGGCAAGAATCGCAATCCAGGAAGTCGCGAACCAAGGTTACTATTTCGTGAAGCACATCGTCGAGCCCCATATCTCGAGTCATCAATCTGCTAACCCGCTGAAACAAACGAAGCTGCTGTTCGGTTCTTTCTAAGCGCGATTCAAGCTCCCGGGTCTTGGACACCGCTGTTTATTATGGCAGAGGTCACGCTGGACATGATTTTATTGCGGCCATATGCCATCACGGCTCGGGGGAGTAGTACGATGAAGGCAGTGTTTTCGAGGAGACCCCCTTTGCATGTGGAGTAACAAACGAAAAGAAGACGAACTGCCGCCGAGGCCGGAGAGACCGCCGGGTAGCGGCATATCATCAACGTCCCCGATGGAGCCACAGAGGAGAGAAACCAACACGATGTCATCGCCAGCAAGAAGTTTTGAATCTGAATCTGCTTCCGTTCGCAGCGGTTCTGCCGCTTTGGGAAAGAACGTGACTGTGAAAGGACAGATCTTCGCCCGCGAGGACTTGACCATTGACGGAGAGGTGGAGGGAACCGTCGAATGCCACGAACACCGGCTCACCATCGGTCCGAATGCCCGGGTTCAGGCAGGCTTGAAAGCCCGTGAAATTGTTATTCACGGATCCATTCAGGGCAATGTTGATGCGACTGACAAGATCGACATCAAAAAGGAAGCCAAGCTAGTTGGTGATATAAAAACGAGCCGCATTGTGATTGAAGACGGGGCTTACTTCAAGGGCAGCATCGATATTTCCAAGGCGCCGCCTGTAAAGGCTCCCCAACAATCGCAAACGCCGCCGGAGCCGCAACCTCTTTCTCCGCCAACCCCGCCGACAGGCGCGAGATCGATCGGCAGCACGGCTGGTGTCGCAGGCTCTTTGAAGTAAGCGGCTTCAGCTCCTCGAGCCGCCATCGGCGCTGGCCGTGCAATGTGAATCGCGCAGCGAGGGCACGGCCTGTGCGCTTGAGACTGTCATGAGGTTTAGCGCAGAGATGGGGGTCTCCTCCAAAGCATCGGCAAAGGACACTGCGCCCAAGCTGACCCGGCAGAGTAGCGGTTTTGAGCAGTTCTGCACAATGCTGCAGACATCAGAAAATTTATCCATCCTGGACATGTCTGGCGCGAGCCAGGCAAATATAACTTTCATTACCGATCTAGGTCATCGCATTTCGTCCGACGATATGGTTGGGACCATGCAAGAATGCTTTGGCGATGATTTTCTCGAGAACCAACAGGCGGCCAGCAAGGCGCAGCGCTTCCTCGATGAGACTCTGACGTTTCCGGATCAGTTTTTCGACGGCGCGCTGGTATGGGATACGCTGCAATTCCTTGTCTCGCCGTTGCTCGAGCAGGTTGTGACTCAACTGCTGCGAATCATGCGTCCGGGCGGCCTGATGCTGGTTTTCTTCAACGCCGATGAGAAGGTCTCCCGGATTCCGTTGTATAACTATCGGATTCAAGATCGAAAGAACCTGCTTTTATCTCCTCGCACCGGTGGTTTCCAAAAGGTGCAGTACTTCCACAACAGATCGTTGGAACGGCTCTTCGAAAAGGCAGCTTCACTGAAGTTTTTCCTGACTCGCGATCACCTACGGGAAGTGATTGTCCGTCGTTAGCTGGCAAAAAGTTCCCAAAGAGAACCTGTAGTAGCCTGTTGGTGCAATGAACGCACCAGCCGCGGACAAGCTTCGGGCAACCATCTCGCACGGGCGGTCTGATCAGGCGCTGGCGTTGTTGCAGCAACTCGATTCTGACGGCGCGGCGAAGCTGCTGATGAGCATTCCCTATGAAGAACAACAGAAACTCTTTCGCGCATTGCCTGTTGATTTCGCGGCCAAGCTGATTCCCGCTGTTCCTTACTATCACGCGTATGTTCTTTTGCACTCACGGCCGATTGAAGAACTGAACGCAATCCTCGACAAGATGCGGCCGCTCGAGCGCATCCAGTTATTCGACGAGCTACCCCAGGAAGCATGGCGGCACCTCATGGATGAGCTGTCGGGCACGCCGCCATCCGCGGAGTTGGAGCGCGGTGCCGCAGCAGTAACCGAATCGGCAGCACCGAGGGCGCCCATCCCTCCGGTGGAGCCGATCATTGAGGCGTGTCAGATCGAAAAAACGTTTGAGCGTCCGGACGGCGGAGCGATCCAGGTGATCGCCCCAACCGATTTGGCTATTGAACGCGGCATGATCATCGCACTGCTCGGCCCTTCCGGATCTGGCAAATCGACACTGCTGCGAATGCTCACAGGTCTCACGCGGCCTTCCGCCGGGGAAGTTTTTTGGCACGGTAAGCCCCTGAGCGAGTCCATACCGAATGTTGCAATCGTCTTTCAGAGTTTCGCGCTATTTCCTTGGCTGACCGTGGTGGAGAATGTTGAAGTCCCACTGCTCGCGCGTGGAATAAAGCACGAGGAACGGCATCATCGAGCGTTGCAAGTTCTAAGAACTGTCGGACTGCAAGGGTTCGAAAATGCATACCCGAAAGAGCTCTCGGGGGGCATGAAACAGCGGGTAGGATTTGCTCGCGCTCTGGCCGTCGAACCGGAGATCTTGTTCATGGATGAACCCTTTTCGGCGCTCGACGTTCTTACCGCAGAGAACCTTCGTGGCGAGCTCATGGAATTGTGGCTGAAAAAAGAGATACGGACAAAAAGCATTTTTCTGGTCACCCACAACATTGAAGAGGCAGTGTTGCTCGCAGATAGAATCATCGTTCTCGGACGAAACCCGGCGAAGATCCGCGCTGATTTTTGTATTCCCTTAGGGCAACCGAGGAGCCGCAGCTCCGCCGAGTCGCTGCTGTATGTGGATTACATATACAAGCTGCTGACTCAGCCGCAGCTCGAAGTTGCATTGCTTTCCGAATCTGAGCGCCCAGGGAGGACGCAGCAGATGCTGCCTCACGCCCGGCCCGGTGGAATAGCGGGATTGCTCGAGTTGTTAAATGATCGCGGTGGCAAAGAAGACCTCTATCGCCTGGCAGAGGATCTTCTGATGGAAATCGATGATCTGTTGCCGATTGTCGAGGCCGCTACTCTGCTGATGTTCGCAAAAGCGGACAAGGGCGACGTCGAGATTACCCCCGCCGGAGTAGCATTTGCTGAAGCCGACATTCCCACGAGGAAAAGCCTGTTTCGTCAGGCTGCGCTAGCGAGCGTTGCATTGCTCCAGCAGATGAAGAATGCTCTTGAAACAAAATCGGATCATACTATGCCGCTGGAGTTCTTCCGTGATGTTCTGGATGAACACTATTCCGGAAGCGAGGTTCAACGGCAAATTGAAACAGCATTGAATTGGGGCCGCTATGGAGACATCTTCACCTACGACTCGGAAGACGACCGGCTCATTCTCTACCAGCCGGGGGCGCCCCTGGAACCCGATCGGGCAGCGCATTTACATTGATGCTTCAATCCGAAAAGCCGGCCTCGGCGGTCGCGCCTTGGGCAGCAGCGGCGGCCACAGTTCCATCACTCTTGAGAGACCTGCCTATCATTCTGGCTGCTCTTGCCCTCTTCTATGGTTTACTGTCGCTGGCAGGATATTGGGCAGGTCCGGCCAATGTGCAACCGCAGATCCAACTTCGCTATACTGCCTTGCCAAAATATGCACTGTTCTCGATAGCTCGCATCACGGTGGCATACGCCATTAGCCTTCTCGTCACGCTCATTTATGGGTATGTAGCGGCGCATAACAGAAGAGCGGAGCGATTCCTGATTCCACTGCTAGACACGCTGCAATCGATTCCGGTCCTGAGTTTCCTACCTGGAGTCATGCTGGCTATGATCGCGCTATTTCCGACCCGCCAATTAGGTATCGAGCTTGGATCCATTCTGTTGATCTTCACCGGGCAGGTTTGGAACATGACGTTCAGCGTGTACTCGTCGCTGAAGAGCGTGCCACGTGACATGCTCGAGGCGGCTCGGCTATACCGCTTGAGCTGGTGGCAGCAGTTTATCCAGCTAGAGCTGCCTTACGCCGCGATCGGACTGGTTTGGAATTCGATGATGTCCGTAGCTGGCGCTTGGTTCTTTTTGATGGCATGCGAGATGTTCGTACTGGGAAATCGCGATCTCCGTCGCCCGGGCCTCGGCTCTTATTTGCAAACAGCGGCGAACGCTGGCGACACTCGGGCTATCCTTTGGGGTCTGGCGGTCATGATTGCGGTTATTGTTTTGATGGACCAGCTCATCTGGCGGCCTGTCATTGCATGGAGCGATAAGTTCAAATTTGAGCAGGTGGAAGCCTCGGCGATACCCCGCTCTCCGGTTCTCGATCTATTGCGGCGTTCGAAGATACTCTCACGCGCTGTCAGGGCAGGCGTGTCGCCGATACGCGAGGCCTTGACGCTGTACTTCGCGGAAAAGAAGAAATGCTCCCGGGATCGCGGTTCGGGAAATGCGATCGGAAGATTGATCATACGCGCCCTGATTGTTGCGGCCGTACTCGGCATTCTATACGCCCTTTTCAAGATGAGCGTTGCGCTTGCGGGGATTTCCCGATCGGAACTGCGAGACATTCTGGAGGGCGCAGCCGCTACTTTTCTACGCGTCGAGTTCACACTTGTTTTGGCGGCAGTGTGGACGGTGCCGGTTGGCGTTTACGTCGGCTTGCGCCCGCGACTCTCCGCAATTGCTCAGCCGCTGGCCCAGATCGCTGCATCGGTTCCCGCAACAGCTTTATTCCCGATCGTACTTTTACTGCTGATACGCGTCGGAGGCGGACTCGGGATCGGCTCCATCATCTTATTGTTGCTGGGAACCCAGTGGTACATCCTGTTCAACGTCATTGCGGGCGCAAGCGCCATTCCCACGGACTTGAAGGAAGTTTGTGATGTTTTCCATTTGAGGAGAAGCGAGCTGTGGCGAAAACTCCTCCTGCCCGCAATTTTCCCCTATCTGGTGACGGGATTCATCACCGCTTCGGGTGGAGCATGGAACGCAAGCATCATCGCGGAATATTTTCATTTCCAAGGTAAGACCATCTCTACAATCGGACTCGGCGCAGTGATCAGCCACGCCACGGATACCGGAAATCTTCGTGTCCTGTTAGCCGCGACGGTAATCATGGCTGCGATGGTGGTTACGATGAATCGACTCGTGTGGCGTCGTCTGTACGCGTTGGCCTCGACACGCTTCAAACTCGAGACGTAGACCTTTTTCTCGCCCTCTACAATGTAAAGTTCAGGAGAGTACACCTATTGGCTCTAGAAGACGAGTTGTTGCGCCAGCGCCATCAGCGAATGGAGCAAATCCGCGAGCTCGGGTTTCAGCCATACGGCCACGCCTTCGACTACACCCACACGATTCCGCAAGTTCTGGCTGAATATGGGCCAAAGACTTCCGAAGAGCTAGAAAATCGTATCCAAGTCCGCATCGCCGGGCGCATCTCGACCATCCGTCGCATGGGCAAAGCCGGGTTTCTTCATCTGCTTCAAGAAGGCGAAAAGCTCCAGATCTACATCAAGAAAGATGCTGTAAACCAAGTACACTACAGCCTTTACGAATTACTCGATATCGGCGATATCATCGGCGCGAGCGGATACTTATTTCGCACCAGGACGGGCGAGTTAACAGTACACGTAGAAGAGCTGGTTTTCCTGTCGAAGATCATGCTTGCTCTGCCGGAAAAATGGCACGGGCTCGAAGATATCGAGACTCGCTATCGCCAGCGCTATCTGGATCTCATCGCTAACAACGAGGTCCGGAAGATCTTCATCACTCGCTCAAAAATCATCCGATCTTTGAGGCGTCAATTAGACGAGCGCGGCTTTCTTGAAGTCGAAACTCCCATGATGCAGCCTCTCTATGGCGGGGCCGTCGCGCGCCCGTTTATAACGCACCATAATGCGCTAGACATCGACCTTTACCTTCGCATTGCCCCGGAACTATATTTGAAGCGCCTCGTGGTTGGCGGGATCGAACGCGTTTATGAAATCAATCGGAACTTCCGGAATGAAGGCATCTCGACCCAGCACAATCCGGAATTTACGATGCTCGAGTTCTACCAGGCTTACACCGATTATCGCGGGCTCATGCAACTCTCTATTGATTTGTTTCGCCAGACAGCCATTGATGCCACAGGATCGACGCAGGTCACGTTTGAGGGCCGCTCACTCGATTTCGCCAGTTTTCGTCAGTTCTCGATGCGGGAAGCGGTAATCGAATTTTGGCCGGAGCGCGACAGACCTTCGGTCGACAACTTAAAGGATCCCGAATGGTTGCTTCGCCATTCAAAAGAGCCCACGCCCGGCACAGCGCTCGTCGATCTTTTTGAGCAGCACGTGGAAGAACGGCTCTTCGAGCCAACTATCATCTACGATTTTCCGGTGGAGGTATCGCCGCTCTCAAAAAACAAATCCGACGAACCCGATTTTGTTGAGCGGTTTGAGATTTACGCGGCTGGAATGGAAATCGCCAACGCCTTCACGGAGCTCAACGATCCTCAGGAGCAGCGTCGCCGCTTTGAGTTGCAGCTCGCGCGCAAAGCAGGGGGCGATCAAGAGGCGCACGTTATGGATGAGGATTACATTCGCGCACTCAGTTTCGGCATGCCTCCAGCCGGCGGGGAGGGCATCGGTATCGATCGTTTGACGATGACTCTGACTGGTTCGAAATCGATCCGCGATGTAATACTGTTTCCGCTCTTGCGCCCAGAGGGCGATATTGGCCTGGTGGAGCGCCTCCGCGAGCTCGCTCCCTGAAGCGCGAGAATGTCCCGCTTCGAATGGATGGTCGCCCTCCGCTACCTTCGCGCCAAGCGAAAGCAGACCGTTATTTCCGTCATCACGGTGATCTCTGTTGTGGGCGTCGCGGCGGGTGTCGCGGCGCTTGTGATTGCTCTCGCCATTAACAACGGCTTTCAAAGCACTCTGCAATCCAGCCTCCTCAGCGCAACCGCGCACGTTAGCATTCTCGAGCGGAATCCCGCATACGGCATACAGAATTGGGAGAAATTGATTCCCAAACTGCGGCGCATCCCGCATGTAATCAGCGCTACGCCGGGCTTATATGGACAGATTGCACTGAAAGGTCCGCTGGTTGGCTCGGGAGCCGTGCTCAAGGGCGTTCCGCTCGGCAGCGGCGCGCAAATTCCGGAGCTGCTGCGTCATCTTAAATCCGGCTCGCTCTCCGGCTTCAAAACTTCTGGAGGCGAATACGGCATCATTCTTGGTTCGCGCTTGGCGGAGCAGGCTGGAGTCGTGCTCCACAGCCCGGTTTCCGTGATCAGCTATCAAGGCGAGCTGACGCCGTTAGGTCCTTCCTGGAGCGCATTCCGGTTTCGTGTTGCAGGAATCTTCGAGTCAGGTCTCTACGATCTTGATTCCACCTGGGCGTTCACATCGCTTGCAGCCGCTCAACGGGTTCTGGACCTGAACGACGTCGTCAATACGATTGAGCTGCGTCTCGACAACATTTTCGACGCGCGCGACGTTGCGCGCAAAGCCGAGAACATCACCGGACCGAAACTGATCGCCACGACCTGGATGGATCAAAACCGCTCGCTACTGAACGCGCTGAAACTCGAGAAAGTGGTCAGCGTTATCACTGTGAGCCTTATCGAGCTGGTAGCAGCGCTGAACATCCTTGTCGTTCTGGTAATGCTGGTGATGGAGAAGCATCGCGACGTGGCCATTCTGATGTCCATGGGCGCGCGCCGGCAACAAATTCAGCGAATTTTCGTTTTGCAGGGAATCATCATCGGAGGCCTCGGTTGCGCGATTGGCCTCGCCGTTGGGTACACGGTCGCGATGTTATTCAATCACTATCGATGGCTCAGACTGGACGAGCAAATCTATGCCTTGAGTTATGTGCCATTCCAGAGCCATTGGACAGATGGCCTCTGGGTAGCCGCGCTCGCGCTAGTGACCAGCTTTATTGCGACGCTCCATCCATCGCGAACCGCGTCGCGCATTGCGCCCGCGGAAGCGTTGCGGTACGGGTAACCGGGGCTGACAGTTGATGACCTGTAGATCGTGGACAGCGTGAATTATCCTAAGCCGTGGCTGCGAGCTGTCGCGGGACATCGCCCACCTCGAACGATTCGATATGCATCAGGCGCGAGCCTGCGCGGCCGCACGGGCACGGCTGGGTTTCTATAAAGCCGGTCAGGCCCGTTCGAAGGGGTGTGTAGCCCGGGGCTCTCAGGACCAGTTCATCGCCGAAAATCGAAAATTCTGCACTGTTGTCCAGATGCCAACCTTCATGAGCTTCGCATTCGGCCGCTAAAACCAGCCCTCCCGTCCCCATTAATAGTTCGTAAACTGGAACGCCGAACGTCTGCCAAAGGACAACACGTATGACGTCGGTAAGCGGGTCACAGCCGCATTCGGTCAGTACGAAGATGGCGCGATCAACACTCGAGAGATCTAATCCTCCATCCTTCGAATGATTTCTGGTGTTCCACGTAGCCAATTGAGCGAGAAGCTGAAGATCCGCTGCGGAGCCGATCAGGACGCCCGGTCGGTACGTTTCCAATTCCTCCCAGCGATCCGGGTGAAAGGTTTCAACTGAGTCAAATTGGGCGGCGGGGGCGGTCACCTGGGCGATTCGCACGTTTGGCGCGGCTGGGAAAGGAAGCTTGTGGCTGCCGGAGTTTTGCGGGCGAAAGCGCCTGATTTTTCCTGGAATTCCAATCATTCGATGACCTTTCACAGTTAAAGTGCGACAAAGAGCGAGAGAATTTTGTTCAGGATGTTCTGACCGGCGACAAACTAAAGTACCGCAGTATGATCATCTGCTACTTCGCAACAAACGTTTTGTGTTCGAGCGCGCTTGGGGTCCGTGACCGGCGGGACTCGAGCAGCCGGTCGAGATTCAGGCTTAGAATCTGTGCGGCTTGATCTTGATCCATCCCCAGTTCGTACAAAGCAGTTATCTGCTGTTTAAGGATCGCCGCATGCCACCCGCGCGGGAAGAAACTGGAATCAGTTCCGAACAGAATCCGCTCAATGCCGAGCACATGTATTGCGCGGCGGAAGACAGAGCGGAGATCAAGATTCTCATACATCATCCAACGATTGGAACTCGATGTATCGAGATAAATGTTTGGGCAGAGATCGCCCAGCATGAGCGCTTCTCGAAAAAAACCAGCGCCGAAGTGCGGAATCACAAACCTGATTTGAGGGAAATGCAAAGCGACGGGGTGAACATCCAGCGGGTTGGAGAAGCGCATGTCGAACTGACTGCTTAGGCCAAGTCTTTTGCGCACTCCCACGCTAATTGCGCCGCAGTGGACAAACACGATCAAATTGTGGTCGGAAGCGATCTCAAGGAGAGGAACCACACGAGCATCGGTGATGGAATATGTGTGCATCGCCGGAAAGAGACAAACACCGTCGAGATGCGGGCTGGCTGAAGCGGCTTTCATACGGTCCAGCGAATCCGGCTGAAGCGGGTCCAGCATGAAGTAGCCGAAGAAACGGTCCGGATATGCCGAAACCGCGGCCGAAACGCTTTCTTCATCGCCCGGGGCACTGCCGATCAGGCAAACGCGACCCACACCATTACGATCGAGTTCGCTGATCCAGTGTTCTGCGAGCAGTATCGGATTCTCCCCGGGGATCTCCCAATCAAGCAGAGCACCCAACGCCTCGGCATCGGCGGTTTTTCTCTGTCTCGCTAACCCCGAATAAAAATTGTGCGAGAAGAAATGCACGTGAGCGTCATTGACAGGCAGGTCGCCCCACGGAGTTTGGACCATGATGCGTCGATTGTAGCGAGTAGCATCTGCGTCGATTCGATTAGGCCGGAGTTATGTGAAAAGGTATAAGAGGCCATGCGCGTTCGGGCCGCGCGGTAGATGACAAGAATGCATACGGGCCTTTTCATATGGATCATTTCGCTCTTGAGTATTGCTCTGATGCTCGCTCGTCCATTCGGGAAGCCCGAGTGGTGTGGGTGGGCAGCGGCGCCTCTTGCTAATCATGCTGCGCTTCATGCCGCTACGACGCGCTGCTCATGCGATCGCCGCCGGCACTGACGTTTACTTTTTCCTGACCGGGATGATGATTCTCTCCGAAACAGCGCGAATCCACGGTCTTTTCGATTGGCTTGCCAATCGGGCGATTGCGCTCTCGGCAGGTTCGCGCACTCGGCTCTTCACGCTGCTCTATTGCACTGGAACAGCCGTGACAATTTTCATGTCGAACGATGCGACCGCAGTCGTCCTTACGCCCGCAGTTTTAGCGGCAGTCAAGCGCTCGAAAGCAGAGCCGTTGCCCTACCTCCTGATTTGCGCGATGGTTGCTAACTGCAGCGAGCTTCGTACTGCCGATTTCCAATCCGGCCAACTTAGTGGTCTTTCACAATCACGTGCCGCCGCTTCCGAAATGGCTGGGCATGTTTGCAGCCGCTTCGATTTGTTCGATTGTGAGCACCTATTTTCTTCTCCGCTGGTACTGCCGTCAAGATCTGAAAGGCGACATGCAGGAGAAAGAACCCAGGCAGCCGCTCAGCACCGCCGGCAAGCTGGTCTTGAGTGGTATTGCTTTGGTTTCCGGCGTGTTGCTCTTCGCTTCGGCATTTGGCGAGGATCTCGGTCTTCCAACACTGATCGCCGTTCTGGCAACAACCGCGGTAATCAGTTGGCGTGAGAAGACTCGGGCCAAGCAAATTCTGCGCGGTATCTCCTGGTCGGTGCTTCCACAGATCGCTGCTCTCTTCATTCTTGTCGATGCCTTAGAGAGCGCGGGGGCGTTGATATGGACACAACGCATGCTTCATACGGCAGCGACATGGGAGCGTCTGTCGGGATCGCTAACTACGGCATTTGCGGCGGCAACCGCTACAAATCTCGTCAACAATCTGCCGCTGGGTCTGATTGCCGGCGCTACACTTCAAGCCACGGACACCGGGGGGCTCATCGCCACCTCAGCGCTCATTGCAACAGATCTGGGTCCAAATCTTTCGGTAACCGGCTCACTCGCAACCATTCTTTGGCTCATCGCTCTACGTCGCGAGGGCCTGGACGTCAGCTTTGGAAATTCCTCAAAGCTGGAGCCTTTGTCATGCCGCCCGCTCTGGTTGTCGCAATTTTAGCCGCCGCAGTTTTCAATTCTTGAGCGGATCGAGAACGCTCCTCGCCCGTCATTGTGGCGATCGTCGCCATCTCACCAAAGCCCTCTCTGTATTAGCCCATTAATGGTGTTTCATCGAGTCTCACTGTTTTTGGAAGGAACAGCAGGGGCCGCGGCACATCAAAAGGTCAGGAAGCAGGAAGTAAGCTTCTGAGGCACCTGAAGGAGGTTCCCATGTTGAAGAGAGTTGGAGTTTTGGCATTGATGTTAGCTGGTTCCGTTGCGGTTTTGCAGCCCACGGCGGCTTTCGCGCAAGATCGCTATGATCGCGGCGCTTATCATTATTCAGGAGAACGGCAGCAGAATTTCCGGCAGGATCGTGACAACCGCGATTGGAACCGCCGGGGCGACCGCGACAGCAGATGGCGCCAGAATGAGTGGCGCGAGAACCAGCGCTGGAATAACCGTTACAGCAGACCATATTACTCCGCCCCGGTTCCGAATTACTACTACGCGCCAGCGCCGAACTGCGGCCCTTACGGCTACTAGCCACGTGCGCCCAGATCACCGCTCCTGCAGCAGCAGTTTGCGCGCTGAATCTAATTCCTTCTTCTTGTCCGAAGCCACTTTCGGGAATGAGAGGTTCAGTGATTCCAGGGTGTCAATGATGGTTGCCGCCACTGCCAGACGGGTAAACCACTTGTGATCGGCGGGGATGACGTACCACGGGGCGCGCGGGGTTGCGGTGTGTCGGATCATATCTTCATAGGCCGACATGTAGTCGTCCCACCGCTCACGCTCCCTTACGTCGTCTTCAGAGAATTTCCAATTCTTGTCGGGTTCTTCGAGCCTGCTCAGAAAGCGCCTCTTCTGTTCCTCTCTGGAGACGTTTAGGAAAAATTTTCGGATGACCACGCCCTCGCGCTCCAGATACCTCTCGAAGGAGTTGATACTTTCGAATCTCTCTTTCCAGATTTTCTTGGTCACAAGCGAGGGTGGAATTCGCTCCTTCGCTAGAAGCGGCGGATGGACGCGGACCACCAGGACCTCTTCGTAATAGGAGCGGTTGAATATCCCGATATGGCCTCTTTGCGGAAGGCACTTGGAGATCCTCCACAGGAAATCGTGGCTCAGATCCTCAGTTGAAGGCGCTTTGAACGCATAAACCTCGCAGCCCTGCGGATTCACGCCAGACATAACGTGCCGAATCACGCTGTCTTTCCCAGCGGCGTCCATGGCTTGGAAAATGAGCAGCAAAGCCCAGCGGTCTTGCGCGTAAAGTTTTTGCTGCATGTCGCTCAGACGCGCGATACCATCCCGGAGAAGATCGCCTGCCTCTTCCTTCAGATCGAGTCCCTGCGTATCCGCTGGGTCGAAGTCTTTCAGGCGAAATTTTTTTCCATGCTCAACGCGATACGGCTTGATGAGTTTCGGTTCTTTAAGCAGGTTGCGTCTGATGGCTCCCTCCCCTTGCGTCGCGGCACTCACCACGATATAGGATGAAGAAGTCATTGATCATGAACCGAAGAGACTTCAACCGGCTGGGCGCTACGGCAGCGCTGAGTTTCGCCGCGCCCGCAAGTTACGCCGAGAATTTCGATTATCCCTGGAAACTCGGCATCATCACGGACGAGGTCGATCCCGATCTTACGCGCGTGCTCAGTAGCTTCTATCCCAAATATCAATTGCATTGGGCGGAAATTCGCAACATCAGACTGGACGGCAGAAGCCAATACGTTTATAAGACTGCCACTCCCGCACAACTGAAACAGATCAAGCAACAGCTCGACAATGCAGGTGTCAAGCTGTCTATTCTCGATACGGGAGTTTACAAAATTACGCTGCCTGGAACGAAGCCAGTCGGTGAAAATGCGAGCGATCTCAACCCGGTTCAAGGCGAATACGACCGGCAATTGGATGATTTAAAGCGCGCTGCCGATGCGGCCCACACGTTAGGAACCGAGCGAATTCGTATCTTCACTTTCAAGCGTGTTGCCGATCCGAACACTATCTTTGATCGTATCGTTGACGATCTTTATAAGGCCATTGCTGTCGCGAAACAGCACGAAATCACGCTGTTGGTTGAGAACGAATTTGACTGCAATATCGGCACCGGAGCAGAAACCGCGAAGCTTTTTCGAACGATCACGGACCGCCGCTTGATGCATAACTGGGACCCCGGTAACTGTTTCGAAGCAGGAGAGGAGCCTTTCCCGAAAGCCTGGAACGAAATCGACCACAGCCGCATCAGCCACATCCATCTGAAGGATGCCGCTGACCACACATGGAAACCAATTGGCGGGGGGAAGATCGACTTCGTGGGACAGTTTAAGGCCCTGAAAGACATGAACTACTCAGGAACCATGTCTCTCGAAACGCATTATAAAAACGCGCGGAATGATCCGTACACTTCGAGTGTCGAATCGATGGATGGGCTCGTCAGGATCTTGAAGGAGGTCTAAAAGCCGCGAGAGTAACCTGGAATTGACCCACCTCGATTAGGAGGAATGCACATGCAAGACAGTTTGGAGCAACCAGGCCGGCGTACCTTTCTGAAAACCGGTGTACTAGCGGCCACCGGCCTCGTAACGGCATCGTCGGGGAAAAAAGTTCTTGGAGCCAACGATCGAATCCGCATAGCAGTAGTCGGCGTGCGCGGCCGCGGATGGGATCACGTAAAAGGCTATAAGTCGATTCCGGGCGTCGAGATTGCCTATTTTTGCGATGTTGACGAAAACGTTCTGCGGAAGCGCCTGGCCGATGCCGAAAAAATGGATATTCCCAAGCCGCAGACTTATGTGGACGTTCGAAAGCTTCTGGAAGATAAGAATGTCGATGCGGTTTCGATTGCAACTCCGAATCACTGGCATTCGCTGATCGGTATATGGGCCGCACAAGCGGGTAAGGACATCTACATCGAAAAGCCGTGTTCTCACAACTGGTGGGAAGGCCGTCAGTTGGTAGAGGCCATAAACAAGTACAAAGTCATCTGCGAGCACGGCAGCCAGTGCCGCTCGAGCGCCGCAATCCTGGAAGCCATGGATCAAATGCGTTCCGGTCTGATTGGCAATGTATACATGGCGCGCGGCCTCTGCTACAAATGGCGCGAGACAATCGGGCATGCGCCGGAGGAGCCGGTTCCCCCGGGCGTTCATTACGACCTGTGGACGGGGCCTGCACCCTTAAAGCCGTTCACCAGAAATCGCTTTCATTACAACTGGCACTGGATCTGGGACACCGGCAATGGCGATCTCGGGAATCAGGGCATTCATGAATTGGATCTCGCGCGCTGGGGTCTTGGGGTCAGTTTGCCTACGAAAATAACAGCACTGGGCGGCCACTTCCTCTTCGATGATGATCAGCAAACACCGAATGTCCTGACGGTTGCGTACGAGTTCAGAACGCCCGAGGGCAAGACCAAGATGATGAACTTCGAAGTCCGCGGGTGGATGACGAATCATGAGGCTGGTATCGGTACCCGTGAATTCGCGGGCGGCGGTGTGCCGGAAGCTGGTCTAAAACCCGCTGCTTCATCCGATCAACAGACCAAGACGCTCGGCCCTCCCTCAGGCAGACCGGAGACCATTGGCAATTTGTACTACGGCTCAAAAGGCTACTTGGCAATTTCTAGCTATGATTCCTACAAATCGTTCCTCGGCGCCTCGAACGAGCCAGGGCCGGCAAAGCACGCGCCAGTTCGAAACGAGCACTTCGTCAATTTCATCGAATGCATGCGTAGCCGCAAGGCCGAGGACCTTCACGCTCCGATTCGCGAAGGTTATCTCTCCACGACGCTGGTTCACCTGGCGAACGCCTCCTATCGCTTGGGCCGCACCATCAACTTCGATCCGCAAACTGAATCGGTGATTAACGATTCGGAAGCTACCGAGCTGCTAAAGGGCACTTACCGCGCCCCGTATGTGGTCCCGGAGCAAGTCTGAGCAGCGCCCAGGTGAATGCGACGCGCTCTCTTTTTTGTGACGGGAAGTAACCTAGTAAGTAAGACTACATGCCCGCCAGTGTTTTGGACCCTCCGCAGGTCGAGGAATCGTATCGCAGCCTGGAAGAAAAGGTGCGAGCGCTACGGCCGAAGGAAGACCTGAAGGGTCTGGATCAGGCCTATCGTTTCGCTGCAGAGCATCACAAGAACCAACGCCGCAAGTCGGGCGAGCCGTACATAACTCATCCTCTAGCCGTCGCTCACATTTTGGCGGACATGCAGATGGATTTGGTGTGCCTGGAGACTGGTCTGCTGCACGACGTCCTCGAAGACACGAGCGCTAAGCCAGAACAGGTCAGAGAGCTGTTTGGAGACGATGTCGCGCGCTGTCTCGACGGCGTTACAAAACTCAGCAAAATCAAGCTTGCGAATCGAGAGGACCGGCAAGCGGAGAGCCTTCGCAAGATGCTGCTGGCGATGACAGGCGACATTCGCGTGATCATCGTCAAGCTGGCGGACCGGCTGCATAATATGCGCACTATTGGCTGGCTTTCGCGTGAACGCCAGGAGGCGATTGCGCAGGAGACGATCGACGTCTACGCCCCCATAGCGCACCGGCTGGGGATGGGCAAAATGCGCGGCGAACTCGAGGACTTGTCGTTCCAGGCTCTGCATCCGGAGGCCGCCGCCGATCTGATGCGCGAGATCAACACCAAGCGGCAAGAACACGAAGATTGGCTGCGCCAGGTGCAAACACAGATCGAACAAAAACTGTGGCGGGAAGACGTACCCGCGCGCGTCGAGGGCCGGGTAAAGCGCGCCTATTCCGTCTATCAGAAGTTAAAACGGCAGAAAATTACGCTCGACCAGGTCTACGACGTTCTCGCAATGCGGATCATCACCGATTCCGTCAAGAACTGCTACGCAGCGCTCGGTGTTATCCACAACGAATGGCGTCCGATACCGGGCAGGATCAAGGATTTTATCGCCATGCCCCGCCCCAATCTCTATCAGTCGCTGCACACTTCCGTCATCGGACCGGGCGGGGTAACTTTCGAAATCCAGATACGCACGGAAGAAATGCACAAAATTGCCGAAGAGGGGATCGCGGCGCACTGGAAATACAAGGAAGGAAGCAAAGGTCCGGGCGCGGACGATCAGCGCATTGCCTGGCTTCGCCAATTGGTCGAATGGCAGCGCGATATGGCCGATTCGGGAGACTTCCTCTCCACTCTCAAGGTGGATTTGTATTCCGAAGAGGTTTATACGTTCACTCCGAAGGGCCGCGTAATTGTGCTACCGCGCGACGCCACACCGATTGATTTTGCGTATGCGATTCATAGCGACGTAGGTACTACCTGCACAGGCGCGCGCGTGAACGGCGTCATGAAGCCGCTGAAATCCGCGCTGCGGAACGGCGATGTCGTTGAGATAATAACGCAGGCGGGACACCAGCCGAGCCGTGACTGGCTGGCAGTGGTGAAGACCTCGCGCGCTCGAAATAAGATCCGGCACGTGATTAATGCGGCGGAGCGCGCCAAAGCCGTTGAGATTGGACAGAAGTCGCTGGAAAAAGAAGCACGACGGCTCGGCGTGAGTTTGAGAGAGATTTCGGACGACGATCTCGAATCAGTCGCTTCTGAATACGGCGTCAGCAAGACCGAGGATTTGTATGCGGCCCTCGGATTCGGCAGGTTTTCGGCGCGGCAGGTACTCCAGAAAGTCGCGCCTGAAAACATCGAGCAGGAATCAGCTCCTGCTGAACCGGCTCCCCGCTTCCCGCAAGGTCATCCGGGGTCGCCCGCCGGCCACGGCGACCTTACGATTCATGTCAAAGGAGCGGACGACCTGCTGGTGTACCGTGCAAAATGCTGCAATCCTATCCGTGGCGAAAAAATCGTCGGCTATATCACTCGGGGCAAAGGCGTCGCTGTCCATTCCGCCCAGTGCTCGAATGTACAGGCTCTGATGTATGAGGCGGAGCGAAAAATTGATGTCGAATGGGCACGTAGTGGAAGCGACCCGTTGCCCGTGAAAGTAGTCGTTTATACCGATGATCGACCGGGAATCCTTCATCAGCTCACTTCAATTCTGAGCGCCGAATCGAGCAACATACGGACGCTGGAGGCGCGCGGTGATGAGAAGCGCACAGACGAGAGCGCGATCATCGACATTACTATGGAAGTGCGCGACAAAAAACAACTCGAACGCGTCATCACCGGCATTCCGCCGCATACCGGGCGTAAGAGATATTGAACGCGTGTTAACGGCGTGAGTTTTCCATGCAAGAAGAACTAGAAGCTACAGCCGCTGCTGACCCGGAGCACATTGCGATTTCGAAATCGACGGGCATCAAGATCGATTGGCGCGATGGGCATCACAGCGACTATCCGCTGGCCTACCTTCGAGATGAATGCCCGTGCGCGACATGTACCGGCTCGCATGGCACGGAGCCGCAGAAATCGAGTTATTCCAAGCCCGAGCCGTTTCCGATGTTCAAGCCAGCCTTGCGGATGAACTCAGTAGAGGCGGTGGGGAGCTACGCTGTTCGCGTCTATTGGAACGACGGGCACAGCTCTGGTATTTACTCTTTCGATCACCTGAGAAAGATATGCCCGTGCGACGAATGTAAGGCCAAGCGCCTATAACAGCCGGAAGTTTACTTCTACTTGAGCCTGCGTAGCAACGGCATGGCCGCCCTTCATGCCTGGACGGAAACGCCACTTGGAGACCGCCTCGATAGCTTTCTCATCCAAGCCCAGACCTAATGGACGAATGACGTGAATATCACGCGGAAGCCCATTGGAATCGACCACGATCGAGAGCAGCACAGTCCCGGAGTACTTCGCTTTGCGGGCCTCTTCAGAGTATTCAGGCTCAACTTTGAAAGTCAACGCGGGGGCAGATACGTCGCCACCAATGCGGTAGACCCCGCCACCCATTCCGCCGCCTGAGCCCGGGCCATAACCGTCACCTCTACCCGAGCCAATTCCGCCGCCAGTTCCAGATCCCAGTCCAGCTGAACCCGGGCCACCAGAAAGCGGCACAGTTTTTGAGAGAGGGTCGCCGTAGTTATCGGCCACAATCACGGGCGCTTGCGCAGTAATGGTTGGCACCACGGGCAGTTTGGGCTGAGGTATGGCGAGCGCAGGAGGTATAAAGACCTTTTTGGCAAAATGAGGAGCTTCGCCGCGGCTGACCGGTGTTGGAGTATGCTGTCCTCCGCCACCGCCACCGCCCGCCTTTTGCGCGGCTGGGGGAAGCTTGGGCTGATACGGCGCAACGTAGATGATGCTGCCGATGTCCTTTATCTTCTTCTGGACGGTTGGCGATTGAAAAATGACCAGCGCGAGAACCACAACGCCGACGTGAATCAGAATGGATACGGCGCCGGATTTTGTCTCACCACCGCTATACGCGCCCCAGATCGTGCCAACCTCTACTGGCTTGGAGGTGACTTCGAGAGGCGGAAGTTTGGGCGGATGGATCAAATCCCTGACGTTTGAGACCAGCGAAGCGTACCACGGTTGTTCGAGCTTGCTCATATCCCCGAGATCTGAGGATTCGAGAGGAGTCGAGGTGAGCTCCAAAGGAGGAAGCTTGGGCGGGTTTATGGTTTCTCGTATGCCGCGAACAATGGATCTGTACCAAGGCTCTTCGAGATCAGTGCTCAACAGGAGCTTATCCAAATGAGCATCGTACCCAGCCACTTGCGGCTGGTCCACAGTTTCTTTTTCTAGGCCGCTAGTCACCACACACTCCGCCTTTACAATCCGCGCGACTTTACAATCTGCAATGGGTAGGACGTGATATGAAAAATCACAGTTGCAAGAAATCCGACCGAAAACGTATCAGTTATCACCAGTCTAACACCCAAATCCGGCATCGTCATGAATCAGGAAATCACCAGCTTCCCGCCAAATAAGGTCCAGCACGTCGATGAGCTCGTGCCCGGACTCCAAGCGTATAAGCCGGGCATTTGGATGAGCTTCGGCGAAGGCCGCTGCATATTGAACGGGAACAACAGTGTCCCGGGTTCCATGAAAGATGAGAGCGGGCTGAGAAAAGTCCGGGAAAGAATCGTACCGGACGGCATCTTCCATCAATTGGTAACCGAGCGACACCTCGCGTTCCTCTCCATAGTGGAATATCGGCATGAAACCTGCCTTTCTCCAAAAATCCAGCCGATCAGGCCCGAGCTCCTCAGCCCAGAGCTGATAAAACTGAAAGGCTGGCGCGAGCAGGACGAGCTTTTTCACTTCGGAATGGCCAGCCGCATAGAGGGCGGCTAGGTAGCCGCCCAAGCTCGAACCGATGAGGGCGACCGGCTGATGATTACAAACGCGCTCAATCAGCTTCAACTGCCCGGTTATGGTGAGATTCTCGAAATTTGCCTCAGCGAGGTCTGGAACCTCGAGGGAAAGGCCCAATTCTGCGAGCTTTTCGGCGAAGAATCGAGCCTTCCGGGAGACGGGACTGGAGGCGAAGCCGTGCAGATAGAGGACACGCAAACGGTCTGACAACATCTAATGAGGTAGTTTAGAGTGTTGGACCGGGCGGCTTCGCCGGAGTAACAGATGCTTTTGCGAGTACAGGAGAACAGTGAATGCCAGTAGCAGAAAAAGTAAAGCAAATCATCGTCGAGCAATTGGGTGTGGATGAAAACCAGGTGGACCCAAGCGCGTCGTTTGTGGACGATTTAGGGGCTGACTCCCTGGATATCGTGGAACTGGTCATGGCGTTCGAAGAAGCGTTCGACCTGGACATTCCGGATGAAGACGCCGAAAAGATAAAGACTGTCGGTGACGCGATCAAGTACATCGAGGACAAGAAGAAGTAATTGCCGGACGAACCGTGTCCTTCCGTGGAAATGGAACATACGGCAAGGCAATGACGCCCCGAAGAGTAGTTGTCACCGGGATCGGCTTATTGAGCTCCGTCGGCAGTGGAACAGAAGAGTGCTGGTCGGCAATCCGGGACGGAACGAACGGAATCGAGCAAATCACTCAATTCGATGCGTCGGATTTCGCTTGCCGGATTGCCGGCGAAGTGAAGAGCTTTGACCCTCTGCTTTACGTCGACAAAAAAGATGTCAAAAAGATGGGGCGATTTATACAGTTCGCCATGGCTGCGTCCGGATTTGCAGTCGAATCAGCTCGGCTCAACGTTGCTCCTGAAGACGCGGAGAAGACCGGCGTTTACATAGGGAGCGGCATTGGCGGGTTTGAGGTGATTGAGCGCGAGCACAAAATACTGCTCGAACGCGGGCCGAGCCGAATCTCCCCGTTTTTTATTCCTTCCTGCATTGTGAACCTGGCTAGCGGGTACGTATCGATCCGCTATGGAGCGAAAGGCCCGAACTCGGCGACAGCTACCGCCTGCACAACCAGCGCTCATTCCATTGGTGACTCATACCGGCTGATACAGCACGGTTATGCGGATGTCATGATCTGCGGCGGGAGCGAGGCTTGCGTAACGCCCATGGGGATTGGCGGTTTCGCCGCCATGCGGGCCCTCTCGACGCGGAATGAAGAGCCGCACCGGGCATCCCGTCCCTGGGACAAGGAGCGCGACGGCTTCGTAGTCGGGGAAGGCTCCGGAATCCTAGTTTTGGAAGATCTGGAACACGCGCAACGGCGTGATGCGCCGATCATCGCTGAAGTGGTGGGCTACGGTATGAGCGCGGATGCACATCATATTACGGCTCCGCCCGAAGATGGCGACGGTGGATATCGCGTAATGCGGAATGCGCTGCTGGACGCCGCGATTGAGCCTTCACAAGTGCAGTACGTGAATGCTCACGGGACATCCACCGGGCTCGGCGACAAGGCTGAAACAATCGCGCTGAAGCATGCCTTCGGAGAGCACGCGAGAAAGCTTGCCGTGAGCTCGACGAAATCGATGACCGGTCATCTGCTTGGTGGAGCAGGAGGGCTAGAGGCCGGGATTACTGTTCTCGCTATTCGCGATCAGGTTGCGCCGCCCACGGTCAACTACGAGTTCCCGGATCCCGAATGCGATCTCGATTACGTGCCGAACCAGGCCCGGCCGATGGAGATCGAGTACGCCCTTTCGAACAGTTTCGGATTCGGCGGCACAAACGGCTGTTTGATATTTAAGCGGTTTGATGTGTGAGAGAAGCCGCCGCTTCTTCGTCATACCGACAATTCTAAGCCTCACTGACGGGCCTCATGTTTCTCGCTATTCAGCCGATCCATTTAGTAAGGCCATGAGTGTCAGCAGGCATGCCGCTTTGTAGACTGAAGAATACCGGAGTCATGGAGCCCCCGCCAGACCATCGCCAGCGTGCCGTGATTGTTGGCGCTGGACCGGCTGGTCTTACAGCCGCTTACGAATTGCTGACGCGAACGGATATCGCGCCGATTGTGCTCGAAAAAAGCGACTACATGGGCGGAATCTCGCGGACCGTCAATTACAAGGGCAACCGTATCGATATCGGCGGCCACCGCTTCTTCTCGAAATCAGACCGCGTCATGCGCTGGTGGCTGAAGATATTGCCCATGCAGGCGGTCAATGGCAACCACACTCAAATCACATATCAACAGCAGACCGCGACAGTTGCCGCTCATCCTCAAGGAGCGGATCCTGATACGGAAGATTGCGTCATGCTGGTCCGTAGCCGCAAATCCAGAATCTATTTCATGCGGCAGTTCTTCTCTTATCCCATTACTCTCAGTGGCGATACCATCCGAAAGCTTGGCCTGCTCAAGACCATGCGCATAGGCTTTAGCTATTTGCGTGCGTTGATTTTTCCTATCCGAAACGAATCCAATCTGGAAGAGTTCTTCATAAATCGATTCGGCCGCGAGCTTTACCTGACATTCTTCAAATCTTATACGGAAAAGGTCTGGGGTATCGATTGCAAAGAAATCAGCGCAGAATGGGGCGCGCAGCGGATCAAAGGTCTATCCATCTATAAAACGATCACTCACATCCTCAAAAAATTGGTCCCGAAACGGGGGCAGGATATCTCCCAAAAAGACGTGGAGACATCCCTGATCGAACAGTTTCTTTATCCAAAATTCGGCCCAGGTCAGATGTGGGAGGAAGTATCCGGGCGGGTCCGAAAGCTTGGCGGCGAAATCCTGACGCACTGGACGGTAGATGAGATAGAACGCACAAACGAACGTGTAATTGCGGTATCCGCCACGAACACGCAAACTGGCGAGACTCGCCGTTTTCAGGGCGATTATTTCTTTTCGACAATGCCCGTCAAGGAACTGATTGCCGCAATGAACCCGGCCGCGCCCGAACCTATTCGACAAATCTCGGACGGGCTCATCTATCGCGATTTCATCACCGTAGGCATTCTGTGCAATCGCATTAAACTGCGCGAAGATACGGGAGAACTGGTCAAGGATAACTGGATTTATGTCCAGGAGCCGGACGTCCTGGTTGGCCGCCTTCAGATTTTCAACAATTGGAGTCCGTTTATGGTGGCGAACCCAACGAATGTGTGGATCGGCTTGGAGTACTTCTGCAACGACACCGACGCGCTATGGCGGAAAACTGACGCTGAAATGATCGACCTTGCGAAGGCCGAGTTGGCATCCATGAACATTCTCGAAGCTCAGGATGTTCTAGACGCGACAGTCATCCGGATGCCGAAGACGTATCCCGCGTATTTTGGTTCCTACAACCGGTTTCCCGAAGTGATCTCCTGGGTCAACGGTCTGGACAATTTGTTTCTCGTCGGCCGTAATGGCATGCACAAGTACAATAATCAGGATCATTCCATGCTCACTGCCATGACGGCCGTGGACAACATCATAGGAAACGTCCGCAGCCGGGAGAACCTCTGGGCCCTCAACACGGAGCAGGAGTATCACGAGGAGAAACAGGAGACTGCGACCGTCTCTGTGTGAACCAGCCTCGTGGATCCATGATTTTGCGAGCTTTACAGATTATGTAGGGTCCGTTACAATTGCTCGTTGGCGACTGTCCGCCCAGCATTATCTCCTTCCGAACACCGCCCTAAGCCTCTCGTTACCGCCTGGCTTCTTACAGCTCGCGATCGACTAGAACGCGCGCGATTCACCCCTTTCGACTCGACGCTTATGCTCGCGGCCCTGACCGTGCTGTATCTCGCCATCACTGGTCTGTCGGTAACGCGGCAGCTCTGGCACGACGAGCTGTTTACCTATTACATCGCTAAATCTCCGTCAATGGAGCGTTTCTGGCAGGCGGTCCATCTCGATCTCAATCCTCCCCTGAGTTATCTGGCTGTGCGGGCTTCGCTCGCTCTGCTCGGAGATAACGTGTATGCGACAAGGTTCCCATCGATGCTGGGATTCCTTGCCGGCAGCCTGTGCTTCTATCGATTTGTTTCCAAGCGTCTCCGTCCGGTCTACGGCCTTTTGGCGATGCTGGTCTTTTGGTCAACGCCGTTTTTTTCTTTTTCGACCGAAGCGCGTCCTTACGGTCTGATTATCGGATTTTTCGGTATTGCGATGCTCGCCTGGCAAGGCGCGGTCGACTCACGAAGGAGGTGGGCTGCCGTTCTAATCCTCGGGCTAGCAGTCACAGGCATGATGCTGAGCCATTTCTTCACCGTGTTCTACATCGGGCCATTCTGCCTGGCGGAGCTGATGCGTTGGTATCGCTCGCGCAAGTTCGACCTGCCCGTCTGGGCCGCTCTGCTTCTTCCGTCACTTATCCTATTTGCCTACATGGCTACGATGAGGCGCTATGAGGCAGCCGTCTTCCCGCCCTCTTTTCAGGCATCGCCCAGCAAGATCATAGGTTTTTTTTACCGCACCCTCGAGCCGGAGAGCTTGGTCCTGCTGGCTGGGCTTTGCATCCCAATGCTGGTGGTTTTCCGGCGACAGCGCCGGGAACCCGTGAACGGCGTCTCTTGGAAGCTGCTTGATGCCGTTTTCACCGCAGGTTTGCTCACCATACCCGTAATCATCAACTTGGTCTTAATGCGGTCGCACGGGGTCGCTTTTCATCGCTACAGCGGTCCTGCCGTACTCGCATATGGGCTCCTGTTTGCCTTCTTTCTCGCGGCGAATACGAACGTGAATCGTCTCGCTGGCGCAGTCGCCTGTTGCATATTGCTGGTCTATGTTGCGAGCGTGAATCTCGTTCCACCCGCGCTCACGGTTTTGCGCGCGTGGAGATCTGCTTCCTCCACGTCCCTCCAGCCGCCTTTTATCCAAGGGGTTCGCCCGGACCTGCCGCTGGTCGCGGCAAGCGGCTTGACCTTCCTCGAAATGGACAGGTATGCCGGCCCGAGTACCGTGTCGCGTCTCTATTACCTATGTGATCGCGATTTGGCCATCCGCTATGCTCACGCGACCATTTTTGAAGCCTTTCCGCTGATTAAACAATACTTTCCTATTCGAGCTACCGTGGAGCCTTATCAGAAGTTTGTGCGCGAACATCCGGAGTTCCTGGTTCTCGGCACGCCGGATTACCCGGAAGACTGGCTGCTTCGCCGCCTGCTTGATATTCATGCGCTTGTAAGGTATTTAGGAGATTTTCCCGGCCCTTACAAGGACTCTCAGCTATATGTAGTGAGGATGCCCGGAATCTAAGTCTCGTTCGTGCCCAAAATAGGGGAAAACTCGCGAGAAAAATCGCCATACTGCCGTACAGAGTTCATCAAAAAGCGCCGAAACTAATGTCGGTGGTTCGCATTTCGAGCTCGTAAATGGCTAAGCACGTCTGCGAATTCCACAAGTATCATAGAGAGAGGAGCTACCCCCTGCATATTCGTGTTGAGGGTGCGTAAATGATTCTGGACAGGCAGTTAGATGTGCCGCCGAGTGAGTCGGGCGTTACGATCCGGCCGCAAAGCCGCATGCCAGCCGCGCCGTCGCTCCGCCCGGTGGCGGTCTTCCTTTTCTTTTTCGCGGTCGTTGTCGCACTTCAGATCGCGAGCGGCGCTTATCACGCTGAGTTCAGCGGCTACCCCGACGAGCCAGCGCATTACGTAACCTCCCTGATGGTTCACAACTACATCACGGACCTGAAAGCCGTCCCGCCCCTGCAGTTCGCGTGGAACTTTTATCATCACTATCCGAAAGTAGCTTTCGGGCACTGGCCTCCCGTTTTCTATGCCGTACAAGCGGTTTGGATGACGCTGTTTTCCTCCTCCCGTGCTTCTATTCGCCTCGAACTTGCTTTGACAACGGCTTTGCTGGCGTATGCCGTTTATACCGAAGCGCGACGCTGGTTTGGCTGGAAAGCCGCCGTCATCGCCGGCGCGCTGACGGTCTGCCTGCCGCTCGTGCAGACCTATACAGATGAAGAGATGTCTGAGACTCTGCTGACGCTCTTATGTTTCTGGAGCGCGATTTACTTCATCCGTTATCTTCAATCGGAGCGCTGGCAGGACAATCTGGGGTTTGGAATTTTCTTCTCCCTCGCCGTATTGACCAAGGGGAACGGCTGGTTGCTGGCATTTATACCGCCGGTCGCGCTTCTTCTTACGCGCAAGCTCCGGCTGGTAATGCGCCCGCGGTTCTGGATATCAGCGCTTCTGATCGCACTCTCATGCCTGCCTTGGCAGCTGATGACCATGCAAGTCGCCGAGCGAGGATGGGCGGCCTCGAAACCAAGTCTTTCATACACGTGGAGCGCTCTTGGGCAATTCCTGCTTATCTTCATAGCCATTCCGGGTCCCGTCCTTTCGGCCCTGATCGCGATCGGTATTGTAGTGACGGTTCTTGCGCCGATGCTTCGTAAGCCAGTGGCTGCACGGCCGGCCGTAATGTTGGCGCTCATTTTGGCGGTTTGGATTTTTCACTCACTCGTTCCCGCAGGAGTAGAGGATCGTAAATTGTTGATCGCAGTTCCGGCTCTGATCCTCTTTCTCTTCGCGGGCGGGATCTGGGTTGCTGACCGTCTGCCGCTCGGGAATCCGCTCGCCAGATGGCGCCGTGCTTTGATCGCAATTGCAGCCGCGGTGGTCTTTTCATTTCAGACCTTTGCAATACCCCAGGTAAGGCATTACGGCTACACCGAGGCGGCCCGTTTCATTACATCGATTCCCAGCTCGCGCGCGGCGACTATCCTCGTTTCTTCGGAATCGGGCGGCGAAGGCTTGTTAGTATCTGAAATCGCCATGGATGAACCGCATCCGAGTCGCACCATAATCCGCGGCACGAAAGCCTTGGCTGATGTCGACTGGAATGTGTCGGAATATCGCAGTCTGTTTTCTAACCCCGCGGAAGTTATGAATTACCTGGACCAGCAAAACGTAAACCTGGTTGTTCTCGACACGTTCGCTCCTCAGACTCATTTCCTTCATGACCGCCTTCTTAAAGAGACGGTTCAGCAATCTGCCCGAATGCATTTGATCGCGACTTTTCCCCGGGCGTCTTCCCCCGCGACTGGACAGATCCAGATTTTCCAGCGCGATGACGCGCATAAATCCGGGAATTCGCGTTTGCGGCTACCGGGTTAAATCATCCGCTCTTTCGGTCGATCGCGCTGGCCCGACGCGTGTCTCCTTCCACAATCGGTCAGGGGGCCTGAAGAACACGGTCAGGGCGCAGAGAGCCGCCGCCACCAAGACCACAAAGGCGCGGATCACTGCGGAAAGTCTCTTCAACGGATTGTTCTCTGGAATGGCTGGATCAAGCAGCGCGAAGCCGTAAAAAACTGCCTGCCCGATCAACGCGACTCTTCGCCAGGCCTCTGGCAGCCCAAAACTACTGATCACGATGGCGAGCATCGCGTATGGAAGCAGCAAACGGCCAAGCTTATGCGAAACGAAATGTATAAACCGGCGGTTTCCTGGCCAAAGAAGACCAGGAAATCGGGAAATGATCTGGCAGACGCCAGCTTGCGTCCGTACTTTGCGCCAGAATTCTGAGTGCAAACCCGTCGGCAGGTCATAAGCCTTCGCCTGGTCCTCGAAAAAGATTCGGAATCCCCGAAACGCGGCTACAAACGGTATGTAAACATCGTCCAGAAGAATTTCAGATGGCACTGGCGCAACCAGCTCGCGCCGAATCGCGTATATCGAGCCAGTCGCGCCCAGCATCGCATTAACGCGATTGAGATTGCGCCTGATCCACTTCTCATATCGCCAATACAGGCCAGTATTGTATTCCTCGCGACTGAGACCTTCGCGGATAACCAGTTCTCCCGTTACTACACCGACCGACGGCTCGGCGAAACAGGCCACTAGCTTCGAGAGCGCGTCTCCATCGAATATCTGCCGCACGTCCGTAAGCACAATGATTTCGCCCGAAACGCTCTCCAGACCGCGGGTAACGGCCACGGCCTTACCGCTCGAAGGCAGGGGCATCAGGTGAACGCGCGTGTCCGGATAATTTGCGACGATCTCATCCGTGCCGTCAGTCGAACCATCGGAAACGATCAGGACATCCATCAGTTCAGCCGGATAACTTGACTCGAGCAAAGAGCGGATCTTGTTCTCGACCCAGCGCACTCCGTTACGGACGGGAACAACGATCGAAATTTGTTTCCGCATAGGCGCTTTCCGAATGGGCTGCGGGAACAGGCGCGCATAGATTGCCAGGAGGATCGGATATCCGGCCAGAACATACACCACGAACGCGACGCTCGAGGCGAAAATAATAACAGCACCACTCATGCTGTTTGGATCGTGGAGGCGTGTACGGAACGAAGTGTCTGCTCGAAACGACGCGTCACCTGTTCCCATGAGAAGTTCGCCCGAACGAGTGCAAGTGCGTTCGCAGCAAGCGTAGAGCGTGCCAGGTCGCTGGAAAGCAGGTCCAGGCATTCAGCGGCGAATGCACCTGGGGTGTCGGCGATGCGGACCGTCTTTCCGTGCTCGACCGGCAGGCCCTCGGATCCTATTGTGGTTGAGACGACCGGCGTTTCCGCCGCCATCGCCTCGAAAATCTTGAGACGAGTTCCGCCCCCCACTCGCAGCGGCACGATGGAAACGGCTGATCCCCACAGATAGGGCCGGATATCAGGCACCGTGCCGGTCACTGTAAGGAGCGGATCCTTTCTTTCCCCAATCAGGGAAGGCGGAGGGTTCTTGCCGGCAATCGCCACGCGGCAGTCAGGTCTTCGCGCGCGGATCAGCGGAAGCACCTCACTCACGAACCAGCGTGTTCCGTCCACGTTCGGCATCCAGTCCATCGATCCGGCAAAAACCAGATCAAAGACGCGCTCTGTTGAAGCCGGCCGTTCGAAATAATCGAGATCAACGCCCGTCGAAATAGACGAAATATAACTAATGGCGAATCGCTCCCGCATGATTTGCTCGTCTATGTCGGAAACAGCGATGACATGCGATGCAGAAAGCGCGACCGAACGCTCCCATTCGAGCATGCGACGGGCTTGCAGGCCGAAAAAAATCCTGTGTGCCAAGGTTCGTGCAGTTTGTGCGTGCCGTTCCCAGATCAAGGTCTCAACATTGTGTTGGAAGAGCACCCACTCATTCATGTTGTCGATATTGATGCTGGGGAAAAGGAAATCACAGACCTTCGCGTCAAAATCCTGTTCGCAGACGAGCTTGGCGATTGTATCGCGCATCGCGCGGGAACGATAGCGCATGCCTGACACGGGAAACTTTGAAAAAAGGCCGGCGAGCAACTGCCCCGCAAAGCGCGGAGAACGTTTCGAAACCAAACGATGAGGGACAGGATAGGCGTGCGCTGAATATTCGGAGCTGCGGCGGACTCCTTCCGGGTTCGACGGGTCATCGAAAGCCACGTAATGAACTTCGTGCCGCTTGTGCAATTCCCGCAGCATTTCGAGCGTGCGGATCTGCCCTCCCCGTGTCGTCGGGTGCAGGAAATCTGTTTTCACCCACAGAATCTTCATACGGCCACTTGGGCCATCGACGGAAACAGCAGCCCGTCCCAGTGCTCTTGCCCACGACCGGTTATGAACAGGTCGCCCCAAATTTGAAGGTTCAAGAGACGCCAGAGACGATCGGTTGCATCTTCAGTCCGGCTGCGCTGGCGGTAGATCAAAGTCTCAACATATCCAAGGTCGGCATATTCGGCGAGCAGCCTTCTTTTGTCTAGCAGAAGCGCAAATAGCGGCTCAGCGCGGTCATCCAGCAACCATTTGCGGAGCGGGGTCGGAAAACCCATCTTCTTGCGATATATGATGTCGCGCGGAAGCAGATCTTCCACTGCACGTTTCATGATGTACTTGCCTGCGCCGTTTCGGATCTTCATATGGTCAGGAACGGATGCGGCAAACTCCACAAATGGATGGTCGAGAAACGGAACACGGCTCTCAATCGAGCATGCCATGCTCATTTGGTCCTGTTTCATCAGGAGTTCCACCAAGTATGTCTTCTGATCGGCATAGAGCATCTGTGAAAGCACTGATCCCGAGCGCGCATTCCAATAGCTGAGATAGGTGGCGTACGGATTGGTAGGTTGAACCGACTGTTGCGGGAGCATCAACAGCCGCTCGGGAGTTGAAAAAGCGGCATAGAAGTTGTCGAGCTGCAGTGATTCGATGCTTCCGTCTCTTCCGATAAACGTGTGCTGCAGTTTGCGCCGCAGGTCCGCCGAGAGCAGTCGCGAATCGCCGATAAAACGGCGTACACCGTCCCGAAGCGCGGCGGGAACTCTTCCATAGATATCGGCCCACCGGCGGTTCCACAAATAGTGTTGATACCGGTGGTATCCGGCGAAGAGCTCATCGCTTCCTTCTCCCGTAAGCACCACCTTTACTTGCTCGGCGGCGAGCTTTGAAACAAAATAAAGGGATACGCTCGACGGCCAGGCGATGGGCTCGTCTTCGTGCCACACCAGCCGCGGTAAAGCGGTGAAGAAGTCATCCATGCCGATCACCACGTCGTGGTGATCCGTCCCAATCGCTTCTGAGACCTGCCTGGCGTACGATAGTTCGCTGTAAGCCTCTTCCTGGTAGCCCACCGCAAATGTCTTCACCGCCTCAGTCCGCATCCGCTTCATCAGAGCGGCAATGGCGCTTGAATCCACGCCGCCGCTGAGAAACATCCCTAAGGGAACATCGCTCATCAGGCGCGTGCTGACAGCTTCCTCCAACCGCTCTCGGCATTCGCGGATCCATTCCTCATCGGGTTTACGTTCGGCAGTGCCACGCTCAGGAACGTCCCAATATTGGCGCAGATCGATTTGTCCTGTAGTGGCATCGACTGTGAGCATGTGGCCGGGCATCAGCTTGCGAATACCACGGAATAACGTGGCCTCGCCGCTCGTGTATCCGAAAGCAAGATACTCGGGCAGAAGCGTCTCCTCAAATGCCGTCTCGATCTGCGGGTGCCGGAGCAGCGCTTTAATTTCAGAGGCGAAGGCGAAAACGTGCGAATTTACAAAATAATAGAGAGGTTTGATGCCCATCCGATCCCGTGCGCAGAAGAGCTTGCGCCGTTCTGCGTCCCAGATCGCAAATGCGAACATCCCCCGGAATTGACGGACGCAATCAGGCCCGTATTCTTCGTAGGCGTGAACGATTGTTTCCGTGTCGCACCGCGTTACGTATCGATGACCTGCCCGCTCGAGTTTGGGCCGCAGCGCCGAATGATTGTAAATTTCGCCGTTGAAGGTAATCCAGATTGAGCCCGTTTCATTTGACATCGGCTGATGTCCGCCGGCGACATCAATGATGCTCAACCGGCGATGGCCGAGCAGCGCAGTTCCGTCGTCATGGATACCGTGCCCATCCGGCCCGCGATGCTTAATCGCATCCATCATGCGCGCCAGTTCGGCGATCCCCACGCCGCCTGGGTTGGGTCTTTGGTTCAGCTTTAAGAACCCTGCAATTCCGCACATATTAGAACCGGCGTAGAGACCGGAAGCGAGTGTGGCTTCGAACTGCGGGCCCGGGCACTTGCGTTGGCGATTCCACCCGCTTTGGCGGCACTCTGGTTGCTGAGAAAGGCGAGCTTGATGTAGCTGGTTCCACAACCTCTTTAGCCTGAGACTCTGCCGGAATTCTGTGCAGGCAAGCAGACAAAGCGAACATAACCGCAAGAGTATGGGTATAACCCACGCTCAGAAAGAAAATTCCCACCGAAAGAGCGGACAACGATGCAAGCAGATAAAACTCATTCTTAGCTAACTCGGGATTGATGCTCTTTGCTCGCCGATAATTCGAAGCGGCGTACTTGAGACACACAAGAAGCGTCCCAGCGAACAAAACGAATCCTGGAATCCCGGTTTCGCTCGATATCTGCGTGTAGGTATTGTGAGAGACCAACAGCGTCCCGCCAGATCCAGTTTTCTTCCACCGCTCGTCCCAACTGGCGGAGGCAAATACACCGGGACCTACTCCGAAGACTGGATGTTCTAACGTCATTTTCAAGCTCTGAATCAGCAGCATTTCGCGCCCTTCGCTGGAACCGATATCACCGCCTAATCGCTCGCGAGTCTGCGAATCCAGCTGTTCGTTAGCATGCCGCGAAAAAACCGTGGTGAAACGGACTTTCAAATATTCGGGCAAAAACAAAGCTCCGGCGCCCATTACGAACAACGCGAGCAGCCCGATCAGGATCTTTTGACTAGGCTTCGCGAACAGCATTACGATACCGAATAACGCGCAAAGCGCAATCAGCCCCGAACGTGATCCTGTCCGTCCAAACACTACAAATATTGGAACGGTGCACGCGAAACAGAACAGCTTCCGGAGGCCTCCTGAGCGGCTCGCCTTCAACCACCAAAACGGCAGACCCACCACCAGGATCAAAGCGAATTCATTCGGATCTGCCAGGCTGCCGTTCACCAGAGAAATACGTCCCTCAACCATTCGGCCGAGAAAGAAACTCAGTATGCTCGCCACGAAAACTGCGTATGCATACGCGCCGGTTACTTTTCGCCACTCGGCCTCGGTTTTAATCGTTTGGAAAATGACTAGATAGATCGCCAGTGCTAGTAGCGCTGCTTGCACGGAATGCAGGCTTGCGCTGCGCCACGAACTCAGCGGAAAGCACAGCACAACCCAAGCCGTGAACGCGATATACCACCGCGATATATTCGAGGAGAAGATGGTCCGGATGTCGCCGCGGAACACCATGGTGATGATCAGCACGATCAGCAGGATCATCGGGATGTGGAGAAACCAAATCGGTGATACGTCGAGCACGCGGCTGACTACCAGGAAGATATAGAAAGCAAGCAGTTTGACCGCTATGCTGCCTTTGGCGGGGTAGGCAGTTTCCAGCCCGGAACGGTTCACTTCCGTGTGCGCGTTGTATGAGGCCGGAACGGCCGTGCTCCTGTCGAGTTCAGTGGCCCTCATACTTCTCTATCTAATAGTCCCATTCGCGGGCTTTTATCGTCACTTTCGCCTGTTCTTATTGCTGAGGGTTACCGTTCGCTTCATTGATCCGAACAATCTCAATACCTCCCGCCTTGGCGACTGCTTGGTTCATCGCAGGCCATATCGGCCCACAACTTGGCCACATGATGAAATAGTCGATTCGGCCCACTGATAATATCCCGGGAATCTGATTCCGGTCTGTCCCTGAAACCGAAACTGCGTGATAATCCGGGTTCAGCTGGTGAGCGACCTCATCGGCTTCTGGCTCTGGCGCGGGTACTCCATAATATGGCATCCCCAGAATGTAGGCCAGGTAGGCTGAATCCTGCCAATCGGAACAGGATGCCAAGCGGCCCCGCTTTACACCCGACTGCTTAATCTGTTCGCTCCACCGGTATACATCGCGATCCTCAAAAGAGTGCGCGTGAAGGATGAGGATGGGGTTAACAAGGAACGAGAACACCACGCCGGACACTAGCACCACTCTGGCAGACGCGGTAAGTGCAGTCCTTTTTAATAGAAGATCCAGCGTGCGAAAAGCTATCCAAAGCAATAGCAAATCCGTGAGCCAGAAATAGCGATCCTCCACAGTGATCAGCAGATACCCGGCAGAGAACAAGGCCATGGTCAAGATCGGATAGATCCACTCTCGTCGCGTGTTCGCCGAATTCAGGCACAGCACGATATATCCGAGCAGCAAAGCTGCAAAAAGCGGTGTTGTGTACGCCCAGAACTGAAATAGGCTTTTGGTGTTGTGGTAAATAAGCTTGACTTGATGTTTTAGATTGGAGCGGCTGCCTAGCGCATTCCAGGGCGGCAGCCAGGAAGGAGAGGGATCCTGCCATGCGGTAATGGCGTGTTCGCTCGCCGGAGGTATCAAGTGCCGAAACTGCGGATATCCCGCAGCTTCCGGACCTGTCAGCCGATGGTTGAAATCCCCCGTTGTGCTTAGCATCCAGTTCCCATACTTCGCGTGCAGGCTGATGATCCACAGGCTCGAGATCGCGAGAAAAATCGCGAGTCCCGCAAAGAGGTGCCTGAGAATGTGAGATCGCTTTGACCGGTTCTCCGGCAGCGACCAGAGAAGAACGCTGAACAGGACAAAATGAGCTACAAAGAAAATAAAGCCGTAGCTCTTAACGAGGTAGGCCACCGCTCCGAGCACTCCGCAGAGCAGGCCGCTATAGCGCGATAGCGGATAAGCGGGATCGAAGATTAAGGCAAGATACAGGAGCAGCACTGCCGTGAAAAGCAGATCGGGCGAGTTGATCTGCATTACGAAGGCCAGCACCATGGCCGCGGAAATCGAGAGAAAGGCTCGCCGGGACCACTCGGCCATATCAAACTTCAGCGATAAGCGATGTAATCCGAAAACCGCCAGAACGCCTGCGCCAAGCGCAACCAGCTTGGCTGCCAAAATGCCGGGCAAGTGGACTACAAGCAGCGTCGCAATACACCAGCTATACAAAGGGCTCCAATAAGCATTTACCGCCTCGTGCCAGTAGCCGGTGGCGTATTCACTGGAAATGGATAAATACGAAATCGCATCGGGGCTCAGCTCGTATCGATACATGGGCAGAAGCAGAATCCCCACTGCAACGAATGCACTGAGCGGGATCAGCACCGAGGATCGGGTTCGTCTAATCACACGCAATTGTCACATGAATCTCTCGTCAGCCTCTTTGCGTAATACAGCGACGATATTAGACCGGAATTTCGCCCGCTTCGGGTTTTGTAAATAGCGAATATAAAGCAGCTCGATCCAAGCCACGGGGCCAAGCATAATGGTAGCCGCGGAACTGCTCACCATCGTGATATCCTCCACGACAAAATTGGAGCGAGCCGCCAGCCCCCTGATGGCCGACGGCGTATTCATGCGGTAATGCGTCTGAAACACATCTTCCGCCCTTCTCCGCTCAAGAAACCAGATCAGCTTTTTCTTCAAAGCATCCGGAATCCGCGATGCGATCTGAATTGCCCAGCCGAGGGAATTCGGAGTATGAAAAATGAACGCGCCGTTGGGCTTCAGAACGCGGTAGATTTCGGTGAGAATGCCTTCCGGCTTATCGAGATGTTCGGCCACCATATTTGCGCTAACTAGATCCAGGGACGCGGATTCGAACGGCAGGTCTGTAAGATCGCCGAAAACCCTATTGCGAATGTCGGGATGGGCCTTTAGCCCTACCCAGTCGACGTCAATGCCGCAGGCTACTTTGCAACTGCCAACAACTTCGGCTTGCTCCTTCTTCATCCACTCGGCGAACACCTGATGACCGCAACCGACATCGAGCCATACTTTTCCCGGAACCATCGCTCGCAGCTTCGTGTAGTAGCAGTATTGGGAGCTTGTCAGCCCGGGGACGATCGTCGACTCTGCCTTCCAGTAGACCCGAAAAAGTATTCTTCTCAGCACATCGACCCATCGGCCCGCAATCGCGCTAGTCGGCTCGCGCGTGTAGTGAAACACTCCCTGAGAGCTGGCATGAAACCGTGATGAACCATATCTCAGTTACTGATGTTCGCGGTAATCTGACCGTAGTGCAAAACAGAGCCCTTTCTGTAGTGGTGCCGGCGTATAACGAAGAACAAACGTTAGCTAACGTCCTCCAGAGGCTTCTCGGCCTTCCAAACCTCTTGGAGATCATCGTCGTTGACGATTTCTCAATCGACAGAACCTTTGAAATTGCATCGTGTCTCGCAGCTAAGCATGAGCGGGTGCGGGTTCTGAAGCAGCACCGGCATCGCGGGAAAACGGCCGCTCTCCGGACGGGATTCGCGGCGACACAGGGGGAGATTGTAATCGTCCAGGATGCGGATCTCGAATACGATCCCTCTGAAATCCAACACGTTATTCAGCCCATAATCGACGGCGTTGCGGATGTTGTTTATGGCTCCAGATTCCTGGTCCGGAGGGCAGCGCGCGTTTTGTATTTCTACCATTATTTAGCCAACAAAGTGCTTACTTTCGTATCCAATCTCCTGACCAATGTCAATCTGTCTGATGTTGAGACCGGCTATAAGGCCTTTCGAGGTGAGATCATCCGCAACATGATCCTTTCATCGACGGGCTTCGGCTTTGAGATAGAAGTGACTGCCAAAGTTGCCAAGCTAGGCTGTGCCATGTACGAAGTGCCGATAAGCTACTACGGCCGGACCTATGAGCAGGGAAAGAAGATCAAATTAAGAGACGGCATTGCAGCTTTTTGGCTAGTCTTCCGCTATAACCTGTTTTGTAGCCTGAAGAAATCATACAAAACTTTGCCTAAGGTCGGCGTCCCGCAACGGATAGAGGGGTTTCCCAGTTAGCAGATCAGTTTGTTCGGAACTTCCCTAATGGTTGTTGAACAGCGCAGTTTACGCGGTAATAGTACGTGGTCCCGCCCGTAAGTCCGGTGAGACTGATGCTTCTCGCGCGAGTGCCGCCGGAATCAGCGACTCGAGTAAACCCCGCAATCACGTTCGGATCAGTACTGCTGTAATCGACCGGGCAGCCCGTGCTATCCGGGGCTATGAAGGCGATCGCCGCCGATGTACTCGTGATGGAAGATGCCGGAGCGTCAATCAGGATAACTTTGCCCTGTGCCGCTTCGAGCGCATCTATATTCGCTCCCACATCGCGCCCGTCTGCCGCGGGATGCTGGCCGCTGGAGATAAACGCACTTCCGGACTGCAGGCGGAAATTTGGCGCGTTGCCGACAATGCTTGGGTTGAACCAGCCCACAGAGGCAATGGTCTGAGGAACTCCTCCGAGCGAGGACGAGAGCACTGGATTCGTCGCGTAAAGATTCGGGAATGCAGATGTAATAACGTCTTGCGAGACTTGGCCGCTAACTGTGAGACTATTTGTCCAAGACGGGATGATGACGTTATTCTGAAACCGGTAATTCGTCGCTTGAATACCTCGAGTCCAGGCGCAATCCATGTAGGTTTCATCTTTCCCGGAACATCCCGGGCTGTAGTTGTTGGCGATGCCCACAGCCCCGCTATTGTCGTACGTATAGAACAGGAAGTTGCTCGTGACGCTTATTCCTTCTCCCGGATATCCGTCCCAACCGAACCAATACGGCACCCGCCCTCGGTTATCGAAAAACGTATTGTGGTCAATAATCGCATCTTCCATCGATTCGCCGGACTCAAAGTCCCAGCCGTTTCCGCTGTTGTTTCCCGGAGAATAAGCGCTGTAGGTCCAGCCATTGATGTCCCAAGCGAGGTTATTCAGAAACCGATAGCGCAAGCCCGGTTTTGCGATGTAGGGCGGATAGTTGTCGTAAGCGGTGATCGTCTCACTTACGCCGGGTCCGTGCTGAAACGTGTTATTCGTCAAATCCACATCAGTCGAGTAGCCGCCACTTCGGGGCGACACATCCACGAAAATCGCCGAAGGCACGACCTCCCTCCAGCTGCCGTCAAAGATGTTGCCGTCGACTTGGATACGTTGGCCCCCCTTCCACTCCAGTGGTTGCCTATGTCCATACCAGTAACCGTTCGAGACCGGCCCGCCGTACATGTGCTCCATCGGGGAATGCCACCTGTTTCGCTGAACCAGGTAATCCCCGCGAATCCGTGCTCCGCCGCTGTCGTCGAAGTGAATGACAATTCCGGTTCCGCTGATATAGTTATTCGACAGCTGAAAAGGGCCAGGGCCAGTGCCTGCGATACTGGTCGCGCCTTCCGATGCTTCGGCTGTGTGATACGGATCCCCAGCCTCGATGTTTGTCAGCGTGCCGGTTGGCGTGACCCCGAAACACGCAACCGGGCCAGCAGCTTGCCTGTTTTTGGCGTCTACGGGAAAAACAATATCCGTGTAGTTGCAGCTTCCGTTTCCGTTTGGAACAGTGGTGTTGATTATTGTTTGATTGGCTGTCGCCGTGACACCCGCAGGCGTTCCGACCGTGAGATTGCCGCTCATGTCGTAATAGACTGCGCCCTCAACGGGAGCGCTTGCTCCGTTCGGAGTGCCCGAGATTGTCACATTTAGAGCGCTGGCCAAAATGCCCGGATTTGACGTTCCGTAGTAGATGCTGCCCGGCGCGATAGTGAACGTGTGATTTCCAGTTAGGTTTCCCGCCATGCCGTTCAATGCGCCATGCCAATAGTCAAAGTTGTCCCAGTATGAATCTTTGATTGCTATGTCCATTCCGTCAAAAAAGAAAAATGGCCGCAGGATGCGGTTCGGAAAAGGCTGGGCATGGAAGTAGCAGCGGTCCCACACAATATTCGAGTCGGTTTGATAAGTGCGGATAAAACTCTCCCAAGGAAGCGGGTTGTTTGACGCTTCATTGTTTGAATCCGTTGTGAATTCGATACCAACAAATCTTATGTTCCCCGCGGTAGTCTCCACGTTTTGATCGATTGACGTCGCGAAAACGATATTGGAGTTGCCCCCTCCAACATTTGCAATTGGGAGCTTTAACGTCGCCATTTGAGAGACCCATTGCGGTCCCGTACGGACATGCTCGGGAGTGAACTGGGCATCCGGTGTCGCCGTTCGAATGATGATGTATTTCAGCGGTCGCGGCCACAACGCAAAGCGGGGACTCCCGCTGCCTTGTGACGTCAAAGCAACTAACGTTCCGCCATTCGCATAAGTTCCTCCGTAATAGAGTTGGAAGTCATTGGCGTCCACGATGTGGACGTAGTACAGATAACCGTCGACGATCCCCGCAGGCAGCGTGCCGGTGTAGTTGTTGTATGAGAAAACGATACCTTGCCCCTCCGGGTATCCGTTGGTCGTGACCCCAATCGTATTGTTGGTTGTACTCACGCTCGATGGCGAGAAGTGAATCAAATCCGGGAACTCAGGCACCGTAAACGGACCAGCGCAGACACTTCCCGCGGGGATGCTGATGATACTTCCATTTGCCATCAGGTTGTTAACAGCCGTATTGAGATCCGTTTGAAAGCTTGAGCAACTTGAATTCTCTGTAACAGCGGTGTAGCCCCCCGTGTTCGGATAGTCACTCTTAAAAGTGGCGGGTGGAATCGGAAGCGCGGGATGCACCGCGGGCAAAGGTAGGGTGGTGAACGTTGACCCGACTCCGCTACTCCAATTCGTTCCATCCGTTGTCGCTTCCGGGCAAAACTGGTATTGCGTGCTCGGTGCTAATCCGGTCGCATTCATACGGATAAAGCGCGGAGAAATTTCACCGCTGCCGTTTGCCAGGGTGGTTTGCACGAAGCCCCCGGTTCCTGATGTGCAAGTCCCCGGACTTGCAATGTAGCGTAGGCGAATGGTCAGCGGCTGAATATTAGTTGAAAACGTGATCCCCACAACTGAGTGAGAGATCGTGTCAGACCCGGTAATTGTAACCGTTGGAACCTGCGCAAATGCGCTGAGAGAAAGAAGAAACAGGAGCAAAGGTCGCATTTACTTTACCACCCACTGAACCGTGCCCGAAACCGCAAGACAAACCTGGTAGGAAGTGTTGATCGAGGAGCTGGTGTTGATCCAAATCTTTCCAATATCGGCAGCCTGAGCGCAACCAGGATTGGTCGACGTCCCACCGATTTGGAAAACCGGCCCCGTGAAGCTGTTCGATCCGCTGAACGTATTCGTATTCGGGAGACGCGGAACGATGCTGGTGACAATATCTAAAGAGCCGCCTACTATTGCAAGCGCTCCCGAGGGCCCAACATTGATGAGCTGTGTCCACGTGTTTGTCGAAGAGCATTGATACTCCTGCTGCCCCGCTGGTTGATCGGTGGCGAAGTACAGATAAACCCCCGACCCGGGCGTGCACCCGCCTGGAATGTTCGCGAGAGCGCCTGCCGCCCAATTGCTGGCCCCACCCGAAATCGTGACTGGCACATAGCTGTTCGAAGCTGTTTGATACTGAAGTACCTGCAAATTCGCGGGAGCGGTCGAGGAAACCGCAGCGCCCTGAATCGAGGTTGCATTACCACCCCCAGCGGCGATCGCTATTGCCGTTTGCGCTGTAACGCGGCCTTTCGCATCCGTCTGAACTTGACAGACGTGCGTGGCATCTCCGCACTGGCCGGCCCCACTGTTGACGGTCGCCAGAGTCGCGGATACCGAGCCGGGACCCGAAGCCGACACGTCTCCACTCAGACCGGTGATGTAATTCCCCGTCGCTTGCTTCCCGCTCAGCGCAGTCTGAAGGTCTGTTTGGCTGGAAAGTGTGCCTGTAATCGATCCCCATGTGGTAGCTAAAGTGATCGAAACCGGAGTCTGCGCCGTCACACGTCCTTTGCCATCTGTCGTTACTTGGCAAACGTGCGTGGCGTCTCCGCACTTTCCAGGGCCGCTATTAATGGTCGCGAGAATCGTAGCCGTGGTCCCGGACGTAGTAACATCGCCGGTCAGATCTCCCGTCGTGATATCTCCGCTTCCGTTTCCGATGATTAGTTGCCCGGCCGTGAGCGCGTCAGACGTATGCGTCACTGTTCCGGTGCCCCCTGCCGTGATCGTTACAGGCGCTTGAGCCGTCACCCGTCCTTTTCCATCGGTAGTTACTTGGCAGACATGCGTGGCGTCTCCACACTGGCCGGGCCCGCTGTTCGCCGTCACAAGTGTGAGCACAGCAGAACCCGGCCCCGAAGCCGTCCCGTCTCCCGTCAGCCCGGTAATGTAATTCCCAGCCGCTTGCTTTCCGCTCAGCGCAGTCTGAAGGTCTGTTTGGCTGGAAAGTGTGCCTGTAATCGATCCCCATGCAGTAGTTGCGCTAATTGAAACCGGACTCTGCGTCGTTACACGTCCTTTGCCATCTGTCGTTACTTGGCAAACGTGCGTAGCGTCGCCGCACTTCCCAGGCCCGCTATTGATGGTCGCAAGAATCGTAGCCGTAGTTCCGGACGTCGTGACATCGCCAGTCAGATCTCCCGTCGTGATATCTCCGCTTCCGTTTCCGATGATTAGTTGATCGGCCGTGAGCGCGCCAGAAGTATGCGTCACTGTTCCGGTGCCCCCTGCTGTGATCGTTACAGGCGCTTGAGCCGTCACCCGTCCTTTTCCATCGGTAGTTACTTGGCAGACATGCGTCGCGTCTCCACACTGGCCGGGCCCGCTGTTCGCCGTCGCAAGCGTGAGGACAGCAGAACCCGGCCCCGAAGCCGTTCCGTCTCCCGTCAGCCCGGTCATGTAATTCCCCGCCGCTTGCTTTCCGCCCAGCGCAGTCTGAAGGTCTGTTTGGCTGGAAAGTGTGCCTGTAATCGATCCCCATGCAGTAGTTGCGGTAATTGAAACCGGAGTCTGCGTCGTTACACGTCCTTTGCCATCTGTCGTTACTTGGCAAACGTGCGTAGCGTCGCCGCACTTCCCAGGGCCGCTATTGATGGTCGCAAGAATCGTAGCCGTGGTCCCGGACGTAGTAACATCGCCACTCAGATCTCCCGTCGTGATATCTCCGCTTCCGTTTCCGATGATTAGTTGATCGGCCGTGAGCGCGCCAGAAGTATGCGTCACTGTTCCGGTGCCCCCTGCTGTGATCGTTACAGGCGCTTGAGCCGTCACCCGTCCTTTTCCATCTGTCGTCACTTGGCAGACGTGCGTGGCGTCCCCGCACTTCCCCGGCCCGCTATTGATCGTCGCAAGAGTTGCGGGTACTGAGCCAGGGCCGGAAGCTGTTACGTCTCCGGTGAGAGCAGTAAGATAATTCCCGGCCGGTTGAAGAGCATTCAGCACATCTTCAAGGTCTGTCTGATTCGATAATGTGCCGGTAATTGATCCCCACGCAGCACCTCCACCTACGGCAATGGGAGCCGTCGAAACGCTGGTGATCAGGCCATGAGCGTTCACCGTAATCATCGGCACTTGGCTCGAGCTTCCGAATGTTCCCACACTCGAATTCACAAGCGCGAGATCAACATTCGTCGCCGAAGAGCCAGAATCATCCGTAGCCGCGAAGGCGCTTGAGAAGTTCAGAGCCGGTTCCTGTGTCAAAGCGGTTGCATTATTGTCAACCGTCTGATAGAAAGCAACCGCCGGCGCGCCGAGCAATGTCCAATTGTTTGGCGTGGGGCAACCGTAGAGATTCTGGCCGTCGGGCGCGCTGCTCTGGAAGAAGAGATCGCCTACCGAGCAGGTAGCCGGCAGGTCCGTTCCGGTCTTCACCGGTCGCGTAGATGGCGCATTGCTGAAATCCACGTTGCGGCCCTGCGTCGCAAGATTGACCAGCGTCTGTCCGCTCATCGCCCAGATCGCGGCTGCGGCAATCAGTCCGCAGCGCAGCATCGTCTTCACACAGTTTTGATTTATTGCATGCATTTGATTTTTCCCTGTAGCGACTCACTTGCTACTCGGTCAAACGCTAACAGTCAGCGCGGGCCTCCCTGCCATAAATCCCATGTAACTGGCTGATATAGATACGGAAAGAAAAAAATGATCGTGTCGTGATCGTATGAGAGCGCCGCCATACATCCTTGAGGCTGACCACGATCTCTCTGCTTGAACGGTTCGAGATCTGACGGTTCGGTTTATATTGGAGTGTTGCGCAGATGGCCCGTCCTTTTGATGGTGCGTTCGTTAGATCATGGCGGATGCGAGCGTGATGCCGCGAAGATTGCGGTTGGATTGGATCGCGCGCGTTTTGATCCCCACGTCGCCGTTTTCTTCGAGGGTGGATTTCGCACTCGAGAAGTAGCAGCCGCGGGTGTTCCCATCGTCGGGCTTCCAGTAAGATCCTTCATGAATTCGTCGGCGCTTCGCGGCGCTCGCAAATTGAATGCGTATCTTCGCCGGCATAGAATCCAATTGATACACGCCTTCGACGTGCCTCTCGATATTTTTGCGCCGCCCATCGCTCGTTGGTGCCGTGTTCCGGTAGTCATCACCAGCCAGCTTTCCTTCCGAAATATGTACGCGTTTCGGGAGCGTATCGCGCTCCGTCTAAGCGACTGGTTGTCGGATCGGATAGTCGTCAACTCTCGCGCAGTCGGCGACTCTCTGCAACGGGAGATCGGTCTTCCTGAGGAGAAGATATATCTCTGCTACAACGGTGTAAATCCGGCGGATTTTTATCCACGGCCTGGCGCTCGGCCGGTCCCTTTCGACGGCGCTTCCCTCGTCATCGGCTCCGTCTGCGTCATGCGTCCGGAAAAACGAATGGACTGGCTGATTCAATCCTTTGCCCAGGTGCGGCAAATCAATCCAGGCACACGGCTTCTTCTCGTCGGCAGTGGCCCTGAGGTTCCACGCTTGATGGCCTTACGGGATAGTCTCGGCATGCAAGATGTTTGTCGCTTCGAGCCTGCCCGCCCTGATGTTGCCGAATCGATGCAGGCCATGGATATTTACGTCAACTGCTCTTCTTCCGAAAGCTTTCCGAATGCGTTACTCGAGGCGATGGCTTGTGGCTGCTGTGTGATCGGATCGAACGTAGGCGGGATCCCCGAGCTCATCACTCATCTCGACGATGGTTTGGTTTTCGATTCAGGCAGTCCTGAGCAGCTTACGCAAATGCTTCGTCTCGCCGTAGCTGACGCCAACCTGAGGCAGAAATTTCGGCAGCAGGCTGTCGTGACCGCGCACCAGCGCTTTTCGATTCGCATCACGATCCAGCGCACGGAAGCGCTGTATGAAACCCTCCTCCAAGAACATGGCGTCAGAGCGACTGTCCCGGCATGTTAAAGCTTGGCGTCTGGAAAAAGGAATCATTCTTCGCTGCTCCTCCCGCTGGGCTGCTCGCCCGTGCGTACCATCTCCTCTCGAAGAGTCGAATATCGTTGGACCTGCTGCGCCTCCCCCCGGACCCTTCGCCCGAAGACGCAGCTATCTTCGAGCGGCTCATGCCGCATGTTCGCCTTTCGAGTGGCATCTATCGCACTACTTACCGGAATAGATTTCGCAATCTGGATCCGTTGATAAACAGTCTGTTGACCGAAACCTTTGACCCGTCAGATGAGCTTCGTGTCGAGGACTGGGCGGCTTCCACTTGCCTCACTTCCTGTGAATGGGCCAAGACGCTTTTATCGGTATTCCCAAAGCTTCGCTTTGTCGCCTCGGACATCCTGCTCTTTCTGCTCGAGATCGACAATCCAGCGTCTCAGGAAAGCTTCGTTTTCGAACCGGACGGACACCCGCTTCAATATATCCGCCCTCCTTTTGTAATCCGTATGGAACCTCCGGAGCCTTTAGCGCTCCCTTTGAACCGGCTCCTCTACCTGCACGCCCGCCGCCGCTGGCGAAGTTTGCTCCCTCTCTGCACAGTACCGGATTCCTGGGTCAACGCGCTCAACGACGATCCGCTGGACCGAGATGGATACCGGTTGCGGAAGCTGCCGCTCATTCACCCCGAAGCGCTTGCCCTGGCGCGAGGTGATAGTCGCTTCATGATTCGCCGTGGCTCCATTTTCGAGAGCTTGGCGAATCCTTGCCACGTGATTCGCTCTATGAATGTCTTGAATCAGGCCTACTTCTCCGAAGAGGAACTGGCGCAGGGCGCTCGCTCCGCCATTGCCAGTCTGCTCGCTGGCGGCATCTGGATCGTGGGCCGCACGATCGCCGAAGATCCCCCGCAACACGAAGTTTCTATATTTCGAAAGCAGGGCTCTGGAAAGTTGGAAATGGTGCAGCGCGTCGGCTCTGGCTCTGAAATAGAATCGATCGCACTCGCTGTTCGCTAATGTGGTTGGGCGTTTTGTTGTCGCGTAGTGATGCTTTTCGGAGCCGTGACCGCAACGAGTGGCCTGTAATCAGAGCAGGCGTTTGTGCCGTGCGGTCCTATCCCGCGCCAGTTCTTCGTATAAAGCCGTCCATTGATCCCTAACAGGCCCCCAGTGATACCGCTGGACTTCTTCGAATCCTCGATCGGTAAGCCGCTCGACCAGATCTTCATTTTCGAGCAGTTCAATCGCGCGCGCAGCCAGCGCCTCATGATCGTTGATGTCCACCAGCAGGGCCGTTTCGCGATCTCGTACGATGTACGGAATGCCCCCCGCCTTCGTCGCTACGATGGGCAGTCCCGAAGCTAGGCATTCGAGCAGAGACCCCGGCATGCAATCGATGTTCGGGCTGGTCAAGTAAACATCGGACGAATCGTACAGTTCTGGAACTTGGTCATGCGGCACCCGCCCGATAAACCGTGTGTTGCGAAGTCGCAACTGCGCGGCTAGCTTCTCCAGCCCGGGCCGGCAGCACCCATCGTGCGCGATCGTAAGGCTCGCATCTGGATAGCGCGTCTGAATAATTGCAAACGCCCGCAGAATGCAATCCACGTTGTAAAGCGGCTCCAGTATTCGGTTGGTGAGGAAGACTGGTCGCAGTTTGCGCCGTTTTCTGTACCGAAACCGGCCTGCGTCGATGATGTTAAAGATCGATTGAGCGCGAATGCCGTGCTTTTCGAAGACATCGACCAGGAAACCGGATGGCGTCACAATTCGATCCGCCAGCTCAATCGTTGGCTTTGCTGTGCGCCACTTTGTAATGTGCTGCTCGGCCTGCCCATCGCGATAATTCAGAACAATCTTTTTCCTGTAAAACCGGCCTAACAGCAACGCTGGTATCGTCCACAAGCTGTAAGAGGAGAGACCTGCCGAAAAAATATGCAGAATGTCATGCTTCGGCGCTTCCCATGCGAGTCGCGTCGTATACAGCGCAAATGTTACTAGCGTTCGCAAATAGGGTACACGGCGGATCCAGAGAAATCGTTTGGGCGGTCGCGGATTGATCGGGAAAAACGTCATCGCCAGTCCGTGCACCTGACTCAATACCGCAATCAGCCGGGTCGCCTGCACAGCTTGGCCGCCCAGAATATCGAGCGATGGAGCAATCAGCAGGACACGGATCGATCGGAATTCTTCCTGCGCGAGAGTGCCGCCCCTCTGAGACTCCTCGGCTATCGTGGGTGCGTTACGCGATGACACGTTCCCAATCAATGGTTTTCGGCATCAGCTCCTTCGCTGATTCCAGCATGCGCAGGCATCCGATGGTGGACCTAACTCCGTCACGAACGGTGACCGCCGCCTCTCGTCCATTGCGCAGGTCCCGAATGAATTCCTGAATTTGCGCATCATATCCTTTATCCGCGAACATCCGCCTTGTGTGGTGACGGACGCCGGCGGAAACCGTCATGCGTTTGAAGTCTGCCGTCTCAAGGCCTAGACCTTGCGTATACGCTTCCACCCGCTCGCCTCCAGACGTGCGGCTGCCTACCGTGCAATATGTCAAATTTCCAATAGAGCCGTCCGCGAAACGAAAACACGCCACCATGTTGTTCTCCCCGATCGGGTCGTGTTTCCCGGTCGGCAGCGTGTAGGCTGAAACGCTCACCGGTTCCGCATCGAGCAGCCAATACATCAAATCAACGAAGTGGCACGCCTCTCCTAGAATTGCGCCTCCGATAGAAGGATCTGCCATCCAGTAAGAACCTGAAATCCCCGGGGAATTCATTCGGCAATGCAATACTGCGGGCGACGTACGCTTCGTTAGGTGCATCTTCAGTGGCTTGTAGAGTGGCGCAAAGCGGCGGTTGAAGCCCACGGTCAGCTGGCATCCACTCTCCTGGGCTGCATGCGCCAAATCGCGGCAGTCCGCTTCCGTTAAGGCCATCGGCTTCTCTACAAAAACATGCTTTCCGGACCGCAGCGCGCGGAGCGCTTCATTCGCGTGATGTTGATTCCGGCTCGTGATGAAAACCACGTCCACTTCGGGGTCATTGAGCACCTGCGAGTAATCGGTCGAGCAGTAGGCCGCGCCGAAGCGCGCCGCATAGCTTTTCCCCCGCACGCCACTGGTCGAATGAATCGCGCGTAGGCTCACTTCCGGGTTCTTCTGAAGATTCGGCAAATGCGCCCAGCGCGCCAGGTTCCCCGCACCGATAAGCGCCACTCCGGTTCTATCTTTCGGTTTCTTGCCGGCGTGAATTGGTACGGCGCGCCGCGGCTCGAACCGCGTCGCCTCATCCCGATCGTCCGCCGTGTCGTACTCCAGCAGCACTGCCAAGCTATTCGATCCCGCGTCTAGGATGGTCGCGTATGCCTGCGGCCCATCCTTCAAAGCAAAACGGTGCGTGATCAGTGGCTCAATCTCCAAACTCCCCTCGCTGACCAGCCGCAAAAACTCTTCCATATTGCGGTTTTCGGTCCAGCGAACATATGCAAACGGGTAATCGCGGTCTTGTTTCTCATACCCCTGGTCATAGCTTCCCGGCCCGTATGCGCGCGCCATGTATAGCTGAATTTCTTTCAGATACATGTCGTGCCATGGGAAGCTCATGTCAACGGCCCCAAGCACAACCATTCGCCCGCGATCTCGACAGATGTCAATCGCCAGCTTGCAGGGAGCAGCCGATTTGGATGCTGCCGCGATAATCACGCAATCCGCGCCTTTCCCGTCCGTAACTGCTGCAACCTGTTCCTGGAGCGACCCGCCTCCGAAAATTGCCTCCTGTGCTCCCAAGCTACGCGCCAACTCCACTCTGTCGGGTTTGAGGTCCGTCGCAATGACTACGCCGCCGTGCAGCCGCGCCAATTGAGCCACCAGTTGACCGATCAGCCCCAAACCAATTACCGCTACCCGATCCCCTAAGCTGATGTGAGCGATCCGCACCGCATTCAGCGCAATACTTCCCAGCGTTGCGAAGCACGCGTGTTCAAAACGTACGTTATCGGGCACACGCGCCACCAATTTCCGCCCCGTGATGATGGTTTCGGCATGCCCCGTTCCTTCGCCCCCATACGCCACACGGTCACCCCGTTCGAGATCCGTAACGGTGGCATGTTTCTCGGCCAGAATACCCGCCCCGGAATATCCCAGAGCGGCGTACTCGCTGAATTTGGCCCGAACTTCGCGCAGAGTCGCCGCTGGACCGTTCACCTTCATTACATCGAGAACCTTCCGGATGTGCGAAGGATTATCAGCGACTTCTTTCAGAACGCCTTCCTGGTGAATGCTGGCTGACTCGGTTCCGCTGCTGATCAGAGAAAAAACCGGCCGGATGAGCACATGGTGCGGAGTCACCATCGGGTCGGGCACTTCCTCGACGATCATGTCCTTCAGACCCTTACGGATTACCTGTCGCATCTGCTCCTTATATCTTCTCTATTCGGCAATCGGAGGAATCTTCATGTTATTCTTGGCCCGACAGCTGAACTTCTCAAGTCAGTGCACATGTGCGCCGATGAAACTTTAAGAGCTGATGAAGATTCATTACGAAGCTCCAGCGGATGTTACCCGATACATCGATCTACACCGGAACATCGCTCTCGACGACGAAATTCAGCACTTCGAAAATTACCTTCGACCTATCCGCCGCTTCAAGGAAATCACTCCAGACACGGAGATTCTCGAAATCGGAACCGGAACAGGATGGTTCCCCCTTCTCTGCAAACTGCGTGGGCTAAGGTGCAAGGGCCTCGAAATCAGTCCGCAATTAATCGAGATGGCGAAGGAAACTGGCCGCCGATACGGTGCGGAGCCGGATATCGAGTTGGGTAACCTCGAAGATTATCGTCTCCGAGGCGATTTCTTCGACGTGGTCATCGCGTCCTCCGTTTTCGAGCACGTGGAGGATTGGCGAACCGGCGTTCACAAAGTGTACAGCACCCTAAAAACCGGGGGCGTTCTCTACTTCGAATCCACGAACAAGTTCAGCTTCACCTCCGGAGAATACAGCGGCATTCCTCTCTACGGCTGGATGCCAAACTCATGGCGCTACGCGATACGGAAAAAGGTTCACGGCGAAGACATCATGAAGCTGGGTATCGATTTTCATCAGTTCACCCACGCCTCTCTCCGCAACGAATTCGAGCGTGCAGGCTTTAGCCGCATATTCGATCGCATCGATGTTGCCGACGAGGAGTATGTAAGCACAGGCTTTCGCCGTCGAGTAGTTCGTCTCGCGAAGCGCTTCGGCGCAATTCGTTCCCTGGCCCTTACGTTTGCGGAAGCGACGCGCTTCATCTGCATCAAATAATCACTTACCTCGAACATCTTTGATGACCACTCGCGCCGGATTTCCGAGCGCTACCGAAAAGGCTGGGATATCGGTAATCACCACGCTATTCGCTCCGATAATCGCGCCTTCTCCCACAGTCACTCCCTTCATGATGTAAGAGCCTTGCCCAATCCACGCGCGCCGGCAAATCCTCACTGCCTTAGTGTCTTCAGGACCAGCAGGCCGCTTCTGGGCTCTCAACTCCGGATCCCGGGGGTGCGCATCGCTGTCGAGGATTCGAACGAAAGACGCGATATTCGCTTGTTCTTCAATGATCACTTCCTTGTTTACCGTTATGATCACGTTGTGCCCAATGTCCACGCCATCTTTGATGATTAGTGTTGGATTGTCGAACACTCGGCCGCTGGCTATAGCGAGATGCCCAAATAAGTTCACATCGTCACCGATAAAGATCTTCGGGTGACCCGTCACGTCAGGCATCAGCCAAAGATGAAGATTGCGGCCCACGCTCGTGCAGCGGCTCCGGAACGCAGGCTCCCGATAGAAGTAGTTCAATACCCAGCGGAACCCATACAGAATCCCAAAATGCAGTTGGTACAGCCCGCGGTAGAACGGCCGCAGAAAAGCCGGAAGCGGCAGATTCGATCGCAACATGCTCTTGGCCATTCCGCGGATCGCCCCGTACACCGGCCCCTCCCCGCGCCGCACCTTCAGCGTGAACTGGTCAATGACGCCCATTCTTTTTACGCGGGAACAGCTTGGGGAAGTGACGAGGTGTTTCTCCGATAGAACATGTACGTGATCGTCGCAACGAAGCCGTCCAACACGATGCCGGTAATCGCAACAGCGGTGGGCGGCCAAATCGTGTAGATCAACGGGATGAGAACAAAAAAGTTCAGAATCGCCGTTACAAAGATTATCCGCGACCACTCCTTTTCATAGCCGAATGCCAGCATGTAAAACGTGGAAAACGCATGCTGGAATGCGAGCAGGAAAGGGCTGAACGCCAGTATGCGCAACAAAGGAATCGCTGCGATGTACTTAGCGCCCCACAGTATTCTGATGATCGGTGAAGAGCCGGCGAAAAGAACCAGAGAAGCGACCAGGAATGGCGCGGAGAGCACCAGCGCATATTTTCGCAAAAATACAACCGCATTCTCTCGTGAATTCACCGCCATGTAACTGATGTGAGGGTATAAAGCCGTCACGACCGGCGATACTAGCATCCGCATGACCACAATAAGCCGATAGGCTGTTATGTAATAAGCCACATCCACGGGACCGGAGCGCAGACCCAAAATGAAAATATTAGTCGAAGAGGAAAGCGTCATCGCGGCCATGGACAAGAAAACCGGCCAGCCTTCTCGCAGCGCTCTGAAAGCTTCGCGCAAGGTCGGGATTACGAACCGAGCCGACGTCACAAAAGGAACAGTACACAGGCCCAGGACTCCGGCTACCACGGTCGATCCCGCTTGGAAAGCAGCCGCCCACAGATATTGATCGTCCCGGTGCACGAACGCAAAAATCAGAGACAAGGAGAGGAATTTCGCGCACAGATCACGCCACACGAGATTTTGCATCTTCTGCAATCCCTGAAACAGCCACAGCGGGAAAAGCAGGTCGCCAACTACCGCCAAATAGCTGATGCAAAACAGAAGGAAATTCGGCCGGAGCTTCGGCGTGGCCATCACTACGGTGACCATGATGGCGAACCCAATCACCGTCAGGAACGCCTTTGCGGCCATGACCGAGCTGAAGATTCGCGAGACTTCCTTGGGGTCATCGCTATGAATCGCCACCCGCCGCGTCGCCGTGAGGTTGAATCCATATTCAACCAGCGTGATGAAGTACCAGTTAAACGATGTCGCGAACGCGATCAGCCCGAAGTGTTCGGTCGTGAGCACTCGCGACAAGTAGGGGAGGACTAGAAGCGGAGCCACGTATCCGCTGATCTGAACCAGAAACAGCGCCGCCGTGTTCTTTACCAGGCGATGGCCTAATAACTTGCGGGTTGGAGCAAACCGGCTCATGGCTGCGCCGCGGGAATGTTAAGGTGCCGTATGCGCGGCCTTCCCTTCCAAATAGTTGAGAATTCGTTCAAAAGACGTGAGCTCGCCCAAGTCTTCAAAATCCATCTCAATTCCGAATTCCTCTTCAATTAGATTCATCAGCGTAATCGCTGCCACGGAATCCCAGTTTTCGACAGAATCCTGCGAAGCCGTTTTTACCCTCTCCGGCGAGAGATCCGGGAAGACCGTCTCAAAGATACCCTCCAGACGCTGTTCTGTGCTATCCATTCCCCTCCACTACTGCGTGATACAGCTTCGGACAATTCTCCTCAAAAATCTCGCGTCTCAGCCGAGCTTCCGTTGCCGGGCTTTGGCCCAGCAAGCTCGATAGAAAATCCCGTATCGGTCCGTTCCTGGGCGTCACTTTGAAATGTAATACCAGTTCTTCAACTCCAAACCTTCGGAAGAGCTGCGCGATACATTGATGCTCGATCCGGCGCGAAAAAGCCCGGCAGCTCATCACCCAGGTTTTGATATGAACGCATAACCCGTCCTGCTTGCCTCGTATAACCGCAATTTTCCCCAGCGGTCCGAACTTGTCCCTATACGACACCACTAGCGCAAAACTTCCTGGCTCCTTCAATGCTTGGTGCCATTCCGCCGCCGTGTACCGCTCCCCGTTCAAATTGAACTGATTTGTCTTATTAACCAGCTCCACTACTCTTGTATCGGTTGAGGGCGGGTTGTACTCCAGAGTGATGGCGGCCTCCGCTGCAGCGAGGAATTCATCCGCCAAATCTCCTGCTCCATTTGCCTCCGGAACCCGCTCGAATTGCCGCCGCAGGCTAGTGAGCCGGTAGGCATCCTCTTCGGAAACCCCCGGCTTACCAAACAGATCCCGCAGGCGGTGCAGTAACGCCAATCCTGCCGCGTAATCCGTTTTCGGAAAAAGAATGCACTCTATTTCCGGGTGTGCGGCTCGCACCTCTTCCAATTCCATTGAACTGTCATCGACAAACACGACACTATCTGCGCCAATGTTCCAGGCCTTGAGAATGCGTTCCACAGAGCCCGATTTCGATTCCCAATGCACTTCTGTCGGAAAAATCTTGTCCCGGGCGATAGCCAAGTCAGCCCGCGAGAGAGCTCGCTCTGCCACTTCCGGTGAGTTCTTGCTGGCAATCGCGATCAGTACGCCCTGATCGGCGAGCGCATGCAGCATCTGCTGATACAAACCATGCAACTGGCTATGTGTGGCCAGGTCCCACGAGACATTTTCATGCCCATCCTCTCCCACCAGCCCGGCCCATAGCGTGTCGTCCAGATCCGTAATCAACCCCTTCTTCGGTTGAGGAGCTTCGATCAAGGCCGCTAGTGCTGCGCCAAGCGCATCGGCGTGGGTCATGGTGTAGGGAAAGCCAGCATACAGATCCGAGCGAAAATCGTAGCGCAAGTGCGGAGGCGACAACACATCCAAGCGCTGCTCGTTAACCAGCAAAACAGGCAATCGCGCGGCGATTCTGCTCGCGAACTCCGCTACCGCTTGCTCCAGCGCCAGCTCTGCCGGACTCGCTTGCCAGCCCGTCGTGTGAAATCCAGGAGGAAGCGGCAAAGTGGGTAGTGAAACCGCCAGCTTGGACGAGGCCGGAATCGTGCCGATCGTTGCTTCGATCCTTCCGAGGCTTGCTTTTGCGGACTGAATAATGCTGGAAACTACCCGATGTCCCCAGCCGCCCAGGCTTCGATAGCCTAAACGCGCATCCAGATCGCTCCATTCGATTGCCAACGCGCATGCCTGCGCTTCGCCGCGGGCAAATTGGGCCAGCGTGCCCGGAAGATCATCGTAAAGGCCCGTAAGCACACGAACTTTGCGGTTCGGTAAAGCCTTCTGAAGATGTGCCGCAAAGTAGTCCTTAAAATGCAGCGGCGTGAACCCGCACGCCAGCATCACCGGATATTCCAGGCTCTTAGCAGGCGCCTTCTGAACAATCGACAGTGCTTCGGCCAGCTTCACGCTTTGCGGATCTCTTCAGTTGTAAGGAGTTGCGGACTCCCTCATTCTATCGGCAGCGGCGTAGCATCCTGTAGCTGCTCGATACCCGTGCTGCGCAACAATTCAGTTGTTCCAGCCACCCTTGGCTTCCGCAGCCGTTCCACAATTTGCGCCGCCATGTATTGCGGAGGAAGCGCATTCCGCCGGCCCATTGGAGTGTTTGCCATCTCGGTCAGAAGCCGCTCGGGCCTCACGATCAGCGCAGCTATTCGGGGGTATTGCAATGGCGCGATCCGCGCCAGACCTTCAATTCCATTTTTTGCGGCGATGTAATGAGGCCATTCGCGTACCGGCTGCTCGACAGCCATGGAAGATACGATTACGGCACACCCCCCGCTCTCATTCAGTAGCTCGAGAAACCCGCATAGCGGGGTCAGTACCAATGCCGTCGCCCGGCCAATGTATTCCTGAATGCGCGGCAAAGCGTTCAGTTCCAGCCGAAGCGCGGGAATCGCAGGAAACGCATTGCACACCAGGAAATCCAGCCGTCCATATTCAACCCGCACCCGATCTCGTAGCTTCGAAAGCCAATCGTGGTCGCCCGCATCGCCGGTTTCCATGCTGATTCGGCGGGCCGCTTCAGCCGGATATGCCGCCAGCAACTCACGCTTTCCGGACCGCGATATCGCAATCACCCGGGCGCCGTGCATCGCCAGCGCTCCCGTAATCGCCCCTCCCAATCCCCGGCTGCCGCCGATTACTACGGCCACCCTCCCCGCGAAAGTATTCGATTCGAGATTCCCTGCGCTCTCGATTGCGCCCGTCTCAGGGCGGATGAATGACAGGAACTGCCCGGAAGCCAGCGGCTGGCTCTCCGATGTCAACGAAACGTTCATCCGAATCTGGCCAATCGCTGCTTTGAAGCTGGCGACGCTCGCCTCGTACTCAAACGGACCCGGGCTCACCGGGCCCACCTCAAGCTTCAGATCGAACCGGAAGAATAAAGCGCGCCGTCCCGGAAGCTGCATTCCAACCAGGTAACTCCCCCAGAGCAGCGTCTCACCAACGAGCGGTTCGGTGACATTCCAGAGACTGCACAATGCGGCGAGCTGGGCTGGATCCGCGCGATACCGGCCCGAAATGTTCAGGCCGCCGATGATCTCTGATTCCTTCCACTCGGCGGCTTCAGGGTGTTCAAAAACAGCTGTCCGCGGGTTCAGATGCGGCTCCTGCTTTTCTCCGTGCTCGTAATGAGCTGCTAGCGTCAGAAGCGGCACCGTTCCATCGAATAGCCGGACCCTTTCCGATTTTGCGTGACGTTCGGCTTTCACCTGGTAATCGATATCTAGAAAGATGGGCCGGTGAAAGTCAGCCGTCAATCGCGCAATCCGCTGCCCTTCCCCGGGGCGAATTTGCCCCAAGCACGCCAGCGCCCCTAGGCCCCCAAAAACAACCTGCTGTCCATACGCCGTTTGAGACGCATAGCTTGGGGACATGTGAAGCGGGTTCCGATCGCCCGATGCAGCGCTAAAAAGCTGCAGATCCTGTTCCGAAAAACGTATCAAGCTATATGTTCCGAATCTTCGATCGCCGCCGCGTCAGTCCGTCTATTACTTCAAAATTCCCCGCTCGGTTGTACGTGTGCATCGCCAGCAGACTCGGATGCCACGTGGGCAGAACCGTAACCAGCGGCCGTTCTTCATAGGCCTCCGGTGTCATCTTTGTTATTTCGCTAAAATTGATAGCGTAACCATACCGATGGCTGCCGTCCTGGCTTGGCCGGATCAATCTGCCGCGGCAATCCTCGATAGCTCCCGCTCCTCTTGCTGTTCGCACATCAAGCGATATCGGATTGAATGGATGGTATTGCCACTTGCCCGCGATGCTCTCTGAAAAGAAAAGGTAAAGCCCTATCGCCCGTCCCCGGCGCTCCACGAGCGTGACAAAAAACCACCAGAGGCCATTGTGCCTGCATACCGAAGTGTCCACCGCCGGGCCTCGGAATAGCTCCGCTTCGAGATGCCAGTCGTCCGGAAATTGAACGCAACGGTACAAAGAGACGCCTTCCTGTTCCATCGTCTCCGGGATCATGTAAATCGAATCGCCGTCGCGAAAAATGTACGGATACGAAGCGTGCTTTCCGGTGTCGAGCGCAACCGCCGGCGAGCTGATTCCTCCCTCCTGATTCAATTCCGCGCACGCGATCACGCCGCGCTCCTCCGAGTAACGATAGTCTTCGAAAAACAGCCAGTCTTTGCCGCCGTGCTGAATCAGAAAGGGATCTGCATAAAAGCGATCGTTCGGCGATTCGATCCATCGGAATCCTCCCATATCAGGCTGCCCGCCATCCCAGAGCGGACGGCCGGACATCGCGCGGACGGCAATTCGCCAATGCCGCGGATTCTCCATTTTGGCCGCGGCTCGCCACGCGCGGCGGCTCGCTCTCTGAATAATCTGGGGAACCGCCCAGCGCGCCATCTCCAGGTTGCCCGGCCTGCGATAAATCTTGCGCTGTCCTAAATAAGGCGCTGGCGCAAGCATCCGCGCTTCCAGGTGTTCCCATCCGAAGTGATGCAGTTCCCAGAGCTTCGCCAGTACAAAGTGTGCACTGCCCCAATACGGCTGGACGCGGTTGCGTCTCAACGACATCCCCGATTCGGTGACAAACAGGCCCTTCATAAGCACTCGCCCGCCGTCTAATTCTTCGGTAAGGATCTGAAGCATCACTCCCGATAACGGGTTGCGCTCATACATTTCCCAGAAGTGCGCCGGTCCGCCGCGATAGTAATCGTTGTCCCCATGGTGAAAAGACCAGATTCCATGTTTCGCCGCCGTGAGTATCCCTCCACGCAGAATGTTGAAACCGAATCGCAGGAAGACATCCAATTCCTTCGCGCGGATAGCTTCGAGCGCCTCCTCCGGAAATCTGTGTACGAACCGTTTTGTAATGGGTTCGACCCGCATCACCTCCACGCCCTCAAGCAGACCCGTGCAGTCGATCTCGGCAAGCGGGTCATCTTCGAGCTGGGAAAATCGTTGATCGGCTTTGCTGTAGAGCGCCCACGCGAGATCGCCGCGCCGCTTCGAATCGCTCGCTAAACGCCACAACGTTCTTAACCGCGAACCGGATTCAGGCGCAGAAACGGCAGAATTGGCAGAGCCGTTATAAACCACCAGTTCTATTCGCGCGAAATTGCTTCGCTGTATATCGGCAACAATGCCGGCAAGCGCCGCCGCGAGAACCGGACCATCGAGCAGCAGCCCGATTCGCAAAACCGGTTCCTCAATCGGAGACGAAAGATACAGATCCGATATCACTCGTATTGCTCCAGGATCGTTTGCGCTTCTCCGATCGTGATCTCTTGCGCTACTCCGGTATCAAGGCGCATCGCGATCCGAGCCGGTAAACGGCCCGCCACCTTCGCAGTAAGTGCTCTTCCGGTGGTCTTCACTCCATAAGCAGGTGACCACTTCGAATCGGCTCTGGATACCGGCGCGGAAAAAGACATCCTGACCTTGGAAGCGGCGGGCCCGAGTTGCCAGATCTGCTCACAACTGTGTTCGCCTGCCGGCCCGGAAATCTCATCGAATACCAGCAGTTGTCCCGGTGTAAGCAGAACTCGGCGTCGGTGCGTGAAGTGCCGGTACTTGCAAACCGCATCGACCAATCCCCCCTCAGCGTTCGGTTTCCATGCGGTTAACGTTACCTGTGGTTTTGACGCCCAGCGGAATGGTCCCACAGGATTTGCTTGGTCCAGATCGTCAATGCGTACCGTGTTGTGCGCCGCCGAGCTGCGAAACCAGTTTCGTTCTTCCGCATCCGCATAGGTGTATGTGCCGGGATCCACGAAAATACGCTCGCCGGCAAATGACGCCAGCACGCTCAATGTGTCCGAATGGCTATGACCCGCCCCTCCCGCCCCAAAAGGCCCGCAATTCATTTGCACGAACAAATCACCAGATTCCAAGAACGTCGCGCCACTCTCTCTAAAGAGGCGGCCTCCGGAAGGAGCTGACCGTCTTTGCCGCGTCAGCCGCAATGCGTCCGCGCCTATCCACCACGCGGCTTGCTCAGCCACGTCGTCCTTCGTGCCGATCCAATCTTCCCGTCCCAGAACTATCGCGCAACTCGCGGTTGTCGCGCGCCCAAACTGATCCCGATCCCCGTAAGGATGGAAGACACGCCCGCCGTCATCATCGCCAATAAACACAATGCGCCGTTCACGGCCCAACAGCCAGTGGAGGTATTCCGCCATGCGCGTCAGCGCTCGGCGGAGCTTCTCTGGACGACCGGCCAGCAAATAAAAGAACAGGAAAAAATCGAGCGCGTACACGTGATAATACGTCGACTGCTCAAAGTGCGATCCATCCGCCCGCACCTGGGAAACGAGTTGCCCTTCCACAATCTCGGCGCTTTTTACCTTCCATGCGTCCGACCCGGGAAACTCTGGAAACAATGTGCCCAGCGCGAACAAGGCCACTGCCTCGCCCAATAAATGCGTGTTGGGAGAAAAATACACCGACAAATTTTCCGCCAAATGCCGGCCGTGCCGGTACAGCTCGGTGAGGAATCGCCGCCGAAACGCATCGGCCATCTCGGCAGCCGTGAGATGGTAAACCCAAATCCATGCAAGCGCCCGGAACGCAACCTCGAGCGCACTCGCCCAATTTATCCCCCGCTGAAAAGGGTTCTGGTCCAACCAGCTCTCGAGTTCCGTGAAGACTTCCCGCGTGAAATCTTGGCTTCCTGTGAATAGAAACGCCTGGGCGAGAAGCACTAGGTGCTGGTGCCGGTTCAACTCCCATACAAATTTATGGTCTCCGACCGCAGCGAAATTCAGGTACCGTATGCGGCGGAAGTACGCCAGGCCCGATTCGATTCCGTGCGCGTAGTCGCGACGCCAGTCGATCTCGGGACCGGCCTCAATACCGGTTCCGAGCAGCGGGATCCGATGTGCAAGCACATCTCGCGCCGTAGATTCGACAAACGACGCGTATTCCGATCCCCGCAGAGCGTCTGAGACAGCGCGTCCATCCGGCAACGCCAATCGGGACGGCGCATCTGCTGAAAAATCCGGAGGAGAAGCAAGCAAAAGCAGATTGGATAGTTCCTGCCGTGCGCGAAAGCTTATTTCGGCTGGGCTGCGCATTCGCTTGGCGTCTCCGAGGTGCGACCGAGGGCGCGGTTACCGTACGCCCCCGACCGCGTTAACGCCACTACTCCCAAAATCCCGATTCCCCCGTATTGAAGCGCTTGCGCCAATAACGAATACGCAATCGCATCCGCGCGGCTGAGACCAAACGGCGTCAAAATACTGACCGCCACAAATTGATAAATGCCTACAGATCCCGGTGTCGATGGCAGCGCGCTTCCCAATCCCAACCCGGTATTCAGCAAAAAAGCTACGGGCAAGCTGATACTCAAACCGAGCGCATGCATTCCGATCAGCGTCCCTACCGCATCGGAAAACCAGATGATAAGCGTGAATAAAGCAAATGCCAGAACCCGCCGGACCTCGTGGAAAGTTCGGAGTCCAATTAAAATTTGTTCTAAAATCCGCAGCAGCTTATCATGGACAGCTTTGGGAAGCGGCACTTTCCCGAGAAAATATCGCCACAGCCTTTCCAGGCGAGGCAGCACGATGATCCCCACCGCCCCGCAAAGCCCTAGAATCGCTAATGGCCGCGCAGCCCGATTAAACCACCCCGGCAGCACAGGCATGGCAAGCAGAATAATGGAGCTGATCATCACTAACGTAATCGCATCGCACAAGCGCTCCGAAAGCGCCGTGGTCAGAACAAATGTCATGCTCAGGCCCGAGCGCGTCCGAATCATCGCCGTCCTGACTAGCTCACCCGCGCGAGCCGGAAGAAAATTGTTCCCGAAATACCCCGCCACCGTCGCCCAAAAAGCGGTAGCAACGCCGATAGGCGCTTGGGCTCTCAAAAGGATGCGCCATCGAAGAGCTCGCAGAAAAAGCGAAAAGGTGCCCACCGCGACCCATAGCGCCACAAACTGCGGGCTCGCCCGTGAAAGAATGCTCCAAACCTGCGCCCATTGAATGCCACGAAGGGAAAAATAGAGCAGCGTGCCCGCAATGAGTATCGCGACTGCCCAGTAAACCAGCCGAAATCGCGAACGAGAGGCAGCAGGGGAATCGTTAGCCTGGATCATTCAAGCTTCTTGAGAAATCATCGACGGATACCGGATCAAACATGAGATTCTCCGGAATACGTATAGCAAGAGCGTTGATCCCACGCTAGCAAACACTTATCGCTCCGAAAGCGACAACAATGACTTATGGGGCTTTAGCCCTGTCTTTTTCCCTAAATCCTACGGATTAGGGCGTTACTAGCAGTACTCACAGAAACTCCTTTCCCGAGATATATTGGTTCAAGACCCGCACCAATCCCATCTCAGCAATGAAGGTTTCTGACTACATTATTCGAGTGCTTCACGCCCAGGGAGTTTCTCATGTTTTCGAACTTTCTGGCGGCATGATTACTCATCTGCTCGATTCCATCAATCGCCTCGGCCTGGTTCGAGCCGTTTCCGTGCGGCATGAACAAGCCGCCGCCTTCGCTGCTGATGCTTTTGGCCGTCTCACCGGCATTCCTGGAGTAGCCATGGCTACTAGCGGCCCCGGTGCAACCAATCTGCTTACCGGCATCGGGAGCTGCTATTTCGATTCAAGCCCGGCCGTTTTCATCACTGGTCAGGTTAATCTGGACGAACAGAAGGGCGATCGCGGCATTCGGCAATTGGGATTCCAGGAAACCGACATCGTCAGCATGGCGCAGCCCATCACCAAGGCCGCTTTTTCAGTCCGCGCACCGGAGGAGATCCCCGGCATTCTTCGGCACGCATTCGCCCTAGCCGTCGAAGGCCGCCCCGGCCCGGTGCTGGTTGACATACCTATGGGGGTCCAGCGGGCCGAAATCGCGGAGTCCGACAATCTCGAATTTTCGCCCCGCAGCCAAACCAAAGACCTTACCGCCGAAGCCGAAGATCTTCTGCGCGCGTTGGCTCGTGCCGAGCGTCCGCTCATTCTCGCTGGCGGTGGCATTCGCGCTGCGGGCGCTCAAAAAGTATTTCGTGCGGTGCTCGAGCGGTGGCGGGTTCCGGTTGTGAATTCGTTGATGGCTGTGGACCTTCTCCCGCATTCACACCCCTGTCGCGTTGGCATGATCGGGTCTTATGGGAATCGCTGGGCCAATCTCGCACTGAGCCGCAGTGATCTTCTCATCGTTCTAGGCAGCCGCTTGGATATCCGGCAAACCGGATCCCGCACGGATCGCTTCAAAGGCGATCGCACTATCTACCATATAGACTGCGAACCCGCCGAGGTCAATAATCGCGTGACCGGCTGCATCGGCATTCACGCCGATGTGAAAAATTTTCTGGAATCCGCATGGCGTGCCTCCCTCGAACGTGAGATCCCGGAGCAACGCTACCTCCCCTGGAAAGCTGAGATCTCGGCTTTGCGCGATGCGCATCCCGATTGCTCCGAGCTCGAGGGAACACCCGGTATCAACCCCAACCAACTCATGCGCGATCTTTCAGCATCCTGCCAGGACACCGCCGCATATGTCATCGATGTCGGGCAGCATCAAATGTGGGCTGCTCAATCCTTACGCCTCAATGAGAATCAGGCCTTCCTGACGTCCGGTGGCATGGGCTCCATGGGGTTCGCGCTCCCCGCGGCTATTGGTGCGTGGCACGCGCTAAAAGGGCCCATCACCGTTATATCCGGCGATGGAGGAATGCAGTGCAATATACAGGAACTGCAGACTGTCGCGCATTACGGCATTCCACTGAAAATGGTGGTCGTTAATAACAATTGTCACGGCATGGTGCGCCAGTTCCAGGAAGCATACTTTGACGGTCGTTACCAATCGACGCTCGTCGGCTACTCCGCCCCTGATTTCAAAGCGGTTGCGCAGGCCTACGGCATTGCCGCGCACTCTTTCGACAGTCCGGAAGACACTGCCGAAGGCATGGAGTGGCTCTGGCGAGATCCTGCCAAACCAGCCCTGATCGAAGTCACGGTGGACACCTTCGCGAACGCCTATCCCAAGATGCGGTTCGGCTGCGGTATCGAAGAGATGGAACCGCTGCGCGATCAGGAAGTGCTCGCTGCCGCCGCTACCGCTTGACCGTCGCCCTGTCTCCTCTCGTCACCGTCGCCATCCCCACCTATAACCGCAGCCGCTTCGTCATTCGCGCGATCGAGAGCGTTCTCTCCCAAACCTACGAGAACGTCGAAATCGTTGTCTCCGATAACGCTTCAACGGATGACACCATCTCGCGCATCGAACAGATTCATGACCATCGCCTCGCTCTCATCCAACAACCGGAGAACTTCGGTTATCTGCGCAATCTGAATACCTGCCTTGAAAAGGCAACGGGCGAGCTTTTTGTCATGCTCTCCGACGATGATGTTCTGGAGCCAGCCTTCATCGAACGTCTGAGCCATCCTTTTTTCAATGGCCTCGATGGACAGAGTGCCGGTTCAATTGCTATGACCTGGTGCCCCTGTTTGCTAACCAATGAGAACGGGCAGTCCCTCTGGACCACCGAGGCCGGGCCTCGCCTGGAGAGTTCCGTTTCCATGATTGCGGCGCTTTTCAGCGGCAAGCGCGGTCCCCGTTTCTGTAGCATTATGATCCGTACCGCTGACGCGGTCGCCGCGGGCGGCTATGATCAGCGCCACGGTCCGTTGTGCGATACGGGAAACTGGGCGCAGGTCGCGCTGCACTACGATTACGTCGTCTGCATTAATGAGCCGCTGGCCCGCTACACCATGCATTCCGGCAGCCATACCAGCCAGTCCACATGCCAGGAATGGCAGGATCTTGGTCGGGTACTCGGAAACGATCTCCTCCGGATTGTTCAATCCAGAAATGATTCCGCCGGCGAACAGCTGTTGACTAAAGCGAATCGCAACAACATCAGCAATTTGACTTTGACGGTCCTGATGCAGGTGATCGGAAAACCTCGCGGGCTGCTTTATGCTTTCCGAGAGTTAATACGAGCGCCCCGATATCTCCTCAACGGCTTCGTCGCACGCCGGATCATCCGGGATGGCTGGAAAATTCTCCGTTTACGCCGCCAGAGCGCGGTTTAGGCGTTCAATGGCCTCATCGATCTCGCCCGTATTCTTGTAACCAATGGTCACAGCATCCACTCCCGCGACATTAAACGCGAAGTTGAGTGACGCCTGCCGATCCTCCGGTCGTGTAAACCGGCCCTCACCCACCAGCTTCATGCTGATCACGCCTTTTCCTTGTGAATGCACCTGCTTCACATGAGTGACCACTTCGTTGACATTGCCCAGCTCATCAGTGTCGCGCGTATCAGGCGTGTCCATACGCATTCCTTTGTGGTTCATGCGAATCATCGCCACATCCAGCCACTCATTGCCAGGAAAAGCGCGCAACGCCGGCAAGCCATGAACCGACGCTCCGTGCGACAAAATCACTCTTTTCGCTTTCGCTTCCGAGAATGCATCTTCTAATCGCTTTGCATCCTCTGGCCAGGTGGGACTCCGCACGCAATGCAGCAGAAGAATGTCAACGTATTCGGCATTGAGATCGCTCCTCAGGCGATCGATTGTCGCCTGTGGTTTCTCCGAATCGTGCAGATTGTATTTGGTCATCAGCTGGTACGAATCACGCGGCAATCCTTTGAGGGCTATCGCCAGCATCTGAGGCATTCCTTCATAACTATCAGCCGTTTCGAAGAAGCGCACGCCGTTGTCATAGGCATGCCGCACCAGCCGCGTGAACGCATCTTGACCGAGTTCGCGCTGCACTTGCCCGCTATACGTCCCGGTTCCGAACGCGAGCCGAGTCACCTTTACTCCTGAATTGCCCAGCGCAACCATGTCAGTGGCGCTCCGCTTTGTAGTTCCGCGGGCGATCGATCCCCCCGCAGCCGCTACAGCGCTTACAGCTATGCTGGATTTCAGAAAATCTCGTCTGGTCGGCGAATGCATTTCTCCCTCCCAGGGCCAACCTATCACAGCTCGGCCCGGTAAACTGAAGTTCAGGGTATCTTGTTACGGCCCGTAAAACATCGCTATCGGACTTGGATCAACCGTTGGGAGAACGAACTCTGCTCCCGCGCGACCGATCGCGTTGTGCGCCCGTTTGACTTCGGACTCGAGTGGACCAAAGCCTGGCCGTGCGCCAAGGAATTTCCACCTGACGGATCTGCTCCCATCGAATACCTGATTCGTTTGAACGAGCGAGCCATCGCGAATAGTCGCGAATTCTTCGCCTATGAAGCACCAGCCGATTTCTCTTTGGCCGGCGATTGGCTCGAATTCACATCTCCCGTCCCAACCCCATACATCGAAAATAACCGCGTGTACGCGCGGTGGTTTCCCGCTCGCAGCAGAGCACGCAAAGCCGTTATCGTTCTGCCGCACTGGAATGCAAAGCTGCCGCAGCACAACGCGCTTTGTGCAGGCCTGCAGCGATTGGGAATTTCGGCGCTTCGCCTGAGTCTCCCATATCACGACGCTCGCATGCCGGCCGGGTTGACTCGCGCCGATTACGCAGTCTCATCGAACATCTGCCGCACCATTGACGCTACTCGGCAAGCCGTAGTAGATACACGCGCCTGTTGCGATTGGCTCCACCAGCGAGGGTTCGATAAATTAGGCGTCGTGGGCACCAGCCTTGGCTCTTGCTACGCATTTTTGGCCAGCGCTCACGATCGGCGCCTCCGCGTGAATGTTTTCAACCATTGCTCTACTTATTTCGCTGATCCCGTTTGGGAAGGCCTCTCCTCGCGCCACATTCGCGCCAGCCTCGAACCCGCGGTTGATTTGGATACCCTTCGAAAGCTATGGTTGTGTATCAGTCCGCCCAGCTATTGGCATCAATTCACGGAAAAGAAGAAGCGATCCAAGTTCATCTATACGCGCTACGACACCACTTTTCCGCTGCATCTTTCGAAAGACGTCATCAAGGGCGCGCGAAAGCATAATTGGGATCATGACGTGACAGTGCTCCCGTGCGGTCACTACACCATGGGAGAGTTTCCCTTTAAATACATCACCGGTTACGAAATCTGTTCGTTCCTCAGGCGGAATCTTTAGCTATTCCATCGACACCCCTGCATGACTAACCGACTTTTTGCAAATACGTTACTGCTCTGCCTGGGCTTCACCATCTCTCGTATGACCGCAGTGGGTCAAACGGGCCCTGGAGCGAGCAGCCCCCCGCCAGTGCCCAGGGCCCAACCTGCGCAGCCGCAGATAACAACTGCTCCTCAAACGGGTGATGAGAGTTACCGCGGAAGTGTCCCGCAGGGTACGGCTTCTCCCACGCCAATCCCGCTGAGCCTCAGAGAGGCTATAGATCGCGGCCTGAAAACGAATCTCGGATTACTCACCAGCGTCGAATCGAGCCGCGAAGTCCGCGCCGAGCGTTATCGCGCCTTAAGTAGTCTCTTGCCGAAAGTAACCGGCCAGCTAAGTATGACCGAGCAACAGCTCAACCTGCAGGCCCTCGGGTTCTTGTTTACTTTCCCTCCCAATCTAGGCTTCAGCGCTCCCCACATCGTCGGCCCCTATTCTTATCAGGCAGCTCTGGCGAACGCCACAGTTCCGCTCTTCGATTACAGCGCGATCAGCAATTTCAGAGCTTCTCGCGAAGACTTGAAAGCCTCTGCGCTTTCTATAAAGAATGCCCGCGATTTGGTCGTCCAGGCTGTCGGAAATGCCTACTTGCAAATTATTGCCGATAGCGCCCGCGTCACCGCTACTCAAGCGGAAATCGACGCTGATAACGCCGTCTACATGAATGCCGTGCACAGGCACGACGCCGGAACCGCGATCGGCATCGACGTGCTCCGCTCACAAGTTGAGCTGAAGCAGCGCCAGCAACAGTTGGTCGCCGTAACCAATCAGTTTGAGAAGGACAAGCTCACTTTGTCCCGCATCATCGGTCTGCCCCCTGGTCAGGACTTCATAGTGGCCGATCCGTCGCCCTCCGTGCCGCTCGAAGCCATCTCCCTGCAGGACGCCTTATCAAAGGCGTATGAGCATCGCCCTGACTTCCAGGCCGCGAGGGCGCGGGTTTTGGCCGCCCAATTCTCACTGCGCGGCGCCAAAGCCGAGCGATACCCCACCCTCACCGCCTCCGGTTTCTATGGCGATGAAGGTCTTCGATTACTGACCAACTCGCACGGCGTCTTCCAGGCCACGGGTTCTATCGCATTCAATATCTTCGATGGCGGCCGCATCAAGGCCGACATCCTCGAGAATGACGCGGAGCTAAGAAACCGGCGCAACGAGCTCGAGAATCTTCGAGGTCAGATCGACTACGACGTTCGCAATGCTTTGCTCGATCTGAAATCCGCGGGCGATCAGGTTGATGTCGCCCGCAGCAACGTGGATCTCGCCAGCCAGACTCTAAAACAGTCGCGCGACCGCTTTACGGCTGGCGTAACGAATACAGTCGAAGTTGTCCAGGCCCAACAGACCGTTGCCGAAGCAAACGAAAACCTGATCTCAGCGCAGTATCAGTACAATCTCGCTAAAGTATCGCTCGCGCGAGCGCTCGGACTCGCCGAAGAAGGTATCCGCGCCTACTTCAATAAAACCCCTTGACCGCCACTCGGCCCTGGCCGCGTATCATGGACCAACAGCAATGGATCAGAAGCAAACTCTTCTCCATCATTTCCTAGCTGCGCTTGCATACCGCACTCAGAAGGCGCTCCGCGGCGCGGCTGCGGAATTCGCCTCATTTCGAGTGGCCTCAAAGGTTCGAACGCCGCACGAACTGATCCGTCACATGGACAACGTGATCGGGTATTCACGTACCTTCTTTATCGGCGGGAGTTACCAAGCACCCGAATATCCCGATTTTCAAGCTGCTATCGCCCACTTCCATGAAACGCTGGCCGATGTCGCGCGCCACATCGAGGTCGGGACTAAGCTCCGCGAGGTGACTCCTGAGATTCTGCTGCAGGGTACATTCTCGGACGCCATGACCCACGCCGGACAACTAGCTCTTTTGCGGCGTTTGGCAGGGAGCCCTGTTCCTCCTGAGAACTTCGTTTTTGCCGAGATCAACACCGCAAACTTCGGTCCGCATCAGCCGCTCCCCGCGTGTCCGGATGAGGTTTGGGCAGAGGGCCCGGAGACATGATCCAGCCCCGTGCTCTTCGGCATGGCGACCGAATAGCGGCAATATCTCTTTCGAGCGGCTGGCCTAACGTGTTCCCGGGCGCCTACCGTGATGGAAAGCGCCGGCTTGAAGAGGCTTTTGGTGTTCAGGTCATTGAAAGTCGCCATGCGCTGGCGGACCCTGATTGGCTGGCTGCCCATCCCGAGGCTCGCGCAGCGGACCTGATGGAGGTATTGAGAGATCGGTCGATCCATGGCATAGTCTCGACGATCGGGGGCGACGATTCGATTCGGATATTGCCATTTCTAGATCTCTCGGTAATTCGCGAGAATCCGAAAATTTTTATCGGTTACTCGGACACGACGGTCGCGCACTTCGCGTTTTTGAAAGCAGGAGTGACTTCATTCTATGGACCATCCATCATGGCCGGCTTCGACGAGAACGGTGGATTGCTACCGTACATGGCTGATTCTGTGCGGCAGGTGCTTTTCAGATCATCAATCCCGGCCGCACCGATTTCTCCAAATCAAGATGGCTGGACTTGCGCGTCGTTCGCTTGGGGTGATGAAAAAAGGAACGAGAAACCAAGACCACTTCAACGGTGTTCAGGTTGGCGGTGGCTTCAAGGAGTGGGGAGCCATCAGGGCCGCCTGGTGGGAGGATGTCTGGAAGTCATCGATTGGCTTCGCGGTACTCCGATCTGGCCTGACCAGTCCGTGTGGCGGGACAGCATAGTGTTCCTTGAGATCTCCGAGGACGCGCCATCTGCATCGGCCGTGGTGCGGATGCTTCGGGCATTGGCCGCGACAGGCGCCTTGCGTGAAGCTCGGGGCATCCTCTTTGGACGGCCCTACGGCCACGAAGCAAACCTTGAGAAATACGACGACGCAGTCTTACAAGTGCTCTCGGAATTGAGGCTAGGCTCGCTCCCCCTGGTAACTCGGATGGATTTTGGCCATACTGACCCTAAGTTCATCATCCCTTACGGAGTGGCGGCGGAAATAAACTGTGACGCGCAGCAAATCCGTTTTCTTGAATCGGCCACAATTTGGTAATGGGTTCGCACAAGCTTGTTTGCATTTCAGCGAGGAAGATGCCAGCCAGATGCGAACGCGTCTCCCACTGGGCGATTAGCTTGTAGGCGAGCGAGAATCGAGACGCGGTTGCAATTTGCGTTTCGCCTGGCGCACGCAACTCTCGCGACCATCGTATCGCCTCCGCGCCGACTCGGTGCCGTTACTACTAGAGAATGAAGCGGGCATGGCGGCGTTGCTCTGTGAGCTCGACTGGGATTCGGTCAAGGCGCAAAGCAATTTTAGTAAGCACGGGGTGGATTTTTGAGAGAGCCGCAACCGTGTTCCTGGATCCACTGGCACTTACTATCCCAGACGAGGAGCATAGCATCTCAGAGCGCCGCTGGATTACCCTGGGAAAGGACGCGGATGGTCACTACGTTCTCGTGGTACACACTTTTGATTGGTGCGCCGAAAACCACGGACGTGTTCGCTTGATCTCAGCGCGAAGGCCCACGAAAGCGGAAATTCGCAACTACGACGCAGAAACATGAAGCCCGAATACGATTTCAGTGAAGGCGAGCGCGGAAAGTTCTTTAGACCAAACGCTGAGCTTCGCTTGCCGATCTATCTGAACGCCGACATCCAGGCCTATCTGATCGAGCGCGCCGCCCAGAAGGGATTGCCGCTCAGCGAAATGGTGAACGCGCTGCTGAAACAGGAAATCCAGAGGATCGAGTCGGTGAAATAAACGCTTGCGTCCATTGCGTCGAATTGTGCCTCGATTCAGCAGGCACGGGCGATCTCGTTTTCAAGTTACCCCATGCCGCGCATTCCGCGATTCATGTCGGTCGCGCGGAAAGCGAAAGCACGGGGAAGCCTAGCCGACACTGCCACGCTCTCTTCTACTTCTCCAAATAAAACCTCCCCACGAACAAGGCGTCAATACCCGAAGAATAGAAGCTCCGAACCGCATCTCGCGGCGTGCACACCAGCGGGTCACCAAACAGATTGAAACTCGTGTTATAAAGCACGGGCAATCCGGTCGATCCTCCCGCCGCCGTGAGTAGCGCGTGGTACAGCGGGTTCTCATCCTTCCCGACCGTGTGCACGCGGATCAAGTCTTTCCCCAGAAGCGCCGCTGAGAACGTTTCGCGATACGCCGGCCGGACACGCCCAACCGTTGCCAGATAGCGGGCATTCGGGCCAACTTCAAAATACTCTTGCGCCAGCTCCTCCGGCACTGAGGCTGCGAATTTGCGAAAGCTTTCGCGATGCTTGATATAGACGTTGAGGTTTTCGGTCGAATACGGATTCAACGGCGATGCAAGAATGCTGCGATTGCCCAGCGCGCGAGGTCCGAACTCCATCCGGCCCTGCATCCACGCCACAATTTTTTCATCATTCAACACCCGAATCGCCTGATCCAGAAATTCACCTTCCGTTTGCAAGAACCGGAAGCGTAGCTTGCAATTCTCGATTACCTGCTTTATCTGTTCGGGCGAATAACCCGGTCCTAGACACAACGTTCCAAACGGAACCCGAGCCTCTTCACCATAGAAGTTGTGCCACGCGTATAGTGCGGCTCCGAGCGCCGTTCCCGCATTTCCGGCGACTGGCTGGACGAACACACGGCTGAAGTGTTGTTCGAGTGTGCGAACCAACAACGCATTGAGTGCCAGCCCGCCCGCGACGCAAACATACGATGTCTCCCCCAGCATTGCGATAACTGCCTCCCCTATGGCCGCCTGTAAGCTTGCCGCCAGATCCGCCCTCGTTTGCGGCGGAAATGAGTCACCCTGCTCAATACCGGTCTGTTCGTAAAAGCGAGCGCTGAATCCTCCCTGCGTCAGCCGGTCCGAATCGAAAAAGCTTCGATCTAAGCGAGGCCATGGCGGCCCCCCTTGGTGCAGTATCCTGCGAAAGACCTCCGAAAACTTCGGCTCCCCCGAGGCAGACAACCATTGCACCTTGTGCTCGTCGGCCCTCGCTTGAAAGCCAAGCAATTCTGTTACACGATTGAACAGATCCCCTAAGGAATCTGGGAAGTATAGTTCACGAACCGGAGTGAGTTGGTTCCGCTCTCCTTGAAAGAGCATGGCCGAGCGAAAATCCCCGGCGCGGTCGATGCTCAAAACAGCGGCGGATTGAAAGCCCGAAGCATAATAGCTCGATGCTGCATGCGCCTGGTGATGCTCGATAACCACAATCTCGGCCCCAGGAAAACGCGCGCGAAGCTCCAATAATGTCGCGCTCTCCGGACCTGACGCGAACGGCCGAGCCAAAACAACGCAATTTATGTGCTCCGGCTTGACTCGGGCGACTTCGAGCGCGAGCCGGTACGCTTCCTCTGGAAAACTGCCGGGCCGGTCTTGGCGCGAAACTTTTGCCTGCTCAACCGCGGAAGCAATTTCCCCTGCTTTGATTACGCAGCAGGCGGGATCGCTGAGTAATCCGCCCAGTCCGAGGATTGTGCGCGGCACGCTTACACCTTTCGGAGCCTCTGAATTACCCGCTCGCGTCCGATGCAGACGAATACCGCGAACGCACTCGGCCCAACCGATTGTCCCGTTAGCGCCGCGCGGCTTGCATTGATCAGAATGCCCGCCTTTACGCCGTGTTCATCGGCCAGCTTTCGCAAATCAGTCTCGACGCTGCTCAATGTGAACTCCGGGTTCCCTTCAATGCGGTCCGCCAGTTCGTGAAGCAATTCGCGCGCTCCGGGCGCATTCAGTTTCTCCAACGCCTGCTTCTCGATTTCGAAATCATCCGAGAAGTAGGCTCGGCCCTTGCTCGAAAAGTCAAGCAGCGTCGAAAACCGCGTCCGAATCGTATCTACCACGAATCGGAAAAGCGTCTCGTCTGCATGCGCGGGTAGGCCGTGCTCTTCGAGCGACCGCCGAACCAAGGGAGCAAGATTTTCTATCGGCATCGACCGAAGATGTTGCGAATTCAGCCACAGCGCTTTGGGATCAATCGGATCAGCCTCGCTAAAATTGACCACCGCATTGCTTCGATGTACGCCATCGAAGTTGAACGCATTTGTCAGCTCATACAGATTCATCTGCTCGCGATTGTCTTTCGGTGACCACCCCAGGAGGCATAAAAAGTTAATGTAGGCCAGCGCCAAAAATCCGTTGTCCCGGTATGTCGTCACACTCACCACCGGCCCGTGTTTGCGCTTCGACAGCTTTGACCCGTCCGGCCCGATCAATAACGGAAGATGCGCGAATCGCGGGGGCGGCGAGCCTGCTCCCTGAAAGATCAAAATATGCTTGAACGTGTTCGAAAGGTGATCTTGTCCCCGAATAACATGCGTGATCTTTAAATCGATATCATCCGCGCACGAAGCCAGATGGTAGGTGGGCATACCATTGCTTCGCAGCAACGCGAAATCCTCAATATCCGCGCTCAATTTCGATTGCGGTCCATAGACTTCATCCCGGAAAGCTATTTCGTAAGGAGGCTCGCGGTTAACGCGATAACGAATAACAAACGGCTCGCCGGCGGCCGCTCTCGCATCGCTCTCCTCTCGCGATAGCATCCGCATTTCTGGATTGCACAGCCAAGGACCATCCGCGTGCGGCTTATCTTCCAAGTCTGTCGCTGCCGGAGTAAAGTCGCGATACGCCAGTCCCTTCGCTAACAGGCTATGGGCTAACTTCCGGTGAAGGTCTAGGCGCTCAGATTGCCTGTAGAACTCGTCCCAATCGAGTGCCAGCCAATTCATCCCGTCGTATATCGATTTGAGCGATGCTTCGGTATTTCGGTCCGCATCCGTGTCGTCAATGCGCAAGACCATCGTGCCGTGATGCTTGCGTACATAGAGCCAGTTAAAAACAAAGGTGCGCGCGCTGCCAATGTGCAGATATCCGGTTGGGGATGGCGCAAAACGGGCACGAATCATGAAGTATCAGTGTACGAGAGCCTCTTGTGCAGATTGATAAATCGATCGATTGCGAGCTGCTCGGCGCGCAGCCCCGCCTCTGGAAGAGCATCCGCCTTCTCTCCGTAGAACGGCCGCAAATTGTTCCGCAGCGTTTTTCGTTTGTGCGTAAAACAGCGGCTCACAAACCGCAACAGTTCAGTCAGATGTTCCGGACCGTCAGCTTTCCTGACCAGCTTCACCGCGCCCGACTCCACCTTGGGAGGCGGCATAAACGCGGACGGAGGTAATTTTGAAATCAGCTCCACGTCGCAGATGAGTCCCGTGGCAACCGTCAAATATCCGTAAGCCCGTGTGCCCGGTTGCGCCATAACTCGCTGCGCCACCTCCCACTGCATGAGAAACACGGCCACCGGAAAACGCTCGTCGAGCGCCAGAAACTTTTCGATGATCGGCGAAGTAATGTAATACGGCAAATTACCCGCCACTGCTGCCGCGCCCCACTGCGTAAGATCAGTCTCGAGCACATCCGCCAGGTGTACTTGCAGTTTGGGTTCGGAAGCAAATTTCGATTGGAGATGCGCCCCCAGCTTTGCGTCAAGCTCAAGCGCGTGCAGCTCGTCTGTACGCGGCAGAAGGTGTCGCGTCAGCGCTCCGCGTCCAGGTCCAATCTCGATAACTCGCGGTGTGTATTCGCCACAACTCTCCCCGGCCAGTCTTTCCAGAATCGTGTCACCAATGAGGAAATGCTGCCCCAGCTTCCGCGGCACGCCTCAGTGTAGAACACCAGAAGACCTTCTAGCAGCCGTGGCCTGCCCTCCTCTGGGACCATAAATTGTGAACTGGATCTTCTATCTATTGGCGATTGGAGCAGGGGCCGCGAACCCCGCTCAAGCCGGCGCGAATGCGCAACTGAAGAAATCGCTCGATCAGGCAATCCTGGCCGCAATCGCCGTTTATCTTTCGGGATTGCTCGGCGTTCTTATTATTCAAATGATCGTCCGTGAGGCTTGGCCCGGCGCGGATAAATTTAATGACACGCCCTGGTGGGCATGGACGGGAGGTCTGATCAGCATCGCCTCCACGCTATCTGGGATTACATTCGCGGAAAAGATGGGTTCAGGCCTGTTCACAGGTCTAACCATCACAGCCTCCATCGCGACTTCGATTGTATTAGACCACTTTGGATTGCTCGGCTTCAAAGTGCACCCGGTTTCCTGGCCCCGCGCTCTTGGCTGCGGTCTCATGATCTGCGGCCTCTGGCTGGTTGCGAAATTCTAATCTACTCATGCCATCACTCGGCCTCAGCCACGCAAAAGCTCCACTGAAAAGCTCGCCTCACCACGCCCCGCTTTACAACGCTGGACGCCTTTTCTATTTGAGCTTCCATGCTCCGTGCTGCTTAAGCTCGAAGTACATGGCATCAGGCGCTAGGTCGAGTTCGCCAGGCCAGGTCACGGCTCCGTACTGTATATAAGCCTGCGAGAACAGAGCAGGATCGGCCAATTGTGCGAACACGCCGGCTCCCGGAGAGTGGATCAAAGCACTCATGTCCACGTGCCCCCCTACTCCATCATGAAATCGAACGTGCAAACGAAACCCATCGAGCGCCGTCACTTCGGCTGCATCGTCCGGCTGATTGCAAATGATTGGACGAATGGTCGCGGAAATCATGGGAGTGGATCGATCTTCGCTGGCCGCGTCCGACGTTCGCATAAGATCCAGTTTTCCATAAGCTATGCCTGGAGGAGTTGCGCCCACTCAAGAACTAGCCGTTCCGCTGTACCAGGCAAGCTCCCCGAGAGCATGGCCAGGTTCTGGATACTCACTCGCGCCCGGCAATCCGCATACCGTACGTGGAACTGCGGCGGAGGATGATCATTCCAGAACATTTGAATGAGAATGCCATAGAACGTGCTGATAGTCGGCATCAGGCTTTCTGCTGGCCTTCCGGGCGGGCCTCGGGTTTGAGCATCGCAGATGCGCATGGATTCTCCTCCAAACCATACCCCCTGGCGAGCGACAAATCCCGCGAATAATAGCGCCGGTCCGGAATAATATCCCGGTTCATCTCGGCAAACAGTTCCAGCTCTGAGGCGTCAACCAGCGCCTCCCAATCCAGATCCGAAATAGCGCTCAGAAATGGCGAGTACACCACCCGTTTTCCCCTCCGCTGAGCGAGCGCCCCCGCCCAAGCTCCCAAGAACGCCAAAGAAGCGCCTTGCGGCAGCTCACGCAGCAACTCCAGCAAAAAACTCGCCTTCACCACCGCGAACTGCGCCGACACCGCGCTCACCGACCTCTGTTTGAACATAAGCGCGAAATATCCCGGATCGAGGAACGACCTTCCCCGGTCCGGGCATCCGCAAACTCCGCGGAAGCCAAAATAGCGTCCAGCATCGGTAACAACTCCCTTTCTGTTTCTGATTCGGCCGCCAATCATCACGGTATCTGGGTGCAGTTCAAATAAACCCTGGGCGTCCCACGACCACTCCGCATCATCTGTCTCCACGTCCTGTCCCATCAGATGAATGAACCCGTCTTGTTCAGCCATCTTCTCTGCCGCTTCGAGAAGACCACGCGCGTCACTTGTAACAGCTCCGAGCACAATTGAAACCATCGGCCGCGCAGAAACATGCCGCCTCCCAAAATGCCAATGCGCCGCGCCTTTCAGTAATGGGCTGCATTCAATCTCGAACCGGTCTCCATCCGGCTGCGAATCAAGAAATCGCTGCAACACCGCCTTTTGAGAGGAATGGATGTATGCTTTCGATTCCGCATCGTCCGCCGTAGAATGCGCATGCACCCTCCAGCTATAAAGCACTTCAGGGATGTGAACAGCCGCGTATCCCGCAATCAGAAATCTGATGAACACATCCCAATCGGCGCTTCCTTCCGTACCTTCATCGCTGTAAGCTCCCAGATCTAACGCTCTCTGCCGGTCAACCACTCCCAAATGCGCTATATAGGCTGAATTCAGCAGGAGAACCGGATCCCAATCAGATTTCAGATATGGTTGGTAGCGTCGAGTACCAATCACCTTGTCTTCGTCGCTGTAAAGCAGCGCCGGATATCCGCCCTCGACGATATGCGACGTGACAATTCTTAGCGCGTCGGGATAGATCCAATCATCCGCATCCACGGGCAGCACATAACGCGCACTCGCCCGTTCCAGGCAATATCGCAACCCTCTCACGATCCCTAAGTTTTGCTCCACTCGATGCAGCTTGATCCAGCTGTAAGCGCTCAGCTCCCGAAGACACGTGAGCAGCGCTGTTTTCGAGCACCCATTGTCCACAATCACCCACTCACATTCACCGTCGAGATTCTGGCTCATCAGCGATTTCGCCAGAGCTCTTAGAGGACCAACCGGGCTGCCATTCCAAACCGGGGTGATTACCGCCAGCAGTCCCGGCTGGGGCGCATTCCGGTAAATGGCTCGACGCGCTTCCAGCCGCTCAGCAATCCAGGCTTCGTACTCACGCGTCTCGCGATTCGGAAAAAGTTTGTCCGCTTGCCGCCTAAGAACGCCTTTGACAAAAGCCGAAGCCCGGTATCGCAGCCGCCGTTTTAGTCCCGCTCTATCCAAGCCCCAATTCTCACAAACAATTCTGAACCGCCCGGCAGCCCCTGCTATCTTTGCTAAAAGATGAACGAGGAGGCCCCGCTGGAAGCTCAGCTTGAAGCCGCAAACGAGGCCGTACGCCAGCTTCGATCTCAACTGAAATCCTGTGAGCGTCAAATCCTGGCCCTCACGGAACTGATTGAGAAACACCAGTTTCAGCTCACCACCCAACAAGCCTCCATCGCTCGTCTGGATCGCATTCTCATGGAGTTGCTGACCAGCCGCACTTGGCGCACGCTGCGTGCTGCCGGAGAGGTGATCAAGAAGTTAAACCTCTCGCATCCCTTTCGCTCACGGTCCGACTCGATCGCTTTGAGCTCCACGCGTTCTTATCTGATATGTGACGAGCCGAAAACCACCGACCTGAGGCCGCGCACCGGGAAAATCTTCGTTCGCGGATGGTGTCTCGCCGAAGAAGGTGTCGATTCGGTTCAAGTGGATGTACCCGGCCTGCCTCGGGTTGAAACCACTCCCTCAGTTGCGCGGCCCGATGTCAAGCAAGCACATCCTGATCTCGATCAAACCGGACAGGCTGGATTCGCTGTGGAGTTTGATTCGCTGCCCCTCGCAAAAGGACGTCACCCCATCACCATTCGCCTGGTTTCCAAAGGAGTAGTTCTTCGCGAAACTAAAACTGCGGTTCTAATCGATCACCAAAAAGGTGTTGCCTCCGCCTATGATCAATGGATCGCGAATTTCGAGCAGCCCGATGATGCGCTGATCCAGCTCAAGCTCTCGAGTATTCAGCGCCGCCCCCTGATCAGCATTCTCATGCCGGTTTACAACACAGATCCCGCTGAGCTGACGGCCGCCATCGAATCCGTGCTCGATCAGTCATACAGCAACTGCGAACTCTGTATTGCCGACGATTTCTCTTCCCGCGAGGAAATACGTAAGATTCTCGAGCATTTTGGCCGGCACGATAATAGAATCAAAATCGCTTTCCGGAATGAGCGCGGCGGCATTTCGAAGGCCTGCAACACAGCCCTGGAATTGGCGACCGGAGAGTACATCTCCTTTCTCGATCATGACGACACTCTGTCCCCGCACGCCCTCGCGCACATTTGCGAAACTCTGAACCGCTTTCCCGCCGCGGACTTTCTCTATAGCGATGAGGACAAAATCGATCAGAACGGTAAGCGCTTCGAGCCTTTCTTCAAACCGGACTGGTCACCCGATTTGCTCCTCTCAGAAAACTACATTTGCCACTTCCTCGTTTTGCGGACTGATCTTCTTCAGAAGACGGGCCCTCTTAAGTCCGACTACGATGGAAGCCAGGATTACGACCTGATCCTGCGCGCTGTCGAGCACGCCGCCAGAATTGAGCATATTCCGAAAGTGCTCTATCACTGGCGCGCCGGCGTAGCCTCTACAGCCACTGCTATAACGCACAAAGAATACGCGTTGGAAGCTGCCAGGAAAGCCTTGCAGGCCCACTTGGATCGTTCGCGCAATCGGGCCCGGATCGAGGCCGCTAGCGCACCCGGAAGGTGGCGTGTCCGATATCCCGTCGCTGAAGGAAGCCGCGTAAGCATTATCATTCCTTCCGGTGGTAAAGCCGGTGTTCTGCGCGACAATCTCAAGAGCCTCATCACCAAGACCACGTACTCCGATTACGAGCTGGTCATTGTCGACAATTCAAAACACAACGCAATTGAAGCCCTGGCGGCGGAGTTCCAGTCCGCTGAACCAACTCTGCGCTATATGGACTGGCGCAACAAGCCGTTCAATTACTCCGCTATCAACAATACTGCGGCCAGGCAATGCGAATCGCCAATCCTTCTATTTCTCAATGACGATACCTCCGTCATCGCACCCGGATGGCTCGAAGCAATGGTGGAACTGATCACGCGCCCTGAAGTTGGCGTCGTTGGCGCGAAGCTTCTATATCCGAACGGCCGTATCCAGCACGCCGGAGTGGTTATGGGGATCTATGATAACTGCGGCCATGCATTCAAAGGTCTCGAGGGCAACGTGAGTCACTACTTCGATTTTCCGGATGTGATCCGAAACGTAAGTGCGGTGACAGGCGCGTGTCTAATGACCAGGTCAAGCGTCTTCTGGCAAGCTGGCGGCTTTGACGAGACCGCTTTTGCAGTCGCGTTCAATGACGTCGATCTCTGCCTTAAAATCGGACGCTTAGGTTACCGCGTCCTCTATACGCCTCACGCGGTCCTCTACCATCACGAAGCATTCTCGAAGACGTCAAAGGACCTCATTCCCCATCCGGAAGAGGTCGGCCGCATGCGGTCCAGGTGGGAACACGTTATCACGGACGATCCTTACTACAATCCCAATCTCACGCGCAATGATGAGGATTTCTCTCCGAGAACCAGCTCTTGAGATCCGCTCCGTTAACGCCGGAATACGATCGGCGTAAACGAAATCCGGATATCTCTGCTGATCGGTTGCGCCATCGCCAGAACGCTGGGAAACTCGGGAAGCGAAATGTTGTTGTACTGTAGCCGCGTAGTATCGCCCACGAATGAATCCGAGCCGTCGCGCACCGCATAATCCGTGATGCGTCCGCTGCTGTCCAGGCTGAGGGTCAGAACAACCGCCGACCGAAGTTCCACGGGAACCAGGTTCGCATCCATGTGATCCCCGTACGCCACAGGCACTTCGTATGTCACGCCTCGCGTCGTCGTGCCGATGGTAAACGCCAAGGCTCCGAACAGAATCACGCTCGACAATAAACCGCCTGTCGCCGGAATCGTCAGCGGTCGCATGAATTCGTCCAGCCGCGTTGTCCAGCGAAGCCAAATTCGTGCTATCCGGGACCCATGCGATTCGGCAACAGCTTTCTGCTCTCGAGACGCGTCCACACGCAGGCCGGCTCTCAGCGAATCAGGAGGAGCCAGCTTCGCCAGGCTGTTCAGCTTTAACCGCAGCGCGCCCAACTCCTCGAAATCGACAAAACAAGGCTCGCAATCTTCCAAATGCGCTGCCACTCGCGAATGCTCGTTCGTGTGCAGGCGTCCATCTATGTATTCAGTCTTCCGGCGCTTAGCGCCCCGGCAAGTCATGAGTTTTCCATTCTCTTCTATCACTGATACGCCATTACCTCAGCCAGGCTCTGGTCAGGCTGTTGCGTGAGCTCGTGGCGCAAAGCCTCCCGCCCCCGCAAAATTCTCGACTTCACAGTCCCAAGCGATACCTGCAAGATCTCAGCGATCTCTTCATAACTCAGGTTCTCAATATCTCGAAGAACCACAGCCGCGCTAAAGATTGGATTGATCTTCCTCAGCGCTTGTTCGATAAGTCCCCGATTCTCGCGATCCAGCACCTGGTCGTAAGGCGAGCGTCCGGGATCTTTAGTGGACTCGACTCGGTTTCCCTGTTCCGGGCGTTCGCTGTCCATCGAGACTTCTCTCCCGCAATGGCGCGTGAACCAACGCCGCCGGTTACGCGCTTCATTCACCGCAATCCGATAAATCCAGGTCCGCAGGCTGCTCTGTCCGCGGAACGAATGCACCCCGCGAAATACCTTCAGGAAAACATTCTGAACCACGTCGCACGCATCGCTCTGGTTTCCCGCCAGGCGATAGACAATCCCGTAGATCGGCTGCTCGTAGCGCTCGATTAACTCTTCGTAGGCGCTTTCGATACCTGCCCGCAATCCTCGTAAGATCCGGGCATCTTCCTCGGAAACCCCGGTCTGGGGGTCCGCAAGAATCGATAGATTACCCATTCTGAAACACTCGCTCTTAATTACAGCACTGATGCGGCTGTCTACATAGACACCGCCGCCTCATGCAAAGTTCCATTAGACCCAGGTACTTGAGGGGGACGCCCGAGTCGTCCCAAGTAGCGGGCGTGGAAAGTCGCGAAAACGCCTTCCGTGGACAGAGCTGTCCGTCACCCTACCCCAGATACCCGTTCATAGTACGCCTCGTACCGGGGAATAATCAGGTCCGTGCAAAAGCGCGTTTGCGCCGTCTTGCGCGCCGCCGCCGAAATTTCCGAATGCAGCTTCTCATCGGTCAGAAGTTCGATGAGGCGTCCGGCTTGGGCGTTAATATCCGCAACCGGCTCGAGAAAGCCGTCTACTCCATCCGTAATTAGGTCCGGAACACCGCCGGTTCGCGTTGCCACAGGCGGTACGCCGCACGCCATCCCTTCGAGTGCCGCCAGCCCGAAAGCTTCCGTTTCACTCGGCAGGTGCAGCGCATGCATCCGTGGAATCAGTCGCTCCATGTGGTCCTGCTTCCCTAGAAAACGGACGTGCCTGTCGATGCGCAAATCGCGGGCAAGCCGTTCCGCCGGCCCCCGATCCGGTCCGTCGCCCGCCATCACCAGTTCCGCATCCACGCTCTGCCGGACTTTCGCAAACGCATATACGCAGTCAAGCACCCGCTTCACTGGACGAAAATTCGAAATATGCAGAATGCGCTTGCTGCCCTTCCGCTGAGCCTCCCCGTCGGGCTGATAAAGAGAGCAGTTCACAAAATTCGGTATCACTTCGATCGGCTTGCGGATACCAAAGAACTCCACCGTCCTTTGCCGCATGTATTCGCTGATCGTCGTGATTCCATCTGAGCGCTCTATCGAAAACTTAGTGATCGGAAAATATGTCGGGTCCGCGCCCACCAGGGTGATGTCCGTTCCATGCAAAGTCGTAATGAATGGCAAGCGCCGGTCCGCGGTCATCTGCTGCGCAAGCAGTGCCGAAATCGAGTGCGGAATGGCGTAATGAACGTGCAAAAGGTCCAGTTGGTGCTGCTCTGCCACTTCCGCCATGCGAGACGCCAGAGCCAAGGTATACGGCGGGTATTGGAACAGCGGATACGTCGACACCTCGACTTCGTGATAGTAAACTCCGCGCGTGTCAGGATCGAGGCGAATCGGATTCGCATAACTGATGAAATGAACCTCGTGTCCGCGTTGCGCGAGTTCCATCCCCAACTCAGTCGCTACGATCCCGCTGCCGCCGTAGGTGGGGTAGCAAGTGATGCCGATCCGCATGGCTCTAGTATGATAATCGCCGTATGCAGCTCCGCCTTCTGCTCTCGCTCACCTTCCTGTTCTCTCTTAACGCAGCCGAGCGCCCGCCCATCATCGGCGTAGCGCACATCGGCCTGAAGACCAACGACATGGCCGCGGCTCATCACTTCTATGGCGACATTCTGGGTTATGAGGATTTCAGCCTTGACAAGCCCTCAGGCGGCTTGATGCTGACCTATTTCAAAGTGAATGATCACCAGTACGTCGAAGTCTTTCCTGAGCTGAAAAGCGAAACCGAGGATCGCCTCTCCCACATCGCGTTCGAAACCACGGATATTCAGAAGCTGCGCGATTATCTTGCGGAGCGCAACGTCAAAGTGCCCGCCGCATTGAAACCCGGATTGGACGGCAACGTAAGCATGATGCTGAAAGATCCGGATGGCCACAATGTGGAATTCGTTCAGTACATGCCGGGTTCGCTCCACAGCCGTAATTTCGGCAAGCTCCTCCCGGACACGCGCATCTCGCAACGCATAATCCATGTGGGCGTAACTGTGCACGACCGCGATGCCGCCGACCATTTCTACAAAGACATTCTTGGATTCAAAATGACCTGGTATGGCGGCATGACAAATGATCGTACCGACTGGGTGGACATGCGCGTGCCCGACGGCTCCGACTGGCTGGAATACATGCTCAATGTTCGCGATCCGTCTCCCAAGACTCTGGGTGTCATGCATCACCTCGCGTTGGGCGTGCCCGATATTCAAGCTGCGTATAAAACGGTTCTTTCTCGCGGCCTTCATCCTCCAAAACCCCCTCAGATCGGACGCGATGGCAAGTGGCAGCTAAATCTCTTTGATCCGAACGATACCCGCGCCGAGCTGATGGAGTTCAAGCCTGTCGAAACGCCTTGCTGCTCGCCGATGCTGAGCTTTATCGGCCATATATTTCGCATCTTCGGGTAATACAAACGTTCTACTTAAGATTTGTTTAATATTAATTTCCCTTTCCGAACATCCTGCAACTCACCTCGCCGCACACGTATCCAAACTCGTGTAGGCGAGAGCGCCCTTTTAGAGCGCATCTGCGACTACTTACAAATCGCGTGATCGCGTCGCACTCTAAAGACGCAATCACCGTTTCATGAATGCTTTAGGAGGTTTTAACTTGAAGTACAAAATTTTTGCAGGCTTAGTGTCTCTAGGATTGCTGGTTGTCGGCGCTCAAGCGCAGGAAGGCAATCACAGCGACGCTACGGTCTCTGCAATTGGTTCTTTTGAACAGAGCACGAATGGTAACGGAGTGAATCAGTCCGCCAACAACACGGCGGGCATTCTTTTCACTTATCGTTACTTCTTTACCAATCATCAGGGCGTCGAGCTCGATTACGGTTTCAGCCGCTTCAATCAGCAGTACAGTTCGTCAACCGCGCTAACTCCGTTTTCGCTCAGCGTTCCTGCCAATACAAACGAAGCGACAGCCTCTTACGTGTTTCGCTACGGCATTGGCCATCGCCTGACTCCATTCCTGACTGCTGGTACAGGTGCGCTGGTCTTCGTGCCGGATTCCTTTACCTTCGGTGGCGCGACGGGTAACAAGTTCGCGACTCCGGATTTTGTCTACGGCGGAGGCGCGGATTTTGCCGTGAGCAAGCGCGTCAGCCTCCGGCTTGGCTATCGCGGTCACATCTTCCAAGCACCGGATTTCGGCGTGCCCGGAATCAGAACCGGATCGGTCACTCACTTGGCCGAGCCGTTCGGCGGCCTTTCCTTCCACTTCTAAACTTCAGCAGAACGCTGAGTCCCTCGAGGGAGCCTTTTATCAAGGCTCCCTTTTTATGTAAACGCGAGTGTTTTACGAGGCAGCGGCGTTCGCCAAAGCCGTACTTATGTTCGTCCACAGCGTTCTGATGCTTGTACGCGCACCGTTTAAAAGTCCCACGGCAGCTAAGGCGATAAAGGCCAAGAGTAACGAGTATTCCACCAGATCTTGACCGCTTTCGTCGCGCCAGAAGAGATCCCAAAATTCTCTAAGTTGGCCCACAGTACTATCATCGGTAACGAACGTCCTACTCTTTAGTCAATCCCGAAATAGAGCCTTTGTCCCGTCCGGTCCGTTGCGTCGACCAGGCCATCTCAACACCTAACCGAATATAGTCCAGCCCGCTGGCGGCTGTGAAGAATGTGCTCAAAGCCAGCGCACTCATGCGCAGCAAAAAGAAGATCCGGCACGGAAAGCACGCATCCAGCAACACCAGGAACACCAATACCAACTGAAAGAACGTGCTGATTTTGCCTAGGGTCGTTGGAACAAATTCGCCAACATTCCGGAACGCCCGCAGCAACAGAGCGCCTGTCACAATCACGAGATCACGGGCGATCACCAACGCCAACATCCACCAGGGAATCCGTTCTATAACTGTCAACGCGACAAATAAAGTAACCAGCATCGCCTTGTCGGCGAGCGGATCGAGGATGACGCCCGCTGGCGCTCTCACGTTTAGCCGCCGGGCGGCAAAACCGTCGAACCAATCCGTCAAACCAGCCAACAACACTAAGCCAAGCGCCTCGGGGAAGTGTGAACGGAGAAGCAGCCACGCCAGGAATGGCGAGGCCAGCAGGCGAATGAGCGTCAGGATGTTGGGCAGGTGGCGCAAGACGACATCTTAATAGGCCGTGATTCTATGTCACCAGCGCGTGCGCTGCCAACTCCGGCTTGCGGGGGGTACCCGGATCGAGCGTGACAATCTCGTAAAGCGAGGGATCTGACATCAGCTTATTGACCAGCGCCACGTGCATCGCGTGCCCAGCTCTTTCCGCGACCACGAGCCCCAATAGGGGCCGCCCGACTAAAGCGAGATCGCCGATAAGATCCAGAGCCTTGTGGCGGCAGCATTCATCGGGAAAGCGGAGTCCGCCGGGATTCGCAATGCCTTCGCGGGTGAAGCAAACCGCATTTTCGAGCGAAGCCCCGCGAATCAGTCCCATGTCGCGCATCTGATCGAGCTCGCATTCAAAGCCGAATGTACGCGCCGGCGCAATTTCACGCGCATACACCTCGGGCGTTATGTCCAGTTCCAGATTCTGTTCGCCCACCAACGGATGATTATAGAAATTGTGGCAACGCAGCAGGAAACGATCACAAGGCAGAATCGCCACCGTCTTTCCTTGGGCTTCTACGCTGACCCGCTTCACGATCCGCATATAGCGGCGCAGGCGCCGAGATTTCTGGATTCCGGCTTCCCTTAGAAGCTCCACGAACGGCAAAGCGCTGCCGTCAAGGATCGGCACTTCCAAATTGTCCAATTCGAGATACGCATTATCGATAGCCATGCTGTAGAGTACGCTCAGCAGGTGCTCGGTCGTGGAAATCAGGATGCCCTTGGGATGCATCAGGCTGGTCGCATAACTAACCCGCTCGACGTACTCCCAGCTCGCGGGAATGGGCGTATTATCCAGGTCCGTGCGTATGAATACGATGCCCGTGCCCGGCGGCGCCGGCGCGATCCTCAGATGGACGGAGGCCCCATGGTGAAGACCGACTCCCTCGACTTCGACAGGGCGGCGGATTGTCGTCTCGTACTGCATCAAACGAACAATCCAGAATACCAGGACGAATAGGCTACGTTCTTCTAATTTATTGATAATACGAGGCTTGCTGGCCAGCGGTGTGGCTATTCTGCAACACTTGGATCTAATCGGGGACGTTCAACGTGGCGCTTTTACCTCAACTGTCAGGTTTACAACGACAACATCGCCCGCCTCGGGATCAAACGCTTCCTTTCTTCTCTAACTCTGCTACGCGCCGCTCCAGCGCTCGAACCGTTCTCAGTATTTCAGGCAGCCTTGAGTAGGCCGCCGAGGCGCGCAGCCAGACCCGCGAGTCGAATGCAGGCGATCCGCTGACGATCCCTCCTTCCGGCACATCGTGACCCACGCCTGATTGCGCCCACACGATTGCGTTCTTGTGAATAGTCAGGTGACCGGATGATCCTGTCTGGCCCGCCATGATCACCTTTTCTTCGAGGACGGTGCTGCCGGCAAGACCCGTCTGGGCGCAGATGATGTTGTCCTCTCCCACCACGCACGCATGTCCAATCTGCACCAGGCTGTCTATTTTGGCTCCGCGCTTCACCCGCGTTTCGCCCAGACTCGCGCGATCCACCGACGTGAGTGTTTGAATCTCTACATCATCTTCGATCACCGTAATGCCGGATTGAACGATCTTGTATTGAGTCCCGTCGTTAGCCTTTGCAAAACCGAACCCATCACCCCCAACTACCACTCCGTTGTGCAGAGTGACGCGATTCCCGATGCGCGTATATTCGCGAACGGAGACATGAGAGTGAGCGATGAAATTGTCTCCAATGGTGCAGCCTTCGTAAATCACGGCGTGTGGATGAAGTACCGCGTTCGCGCCGACCGTTGCATTTTCCCCAAGCACGGCATATGCTCCGATAGCCGGATTTGGGCCTACTCTCGCGCTTGGGGCAATGCACGCAGTTGGGTGAATACCAGCCGCGGGCTTCGGCGGCCGATAGAAAAGCGCGAGCGCGCGAGCAAAATCATAATACGGATTGGAAGACACCAGCGTAGCCGCGGGCGTGTCTTTCAGAGGCTCCGAGGCAAGAATCCCGGTAGCGCGCGTCGACTTCACCTTCGGCGCATACTTCATGTTGGCGAGAAAGGTGATCTCCCCTGGACCGGCTTTCTCAATCGTTGAGACACCGGTAATCTCAACCTGTGGGTTACCGGCAAGCTCGCAACCGAGCAGTTCCGCGAGCTGACCGAGCGTGTACGAAGGCATATATAGATTCAACCAAGAGGCTGCCGCGCCGATACAATCGAATTTGCAGGCAGATTTTCAACCCGTTTTCCGCAACCCGCATCTTCTTACCATCGCGGGCAATTACTGGCGCCGGCAAATAGACCAGCAGCGATTCCCAGCAGTGCGAAAGCAGTATCGCATTGATGATCGAACCACCGTCGTTGCGTTCGAACATCAGCCGGAGACGCCGCCGCTGGGCCAGATTCTTTTGCTGCATGGATTAGAAGGTTCCGCGGATTCCGGCTACATCTTGAGTTTCGCGCAAGACGCTCTGGTGCGCGGTTTCGGAGTACACCGCGTCAACTTTCGCACCTGCGGAGGCACTGAGGAACTTTGCGAGACCTCGTATCACTCCGGTCTCACAACCGACACGCTGGCCATCGTGCACGAGCTCCGAGATCGGGCGATTGGCCCCATATTCTTGGCCGGCTTTTCGCTGGGCGGAAATGTTGCTCTTAAACTCGCTGGCGAACTGGGCGAGACGGACTTGATCGCGGGAGTTTGCGCCGCTTCAACCCCCATCGATCTGGCCGCTTGCGTTCGCTCCATGGACAAGGCCTCGAATTTTCTCTATTCGCGTCGTTTCCTCGATAGATTGCGAAACCGCGTCCGCAGAAAGAGCTTGCTCCATCCGCATTTGTACAGCCCCGAGGGATTAAACGAAGTTAAAACCATCTGGGAATTTGACGATCGCTTCACTGCCCCGCTGTTCGGCTTCGGCACTGCCGCGAACTATTATGCGACACAATCATCGGCTCGATACCTGGACGCAATACGCGTGCCCGCGCTGGTTATTTGCGCCAAAGACGACCCGCTCGTCCCGTTTGGGATCTATGACCATCCTGCGTTCCGATCGAATCCGGCTCTGACGCTGCTGGCTACAGAACACGGCGGCCATTTAGGTTTTTTATCGCGCCGCAAGCCGCGATTCTGGTTGGACACCGTAACGCTCGATTGGATCATGGGAGTGCTCTCCTCACGTCCATTGCAGCCGAAGCGTTCTGAGCATCTCACCTCTGCTTAGGGAATGGGGCCGCTCGGATGAAGTGGAAAATTGCCGCCGTCATTTCGACAATCGCTTTCGTTCTGCTCCTGCTCGGCGTGTTCGTCTACGCGCATTTTACGGAAGCTTTCGGACTGCGTCGTTTGGATTCGGCCTCCGTAGTCACTCAAGTCAAGCAGCTGAATCAGCTCGTCACCGTGCGTTACAGCATTGAGCGCGTGGTCGGCCTAACCGAGCCCAAAATTCCCCTCGGCGAAGAATCTATTCTTCTGATGGTCGAAGGCGAAGCTCTGGCGGGCGTCGATCTTTCAACCCTTAGCCCGCGCGACGTCAGCCACACGGGCAAACGAGCCGTCACGATCGCGCTCCCTCCTGCGAAGCTCTTCAATGCGTTCTTGGACGAGAAGCAAACCAAAGTATGGGACCGCCACATCACTTGGTGGACACCCTGGGTTCCCTATGACCCCGATCTCGAACACAAGGCACGGCTGCAGGCCATTGATGATCTTCGCAGCGCCGCATTGCAGATGGGCATTCTCGATCAGGCGCAAAAAAATGCGGAGAGCGCCATCCGCGAGCTCTTGAGCGCGTTCGATATCAAAGCGACGTTCAAAACCCGATCCCTCGATTAACCGGTTTTCGCCTGCGATTCCGCTGGGTGTCTTCGATACGCCTCATCCAACACTTCAACGACGTGTGCGACGCGCTGGCCATTCCCGAACAGTCGCGCGCCTGCGGCAAGCTGAAGCATGCAGCCCGGATTCGCGGTCACAATCAGCGTAGCCCCGGTCGACGCAACGTGCTCCATCTTGTGTTGAAGTATCCGCATCGCCATCTCGTTGTGTACAACGTTGTAGATACCCGCGCTCCCGCAGCACAAATCCGCCATGGGCATTTCACGATAAACCAGCCCGGGAATCGAACTCAGCAACTTTCTCGGCGCATCCTTGATCTTCTGTCCATGGGCGAGATGACAGGAATCCTGATACGTCGCAATTGCGTCAACTGCGCCCATTTCACGATTCAATTCGATCGAAGCGAGAAACTCCGTAACATCTTTCATGCGAGCTTTGAATCGCCGCGATTTGTCGTGGTACGCCATATCGTGCTCCAAAAGCTCGTCATACTCCTTCAGCGTCGATCCGCATCCAGCAGCATTCGTAACAATCGCATCCACATCGTCCGCCAACATCGCGTCAATGTTATTGCGCGCAAGCGCGCGGGCTTGCTTCTTAAGGCCGGAATGAAGATGAAGGGCGCCGCAACAATTTTGAGTCGCAGGAATCGTAACTTCACAGCCATTCCTTTGCAGTACTCTCACCGTGGCTTCATTCAGCCGCGCGAACCCGATGTTCGCGATGCAGCCCGCCAGAAAAGCGACTCGGTAACGGCGCTCGCCAATGGCGGGAAACGTTTTCCCGATTTGAGAGTAAAAGAACGGGATCTCAGCATTCGGTGACAGCGCTTCTACATTCGCGAGATTTCCGAAAAGTTTGAGAATTCCCGTGGCGCGAATCAGTTTCTGCATCCCGGATGCTTGATAAAGAAACAGAGCTGCACCGGCCGTCTGCATCGCCGCACGCGATGGCAACAAGTGTTCAAAGATCACCCTCTTTGCCGCGCGATTCCAGAACGAATGTTTGGCTTGACTTTCGATCTCTGCTCGCGCCGCTTCAATCATTCGGCCATAGGGCACGCCGGAAGGACACGCCGTTTCGCATCCACGGCAGGCCAGACATAAACTCAAGTGCTCCAGGTATGCGGGCGTAATCTGACTCCCGTTCGCCACCTGATTCATCTGGTAAATGCGGCCGCGCGGGGAATCCATTTCGACGCCCAGTTCACGATACGTCGGGCAGGCATTCAAACAGAGACCGCAATGAACGCATTTGTCGAGATCGGATTGCGCGGGACCTTCCTTCGGCTCGGAAACGATCTCGAGCAGGCTAGATTCGGCCATACAGCCGCGAGCGATTCAGAAGGTTGTCGGGATCGAACATTTGCTTCACTCTTTTCATCATGGCAAAGGCTTCCGCGCTCTCAGCGGAAGAACGCAACAGCCAAAGTTCCTTGGTAGTGCGAATTTCATCCGAAGCGTACTCGATTGCGGCGCTCCAACCGCGCTCACCCGCCGCGCGCCACAGAGAAGGCACTCCTTGCCACGAAGTTACGTAGGCGTAGGTCACGCCGGAAGCAGCGCGGGAAATAGCGGCCCCCGAAATCAGCCGGAGCAAGTGTGCCACATCGTTCAGTGTCGTCGAGATGCGAAGCACCACTCCGCCGGGATGACGCTTGAGAAAGTCAGGAGAGAATTCGCGAATCTGCTGCCATAAAGCACTTTCTTGATCGCCACTGAGCGCTTCGCCCCCGCTCAGATCGCGGCCATACCGTTCGAGAACCGTCCGGCTGCCGCCTGCCCGTACCACCAGCAAGTAGCCCCGCATCCCGAGTCGGATTGCAGCGGCGGGCGAGACCAAATCGACAGCCATCGGCTGAAGAACGCTTCGAACCACCGCATCGCGCTTTTCGATTGCCGCCTCCAGATCGGCAAAAGAGAAAACAAACGTTCGCGTCTCCCGCGGAAGCGCATGCAGCCGGAAGTTTACGCTTGCAATTGCGGCCAGCGTCCCGAAGCTGCCGATTATCAGCTTGCCCATATCGAGCCCCGCGACATTTTTGACCACCATGCCGCCCGCCTTGATGAGCTTCCCATCGAGCATCGCGAACGTCATACCGATAACCAGATCGCGAGCTGTCCCGAAAGCGCGGCGCATCGGGCCGCTTGAGTTCGACGCCACCACTCCGCCGATTGTCGCTTGCGCAGAAAAGGGAGGGTCTAGGGCGATCATCTGCCCCCGCTTTGCCAGTAAAGCCTGAAGATCCGCAAATGGCATACCAGCTTCGACGCTGATCGTCAAATCATTGGGCTCATATTGAAGAACACGGCGAAGTTCTGCCGTCGAGATCACGACATCAGCGCGCGTTGAAGGGCCGCCCATCAGCCGCTTACTGTTGTTTCCAATCAGCGCTACTGTCCGATGATTCGCCGCCGCGGTCTCCAGAGCTTCAGCCAGATCCTGCGCCGAGGTGGGCGCGACTTGAGGCATGCCTCTCCATTGTCCAGCAGCAAAAGTGAACAGAGCTCGTTCGGTCTTCGTACTCCTATTTAGCACGATGCAAAAGGCCTGCCATTGTTTTTCAGAACCGCGCACGTCAGCAAGCGGCTACCCGACCGAAGCGGAGCTATTGGAAGAATCGCTCGATCTCTGGCGCTACAGCCCCAACAGCTTTCCTGCGCTGGGCCGTCAATACACCAAGGCCGAACAGATCGAGCGCGAGACTCTCTTCGACGAGTGTCTCGACACCATCCAAGCCGAATCGTTACAGGTTCCTGAAACCGAATCGGAACGGAAAACAGCTCGAGAGCGGATCACGTCCGCCCTCGCGCAAATTGGAACGTGCGCGATCGATCTGCAAGATCCCTACGTGCAACTGCTGCTCCGTGACGGTTTTTCCGCCGTGGGCTCGGATTTGGCGAGATGGGCGCGAACAGTGGATTCGGCCGTGAGTGCGGCCGACATTTTTCAAGCCTGCCGAAATGCCTGGACCGCCTGCGGAATGCAACTGCTCCTCGGCAAAGCTATCGAGCTGACGCCTGCAATTTTCGCCTACAGTATGCTCTATCCGTACAGCGACAATTTTCTCGACGATGCCGGTGCCTCGCATGAAGAAAAGCTGGCATTCAGCAGCAGATTCCGGGCGCGCCTTGCCGGAACCAGTCCGGAACCCGACAATGCGCTCGAAACGGCAGTGTGGCAGTTCATTGCGCTCATCGAATCCCAGTACGCGCGGGCGGATTACCCGCTGGTATACGCTTCCCTGCTGGCCATTCATCAGGCGCAGGAACAAAGCATGACCCAGCTCCGGCGCAATCGTCTATACAGGGGTTTGCCGGATGAGCTCGACGTTCTAGACCTAAGCTTCGCTAAAGGTGGAACATCAGTGCTAGCTGACGCTTATCTAGCCGGTGGAAATCTCGCGCCAGCAGAAGTCAGGTTTGCATTTGAATGGGGAGTCTTACTGCAACTCGGTGATGATCTCCAGGACTTGCGCCAAGACCTGGCCTCCGGATCGCTAACTCTCTTCACGCAAGCCGCCGGACGGGACCCGCTCGATAGTTTAACGAACCGCACTCTCCACTTCGCGCAACGCGTGATGGCGCGAATGGATGACCTCGCAACAGCCTCCGGCATCGTAAAGGAGCTTCTCAAACGAAGTTCACGCTCGCTTCTCATCCGCGCTGCCGCAGCCGCTGGTGAATTCTACAGCAGCGAATATCTGGCTGAGCTCGAAATCTATTCTCCCGTCCGGTTCGCGTTCCTGAAGGCTCGACAGGAAAAGGTCGATCGCCACCGCGCCTGGTTCGAGGCGTTCTTCGAAGCTCTTATATTGGGAGAAGATCAGAATGCGACGGTAGAGACTCCGACGCTGGTTGCTGCAAGGACGTGCTGACCTGCAGTGACTCGACTTCGGTCCCCTTTGTTATCCTCACGAGTGCATGAGCGGGCTGGTTCTCGATGGCAAGAAGGTCAACCGGGAGATTTTGGAAGAATTGCGCCCTCGAATCGAGGCGCTTCGAACTGCAAAGAGACCGCCCGCATTGGCGGTCGTCCTTGTCGGCGATGACCCGGCGTCGCAAATTTATGTTCGAAACAAGATCAGAACCTGTCACGAGTTGGGAATCAGAAGCCTCGATGTGACCCCTCCGGCAACCCTCGCAACAGAGGAGCTGAAACACATCATCCAGAACTTTAACGATGATCCGCAAGTTGATGGAATTCTTGTACAAACTCCACTCCCCAAACACGTCGACACCCAACAGATTCTGCTCTCAGTCGATCCGGCGAAAGACGCCGACGGGTTCCATCCCTTCAATGTCGGCTGCCTGGTTGCCAACCGTCCCGCGCCTCGGCCCTGTACGCCCGCCGGCATCATCGAGATGCTGAAGCGCTACAACATTCCAGTTGCGGGAAAGCGGGCTGTCGTCGTGGGTCGAAGTGAGATCGTCGGCAAACCTATGGCACTCATGCTCCTGCATGAGAACGCGACCATCACGATCTGCCATTCCAGAACTCGCGATCTTGCCGCAGAATGCCGTCGCGCGCAAATCCTGGTCGCCGCCATGGGCAAGCCGGCGGAAATCACGTCCGACTATCTATCGCCGGATACGGTCGTCATCGATGTCGGCATGAATCGCATCACTGATGAAGGCGAAGTTCAAAGGCTCTTTGCCCACGATCCGGACCGTTTGGCTTCGTTTCGCAAAAACGGTACCACGCTGGTAGGCGACGTTGATCCTTTAGCGATGCGAGAAATGTCTTCCGCCTATACCCCCGTTCCCGGCGGAGTGGGACCACTGACCATTGCCATGCTGATGGCCAATACAGTTGGCTTGGCGGAACAGCACATTTTTGTATAAGCGCGGCTTCTAAACGGAATGTTGAAGGTCGGCCTCACCGGCGGCTACGCCAGCGGGAAAACATTCGTTGCTTCGGAGCTCGATCGCCTGGGCTGTCATGTGATTCGCGCAGACGAGCTCGGTCACGCCGTGCTCTTGCCCGACGGTGAAGCCTACGCGCCTACCGTGGAGGCGTTCGGAGCCTCGATCCTGAGCTCCGATGGCGCTATCGACCGCAGTAAGCTCGCTGGCATCGTCTTTACGTCGCCAGAGCTTCTCGAAAAACTCAACAGCTTTGTTCACCCGGCGGTGTTTCGCCTCGAACGGCAGATGCTGACCGCCTTCGAAGCCGAAGATCCCGCCGGTGTTGCAGTCCTCGAAGCCGCTATCCTGATAGAAACGGGACGATATATCCACTTCGATCGGCTGATTCTCACCGCCTGCGACCAAGAAACACAGATTGCGCGCGGGATTAAGCGTGACCAGCTCACCCGCGAACAGGTGCTTGCCCGACTGGCGAACCAAATGCCTCCCGAAGAAAAGAAGAAATACGCTCACTACATTGTGGATACCAGCGCCAACAAGGAACAAACCGTCAAGAAGATCGATGAGATCTACCGGGAGCTGAAGCGCTTGGCTGAGGCTCAACAAACATGAGAGCGCGCACGTTCTTCCTGGCTTTCATCATTACCTTGGGTTTCCTATGGCTCACCTCGGGCGCAAACTGGAATGTTCGGGAGCTTGCTGCCCCGCTCTTCGGCGACGCTTTTAAGTGGTCGGACCCTGCGCCGGTACACAGCGCCGGGCTCACCGCTGACGAGCAGAATAATATTGATATATATAAGCTGGCGCGCCTGGCTACTGTCTATATCACCAGCACCACGGTCCGGCGCGATTTCTTCTATCAACCGGTAGCCACGCAGAGCCTGGGCTCAGGTTTTTTGATCAACGATGATGGTTTCATTCTCACGAACTTCCATGTCGTTTCCGGTAGCAGCCGGATTCAGGTTACTCTGCACGATCAGACGCAATACTATGCCCGAGCGCTCGATACGGACCGTTCCGACGATCTCGCCTTAATCAAGATCAATCCGAAAACAAAGCAATCGTTCTTGAAACTTGGCGATTCGGATCACTTGCTGGTAGGTCAGAAAGTGCTGGCCATTGGTAATCCATTTGGCCTGGAAGGAACCTTGACGGTGGGTGTGGTCAGCTCCATCGGAAGAAAGATCAACAGCGAAACCAATCAGCGGCTGGAGGGCATGATCCAGACCGACGCTGCGATCAACGGTGGTAACAGCGGTGGTCCACTGCTCGATTCAAGCGGCAGCGTCATCGGAATCAATACCGCAATCCTGGGCCAAACAAATATAGGCATCGGCTTCGCGCTGCCGATCAACCGTGCAAAGGCCTTGCTGAGCGACTATCAAGCTGGCCGGGTAACGGAGCGGCCGAGGATCGGCGTAACAACCGAATACGTAGCCGGCGATCTGGCCGAAGCTCTCGATCTCCCGCGCCGAGGCGGTCTGCTTGTTCAAGGCGTAGCGCGCGGCTCTTCCGAGTACCTGGCAGGAGTTCGCGGCGCTCGTGAAGTTGTTGACATCGGCAACGTCGAGATCGGCATCGGGGGCGATCTCATCATCGCCGTGGATGGCCAACCCGTCGATCGCGAAGACGCCCTGGTTCGTGCCTTCTCGCACAAGCGCGTCGGTGATACCATCACGCTCACCATCGTGAGAGACGGACGCACCTACACTTTGCCCGTCAAACTCGTTCGTTCCCCGCCGGACGTGAGCTAATTCTCGGTGGTCGCAAAGGGACTGAAGTTCGTTTGGTAATCGAAATAGTCCACGCCTTCCGTTCGCTTTAAGAAATTGACAATCGCATAAGTGGCGGGAGTCATCAGCGTCTCGTAAGCCACCTTGATCAGGTACCCGGCCACAATCAGCCGGAGTATGATGCTCACCGGCCTCATTCCGTAGAATGCCGCAAACATCACGACCGTAGTATCAACGGCTTGCCCAACAACAGTTGAACCAATGGTTCGGGTCCACAGATACTTGCCCTTAGTAAGCAATTTCAGTTTGGCCAGCGTGAATGAGTTGGCAAACTCTCCGCACCAATAGGCAAGCAGGCTCGCAACTACGATTCTTCCCACCGGGCGGAAAATGGTCGAAAAGGCTGCCTGGTCACTGTATTCGGGCGCAGGTGGAATGATGACTGCAAAATAACTCACCGCTACCAGAATGAAGGAGGCGAAAAAGCCCTGCCAGATCGCGCGGCGCGAAGCGCTGTACCCGTAGACTTCCGTGAAGATGTCGCCAAAGATGTAAGTAATCGGGAAAACGATTTGCCCGGTGCTCACTCGCAGCGGCCCAATTGCGAAGAACTTAGTGGCGATGATGTTCGAAATCAGCAGGACGACCACGAATAACGTAATAAAGGCGTCAAGGTACTTGTACCGTGGATCGCTCCTGATAAGTGCCGCCAGACCGTGCTTTTCTTCCTGAGCCTGCATGGATGTCCCGGCGGCTGATACCAAAAATTCTAGCGCGCCTTCAGCTCTCTTTTCGCGGTGACCAGATCTGTCGCCGAAGGCAGCAGACCGTCGAGTCGCGTCAGCTCCAGCATTTGGCGCAGTCTTGGACTCACCTCAACCAGCCGGATCGGGCATCCCTTCCTGCTAGCGAAGGTGTAGACCACCGTTAGCTCTCCCAAGCCGGCGCTGTCAGTGCTTGTAACCCCCGCAACTCGCAGAATCATGCCCGATACGTTGGCGGTTTTCAAAAGTTCACGGGCGTTCTCGCGCAAGGCCTTCAACGACGGACCAAGCGTCAGCGATCCCGCTAATTCGATGATTGCGAGATTATCTTCCATACGTGACGTGATCGTCAATGGCATTTCCAGCCTCCGTAGCACTTGCGCGAGCTAAACACCGCTATTATCCTCTGATCTCTGCTGAACGCTCCGGTTAAAATGCATGCTTGTGCGACATTTAAAACTGGTGATTGAATCTATGCAATATAAGTTCTTATATTGCCTTGCCGCAGCAATCATAACTATGTCGACATCACAGAACCTCAACGCCGCCCAAGGCTCAAGTCAAATGAAGTACTTCGTTTATGTCGGCGTGTACGGGAAGGGCGTATACGCATATCGCTTTGATCCTGAAACAGCGAAGCTCGACTCACTGGGAATGGTTGGCGAAGTGGTCAATCCTTCCTTCCTCGCGACCGATCACGATTATCGATTCCTCTATGCGGTGAGTGAGCTGGAAGGCAAAGTCACTGGAGGCGTGGCTAGTTTCGCGATCAATCGGAAATCCGGTTCTCTGAGCTCGCTGAACAGCCATCCCTCAGCCGGTGAAGCACCCTGCCACCTGGCCGTAGACAAAACCAATAAAATGCTGGTCGTGGCGAACTACGGGACAGGCACCGTTCCGGCGTTTCCGATTGAGCATGACGGGCGTTTGGGCGAAATGTCGGCCTTGATGGCCGCTCACGGTTCAAGCGTGAATCCGCAGCGGCAAGAAGGTCCGCACGCGCATGAGACTGTGATCTCCGCCGACAATCGCTTTCTGTACGTGCCGGATCTCGGCCTCGATCAGATTCGCATTTATCGTCTCGATCCTTCAAGTGCCCAACTTACCCCGAGTAATCCCGCCTTTGTGAAGGAAGAGCCCGGTCTCGGACCGCGCCACATAGCCTTCAGCCCAAACGGCAAGTTCGCATATGTAGCGAATGAGCTGAAATCGGTGGTCACAGTTTTTTCACACGATCCATCGAACGGCAATTTGACCCACGTACAGACTGTCTCGACGCTACCGGCTGGATTTTCGGGTGAAAGTGCTCCAGCGGAAATCGAAATGGATCGTGCCGGGAAATTCGTTTACGTTTCAAATCGCGGCCCCGGGACTATCGCCGTGTTCGCAGTCGATCCCGGTAATGGCACGCTGCGGCAGATTCAGGTTGCCTCTACGGGAGGCACATTCCCGCGCGGCTTTCAAATCGATCCCACCGGTCAGTTTCTTTTTTCCGGGGATCAGAAATCGAATCAGTTCGTCATCTTCCGCGTGGACGCGAAGAGCGGACACCTGAGTCTAACGGGCCAGCGTTTCGAGGTGCCTTCACCCGTGGCTTTCCAGTTCGTTCCGGCTAGATAGATCTGGCGATGGTTGCCATCCGCCAAATTGCCGCTCGAGTGTCTGACATATCTCGAGCGCCAGCAGGTCGCGCCACGGCCTGGTTACCACTTGAACGTTGATCGGCAGGCCGCCCGCTTCTGAGCAGCGAACTGTCGCCGCTGGCGCGCCCGCCAGGTTCCAAGCCATGGTGTAGCTAAATCCTTCGAAGTTGCTGTCCTCGAGCGACCCTCGGTGCAAAAGGGCGGGCTGCGTATACACGGGACAGAGAATGGCATCGTAATCGTTGAAGAAGCGCGCGAGAGCCGAACGATATTCGTCCCATTGCGCCCACCGCGCCGCGAATTCCGATGTAGTCGCGCGATACGGGCGCATATGGTTCACGAAAGCGGTGAGGAGTGGATGTACTTCCGCGCTTCCGATTTCCTCGAGATAATGGTCGATGCCGTCCGCGCCATCGGCGCCCAGCAACGCCAGCTCCAGTTCGTACGCTTGCTCAACACAGGCCGGCCTTCGTTCTTCGACTATCATCCCGTCTTGCGAAAGGAAATCGGCGCAACGCCGGATTACGTCCTGCACCTCGGGTGTACATTGCGCGAACCCGTTATGCGTGAAAAACGCAATACGCATGGCCCGCGAACGTTCGGCTGCCGTGAGGGGCACGGGCGGAGAAGTAAAATCCGCGCCATCTTCACCGGCCAGGAGCTGCATAGCGAGAATTAGATCTTCTGTATATCGCGCCATCGGCCCGATTTGCCAGAGTGCCTCAATCCATCCGCCGGATGGCGGCACATGGCCGGTGCGCGGCAAACGCCCGCTCGTCGGTTTAATGCTTGTAATGCCGCAAAACGCGGCGGGAACTCTGACGCTGCCTAAACAATCACTGCCTAATCCCAACGGTGAACCACAGGCCGAGATCAGCGCGGATTCGCCGCCGCTGCTGCCGCCCGGCGTACGCGTCAGGTCATATGGATTATTCGTCCGGCCGTAAATCAGATTATCGGTTTCAAACGAGAACAACAGATCGGGCAAATTCGTTTTCGCGATGGGAATGGCGCCTGCGCTACGCAGACGATGCACCAGAGTCGCGTTTTCATCTGCGGGCGCAGCGTCTTTCCTGCCGAGCGTTCCCGCGGTGGATTTCGTCCCCTGAACATCGATCGAATCTTTTATCGAGAAAGGCACGCCATGCAGAGGACCGCAGGATGCACCCGCCGCAAATTTATCATCCGCCGCTTTCGCCGCCTTTAGTGCCGATTCATCCTGCAGATCCACCACGGCATTGATAGCGGGATTCATTCGCTGAATCCGCTCGATATGCGCCGTTATCAGTTCAACTGAAGAGATCTCGCCCGTTCGGATCATCTTCGCCATTGACACAGCAGTTTGATTGATCAAGATATTGGCCTGACAGCTGGGAGTCTGAGGTCAAACTCAAAGACAAGCGGAGCACTAACTCCGATTCGCGTGAAATCTGGATGCTCCGGATTGAGCATATAGTTGGATTCACGAGGAATCACCACGGAAGGGACGCGCAGGGCCGCTGACGCTCTTTCTGAGAGCCAGCGCGTACCAACTGCCCTGGCCTGAGTCGGCCGAGCGGAATTCCAATCGCCCGGGAGACCACCGAGTTCACGAACGTCAATGACAAAACTGTCTTCAATCCTGGCCTTCACGCACACGTATTCCGGAACTTGCGCGAGAGAAGAGAGATGCACCAGAATCTCGAGAGCGGCCAATGCTTCGCTTTCCGCTACATAGACCACGCGATGACCTTTGGCATGCCACCGACCTTCACGGTACAGGCCACCTGATCCGTCGAATCTCGCATGGGCAGGTCGCACGAGGCGTGACGCGACGATCACGCAGGAAAGCCGTGCTCTATATCGAAGAGTACGCCAAGAACTTCAGCGGTTCCTTCTTCGGTCTGCGCTGCGGCCTGCGGAGTTTTGTTGCTAAGCATAGGGTTCGCAGTAGTCAACCAACTCCAGGCTTTATCCGTCTTTCCGAATACTTCGACAGCGCGGAGGAGCAAAGAATCCGGTGCTGAGGCGCTTGCTTTGTCCAACACGTTCCAATCTACTGTTACGGTGATCGGCACCTGCCGCCCATTTGGTAGCTGAATGGTACCGTCGAGCTGGGTATTTCTTACCTGATTTTCCGGTTCCATAACCTCACGCTATCACTTTATACGTCTGTGCGCCTCTCACCCGTTCGGATCATCTTCGCCATTGACACAGCACTTTGATTGATCAAGATATCAATCTAAGTGGAAAGCTGCCCGCCATTCGCGGTAGACGCCACCTGAGCCGTCGAATGGCGCCATCGGCCTGTCGCACGAGGTGTTACGAATGATCACGCCAAGAAGCAGCGCTCTAATCGAAAAGTACATCGGCAATTCAGCCTTTCCCTTATCGGCGCGGCACCCCGCCCGATCTGCTGTCGCTCTATATTAAGATCGTCTACTGTACGCTAATACGAATGCCACACGCCCTGACTGGACTGGCCTTCACATTGTGCATGGCGACTTCATTCCCAGGAGCGGAATTAATCTCTCGAACGTATCAGTTGCCCAATCTGGCAATGCGGCAGGATCGAATGGCGGACATTATCGAGAGCATTAATAACTTCGTCATTCATGCGAACGAGGGTGTTTTAAGGTGCAAACTTAATCAAGCGAGAGTGAAGGTCTCCGACGACTCGACTTCAGTTGAATTTAGTGCCGCAGAGGTAAGAAATGAGCTACCTCGATTACCAGAGGTCTTCTTCCAGTTGGAGGTGACTTATCACTGCTTCTGGGATGAGAATGTCCCGATAAGTGATTTGAATCTCACCTTGGGCGACAGAGACTATCAGCGCACCCTGGTGGTTCGAGGCTCCCAACCCGATCAGGTCGAAGCTCTAGCTTCAATGGTGGTGTCAAAGCTGACTCCATACAGCACGCTGCTAACTGGACCTGGATTAGAGGCGCGGTGAGCGTATCGGTTTTCACGGTCCTCTTTTCGATCGCATTTTCGGTCGCACTATTCAATACCTATTTACAATCGAAGGGTATCGGGCTGAAAGGTCCCTTGTGGTTTTCACTTTCGATCACATTTTTGCTGCCCGTTTTTGCGTTCGTATGCCTGGATCATCTCGCCGGCTGGCTTTACCCGCTGATGCCCGGATTTGCGGTGTATTCAGGGGAGGTCTCCTTTATACGGCGAGACGCACCTGAAATAGGATTTTTTGCATTCCTCATGAGCATTGCCGGTCTTATCATTGCTGTACTTCCAATTGTAAGGAAACCCCCGGTCGCGGGCACGCGATCAGTAGCGCCGCAAGCCGAAAGCAAACCGCTCGGCGACGCCAAGGACCAGGAATAAAGCACATCTTGACTAAACTGGCCTCCGGGTGCTCAAGAGATCTCGGGGGCGAATCTCTCCCGAATGATAATAACCTTTATCACCGTGTCCGGATCCTTCCGATTAGGCATCAACTCTATACGTCCGTGCGCCTGTTACCCATTCCGATCTTCTTCGCCATTGACACAGCACTTTGATTGATCAAGATATCAATCTAACAGTGGATGTGGTCTGAAACGCTCATTTAATAAAATGGATTGTTTCACCCCCGATGGGAACTACCAGGTTTCTCGCTTTCATAGCCCTCGTGTGCGCCTTGTTTCTGGTTGCGGCAGATATCCCGCAATCTGAAAATCGCCTCTGGGAGCACCGCAACCTGGGCAAAGCCTTTTACGAGAATCCCGACACTCACACGCAAGCCGTCGACGAGCTGCGGGCAGCACTTCAGCTTGCTCCGAACTCGGTGCGTGAAAGGATCAACTACGGCCTGGCGCTTTTGCGAGCCGGTCAAACCGACGCCGGAATGAATGAGCTCATCCGCGCCCAAAAGCAAGATCCTTCCATCCCCCATACCTGGTTCAACTTAGGCATCGCTTACAAACGGGCCGGCGATTACGACAAAGCAATAGAGCAATTGCGGGGGATGATCCGCCTCACTCCGGAGGAACCAGTTCCGCACTACAATCTGGGGGCAGTCCTGCGAGCTAAAGGCGAAACCCAGGCAGCGCTTCCGGAGTTCCTCGACGCAGAAAGGCTGAACCCCAACCTCGCCGGCCCGCATTTTCAACTGTTCACGCTGTACCAGCGCGCAGGCGAGAAAGAGGCCGCCGCGCGTGAGCGGAAGGCTTTTGAAGAAGCGAAAGCGCGCAATGAAGGCGCAGCCGTCCCGGAGGACATGGAGTGGTGCTTCTACGCCGAGCTGTATGATCCGCCTGAGCCGCGGCCTTCGGCCGAAAGTGAGGCTACCCATTACAACGATCAAGTGGTCAGCAGCGCATGGGATCCAGCTTCGTCCGGCATGGAGGTGATCGATTCGGAAGGTAACGGCCACGCAGATCTTCTTGTCTGGTCGCCCGATCGCGTCGCATTGTTGAAGCGTGGAACGGAAGTGGCGAAGAACTCGGGCTTAGAAGGCCTCCACGACGTTCGCGATGTCGCGGCGGGAGATTTCGACAATGACGGTTTGCCGGATCTATGCGTGATCACCGGGAGCGGCGCAACTCTCTTCCATAACAATCACGGAACGTTCACAAAATTTGCGGATCTGCCCAACACAGCCGGCGCCACCAAGGCTCTCTGGCTGGATTACGATCACGATTACGATCTCGACTTGCTGCTCTTCGGACCGGCGCCGGTCCTCATGCGCAATGACGGAAAAGCAAAATTTGAAGATCGTACGTCATCTTTCCCGTTCGTGAAGGGCAACGCTCTCGATGCGGTCGTGTTCGCGATCAGGGCAGATACCGCTGCGCGCGATGTAATTGTCTCGTATAAAGACCGTCCCGGCGTCTTATACCGCGACAAGCTGAACGGCGTTTTTGAGGCCGAGGACATCCCGGATCTTAAAGCGGGCGCTTTCTCTCTCGATGCCCAGGATTTCGATCACGACGGATTGCTCGATGTAGTCAGTTACAGGCCGGAACTAATCGCGCTACGGAACGATTCGGGCAAGCTGGTCCCGTCCGTCAAGCCCAAACCTGCGCCATCGCCTGTTCAGGCTGACTTCAATGGCGATAATCGCGAAGACTACGCCCGCCTTCTGCCTGATGGATCCCTTCATCTCTATTTGAATGCCTCGTCTGCTCAACGCTGGGTCGATGTGCGCATTCAGGGAATTAAGAACATCAAAGAGGCCGTGGACGCGACCGTCGAGATGAAATCCGGAGCCTTCTACGAGAAGCGCGTTTATCAAGGAGTGCCGATCGCTTTTCCGATAGACGGTCGTGCCGACGCGGACACGATACGGATTACCTGGCCGAATGGGCTAATCCAGAACGAAACGCACCAGAAGAGCGGGCAAGCTTTGACTATCGCCGAAGCCCAGCGTCTGTCCGGGTCCTGCCCCATGATCTTCGCCTGGAACGGCCAAGCCTTCCAATTCATCACGGACGTGCTCGGAGTCGCGCCATTGGGCGCAAGCTCCGGAGACGGAAATTATTTCCCGGTTGATCATAACGAGTACATCCAAATCCCGGGCTCCGCGCTAAAGATCGAGGATGGAAACTATCGAATCCACATCACGGAAGAGCTTCATGAAGTCTCCTACCTCGACGAAGTTCAGCTCATTGCTGTCGATCATCCCTCGAATGTCGACGTCTACACGAACGAAAAATTCAAATCGCCTCCTTACCCCGAATTTCGTCTCTTCGGTGCGACAAAAAAGATTCACCCGATCCGCGCGACGGAAGACGATCGAACAGACGTTACGTCCCGCGTTGCTCGCCAGGACCATGCGTATCCCGACGGCTTTGCTCACAGTACCGCCGGCGTTGCTGAGCTTCACACTTTGGATCTGGATTTCGGCAAAGCCGGGCAGGATAATCGCGCAGCTCTGGTCCTGAACGGCTGGGTCGATTGGGCCGATGGAAGCACGTTTCTGGGTGCATCTCAGGATGGTAAAGGCGGTTTGATCTTTCCCTACTTGCAGGTAAAAGACGCGGCAGGCAAATGGCAGACCGTCGTTCAGGACATGGGCATTCCGTCAGGCAAGCCGAAGACAATCGTGGTCGATCTTGCGGGCAAGTTTCTGTCAAGTTCTCGTCAGGTCCGCATTGTGACCAATCTTTGCGTCTATTGGGATGAAATCTTCCTGATAGAGGATTCACGCGCGCCAGACGTTCGCCTCACCCGCATCAACGCTGATTCCGCGGACCTGCACTTTCGCGGCTTCTCGCGGGCGGTGATCGATCCTACACGCCAGCAGCCCGAACGATTTTTATACGATCAGGTTCTGCCGGTCTCTAGCTGGAACCCGACTCCAGGCTTGTATACCCGATATGGCGATGTCAAAAGCCTGGTGAATAAAGTGGATGACCGACTGGTGATTATGGGCTCCGGCGACGAGTTGAAGTTACAGTTTCCGGCTTCCGATTTACCGCTGGTGCCGAAAGGATGGTCCAGAGACTTTTTGTTGCTGGTGGATGGTTGGGCAAAAGACGCCGACGCGAACACCGCGTTTAGCGAAAGCGTTACTCCCTTGCCTTTCCATGCCATGAGCGCCTATCCATATAAGAAGGACGAGCACTTCCCCAGCGACGCCCAGCACGCCGCATACGTGCGCGACTATCTCACACGCCCAGCTTTACGCCTCATTCGGCCTCTCGCGCCGGCGAGGCAATCGGAGTAGAAGAGCAATGCTGAATCGGCGCCTTCCTGCCCTTTACGCGATCGCGGTAGGGATTCTTCTGATCAACAGCGCTCTTTTGTGGGCATTCCCGGCGGCAACGGCTTTCAATGTCGCTAACCTGCTTCTTCATGTCGGCCTCGGAGCAGTGGTCGGCATAATCGCACTGATTCTTTCCCGTGCCGAGCCGCGCCAGCTCTCGATTGTGATTGCTGCTGCTTCGGGTGTTTTGCTTGCCATTATCGGCAACACTCGTGACCACAGAATCATTTCTCTCATTCACATTGTGGTTTCTCTTGCAGCAGTCGCGGTTGTTTTCGCGCGAAGGCAAAATTTCGCGCTCGCGAAATTGTCCGGAGCCGCCGCTGCGCTGGTCCTCATCGGAGGCGTTTGCTATCGCTACATTGTTCCACATCCGGAAGATCACATCGTGAATTCTAGAATCGTCCCCCTATCGATGGATCAAGAGGGAGCTGGACCGAAGAGTGATTTCTTCCCTTCAGCGGCAAACACGTCTGACGGCCGGCTGGTTCCATCGGCCTTCTTTATGGAATCCCAGAAATGCGGCGAGTGTCACCGGGACATCTATCAACAGTGGAAGAGCTCGGCTCATCATTTCGCTTCGTTTAATAATCAGTTCTACCGGAAATCTATCGAATACATGCAGTCCGTGGTCGGCACAAAGCCCAGCAAATGGTGCGCCGGCTGTCACGATCACGCGGTCTTCTTTAATGGCCGCTTTGATCGCCCCATCAAAGAGCAGGTCGACACACCGGAAGCGCGCGCCGGCTTGAGCTGCATGTCTTGCCACTCGATCGTTCACGTCAGCGGGAGTGTTGGAAATGGCGGTTTCGAGATGTCTTATCCGCCGCTTCACGAGATTGCGAGCAGCTCAAATCCCGTCATTCGGAATCTGGAACGCTTCGTTACCTACGCCGCGCCGGAAGCTCATCGGCGTACCTTTATGAAGCCGTTCATGCGTGAAAGTACGCCCGAATTCTGCGCTGCGTGCCACAAAGTGCACCTCGATATTCCGGTCAATCAATACCGCTGGTTCAGAGGGTTCAACGAATACGATAACTGGCAGGCGAGCGGCGTATCCGGACAGGGCGCGCGATCTTTTTACTATCCGAAGAAACCCAGCAACTGCGCGGATTGCCATATGCCGCTGGTCAATTCCCACGATCCGGGCAACATAAATGGAAAAGTGCATTCCCATCGCTTTCCCGGCGCAAATACGGCCGTGCCTTTTGCAAACCGGGATCAGGAACAGTTGGATTTGACGGAGAAGTTCCTGAAGTCCGGCTTCATCACTGTCGATATTTTCGCCGTATCTCCGGTCACCCGGCAGAAATCAGAAACGGAGATGATTCGCAGGGGAAACGGAGCGCCCCAAGCGAATACGAGCTTTGCCGTCGGCGAAGAAGCGGAGCAGACCGGAACCGCAGTCATAAAGGACGTGGGCGCTGTCGCGGCGCCGATCAATGCATCGGGAGTGACGCTGCAGCCCGGAGAGACCGTGCGTGTCGATGCTGTGGTCCGGACTCGCACAATCGGTCACTTTTTTCCAGGCGGCACAGTGGACGCATTCGACGTGTGGCTCGAGCTGCAAGCTCAGGATGACAACGGCAAGATTATCTTCTGGAGCGGGAAAGTTGAGGATAACGGCAAAGGTCCGGTCGAGCTCGGCGCCCACTTCTACCGCTCTTACCAACTCGATGCCGCTGGTAATCCGATCAACAAACGTAACGCCTGGCAGGCGCGCAGCGTTCTCTACGTGCGCTTAATTCCGCCCGGGGCCGACGATGTCGTTCATTATCTGGTAAACGTGCCACCCGGCGCGAAAGGACAGATCCGCTTTACCGCCAAGTTGAATTATCGTAAGTTCTCCTGGTACTACAGCCACTTTTCTTACGCCGGCCAGCCAAAACCCGGTCAGCCTTCTTTGCTTTTGGCAAGCGATCGCAATGGACTCGAATATAGCTTCGATCCCAAAAACATTCCGGCGGATGTCTCCGGGGAGATCAAGGGACAAATCCCCGACTTGCCGATCGTGACTCTTGCCCAGGCCGAAGTCTCGATTCCGATTTCGAGGGAGGCGCCCCGATGGACCACTGTAACCAAGCCGGCAACCCGAGGGCGCTGGAATGATTGGGGTATCGGGCTCCTGCTGCAGGGCGATCTGAAAGGCGCGGAATTTGCATTTCGAAAAGCGACGGATGCCGATCCTAAATATGCCGACGCATGGTTGAATGTCGCGAGAGCGCTGATTCAGGAAGGTGAAACCGATGCCGCAAAACCGTTCATTCAACACGCGCTGTCCATTGATCCTTCGCTCGGCCGGATCTATTTTTTCCGTGCGATGACCGAAAAGGCCGATGGCAACTACGACGCGGCTCTGAAATCTTTGCAGCGGGTAGAATCTCAATATCCGCGCGATCGAGTCGTATTAAACCAAATTGCACGAATCTTGTTTCTCAAACGCCAATACGCGCAAGCTATCGGCTATCTACAGCGCGTGTGCGATATCGACCCGGAGGATGTTCAGATGCACTACACCGCGATGTTGTGCTATCGCGGTCTCGGCGACGTCTCACACGCTAACCGGGAAGAGAGCCTGTTCCGCCGTTTCAAAGCGGACGAATCTTCCCAGACAATCACCGCGCAACGACGTATGGTTAGCCCCGAAGATAATAATGAGCGGCAGTTGATTCATGATCATGAATCTGCGCCGCTTCCATAGCGATGAAACCGTCTTCCGTTCTGATTAGCTCCGGTTGCTGCTTGAGTGCTATCTTCTGTTTACTCGGGTTTGCTCCAACTGCGCCCGAGAGTGTCGTTCGTTTCGTGGATTGCACGAAAAAAGCTGGAATTCACTTCAATCACCATAGCGGCGCTGTGGGGAAGAAATATCTTCCGGAAACGCTTGGCGCGGGATGCGCTTTCGTCGACCTCGATGGTGATGGGTGGCCAGACATTCTTCTGATTAATGGCAAGGACTTCGTTCCGCATGGGCAGCGCTACCTGCCTGCGCTCTATCACAACAACCACAACGGCACTTTTACTGACATCACACGTGGCAGCGGACTGGATCTTGAGATGTACGGCATGGGAGTTGCCGTCGCCGATTACGATAACGACGGGCTGCCTGATATCTACATCACCGCGCTCGACGGCGACCGGCTATTCCACAACGAAGGGCATGGCCATTTCCGGGATGTAACGGCTGAAAGCGGTATCCGTAACGCGAACTTCGGCACCAGCGCCGCATGGCTCGATTACGACCGCGACGGGAAGGCCGATCTATTCGTTGCCAACTACGTTAGCTGGAGCCCGCAGAAGGATTTGTGGTGCTCTCTGGACGGCGTGAGCAAATCGTATTGCACACCGGAATCCTACAAAGGAACGTCTTCGAAGCTCTACCACAATCTTGGAAACGGAAAATTCGAAGACGTCACCCAGAAGGCCGGACTCGGAGATACTACGAGCAAATCGCTCGGCGTGGTTGTCTTCGACTACAACGGTGATGGATGGCCGGATATCTTTGTGTCAAATGACACGCAGCCGAGCAAGCTGTACAGGAATAATGGCAATGGAACCTTCACTGAGGAAGGAATGCAGGCGGGAGTTGCGTATGGCGAAGATGGCGTGGCGCGCGGCGCGATGGGTGTTGATGCCGCAGACTACGATCATTCCGGCCGGCCGCATCTCCTGGTCGGCAATTTCGCTAATCAGATGCTCGGCCTTTATCACAATGAGGGCAAGGGATTCTTCGTGGATGAAGCGCCCTCATCGACCGTTGGTCGGGCGAGTCTTCTTAGCCTCAGTTTCGGAGTTTTCTTCTTTGATTACGATCTGGACGGGTACGATGACATCTTCGCCGCCAATGGACATATCGAGCCCGATATAAATCGCATCCAGCCGAAGGTTCAGTATCGCGAACCTCCGCTCCTCTTCCGGAACGAAGGAAAGGGGCACTTTGAGAACGTGAGCGACGAGGTGGGCCCCGATTTCCGCCGTGCGATGATCGCCCGAGGCGCGGCCTACGCCGATTTCGATCACGATGGTGATCTCGATCTCTTAATCAGCACCAACGACGGGCCAGCCGTGCTCTACACCAATGAAGGCGGCAATCGTAATAACTGGATAACCGTTCGGCTGAATGGAACCCGATCGAATCGCAGCGGACTCGGGGCAGTGGCTCGTATCGAGAGCGCGTTAGGCAGACAATGGCGCACCGTCCATAGCGGTTCCAGCTACTGCTCACAAAGCGATCTGGCTCTCACGTTCGGGCTCGGACGAGATCGAGTGGTCTCTTCTCTCTCGGTCGAATGGCCCAGCGGCACGCGCCAGCAGTTCAAGAATATTGCGCCGAATCAGTTCTTGAATATTGACGAATCCCGGGGAATCGTCAAATGACCAGATGCGTGCTCTCGCTGGTTTTCGGTGCCTTTCTGAGCATGTCGGCGCTCGGGCAAGAAAGTCAGTTGACTGCTCGTCAGATTATCGAGCGCATTCAAAAGCACGTCGGCGTTCCATGGACCACTCCGACGGTTGACACCATTAAGGCTGGTAACGCTGACGCGCCCGTGACGGGAATCGCGGTCACGATGATGGCCACGCAGGATGTCCTCGAGCGAGCCGCCGCATCGGGCAAAAACTTTATCATCACCCACGAGCCCACCTTTTATAATCACCTCGACAATACAGCCGATCTCGAGAAGCAAGATGATGCGGTTCTAGCGGCGAAACAGGCATTCATTCGAGAACACGGGCTGGTGATCTGGCGCTTTCATGATCACTGGCATGCGCGGAAACCGGACGGCATTCTTCTGGGCATGACTCACGCGCTGGAATGGGAAGAGTTTCAGAATCGGGACAACGAGCATCTGTTCGTGATGCCGCAAACCACGCTAAGCAGTCTGGCCGAAAGCATCAAAAAGAAGCTCAATATTCGCGCTTTGCGTGTCGTGGGCGATCCTCAGCAGAAACTGACGCAAGTAGCCTTTCTCCCTGGCGCCGCCGGTTCGGCGCGACAGATTCAGATGCTGGAGCGTGCGGATGTTGAGGCCTTACTGATCGGCGAAACACCGGAATGGGAGACGGTGGAATACGTTGCCGACGCGGTCACCGAACATAAACGGAAGGCGCTGATCATTCTCGGGCACATCCCCTCCGAGCAAGCCGGCATGGAAGAGTGCGCCAGTTGGTTGAAGAGCTTCGTTACTGAAGTGCCGATCGAGTTCATTCCCGCTTCGGAACCGTTTTGGTTGCCGAAGTAGCGCGGAAGCACATCAAGAAAGTGCCGGGGGTGGGCGAACGCGGGCAGCCCAGTCGATTTCCCGGAAGCGCGTAATGGACCGCAACACTGATTCCTTCTGCGAAGGGCTGTTATAGCCTGGCCAGTGACTTGGCCTCCCCCGTTTCATCTCCCCAGAGCCGACTTATAGCTCCGAGGCAATCACAGCTCCTAAACGTCCCCCCAGGGCGCTACCCCCGCGCGGTCAGGGGAATCTCACTTGAAAGATCGTGTTTGGCGCACCAGTCTCGCCATGGGCCGGTGCCCAACTTGCCCGCACGCATCGCGCTGATGATATCACCAGGCAAGAGGCGCTCTTCGCGGCGGGAAAGATGAAACTCACCGGGCTGTATGTGCAAGCTCCATCCATTGTCAATCATCACGAGAGTTAATGCCTTAGAGAGCAGGTTGGCCGCACGCTCTGCTCGCTGCTCTCGTGTCAGCAGGACGCCCGGTGGGTCTCGCATTTGGGCTCCCATTTGAGGCAAATTGGCAGAGAATTCAGGCAGACTGGCGATTGTCTTTCCGGCCAGTGCGGCCGCATGCTCTTCCACAAAGTTGCGCCATGCCGGAACCCACACGGTGGGCCCGGCGTTATCCCAATGCATGGGCTTCAGCGCAGCTTTCGGTTCGGGCAGCAAGGCTTCGAGCAGCTGCTTCTCCAGGCCGTCCACATCCTCGAGCAGCGACACCGCGGATAGCGAATCGTCTGAGCCTTCGCGCGTTGTCTTTAGCGCCGCCACTCGCTCGAGTCGCAGCTTGATAGGAGGATGCGTATCATACGCGCTGGTCTTCTCATTCCCAATCACTCTCGTGAATGCCTCGGCCGCCGCTTTGTTGATCAATGGCGATTGGTGATAACGGTTCAATCCCTCGACCAGCGGCGGTCGATAACCCACCTGTAACACCGGGTTGACCACCGCCCCCCAGAACGACTGTGACACGGACGTAATCTTGACCAGCTTCTGCAATCCACTCTCCATCGCCCTCGCGCCTGCCACGTAGCATGCGAGTTCATCTGCGCGATACTCTTGCCGCCGCGCAATGAGCTGTGTTAAACGGAGGAAAAGCTTCCAGTATGCGATCAGACCGTGCACGACCACCGTGTACGCCACCGCCGCGATAGCAAACCTTGTAAGGACCCGAATTACGGCCGAATCGGCCCCGAGGTTCCGAATGGTTCGAGACATCGCCGCGCGCACTTGATACACGCGCGGTCCCAGCCGCGTGTCACCTGAATAGAAGTGAGCGAATTCGTGTGCGAGCACCGCGCGAAACTCCCCTATCGTCATACTGGCCATCAACGGAAGACCCAACCCCATCACCCGTTGTCCACCCGCACCTAAGAGATCACCGCGCTCCGTCACGAACGCGTTTGAGTCAGGGATCAGGTAGACAAACGACGGGAGCGGTTCACCCAAATCCATGGCGATACCTCGGATCAACGCCAGCAATCGCGGATGTCTGTCCGGGACAATTGAAACACCTTTGATCTCCAGCTTGTCCCACCTGGGAATCAGTGACCACAGGATCGTTCCGCTCATGATCAACCCGAGCGCAATCAGCACCAACGCCGCGAGGCCTCCAAGATGCTCCGCCACCAGGAATGGCAACACCGCGCACGCGATCCCAACCATTAGCGTGAATAGGTAAGAAAAGACGATCATCACCAGCCCAAGAATCGCCAACAAAGCGACGGAGGGGCGCTTCGGAATTGCGATTGGGATCGTACTCATAGTTACAAGAAAATAGCATAGTGCGTGCTAACGAAAATAGTCGTTAAGTGTCTGTTGGCAGCCGAAAAGCTGTAGCCACTTTAATCGGGCGGACAGACATTTGGTCCCCAAACGGGCTTCCCAGAAGCGTCGGCAACTCCATCCGACGCGTAGCTGTTGTGAAATCCGTTCGCACACTAAACGCGCACAAGTCCGCTTAGGGGAGACGACCTGCGCTACCAGTGACCGCGTCGGGCAATTTACTCGAACGTCCGCTGAATCGCCAACACCTCAACGCCCCAACCCTCGAACTCAGAGCTTCGGCAAGATCAGCCAGGTGATCCGCCCCACCTCGCGCTGCCGGTGCAGTTGCCGAATGACGACTTTGTGAGGCCGGACATGGCGATCAGCCGGAATATGTAAAAGCATATGACTGGCTGCCGCTGTGTTGGCAGGTAACTCAATCTCCCCCAGGTATTGGTTCCTATTGGCGTGTAGTCGCAGACGCAGGCGTCGCGGGTTATCGGGATCGGTGTCTGCATCTTCGAGCTCCTCGAATTCCTTGTGGACGGGCTTCAATCCTCGGCCCAGCCAATCCGGAACTTGTAATGCCATGCGGCTGCCTTCGGGAAGTTCGGCCTGCGTCTCCAAGGCGAAAACGGCAGGTGCGTCCCAGGCGCCCGCAATCAGGAAGGCTAGCGGAAGGAAATCGCCGAAAGGCGGTTTTATGGGGTGCAAGCCCGGCGTAACCACATTGAAGTTGCGCCAGGTGATGTTGTTATTGGCGTAAATGTAATTCTCGAAACCGTCGAACGTGGCGAAGCTGCCGGGATTGGGCTCAGGATCATCGGCATTTCCCACCGCAGCCACGAAGCAGTAGTGGCCGGGACCGGGAAGCTGGTCCGCGGGCCAGGTAATACCTGGATTCGAGACTTCAACGGTGCTTCCCGCAGGCACCTCCGGATAATATGCGGTGCCAATCAGGGTCCAAAAGTTGGGAGTGACCAGGGTGGAAGGGGGTGACCAGTAGACCGATGCGAAAACGTTCGTGGCATCCGCGGCTCCCCGGTTCCAAACGCGGGTGTAGACATAGTTCTCCTGTCCGGTGAGAACATCCGGATCGCTCTCCGTGTCGCTGGTGATCGACGCTGCGGTGGAGTAGGTTGCCTGCGGGTCGGCCACGGAACTATTCTTCAAAATGATGTCGGGGCTATCCGACAGCGATCCGGTGTGGGAAGTACCGTCGTCGGCGAGGTTGTGGCGCATGTAGAGGATGGGCACCAACTCCGGAGGTGGCCCGAGAGGGAAAGGATCATCCGTTGGTTCGGGCGCCTGTCCGAAACTGGTTGGTTCGGCTGGCAAATTAGCGCCAGATGGCAAGTACGTCGTGATCAGCTGGAAGAAATCCAGCCATGGATTAGCGGCTCCAAGAATCGTGGCAGTCTCGGCCAGCGTGTTCGTGGTGGGAGCGCCGGCGCCGATGATGTCTGGCCAGCTGTAATTCAGCTGATAGGCAAGATAGTTTAAGAAGAGACTTCCGCAGCCGGTGGAAACATTATCCTGGTCGGTATGCTCGACGTTATCCACCCAATCCGGACGCCCGGTGGCGTTGAGCCACTCTTGACCTGTGGAGAATAGCCATGCCCGGCTGGGATAGAGAATCTGGCCGCACACGCGAGAGAGCGCTTCACCATTGCTCCAGCCCGCAATCCAGCCTTTACCCTGCGCGTTCATGAAGATCTCGGCCGCCTCGGCAACCACCAGCCCAGGGGGCGATTGCGGATCGGTGTTCACGTTGCAATTGAGGTTGATGATATTCATCCCGTTATTGTTGGCGCCGCCAGCGCCGGGCACCAAATTGATCGTGATGGGAAGGTTTGCCGGCGCGGACAGCGTGATGCCGAAGAGCATGCTCAGACGAACCAGGTCGTATTCGCAGGAATCGATCACCGTCTGTGCCAGCGCCGGTCCATTTGCTTGTCCGGGACCGCCAGTGAAAGAGCTGTCATAGTACACCACAAAATTCGTGGTTGACCTGTACTCAATCATCATTTGCGTTTCTCCTCATAACGATTCCCTCAGGCTTCAGTGCTCTGGCTGCCGCGGCGCTCGCGCACGTATGTGAGCCGCCGCTCACCTTAGCGCTGTGCGCGTTGCTGTAACAGCTCCACCGATCGCTTTTCATCGATCAAGTGCCGTCGGCCATCCTCGCTCGTCGTTGCGCCTTCTTTGATCAAAGAGATCGCCTGTTCAGGAGTGAGCGAAGGATCAAGGGCAAAAAGCTTTCCCGCGAGATTAGTCACGTTCGGAGAGGCCATTGATGTTCCGGAAAGTTTCATCCTGCTCCCGCCGGGAACGTAGCTTTCCACGTTGTAGCCGTCTGCGTCGACAATCACCGTGTCGCCATAACTGGTGAAGGAGGTTTCGTCGCCGGCCTGATTAACCGCTCCTACTGCTATCAGGTTCGGCAAATGCAGCGATGGCGGGACATCTTCGATGAACCCGGCGTTGCTATTCGAATTTCCCGCTGCGCAGATGAAGAGCGTTCCGGGCGCGCTCTTGATGGCATCGCTGATTCCAGCTTTCCAAATCTGAAACAACTGGAGCGCTTCCTCCTTGCGTGTTGCGGGGTCCTGGCCGTGACCGGTTTTCGACAGCCAGGTTTCAAACTCGCCGGGCTCATCGCCCCAGCTCATGTTCACGACGCGCACGTGATGCGTGCGGCAGTACTCGCCGATCTGACGGAAATTATCGGCCATGCGGTGCGCCCATTCAGGCGTTGGCGCAAAAGACAGATCGGGCAGTTGATCGTTGAAACGGAGCACGACCAGTCTTGCGGCTGGATTCCCGCGCACAGAGAGTCCCGCCACATGCGTTCCATGCACATAGGGATCGTAGACCTTCAGCTTGTCGAAAAGAGCGCGAACTTGATCAGGAGGTGCGCTCGCCATCTTTTGCCGAAAGGCGGAAGCTTCGGGGCTCTCGATATCGCTCATCTGATCCTCCATGCCTTTGAGAATTCCAACGAAGCTCGGGTATTCTTTCTGTTCTGCCTCGGTTATCGGGAGAAGCAGGCTCTTGGAGTGGCCGCCGTGATCATCGAAGGCAAGTCCGTGCGCGTCGTGCCAGCCCGGATCAGGATCAGTGTAAAGTTGATTTCGGAAGATAGACGTATCGACTCCGCTGTCCCAGATCCCAATCAACACGGGATGAAGATTCTCATTCGCCGCAAGCGTTACCTCACGCGCCTGCCAGATGTCCGGCTTCTCGATGGCGTGAGCAGCTATATAAGATTGAACGATGACTATTGCGCTGGCTTTCAGTGGAACTCTATAAAGCAGAACGCGGCGGACATATAGCAGGAGCCAGGCAGACTGGTTGTCTACCGCTCCGGACTTATCGACCATGGGCTGCACCTGTGAGTTGACAATCCCGGCAAAATAATTTCCTGTCACCACCTCGAGGCTGCCTTTTATCTGCTTCATATCGTCTTGAACGATATTCCAGGGCAATTCATTCACCGCATCGCGAAGGCGGCGCGCGAAAGCTTGTTCGTAAGCGGCTCCGCTGGTCGCCTTGGAATCGAGCCGCGCCTGAAGAATGGCTTTATCGGCGAGATCTGTCATCAGCCGAGCATCCGGTTTCTCTTCCAGGCTGCGAATCCTTTCGATGGTGCTGAGGGCGGCTTCGTTCTGACCGGCCAGTTCTTCGAGAGAGAGCTTGGCGCCGAGCAAGGTTCGCTCGGTCGATTTATCCTCGATGTCGTAGTTGTCGAAAATGGATTGCAAGTCACGGGCGACTTTCGACGCAAACGCGTTGAACGTGTCGGGATCGGATTGCACAAGATCCGCGACAGTGCCTTTCACCGGATACGTGAAGCGCGGCAGATCACTTTCACTGCGGATTTTCTTCTTACCGTCCGTGGGTTGTTGCGCAAAACAGCCATACGTCAGAATCAGAATCGCTAGCGACCGGCCAAAACACGTATGCATTGTACTCGTCTCCAATCAGATCTAGAATACTGCTCTGCCGCTCACTGCAGCATTCGCCGCATTTCGCGGAAGGAAATCGCCGCATACAGATCACCGAATTCCGGAACAAAAGGCTGCACGAGTATTTTGCGCGCTTCCCCGCTTCTGCCGGCGTGATCGAGCGAGGATGCGAGCATCGCTCGCGCGCGCAGATCTGCTCCGCCCGATTCCTGTAGTGCCTTCCGCCAGACGTCCGCCGCCTCCGAATAGTGGCCGTAGAGAAAAAAGCCATATCCGAGAATTGCCTGTTTGGCTTGATCGTTCAGCGCAGCCGCATCCACCTTGTCGCGCCATTGCTCCGGCAGGCGATCGCCCTCGCTGAGCAACATTCCAACTACTCCGACCGGGATGTTTCTGTTGGCCAACTGCATTGCTGAAGAGGCATTCTTTTTCGCACCCGCGAAATCCTTCTGCATCAACTGCCATACCGAGGTCTGAGCAAGACCGACGGCCGGATCATAAAATCCCTGCATTGCATTGATCGCCTTGTCCAAATGGCCGGATAGCGCAAACCACGTCGCGCGATACGCTTGTTTGTCCCCGGAATAGACCGAGTTAGCCAATTTGTCCGCGATAGCATTGGCTCGGGCCTCATCCCCTTCCAATAAGATGCACACGGCCAGCTCCGGCAGGACTGACACATTATTGTTGAGCCCTGCAAAAATCTTCTCCGCATCCGCAAATCGCCGCGTCTCGAGCAATCCGAGTGCGAGTTGGTTGCGAATGTTCGCGTTTCCCGGACTCAGCTCGAGCGCCCGCCCCAATAACTCGCGCCCTCGGGTTCCATCGCCTTGCAAAAACCGATCGGAGCCAAGCGCCACTAGCGCATCGGAATTATTCGGCGCAAGCTGGAGAACAGCCGCTTGTGCATTTTCCTGTTCTTCCAGAGAGGCATGGGACAACTGGCCTCGAAGCGCATTAAAGCGCACGCGATCAAGAGGCGTAAATGAGGCGCTGCGATTAGCTCCAGTTTGAAGGAGCGCTGCAAGGTTCTGCTCGCGACTGCGCGCCACCGTCTCCGCAAGCGTAATGTATCCCAGCCCGAACCCCGGGTCATTGCTGATAGCTTCATCCAACATCTGAACTCGCCCTTCACTGCTCGCTGACTCCGCGGCCGCCGTGAACGCCTGCAGCACCCGACTGTTTTTAGTCGAGAAATCGACCGCGTGCTCATCAATCTTTTTCGCGAGTGCGTTGCCCACTGACAATAAGCCAGCCGAAGAAGCGGCGTCCACGCGAATAACCGCGTGATTCCGCTGCGTGGACATGTCCGTGAAAGTGGCTTCAATGCTGATTCGCCCTTGCCGATCTTCGACCGTACTTCGCAACACTTCCGTTGCCCCAAACTGATATGCGGCAGATTCTCCGTTTGCCAGCGAAGCGATCAAAGTTCGAGAGGTTGCCAGATCTTCTTGTAAGATCAGCGGAAGCGCAAGCCTCATCCATTCGGATGTTGGATCTGCAATTAGTACATTGGCGGGAACAATCGCAAGCCGCTCAAACGAGGCGCTCGGATTACGAGAGCAACTCAGGACGAAAATCAGCGGGGCACATAAAATGACCCGGGATTTGCGAAGCAGGAGATCCTCTTAGAGGGGCTTGGGATTTTCTAAAATGAGCTGCTTAAAAGCAGGATCAGTTTTCAGCGAAGCAAACTCCGGCATATCGGGAATCTTGTTCCGGTCTTTGCAGCCTTCTTCGAGCGCCTTGCGCAAGTAGATGATCGCGCGATCGTTCGCGCCCGATTTTGCGTACATCTTCGCAAGATACAGATGGAAAGTAGCCCGCTCCTCAACCGTTCGCTCCTGCATCAATGTGCCGAAGGTGTTGTGGTGCTCAAACACATCTGGATCAAGTTTCAGCGCCTCTTCGTACCACTCCGTCGCGCGTTTGTAGTCCTTCCGGCCGAAATAAGCCGCGCCTAAATTGGCGTAAATGGAGGCAGTCGGACTGGAATACCGCAGCGCTCTTTTGTAGTAGCTGATCGCTCGCTTATAGCTCTTTTGCGCGTAATAGATCGTCCCGAGATTGTTAATCGCTTCAGGATATTTCGGGTCGAGCTTGATGGCGCGTTCGTAATTTTTCTTCGCCAGATCAAACTGCATAAGCTGGTGGAAGGCAATGCCGATCTTATTGGCAAGAACGGCCGAATCTGTCGGTCCTTGCCGATATGTATCGATCGCTTCCCGGTACATCTTTCGCGCCATATAGATGTCGCCGCGCAGCTCCGGTGTGAGAGGCGGCCTCATCGGGACAACATTCGCGGAAGGGATCGAGGCCGAAGCTCGGAGATCGCCCGAGGACGATTGTTGATGAGCGAAAGCTCCAAGCGGAGCGAACGAGAACGCTAAACAGCAGCAGGCGAAACGCGTGCGAGTAAAAGAGATCATAAAAGATCCCCCTTGGTGTCTCTACTATAACTCTTTTAAAGTGACACTGGGAACGCTCTTCCTAATGGAAAATGCTTTTTAGCTTGTCCATTAGGCCCGGCCTCTTTTCCGCAGGCTTATCTTTGGGCCGATTTTGAGCATTCACATCCAGCTGATTTGGGTCTGTCGTTCCGGCTGGAACAGGGGCCGGGGTTGCTGCCGAGCCGGGCTGCGCCGCGGGTGAGGCGTCCCATCCGGCAATCTCTGTCGATCCCCCCTGATGCAAAGGACAGAACTGAACCGGCTGAGTGCCGACGAGATAATAGTCCGTGACAACTTTCGGACAGGCACTTGTGGCAAGATCGCCGCTCAACGGATCGATCTGCGCGCTGACCACTCCTTCCGGCACTTCGAAGTCGGTTACGTCACGATAGGCGCGATGCTTATGTGCGCGCTTCATGAACTCTGCCCAGATGGGAAGTGCGGCGTCGGCGCCTTCCATTTTGATGTCTTGATAATCATCAAGACCCACCCACACCACGCACAGTAACTTGGTCGTAAAACCAGCGAACCACGCATCGTGCGAGGTGCCGGTTTTGCCTGCTGCTGGAAGCGTGAAGCCCCGTGACCGCACTCGAGCTCCGGTGCCGCTCCGCAGAACTTCCTGCATTAGGCTCACCATCAAATAATTCACGCGCGGATCAAGAATCTTTTTAGTTTCCGGTTCGGAGGACCACAGATCAGTGGCCGTCTTATCCGTGATGCGCGAAATTAGGCGAGGCTCGACCATCACGCCTTTATTCGCAAACAGCGTATACGCTCCAGCAATCTCCAGAGGTGTGACATCGTATGCCCCGAGCGCCATCGCAGGAGTCGCTCGAATGTCCTCCAGCCCCGCCTTATGCGCCAAATCCGCTACCGCCCCATATCCGGCAGCTTCCGCCACTTCGATCGTCGGCACATTCAGAGATTTGGCGAAAGCCGTCTTCACAGTCACATCGCCAAGCCAGTCACTATGGTGGAAATCGGTCGGCTCATATGGCTTTCCGCCGTAGTAGAAGGTGCGAGGTTCGTCTTCGAATATCGTGGAAGCGGTGATTGGATTGGAGTGTTCCCAAAGACCTGTGTTGAGCGCTGCCGCGTAGACAAACGGTTTAAAAACGCTCCCGGACGGCCGCTTCGCCAAAACATGGTTTAGCTGGCTGACGCCATAATTTTTGCCACCGATGAGCGCCTTCACCTCCCCAGTGTGCGGATCCAGGCAGATTAACGCCACCTGCGGCTCTTCCAGCGGCTCACCTTGTTTATGGCGTTTCGCAATGATCGCGTCGACCTCGCGCAATCCGGTTGCGACAGCTTCGGCAGCATCACGCTGCAGATCCGGATCGAGAGTGGTGTATATCTTGGAACCCGAGTCCTGAAAATCCCGATCCTGGAATTCATCCGTCAGCTCTTCATTTACCAGATCGACAAAGTACGGCGCGTCCGCGGATTCGATGCCTTGCTTCGCGATAACCAGGGGAGCTTCTTTCGCGGTCTCATACTGAGATTCGGAAATGTATTTGTTATCCAGCATCTGCTTCAGAACGACGTTACGGCGGGCCTTTGCCCGCTCGGGCCAGCGCACTGGATTTCGATAGCTTGGCTGCTGAATCAGCCCTGCAAGTGTTGCTGCTTCAGGCAGCGTCAGCTGGCGTATATCTCTGCCGAAATACGCCTGCGCAGCCTCGCCGAACCCGCGGATCGCAAAAGATCCCCGACGGCCTAGATCGACTTGGTTTGAGTAGTACTCAAAGATCTTTTGCTTCGTAAGCTTCTGTTCCAGGTGGATTGTGATGAGCAGCTCGTCGAACTTGCGCGTCCACGTCTTCCGGCTATCAAGCCACAAATTGCGCGCGAGCTGTTGCGTCAGGGTTGATGCGCCCTGCGCGTTGCGGCGTTCCCTCACGTCGACGAAAAACGCTTTCATGATTCGGATGGGATCAAATCCGGAATGCTGGAAGAACCGCTTATCTTCAATGGACAGAACAGCGTGTACCAGGACAGGCGGAATATCCTCGTATTTAACGAGCCGCCGCTTCTCGCGGTTCTTGTCATACATGCTGCTCAGCAGCTGTGGTTCAAGCGTATACTGCGTTCGAGCGGTGTTGTCGCTGAGCGCGATAATGGAAGAAATCTTTCCATTGTCGAAGCGCAGCACGCCAGCCTCGGCGTTGGCGTATGAGTGCGATCCTGGGAAAATCTCGATCGCTTCAGGCCTTAGATGATACCAGCCGGTTGCATTTGTGCGGACATCTTCGCCGTACCCGCTCTCCCGAAGCTTGGCAGCGAATTGAAGCGGCGTCCCCGGATCGCCCACGCCCACCACTTGTGGAGCCGCGTAGAGCAGGGATGAATTGGGGAAAGGACCCTGCGCAAGTTTCTCATCTGTAAGCCGCGCATATTTCGCATAGTAGAAGCAGACGACAATGCCTACAACGACTACGCTGGCCACCGTGCCATAGAAGAGAACCTTGCTGAAGGGCGTTGGCTTTCCAGCAGGTACGCTGCGCGCAGACCTCGACTTGGAAGGAACTCTAATACGAACAGGCAAATGTCTGGCCTATGGAAATCGCGAGGTCAACTGGAAGTGACGGGCTCACACCCCTTGGACGCCCAGTGCTTCCTCCGGTTACTTACCGGCTGGATAATACGATTCTAACTCTTTCCAGATGTTATCGTCGTGCGGCTGCCAATCAGGCATGTGCATTCCAGTGATCTGCAGCTCCTCGATGCTCAAGGTACCGTGGCCAAATGGGCAGATCAACTCCGTTTTCGGACGCCCGAACGTGACCATGTGTCCCCAGGAGCCGCTTCGTACCGGCATGATGAGTCGGCGAAGGCAAGTACGGCAGCGCCGTCGCTGGTCCCATAGAATGGCGGAAAACAATCCTGCACCGATCAGCCAAACGCCCAAAGTAGCGAATGTGAAGAGCATGTCGTGCAAAAAAAGCGGGGGAGTCGGTCCGTATTTTGGCAGCGGAGGAGGCGGAACCGGATAAAAGAAAACTAAAGCGGTCTGCAGAACGTACACAGCCCCGGCGGCGACCAAGAGCTTGGCCAAGAAGTAGAGCCAGTACTTCATCGCTTTTACTATTAGACTCTTTTTCATCATTCAGGGTTCCGAAACCTGCCTAGCTCCTGACCAAATTCTTAGCCAGGAACAGAACGTTTGCCGGACGCTCGGCCAAGCGTCGCATAAAGTACGGATACCAAGCGTCGCCATAGGGAACGTAAAGACGCAAGCGGTAGCCTTGCGCAACAAGCTTCCGCTGTAGATCGCGGCGGATTCCGTAAAGCATCTGAAATTCAAAACGATCCGACGGGACCTTTTGTTCCTTGATGTGACGTACCGCTTCACTGAGAATCTTCTCATCGTGACTCGCTATCGCCGGATAGGTGCCTTCGTTCAGCAACAGTTTCATCAGCTTGACGTAGTTATCATCCACATCGGCTTTCTTCGGGAAGGCGACTGCCGGAGGCTCATTGTAAGCGCCCTTGCAGAGACGAACTGGGATCTTTCGTTCGGAAAGCATTCGAATGTCCGCTTCGCTTCGATATAGATAAGCCTGGATCACAGCGCGCACGTTTCCCGGAAATCGATCTTGCAGTTGAATCACCATTTGCAGAGTGCGATCTGTGTAATCGCTCGATTCCATGTCTATCTCCACCCGGCTATTCATAGCGTTACCGCGCTGAACCAATGCGATAACGTTCTCGCAGCAAGCCTGTTCTGAAAAATCAAGCCCGAATTGAGTGAGCTTGATCGATACAGTTGCGGGCAAGCTGGCAGCGTCGATTGCGTTCAGTGCGGCGAGATAGGCCTTTTTCGATTGAGCGGCTTCTTCCAGGGACTTCACATTTTCGCCAAGAAAATCGAGTGTCCCCAGCATGTGCTCTTTCGATAACCGTTGAAGAACACCGATTCCATCTTCCAATGCGCTGCCGGCGATGAATCGCGAGGTGAGTTTCCGCGACACCGGCGAGTTCTCCATCCAGCGCCGGAGCCAACTTTGTTCGGAGAGAGATAGAAAAGCGCGCCGCAGCATTAGGTTCTTCGCCCGGATTGATGCTCCTGGCGTTCCTTTTCACTGGGCCGTGGTGGTCGAGTGGCCTCTTTCAATATAGCGGGAAGGACTTGCATGAGCCTTCAAACTGGACCGCAAGATGTATGGTGCGACATTTGGCGCTATAATCAGCGTCAGAATGGTCAACGAACTCTATGCGGTAATGGAAGAGCTGGGCGGTGAGCCGATTCTGGGGCGCTCGCTTCGTACTCAGGTAGATCTTCAGGAAGCCATTCGCGACGGTTTTCCCAAAACGGTCGTGGAAGAAGTCATGCATGGCGCGCGCCTCAGCTTGAAAGAGCTGGCCATGAGCCTGGATCTCTCACCGCGGAGTTTACAGCGTCGGCGGCGTCAAGGTCGGCTGGCGCGCTTTGAATCGGACCGGTTATATCGGCTCGCGCGAATTGTTGCGCTTGCGAAGCACTATTTGGGCGACGACGAGCTCGCGACGCGATGGCTAAAACGGCCGAATCGCGCACTCGGAGGCAAGACGCCGTTGGGCTCCATCGACACAGAACCGGGTGCTCGTGCCGTTGAGAACATTCTTGGCCGCATCGCCTACGGCGGATTGAGTTGACCAGCGTCTATCGGATTCTGCGTCGTCCTTATTCAAGAAAGCCATTTGATGGTGAGGGTGCGTATCGCTTCGGCGGGCGCTGGTCGAGTCCGGGCACTCGCATCGCGTACGCTTCCAGGCATGTCTCATTGGCGATGCTCGAATATTTGGTTCACATTGAACTCGACGATCTGCCCAAAGACCTGATGTTAGCGACTGCGGAAGTCCCGGAGAGCGTGAGGCGTTCGACAGTGACCGCCAGCCAGTTGCCACCCAATTGGCGCCAGAGCCCGGCCCCCCCTGAACTGGCACACATCGGAGATAAATTCGTCCAAAATGGACGAACGGCAATTTTGATCGTTCCCTCAGCTCTAGCGCCGACTGAATCGAATTGGCTCATCAATCCGCTTCATTCAGGTTTTTCAAAAATCAAGTTAAAGCCTGTCGAAGCTTTTCAATACCATTCGCGGTTCTTCCGGTCAGGCTGAGGACGGGTCGTCAAACCGTTCTTCTTGCTACGTTGTCGCTGTCAGCCCAAGATGGACGCCGCTCTCTTGCACACCTGGCTGTACGTTAGCAGCTTCGTACAAGCTTCTCGCTTCTTGCCAAAGGGACTTTGCCTCCTCCGCCTCGCCAGCCTCTTCTCTGAGCAGCGCGAAACCTCGGATAGCGTTGGCGAGATCAAGATCGGATCTTTCCTCGTGTTCCCGGTAGATTGCTAGCGCTTCCTCGTAGCATGGTCGCGCCTGTTCGATATGGCCGTCGTTACGAAGAATGTCCCCTACGTGTCGAATCATGTGAGCCAACCTGAGCGGATCAGGCAAGCTTCGATAGATATCCGCGGCTTGTCGGTAGTGCTGAAGCGCCATGCCGTTATTTTTGAGATCTCGCTCGATCTGTCCTAAAGCGGTTAGCGATCTCGCCAGCTCTGTTTCAGCCGCACCTCCGCGACATAAGTCAACCCCTTCTGAGAAATACTGCTTCGCATCCTTCAGCCGCCGGTCGCGCCGAGCTTCGTATCCCAGTCTGATTAGCGTCTCAGGCGTGTTGGACATACGGGAATAGCGTACCAACAGGCTATGTCGGCGTGTTGCTCAGCTAAAAGGCTCATCAGCGGACGGGCCGTAGAGACCGGGAACCGGAATATTCAGCAGCCGCAGGTAGACGCCCAGTTGCGCGCGATGGTGCACGATGTGGTTAAGAAAGGTCGTGCGGTAAAGGACCATTCGCGGGGCATCGATGATCACCCGATCGCCAAACAAGAGCTTCCACGGTTTCCTGAGTTCGTCGTCTGACGCGGCTTCGAGGTGAGACTTGGCTTCTGCTGCGGTTCGATCCAGTTCCGAGAGTAAATGCGCTGTGCTCTCGAAGATGATGTCCGGGAATTTCTCTTTAGCGAAATTCAGTTCCGCCGTCGTTAGAATGCGAGTCAAGAACTCCGGCAGGCGTGCGACGTGGAGCGCGAGCCGGCCGATCGCCATGGATTTCTCGTGCGGTTTCCATTGGGGGTCATTCTCGGGAATGCGTTCGAGCGTGCGGCGCGTGCTGGCGATTTCAGGATCAAAGTCGAGCAGAAGGATTTCGGAGATCGTCATAGGTTGAAAGAGCAGATTAGCACCAGGGGCTCCTCTTCATTCCACAGATTTGTACCGTCTCGCGAGTAGCCCTGTCGCCATCCTGATATTGATGTCCGCAATCAGCAGCCCTTCCTTGCCATATGGTTGATAGCTGAGCAGCGTCCCGTCCGGCCGCACAACCGCCGAAGTGGTCGGCGATCCGCCGCTCGCACAGTTTACGGTGGCGAAATAGCACGTGTTCTCGGCGGCCCGGCACAAAACCGCTTTTTCATGGAATGAGTTCGCAGGATCGGCGAAGGTCGATGCAACATAAGCGCCGGGCTCGGCTTCGTGAAAATGAGGATGGAACACAATGTGTGCGCCGTGCCGGACGGCCCAGCGGACCGTCTCCGGATAGCGCCAACCCTCGTGGCAGATCGCGACCCCAAATGTCAGCCGACCGCTTTGGAAAACCCGTCTGCCAGAACCGAATGAATAGATACCCTCCTCGGATGGGTCGAGTTGGACCTTGTCTTGGAAACCGGCGATCGTGCCGTCGCGATTGATGACCAGTGCAGTGATAAATAGAGTGTCATGGACGACGCGTTCGGTCCCTAGAACAACGGCAAGGTTTGCCTTCGCTGCAGCCTCTGCAATGGCCGACCACGCGCGTTCGAGGAAGCGAGGATCGGGCGGCGGTATCCGATTCCCAGGTCCTCGATAACCGGGAACGAAGCATTCCGGAAAACAGATGATCTCGGCGCGCTCGAGTGCCGCTTGAGCAATGGCTTCTTCGGCCAACGTAACCGACTCCTCGCGAGTCGCCGGAAACCGGATATTGGCGAGTGCGATTCGAAACGTGTTCAATTCAGTTGGCGTGCCGGTGCACTTGGATCACGGCGTCTGAGCGGTAATCCCGAGCAATTCGATTTCGAAAGTGAGAGCCGCGCCTCCCGGTATGCCCGGCCGCCCCTGATCTCCATAGGCCAGGCTCGAAGGGCAGACCAGCATAGATTTGCCGCCGACTTTCATTTGCTGCAAGCCTTCTGTCCAACACGCAATAACACCGTTAAGCGCGAACTCAGCCGGTTCATTCCGCTTGTAGGAACTGTCAAATTCAGTGCCGTCCGCGAGCGTGCCTCGATAGTTGACTTTGACCGTATCGGTCGGCTTCGGTGAGGGTCCCGTACCGGGCGTTAGCTCACGATAAATTAAACCCGACGCAGTCTTGGTCGCACCGGGCATTCCCGCTGCCTTTGCCAGATATGCGTCGGAAATCTCCTTTTGCTGTTGAAGCGCTTGTGCAGCGCGCGTTTCCGCGAGGTTCTGAATTTTGGGCTTCCACGTCGCGAGATCTTCTGCAGGCTTACCGCTCGCGGCATCCGAGATGGCTTGCTTAACGATCTCAACTTCCTGAGCAGACAAATTGAACGGGCCCAGCAACTGGTAGACCGACAAGCCGAGCGCATAAATGGTCTTCTCATCGTCCGTGGTCAACGCAGGAACAACGGCGGGCTTCTTTATCGAAGAACTCCGTGGAGCTGCCGAACTCGCGGTGCGGGTCTTTGAAGCCCCTGTGGGACGTTGAGCTGTGTTTACTTGCGCCATCAAAACCGTTGCGAGAAGAATCAATGCGAAACGCATCTGCTTCAGGCTAACATCGGTGTTTTGGTTCGGTCCGAACTTCATATCTTCGGCCTACGGAAGGTACCTCGCGGGCATCGGCTCGAATATCCGCGGGTCGAACTCAAACGGCTGGACAGACTCGATCCGTACAAATTCGGGCTCAAAGTTTTCGGGCCGGGGATAAAGGACAACATTGTACTCGGGGACAATCACCGACGGTACTATGAACGCAATCGGGTCTTCCGGGCGCTCGCCTAAGAACCAACCTACTCGCTCAAACCATCGCCTGCCGGCCTGAAGACTTCGCCTGATCACCACGTCGGCGCGATCCAACGTTATTGTCAGCACGGAGTATCCCTTAGGCTGGGAAGTCTTCGGCAAATGGACCAGCAGCTCATTCAGCGCTAGAGCCTGAGAAGACGCCGTGTAGACAGCCCGCTGCCCTTCCCGATTCCATCTTGAGGGAAATCTAGCGGCACCCAACCCACTCAGGTCGGCATAGATCGTCCTGCAGATGCGATAAAGAGTGACTGGCCGAGCTAAGTTGAATTCGGGGAGCTCTTCGTCTTCCCGGGTCAGAAGAACACTCCGTGCTCGATCTTTCCGAGCACGCCCAGCGCATGATCAGGCCCTTGCTTTATAAGATCTTGTAGCGGAGTGCGACCTGCGAAATCCTGGCTCTGAGTTGAAAGCCACCGGGCAGCCTCAACTTCGCTGCCGAATACCTCAACAGCCCGCGCGGTTAGCTGTTCATATTCCGAATAGCGAGACTCTATACTTTGCTGTTCGTGAATAGTCAAGGATGCCCCGCCAACCTCGAAGGGTTTCAAGTAGCGTTCTTCCGCCATGTCTCATTGTCGCTCTTTGATGAGCTTGCAACGGCTGGCCACGCACAATTACCGAACCCTTGTATATCGTCCTTTGCTCGACGGAGCGCGCCCTCGGGAACACCGGCCGACGATACTCACAGACTCGACAGCGATGACCTTAATGAGTTCCCATAGCGACGTTCTCGATCTTTGCGGGAAGGGTGTTTACGATCATGTTTTTTCCGTGGGAGCTATGGTCTCCTCTAGACTGGAATTGATTAGGGCCGCAGGCACAATAAAACACCGCCACGCCGGATGTAAATCTGATGACTGGGGCCGGGAGCAAGATCATGCGACCTTGTTTGCCGACCAGTGTATGCGCATCTGGGTTGGCTCGGATCATTCAGTACCGGACACGAAATTACGGAGAAAGCACGAGGCGAGGTGTCTCGGCATGCTCAATCTCAGCGTCGAAACTTCCGGTTACAAGATACCCTTCACTCTCCGACTCTGAATTTAAGTTGTTCCTTTTTTCGGAATGCAAGGCCTCTCGGACAATTTGCAACGAACTCGAGTTTTGCGGTCCTCGTGGTGGAGAATGATCGCGCCGGAAAGCATGGGAGAAGGTAGATACAATTGTATATACTCGTAAAAAGGAGGACAATCGTGGCGTCGAGACCTGGCACGTCAGTGGCGAAGTGGGGGAATGCCCCCGCTATCCGCATTCCCAAATCCGTTATGCAGAAAGCGAATCTCCACGAAGGAGACGCAGTGGATTTCGAAGTGAAGGCGCCCGGCGTTATTGTTGTTCGCGTCGCGCGGAGTCGGCCGGCGCTGGAAGATCTTGTCGCAGGAATCACTCCGAAAAACCGTCACGGCGAAACCGATTGGGGGAAGCCCAGGGGTAACGAGGCCTGGTGAAAAAAGCTCGCATACCCCAACCTGGTGACCTAATCAAAATCGACTTCGATCCACAAGCAGGGCAAGAACAAGCTGGCTGGCGTCCGGCTTTAGTGATCTCCGAAGCTGCCTACAATGCACGCTCGAATCTCGCTTTAATCTGCCCGGTAACGAACCAAGCCAAAGGCTATCCTTTCGAGGTCCCACTTCCGGAAAGCTGCGCGGTTAAGGGAGTTGTGTTGGCCGATCACGTCAAATCCGCAGACCTGAAAGCACGCGGAGCCAAGCACGTCGGAGCCGCTCCAAAAGAAGTGCTCGACACAGTCCGTGCGTACATAGGTCTCCTAATCGGTGCGAAGTAAAGCACCGGGTGAAGCGCTCTACACCTCACTAACGACACAAATCAGCAATAACTCCCGCATCGGACGATGATCTCGCGAATCCGCTCCCGGTCGCCGTGTACGCAAACCGAGATCAGAAGGCGATCCTTACATGCGCGCAGGACAAGTTCGCCGATACCCTTCTCTCCCGTTTCGAAATGATGACTGCCATGGCAAGTCTCCAGAACGAATCCAGAGAAGTCTCCGAAGCAATCAAAGAACACGTCCGCGACCTTGCCGGTGAAGCAATGCTCTTTGGGCTTATGCAGGCGCCCTGGAACACCGGGGTCGTCTTGTGAAGGTGGAATGAGAGTTGGGTCGATACCCAGGCCGCTCAGCTTGTCACTGAATTGACCGATGTAACGCACAAAGATCGGATTCCAAGGGTCTGCCGCAGGGATGGCTTGCTGGATGAATTTCAGTACGGCGAGATTACGAACAATCTTCTCGATCAGCGGATCTCCGTGGTGTACCACTACCGTCATGCGAAATGCGCCCAAGACCCGGCGGAGCGAGAAATTGTAGTCGTGGATTTGAATGGATCGGCTCTGCGGGACGTCGCCGTCCCCAGTTTGTTGCTGATACATCGGTCCTGAATACTGTTGAACGTCTACTCTGAACTGCTGCCCGCTTACTACAGTGAGAGGTAACTGTAATGTCAGCAACCCGGGTATTGTGCTGACGTCCGGGCTCGGGATGGGAACGTAAGTGGTACCGCGAGCGGCGCAGGCAATTGTGTTCGCGTCCACCTTTGTTAATAGCTGGGGTCCGGGTCGCAGGCTGGCAGCAAGCCGCAGGATTTCATCGGCGCTCAAATCCGGGAAGTACATGTTGGCGGATGTATTTGCCGGAATGTTATTCCAGCGAATTACTAACTCATCGTAAGAGTTAAGGACGCCTCGGGCTCCTCCGATTTTGCGATTGAGCTGCGAGGGCTTGATCAATAGCGTGTGAGAGACGACGTGAGTAGAATCGATGCCGGGATTATCGGAGTCGACAATCGAAAGATTGCGTTGCGAGAGCCTGTCGCTTGATGCCGGAGTTGCACCATTCGGGATGGGGTCGACTGCGCCAGGCTGGTAACGAATTTCAGCCACTAAGCAGGTGTGAATTCCCCGCACTAGTTGAGTTATCGGCACTCGATTGGAAAATGGTCCATCATTGCCAAATGGAACGCTGACCGGAAACTGCGGATCGCTCTGGTTGAAATCGAGCCAGCAGCCGAAATATTGCAGAGACTCCGTGGACCCAGCCGGCATTAATGTCTGGTCGTTCCAAGTGTCGGGTTGAGCTGTCATGCTCTGCGTGCCTGTGTCTACCCGGCCCTCGGCGAAGTAGGGTATCGATGTAATCTGATTCCCTGCTCCGCTGAAAAATGTATTCAGACCCAACAGCGGTACGGTTCCCGTAGTATCCCGTCTGTAGTTCTGTACAAGGGCGTTGGGATCAGTCGTATAGCTCAGGTCAGAGACCATCGTGTTGAAGGTGCGGAAGAAGACGCGTACATTGCTGGCGTCTATTGAGTTTGCCCGATATCGCACTTTAGCCACCGCGAAGTTGAAGACGCGAACGTTATTCACCGTGCGCGAAAGCTCTAGCTGACTCGCTTCTTCATCTTGTGAGATATTTTCGAATGGCAACGCCGGAGCGTTCCCGTAAGTTCTCAGTTCCTGAAGGAAATTCTGGATGTACGTGATGGGAGCGTTTGGATTGGTGTTTGGATCGGGAACCGCGACGTTGCTCGACTGCACTTTGCCATTCGGTTTGAGCTGGAAGACGCGTACGTCTGTGCTCAACCAGGTAATCGGGCCATCATCCATGTAAGGATTCGGTTGCTCGATTAACTGGATCGGAGCGACATCTTGCAGCCCTCCAAGACTTGCCTGGACGTAAATCTGGCGGGTCTCAGAAGTGAAAGCAGATGCGTCCGCGAAATCTACCTCCAACGTAAAGGAGATGCGTTGAGGTGTGCTGAGCGCTCCGGGACTTTCCAGATCCGTTGCAGTAACCTTCGCCGTAATGGAGCTAATAACGGAACCGCCTATAGAGTCAAGAAAGGAAATTGAAGGCAAAGCACCAGGGACCCCTAGTGAGTTCGGAGAGAAACCGTCGTAGATGGCGTAGAGGGCGGTAGGATACGAGAGTGTCGTCGCAACTTCGTACGAAGAGAAGGTATCGCGGTTGCTGACAATGAAGCTGTCGATCCCGATCGCCTCAAGTCCTAGAGAGATCAGGCCCGCGGACACATCTAGAATGATATTTTCCATCTCCGCCCAGGGTGGTTGAAACTCCGTTCCCCACTCGACCGTGAAGGAGAGCGCTTTGGATTTAGACGGGTCGGCAAAAGATCGGCTATAGGCGTAGTCATCGTTTGCTCCCGACGTGGCGTACAGAGAGAACCCCGGTTTCGCCACATAGTATGTGCCTCTAACTTCAGCAAGAGAAGTTGTAAAAGCATTAGCGAGCGATTGGACACCGGACAGATCAGGGTCCGGAATGTATTCGCTGTAATTGTCGCCCACTAAGCCGCGATCCCCATTGAATGCAGGGTTAGTGAACGTTTTAGTTGGGTCGCTTACTTGCTCTTCATCATCGCCCCAGACGTAGAGTATGTCCTGTGAGTAGCTGTGCACATCGACATACCATCGTATGCGCGTGAAGGTGTCATGCAGATACGTGATGTTCTTCGTTTCAGGCTCGCTTTGGGGAGCAGACCCATGGTAGGTATCAGAGGACGGATCGGTTGAAGCAAGGTAGTCGTTTATCGCGGCAGGCGCAAAATCGGTGTTGAAATTCCAAAGAAAGTCTTGGTTCCGGTTGATGTCGATTCCAATTCGCGAGGGATCACCACCGCTATCTGCAGCGTCGCGGTTCTTGCGCCACAAAGCTTGGGAGGCACTCGCTTGAGAGTAGTCGCGTCCGTCCGCATTAACACAAGGGAACACAATAACGTTGATCTGCTCGATAAGCGCTCGTACCTCGGCGGCCGAGAAGTATTTACCGCCGTATTCGACGCCGGTGCCACCCGTGTAGGCTTCGCACAAATCCGTTGCTACATTAACAAGGATTTCGCAACTACCCCACTCGCGGGCATGAACGCCGCCGGTAAGGTAATAGGCATCAACGGTGTTCGCGGCCTTCGTGCCGAGCCGAACGGCATGAGTCGTTCGACCCTCAATGGTGAGGTTTGGCAGTGTAATCAATGCACAAATCCCAGGGTAAGTAGAAGAAAGAGCAATGAGTGCTGATTCCACCTCTGTCACGTTCATGTAGGGCATAGTTAGCCTCCGATTTTGGCCGGTGATCCCGTTGGTGCGCTTAGTTTGGCCCTAAGCGCGTTACGTGTTCAGTCCGCTGAACACAGCGCCACGCGAACTGATGAATGCCTATGGCACGAGGCAGAAAAGGCGAATTAACGCTTGACTCCGAGGCCGACCGGAGCTACCGTTCCGCCTTTGAATCGATCAGTTCTAGAAACTTCTTTTTGGCGCTCTTCGAGTATGGCGCCGTAATTCGGGTCCAGTTCGTAGCGAAAGTTGAGCGCTGTTATTTTCTGCGCTTCCGCGGCGCTCGCGTATAAATGGATGATGAAATTTCCGTCGGAGTCCCGCTTCGGACTGCCACAATCGTGTTCTACCTTTGCGGCGGACACGATTTGCTTCAGTGCTGTCACGTCAGGCACCCACAACGTTATCTTTACAATGTCCATCGCTGGATCACCTCAATCTCGATTGTTGTGAAGCTCGGATACCATCCGTTTCAATTGTGGGTGTAAATTTGTGTTTTTTTCGGGATGCCCGCGGTGAGTAGCTCTTCTAGTGCTCTAAGTGACTGTTTTGCGGCGTAGGAGTCGAAAAAACCCACCAACAACTCCGGCAATAGCCACGAGCACCGCAAAGGCAACGCACCATAGCGTGACTGTGGTGAGGGCGTGCCCCGGAAACAAGCGGGTTCCTTGTTGCAATCTTGCGATTCGCGGGTGTTCGGCATCGTAGACAATTTTTGCGCTTTGTCCTTCCTTCAGATTCGGCACGCTACCGACATCAACTTTGTCGATCGCTATTACCGCTGTATCCATCCCCGGTGGAACGAACTTTAGTCGCATAATCTGGTACGGATACTGGAGGGGGATGCTCTTGGCCGTGTGCGTGTCTCCCAAAGTCGTGACGGTCCTGACGGTGTCAATAGTAGCGGTGCCTGGCACCGGGTGCTGTGGCTCGGGTTCGACCCGCGGCAGCCCCAAGTACGCGAAGGACCAACAGAACAAGGGCAGCATGAGCCACACGGCAGTCCGGATTCGCAAGACTCGCCAGAGAAAGAGAATTGCGAGTAGACATATAAATGATACGAGGAGGGGGTGCATGACCGCTGGATTCCAGCTGATGGATGCACTGGTCGAGCAAGGTGAAAGGTGAGTCGCGGGAAGAAAGGGTTGGTTGAGCAGCCTGGCGAAATAATGCACCTGAACCGTATTTCCCGGGTGAAGCGAATCATAGGTCTTCTCGTCCACATCACAGCTTGCACGATGCTGTAAAGGTTGGCCCGGAATCGAATACGCCGCCATCACTTCAAAGCGCCGGAACCACTCGGCGTACTCGATTCGGACGCTCTCAACTTTTTCAGTAATCACGGCGGGCGCGGCGCTTCCGTGCGTATCGAGGTAAATTGGCCAACCGATGATCGCGCCGACGGCGAGAAAGAGGAATATGAGTGCGCCCAATCCGGAACAACCGCTGCGCACCCTCTTTGCTTTGGTTCGCTTCACTTATTACCTCACTCTTGCCATGAACAGCGACACGTGCATCTCGAGTGCTGCTCACGAACGTCGCTCCTGGGTTGCGCCCCACCCGGCATTCTTGAAGGAACTATTTATGAACGGGAAAGTCTAGAGCGGAGTAAATTGATAAGCTCATCTGCTGTCGGGAGACGGCCGGTATTTTTCTTTGAATAGATCTGCTCGCCATCGACGAAAACATCTAGTGCACCGGGCGCGCCGGCACGCAACCGAATTGGCACACCCAACTCACGTTCGATATCATTCTTGAGGCTCACGGCCTCCGCTTTGATATCGCTTCAAAAAAAACAGCGTTTGATCTCGATGCTCATACGTCCCTCTCGCATGGGAGCACACCGGTGAACGACTGCCGACACGAGTATACATCGCAGGTAAGCAGAGGGTCAATGCAATCCGATCCGCCTAAGACGGTTAGTGGGCGGCGACTCCAATTTGGAGGTCGTTCTTGGAAACCCGGTGACGCGCCAATAAAATAAGCCTCCTATTCTTCTCTTCAACAACTTACGCCTCGATTTTCCCCTGGCCCGTTGGGTCCCGCATGCTACGCTTCGGACCGGCAACCACGGCCATCCGCCCTTTTTGCTCATTTTTTTGGAGGGTATCTCTCATGACATCTCGTGAAGCTCGCACTCTACGCCGCGCGGCCGAGCGCAAAGCCGCCAAGCAGGCCGCCAAGGCGGCGAAGGTAGCACCCATTTCGGCCCCCAGTGGCTTCGTTTTGCAGACCACCATCGAACCGTCAAAACGCGCCGAAATCAATCGGCAGAACGCTCAGCACTCCACCGGCCCTTCCACTCCGCAAGGAAAATTGGCTTCGTCCCGCAATTCGTTCAAACACGGCCTCGCCTCCGGTGCCGTCATCATTCCTGGCGAAGACCCCGCTGCCTTCGAAGCTCTCCAGCGCGATTTGTTAGAAGAACATAAGCCCGCCAATCTCACCGAAGAACTTCTCGTGATTGAGATGGCGCAGTCCTATTGGCTCTCCCAGCGAGCGATCCGCCTTCAGAACGAATGCTTTACCCAAAATGGTCTCGACGAAAGACGCCTCGCTCTCTTCCTGCGGTATCAGACCACCCACGAGCGCGCCTTCCACAAAGCGCTCTCCACTCTCCTGTCGCTCCGTAGGGGCGAGGCACGTCTCGCCCGCTTCGTTTCGCAAAACAGTCCGAACAGAACGGCGCACGGAGTAAGAGCCGGTACCGCTCCTGGCTTCGTTCCGGAAACTGAGCCTCAAAGCGCCGCAACGGCCGCCTCGAATACCCAGTTCGTTTCGCAAAATAGGTCCGAACCGCTCGCCCAAGCCGCCTAAACCGCATCCGTGCCGCCAGAATTCTGATAAGCTGGCTGATTCTCAAAATGAAAAGGCACGGCGGGACCGGGCCGATTATGCCCAAACCAAGTTTTGGCGCGTGGACAGAGCGGTGCGTCCCATTCCGCACACTCAAGAAACCTGGGACCCGTATCAGTGGCGTTAACGTCAGACCTGCAGATTCCGAAGATACGGCACGCTGGCCTTCATCAGGCCCAGGTCCATCTCGACGAAGTAGTTCTTGAGGCCGCCCGTTTTTGCCGCCGTAAAGATTTTCTGCCAGTCAAGAGTCCCCTGCCCGATAGCAACAATTTTTCTGGTCTTAGCCGACCAGCCTTGTGCGTGCATTGAAAAGAAGCGTCCCGGATATTTCGTAAAGTACTCGGCCGCGTCGAAACCGTGGCTGATCGTAGAGACCTGAAACTGGAATTTGACCAGCTTCGGATCAAGAAACTCCAGCAAGAGGTCATAGGTCCGCTTGCCATTGACCATCGAAAGCTCGAAGTCCTCGTTGTGAAGTCCTTGCTGGATCCCGGCCTTAGCCGACTCTTCTGCTAATTTGTTGTATTCGTCGGCTGCCCGCTTTACGTCATCGAGAGTCGGGTTCCGCGGCCCGTCCAGGCTGGGCACGAGCATTTGCGTCAGGCCGAGGTCCTGTGCCCACGCAATTCGGCCCGCCATATTCTTCCGGAGTTCGTCAATACCGAAATGCGAGCTCTCGCACTTAAGATTCAGATCACCTAAAATTCTGCGAAGCTCCGGCCCTTTGTATTTGGCGAGGACCCCGAACCCGGAGTCGGCGTAACCCACCGGTGAGCACAACTCGATCTCTTGAAATCCGGCATCGGCGAGCTGCTTGAGCGTGCCGGGAAAATCCCGCGCGATCATGCTCCGAACCGGATACGTCTGACAGCCAATAGGCAAGCCGAGCGGATTGGCGCGAAGCTTCAATGCTCCTGACGACAACAATCCCGCCACCGCTGCATTCTTGAAAAACCCTCTCCTTGAAAGTGCAGGCATTCACGCCTCCTTCTCTCAAGATACCCGTGTACGCTCGAATCTTCCCCGGACAGGGTAGTCAGACGAACGTCGATACTCGGAGCTCTTCAGGATACGGCTCGCCCGCTTGATACTCGAAATTGATTCGTTCTTTCTCGATTACGAGGGGGCGTTTCAAGACCTGCGTGTGAATCGCGCCGACATACTCACCCAGAATCCCCATCGATACCAGCTGAACCGATCCAAGAAAAAACAAGCCGATTACCAGTGGAGCGATGCCCACTGAGAAGCTGTTCCAAAAGATGAGCTTGTACGTGAGATATCCCAATGCCGCAAGTATCGAGAAGGCGGCGCTCACAAATCCCAGAAAGGTAGAAAGCCGGAGAGGCACCTTCGATAAGTTTGTTATGCCCAACATGGCGTAATCGTAAAGAGTGTAGAAATTGTTCTTGGTTATGCCACGTCTGCGCCGCGGCTGGTCAAATGGAATCTCGTAGTGCGGTAATCCGATCTCGGCAATCATGCCGCGGAAATATGGGTATGCGTCCTCAAACGAGCGTATGATCTCAACTACCTTCCGGTCGTACAGTCCGAAACCTGTGAAGTTTTCAAACGTGTGAATAGAGGAAAGGCGCTGAACTAGCTCGTAGTACTTCTTGCGAATCCAAAACATCAGCGCATGCTCTTCGCTGCTTCGTTTGATGCAGAGAACCATGGGATACCCTTCTTCCCATTTCTCGACCAGTTGCTCAATGACCTCCGGCGGATCCTGAAAGTCCGCTGCAATGCCGACTACGGCATCTCCGCTTGTCAGCAGAAACGCATGGAAGGGCGAGCGAAGGTGCCCAAAATTTCGTGCGTTGACGATCACCTTTACATTCGTGTCCCGACTCGCAATCCGTTTCAGAATGGCGACCGTGTTGTCCCGGGAGCTGTTGTCGATGAAGATGTGTTCGTAGGCATAACGGCCGATCCTCACCATTACCGAACGGACGCGGTTGTAGAGCTCCTCTACATTTTCTTCTTCGTTGTAGCAGGGCGTCACTATGCTGATAGTCTTCATACGTTACAGGTGCGTGCCGGTTGAGGCGCCGCACATCTCACCTTCGTCATAAAGCAGAATCAGGTCGTTATCCAATTGCAACTGCCCCCGTATCTGGTCGCGAATCTCGCGCTGGAATCCGCGGGAAGAGATCAGAATGGGCGCTTTTCGGTCGCGAAGATCAAACGGAGATAAAACAGGCAAGCCATGCAGCCGCTGCCCCTGATACTTGGGATTGGAATCGACGAACGCGCTGATTCTCACATCATGAAAGGCCCCGGTTGCGATCAGCCGTTGCGTGTGCGTCCCTGTACCCCAGACCATAATCTCGCGCTCGCTGGCAGCCCTCTTGATAATTTTGCGAATTCGCGAATCCACCGATTGCGATTCCCGGATGTATCGCGCGAGACCGCGCTCGGTCTCTTTATCGCGCACTAATCTTCGAACGGCATTCTCAGTGCGCTGGTAGACTCCGCAAGCGACGGGACAAATTGTGTTCTCGTTCTGCTGGCGCACGGCATGCCCGATCGAGACTCTCCGAAAACCATTACGCTCAAAAAGATTCCCGAGCGACGTGGTGGAAAAGAAATTGAGGTGCTCGACGCTGAATTCCTGGAACGGCGCATCGGGACGGCCCGACAGGCGACTTCCATCTGGAACTTCAACGTACACGCGCCCATTCGCAGCGAGCACATTGCGAACCTTTTCCAAGGCACCCTTGACATCTTCGACATGCTCCAAGACACCGGCCAGGATTATGAAATCGTAAGAGCCAGGATCGGCCGGAACGTTGAAGAGGCTACTTGCGAACACAGGAATCTGATACAGTTCCCAAGCAGCGCATGCGCATCCGGGAGACGGATCAAGTCCTTGGACGTTCGGAAAGCCCGAATCGCGCAAGACCGCGAGCAATCCTCCCGTCGCGCACCCGAGATCGAGAATTCGCGCATCGCGCGAAGGGATTGCCTCCACTAATGCCGATGCGATCTCGCCAAAACGTTGCTGGTCAGATTCAGACTCCTTACCGCCGCGATATTGATATTCGTATTTGGAAACATCGCGATAATACGCGTCAAAAACTTCCTGAGCAGGAATACGATCGGCGAACCCTGCGCCACACTTCTCGCAAACGACTACGTCGTAACCAGCCAGAAATGTGACCTCCGACAACTGCTCGAATCGCTGCTGGTACAGACGCCTGGACCGCACACACCCGCAGACAGGACAAGGGCGAGTTCTTTCGACGTTTAGCGAATCCGCGCGATGCGTGGTTTGCTGCCGGTCATGCTTCATATCAATAAAGTCCTTGGCAGTTCTATTCCGGCAGAGGCTCCACGATCATGTTTGCCAGAAACTCCTCGCGCGGCAGAAACGGCCAGAGGTCTTCGAGCGGCTTCGAGACAAAGGAGCCATCCGGCCGCTGCATGCTGGATAGCCGGGGCGCGCGGACCTCGTCTGGAATCACGTGAACATCGCAAACGACAGGCCCCGGCGTATCCAGAACAGATCGTACGTCGCGGCGCAGATTCGATTGATCCGCGATGATGGCGGTTGCGATCCCGTATGACGCGGCAACTTTCGAGATGTCCGGAACCGTTAATCCCGTACGAGCATCGCAGCCGATGCTCGCCTGCCCGAAATAGTTCAATTGCGAAGCCCGGATCGAGGCGTAGCCATCATTATTGAGGACAAAGAACTTGATAGGAAGATTCAGGCGCGCCACTGTTTCGAGTTCTTGAATGTTGAATTGAAAGCCTCCGTCGCCATCGACGCATACGGTTCGGCGACGGCCTCCAGCGAGGCACACGCCAACGCTGCCGGGCAGCCCGAAGCCCATTGCGCCAAGACCAGCCGTATGGTAAATACGCTGCCCTGTTCGAGTCGGGCACGCGAGAAGAAAGATCTCAATGCCGCTGCCTGAACTGCCACTGATCAGCAGATCATCTGGCGTGGTCTCGCGGCCGATCACATCAGCCAGATGATAAATGCTGACCAGTCCTTCCGGTTTGCGATGCTCTTCCGTAACAACTGAATAGCGTGTTTTCCAATCGGCACAGCGCCCGTCCCATGCGCAGCGTTGTTTCTGTTCGACTGAATCGCGCTGCTTCAGGAACTCGCGCAGGAATGCGCCCGCGTCGGCGCAGATCGGGCTTTGAACGTAACCCTTCAGCTTTCCGAGTTCGGCGGGATCAATATCGACCATCACCTTGTGCGCGGCACGCGCGAGCTTATCCGGAGCGTATCCGGTAATCGCAAAATCGAGGCGCACTCCGATCGCAAGCAGAAAATCGCAGTTCTGCAGAGCAAAGTTAGCGCCGCGGGCAGCGACTGAGCCCGGCCGGCCGACAAAGAGCGGATCATCGCTCGAAAGCAGGTCGGCAGCGCACCACGTCGCGACAACGGGAATCTTCAAGAGCCGGATCAATTCGGAGAATTCCCGCTCGGCACGCGCGAGGCGGATGCCGTTTCCTGCAAACAGGAGCGGGCGCTCCGAACGGTTCAAGGCGGCGATGACGGTGCCAACTTCTTTTCCGAGGTTCGAATCGAGAGCCGGAGGCGCGAGCTCGGCTGGATCGAAGCCTCGCAGCTTATCTACCTCAATCGGTGAAGCCTGCACATCCAGCGGGATATCGATCCAGACCGGCCCCGGCCGTCCGGTAGTCGCGATATGGACAGCTTTCTCGAGGTGATATCGAATGGATTGCGGGTCGAGAACCGTAACCGCATACTTCGTGATCGGCCTGACGATCGAGACGATATCCACTTCCTGAATGCCGAGCTGGCGCATTCCAAGCGGCCGGCCTTCGGCGTCGAACATGCGATCGGGGCGCTTCACCTGTCCCGAGATAAACAAGCAGGGCGTCGAATCGAGCCACGCTCCTACTACCCCTGTAATCGCATTGGTGCCGCCCGGCCCAGTCGTCACGAGCGCGACACCTAGCCGATTGGTCGCCTTCCCGTAGTTTTCGGCCGCGATAGCGCTAGCTTGTTCGTGGGAATTACAGACCGGCTCGATTGCAGAACAACGCGCCAAAGACTCATTAAGATGCATCGCGCCGCCGCCGGTGACCAGAAACACATGTTTGACGCCTTGATCCACAACGAACTGGATCACGTAGTCGGAGAGCTTGGGCATGCTAAGCGGTTTTCGCTACTGTATGATCGGCTCGAGCGGCGAGCACTGCCTCGACCAGTTCCCGTACAGCTCCGTTGCCGCCATTGCTCACTGAAATAAAGCTGGCGCACCTGCGCGCGACAGGTTGTGCATTTGCAGGGGCCGCAGCGACACCGGCTAACTGCATTGCGGCGACATCATTCACATCATCACCCATGAAACAGATTTCCGACAACGCCAGACTCGCCCGGTCCGCGAAACGCTGTAAGGCACTGGCTTTGTCTTTGCAGTTCTTTTCAATGTTGGCAATGCCCATCTTCGCCGCAAAGCGATCAACCAACGGGCTGTCTTCTCCGGAAATCAGGGCAATCACCAAGCCAGCTTTGCGCGCCAACGAGACGCCCATAATATCGGCAAAACAGAAACGCTTCCACTCTTCTCCGGCCGGACCCCACCATATTCCTCCATCGGTGAGAACTCCATCTACGTCAAGGACAATCGCCTTGATACCTGTCATGCCGGCACTGGAGCCGCACCAACACGCCGCAATTTCTTGATGATCGGGTATTCCCGTTCGAAGACCCGTTTTTGCCCGTCGCCCAGGGATTGTTCAATCAGCCGGATATCACGAACCACGCGCGTAATCCCATTCGGCTCGAGAGACGCGGCGTGATCGCTTCCCCACATGGCGCGGTCCATGGTGATGTGACGCTCGACACAACATGCCCCTAAAACGACGGCGGCCACGGTCGATGGTATGCCCGTCTCGTGGCCCGAGTATCCGATCGGTATCCCGTAGCGCTCCCTCATCACAGGGATAGCCCGCAAATTCAGCTCTTCGTACAGGGCCGGGTAAGTGCTACACGCGTGGAGCAGGATAGTATCTTCGGTACCAAGGATTTCGAGCGCGTGATCGATTTCCTCCAGGGTGCTCATGCCCGTGGAAACGATGAGTGGCTTGCCGGTGGCTCGTGTATGCCGCAAAAGGCGATCATCTGTGAGCGACGCGGATGCAATCTTAAAACACGGCACGTCGAACTGATCGATGAAATCGACCGAGTCCTCGTCCCAGCAAGATGCAAACCAATCAATCTTCACAGCCTTGCAGTAGGCATCGATGTCCTGGTATTCTTCAAACCCAAATTCGAGGGCCCGCTTCAGATCGCCGTTCGTTGTTCCAAACGGGCTTTCTCTAGGTTTGGCCAGCTCCTCGGGCGTGTAAACGATATCGACGGTACGCTTCTGAAACTTCACGGCATCGCATCCCGCCGCGACGGCAACGCTAATCAGGCGTTTTGCGAGATCAATATCTCCGTTGTGATTTATCCCGATCTCGGCGATCACATAACAAGGCTGACCATCTCCGACAAGTTTTTTGCCGATTTTTACTGTTTTTTGGGCCGCCATAGGGCACTCGACCTCCTGCGATTATGCCATATCATTTTGCACTATCATTTTAGAGTGCAAGCTGACCTAATACTCTCAGACTGCTCACGTACGTTTGCTTTATCGGTAGGTTGGGATACATTATGAGCACGGAACCAATTATCTCCCCCACATCGTCGGATTTCCCGAGGCAGTATAAATCGAGACTCCTGAATGCTCTCGAAAGCATAGACCTGAACGGCGTTGCGGACGCCATCAGGCTACTCACGGAAGCTCGCGACAACAATCGTCACATTTTCGTTTGCGGCAATGGAGGAAGCGCTTCGACAGCCTCGCACTTCGTTTGTGACATGGTCAAAGGGGCGAGTTATAAGCGCGATTTGCGTTTCCGGATTATGGCGCTGACTGACTCGCTGCCGACAATCACAGCTTATTCCAACGATGTCGGCTACGACTGTGTTTTTGCCGAGCAGCTCAAGAATTTTGCGCAGCGGGGTGATGTGTTCATGGCCATCAGCGGATCGGGCAATTCCCCGAACGTGGTTTGCGCCATGGAATACGCCAATTCGATTGGTTGCGAAACCATTGCGCTGACAGGACGGGACGGCGGCAAGCTGGGGCCCATGGCCAAACTTCAGATTCGCGTCTCCGAGCCTCACATGGGGCGCATAGAAGATGGCCATCTGATCGTTTGCCACATGCTGTGTTACTACTTCATGGAGCAGTAGCCCAAGACCACATGCGGCGGATTGCCTCCTCAACCCCTACGGCTGGCCGCAAGCCCAATTCCTTCCGAGCGCGGTCGACGGCAGGCACATAGCGAGCCTTCGGGGCCCCTGGAATTGGCTTGCGAGCGATCTCAATGGGCGTGCCGGGCGCGGTGTTCTCTACCACCGCCCGCGCGAGCTCGGCTATCGTAACGGCTGCGGCTGATCCTACATTGTAGGGGCGGGCCGATTCTCCTCGAATCAGGATGGTCCAGAGCCAGGTCGCAAGATCCGCCGCATACAAATAAGACCGTTCGGGAGTGCCGTCTCCCGCGATTCGGACCGGGCGTCCCGCAAGCACGTCGCGCAAGAAGTTTCCAATGGCGAAGTTCAGATCGAGCGGCAGATGCGGTCCGGCAAACGCGAACAGCCGCGGCAATAGAGCCGCGAATCCATGCTGCCGTGCATACATCATGGATAACCATTCCGAAACGCGCTTGGCCTGGCCGTATGCCGAGTTGGGATCGGTGGTCAGCGGAGCGCCCGCGTACTCTTCGGGAATGTGCGTCAGCTCCGAAGGCTGCTTTCCATAAATCGCGCCCGAGCTGGTGAATAGAAATCTTTGTGCGCGATTCGTGCGGGCAAACTCGAGAACGCGCCGCGTGCCTTGAATCTCGGAATCGAAGATCGATGCAGGCTGGTCAGGAGTTGGCTCGAAATAGCTCTGAGTCGCAGCATGAATGACGTATGGAAAAGCACCTTCCGGGAACTCGAAAGACGCTACTTCGCCGCGCAAAAGTTGAATGGAGGGATCATTCGCGGCTTGGGGTGCTTTCGCTTGAAAGGCGTCGGGGTTGCGTGTCAGCAGAACCGCTCGAGCGCCAAGATCAAGCTTTTGATTGGCCCAGACGAAGCTTTCAACCAGCCAGGTACCTACAAAACCAGTTCCGCCCGTAATGAAGATATTCTGACCACGAAGCGCCTGCCAGAGATCGCCCGTCTGCGCAAGAATGTAATCCAAATCTTGCTGCAGCGGATGCGGCATGCACTCTACAGCGCGACCAGATGCTCTACCGGCATCTGATGAAACGCATCCAGCATGTAAGCGATCATCTCCCCTGTCAAACCGGGGTAAACGCCGACCCAGAACACTTGATTCATGATGAAATCCGTGTTTTCGAGTGATCCCACGACGCGATGCTTGATGTCCTGGTATGCGGGCTGCCGCAGCAGATTGCCTCCGAACAAAAGGCGCGTCGCGATCTTACGTCCTTCGAGGAAGGCTATCGCCTGATTACGATTGAATGGCGCTTCGGGACGCACGGCGATAGGCAAGCCGAACCAGCTCGGTTCCGAGTTGGGGGTTGCTTCGGGAAGTATGAAAAACTCTTCGAGATCCTTCATTCCATCCCGGAGCGCTTTAAAGTTGCTCCGCCGCCTCTCGATGAAATGAGGCAGTTTCTTCAGCTGCGACACGCCAACTGCGGCCTGCATGTCGGTAGCTTTGAGGTTGTAACCGATGTGCGAATAGATGTACTTGTGATCGTAGCCGTGGGGTAGCTCGCCCAGTTGCCAATCAAACCGCTTGCCGCAAGTGTTGGCCTTGCCAGGCTCGCACCAACAATCGCGGCCCCAATCGCGGAAGGATTCGACGATGGTTTTGAAGATCGGCTTCTCGGCCAGCACGCATCCGCCTTCGCCCATCGTGATGTGGTGAGCAGGATAGAAGCTGACTGTGGCCAAGTCACCGAACGTCCCCACTTTCTGACCGTTGTAAGTCGCGCCGACAGCATCGCAACAATCCTCCACCAGCCAGAGATCGTACTTTCGAACAAATTCGGTGACTGATCCGAGATCGAAAGGGTTCCCTAGAGTGTGCGCAACCACCACTGCGCGCGTGCGCTCGGAGCGAGCTTCCTCCAGCTTTGTTACATCAATGTTGTACGTCGGAATATGCTCGTCTATGAAAACGGGAACAAGGCCGTTCTGAATGATGGGATTCACTGTGGTCGGGAATCCCGCGGCTACGGTAATCACTTCGTCGCCGGGCCTGAGACGGCGCTCACCCAATTTGGGTGAAGTTAAGGCCGTAACGGCGAGGAGATCCGCTGAGGATCCGGAGTTGACCAGAGTCGCTGTGCGAATGCCAAACCAGCGGGCGAATTGCTTTTCAAATTGTGCGGCAAAACGTCCGGTAGTCAACCAGAAGTCGAGCGAGGAATCAACCAGCGAACAAATGTCCTCCGCATCGAAGACCCGGCCGGAAACCGGAACAGCGGTTTCACCTGGAACGAACGGGACTTGTCCGAATGCAGCTTCGTGATATTCATTGACCAGATCGAGAATGCGTTGTCGCAAGCTCTCGGCCTGAGAATTCATCGTAAGAACCCCCAAAAAAATCGCGATACCAGGCAATGGTTCGCTCCAGACCCTCATCTAAGGTAAACAGCGGATGCCATCCCAGCTTTTCTTTAACTCGTTCAGCGCTCAAATACTGATGCCGGATCTCATTCGACGCTTGGTTCTGAATCTCTGGCTTAAGCGAAGAACCCATCATTCGAAGAATGCGGTTTACCAGATCCGTGACGGTGACCTGGATCTCGTTGGAAAAGTTAAAAGCCTGGCCCCGCACGAGACTGCTGTCGGTTAGCAGCTTCTCAGCCAATAACAGGTAGGCTGCTGCGCCGTCCTCCACATAAAAGTAGTCGCGGACAAACTGGCCGTCGGAGCGAATGATTGGCCGCTCGCCGCGAATGACGGATCGTATGGTTCCCGGAACAATACGATTCCAATTCAGATCGCCGCCGCCGTAAAAGTTCCCGCAGCGTGTAATCGCAACCGGCAATCCATATGTAACGCCGTATGCCTGCGCGATCAGATCGGCACAGGACTTACTGACGTCATAGGGGTGGCGGCCTTCGAGAGGCGTGTCCTCCGAATACGGCAGCTTTTCCTGATCGCCGTAAGCCTTGTCGGACGACGCTACAACGATCGCCTTAACTGCAGGGGAGCGTCGGCATGCTTCGAGCACATTCCAGGTTCCGGCAACATTACTTTCGAATGTAGAAATTGGATTTCGATTCGCAATGCCAACGATTGTCTGAGCGGCCAAGTGGAATACGGTATTGATCTCGTATTCACCGAGCGTTCGCTCCAGCGTGTCACGGTCACAAACATCGCCGCGCACTACCTTGACATGATCGAGCGTTCCGCTGCGAACTGCTTCGCTCTGCGGGATCCAGTCCCGGACAAGGCAGACGAGATCGGCGCCCGTTTCGACGAGCCGGCGCGTCAACCAGCTTCCGACCAGCCCCGTTCCCCCAGTCACAAGGGTCGGGCGATCACGCCAGAAAGTTGCGCTTATGCCCAGTTCTTCCACGGGGCCTCGCCGGATTTCCACAGATCATTCAGCGCCTGATATTCGCGATAGGTGTCCATGGCCTGAAAAAAACCATCGTGATGATACGCCATGAGCTGGCCTTCCTCAGCGAGTTTTTCCAGCGGCTCGCGCTCGAGCACACACTGATCTCCGTCCAAGTAATCTAAAACCTTCCGCTCGAACACGAAAAATCCCGCGCTCGCCCACGCATCGGACTTCGGTTTTTCATGAAAATTCGTCACCTGCTTGGAGGCGCTGATATCCAAAATTCCGAATCGCGAAACAGGGCGGAAGGTCGTTACTGTCGCGAGTTTCCCATGACTGCGATGAAACTCCAGCAGTGCGGATATATCTACATCGCTGACACCATCACCATAAGTAACCATGAAGCGGTCGTCGTCCTTAAGATAGCGCTCCACCCGTCTCACTCGGCCGCCGGTCATGGACTCTGCCCCGGTTTCCGCAAGCGTTACCCAGAAATCCTGCTCTTCATGGTCGTCGTTATAATGAATCTGCGATTTCTTGCCAAGGCAAATCGTGAAATCATTGTTCATCGCCTCATAGTTCAGGAAGTACTCCTTGATCATGTTTCCGCGGTATCCCAGGCATAGGACAAATTCACGAAAGCCATAATGGGCATACAGTTTCATGATGTGCCAAAGGATCGGACGTCCGCCTATGTCCACGAGCGGTTTGGGCCGGAATTCGGTTTCTTCGCGCAGTCGAGTTCCGAGTCCACCGCAGAGAATGACAACCTTCATTTCGGGATTATACTTCGCGCTTCAGAATAGCAGTGCGCTGGTATTGCGAGGCCTCTCGGAGAGATACAACAAATTCCATCTTATTGATTATTTTCGCGTTTTAGGAATATTCGCTACAATTGCTCCAGTTGCCCCCCGTCGGTCCACCGGTAAGTGATCTCGGAACCGGCTATACCTTTGCGCGCCTTACGGGCTGGACCGATAAGGTCCGCAATCGTTTGGAGACGGCTCGCTTCACGTCTTTTGATTCCGTCCTCGTTTTGACTGCCGTTGTCCTGCTGTATCTCGCAATAACAGCTCTTTCCGCCACTCGCCAGTTATGGCATGACGAGCTATTTACTTACTACATTGCGAAATCTCCCTCAATGTCGCAATTTTGGGCGGCAATCCGTCTGGATTTGAATCCTCCGTTGAGCTACCTGGCGGTCCGAGGCTCACTTGCATTGCTCGGCGATAACTCGTATGCAACAAGATTTCCATCCATAGTGGCGTTTCTTGTGGGGAGTCTCTGCTTTTACTGGTTTGTTTCACGGCGGCTTCGGCCTGTTTATGGCTTATTGGCCATGCTCGTGTTCTGGTCGACCCCATTCCTGTCCTACGCGACGGAAGCGCGCCCATATGGGTTGATCTTCGGATTTTTCGGCATCGCTATGCTCGCGTGGGAAAGGGCAATTGAACCCGACCGAAGCAAAGCTTCTGTCGCGTTGCTCGCTCTCGCTGTGACAGGAATGGCGTTGAGCCATTTCTTCGCTCTATTTTATGTCTTGCCATTCTGCGGCGCCGAGCTCGTCAGATGGTACCGCAGCCGCAAGGTCGACCTGCCACTCTGGGCCTCGTTAGTCATACCGTCCGTTATTCTGTTCATCTACATTCGAACCATCAGCGGGTATGAGGGAGCAGTATTTCCGCCGGCCTTCCAGGCATCGCCCCGTAAGATGGCCGCCTTCTTCTATGACACTCTCTCTCCCGAGAGTTTGATTCTGTTGTTTGCTATCTCACTCGCTCTGCTGGTGGTTTTTCGACGCGAACAAGACCAGACCGAAGCCACAGCATTGATGAAGCCGGTTGAGCTTGCCTTCACCGCCGGTCTATTAGCGATACCGGTCATCGTAAATTTGGCTCTAATGCGCTCGCACAGCGCTTTTTTCCTTCGCTACGGACTTCCCGCCGTATTGGCGTACGGAATTTTGATCGCCTTCTTTATCGCGATGTATACGAACAGCAATCGCCTTGCTGCTGCGGTCGCGAGCGCTGTATTGCTTATCTACGTGGCCGGATTGAATCTCGCCATGCCGGCGAAATCGATATGGGCGCAGAGAGGCGCTCGCGCAGTCTCATCTCCGGCATCTCCAATCGAGCTTGTGCGCCCGGACCTTCCGCTAGTCGCCGCAAGCGGCTTGACGTTCCTCGAGATGGATAAGTATGCGAACCCGAGTATCGTATCGCGGCTTTATTATCTGGATGATCTCGATTTGGCCGTGCGTTACGCCCATGCCACAATTTTCGAGGGATACGCAAAGCTGAAGCAGTACTTCCCGATCCGGGCGAATGTCGAGCCTTATCGGCAGTTTGTCACTGAACATTCCGAATTCCTGGTTCTTGGTACTCCCGATTACCCCGAGGATTGGCTTCTCCGGCGCTTGCTCGATATCCATGCCACAGTCCAGTACTTGGGAGACTTTCCCGGCCCTTATAAAGACACGCAGCTCTATCAAGTAAGCATGCCGAAGGGATCTTACTAATCCCTAGAAGGAGATTCCGTCATTCAAGCAGAATTCAAGACCAACCTCGCCGGGAAAATCGCCCTGATCACCGGAGCGAGCAAAGGGCTTGGAAAAGCCATGGCTCTTTCGCTGAGCGAAGCCGGGGCGACAATCGCGCTCGTCTCACGCGATGCTGAAAAGCTTGACACGGTGCGAACCGAAATCGAAGACGCAGGAGGGAACGCGAAACTTTTCATTGCCGACGTAAGCGATGAAAAGAATGTAGAGCGACTGGAATCGGAGATCTCGGGCCAGCTCGGCAGAGTTCAGATCGTAATCAACAACGCGGGAATTAATATCCGGAAGAATCTGATTGATTTCTCGCTGAGCGAATGGCAAAGCGTAATCGATACAAATCTGACAAGCGTGTTTCTGATGTGCCGCGCGTTTGTACCGCATATGAGAGGCACCGGCTACGGTCGAATTTTGAACATGACGTCGATTATGAGTCATGTCTCGCTGCCCGGCCGGAGCGCGTACTCGTCGAGCAAAGCTGCATTGCTGGGATTGACTCGGGCGCTCGCGCTCGAGGTGGCGGGAGAAGGCATAACAGTGAACGGCATTAGTCCCGGCCCATTTGGCACCGAAATGAATCATCCCGTAATGCAGAACCCGGAGGCGAATGCGCAATTCCTGGCGAGCCTTCCGGTAGGGCGATGGGGGAAAGTGGAGGAAATTGGCGCTCTGGCCTCTTATCTCTGCTCCGATGCAGCGTCGTTTATTACGGGAACAGACATCCTCATTGATGGCGGGTGGTGCGCGCGTTGAGCTTCACTTCCAGTAGCATGACGCGCCGGGATGCAGGGTGGATGATTCTACGCGCGGCTGCCGCAACCGGGGCGACTGAGTTCTTCCAGGATTGGCTACGCGCGGGTGAATCACAAAGCCATCACGCTCATAACTCGCACTCGTTCGCGCCACCTGATCCGCACGATTGGAACTCCTACCAGCCCAAGTTCTTCTCTCCAGAAGAATTTCGAATGTTGGATGCGTTCACAGCGATTCTCATCCCGACTGATGAGACTCCGGGCGCACGCGAGGCCCACGTTGCCGCGTTTACCGATTTCGTCGTCAATGCAGCAGCGGAATTCGCGCCCGAAATGCAGGAGCAATGGCGCGAGGCAATGGATTGGTTGCGTACTCACCGGTTCGCGCAACTCGAGCCTGAAGAACAGGTCGCCCTGGTACGGCTCATCTCCGAACCGGAACGCGATGCCTCCAAGACTCACGATGGCTTCCCTGTCTATACGCTTTTGAAAGACATGACGGTGCATGCTTTCTATACCTCTCGCGTGGGGCTCGTCGACGTACTCGAGTATAAGGGGCTCGCGTATCTGACCGAGTTTCCGGCCTGCACACATCCAGAGCACCACCGAGTTTAATCAGCTATGCAGAAGTACGACGTGGCTATCGTCGGTTCCGGTGCTTGCGGAGGTTGGGCCTGCATGGAATTTGCAAAAAACGGATTCAAAGTCGTGCTTTTGGAAGCCGGATCGAAAATCGAAGCTTACAAGGAATTCCGTCATCGCTGGCCCTATGAACTGCCTTTTCGCGGCGCAGGCCAGCCTGGATTTCTAAAGAGATATTGCAGAGGATCGACCGAATTCAACTACCGGATCATGATTGATGACCGGGAGAATCCCTACACGACTGCGCCCGACAAGCCCTTCCACTGGTCGCGATCGCGCGTTCTTGGGGGCCGTACCCTCCACTGGTCGCGCGCCTCTGATCGCATGTCAGATCTGGAGTTCAAAGCAGCTTCGAGAGATGGCTATGGCGAGGATTGGCCAATCTCATACCGCGATATTGCGCCGTATTACGATCGCGTTGAGCGATTGATTGGCGTGAGCGCCGCTGCTGCGAACCTGCCGCAGTTTCCCGATGGCGCTTTTCTTCCCCCGATGCCGCTGAATTGCGCCGAGACGATTTTTGACGCGGCTTGCCGCAAAACCGGCCTGCCCTCGACGCCCCGCCGGGTTGCACAGTTAACGCGAATGTGGAACAATCGCCCTCCGTGCCACTATTGCGGCAACTGCGTCAACGGCTGCGACGTCGGCGCGATGTTCAATACGATTGCGGTAACGCTTCCGCCAGCGCTCAAGACAGGCAATGTCACTCTTCTTTGCGATTCCGTGGTGAGCCACGTGCTCACGGACGGCGAAAATCGCGCAAAAGGCGTTCGCTACATCGAGCGCTATACAAATCGTGCGGTGGAGATCGAAGCGCGAGCTGTCGTGCTCGCAGGATCATCCCTTGAAAATACCCGCCTCCTGTTGAACTCCCGAAAAGGAGGATTGGCCAATACCAGCGGTGTGCTCGGTCATTATTTGATGGACCAAATCGGCGGGGCAGGTGTCAGCGGTTTTCTCCCGGTGCTCACAGGCACGCCCATTCGGAATGATGACGGCAAGTTGGGCGGACTTTATATTCCGAACTTTACAAATATCGGATTGCGGCCCGGCTCGGGCAATTTTATTCGCGGATACGCCATGAGCGCCTCCGGGGGCGCGGCGCAATTTCCAAGTTTTGCTCCCACGCTTCCGGGTTTCGGCTCCGATTACAAGAGGCAAGTAAAGCGCTTGTATTCGGCTCACGCGCTCGTGTGGCTCTCAGGCGGCGAGATGCTCGCGCGGAACGAGAATTTCGTGGAGCTTGACCCGGAAGTTTGGGACAAGTGGGGCATTCCCGTGCTCAAGATTACCTGCACGCATTGCGATAACGACCGCAGAATCTATGAGGATTTTTTCGCTCGCGCTCAGGAGTTGTTTCGCGCAGCGGGAGGCGAGATCGATGACTCCAAGCCATTCCTCAGCGCTCCCGGAAGTCTCATTCATGAAGTCGGCACGTCGCGTATGGGCGCCGACCCGAAGACCAGCGTTCTGAACTCCTATTGCCAGACTCACGATATTCGGAACTTGTTTATTTTCGGCGGCGGTTGCTTTGTTACCACGGGCGATAAGCATCCCACCTTGACTATGATGGCGCTGGCGGCGCGTGGCTGTGATTATATGACTGAGTTGGCGCGGAAGGGCGAAATCTAATGAGCGCCGCTGACGGGCAGATCGCGTACACGGCCGATTTTGAGAAACGTGTCTATGCGCGAGTTACCCGGCGGATCATTCCGTTCCTGTTTCTTTGCTACATATTCGCGTATGTCGATCGCGTGAACGTAGGCTTCGCGAAACTCCAGATGCAGCAGGACCTTGGAATCAGCGATGCGGTGTATGGCATCGGCGCGGGCATTTTCTTCATCGGCTACTTCTTTTTTGAAGTGCCTTGCAACATCGCATTGCAAAAGATTGGCGCGAAATATTGGCTCGGTCCCATCATGATCGTGTGGGGAATGGTCTCGGCTTGCACCATGCTGGTCAAGAGCGCGGCCGGTTTTTATACAGTCCGCTTTTTGTTGGGCGTTGTGGAGTCAGGTTTCTTTCCAGGCGTCATTCTCTATCTCACGTTTTGGTATACGAGCCGTCATCGGGCCAAAATGGTGGCGGCATTCATGACCGCCATTCCGTTGTCAGGCGTCATCGGCGGACCAGTTTCCGGCTTTCTTCTAGACAGGATGTCCTCTGTTGGCGGGCTGCGTGGATGGCAATGGCTTTTTCTGGCCGAAGCCGCGCCGTCTATTCTGGCCGGCATCGTTACCATGTTCTTCCTGCAGGACAGCCCTCATAAAGCGAAATGGCTCGATGATCGCGAGAAATCGCTGCTCGTGCAACGGCTGCATGAAGAAGAGACGGTCAAGAAATCAAGCGCGCCGGGCCATCACAGCCTCGCCGATGCATTCCGCAGCTCGAAGGTTTGGCTGCTGTGCTTCGTTTATTTCGGTGTGGTGATGGGCAACTATGGCATAGGATTCTGGCTGCCGCAGATTGTGAAGGACACGCTCACGAAAGATCCGTGGCGGATTGGACTCTTGACCATGATTCCATGGGGTATCGGCGCGATTGTGATGGTGGTCGTGGGTCATCACTCTGATGTCACGCGAGAGCGGCGCTGGCATATCGCGCTTGCCGCCATCGCCGGTTCTGTAGCCTTCGCGTTATCGGCGCTTCCCGGGATTTCGGGTTCGCTCGGTCTTCTTGCGTTAACAGTGGCGACGGCCGGAATTGTTTCCGCCTCCTCCACTTTTTGGTCGTTGCCGACCGCCTACTTGTCGGGAACCGCCGCATCGGCTGGAATCGCCTGGATCAATTCCGTCGGCAATCTTGCCGGTTATGTGAGCCCGTTTCTGGTCGGCAGAATCCGCGATGCCACTCACAGCATGACCCCGGCTCTGTTACTGCTCTCCTTCTGTTCTCTCGGGTCCGCATTAATCACATTGTTCTTCTTCAAAAACCGCAAGGTGTCATGAATCGACGCGCTTTCCTTACCAGTTCTCTTATACTTCCGCTTATGGCCGAACGATCAACCGCGAACGCCTCCCCAGGTCAGATTGGCATAGCTACGACGTCCTATATGATTGCCTGGCGTCCTCGAGATACCTACGAGTTCCTCGAACGTTGTCATTCGCTGGGCGCGGCCGGTATTCAAGCGCCCATCAACGGTGACCTCGGGAAGATTCGCGCTCGTGCCGAGCAGTTCGGCATGTACGTCGAGGCCATGGTGCCGTTGCCGCACGACGGCGACACATCGGCTTTCGAGCAGAGCCTGAAAGATGCAGAAACGGTTGGCGCGGTGGCATTGCGCTCAGCCTGTCTGGGTACCCGACGCTACGAGACTTTTTCTTCTCTCGCCGACTGGCAGGCGTTTGTGGCCCGGAGTAACGCATCAGTAGAGGCCGCGCTGCCAATCCTCGAAAAGTACAAGATTCCGCTGGGTCTAGAAAATCACAAGGACTGGACGGCTGACGAAATGGTCACGTTGCTGAAGCGGCATTCCAGTGAATATCTGGGAGCGTGTCTCGATTTCGGCAACAACATCTCGCTTCTGGACGATCCGATGGATGTTGTGGAGAAGCTCGCTCCGTATGCGGTAAGCACGCATCTAAAGAATATGGGCGTTGCTTCATATGCAGACGGATTCCTGCTTTCCGAGGTGCTCCTCGGCGACGGTTTTCTGGATCTTCCGCGAATGATTTCGCTCGTCCGCCAATCGCGGCCGAACACGCGCTTTTCACTGGAAATGATCTCGCGCGATCCGCTGAAAGTCCCTTGCTTGACGGACAAATACTGGGTCACCTTCCCGGATCGCAACGGTCTCTACCTCGCGCGCACGCTCAAGCTGGTGCAAAAAGAACAAGCCGCACAGTCGCTTCCGCACGTTTCGCAACTGTCGCATGAAGAGCAGCTTCGGATTGAAGAAGAGAATGTTGTCTCGTGTCTTCGCTATGCACACGAGAAATTGAATTTGTGAGGGATCAGATTCGAACGACAACGAGTCCCGGAATACGCGCGAAATCGCGAACGTTGTGGGTCGCTACCGCATACCCCAGCTCGAGAGCGCAAGCGCCGATGATCAGATCAGTGATCGGCAAGTTGATGCCTTTCGCCGCCTGCTCGCCACCGAGCCTCGCCATCAGTTCTGCTGTGCTTACCGTCATTGGATAAATTGGCACGGTAGCCTTCAACTCATTCAAGAACGCACGGCGACGGTCACGAACGTGCGAATCGGTGGCTCTGTAGATGCCATGGCCGATTTCCGCGATGCTGATTGAACAAAGGGCAATGGGAATCTCGCCGACAATCCCTCGAGCATTCCGCACCGCTTCTGCGGGTGTTAGTCTACGGCGCTCGGCGGCTATCAGAATGCTGCTGTCAAGGACTACTCCCAGGAGGGCGGATTCCATGGTTGGCGATAAAACTCTATTGCTTCCTGAATGTCTTTTGCAAAATCGTCGTCGATGACTGCATTGGACGCTCGCCTCTCCAGATCTTCAATGACTTCCGAAATCATCCTGCCCGCCGGTTGCGAGGGTTTGATTACAGCCACTGGCCTGTGGTCCTGCTCGACGACAATTTCGGCGCCTTGCCGCACTTTTTCGAGCGCGGCGTCGAAGTCGCGAGCCACCTCCGCTTGTGTCATGTAAATCGTCGCCATCGCTTCAGAATACCGCCGCGTGGAGGTCTTTATTGCGAATTCGCCCCGCCCGTCAGCCGCGCATGAATCTCCCGCTCAGCCTTTGCCTGTTCCGGCTGGCCCAAGCGATCATAAACGCGAGCGAGATGATAATGCGGCATAGGTTCTTTGGGGTTCAGCTCGATGCTGCGCGTCAGCTCGGCAGCCGCTTCTTTATATTCATGCTTACCCGCGAGCAGAATTCCGAGTTCATAGTGAGCCTCCCAATTCTTCGGATCGAGCGCTATCGAGCGCCGTAGCAACGTCTCTGCTTTTTGGTTCGAAGAATCGCTTTCTAGTAGCGCCTTCGCGAAGACCAGCTGCGCCTCGGCATCTTGAGGATTTCTCGCGGCCCAGGCTTCGCAATGTTTCGTGATCGCGTCCAGCCGCGGACCGGCCTGGTCCAGCATCCGGCCTAGAAAGACGTATGGCTGCTCGATTTCAGGATCGATATCGATCACTTTCAAGAATTCAGTTATGGAATCCTCAAACCGTCTCTGCCCATATCGCGCAACACCCAGCGCGAGCGTGAGCTGTGCATTGCGCGGATTCTCCCCTGACGCACTGCTGAGAATTTCCGCGGCGCGAGTGAAGTCCTGCTGACGCAGCAGCATCTGGGCATACTCAAAAGTCATTCGGGCGAGCAGATCGCGATTTGCTGCAGAGGGCTGCTGTTTCTCCGCCGACTCAGCAAAAGCATAAGCTCGCTCCCTATTGCCCGAGTCCGAGTAGAACATCGCGAGGGCATGCGAAATGACCGGATTCGTTGCACCCAATTGCTCAGCTTCCGATGCGGCTGTTTGGGCGTCCTGCTGCTGTTTAAGCCTGAGATAGGTCTCCGCCAAGGAGGTCCAGATATAGGCGTTCTTCGGATCGGCGTGCGAGGCTTGCTCCAGGTTTTCGCGAGCTTCGGTTAACTGACCGTGCTGAAGGGCTATCAGTCCGCGCTGTAGAAGTGACTGAGCTTGGTTCGGATCCAGGAAGAGAAGCAGAACGAAGAGCAGCAGCAAATATTGAGTATATAGAGGTATATAGTTAAGTCGTGGCTACCTACATAGCAGACCAGAAAACATGTGAGCTGATCGACCGCTATGCGCGACAGGTGGGAAAGAACAAGACCGCGGCGTTGCGCGATCTATTGCAAAGAGAGCTGGGCGCAAGCGATTGGGCCGCAGGCGCGCAAGAGCGTTACGAGAAAGTCATGAAATGGCTCGGGCCGAAGCTCGAGAAAGGGCCAGCCGAGCCGCTGCCGAAGAAAGTATTCGACGACATGTACGCTTACCTTGACGAGGAACGTGAGCGCCTGGCGCGAACCAGACGGCGTGCGAAGAAATCGGCATAAAGATGGTAATCGACACGTCCGCCGCCATCGCAATCCTGCGCGCCGAAGAGGAGGCAGAGGACTTTCTCAGCTTGATCGCAGACGCTCCAATCAAACCGCGCATTTCTGCGGTTTCATTAGTGGAAGCAGGCCTCGCGCTATCAGATTCTGAATTCGACTTACTAATTCACCGGCTCATCCCACAACTGGAGATCACGATGGCCGAATTCGATAGGGCCACTGCGTTTTTGGCCGTCCAGGCCTCGCGTGAATACGGCAAAGGCCGGAGCAACAGCAAAGCCCGGCTCAATTTCGGAGACTGCTGCTCCTATGCAACCGCGAAAACTCTCGGACTGCCGCTGCTGTTCAAGGGCGACGATTTCGTTCACACAGACATTGAACCAGCCCTGAAATCGAAACGACAGCCGAAGCGTGCTTAGAGCGGCGAACTAGAACTGCAGCCGCAACTGGAAGTCGATGTGCCGCTCGCTTCCAGCATTCGTACAAGTGATTTGGCCGAAGTTGCTGTTGTTTTGGTTCAGCGATACACAACTGACGCTGTACTGCGGTGTATTGGTGATGTTGGTTCCCTCCGCGCGGAATTCGAGTTTCCATCTCTCGGTGAAATCGAAATCCTTGAAGACGGAGAAATCAAACGCCCGCTCGGGCGGTCCGACGTTGCTATTCAGCCCAGTATTGCCCTGTGTCGCCAACTCGCCCGGCGTGAGCTGGGAAATCGGCACAAAGTTGGCCGTGTTGAACCACTCGTTCGGAGAACGCCCTCCGGAAGGAGCCTGGTTCGGGTTGGTCTGGCCCGGCACCATTGTCGGCGCACAGCCTCCGCTCTCGCTGATCACATCCCCGCATGCGCCGCCGCCGGAATTCAAGGTGAAGGGCTGTCCGGTCCGCAGAGTCAGTATTCCGTTGAGCTGCCAGTTGCCGGCCACGCTTTGAACTACTTTGTTCAGGTTCGCGCCATACTGCTTGCCGCGACCGAACGGAATCTCATAGTTGAAAGATCCCACAACACTATGACGAATATCCCAGGGCGCGCTGGCGTAGGACGCGCCGATCTTCGTTCCATCCAGTTGAAAGAACCCGGGCGATCCGGAAAGCGTGGTTCCCGTATCGGACAAGGCATGGCCGTAGGTATACGACAACTGGCCCTGCAATCCGTTCGAGAGCCGCTTAACCAGCGATGCCGTCATCGCTTCATAATTCCCGACGCCGAAGGTGGCCGTTCCACTCACCGATCCGATGTCTGGAAAAGGCCGCAGCGCGGTACAGTTCAACGAACCGGTGTTCACCACAGTCGGGCAAGCATTGGGATCAGGCTGGTACAACTGACGCGCTTGGTGATTGCCTTCGTAGCCGACCTCCAAGGCCATCTGGCCAGGCAGTTCGTGCTGCACGGCCAGATTCCATTCTTGCACCAGCGGATTCCGGAAGTCCGGGTAGACTTCGCGGAACTGGAGCGAGGTAACCGGATACCCGTTGAATACATTCACCGGGAAACCTGTGCTCAGTGCGCGCGTGTATGCGCCATTGGCCATCAAGGGATCCGGTTGGAAAATGCTCACGGTCCCTGGACGTGCCAAAGACGGCGACTCGTTAAATGGCGCCGATTCGCCACGATTCGGGTCACCGCCCTGGTTCTCTTCACCGCCGTAGAACATGCCGAAGAATCCGCGGATGACTGTTTTCGGTTCGATGTTATAAGCGAAGCCCAGCCGCGGCCCGATATCGGTCTTGTCCCAAGGAATCAGGTATTTGCTAACGTGCCCACGGCTGACGGTAATGGGCGTGGAGAAAAGAGCGGGGAAGGTTACGCCGTTGATAGTCGCAGGGGAGTTGAAGTTCGGAGGCAGGGGAGCATTCTGGTTCGGGCCAGTGGGGATATAGAGGGTCAGATTGGCGAAATCGAAGTTCGATTGTCGCCCAAACTGTTCTCCAATCGGCGAGAACAATTCGTAGCGCGCCCCGAGGTTCAAGGTTAGCTTCGGTGTAACCTTCCAGTTATCCATGAAGTAGGCCGCGTATGCCTGCTTGGTAGAAGAGATAAAGTTCGTTGTCGAAATCTGCGCTGTAGTATCAACCGATCCCAAAAGGAACGATGCGAATTCGTCTCCTGTCCCCGGCGCCAGTGCGTTTGCGTTGCCTGTTGCTGCTTGCGCGCCTGTTTCTGCCTGTCCGAAGCTTATTTCTCCATGCGGGAAGGGTACTTGGAAGAACGGGAAGTGCAGTTCGCGGAATTCACCGCCCATTTTGAACTGGTGGTTCCCATGCACGATCGAGAGGTTCTCAATCATGTCCCATTCGTTGTTGTACTCCTTAGTGGGGAGCCAGTCGTTCGCGCCGATCTGGCTGTACCGACCGAGGTCGATCTGCGGCGCGCCGCCATTCAGTGTAGTGGTCGGATCGTAGCCGCCAATCCCGAGCTCCTTATATACGTCCGTGTCGGCGTTAGCCTGGGTACGCGCCGTGACCAGGCGGCTGAACCCTACGCGTGCTTCGTTAACCATCGTGGGCGAGAACGTATGGGTCCAGCTCAACATAGCGTTGCGGCCGAGGTCCTGCTCGCTCGAACCCTGGAAATTGCCTCCGTCCAACGCGCCCGGGAACGGAGGCACGCTGCTCTTGGACGTGTTCGACCAACTGATCGTGCCGAAAATGCTGTTCGCGTCGTTGTAATGCCAATCGACGCGGCCATCACCCTGATCGGTATTCAATGCTCCGGGAGTGGCCACCGCATAACAGCCCGCGCCGGCGGCCGCCCCGCTGCAGTTGGCTAAGGCCGTATTCGGATTCGGATAGAGCGCGGCCAGCTTCCTCGCGACGGGATCCATTTCTGAGGTGGGAATGGTGTTATTCGGGTAAGGCGTGCGCGAATAAGTTGCCCTTTGCCCAGGGGCCGCATTCAAGGTCCCCGGAACACAACCGCTCACGCACACCGTAGTCGTTGGATCATACAGCGTATTGGCGAGGCCTGAGAAATCGCCGTTTCTCTCCGCCGGGGTCGGTATCGCGAACGTCGGGCCGAACCCGAGGTTCTGAACCGAGCCGCCCGCCGTACGGATGCGCGTGCCCTGGTAATCCCCGAAGATAAATAACCTGTTCTTGATGATCGGTGCGCCTACAGCAGCCCCGAACTGATTCTGGTCGAACTTGTTGCGCGGCAGACCGGCTTTGTTGTTCTCCCATTTATTTGCGTCGAAATCCGTATTCGACAAAATCTCCCAAAGCGTGCCATGAAGTTGATTCGTCCCGCTCTTAAGGCTGATCTCCAAAATGCCGCCCGCCGCGCGGCCATACTGGGCGTCTGCGCCATTGCTGATGATCTGCATGTCGCCGATTGCCTCGGGCGCCGGCCCAATTATAAACGCAGTCTGGTTGATGAAATCGATCACGTTGACGTTGTTGTCAACGCCATTCAGCAGGAAATTGTTTTCACCCGTCGAACGAACGCCGTTAGCAGCGAAGCCGCCGCCCAGCGCGTCACGAGCCCCCGGTTCAGCTGGCTGCACGCCTGGTGTCAAACGAGCCAGGAAGGTAAACGTTCGCTGCCCGCCCAGGGGAGCATCTGTTATTTGCGAGCTGTTCAGCGTTTCGCCGATAACTGGCGATTCGGTCTGTAGCAGAGGAGCCGCTGCTGTGACCTCGATCACCTGCGTGCTATTGCCCACCTGAAGCGTCAGGTTCACCGCGACAGGTTCGTTTGGACTGACAAGGATGTTCTTTTGCTCAGCCCTTTGAAAACCTGCTGCCTCCACACTAACCGTATAGGTGCCGGGATTCAGAGCCGGACGCGTGAAAACGCCAGTGTCTGTAGTGACGGTATCGGAGGTCACGCCAGTAGCGGCATTGGTAATCGTGACTTTTGCATTTGCAACAGCTGCGCCCTGTGCGTCCGTGACAGTGCCGGTTACGGTTCCAAGATCCCGCTGTGCCAGAGCAACGGTGCTCGCTAGCAGAAAAGAAATTGCCAGACAAAGGCAACGAAGCCAACGTGACATAGAATCCCTCCCACGCAGAGTTGAATTGACCGCTGAATACAAACTTGGGAGAACGTTATCACACGTGAACGTTTAATTCAAGTGATTTGGGTCCTTTTTCTGGTTCCATTTGCGGCGGGACGACGGAAGCAAAGTGGAGCGGCCCTCACAGAGCACGGCGATTAGTTCCTCGCTATAATGACGAATCCATGACGCGCACTGCTGTCCTGGCCTGTATCACGTTCGCGGCCTTGACTGCTGGCGCGGTTCCAACCTTCCAAGCGGATTTTCGCGATATCGCCGGCGCCGCCGGACTCACGGGAAAAAATGTCTACGGCGGCGTCGACCGCAAAGATTACATCCTGGAAACCACCGGCAACGGTGTCGCAATTTTTGATTACGACGGCGACGGACGGAACGACATCTTCATCGCGAATGGCACGCGCCTCGATGGAGCAGCGAAGGGCGACAATTTGCCGCAGCTCTACCACAATGAAGGCAACGGCCATTTCAAGAACGTCGCCGCGCAGGCTGGGTTCAAAGCAGAAGGCTGGGCGCAGGGCGTCTGCGTTGGCGATTATGACAACGACGGCTGGCCTGATCTTCTAGTCACCTATTACGGCCACAATGTGCTCTATCGAAACCGGGGCGACGGCACCTTCGAGGACGCGACCGAGAAAGCGAAACTGCCGGTCACCGGCATCCGCTATGGCTCAGGATGCTCTTTCGTCGATTACGATCGCGACGGCTACCTCGACCTTTTCATCGCGAATTATGTGGACCTGGATTTAGCTAAAACGCCTCGGCCCGGACACGGGGACTATTGTGTATGGAAAGGCATTCCGGTTATGTGCGGGCCTCGCGGTCTTCCGCTCGCTCACAACGTGCTCTATCACAACAACAGAGATGGAACCTTCACCGACGTTTCCGAACCATCGGGAATCCTGAAGCCCGGCGGCCGTTACGGACTGGGCGTTGTGGCAGCTGATTTCGATAATGACGGATGGCCCGACATCTACGTCGCCTGTGACATGACTCCCAGCCTGCTATTCCACAACCTGCACAACGGCACGTTCGAGGAGCGAGGCGCCGAGGCCGGCGTTGCCTATAATTACGACGGCGCGCTGCAAGCGGGCATGGGAGTCGCGGTCGCTGATTACGACGGCGACGGCTTCCTCGATATTGCGAAGACAAATTTCTCGGGCGACCTGACTTCGCTCTACCACAACGATGATGGCAAGTTTTTTACTGATGTTTCTCGCCAAGCCGGCCTCAAAGCGCGTCAACTGCTCGGTTGGGGCGTGGCCTTTGTGGATGTCGATGACGATGGCTGGCGCGATCTGGTGGTCGCGAATGGGCACGTTTACCCTGAAGTAGAAGGCCAGCAGCTTGGCGATACTTATTTGCAGCCGACCATTCTTTATCAGAACTTAGGAGCGGGCAAGTTTAAGGATGTTACGGCCCAGGCCGGACCGGCTTTCCAGGTTTCGCGTCCCGCGCGCGGGCTCGCAGTAGGCGACTTGGATGGCGATGGTCGCCCCGAAATCGTTCTGGTAAATATGAACTCGACGCCCAGCCTGCTGAAGAACAGCGGTCCGCATGGACATTACCTGAACGTCTCCCTCACTGGAACGAAATCGAATCGCAGTGCCATCGGCGCGCGGGTCACGGTCAGCGTTGGAAATCGCAAGATGATTGATGAAGTGATGAGCGGCGGCAGCTACTATTCGCAAAATTCTTTCACGCTGCACTTCGGTTTGGGAGATGCTAGGCAAGCGAAGAATATCGAGATTCATTGGCCGAGCGGAATTGTCCAGACTACCGGTCCGGTAACCGCCGATCAAAACCTTAGGATTGTCGAGACATCGAAGCAGTGAAGCAAGGCCTGAGCCGCCGTGAGTTCCTGGCCACCGCTGCCGCCGTTCCCGCGCTGACCGGCTTGCCGTGTCCGCAGGCCTTTGCTGAAGAATCCCAACACACCCCGCCCTATCTCGCGCTCGAGAAATTTATTGTTCCGGGAAACGACGAATTTCCCGAAGAAAAGACCGCGCTTCTCATCCGTGAAGCGCTTCAGCACGCGCTGCGCTCGGGGGAATTGCCGGATTGCAGCGGCTCATCGCCCTGCCCGAAAAGCTATCGCGCTCTTGCGCCCGATCTCGAAGAAGCGGTTTTCGATCCGGCCGACGGCGCAGTGGCCCGAGGCTGGAAACGCTGGGTTCAATCTCTGGGCACGATTCGGCGCGCGCAGTTTTATCCGTTGCCGGAGGGAATCATTCGATACGAAGTAGCGAGCGAGCACAATGGCAGCCTGCTCTATCGTGTTGGTCGATGGAAGCAAAACTGGGATTCAGGCAAACTTGTCGCGTTCTCGCCCGTCGAGGAGCATGTCGCCTCATCCGCGCAGCCCTATTTTCGCGATGTGACCGCTACCGCATTCAAAAACGTCAGATCGTTCGACGAGCAGCTCTCTCGGGGCGTGCCCTACTGGCGCGCGCGCCTCGACCCTGCAACGGGAATCGACATATACGGCAGCAATGGCATAGCCGTGGGCGACATCGATAACGACGGCTCCGACGAGATCTACGTGTGCCAACCCGGCGGCTTGCCTAATCGCCTGTACAAGTTCAATCCAGACGGCTCTGTTTCAGATATCACTGAGAATTGGCAGCTCGGCATGCTCGATGAAACATCGGCTGCCCTGTTTCTCGATCTCAGGAACCTAGGGCTTCAGGATTTAATTGTCCTTCGAAGCAGCGGTCCGGTCCTTTTCCTCAATGATGGGAAACGGTTTTCGCTGCGCGCGGATGCATTCCGATTCGCCACGCCTCCGGCAGGAGCGTTCACCGGAATGGCCGCGGCGGACTTCGATCGCGACGGCAAGCTCGACCTGTATCTCTGCTGCTACATCTATTTCCAGAGCGAAGCCCAGTACACCTATGCGGTGCCGTATTACGATGCGCGTAACGGCCCGCCCAATTTCCTGTTTCGCAACAAACTGAATTCCGACGGTACCGGTTTCTTCGATGACTGCACGGCGGAAACCGGAATGAACGAGAACAATAATCGTTTCAGCTTCGCTCCCGCATGGTGCGATTTCAATGATGATGGCTGGCCGGATCTTTACGTCGCCAATGATTTTGGCCGCAAGAACCTCTACGTGAACGAGAACGGGCGCTTTCGAGATCAAGCGCAAGCCGCCGGAGTAGAAGATATCGGGCCGGGCATGAGCGCTTCCTGGTTCGATTACGATCACGACGGCAAGCCCGATCTCTACGTTGCAAACATGTGGTCCGACGCAGGGCAACGTGTGGTACACGATAAAAACTTCCTCCCAGCGCGCGACGAGCCCGCGAAAGAGGCTTATCGCCGCCACACGAAGGGCAACTCCCTGTACCGCAATCGCGGGAGACGGAACTTTCGAAGAGACCACGTTTCGGGAAAATGTAGAGTTTGGCCGCTGGGCGTGGTCATCCGGCGGACACGATCTGAACAACGACGGAGAAGCTGAGATTTTCATCACCTGCGGGATGCTCACCAATACCTCCAACATCGATCTGATGAGCTTCTTCTGGCGTCAGGTGGTGGCTCGTTCGCCCGCGAGCGCCGTTCCATCGGCCGCGTACGAGAACGGCTGGAACGCAATCAATCAATTCATGCGTGAGGAGTACAGTTGGAACGGCCGCGAGCCGAACGTGCTCCATGTTCGCAGGGGAGATCGATACTTCGATTTTTCGGGCGTGAGCGGTCTCGACTACCCGGAGGACAGCCGCGCCTTTGCCATAACTGACTTCGATGGCGATGGCCAGCCCGACATCATTCTCAAGAGCCGATTGGGCCCGCAAGTCAGAGTCCTTCAAAATAACTGTGCTGCATCAAATCATTCGATTGCGTTTCAATTGCAGGGAACCAAATCCAACCGGGACGCGATCGGTGCGCGCATTCAGGTTGACCGGCAGACAAAGTGGCTCGACGCTGGCTCCGGTTTTCTCTCTCAGCACAGCAAGCGATTAATATTTGGGCTCCGCGATGCACCAGTGGCTAAGAGCATTCGGATCACCTGGCCATCCGGTGCAGTCCAGGAATTTTCGAATCTCGCAGTCGGGAAAACATATTTGGTCGTTGAGGAATCGTCCGAATTAAAAACTCGAGACTTTCGTCCGCATCGCGCGCTTCCTTCACATCCGGTTGAGCCAGACAATGAGCTTCGTTTGCACGATACGTGGTTCCTGGAGCCGGTGCCGTTACCCCAGCGCCAACAAGGACCGGGTTTATTCGTCGTCCAGAACGCGAGTCTGGAGTACCAGATCTTTCGCCGCTATCTATTCGATTGGCGAACCACCCTCAGCACGCCGCTAGCTTTTCTGTTGAACGATGCAGGCGACGCAGTGAAAATCTACTCGAGCGTTCCAACTGCGCAGAAATGGAAAGCTGATCTGGCGCAGATCAGCAACCATTCCAAGCTCGCTTTGCCTTTTGGCGGCGAGTACGTATCTCAGCCGCGGCGCGATTTCTTCAAATTTGGCGCGGCCTACCTCTGGTCCGGTTATCCCGCGCAAGCGTTACCGTATCTGGAGAAGGTATTGGATCGAACTCCCGGCAACGCCCGCGTACTGTTGTTGGTTGGACAGATTCATCTCGAAGATAAACGCTTCGGGGCAGCGGAGAAGTATTTCCGGCAGGCCCTCGAGGTTGACAAGCGTTCGCCCCAGGCGTCCTATGGACTCGCTTTGACATTAGCCAAGCTCGGTCGCTTCGATGATGCGCGCGAATACTTCAAAAAAGCGATCGCTCTACAGCCCGATTACGCCGATGCAATCAATGATCTCGGGGCGCTTTACATCCAGCAAGGGAAGATCAACGACGCCATCACGGCCTTTCAATACGGTATCCGCGTCGCTCCTGATGAAGATATACTTTATCTGAATTTGGGACGAACCTACACGCGCCTGGGACAGATCGAAAAGGCTCGCGAACTGATGCAGCAATTGCTTGATCGTAAGCCCGATGATCGAACGGCGCGGCATGCTCTCGAAGAGCTGAGCGGTCGATAGCGAATGAGAATAGTGATTCTACTTCTTTGGCTTCTCGCGCCGGAACAGTCGTTGATCCAGCAAATCGCCGATTCCGGCCGTTGCGCTGACCTTTCGCAAGACCCGGATAGGCGCGTTGCGCCGCTGCCAATGATCCCGCCCGGCCCTCCGCCTTTGCTCAGTTTCCGCTATTACGAGGGGAAGTTGCATCACCGGTTTGGCAACTCGGAATTGATGTTGGATGATGCCGGCCATTAGCCGAATATCGCTTCTTTTAGTCCTGACTGTCGCGCTCAGCCCGGGTCAATCCGCCCGGGAAGAAGGCATTGCGGCGTTCAAAGATGGGCGCTATTCGGTTGCGCTCGCAAAACTGAAAGGGATTCCAGACAAAACAGCAGCGGTGTTCGCCGCACTCAGCGAAGCGGCACTCGGCGACTGTAAAACGGCCTTGCCGGGGTTAACGGCCGACATAACCGATCCCGTTCTGTATCGCCTGGCCAGCCTGGCGGCCGTGAAATGCTACAGCACGAGCGGTGATGATGCGAATGCATTTCTCTTGTTGCAGCGTCTAAAACAACGATTTCCGAACGATGCTGACGTTCTCTATACTTCTGCGAAGCTGTACATGAAAGCTTTCAATGACGCGACATTGGCGATGTTTCAGCGGGTGCCCGCATCGTACCGCGTCCACGAGCTCTCAGCCGAGATCTTCGAGGTAGAGAATCGTTACTCTGATGCAATCGCGGAATATCGGAAGGCCATTGAGCTGAATCCCAATGCGCCTGAGCTTCATTTCCGGCTCGGTCGCGCCATTTTGTTGCAGAGCCACGAACCCGCAGCGCTCGAGCAAGCAGCCTCCGAATTCCGCTCAGAATTGAAAATCACCCCGGAAGATGGCGCTTGTGAATTTCAGCTCGGCCAGATTGCGCAGGTTCAGGGCAGAACGGCCGATGCAAAATCGCACTTTGAGCGCGCGCTCTCACTTTCGCCAACCTTCATTCAAGCGCTCATCGCGCTTGGCAAACTCGACACTCAGGAAAAGCAGTATACACAGGCCATTTCGTTGCTATCGCGCGCAACCGAGCTGCAGCCCGCAAACGAAACCGCTCATTACGCCCTTCTCACCGCGTACCGCGATTCTGGCCAGATCGAGAAAGCCAAGGCTGAAAAAGTCACGCTCGATCATCTCCAGAAACCACCCCAAGGTGAATTCGCCGATTTTCTAAAGAAGCTGGGTGAGAAACAACCCGAGCAGTGAGTTTCCTCCGCTTCGTTCTTCTCGTCTCCGCTCTCTCGGTTACTGCTCCAAAACCCTATACGCCGGATTTCCGCAATATTGCCAGGCAGGCCGGCCTTTCAGATGTATTCCCAAACGGGGGCACTGTTTCGAAGCAATACATCATTGAAACGACGGGCAGCGGCATCGCTTTCATTGATTACGACAACGACGGTTTACTCGACCTGTTCGTGCTTTCAGGCGAGGGCGGCACGAACCGCATGTATCACAACGAAGGGAATGACCGCTTTCGCGACGTCACCGATCAACTAGGACTGCGCTCTTCCGGCTGGGCGCAAGGCGTCTGCGCTGGTGACTACGACAACGACGGCTTCACCGATCTGTTCGTAACGTACTGGGGTCAAAATCACCTCTATCGGAACATTCAGGGCCACCGCTTTGAAGATGTGACCGCCGCAGCTCATCTAACGCAAACCCGCGTTCGCTACAACACCGGTTGTGCGTTCACCGATATTGACGGTGACGGGCATTTGGATTTGTTTGTCGCCAATTATCTGAAGTTCGATCCCGCCATTACTCCGAAGCCCGGTGCGAATCCCTATTGTTATTACCGGGGCATCGCAGTGAATTGTGGCCCGCGAGGTCTGCCGTTTGATCGAAATATCCTTTATCGAAATAACGGCGATGGCACATTCACCGACATTTCAGAGTCGTCCGGAATCGCCGCTCCCGAGGGTCACTATTCGCTCAGCGTTTTGACGGGCGATTTCAATGAAGACGGGCTGCCGGATATCTACGTCGCCTGCGATCAAACGCCTTCACTGCTCTATATCAACAAAGGGCACGGCAAGTTTGACGAAGAAGGCGTGCTCCGAGGCGTAGCTTTTGATCAGAACGGCAAGGCGATGTCCGGCATGGGCGTCGATGCCGCCGATTACATAGGCGACGGGCATCTCAGCATATTCCGCACCAATTTCTCAGATGAATTTGAAACACTGTACCGAAACCGAGGCGAGGGCAACTTCGACGAGGTGACGCTCGAGGCCGGTCTTGGACAAAACACGCGCTACGTCGGCTGGGGCGCAGGCTTTTTCGATTTCAACAACGATGGATGGAAAGATCTGTTACTGGTGAACGGTCACGTCTTTCCCGAAGTAGAAAGTTTGCACATCGACATTCATTACAAAGACCACGCAATCCTCTACCGAAATCTGGCGAATGGCAAATTTCAGGACATAACACAGCATGCCGGCCCGGCGCTGCGCGAGAAGCATTCCTCGCGGGGCGCAGCTTTCGGCGATTTCGACAACGACGGCGCCATTGAGATTGCCGTTAACAATCAGAATGAGGCACCGTCTCTGTTGAAGCAGTCGGCCAATCCGCCCGGGCATTGGATCACTCTCAAGCTGATCGGAACGCGCTCGAATCGGAGCGCCATCGGCGCCCGAGTGAAGCTGATCGCGAACAATCACGCGCAATACGGTGAAGTGAGAAGCGGTGGAAGCTATCTTTCGCAAAATGATCTGCGCCTGCACTTCGGTCTCGCTTCAGCTACGCAGGTAGACACCATCGAAGTCCGCTGGCCAAGCGGAACACGCCAGGTTTTGGATAATCAAGCTTGTGACCGCGTGCTTACTATTCAGGAGCAGCGATGAATAGTGAAAACGCGCGGCAGGCTCCTAACCGTATGCTCATCGTCCACGTACATGTACACGTCAAAGCCGAGTCCATCGAGGCCTTCCGGCAAGCCACCATCGCGAATGCACGCGACAGCGTAAGAGAACCCGGTATTGCGCGTTTCGACGTCCTTCAGGATGCGAGCGACGCATCCCGCTTTGTGTTAGTCGAGGTATATCGAACGCCGGAAGCGCCGGCTCAACACAAAGCAACGCCGCATTACCAGACCTGGCGAGATACGGTTGCGGAGATGATGGCCGAGCCACGAACGAGTGTTCGATACGTGAATGTCTACCCGGACGATGAAGGCTGGTAAATGCGCTTTGAGTTTGCGTCTGCGAGCCGCATAATCTTTGGCGCGGGCACTGTGCGGGATGTGCCGAAAATAGTTCGCGAATTCGGCCATCGGGCTTTGTTGGTTACGGGCCGGAACACCGCGCGCGCTGCCCCACTCTGTTCTCATTTCCAAGCTGCCGGTATTGAATCATCCATTTTCCCGGTCGACGGTGAACCCACTCTGCAGGTCGCACGCGAAGGCGTCCGGCTCGCGCGTGATGGTTACGATTTCGTGGTGGGTTTCGGCGGCGGAAGCGCCATCGATGCCGGAAAGGCCATTGCCGGCCTTGCGACGAATTCCGGCGAGCCGCTCGACTATTTGGAGGTCATCGGCCAAGGCCGTCCTCTCGAGAATACGGCCCTTCCCTTCATTGCGATTCCGACTACCGCAGGCACCGGAGCCGAAGTGACGCGCAACGCGGTGCTCGGCTCGCCTGAGCATGGCGTGAAAGCCAGCCTGCGAAGTCCTCTGCTGCTTGCCAGGGTGGCGGTCGTCGATCCCGATTTGACGATGGATTTGCCACCCGCGATGACGGCTGTTACCGGCCTCGATGCCCTGACCCAGCTCATCGAGCCATTCGTTTCCAATCGCGCGAACCCCTTGACAGATCTGTTTTGCAGGGAGGGTATGAAGCGCGTCTCAAACTGTCTGGTTCGAGCCTTTCGCGATGGCCAAGACCGCGCAGCTCGAGAGTCGATGTCTTTCGCCAGCCTTCTGGGCGGCCTGGCATTGGCCAATGCCGGTCTCGGCGTAATCCACGGTTTTGCCGCTCCGCTCGGCGGCATATTAAATGCTCCCCACGGCGCATTGGTCGCGGCGGTGCTCCCCCACGGCGTCACAATGAATATTCGAGCACTCCGCGAGCGCGCTCCCCTTCACCCAGCATTGCAAAAATATGATGAAGTCGCGCGTATTCTGACTGCCAATCCCCAGGCCAAGGCTGAAGACGCCCCTCAATGGCTTGGCGCACTTTGCGAACAGCTCGCGGTCGCCAGGCTCCGGAGCTATGGTCTCGAGCAATCACAGCTGCCAGAGCTCATTGAGAAGGCAGGAACCTCCAACAGCATGAAGGCCAATCCAATTCTGCTCACGCCGGATGAGTTAACGTCACTTTCGGTGAACGCGCTGTAAGTAGTAGCTGCTTAGTCTTCCTAAGTTGCGTTGCGCCACCCTTAGCACATTCTCCTAAGGCGAGCAGTAATGGGCGTAACAAAGCCCCCTCGGTCAGTAGCCAAAAAGGTCCCACTAATTCGATAAGTAGATCAGCGGCACGACTGGTATCTACAACTTACTCTAGCCGCTTACGTCTGAGAGGTTCCACTTACTTCTGTCTTTTAACAGGATTAGGCATCTCTCAGCGGCTATCGAAGAGGGGCCGAATGAAAACGCGCCAGTTTTTGCTTATTGCGGTTTGTGCATTGATAATCGCACTCGGGTTGAACGTCGTTACGCCACGATCTCGCCTGTTTGGCGGGATAGCAGGTCATACCACCTTCGCCGCCAAGGTATCGCCACTTGCACGGGCACTGCGTCCCAATTATCCGTATTCCATTATTCCCGGCGGCGCATATTCACCCGCGGAGCTTAGAGCCGCCAACCAAAAGGATCCGCTCGTACGCAGTCACTATTCGGATTTCAACGTGAAGGGCGTCCGACTGGTTACGTTGAGTGATGATCGTTATCAATATGTATCGTTCCGGCTGAACAATCGCATTTTCTGGACTCACAAAAAACTGCGTATCCCAAAGGGGGAGATCTTACTTACTGACGGATACAATTATGCTCGAACCCGCTGCGGAAATAGGCTATCGAGCACCCCTAAGGCAGATACGACGCCACTCGAGCCCGCGGCGCAGTTGTTGTCCCTTCCCCCATATAACCCCAAGCTACTTCCGGAACTCCCATTCGCCCAGCCGCCTTCGATCGGCGAAATCGTGCGCGAACTTCCCCTTCTGCCTTTCGCTTCGCCCACTCTCGCACCCGTTCTTCCCGCCATTACGGCTGTAGAAGGCTGGCCGCAGCTGCCAAATTACCCGCCCATAATCCCGATTCCAGCGGCATACGTGCGGACTCCCACTCACACACCGCGCACCCCGGGTTCGGGGCCGGTCATTACGCCTTTAGCTCCGGTGATTTCACATGTCCCCGAGCCAGCTAGCCTTTACCTATTTGGCATCGCGTTGTGTGCTTCCTTATGGCTGATTACTCGGACCTTGCGCCGCCATCGAGAGGCGAACCCGCGATCTAACGAAAATTGACCGCGGCACGGACCGACTCAGTCCCAAAGACAGAATCTTGTTATTGCCGGAACGCGTATCTCTGTCGAGAGAGCTGTCCATCCCGACATCTTACGTTGGTTCCACCAGAAGTTCTACGTTCACCGAATAGATAGCTGACTTCCCCTGATGATCACTTTGAAAATAGACGCGCCGGCTGTCAGGCGAGAATACCGGAGAGACTGCAGCGGGGTGACTGGCCCGATGCTCGCATAGCGTCAGCTCGCGTTGCACCGATCTCAGAAGAAGAATAACTGTAGGCTGAGCTTTGCTCCGGCTTGCCCCGACAAACATCGATCCGTTGCCATTGGGAGCGAATGCCGCGAACTGGCTCGTGGGCGTAACTCGCTGCTCCACTCCAGTTTCAAGGGATACCGAGTGAATCTCTGAAAGCACAAAATTTCCGGCCGGCACATCTCTGAGGAACAATACCGATTGCCCATCTGGGGACCAAAACGGATCGGATATCGGGCCCTTTGCGAGCAGTCGCGGTTGCCTTCCGTCTACAGCCGCAAATGGAACATACCAGAACTCGCGTGCATCGCTAGCTTCGCGGCTAAATAGGCATCCCTGACCACCAGGCCGAACCACACATGGCGGCGCCGCTCCTTCCGCCAAAGGCGTATCGGTCCCGTTTAGCAACTCGAGCTGTCCGCGCCGAATCACCGCAAATTCCGATAACGAGCTCCCGGGCGCGAACGCGCTGACGTCCTCTTGGAGCGTTCTAACACGTTTATTCGAGAGCGTGACCTCTTTCAACGTGCTTCCGTCGACAAAGTAAAGCAGGCGCTCTTGCGCGTCGAGGCACAAGGACCTGGGAAGGAGCGCGTCCGCTCGAGCAATTTGGCTAAGCGCGCCCGTTCTCAGGTCAACCTGAAACGGCGCAGCCTTGCCGGTTCGATCAGACGAGAACACCAGAAAACGGCGTTTTGACGAAACGAACCGATTCGTAGAAGCGGGCAGAAGACTCGCGCTCGCTGGATTCGTTAAACGAACCACCGGCGTTTCTGTCGTCGGGTCAGCGAAGCGGAAGAACTCTCCGGCTTTGGGAAGCGGCTTGGATTTTTCAGCAGGAGCCGTGACGGTTCCGGCCAAAGTTCCTGGCAAGATTGCCAGCATCGCGCGCCGCGTGATGCCTCTACTCACTACTGAAGAAGATGCCGATCAAAAACGGGCCGTTGCGCTAAAGCCCTAAGTCACTTTGCGGTAGCTTTGCGCCTGGCGAGACCTGTGTCTTTCCCAGGTACTTGTAAGGATTGACCGGCGTTCCGCCGACCCGGACTTCGTAATGGATATGCGGTCCCGTAGCGCGCCCGGTCCCCCCTGACAGGGCTATGATCTGGCCGCGACGCACCTCCTCGCCCGGAACTACGAGGAAACCCGAGAGATGCGCGTAGTAAGTCTCCACTCCATTTCCGTGATCCACGATCACCAGCTTGCCGTAGGCGCCATCCCAGCCTGCGCTCGTGACCACTCCATCCGCCGTGACATGAACCGCGGTCCCGACCGGAGCAGACAAATCGATTCCGGTATGGAAAGCACCCTCGCCGGAAAACGGATCAGATCTTCCGCCAAACGAGCTGCGCAATATTCCGTTCACCGGCCACAAGCTCGGCTCGGTATGGGTCTGCCATTGGTAAGCGTACCGATGGTAGATACCCGAGAAGCCAGCGCCTCTTAAGAAGTTGAACTCCTGGATGGATTCCTTGACTCCAGGCGTCAGAGAGGTCTCTGCGTCCGAACTGAGGTCCTGAGCGCTTGCGCGAGGAACCGGGACATTGATCCCGTAGGCAGCAGAAACTTCGCTGGCCAGAGTTTCAAGCGACGCCATCTGGTCGCTATCCTGCCGCGACGCTCGTTGCAGCTCCTGGTACCTTCCACGCAGCCGGTCAAAGTCGGCGCGCAGCTGGTCGTAATGCGATACCTTCCAGGTCATCCGGAGATAACTGGAAAACATCCCAAACAGCAAAAGAAAAAAAATCAGGAACGAGCAGAAAACATAGCCTAGAGATTTATGACTAATCTGTATCCGTTTGACCCGCCCATGAATTGAATGAGCGAATTCCAGAACGAAGTACTGTTGGTTCATTCCACTCCTCTGGGGCCAAGCCAGAATAAGGCTCCTCTATTCCAGTGCCCCCGGATGGGTATAAATATTAACGAAATTTTAGCCTAACCGTAACTGTAAGCTGTGTCAACCCTCCGGCGCGTAAAACATCTTACATTTCAGGGGAGTTCGTTCGGCAAAATGCGTCCATTCTGCAAATTCGGGACGTCGAGATAGGCTATAGCTGTAGACGTAAATGCCACGCATAGCACCCGTGCCGGAGCGAAATCGCTTGCTGACGCGCGCGGCTCAGCCAGCGCTTCTGAGCCACGACCGCCAGGGAGTGGTTTACGCGATTTTCCGCAAGTTAATGCTTGCTTTATCAATCCTTCTGCTCGGCTTCTCAACCGTTCTGGCCCAACGCAGGAGAAACGAGGAGCCTAAGACCCAGGTCTTGCCTCTTCCCCCCGAGCTGCCCATGGCATTGGCTGCCGATACGGAAGCTCTTGATTTCCATATCTCACCCTTGCTGAGGACCGGCGGCTTGTCGGCGCAAATTCATCAGAGTCTTTATGACTTGATCCGGGATACGCGGGGCGAAACCATCATCAAATTGCGTGCTTTCGTGGCAGGAGCTGGCGACGCACGCCGCGTACAGGCGATCGTGGGAGACATCTTCACCGAAAGAAAGCTGCCGCTGCCCGTTTTGAGCATTATTCAGGTCGGCGCACTGGGACAAGAAGCCGCGCAGGTGGTAATCGAGGCCGTGGTTTCGACTCATCGAACGGTAAACCCAAACGGGCTGGCATTTCTGGCGGGCCAAACCGGGGCTTCCTTCAGCGAGGCCTTGCAGCGCCTGAAAGAAAGCGCGACAGCGGCATCCGTTACAGGGAATCGCATCTTGACCTGTACCTGCTTCACATCCCGGATCGATCAGTTTCAATCGCTTCGTGACGCTATTCGAGCTGAGTTCCCCAACTCTGCTATCAACGTGGTACAAGCGCTTCGCGACCCCGCGAACGATTCCAGCATGTGCGAAGCGGTCGGCCAGCTCGGCCAACGGCCAGCGCAAGGGCCAGTGGTATTGCTGAAAGACGCGCGAGCCACGCTGGTTGATTCACATCAGCTGGTATTTACCGGTCTTCAACTGAGTTTCGGGAGTTACCTGGACGACGCGCATGAAGCCTTCGCGAGACTGCAAAGGGCAGCATCAGCACTCCAGGCCATTGAGGCGCCTGTCGAAGTGAATGCGTTTTCCCTCGACGCTTATGCAGGCTCAGCTTTGCGCAAAACCACATCCGTCCCCCAGAGCACCTTCACGGTTCAGACGGTGGAAGGCTTACCCGCTGTGGATGCTTCCGCCGGAATTGAAGCAGTTCTGGCGCCGAACGTCCGATCGCCAATAACGGTGCAGCGTTAACGATGGCGGCTCTTATTGCCACCTTCGGCGAAGTAATGTTGCGCCTTACGCCTCCTGGGTTTGAACGTATCCTGCAATCTCCACATCTGATCGCGACATTCGGCGGGGCTGAGGCAAATGTGGCGGTCTCACTTTCGCAATTCGGCGCAGCAAGCCGCTTCGTCACGGTACTTCCGGAATCGAATCCGATTGCTGATGCTTTGGAGGCGGAGCTCCGCCGGTTCGGCGTTGATGTAAGTCAAATCGTGCGCTCGCCGGGGCGAATGGGGATTTACTTCGTAGAACCCGGCGCGAATCAGCGCCCATCAAAGGTGCTCTACGATCGGGAGCATAGCGCAATCGCCGAAGCCAAACCAGGCATTCTCGACTGGAACGTTGTCCTGAAGGATGCCACCTGGCTTCACATTACGGGCATTACACCCGGTATCAGCGCATCGGCCGCGGAGCTGGCGCTCGAAGGGCTGCGCACGGCGCGCGAGATGCAAATTAAAACTTCTTGCGATCTGAATTATAGAAAGAATCTCTGGAAATGGGGGAAAGCGGCTCGCGAGGTGATGCCGGCATTTGTCAAGCTGGCTGATATTTGCATTGCGAACGAGGACGATTGCCAGAATTGCATCAACATTCACGTCGATATCGACGTAGAGTCCGGCAGCCTGGAGCGCGAAAAATACGCAGAATTGAGTGACCGGGTTCTGGCCACCTATCCGAATCTGCAGATGCTCGCAATCACCCTCAGGGAATCGAAGAGCGCCTCCCATAATAGCTGGTCGGCCTGTCTGCACACTCGAGGTGAATTCTTCCTCAGCCGGAAGTACGAGATCACCCATATCGTGGATCGCGTTGGAGCAGGAGACAGCTTCGCGGCTGGACTGATTTACGGCCTTACTCATTTAAAATCGCCCGCCGAAGCGTTGGAATTCGCGGTAGCAGCTTCATGCCTGAAACACTCCATCCCGGGCGACTTCAACCGGCTTAGCGCCGATGAAGTGAACGCGTTGCTGAGACGCGGCGGCTCCGGGCGTGTTGAAAGGTAGGGCAAGGTCGCTATAATTCAATACAGGCAACCTCCCACATGCAGTTTCGAAAGCCGTCGATGTTTGCGGCTGGAATTGGCGTAGCTCTCTGTCTACTGTCAGCTCTTGCGGCGCAACAGAGCCCTGCTAATACTGGAACCAGCCAGGCGACCGTTAATGTTCCCGTGGCGGAGATCCCCAAGCCCGCTGATGTTCCGGCCGACGCGAAGGATACCAAGAAAGACGGAAACAACATCCGCGTCCAGGTGAACGAAGTCATCGTGCCGGTTACGGTGACAGATGAAAAGGGCCGCTTCGTTTCCGACCTCGAAGAAAAGGATTTTCAAGTTTTCGAGGAGAATAAGCCTCAGACAATTCGTTTCTTCACCCGTGAGAGAAGCCAGCCGGTGGTCATCGGCTTTCTGCTGGATCTAAGCACCGCGAGCCGCATTCATTGGAAAAATTTCCAGGACGCCACGATCGAACTGATCCAGAACCTGCTGCCCGGTGATCCGAAATACTCAGGCTATCTGATCGACTATTCGCAAGATGCGGAAATAGCCGTGAATACGACCTCTGATCCCGAACCGATGGTCGACAAGATCCGGAAACTGAAGCCCGGAGGCGGGTCCGCGCTCTACGATGCCATCTATCTGGCGTGCACAAGCCGCAAGCTGATTCAGGGTGAGCCGATCGAGCCGCGGCGCGTCATTGTAATCATCGGCGATGGCCACGATAACGCGAGCAAACATTCGCTCAACCAAGTCATTGAGCTGGCCCAACGCAATCTCGTCACTATTTACTGCATCAGCACCTCGGCCTTCGGCTTTACAAACGAAAGCGAAGACAATTTGGTGCGCTTAGCCACGGAAACCGGCGGTCGGGTTGTATATCCACTCGGCGACGTCTATAAGGACACCGACGGTTATCTGTCACATCCCTCCGATGATGGAAACTACGCCCTGAGTGTCGGAACCGGCGCGTACCGATCCGCGGTAGACGGGCGAATGTATCACGCTGTAGCAGATATCGCGGGCGAAGTGACGACGCAGTACATTCTCCGCTATGTTTCGGATAATACGAGTTCTAAATCTTACCGCAATGTGAAGGTAGTCGTCGATCTCGGGAACGTGCATGTCCGGGCGCGCAAGGGCTACTACGCAAATACACCCTGACGGGCTTCGTGCGCCAAGTCATGCGCGAACCCGCCAAGACGATAAGCTGTTGTTAACCACCTCCGCCCCTATGTCAGCGCGCCTTATCAGTTTTAGCGATTTCGCACCCAAACAGGGCGAATATTCGCTTCTGCTTTCTGACCTTCCTGGCCACGGTGTGCAAACCATCGGCGTTTTGCTGCTCGATCCCGCAGCCGACACCCTATACGTCCGCCTGCGACGGGATTGGTCCACCGTAGCCAGCGATGAGGATGCCGAGGTACTTGAGGATCTTGAAGAAGATCTTCTCGCAAAAGCACGCAAGGACGGTGCAGCGGCCCTACTGGAACATCTCGAAACCATCGCGTCACAATCCATCCGGGTAAGCGACCGCGAAGCGGTGGTGGTCCGCGATTTCGATAAGAAACTCGGGGAGCTGTATCGCGAACACGTCCCTTCTCAAGTGTTGCGCTTTCGCACCCATCTTCCCCGGTATTCTCTCGCTGTTGCGGCCGGACCATTCCTCACAAATCCGGAGGACATTCAAGCGGAAGAATGGATCGAGACGCCTCCCAATTTGAACTTGGAAGAGGAAATGTTCGTGGCTCGAATCCAAGGGAAATCGATGGAGCCGAAGATTCCGGATGGCAGTCTCTGCGTATTCCGGCGCGGAGTTGCCGGCTCGCGCAATGGCCGTTTGGTCCTGGTGCGCAACACGGAGCTGGCCGATGAAAACCAGTACACCGTCAAGCGCTATCGCAGCGAAAAGGCAGTTACAGAGGAAGGCTTTCTTCATACGCGCATTCGCCTGGAGAGCTTGAATCCCGCTTATCCGTCGTGGGACCTGGATCCGGAGGAAGACAAGTATCAAATCATTGCCGAATTCGTGCGAGTGTTGGAGTAGCTCAGGACTAGCTCAACTTCGCCGCCAGCCGCTTGCTGACGCGCGCGGTTCAGTGCTCTCATCAGCTTGAACGGAACCGCGACCGTGAGGGAGCGTTGGCAATAGCGCCTATCTTTTTTTCCTTCTGACTTTCCCCCGGCTTTCATCGGCAACCGCGAACTGCAGTTTTCGTTCCATCGTATCCGCCCGATCGAGCCGCACTCGAAGCTGGTCACCAATCGAATACATTTTCCGGCTTCGTTCACCGATGATCTTCCGGCCGTTCTCGTGGTACACAAACCGGTCGCCGGGCAGCGTATCGATAGGCACCAGCCCTTCCACAAATAATTCCGTCAGCTCTAGGAAGAATCCGAACTTAGTTGTGCTGATGATCAGCGCGTCGAACTCGTCGCCAACCCGGTCCTCCATAAACTTCACTTTCTTCTGCTCAATCAGCTCCCGTTCGGCTTCGGCGGCGCGTCTCTCAGTGAAGGAAGTGTCATCGCCCAACTCGCGAACCGCCGCATCTTCCAAAAGCTGCTGCCCAGTATCGAGATGATGTGCGAGGACGCGATGGACTATGAGATCGGGATAGCGGCGGATCGGCGATGTGAAATGCGTGTAAGACGGAGCTGCGAGAGCGAAGTGCCCCTTATTCACATTGCTGTAGCGTGCCTGCTTGAGTGAACGGAGCATGAGATAGCTGAGAATCCGTTCTTCCGGCTTTCCGGCGATTCTTGCGATCAGCTTTTGATAATTACGCGAGGAGATGTTGAACTCCTCGCGCGCGAGCACCACATCTTTGCGCGTCTTCCTGCCGTCGCGGCGTCTCTCCACAACGGGAAAGCGCTTCACCGGAATCGCGCCTATACCCAGCGAGTACCCGAAATGCGCGGCGATCTCTTCAAATTCCATGACCCGCTTGGGATCGGGACGTTCGTGGATTCGATACAGCGCCGGCACTGCCGCCGTTTCCAGGTGACCGGCGACAGCTTCATTTGCCGCCAGCATGAACTCTTCGATAATCCTATGGGCAATATTCCGTTCCGCTCGAGTGACTCCTATCATCTGCCCGGACATATCCAGCTCGATATTGGTTTCGGGCATATCAAAATCGATAGAACCGCGCTTGCTCCTTTTTCTATTGAGAATCAGCGCTAATTCCCGCATCAGCTCGAACCGCTCCGTGAGCTTCTGATAACGCTCGCGCATCGCGGCATCTCCTTCGAGCACGCGAAACACGTTCGTATAAGTCATGCGCTCGGCGCTGCGAATCACACCGCGTGTGAACTCTTGAGAAACAATGTCGCCCTGACCGTCGATCTCGAGCAGCGCGGAGAGAACCAGCCGGTCTTCATGCGGGCGCAGCGAGCAAATTCCGGTAGACAGCTCGAGCGGCAGCATGGGAACTGCGCGGTCGGGAAAATAAACACTTGTTCCGCGCAGTAACGCTTCCTGGTCAATCGGCGTGCCGGCTTTCACATAATGGCTGACATCTGCAATGTGAACCTGTAAAGCGAAATGACCATTTGGAAGCCGCTCCACCCAGACGGCGTCGTCGAAATCGCGCGCGGTTTCACCGTCAATCGTGACGATATCGAGGTGACGGAAATCCCGGCGGCGGCCCAGTTCTCTGGAATCGATCTCCTCCGAGATCCCCTTCGCCTGGTCAATTACCTCTTGCGGAAACGCATGCGGCAGGTGATGCTTGCGGATGATGATTTCGACATCCACGCCAAAGTCATCCGGATACCCGAGCACCTCAATGACGCGGCCCACGCCGTGATCCCCGCCTTCCGGGAACTCGAGGACTTCGACATTCACGATCATTCCATCGAGATCTTCCACCGAATTAATAAGGAGCGGCTCAGTTCCGACCCGGTCAACTGAAGCAGTACGCTGGGGCACTTCCATGCCTCCGGGAATGCGAATCCACTGTTGAATGCGGTTGTCTGAAGGCGCGACGAAATTACCCCGCTTATGAATGCGGAACTCGCCCACTACTGTCACGTGCGCCCGGCGGAGAATGCGCAGAATCTCTCCTTCTGCCCTGCCCCCGCTTCCGACGCGCGTAATGTGCACCAGCGCGCGATCGCCATTCATTCCTTTCGCCGCTTCATCCGGCGGCAAAAAGACATCCCCTTCAACCGCTTCACTGACCTGATCGGGGATTAGAAATCCGAAACCATCGCGGTGAATCGACAATCGGCCTGAAATATACTCCGCATTCGCTCCGACCGCGACATAATGTCCCGAGCGCAGCTCGACCACAGAGCCCTGATTTGCCAGCCGCTCCAGCGCCTCCTCGAGTGAGTCGCGTTGTTCGCCTTGAATTCGCAGCTCTCGAATTAACTGCTTGTAAGTGGCTCGAGCGTGCGGCAGTTTGCGAATGTGATCGAGCAAACCGGCATCACTGAAGGTTTTCTGCACTACCGAAATTATAGGGACTGGCGTTGTCTATCGCTTTGACGACCCCACGAATTGTGATTACGGCATACGTATACAGTAGATCCATGATTTCCTTCAGGCGCTTGTCGCCACTTGCGTTGAGCGCCGCTGCTGTCTTCTGCGTTTGCGGAGGCGAATCTCCCCCCCGGTTCACCAATGTTCTGTATGGCGCGGCTTATTACCACGAATACATGCCGTACGAGCGGCTCGCTACCGACGTCTCGATGATGAGTCAGGCAGGCCTTTCCGTTATCCGTATGGGTGAGTCCACCTGGAGTCTCTGGGAGCCACGCGAGGGCGTTTTCGAATACGCGTGGATGGATCGGGTAGTTGACGCGATGGGCAAAGCCGGAATTAAGGTCATTATGGGCACGCCCACCTACTCCATTCCAACCTGGCTCTATCATGAACACCCGGAAATTCTCGCGCGGCCTTTGGGTGGCGCACCGGTGTTTTACGGAATGCGGCAGAACATGGATACGGACAACGCAACGTTCCGTTTTTATGCCCAGAGGCTCATCAGGAATCTTGTAGAGCATTACCGCAACAATCCCGCCGTCATTGGATGGCAGATCGATAACGAAACCGCCTCCTACGGCGCATCGAATCACGATGTATTCGTAGGATTCGTGAATCATCTGAAAGAAAAATTCGGCACGCCGGAGAACCTGAATAAAGCCTGGCTACTGAACTATTGGGGCGAAGATGTGAACGCGTGGGAAGATATGCCCACTCGCGACAGCGCCCAGAGCACCGGGTACAAGCTCGAATGGTCCCGCTGGCAACAAATGCGGGTTACCAATTATCTCGCCTGGCAAGCAGCGCTGGTGCGCGAGTACAGGCGGCCCGACCAGTTCGTCATGCAGGATTTCGCAGGCGCAATGCATCGCGACGTGAACGAGTTTCAAGTGGCCAAATCGCTTGATGTTGCCGGAACGAATCCGTACCACGGGACGCAAGATCACATGGATGGCGAATCGCAGGCCGAAATAGGTGATTACATCCGATCACTGAAACGCGCCAACTATCTGGTCACCGAGACCAACGCACAAACTACGGATTGGGATTCCGCCTTCCAATATCCGCCGTATGACGGGCAGCTTCGTCTGGATGTTTACACCCATGTTTCGAGCGGCGCGAACATGGTCGAGTATTGGCATTGGCACTCCATCCATTCCGGTCAGGAAACCTACTGGAAAGGAATCCTTTCACACGATCTGGAGCCGAATCGCGCTTATGCGGAGGTTTCCCGCACGGCGCACGAGCTTCAGAAAATCGGAGCGCATCTGGTTAATCTCAAGATCAAGAATCAAGCGGCCATTCTCTACAGTGTGGATTCAGCGAATGCATTGGATTTTATGCCATTCACCAGCAGGGGCCCTCAATGGTCATTCGCGCCCACGGCAGCTGACTACAGCGCCCTGGTCCATCAATTTCACCGGGTTCTCTACAATGCGAACGTCGGAGTCGATTTCGTTTTTCCCGAAGCTGCGAACTTTTCTGATTACAAAGTGCTCATCGTTCCCGCCCTGTATATTGCGGATGACAACCTGCTGCAGAAAATTACAGAATACGTGCGAGGCGGAGGACACGTTCTCATGACATTCAAAAGCGGCTTCTGTAACGAGAACTCGATGGTTCGCTGGGTCCGGCAACCAGGACCGCTTCGCGAAGCAGCCGGATTCAGCTATCAGGAGTTTTCGAATCTCGAAAAGCCGCTGCCTCTCAAGGGCGATCCTTTCAAAGCAGCCGATGAAAACAAAGTGATGTACTGGGCGGAGTTCCTCATGCCCGAGCACGCACAGGCGATCGCCTATTACGATCATCCTTTCTTCGGGCGCTGGCCGGCCATCACGCGCAATCAATACGGCTCTGGCACGCTGACGTACGAGGGAACCTGGCTTTCAGACACTTTACAAAAAGACGTGCTCCTGGACGTGCTGAAATCCGCTGACTTGGTGGGTCCGGATCAGCAGCTATCCGGACCAGTTCGCGTGAAACATGGCGTCAACGCGCTCGGAAAACGCATTCATTACTATTTAAACTATTCGAGCGATCCGGAGTCTTTTGCGTACCCATACGCCGCGGCTACGGACTTGCTGAGTGGTAAGGACATTGCGAATTCAGCACAGGTTCGGTTGCAGCCCTGGGATCTCGCGATTATAGAAGAGCGATGAAACAATCGAGTTCGACAACTATCCTGCTGATCGGCTTGTTCAAGCTTTTCAAAGCGCTTCTGCTGATTGCCGTCGGCATCGGGGCGCTCAAGCTTCTTCATAAGAACGTTGCCGAAGCCGCCACTCACTGGATTGAGGTTCTGCGCGTCGATCCGGACAATCGGTTTATTCATCCGATTCTCGGTAAACTCTTCCGCGTAGGCCCGAAGCAGCTCAAGGAACTCAGCGCGGGAACATTCTTTTACGCCGCACTTCTCCTGGTCGAAGGAGTAGGACTGCTGATGCGCAAGCATTGGGCGGAATACTTCACCGCGATAACCACTGCCGCACTGATTCCACTCGAGCTTTACGATCTGTCTAAACACATTACGGCGGGAAAAATCATCGTGCTTGTTATCAATGTTGCAATCGTCATCTATCTCGTAGCGAGGCTGCGCAGCGGCCGCGGCGAGCGCCGATTGCAACGCCCGTTACGACCCGCGCCACTGTTTGACGAATGAGAGCCGTCATCCTTTCAATCCTGGCGTTTGCGCTTGCCGCCTGGTCTCGCCAGGATTCAGGCAGTGAGTGGAACGGCGTAGTGCGCAACGAAACCGAGTCCGCTGCCGGGATTGCCACCGTTGAGTTGAAATCGGACACCGTCAAACTATCGGCCACCACTGAATCAGACGGTAAATATCATTTCGCGTCAGTGCCGCGCGGCCATTATCAATTGCTGGTACACATCGGGAAACGGCAGTTTGTTTACGCGCGACTCCTGGATCTGCCTGTGACAACCGTGGCGAAGATCGTAATCTCGGACCGAGGCGTCGTTGCGATCGATCTCGGGACCGAGTCCGCAGCAACCGGCGGTGAAAAGCTTTCCGCCAATGCGGTATCAGCCATTCCGCTGAACAAGCGCGATTTCAGCCAGCTTCTTCTCCTGGCGGCGGGCACCATGACCGACGCGAATGGCGCGACCAACTTCACGCAGCAGTTCGCGGTAAACGGACAGCGCGGCGTGGAGGCGGTATTCGCGATCGACGGCGCCGATACCAGTGATCCGGAAATGGGAGGCGCGACGTTTTCAAACTTCAACGTGGATGCCGTCCAGGAGATTCAGTCCTCCTCCGGCTGGATGCCCGCCGAGATCGGCCGCGGCGCTGCCGGATTCACCAACATCATCACGCGTTCCGGAACAAACAGCTTCCATGGATCGCTTTTTGAGTTCATCCGTAATTCCGCGCTGGACGCGCGCAACTTCTTCGACCGCCGATCCATCGCAAATCCTGGCCGTATTCCGCCTTTTCGCAGGAACGAGTTTGGCTTCACCATAGGCGGCCCGGTTTCGATACCAGGCATCTACGATGGCGGCAATAAAACGCAATTCTTTGCCGAATATCAAGGCTTCCGTCAGGTCCTGGGAACCACGCAGGTCCTGCCGCTTCCCACTGCCGCGGAGCGCGCCGGCATCGATACCACCGCATTCCCGGGCGACACGCTGATGGTCCCGGTTAATCCTAGGATTGCCGCGCTCATCGATAGGTATCCTTTGCCAAATGATCCGCAAGGCCCGTTCGGAGCGCGGACCTATGCCACGTCTTCTAAAGTGACCACCGATGCAGACCAGTTCTCGTTCCGCATCGACCATCAGCTCTCATCCAAAGATCATTTGTTCGGTCGCGTCACCATCAATAACCTCGCCGGACCAACCACAAATCCTGATCAAACCGCTCTCGATCCGAGCTTCGGAATCGTCTATAAGGACCATCAGCGGAACGCGGTCATTACCTGGACTCGCACGCTTTCGCCGAATTTCTCCTCCGAATCCTCGGTAAGCTTCACGCGAACAACGCCGTCTTTTCCAACCTTTGATTACACGGACCCGGCGCTGACTTTCGGGGATGGCCTGTACGAGCCGTTCAATGCCGCCGCAGGATCCGTTATGGCCTCACTTGGAAATCTCTTTCAAGGACGCCAGAATTTTGCGTGCACCAGGAACACACACTCGATCAAAGCCGGCGCGGAATTTCGTGCGAATCGAGACACGACGTATTTCGGGATTGCTCCCAACGGTCAATACACGTTCGGCGGAGGCACTGCATATTCGCCAGTCAACATTCCATCCTTGAGTGGCGCGCACAACATCCATGCCGGCGACCCGCTTCCCGATACTCTGACCGCTTTACTAACCGGCAGCGCGTTCGCATATACGGTTGCAGTCGCGCCGCCAAACTTCCCGCAAGGCAATCAGATTGGCGTCGCAGCAATATCGCGTTACAACGTGAGCCTCTATGCCGAGGACACCTGGAAACTTTCTGATCGCCTGCTGCTCGATTATGGACTGCGATACGAGCTCTACACGCCTATCAGCGAAAGAGCAAAGCGAACCGCCGGTGTTGCATTCGTTCCGGGCGTCGACGGACCGCAACAGGAATATTTAATAAACCCACAACCCCGCTACAAGCTCTTCGGCAACAACTGGGGGCCGCGAGTGCGCATTGACTGGCGCGCAACCCAAAACCTGTGGATCAGAGTTGGCGGCGCGATTACTACGATTCCGCCTAACATTTGGCAGGACAATCTGCTGACCGGCGCGGCGCCCGAGGTCGATTATCCGCGTCTGACCGCTTCCCCGGGATTCCCGCTTCTTTTCGGCACTCAAATCACGCCCCAGCAACTGCCGGGCGTTTACACTCCCAGCGGGGTGAACATCCTGGCGTCTGGCAATACGAAAACTGTGCCACCCAACACGGTTTGGGACATTAATCGCTTTGAGCAAGGAATCGCGGCTCTCAATCCCAGCCATCAGATTACTCCTCTGAACGTGAACGCGGTTTCACAGGACTTTCGCAACGCGTATCTGGGCACTTGGTCATTCGCTCTGGAGCGGCCCATCGGGCGACTGGATGCAAACGCCGCGTATGTCGGGACCGCAGGAATAAGCCTTCCTGCAATTAATTTCCCAAACGGCTATCCGGGAGCAACACCAGCCTTCGCTCCTTACACGGAATTCAATGCTTCGGGCCAAACGATCGGCGGGTTCGGGACTGAGATGCTGATGACCAACCGCTCGCATTCGAGCTATCACGCCCTCCAGACCTCCTTGCAGGGCAAAGTTACAAGCAGCGGTCCTGATATTCAGGCGAGCTTTACGTGGTCGAAATCGCTGGATGATGTGAGCACTGTCACCGGCGGATTCGTCAGCGGCGCTTCAGGCGCAATAGCTTCTGCCTGGCCCCAAAATCCCTTTGATACGCGAGCGGAAAAAGGCCCCTCAACATTCGACGTCGAACGCGCTCTTACGCTCACAGCCATTCAGGATTTGCGTGCCGAGCGCCTGCCTGGTTTTAGCCATCTTGGATCGAAGTTGACGCGTGGCTGGCAGTTGCTGAGTGTCTCGACTATTACCAGTGGAGCGCCATTTACTGTTTATTCGGGAGTGCAGCAGACCGGCGTCGGATCGAACGGCGTAGACCGCCCGGACCAGATCGCGACGCCTGATCTATCCACCAGCCGCAACATCCGTGAAGATTACTTCGGACTCGGCCCAAACAATGCATCTTTCTTTTTGATCCCGCTCAATGTTCCAGGCGGCACTGGACCAAATCAGGGCATCTTCGGGTCATTGGGCCGCGATACTTTCCGCGGACCCGCGCTTTACAATTTCGACTTCGCGCTTATTAAAGACACCCCTTTGAAAGCGAGCTCCGGTCACGAACTGCTGGACATGCAGTTCCGCGCCGAACTCTTCAATCTGTTCAACATTGTCAATTTCGGTCTCCCGGCGAATACTATCAGAGGCTCCGGTTTCGGGGAGATAAACCGCACCGCATCGAACTCGCGGCAGATCCAGTTCTCTCTGAAATTGATGTTCTAAATGGGTGGACAGCTATCGGCTTCTGGCAGCCGGTCAGCGAGAGGCAACCCCTTCTCTTCCGCGAGTGTCGCGGGCGCGCCAATAAAGTAACGCTCCGATCAGATTTGCCGCAATCAAGGCTGTCGTGACTTTTGCGCCAAAGCTCGCCGGATTAGGGACGTCGATTATGGGCACGACCTGTAAAACGAGCGCTGCGAATGTCGCCAACATGCCGATTGCCGCGCAGAGACGCACCACGGCTCCTGGCTGGCTTGGCAGGTTTGTGCGACCAATAAGAGGAATAGAAAACAGCACCAGATAGTAAAGGCCATATGCCGCCTGAGCAGCCACGATCACGAGCTGAAACGCTTCCTGCCTTGCGACTCCAAGCAGGCTTACGGTCGCTAAGCTAAAGCAGCAAAGTACGACAAACCACAACGCGCGCGTGGGCGTGCGGTGCGCCGGATGCAGGCGGGTAAACCAGGCCGGCAGTAATCCGTCCCAGCCGGCAACCAAGGGTAATCGCGATGTCTCCGCCACGATGACCGTGTATTGCGCAATGGAGAGAGCGACAATTGCGGACACGCCGGCAAGAACGATCCAACTCGTCGAACTGGACACACCCAGAGCAACGCCGAGCAACTGCGAAACGGGAGCCGCCAAATCGACCTTGTCAGCGGCTACATAAGACAGGAGAGAGCCAGTGCTCAGGATATATAAGAGCGCAATCAGGGGCGCTGCGATCCAAAGGGATTGGCCAATGCTGCGGGCCGGATTACGCATCTCTCCCGCGAAGACTGCAATCTGCTCTCCACCATTCAGGCCAGTGAAACTTATTTTCGTCAATAGGTTGAAACTGAGCATCGTCAGCGGCGGCAGAGCCCAGGAAAACGGGGGTTGTGGCGGCGCTTGACCGTGCGGACGGACAAACAGGAGCCCGATGAGCGTAAACTGCACAGCGAGCATGGCCGCCGTTCCAAAGTGTGAGACCCATCTCGCCACCTTGAATCCTTGAAGGTTGACCGCCAGGATGAAGCAAAAAACGACCAGGTTTACTCCTGTCACGAGCGGGAAGCTGGTTCTCATCCAAGCTGCCCGCAGCCCACCAGCATAGGACAGACTCTCCGCGATCGAGATCCCAAGTGAAGAGGTCAGGAAAATGGAATACATCCAAAAGTTCCAGGCTGCAATAAATCCGAAAAACGGGCCCAGGCCGATTTTGGCCCATTGATAAACGCCACCCTCCCAGGGCAAGACCTGTCCGAGGAATCGGATGACCACGGCCAGCGGCACAAAGAAGATCAGAATGCCGGTAAACCACAAATCTACGTGCGTAGGGCCTTGCCGTGCCGCGATCCCAATGCAAGTTTCCGTCGTAACGAGCAGCACTTGCATGAACACGAGATCCACCAGCCGCAGTTCTCTCCTCAGTTGGTGGCCATGTGGCTCGCTGAAGGTTAGGTCTGTTTTCAGGGCCATCCGCTGTCCGCACTTTGGTGCGCATCCTTGCGCAGTTGCTTCAGATCGCGGTCTGATCGTAGCACCAGCGTGATCTCACTCGGTGCCAATTGCAGGATGGGCACAGCGAACTATGATGCTGAGAATCGCACGACGAAGGTGAGCGAGACGCCTGCGATGGCGGCGGAACCGAGACGCTGGCCTATGATGGCATCGGACAAGGGGTCGAGAAGACCACCCCGGCCGTATCGACCGTCTTCGTCTATGATGTCTTTGGCCAACCTTGCCGCCGAATATTCCCCAACTGGAACACTTTCGAAAGAGTACATCCGCTTCGGCGGTCGCACGATTGCCGTCGAGAATGCCGGTTCGACGCCCTGCACGACCTGCTACCTGACCTATGAATCATCTGGGCAGCGTGCGCATAGTTACGGACCAGAATGCAAACGTGGTATCGCGGCACGATTATCTGCCGTTCGGCGAAGAGATCCCCGGCGGAGTAGCCGGACGCAGCTCGCCGTGGGGCGCTGGAACTGACAACGTCAACTATGATATTGGGAACGGCCAATACCTGAGTCCGAGCCAGTTCAATCAGGCTATCCAGTCCGCCGTCGATGCCCAAGAGGTGGCGTTCGCCTCAGCGGTGGCGGGGAAGACCGGAGTTTCATACGATGCGGTGTACGCCGCGCTTAATCCTCTTAAAAACGCGGACGGCACCACAGTGGTGAACGGCGGCAACGTTCAGCTTGACGTTGGCAATCAGGCGCTTATCGACGCCATCCAGAACCTACTCGCAGCGGGCGCTAACAACCGAAGCGCGGGCGCGCCCTCTATTCACCTACACGGGAGCGACCCCACCGGCCCTTACCATCTCGACACAATGAGCCCCTACCCACTTTTCGGGCCCGGACTTCTGGTGCATTTTGGAGTGGACGTCTTCGCCGGGACGCTGTTTTATGGTCCGATACCGATTCCGAGACCCTGATGGTTCGCCGCCTAGCTAGCCTGGCCTTCTTTCTGGCTAACTTGGGGCTCGCCGGAACGATCCCGCAACTTTCGTCAAGAACAATCGATTTGCGCCAATGGGGCTACCCGGCCCCGTCGAGGCCCACATTTACGCGCGGCGAAATTCATCGGCGGTCGCATCTTGTGACTGTTTACGGGAACGGCGACGTTGTCGCAGCCTTCGTTACGAGGCAGGGGGACACTTTAGCAAGCCGCACAAGGCCGGAGCTGACGCTGCTTACCCTTACCTTCGACCGGAAGGGAAACTTTCTGTTTGAAACGAAATTTCCGACCACCATGCGCGACGGGAACGGCATCTTCGCTGTGGCTGCCGGCAATCTGCTCGTCCGCACACCAGAGGCGGTGACGCTTTGGTCGCATGAACGAGGGGTGATTGCGACAAGGCCGTCTGCGGACCCGCAAACGCGGGTCGAGATATCGCCGGACCGGGAAACGATCCTGCTCGTGACGCCTGGGAGTAGCCTTGAAGCTCTGTCGGCTCGCGACCTTACAGCGTTAAAAACTGCACCTGCCAAGACCAGATGATTGGGTCAATATCCAATCACAACGTTGCCATTGGTTTGCCCTCGCAATACACGGAACCCAATCAGCGCGTCCGGGTTGATGCGATCTGCGGCCCGACTCAGTTTGAGTACGGCTGGAGCTATCCTACAGGGACTCCCATTCTTCCGGACGACAGGCGGCTGATCATCGATGGGCACTTTATCATCGAACTTGTTGAAGGCGGCATGGTCCGCTGGCACGACACATTTGGCAATGGCGAATACGCCCTGGAGGTGGAGTCGGACGAGAAGGGCGATATCCTGGCGATCGCGGTCCCGAAGGAGGTTGGAGGCAGCCTGATTCTGGACATCAACGGGCATCTAAAAGTGATGAAGATTATTATTTACAAAGCGGTAGATGGGCAGCGCACAGCCGAGCTGGTAGTCGAGCATGCGCCCCGAGTCTTCCCATTCAATTTTTTCGCTTTGTCTCCTGACGGTTGGGAGGTGGCAGTCCTCTCCGAGGGCTTTCTCCAGATTGCGCAACTGAGCCAATACCGGCCCTAGAACGGCTTGTTTGGCAAAGCGACGCTGCGCGTGGGCTTATTGATGGGACATGTAACGGCCGCAAGCCAGGTTACGGCCGGGCACACCTATAACTTCAGCTATCAATACAATATGGCGCAAGATTTGGTCAGCGAAGCGTACCCCTCGGGGCGGGTGCTGGCAACCGCCTATGATCGTGCTAACCGGCCCTCCGGCATGACGGGCACGCTGAATGGCGAGAACAAGCCTTACGTGACTTCGACCAGCTACTGGCCGCATGGCGCGCCGGATGTCGAGTTTTACAACAACAATGTCGTGCCTGCCTAGACTTACAACTCGCGGCTGCAGCCCTCCTCGCTGGGCATCACCGTCGGCAATAGTGCGAGTCATTACCTGTTCGACCTCGCCTACACGTTTGGCAGCACGAATAACAATGGGAGCGTGCTGGGCATCTCCGAATACTATGGCGCGCCGATTCAGCCTTCGCCCATTGCTCATGGACGGCAATGTATCTGTGATAGTGGCCCCGGGCCGTATGACTCTGTGATTGTGATCCAACACCAACGAGACAATTCACACTATTTCTTCGCTTGCGGCTGGGAGGCCGGCTCGCTGCTTGGGGGAACAATGTTCTTCAGCCGCATGTAGGTGACGAGGTTGCCGTAGTGTTCCGAAAGGTGCATGTCGTTCACAGTCAGCACAATTGGTTTCGGCATGTCGCCTCCGAAGAGCTTCACCGTTTGGTTAGCGGACGCATCCGTCATGCCGTCGTTGGCCTTGTCGCAGTAGACGAAGGCGTCTTTGAGTGCGGCGATTAGATCGGCTTTCGACGTTTTGGTCTGCTCGATTTTCGGGGCCGGATTCTTCTCGCCGAGCACGACGGAACAAAACGTGTACTGTGCGTCCCCGATGTGTCCAATGATCTGCCCGAAGCTGCGGACCGAGTCGGTGGGCTTAAAGTTGTAGTTCTCCTCAGGCATTTTCTCGGCTGAGCCGAGCACCCAAATCTTCATCTGCCCGTAGGCGCGCTTATTGAATGCACTGAAGGGATTGTCCTGGGCCATTGCAACGGCGACTGGCAGAAGAAACCAGATTACAAGTGTTCGCATTAGTTCTCCTTTTCAAATAATCAATTCAATTCACTCGTCGCGCAGCAATGTTAAAGGATCGAGCGACAGGGCGCGTTGCGCTGGAATCCACGTCGTCAGCAAGCCCAGCAACCCCATGGCGAGGACAACGCCGGCTAATACCAGCGGATCGCGGGGGGTGGCCTGATACACGAAGGAAGCCAGCACCCGGCTCGCCAGAATTCCCAGGATCAATCCTGCTACCGAGCCAAAAGCCAACAACTTGAATGCCCGTCCTAAGGCCGCCTGCAAAACTTCCTTACGCTGCGCCCCGAGAGCCATACGGATTCCCAACTCCTGCAACCGCCTGCTGACCGAGTACGCAGCCATTCCAAAAATACCGGTTATCGACAGCATCGCGCCCAGCACACCCAGCGCCACCATTGCTACATGCGAAGGAAACAGAGCGAAATCCAGTTCTTTGCCCCAGGTTTGGATGTAGAAAGGCAACCCCGCATCCAGATTTCGCAGTTTGCTTCTCATCGCTGCCGCCACTTGCCCCGGATCGCCGCGCACAGGCCGGGTGAGGGCCGTTGTGCGCGATTCACCCAACCACCGCACCAGCAGAAACGTATCGCTCGATGGTGATTGCAGGAGCGGGAAGAACATCGCCGGCCGTGGATCTTCGGCGAGACTTCTATATTTTCCGTCTTCCACAATGCCAACCACTTGTATACGCGTCCCAACCTGCGTTTTGTAATGCCTGCCGATTGCGCTTGTCGCGGAGCCGAAGATTTTGCGGGCAAACTCGTTGTTGATCACCGCCACGCGCGGCGCGTTTTTATCGTCATGCCAGGTGAAGCCCCTTCCAGACAGTAAGCTTGTACGCGCCGTATGGAAATATTCGGGAGAGATGCTGTACGTTACGGCATCAGCCAGTGCATTCGAGGGCCTCAGATCGGTCGTTTCGTCCGTAAAGACAGGCGAGTCGATCCAGCTGTCTAATTGCGGCAAGTTAATCAATCCCACAGACCTTACACCAGGAATCGTCTGCATAGAATCGATCATGCGCCTTTGCATAGCAGGCACTGCATCCCCGCGGTAGCCCGCCGTCTCCAGAACTGTTTCCATCAGCATCGTGTTCCGGGGCTCGAAAGCGAAATTGCTGTTCAGCGAGCGTACCATTCCACGCACTGCAACCATCGAAGAAGTAACCAGCACTGCGCAGATAGCAATTTGCACCACAAGCAACAGGTCTCGGAAAGTAATCCGTCGTCCACCGGTCGTCCTTGATCCCGACTTAACGACCTGGTATGGGTCGGCCCTGAGCACCTGGCGTACCGGAACCATGCCGAAAAGAATTCCGCTAATCAATGCCAAAGCCAAAGCGACTACATAGACATTAGCGTCCGGGCTCACAGGCACATGGATCGGATATCTGGGTAACGGCTGCCACGCGCTCAGGCCGCGCAACAGCACTACGCTGCCGATGAGTCCGACGGCGCCCCCGAGGAGCGAAATCAGCAACGCTTCGGTAAAAAGGGCCCGCAGAATTCGGTTGCGGCTCGATCCAAGCGCCAGTCGCAGAGCGACTTCCCGCCCACGGTCAGCGGCCCGCGCGGCAAACAGGCTGCCCAGTTTGGCACAGGCGGCCAACAGAATCAATCCCGCCAGCGCCATCAAGCCTGTCAAAAATGCCCGGGCCGGACGGCCGAGGAAGTCGCCATAAAGACTCGGACGCGCCAAGGCAAAGGCCATTCGCTCATCATCTTTGGGATAGGTCTTCTCGAGATAAGAGCCAATCGAGTTCAGATCGGCAATCGCTTGTAGCGGCGTGACTCCCGCCTTCAGGTGCCCCATCACCATAAAAATCCAACGCATCCCGCGCTGGTTCAGGTTATTCGCTCCTTCTACCTGCTCCTGATTGACCAGCGGCACAAAGAAATCGGGAAAGAAAAACAACAAAGTCCCGTGGAACTCAGGTGGCGCTACACCGAGGATGGTGAAAGGATGTTTGTTGAGCTGAACGGTACCGCCCACTACGCTGCGATCATTCAGAAAATGGCCGCGCCAATAGGCATAGCTGAGCACGATATACGGAGCGCTGTTCGGTCCATGCTCATCGGAGCCGTGGAACAAACGGCCCAGATACGGCTGAATGCCTAAAACATCGAAGTAGTTCCCGCTCGCTTCCTCGATCCAGGCGCGCGATGGATTTGCGCCCGTGTCCAGTCCTACCTGAGCGAAGTTAAAAGCTGCCAGACCCTCAAAGCTGCGGTTGCGATCGCGCAAGTCGAGATAGTCGGGATACGATTGAGACCCGAAAGGGTCGTGTCTATGCTGGATTTCATAGAGACTCTCCGCCTGAGGCACATTCAACGGGCGCAGAATCACCGCATTCAATACGCCAAAAACCACCGCGTTAGCGCCAATTGCCAGTGCCAGCGTCAAAACGGCGACGACCGTGAATCCGGGAGACTTGCGCAACACGCGAACGCTAAAGCGTGCATCCTGTTTCAGAGTCTCGACGAAAGCTACGAATTTCATATTTGCTCCATTACGCGGCAACGCGATCAAGCCCCTTCTCTACTGGGCCGTCGGCGTTGTAAAGCGGTGCGAGATAGATTCCGTGACGTGCAGCAACGGTCTCGATCTCGTGAACCCGCTCCGGAGTAATGAACCCTCTTCGCTGGGAGAAAGGCTCGAAGCGCCGCTCCAGAGCAAGAGCCATGCCTTCGAGTAGACATCCATGGACCACATCGGGGAACGGGTGCCGGTTCAGAATTCCACGAAACTCCGGCGTGAATTTCATTCCGCCGGTGATCTGTCCCAGACCTCCGAAGAAGATTTTGAGGCCAGGCATCTGCGCGCCCGCGGACAGGTTCTTCGGGTAACCCGCATCGCAAACAATCGCGCTGGGCGCGATCCGGCCTAGCAGAAGCGAAGGCGATGCCAGACTCGCCGCGCAAATCACGAGGTCGGCCTCTGCGGAGAATTGCTCGAGATCGGTCGCTATCTCAACCTGAACTCCATTCGCTTCCAACTCCGCGGAGACCCTGCGTAGCCGCTCCACGTTTCGTGCGCTGAGCAGAACGCGCTTTACGAGAGGCGCCAGACAACGGGCGCAGCCGGAACCCAAGTCTCCGGTTGCTCCCACAATGAGCAGCGTCGATTTTCTAAGCTCCCGGCCCTCGAGAGCGCACATCTTCTTGATGCCTTGAACGATGAAAGCGACGGTCAACGTATTGCCCGTCGTGAAGACCGTATCGTGTGTTTCGGGAAGCTGATCGAAATTGCCTTCGATCAGAATCGAGCTGAATCCCCCAAGACTCGCGATCTTCGCTCCTGCTTTGATCGCATAGGACGCCGCCCCACGAACGCGGGCGAGATTGTCGCGCATGTATTCCGGTTCCAGGCAGCCGGGAGGAATGAACGAGTCAATGTAGAGGCCGCGCGCCTTCACGCCGGTGGTCGATCGGACTTCTACGTGACAGACAGCTCTGGGCGGAATCCATGGAAGGATGTCCTTGACCTCGTCATCCGACAGCGCTGCATGCTCCGGTCCACGCAGCACTGCGAGCACGTCCGCAGCCGCTCTCCAACCTTCCTGGTGCCCGATCAGGGCGAAATCGACGCCGGTCATCTGGTTTTGCCTCGCTAGACTGGCAGCTGCGCCACCCATGCGAGCGTTACCTCTCCAGGCAGCCCTAGCATGTCCAGCGTTTTCAGGTACTGTTGCAGCGAGGCTCCACGCAACTCGGCTGCACTTAAGCTGACCTCGAATAGGGATGGCTTCACACAACTGCCGTGGCACACTTCGCAATGCCCGTGCCTGCATTCCCTGGCCAACATCTCCGCTAGTGTGGTCATCACCTCGAGATGCAGCCGGTGCACCTTGTCATCGAACCGCTGCGAGTCCAAGGCTCGCTCGGCTCTAAGAATCTCCATTGCGTGCTCGATGTGCTCTTCTTCCTGCGCTGCGATGCAGGCAAAGGTCTTGCCGAGACTTCCTGGCGCAACCTTCCCGACGCGCGCATAGCTTGCCACCGCGAATGATTCGAGCATGATCTCCTGGACAATCAGGCAGCCAATGAAGTCGCGCTCTGCAACACAGCGCATGAAGGCTTCGCGGAGCCGCTTCCAATGTTTTCCATCAACGTTGTTCGGCACGTCCACTCCAATCCTGCGGCCCTCGGCCGCGAACGCCGCAGCATGCCCCTGTTCGCCTTCGGCATGTTCCAATGCGTCGGCGACTTCCGCGGGATCGTCACATATCTGCGATAACGCGGTATAGTTCATCGCGGCGACTAGTTCGCCCGTCATGGCCTGTGCCAGGATGTCCTGCCAGATCAGCGCAATCGGTGAGAGAGAGATGCTCAGCCGGAAGAGAGCAGTTTAGATCAGTAATGTGTGTGCTCATATTTGTTTCTCCTTATGGGGGTTGAAATAATGTGCCTGCGAATCAGATTGGTCCACGATAGCGGCGCAGCCGGACCGCTGCCGCGAGGAATATTGCGGCTACTGCGAGCCCGATCCACAGACCCGGGCTGCTCAGGAATTTGCCCGGCGTAAGTTGCGTGACCGGAATAAAGTGAGGATCGACCGGAGCGCCACCCGGTGTCCGGAAGGCGAAAGCGTTCGCAGCGAATCCAATCAAGCGGTCTTTCAGCAGCGAGCCGAAAAGTGAAGTATGGAACGCAATCTTCTCGAACCCGCCGATCGCAAGCGGCGGTAACGCGGCCCATAGAAATGTCGCTCGGCGCGCCCACCCGGACACCAGCAGCAACCAACCGTAAATAGGCGCATGCCAGAGCGCAAGCACGATGAGCGCATAGAGCAGCACCAAATCCATCTGGAACAAAGGCAAGTGGGCCCACAGCGTCCCGGCGCCCACACCGCTCAACAGCAGGACCGCACTGCTCAACAGCAGCATCATCACCTGGAGGGCAACCGTGATCGCGAAGACGAGTAGCGGCAGAACTATGAGCGGAATGCTCGCCTTTGAGAGCACGCTCGTAAGATCCGAAACCGGCAACGATTTCCAGAACAGGATGCTGCGGTCGCGACGTTCGCCATGCAGCGCGTCCAGGCAGTAGAAGACTCCGACGAGGAACGCGGTTAAGATGAGCAACCACGCAGCGTGGCTATAGGGCATGGCGAGCACGGCGACCTGGTGCGCCGGGTCGAGCGTCGCTACTGCACGCATACTTTGCGGCAGACCGATCAGGCTGATCAAGAATCCGAGCATTACGACGCCGGCGGCGGCCAGCGGTGCGATATAGATCGACCGGTTCTCCCACAATTCGCGTCGCACCGACCAATAAAGGGGCCGCGTGGCTGAAACCGCTGGAGGCGCCATTACTTGAGAGTCGAATGCAGACTCGGGCGTGGCGTTCGATTGAGTATTCATCTGGCCGCTCCTTGTGCCTCGCCGCTGTGATTGCCTACCACGGCAACGAAGACGTCGGCGATGCTGGGCGTGCGCACGTCGCCCATTGCGGAAAGTTGATCATGATCGACCCCATCGAACAGCAGGATGCTGCGACCGAACACCTGGCGCTCGTGCATCGGCCTGAGCCCTCGTGCTGCGGGGAGTTGGTCTGGATGCACCGTCACCTCGAGGTAGCGCAACTCAAATTCCTCCATGCTGCAATTGAGAACGATTCGGCCGCGATCGATGAACATGAGGTCGGTGAGAACGTGCTGGATCTCTTCCACCTGGTGTGTCGTCACCACGATGGTGCGGCTGTGATCGAAGTAGTCGTTCAGCAGCGAATCGTAGAACTGCTTGCGATAGAGGATATCGAGCCCGAGCGTTGGCTCGTCGAGCACGAGCAATTTCGCGTCGATAGCCATCACCAGAGCGAGGTGAAGCTGGGCCACCATGCCTTTCGACAGTTCCCTCACCTTGCTGGCGCGACGGATGGTGGTCTTCGCAAGAAAACGTTCCGCCTTCGCGCGATCGAATCGCGGATGCACGCCGGCGACGTAGTCGAGCGCCTGCGAAACCCGCAGCCAGCGCGGCAGCACGGCAACATCGGCAATGAAGCAGACATCGCGCATGAGCTGATCGCGCGCCGTCCAGGGGTCACGTCCCAGCACCTTCAGTTCGCCCTGGTAGGGAGTGAGACCGAGAATCGCGTTCAGGGCAGTGGTTTTGCCTGCGCCATTGAGGCCGATAAGCCCGAGGATGCGGCCCTCTTCGACACGCAAACTGACGCTGTCCAACGCGACGGTTGTGCCAAAGGCCTTACGGAGACCGCGTGCTTCTATGCATGCCATGGGCTCAGTGGTTCTCCTTGCCACGCTTCGATCTCGACCCTCGGGCTGGGGCAACCTCCAACAGTTCCTCCGGCGTCAGGCCGAGCCGCTGAATAGTTGCGTAGATCCTGGGCCATTGCTCCGCAAGGAATTTTTGGCGTTCGCCCTCGAGCAGCAGATTGCGTGCGCCCGGCTTCACGAACATCCCGAGTCCTCGCTTCCTCTCGACAAGCTGCTCGTCGACCAGTTGCTGATAACTCTTCAGCACGGTGAGCGGATTGATCCGATATTCGGCCGCGACATTGCGCACAGACGGCAGCGGCTCGCCTTCTTTGAGCACGCGGTCGAGTATCATCGCGACGACACGGTCCCGAAGCTGGCGGTAAATCGGCTGACTGTCGTTCCACTCCCCATCCATCCTGTGTTCCAGATCGTTCTTGCGAGAGAGGAGCGGCCGACGGCCCGAGGTCGATCCACCGCGCTGGTCTCTACTGTTATACTTAACTACAACAGTGACCTGAATGCAAGCTTTTTGTTTAGATGCGGCGAACCCCGCGCGCCAGTTACTCCTCGCGCAGCAGTATCAAAGGATGAAGCGAAAGGGCGCGTTGCGCTGGATCGATGTAGCCGCTGGGCTGAGCAACGCCGTGGCGACAAGAGCACCAGTGAGTACCAGCGTATCGCGGGGAGCTGCCTTATCGGCGCGAATTACTCAATAGATTGAGCGCCACTGCAGCGCGGATGAGATCCGTCAGAGCCGCCTCATCGACCTTGTCGCCTTCGTGGATGTCGATGGCGCGCCTGACATTCCCGCCGAGGCTCGAGTTGAATAGACCTGACGGGTCCTTCAACGCGGCTCCCTTGGCAAATGTCATCTTCACGACGTGCTTGTACGTCTCGCCCGTGCAGACGATGCCGCCGTGAGACCAGACCGGAGTCCCCGGCGTTGTCGGCTTGACCCACTTCCATTCTTCGACGATCTCAGGGTCTGCTTCATGTATGATTTCGCGCACTCTCGCGAGCGTCTTCCCGCGCCAGTCCCCAAGTTCCTTGATCTTCTTATCGATTAATGCAGAAGCAGATTCCACCGGGACGGGCCTTTTCATGCGCGTCGTCCTCTGCGCCACTTAGTGGCATACGGGAGCACGAATAAATATAGACCGGTGAACAGGAGCAATGCGAGCGGGAACACAGCCAAAAGGCCCACGCCAGAGGTATACTTGCCCCGTAGCACGGCCACGCCGTTGATGATGACCGCCAGCGTAAAGGCAATAGACAGCCAGCGGTGAGTCTGCCGAACCCATTTGTTCATGACTTTTGAGCCTCCTTAGGCGCCCAACCGGGCGGTTGAATTCCGAACTGCTCCGCATAATCGGCATTTAATCGCTGCCAGTCCCCTAACTTCATCGCCTCTGCGCCGGCAATGCGTCCAATCGGCTTACCGGCGAGAAACCGATCCAGAACATCAAAAGCAATGTGCCATCCCGCGGCGCCCCACGAGATGAATCGGCGATCGATGTTGTGCCAGAGCGTGAGGCGCGTGCCGGTGCCAAGCGGCTCGAGCTCCCACCGGAGGTCGCTGTACTCAAGCACCTTGGGAGCGTCGGCTCGCGCCACTCTTGTTTCGAGCGGCGTGGGCCTTCCCGCCCAGGTGAGCTTGACCGTTCCAATCGTACCCAGGCTCCCATCGGCTTCAAAGGGAGCCCACTCGCGCAGATGCGCCGGGTCCGTAAGCGCGTGCCACACTTTCTCCGGCGAGTGGCGCAGTTCTCTTACGACAATGAGCGTCCACTTCTCTCCGTCCTTTCGTACCTGCGCCCCGCTGGCCGGACCCGGTCTGTACTGCTCGCGATCGGTCACCTTCTTCTCCCTATCGTGAATAGCGTGCCAGCTGAATCAGCTGAATGAGATTGCCGCAGGTGTCTTTCAGCATCGCAATGGTCGAGGCGGTTACGTCCGTTGGCGGCATCGTGAACTCGGCCCCTCGCGCCTTGATCCGCTCGTAGTCGCCCTTCACGTCGTCCGTGTAGAACATGGCCGCGGGCTGGCCCTGTTGAAAGATCGCCTGCTGATACGCTTTCGCCGCCGGGTTGTTGTTTAGCGCCAGCTGCAGCTCAGTGCCGTCCGGCTCCTCGGGCGAGGCCACGGTCAGCCAGCGAAATGGCCCCTGACTGAAATCGGCCTTCTTGGCAAAGCCCAGTACCTCCGTATAAAAGCGCAGGGCCTTCTCCTGGTCATCCACGTATACGCTGGTCAGTTTGATTTTCATTTCGTTTCTCCTATGTCACGTTCGCGGTTTGGGCCGCGCCGTCTTCTCCTTATCCTTTCTTTTCCTGGGTGTTGATGCGCGCACAGGGCGTCTTCGCTTTAGCGCGTTGGTGCCCCTTGTGCGTGGTTCAACTTCATCCATGCGGTCGAGGTGGCGTTCGAGAGCATCCACGTGAGCGGACCAGAACCGTCGGAACGGAGCCAGCCAGGCATCGACCTCCTGAAGTGGTTCAGGTCTCAGCCGGTAGAGACGGCGCTGTGCGTCCACCCTGGACTCCACGAAACCGGCGTCCCGCAGCACTCGCAGGTGCTTTGATACGGTTGGCTGCGGCATGCGAAGTTGATGCTCGATCTGTCCAACCGACTGTTGTGACGAGACCAGAAGATTCAATATCGCGCGGCGGTTTGGCTCCGCAATGATCTCGAAGACCGATTCCACTCTCATAATATACTCGGGGCGGCATATGCGTGTCAAGGTATATAACCCAGCCGCGATGAGCCAGGCCGTATACCGCGAACGGCGACCTATGATCGCGTAACCGCCCGCGGGCTTGTTAATATGCCGGAATGTCGCGCATACGGCTGCTCCATTGGAAGGCCACGGAATCGGAGCCTCACATTGATCTCTTGCGGCGCGCAGGGCACGAAGTCGAATATGATGAGCAATTTCGGCCGGCGCTGATGCGGAGCTGGCGCGAATCGCCCCCCGACGCATTTGTTATTGATTTATCCCGGCTTCCTTCCCACGGAAGAGAGATCGCGATCGCCTTGCGGCAATCCCCGGCTACGCGCCGCATCCCGATTGTGTTTGTTGAAGGCGCGAAAGAAAAAATCGATCGTATCCGAGCCGAACTCCCTGACGCGCGCTATTGTTCCCTGCCCGGCCTCGCGCCCGCCTTAAAACAAGCGCTGGCCGATCCGCCAAACGATCCCGTTAAACCCGCTCAGATGATGGATCGATACGCCTCCCGCACCGCCGCTCAGAAGCTTGGCATAAAGGAAGGTTCCACTCTGGCGCTGATCGATGCGCCCCGTGACGTGCTGAAAGTTCTAGGCGAATTACCTCGGAATGTCGCGATCATGGACGGACCCAACGCTCATGCGTCGGTGACTCTCTGTTTCGCGCACGAAGCCCATTCCTTGCGGCTGGTCATATCGAGCATTCGCGAAGTGGCCCGCCAGAGCAAGCTTTGGATCCTGTGGCGCAAAGGAGTCTCAGGCGCGCGAGGCGGCGTGACTGAGCGTCTGGTGCGCGAAACCGGGATCGATCTCGGCTTGGTCGATTACAAGATCTGCTCTGTCAACCAGGTCTGGAGCGCGTTGCTGTTCGCGATAAAGCGCTGAGCATCGAGCGCTGACCCATCCGATCACAACGCTTTCAGCTTTTTTCAAAACCCGCCTATCACCTCAACCGCCCTTCCGCTCAGCAGCTTACGGAAGATCACCTTGCCAGGCGCATGTGGCCCTGAAGAGGGATGAGCTTCCGCAATCGGCATTCGATCTTGCGTACTAGATTGCCGCGCGCAAACTAATCGCTTAGTGTGCGTCTTTCTCAAAAGGGTGGACCTCCGCACTTGCCTGCGGCCGTATGATTTTCGTACGCTCGAAACATGCAGTCACTTACGCCTGACGAGATCGGACGCTTGACGCCCCCGGAACGGCTCGATCTTATCGCGCAGTTATGGGACAGCCTCGATCATGAGCAGCTTCCCTTGACCGAAGCGCAGCAAGCCGAGCTAGATCGCCGCCTCGTTTCCCTGGATGAGGACCGGCACAACGGCGTAACATGGGCGGCTCTCAAGGCCGAGCTTGAGCAGCGTTGCCCATAACATATCCCGTCATCTTCACGCCACTGGCCCGCGCTGAATTGATCGAGGCCCAAAACTGGTACGAACGTCAAGCCGCCGGCCTGGGGCGACGTTTCCGCCAAGCGATTGACGCTCTTGTCGAGCGCATCAGCAGCGGCCCCCGGCAGTTTCCGGTTGTCTACAAGAACGTGCGCCGCGCTCTTTTGCGCCGCTTCCCTTACGCGCTGTTTGTCAGATGCGACAACCCGATCTTACCTTCCTAATTGCCAAAGCAGAGTAACGGGTTATTCATTCATAGCGCAACGAAATTAGGGGATCCACAAGCGTCGCCCGCCGCGATGGAACGTACGATGCTCCGAACCCTGCTAGCAGCAGAATCGCGACCACGGAAATCAGCGTCACCGGATCGTATGTCTTGATCCCGGCAATCTGGTTTTGCATAACGCGCAGCAGCAAGAAAGACAGAATCGCGCCGATGAGGATTCCCACAATCACGAATCGCATGCCGGCCCGAATCACCAGGCCCCGAACGTTGCCGCTAGATGCACCCAGCGCCATGCGTATGCCGATTTCCTTCTGCTGCTGTGACACCGTGTATGAAATGACGCTGTAGACGCCGACACAAACCAGCACGAACCCGATGGAGGCGAAGACCGAAAATAGTTGCACTCCGAATCGAGTTGGCGAGAACAAGAATTGATCAAGCAGCTGCGTCATAGTTCCTGACTGTTGCGGAACAATATTCTTGTCAAGAGAAAGTATGCTGCTCTCCAGAGTCTTGCTCATTGCGGCGGGCGAACCGGCGGTCTTGACAAATACTCCAAAGCCGCCGTATCCGGACAGCGTCATGGGGGTGTATGCTTCCGGCACCGTCGGATCGACCAGTCCGCTATTGCGCAGGTCGGACGTCACGCCGACGATCTCAAACCATGGATTCTTGATCGGGACCGGAGCTTGCTCGAAGACATCGATCCGCACCTGCTTGCCCACCGGGTTCGCGCCGTGCATCAACTTCGTGACAAACGTCTGGTTCACCACCGCTACCATGTGCTTGCCAAACATATCGGCGTCCGTGATAGTGCGGCCGCTGAGAATGTGGGTGCCCACGGTCTCAAAATAGCGGGGGTCCACCAGGCCTGCCTGTCCGTTCCACTTCTCGCTATGTGAGATTCCAGCCACATCGAACGTTGTACGAATGCCGCCGAACGGCGGAAACTCGAGCGCAGTCGCAGCGGAGGTAATGCCCGGGACCGCGCGCAGCTTATCCGTCAGGTCTCGGGCAAAGCGATACTGCGATTCAGCAGTAGGGTACTGCTTTCCCAACTGGATCTGTGCAACCAGCAACTTGTCGGCGCGGAAGCCCAGGTCTGCGCCGCGCTGCACCAGGAAGCTCCGCATAAGCAAGCCTGCGCCGCTCAGCAAGAACAGCGACAGGGCAACCTCGAACACCACCAGTGCGTTCCGCATTTTCCCGCGACGAAAGCCGCTGTTGCCCCGCCCGGCCGCTTTCAACGGCTCCGCCAGATTGCGTGCGAACGCCCCCAGCGAAGGGATCAGCCCGAAAATTACAGGAGTCAGTACCGCGACGACTACCGTCCCTCCCAGTACCGGAAGGTTCAGCCGGATATCGGCTTCATCGGGGAAAGTGAACTTCGGCAGCGCCACCGTCAGCGCCTTCAGCCCCGCCGCCGCGAACGCGCATCCGAGCCCGGCCCCGCACCAGGCGAGCAATGAACTCTCAATCAGAAGCTGCCGCATCACGCGCCACCGTCCCGCGCCCAGCGAGCTTCGGATTGCGAACTCCTTCTCGCGTGCCGTAGCGCGCGCCAGGAGCAGATTGGCCACATTCGCGCACGCAATTAACAGCAGCAGCCCCACCGCGCCCAGCAGAATGTAAAGGGTTTCGCGAAACTTCCCCACCACGTTGTCGATCAGCAGCGGGACGCGAACGTCAAACTGCTTGGGGTAGAAGACGTGATACTGCTTTGCTAGCCGGTGGGCAATGATGTTCAGATCCGGCGCCGCGGATTTCGGTGTGAGTCCCGGCTTCAGACGCCCCATCAGAAACACGAAGTCGGAGTTCGCGTCAGCTTCTGACGGATTCGGTGTGAAAGGCATCCACAGGTCAACGCCCCACAGTGTAAATCGCTTAGGCATGATCCCGATCAGGGTCGTGGGAATGCCGTTCAGAATGTAGTTCTTGCCGAGAATATTGCGGTCGCCGGCGAACCGGCTCTGCCAGACCTTGTAGCTCAGCACCAACACCGGCGCGGCTCCCGGTTTCGCATCTTCCTGAGTAAAGTAGCGGCCGATGAGCGGCTGCATACCGCAGAAATCGAAGGCGTTGCCGGTCAATTTCGCCCGTAGGAATGATTCGAGGCGGCCCGACGGATCGGTCATAAGTACGCGATCCTGGATGAGCCCGATACTGTCTTCAAAGACATGATTCTGCTGCTGAAGCTGTACAAACTCGGCTTGCGTGTACGCCTGTCTGCCGCCGTCTTGCGCCCGGCTGGAGTCGTGAATCTCGACGCCCGTTAACCGCGTCCCGCCCTTGTACGGGAACGGGTCCAGCAACACATTGTCGATGACGCTGAAGATCGCCGTCACGGACCCAATGCCAAGTGCCAGCGCCATCACAGCCGTCATGAAGAACCCGCGATCCCGAATCAGCATCCGGATCGCATACCGAAAATCCTGCAGCACGGAATCCATGAAGAAGAATACGTAAGCGCTGCCGAAAAAGTGCCCAAGAAATGTTCAGGCCTCAACCATAGATCGGGCCTTGGCCGCTTTACGCGGGACCTCTCCAGTCGGCGGTCCCACTAACGACCGGAGGAATTCACCATCTCGATCATCGAGGCGCACCAGGCTACCCCATACCTTACCGGTTCAAGCCAGTGAGCCTTCGTGCAGGTCTTTTTGGGTAATGAAAGCGTTTGCCCCCGGCAGCTTTTCCGCCATCGTTTGTCTCAAAACAGTGGACCTTCGCACTTGCCTGCGGCCGTATGATTTTCGTACGCTCGAAACATGCAGTCACTTACGCCTGACGAGATCGGACGGTTGACGCCCCCGGAACGGCTCGACCTTATCGCGCAGTTATGGGACAGCCTCGATCATGAGCAGCTTCCCTTGACCGAAGCGCAGCAAGCCGAGCTAGATCGCCGCCTCGCTTCCCTCCATGAGGACCGGCACAACGGCGTAACATGGGCAGCTCTCAAGGCCGAGCTTGAGCAGCGTTGCCCATAACATATCCCGTCATCTTCACGCCACTGGCCCGCGCTGAATTGATCGAGGCCCAAAACTGGTACGAACGTCAAGCCGCCGGCCTGGGGCGACGTTTCCGCCAAGCGATTGACGCTCTTGTCGAGCGCATCAGCAGCGGCCCCCGGCAGTTTCCGGTTGTCTACAAGAACGTGCGCCGCGCTCTTTTGCGCCGCTTCCCTTACGCGCTGTTTTTCGTGATCGACGACGACGATACCTTGCTTGTCCTCGCGTGCTTTCACGCAAGCCGCGACCCTGCACATTGGCAAAAGCGGGCCTAATTCTTCGGACGCGCCGAGGATCGGGTTACGGGTTTTTCCGCCTGAATACTCATTTTGAGGTCAAAGGTGCAAGGGGTGATCGCGGATGTGTATGAACGCATGGACCCTTTTATTTTTGATCTCGACATTAAATGGCTTGCTCGCAGCCACTTTTCCAATAAGGTTACGGTACACGTCGTCGCCGTCCCTTTGATATTCCGCGATAAAACGTTCGCACGCTTCCCTGGGAGGATTTTTCTACACTAAATTCACCATCGATCCCAAGGAAGATAGGATCACGGTTTTCATCGCCAGCTTCATTTGGGTCTCCGCATCATGGGCGAGTTCCATACGCTCGCTTATGCCGCCCTGGAAGAGCGATGAGCTTCCGCAATCGGCATTCGATCTTGCGTACTACATCGCCAGGCGCTAACCAATCGCCCAATGTGCGTCGTGCGTTCCGACTCCTGGGAACCCACGGGCGCATGTGGCCTGATTCTCTTGCGCTCGGTCACACTTCAATGCTGGACCGAGCCGGAAGCGTAAGCGACCCGTTGGCCAAAATTCCCGCGACAGTATTTGCAAAAGAAATACTTTCATCTGTCTGCTCAAACCCCTTCAACTCTTCATCAAACTATATAAAAAGAAGACCCGCGTGGCGAGCAGAAGCCGACCCGATTGAGATCAATGTACGAGATGCGCGTTTTACGTGAAAATGCCGGACCACAAAACCGCGAGCTTCCTATTCGGAGCGAACCCGAAATCGAATAAGCGAGGCAATCCGGCAATCAATTATCCTGTGAATGCGAACCATGAGCGAAGAGAACGATTCTCAACGTCTTGAACTAGCAGCCCGTCTACTGAACATCAACAGAAGAATCGTTCATGACTATCTCTCAGCGATTCGGTTCATCATCGGAGACTCGGCGCGCGACCCAAGCTTCGGATCCACGCACTTGCTTTCATACCTTTCACAAGATTTAATTGAATCCGCCATCAGCCTAGTGCTTCTTGCGGAGTCAGGCTCCTTGAGCGTCCCGAAGCGGGAACTCCGCTTCATCATCGAGTCTTCCATCAAACTTTGCTATGTGCAGCAGAAGAGCTACAGTTCAAGTGTCAACGACAAGCTGATCCAGTTCGACAAGGAACTGTCCTCGTCCAAGATCTCGATGAAACGGGATCTGAAATTATGGATGCTGGCGTCTTCCGATCAGGAGCAGTTCGATGAGGAACTCGGCAGACTTTATGGGGAGACGTCGACTTTTGTTCATTTGACTCCCTCCCAGATCTTGCAACGTATAGCGGCTGTAGACGCCGGCAGGACAGTCGGTTTTGAAAACGCCGGCGACATCGACGTACTCAACAAATTAATTTCTCGCGGGTTCGCTGCCTCCCTTGTTCTTTTATTCCACAGCGTCGGCCAGTACGTGGCCGGTGATTTCTTGGTTGACTCCGACGGGAGCACAATCGATTCTTACTTTTTGGGCTCGCGGTTCATGGCCGCGATTGACGAGTCGTTTGACTACAAAGCGGAGCGGAAGGCGAAACTCGCATTAGTTCAACGTGCCCGAACAACACGAATTACCTTTTAACTGTCACGATTCCAAACGCGGATATCAGCATGTTATTTCAACGCCACGAGATCGGACTCTCTCGGAGCCGCTCCATGTCTAGGCAAAACGCGGAGTAGAGTCGCCGTTGATGACGTTGAACGGCAGCGCGTTATGCGTCAAGTTGATGCGATGGAATGCTCCACAAGCGTAATCTCCCAGAACGGTATTCGCGACCAGCTTACCAATTCCCGAGGAGATCCCCTGACGACCTCGAGGCTTTGAGCTTAGGGCGGAATGCCGGGCGAGGCAGCATGCTGTTCCAGCCCAAATTCGCCCAGGAACACATTAAAATGTATGGCCCGAAGTTCCCTTGTGGGAGATTACTCCCTTGAAACGCCGCTCACCGGCTGCAATTTAACCGTTGTCGGCCTGCGGAGATCGAAGCGTAGCGAGTTCGTCCGTCCACGATGGCTTTACCTGTCCTTCTGAACCGGTAGCGCCGTATTCGGCGAACGAGTCGAAAAAGCAAGAAAGGACTCGACGCGACCTGTACTATCCAACGCTTCAAACAAGACAAAGCCGACAAACATATGTCGACTCGCTTTTCTCGCCCCCTATTTCATCCGCTTTGCATCGCGCTTACCCTTGGCCCTCACCGCCCACCGTGATCCGGAGCTCCATCGTATAGCGGGGTGCAATGCCAAGTTCCTGACTCGCTCCGTCGCCACGCGCCATTCCGATGGCCTCATCGGAAGAAGAGCCTTCCCTGCCCTGAAGAATCTGATAGACGATGAACCAAGAGAACGCCTGGGTGTCGTTCCACATCCTTTCGTAGACACTCCGAACAGTTGGAGCGTCCTGCTTCGATTTGGGGATCCAGTGTTTGGACGATGATGATTGATCCTGTTGCTCTAGGTATTCTCCCCGGAGCCAATAGATCCTGCTCGCGATGAGGCCGGGAAAATGTCGCTTCGGATCGGAAGCGTACTCTTCGACATGAGACCACCAAGGGAATCCAAACTCTTCGATCATGTGAAACGGATGAAAGTGGTGCCAATGCGAGTTCGGGAGCGTAAAATACCGAAGAGCGCGGCGGGTCTGCTCATCGTAAGCCTCCAACAGCGGACAGTAGAAAAGATAATAAAGAAGGCTGCTGTGCCGGTCGTTCAGATCGACGATGCGTTGAAGCTGCTTGATGTCGAAGCTCTGAAAGCGGTCATCCCCTGAATAGTTTAATCCGTGGTTGCGGCGAGCGCAGAAGAGGCGTTTGGCCTGAAAGAGGGCTGCCCTCGTGAATGAGTCGTCTGGGCGGAAGTAGTTATCGTAACGAAGAACCACTCCAAGGTCCGCTTGAGTGATGCGATTTTCTACGTGCCGAGAGTACTCCTTAGCTTCGATCGAGAGCGAGACCTTGGTAGCGGTCCCGTCTTGCGTCAGATCGTCCTGGAGCTGCTTCAGACTATAGGACAGAGCGTGAAAACCGGTGAAGCGCTCATCGAGCGTCTCTCGCAGAATTGACGTTAGGTGTGGTTCGTCAACTGTGGCGCCAGGCAGAAGCCGGGCCGTGACGATACTGTCCACCGAATCGAGGAAGCGGACCAGCAGTTTCGCGTGACGCGGCGTTAGGCACATTCGGAACCTCGGCATTAGGAAACATCATTATCTGCCAATCGCCAGAGGGGGTGTGAGTGCCGGCGGCGACGCGGACGGCGTTGTGGCCCGGAGCCTGCCTTTGCCGTCGTTCTCCAGTTCCGATAATCCCGCTATGTTCACTTGGGGTGCTGTCGCCCATCTCTTACAATGACCTCCGCCCTTTCAACTTGCATGAACAATCCATCCTCTAAAAGTTGAAGGATCATTCTCAAGTCTTCCTCCACGCACCCGTTTTAGCCGTGGCGACCGTGCGCCGGCATATTCCGTCACGAAGCTACGGTCCAGGGTCAGCAATCCGTTCACAACGCCTCCGAACTTTTTTCCAAACCCGCTCATCACCTGAACCGCCCTTCCGCTCAGCAGCTTACGGAACATCACCTCGCCAGGCGCATGCTTCACCAGTATCTGGCCATCCGCTTTAGCGGCCTAACCTTTCCGTAGTGGCGAGCCATGCCTTCGCCCAAGGAGCTTCCAATGTCAACAGAAAAACAAGTCGCAGCCAATCAGGCCAATGCTCAGCACAGTACCGGCCCCAAAACCGAGGACGGCAAGGCCGTTTCCTGCCTCAACAATTTTCGATGGGGATTCTGCGGAGCATTCAACGTTCTTCCGGCCGAAAACGCCGAACAATTCGAAGATCTGCGAATCGCTCTCCGATTGGAACACAAACCTTCTACCCCCACCGAAGCCATCCTGATCGAAAAAATGGCGCAGCATCACTGGCTCAGCCAGCGTGCCGTCACTCTCCAAAACATCCTTCTCGAAGACGGTCTCGCGGAGCACGAGCATGAAAAGCAATTCACGCTGTTTATGCGCTATCAAACCACCAACGATCGCGCCTTCCATAAATGTCTGAACGATCTTCTAAAGCTCAGAGCGGAAAAGAGAAGAGCAGAAATTGGGTTCGAACGGCAGAGGCAGCGGGAAGCTGAAGACGCCCGCAAAGAATCGGTCGAAAAACGCAAGCAGGACCTGCATCGGATGAACGTTTTACTCGCTGAAGCCAAGGTAGACCACCAAATTCTGCTGAATTCGCAGATCGAACACTCGATCCCTACCCCTGCAAAGGTGCAAAAAGCCGCCTGACCCCTACCAAACCGCGAATGTGACATCCGTTTGCACTGGATCCGCGTTTCAGAACCGCGAGCGTCAGCGAGTCGGCCGCCCGATCCGCGTTTCAGAACCGCGAGCGTCAGCGAGTCGGCCGCCTAACCGCGTTTCAGAACCGCGAGCGTAAGCGAGTCGGCCGCTCGCGTGCCAGCTCCGGCGCTAAACTAACCTACATATCGCGTTCCCTCGGGTGGTTCGCGATTTGAGGAGTTCTCCAATGATTCGCCTGAAAATAAATGGAACCGAGAAAGAATATAGTGGCGATCCCGCGATGCCGCTGCTGTGGTATCTGCGCGATGAGCTTCAGCTGACCGGTTCGAAATTCGGCTGCGGCATGGGCCTGTGCGGCGCATGCACCGTGCACATCAACGGCGAAGCGGCCCGAAGCTGCCTCATGCCGATGCAGAGTCTCACCGGTAAAGAGGTTCTGACCATTGAGGGTTTGAGCACGACCGGCGATCATCCCGTGCAGCGCGCCTGGGAACAGCTCAATGTCCCGCAATGCGGTTACTGCCAAACCGGCCAGATCATGCAGGCCGCGGCTTTGTTGAAGAGCAAGCCCCAGCCTACCGACCACGACATCGATGAGGCCATGCAAGGCAATATATGCAGATGCGGGACCTACCAACGCATCCGGCAAGCTATCAAGCTCGCCTCGGAGGTGAAAGCATGAACCGCATACAATTGGCCACTCGCCGCGATTTCCTTGGAAGCCTCTTCTCCGCGGGAGCGCTGGTCTTTGCCGCCCAGGTGTTTCCCGCCGATGCGGAACCGGCTGATCTCGATGCTTCGAAATCTGCCTGGAATCCGAGCGTTTATCTAGGTCTCGACACCGATGGATCGGTGATTATCGTCGCTCATCGCTCCGAAATGGGTACCGGCATTCGCACTTCGCTACCCATGGTGGTCGCCGATGAACTGGATGCCGATTGGGCCCGAGTACGCGTCGAGCAGGCTCTTGGCGACGCGAAATACGGTTCCCAGAACACAGATGGATCGGCTTCAATTTGTGACTTCTATGAAGTTATGCGGCAAACCGGCGCCACCGCCCGGCTGATGCTGGAGCGAGCCGCGGCATCGCAATGGAATGCTCCTGTCACCGAATGCCGCGCCCAGAACCACCAGGTCGTGCATACGCCAACGGGCCGCAACTTGAGCTACGGCGAGCTCGCTTCGGCAGCCGCTAAGCAGCCGATGCCCAGAAAAGAGGAGCTGCAATTCAAATCAGCCGCTGATTTCCGCTACATCGGAAAGGGCGTGCCCAGCGTTGATTTGTCCGGCGTCTGCACCGGACGCAGTGTTTACGGCTTTGATGTTCATTTGCCTGGAATGGTCTATGCATCCATTGAGCGGCCGCCGGTTTTGGGTGGCAAGTTGAAAGGCTACGATGACCAGGCAGCTCGCAAGATCTCCGGAGTCCAGCAGACCGTCGTCATCGAAGGTGCGCAGCCGCCATACGGTTTTCAGGCGCTCGGCGGCGTCGCGGTGATCGCCAACAACACTTGGGCTGCCTCTCAAGGCCGCAAGAAGCTGAAGATTGATTGGGAGTACGGGCCGCACGCCATCTTCGATTCCGGTTCGTACCGCAAATCCCTGACTGAAACTGCAAATAAGCCGCAGAAGGTCGTGCGGAGCGTTGGCGATGTGGATGGCGCATTTGCGAATGCCTCCAAAATAGTCGAAGCGAACTACTACACGCCGTTGCTCGCGCATGCTCCTATGGAACCGCCGGCAGCGGTCGCGGAATATCGGGACGGCAAGGTAGAAACTTGGACCGCGACCCAGAACCCGCAAGAAGTCCAGACCACCGTCGCGAAAGCGCTCGGCATCAAACCGACGGACGTGATTTGTCACGTCACGTTGCTAGGCGGAGCCTTCGGCCGAAAGTCAAAGCCGGATTACGTAGCCGAAGCCGCCATACTGTCGAAGAAAGTCGGAAAGCCCGTAAAAGTCTCCTGGACGCGTGAAGAAGATATTCGCTTTGATTACTATCATTCGACCTCCGCCATGTACTTCAAAGCGGCCTTGGACGCTGCCGGGAAGCCGGTTGCGTGGCTGCAGCGCAGCGTCTTCCCGCCAATCGGTTCTACCTTCGATGAGAAGGAGCAGTATGGCGGCGTCGGCGAGATGTCTCTCGGTTTTGTGGACGTTCCGTTCGACATTCCGAATCTTCGCGCAGAGAACGGTCCGGCTCAGGCTCACGTCCGCATCGGATGGTTGCGATCCGTCTCGAACGTTTATCATGCATTCGGTATTCAATCCTTCATCGATGAGCTGGCTCATGCCGCTGACCAGGACCCAATCGAATACTGGCTCGCCGCGCTCGGAAAACCACGCAAGATTGACTTCGAAGGCCAGAACGCCAAGTACTCGAATTATGGAAAGTCGCTGGCTGCATATCCGGTCGATACGGGCCGTTTAAGGCGAGTTGTAGAAGTAGCCGCGGAGCGTTCCGGCTGGGCCAATAAGAAGCCCGGCAACGGCCGCGCCTTGGGATTTGCAGCGCATCGCAGTTTCCTGACCTACGTGGCTGCGGTGGTCGAAGTGGAAGTCGATTCAAGCGGCAAGCTGCGTATTCCGCGAGTCGATCTGGCAGTCGATTGCGGCAAGGTGATTAACCCCGATCGAGTGAAGGCTCAATTCGAGGGAGCAGCGGTCTTTGGTACCAGCATTGCCCTTATGGGTGAGATCACCGCCGCTGATGGACGCGTGCAACAGCGCAATTTCAACGATTATCCTGTCGCGCGAATCAACGAAGCGCCATACGAAACACACGTTCACTTTGTCGGGACCGATGATCTGCCAACCGGGGCAGGAGAGCCGGGTGTCCCGCCCACCGCCCCGGCCATCTGCAGCGCGGTATTCGCAGCGACGGGCAAGCGCGTCCGGGAGTTGCCATTAAGGAAAACGAAGCTCGTTTAAGCCGGTCGTGCGACTGGCCTGCCGACTCCTTACCCGCCGCCGGTATTATTCCAGGCGTTGTAAGTTACCATCGCGACAATCGCCAGAATGTAGAGGATTACCAGCACAACGAGAATCATCTTCACCCTGTCGATAGTTGCGAGACGCTTTGCCGCTGTGGCTTGCGAGCTGATCACGCTTTCAGCGCGCTGATCGCCATGCAAATGGATGTAGTGATCCTCGCGATTCTCCAGCCACTTCCGATACATAAAAGTGGCGATGGTAATCAATAACAGAACTCCGCAGAGAATCAGATTAACAATCAGGTTCATGGAGAGGGGTCGCTCCTTTCATTTCGATGGGCGGCTCGGTCGGCGAACCGCGGCCACTGTTATTAAATCACCAATCGATTGGCGGTCACGGCTATAATCGTCTTTCCCATTACGCCTATGGCCGCTCTATTTTCTCTTGACTGGTTTCCACTCTGGCTCAGTCTTCGAGTCGCCAGTCTCGCCACCTTTTTTGTCCTAAGTCTGGGCACCTTCCTTGCCTATATTCTTGCCCACAAAGATTTCCGCGGAAAGAATTTCCTTGATTCAGTCATCACACTCCCCCTCGTGCTGCCGCCTACGGTGCTCGGCTATTATCTGCTGGTCCTCGTCGGACGCACGTCGCCGTTCGGGCATATGTATGAAGCGGTGTTTGGCAAGCCGCTGGTGTTCACCTGGGAAGCCGCCGTTGTCGCTGCATTTCTTCATTCCGCGCCCATCTACATCAAAGCCGCTCGCGCCATTCTGGAAGGCGTCGATTACCGGTACGAATGGGCTGCGCACAGCCTCGGAGCGTCCGAGTGGCGCACGTTTTGGCGGGTCACATTGCCTCTTGCTCGACGCGGATTGAGTTCGCTCGCGACGCTCAGCTTCGCCCGCTCCCTGGGCGATTTCGGAGTCACCATCATGGTTGCCGGCAACATACCGGGCCGGACTCAAACCCTCTCAGTCGCCATCTATGACGCAGTCGAATCCGGCAATGGGCGGCTTGCGCGCGTGCTGGTGCTTGTTGTGTCCTGTGCTGCTCTGGCTCTGCTCTGGCCGGCAAGTTATCTCTCTCGTACCTCCCGATCGAGCACTGCTGCTTAAGAAAGCATGCTCGACGCACGGCTAGTCAAGCGCTTTCCGTCCGCGCCCAATTCAGAAGCTTTTGAATTGAACATTCATTTGCGCGCCGATCCAGGCATAACCGTCCTTTTCGGTCCAAGCGGCGCGGGAAAAACACTGACTCTGAACTGCCTCGGCGGCTTTACCCGGCCCGACGAAGGCCGCATCCTGGTGAATGATGATCTCTACTTCGATGCGGCCACTCAGGTCCATCTCACTCCTCAGCGGCGGCGTTGCGGATATATCTTCCAGGATCACGCTTTGTTTCCGCATATGACCGTACGGGAGAATCTGCGTTTCGCCGCCTCAGCTGCCCCTTCGGAAAAGAAACGAGCCCTGAATCGCCATCGCCGCATTAATGAGCTTCTCGAAACGTTCGAGCTCACCGAGCTCGCAGCGCGAAAGGCCGGTCAGCTCTCTGGCGGCCAAAAGCAGCGCGCCGCGCTTGCGCGAATCCTCGTGAGCGAGCCGCGCATCCTGTTGCTCGATGAGCCGAGTCGGGGTCTCGACGTTCGTCTGCGGCAGACCTTCTACGACCTCTTGCGCAAAACCCGCGAGCGCTTGCAAGTTCCCATGCTGCTCGTAACTCATGATCTCGAAGAGTGCTTTGAGCTGGCTGATTGCGTTTGCCTGATGGATCGAGGCCGCTTTCTGCAGTCCGGTTCGCGCGATTCAGTTTTCGCCGAACCGGCTACCACGGACGTTGCCCGTTCGCTGGGAGTCTACAACATCATCCCCGCATCCATTACCGCTCTCGATCCGGGTCGGGACAAGAGCCGTTTATCTGTACTGAATGGTGAGATTGAAGGTCCGTATTTGCCTGGCCATCTGATCGGCGATCACGGCTTTCTCTGCGTGCGTCAATTTGAAATCAGGGTTCTTCCCCCCGATGCCCGCTTATCTCAGAATCAGCTCAGTTTGCGTGTCCTCAGCCACAGCCCTTCTTCCCGAGGCGTTTCGATCGCCTTCGAGCATGGTATCTTCGCAATCGCCAGCGAGGCGGATTTTAACCAGCTTAAAGGGAATGACGTCTTGCGGGTTGAAATTCCAGCCTCCGCTGTATACTTCATCGAAAAATGAAACGCTATTACATCACGGATCGAAAAGCCGTTGGCGGTTTCCGTCCACTTCTCGAAGTCATTCGCGATCAGATGCATCTCGGTGTGGACCTCATTCAGATTCGAGAAAAGGACATCACCGCCCGTGAGCTATTCGAATTCACGCTTGCCGTAATTGAAGTCCGCGATTTGGAAGTGCGGGCGCACGTCCCGGCCAAGATTCTGGTCAACTCTCGCGCCGACATCGCCGTTGCGACGCGGGCCGATGGCGTCCATCTCGCCTCCACTGCCCCGCGGCAAACGTTGCCAGGACTGTTAACCGTGCGTTCGTGCCACACGCTGGAGGACATCAAGGCCACTGATGCTCAACTCGTCACATTCGGCCCGATATTCGACAGTCCCGGTAAGGGCACGCCGGTCGGTTTGGACGCCTTGAAAGCAGCCTGCCGCCTCGGCAAGCCTGTCTTCGCCCTCGGAGGAGTGAATTGGGATAATGCCGCCGAATGCATGCATGCGGGCGCGGAAGGCATCGCCGGCATTCGCCTCTTCCAGGAACCGGAATTGTAGCCGATATGTAAATGCGTAACATGGATTTAAGGGTGACTCTTGTAGCTGGATCTCTTTTCCTTTTGATGACCACCTCCCTCGTTGCGCAGAATACTTCAAAAGATTCGGCTCCCCCTCCACAGCAGCCCGGCCAAGTACAGCAACCTGCCCAGACAAACCCGCTCGAGCAGCTTCCTAACACGATTTCCGCGCCTCCGTTCACCGTGCGCGACAAGTTCGACTATCGCGTAGTTCAAAGCTACGGAGCCCGGGGCTTTGTTGGCGCCGCCATTGGCGCTGCCATCGGTCAAGCCCGAAACTCGCCACATGAATGGGGACAAGGTCTCGGAGGATTTGCGGATCGATACGCATCAGGCTTCGCGGGCAACTTCTCGCGCCAAACCTTCGCGTTCGTCCTCGAATCCGCCTTCCATGAGGACCCGCGCTACTTCCCCTCAGAAGACAAGAGCATGAAGCTGCGAGCCGTCAATGCCTTGAAGCAAGTCATCATTTGCAAGACTGATACGGGCGCTTCTTCGTTCGCCTGGGCTCGCGTCATGAGCGAATTCGGCGCTGGTCAATTTACCAATGTTTGGCAACCGAAGAGCACGGGATCTGTGGGTGCCGGCTTCACCCGAGCTTTTATTGGTCTAGGCGCCGATGCGGCCTACAACTTTATGCAGGAGTTTCTCCCATTCACTAGGCCGCACTCGCTTCGGCATCGCCACTAGCGTCCTGACGCTTGCACTGCTTCTCTCGCGTGCAACTCCTGCAAACTCCATACGCGAATTGGATCGCGACGCCGGGAAGCGATCGCCTCGGCCGCCGCTCTCGCCCCGCTCATGGTTGTGATGCATGGTATTCGATAAGTAACAGCGTTGCGGCGGATGGTCTGCTCGTCAGGAAACGAATGGCTTCCCGTCGTAGTGTAGACCACCAGGTTGAGCTTGCCCGCTTTCAATAAATCGACGGCGTTCGGCCGGCCTTCGTTCACCTTGAACACCGTCTTGCACGGCAGACCGGAAGCTTTCAACGTCATGGCCGTACCGCGGGTCGCAAACAATTCAAAGCCGAAATCTCGAAACTTCATTGCCACCTCGCCCGCGGCGGCCTTATCCCGATCGTTCACGCTAATGAAAAGCGCCCCTTTATCCGGAATAGGCTGACCCGCTGCTAACTGGGCTTTGGCAAATGCTTCACCGAAGCTTTCTCCCACGCCCATGACCTCGCCGGTCGATCGCATTTCGGGCCCCAGCGCCGGGTCAACGCCGGGAAATTTAGAGAACGGAAAAACCGGGCTCTTCACGAAGAAGTTCGGCACGCTCAACTTGCCATTTACAACTCCGCCGGTCATCGCCGTAAATTCATCCAGCTTCCTGCCTAGCATCAGCCCGACCGCGATTTTTGGCAGCGGCACCCCCGTCGCTTTGCTCACAAACGGTACGGTGCGGGACGCGCGCGGGTTAACTTCCAGCACGTACACGTCTCCGTTCTTGATCGCATACTGAACATTCATCAAACCAATGACATTCAGGGCGCGGGCCAGCTTCGTGGTGTACTCCTCAATTTGTTCGAGGCTGCTTTTCGCGATCGAAATGGCGGGCAACACGCAAGAGCTGTCTCCGGAATGCACGCCGGCTTCTTCGATGTGCTCCATGATGCCCGCAATCAACACGTTGTCGCCGTCGCACAATGCGTCGACGTCGACCTCGGTTGCGTCCTCCAAAAACTTGTCAATCAGAACCGGGCGTTTAATAGAAAAAGTAGCCGCTTCCTGCATGTAGTGCCGTACCGTTTCTTCGTTATAGGCGATCACCATCGCGCGTCCACCCAGCACGTAGCTGGGCCGGACCAGAACCGGAAACCCGAGTTCGCGCGCCACGTTGCAGGCCTCTTCCAGGCTTGTCGCCGCGCCATGCGCAGGAGACGGAATGCCGAGATCCTTCAGCAGGTTCCCGAACAGCTTTCGATCTTCAGCAAGATCGATGTTGCTCGGGTCGGTCCCGATGATCGGCAGGCCCAAGCTCTTCAGCGGCATTGCCAGATTCAACGGCGTCTGACCGCCAAACTGCACGATGATACCGTCTGGCCGCTCTACATCGTGGATGTTGAGAACTTCTTCTTCGGTCAGTGGCTCGAAATAGAGCCGGTCACTTGTGTCATAGTCTGTCGACACAGTTTCCGGATTGCAGTTCACCATGATCGATTCGTACCCAAAATCCTGGAGCGCAAACGAGGCATGGCAGCAGCAGTAGTCAAACTCGATTCCCTGACCGATCCGGTTTGGGCCGCTGCCCAAAATCATCACCTTCTTGCGATCGGTCGGGTCAGCCTCGTTTTCGGACTCGTAGCTCGAATACATATATGGAGTGAAGCTTTCGAATTCCGCGGCGCAAGTGTCCACGCGATTGAAGACCGCACGCACGCCGAGCGCTTCCCGAGCCGCGCGAACTTCCAATGACTCCGCGCCAACCAATCTTCCGATTTGAGAATCCCCCAAGCCGTCGCGCTTCAGTTTTCGAAGCTCTCTGGCGGTAAGCGAATCGAGCTTGCGTCCGGCAAGCGACTTCTCGAGAGCTACTACTTCCGAAACCTGCTGTAGGAACCAGCGATCGATGCTGGTCATTTCGAAGATCTGATCCACCGTGTACCCGAGATCGAATGCAAACCGGATGTAATCGAGGCGCTCAGGATTAGGCGTGATCAGCCGCTTTGCTATCAATTCCGGGTTCAAGGATTTAGCAGTTGACGATTTGCCGGTTTCGAGGCTCCGCAACCCTTTTCCCAGCGCCTGTTTGAACGTGCGACCGATGGCCATAATCTCGCCGACCGATTTCATCTGGGTTCCGAGAACGGGCTCAGCGCCGGGGAACTTCTCGAATTGCCAGCGTGGAATCTTCACAACCACGTAATCAATCGTTGGCTCAAAACAGGCGGGGGTCGCGCGCGTAATGTCGTTTGTGATCTCATCGAGCCGGTATCCGACGGCAAGCTTCGCCGCGATTTTGGCGATCGGGAAACCGGTCGCCTTTGACGCAAGCGCGGAGCTTCGAGACACGCGTGGATTCATCTCCACAATCACCATGCGCCCGTTCTCGGGATTTATGGCGAACTGGACGTTCGATCCGCCTGTGTCGACGCCGATCTCGTTCAAGCACCGCAGTGCCGCATCCCGCATCATCTGGTATTCGCGATCGGTTAGCGTCTGGGCCGGCGCTACCGTGATGGAATCGCCAGTGTGCACGCCCATGGGATCGAAATTCTCAATGGAGCAGACGATGATCCCATTGCCAGCCAGGTCGCGCATCACCTCCAGCTCGAATTCCTTCCAGCCGAGGACGCTCTCTTCCACCAGCACTTCATGCACCGGCGAAAGATCAATCCCGCGTTCCAGGATTTCGATCAGCTCTTCGCGGTTATAGGCGATACCTCCGCCCGTACCGCCCAGAGTGAAGCTAGGACGCAGGATGACCGGGTATCCGCTTCGCTCGGCAAAATCGAGCCCGGCGTCGACGTTGTTGACCAGCTGCGAGTGGGTCATGTCGAGCCCGATCTTTCGCATCGCATCTTTGAAGAGCAGCCGGTCTTCGGCTTTTTTGATCGCGTCGATTTTCGCCCCGATCAACTCCACGCCGTATTCATCGAGCACGCCCGATTCGGCCAGCTCAACCGCCAAATTCAATCCCGTCTGACCGCCCACCGTCGAAAGAAGCGCGTCCGGCCGCTCTTTCCGAATCACCTCCGCCGCAAACGGAACGCTCAGGGGCTCTACATAGGTTCGGTCCGCCAGGTCGGGATCGGTCATGATGGTCGCGGGATTCGAGTTGATCAATATCACCTCGTATCCTTCTTGCCGTAAAGCTTTGCAAGCCTGAGCGCCCGAATAATCGAATTCACAAGCTTGCCCGATGACGATCGGCCCCGAGCCGATGATCATGATGCGCTTTAAATCGGTCCGCTTCGGCATGGCTATGCTTTGTGCTCTTTCATTACAGAGGCGAACTGATGAAAGAGGTAATGCGAGTCATGCGGGCCTGGCGCGGCCTCCGGGTGATATTGCACGCAAAAGACGGGTTCACTCCGATGCCGCAGGCCTTCGACCGTTTGATCGTTGAGATTGACGTGCGTCACTTCGATTTCGGAATCGCGTAAAGAATTCGGATCCACGCAGAAGCCATGATTCTGTGACGTTATCTCGACTTTCCCAGAGCTTCGATTCAGCACGGGATGATTTGCGCCGTGATGTCCAAATTTGAGCTTGTAGGTCTTGCCTCCAAAGGCCAGACCGAGAATCTGATGTCCGAGGCAAATTCCGAATACAGGCACGCGGCCCACCAACTTCTTCACTTCCGCAGCCTGGCGCTCGAGCGGCTCAGGATCTCCCGGACCATTCGACAGGAAAACGCCATCCGGTTTCAACGATAAAACATCGTCGCCGCTGGTATCTGCCGGAACCACGGTAACTCGCGATCCCATCTGGACCAAATGCCGCAGGATGTTCCGTTTGATGCCGTAGTCATAGGCGACCACATGAAATTGAGCTTCTTCCGCCGGCACGAGCTTATCGGAGTCTGAGACTGGTTCAACTCCTTGCGTCCAGGCATAACGGCCCGTTGTGGACACCTTGGATACGAGATTCTGGCCAGCCATCGAAGGGGCATTCCGGGCGGCATTCACCAGATCTTCGTAGCTGTGCTCGCCGACCGCGATAATCCCGCGCATCGCGCCGCGCTGGCGAAGCAGCCTTACCAGTTTCCTTGTATCCACGTCGGCGATAACCGGTATGCCATGCTTCGCGAGAAAGTGCTCGGCTTTATCATCGGATCGCCAATTACTCGCCACTGGTGACATCTCGCGCACGACCAAGCCTTCGATGTGCGGACCGCTCGCCTCGCAATCAGCCTGGTTCGCGCCGTAGTTCCCGATTTGCGGGTTGGTGAGCACCACGATCTGGCCACAATAAGACGGATCGGTGAAGATCTCCTGGTATCCGGTGATCGCAGTATTGAAAACGACTTCGCCAGTGCGCTCGACAGGCGCACCAAAGCTGATCCCCTCGAAGACCGTACCGTCTTCCAGGGCGAGAACTGCTTGCTCCAAACCTGATAGGCTCCTGATTTATTGGTAATCGCTGCGGAGAGGCGCAGCCGACCGGCCGCGCCGATCACTCTATTTGACCATGCCCCGGCAGAGGTGTTCAAGGATGTTGAAGATCTTCGTTCAGGCGTGCGGCTATTGTAGACTTACACAGAATGGCGAGCGCTCTTCTGCTGACCAGGCGAGTGCTAATGCGTCTAGCTGCAGGCGCGGGTGTCGCGAGTTTCGGCCAAAAGCCTCATGCCGCGGGAGTACAGCTTTACACCGTCCGCGACATCGTGCTGAAACGCCCCCTCGAAACCCTCCAAGCGATTGCTGATATCGGCTATCGCGAGGTGGAGATGTTACGCAACCAGGTTGCGATCCTTGCGCCGTATCTTAAGAAGGTAACTTTGCGGCCAGTCAGCCTGCACTTCGAAACGCCTCTGCTTACCGGGAATTGGAAAGCTTGGCAACACGCTGACATGCCTCCCGTTGAGCCAGGTGTTACGTTCAGCGACACTGTTGCGTTGGCACGAGATCACGGATTCGAGTATCTGGTGTTTAACTACTCACCCCCGAGGAACGCCTGGGATTAGATTTCTACCGGGCTCTCGCGGAAAAGCTGAATTCGGCTGGGTTGAAGTGCCGCTCGGCTGGTCTTCGGTTCTGTTATCACAACCACGACTTTGAATTTGAACCGAAGGCAGGGGGCAGGCCAATTGACACGCTGCTCGCACATCTGGACAAGAAAGTAATTGGATTGGAAGTGGATACTTTCTGGGTCAGCATGGCGGGAGTGGATGCGGCGGCATTTCTGCGACAGAACGCAGGGTGGGTCGAAATCGTACATTTAAAAGATAGAGCTCCCGGTACGCGCGTCCATTACGACATCGCGACCGTCCCAAACGATACATTCCGCGAGCTCGGAAACGGCGACTTGCCGATTCGTGAAATCTTGGTAGCCGCTTCCCAGGCCGGGGTCCAGCACTATTTCGTGGAGCAAGATTTCAGCCCCGACCCGATTCGGAGCCTGAGGCAAAGCTACACGTACCTGCGGAAAATAGGGTTCTGACGAAGCGGACGCGAAGGCCAGCATTCCCGCTTCTATGCTCTTGAGTCAGCTTTGGATCTACCCAATCAAGTCGGCCCGCGGTATTGCGGTGAATGAGACCGCAATCGACCTGAGCGGGCCTGTCCGGGACAGGCGTTGGATGCTGGTCGATGACGAGGGGCTCTTCCTTTCGCAACGGCGATTTCCAAAGATGGCGTTACTTTCTCCGCGCCTCGCGGGTAACAATCTCGTGGTCGAAGCACCGGACATGCCGCCCCTCGTCATTCCAAGCTGGTCCGGAGAAGGCGATTGGATCTCGGTTAGGCTGTGGCGCGATCAGTTGCAACTTCCTCATCCGGATCTGAGATTGAGCCAGTGGTTCAGCTCGTTTCTCGGCCAATCTTGCCGGTTGGTGCACCTACCGGCCTCGGTTCTTCGCCGCATCGAACCGCCATATGACACACTACCCTGCCGCGTCAGCCTCGCCGATGGATATCCGCTGCTCCTGCTCGGGCAAGCTTCACTTGACCTGCTGAATGAGAAACTGCCGGCGCCTGTTCCTATAGAGCGCTTTCGCCCGAATCTGGTGATTTCGGGAGCCATGCCGCACGAAGAGGACTGCTGGCGCCGGGTGCGCATCGGCGAAGTAGAACTTGCAGTCGTGAAACCGTGTGCGCGTTGCTCAATTGTCTTAGTGGATCCCGATACGGCCCAGCCTGGTCTTGAGCCTCTGCGGACGCTCGCCCGTTATCGAAAGAAGCCGCAGCACGTATTGTTCGCACAGAACGCGCTGGTCATTATTCCAGGCGTGCTTCGAGCCGGTCTTCCGATTGAAGTGCTTGAAGCGGGCGTGGGTCTACCGTCCAACTTTGCTTAACGGCAACCCAGTAGCGGTCACAACAAACGTGGGCGTGGTGTTCACTGCCCCGAAGTAGTGAATGCGTATTTATGTTCGGTCGGCTTGGGCACTGCGAAAATACCGCGCAGCGTCGCTACGAAAAAGAAGCCACGCGATCGCCGCACAAAACAAACCGTGGATGGCGAATTCACGGAACGCGTCAAAGGCGCTCAGGAATACGTGGAACGCCATCCACGCGAGTGCAAGCCAGCGCGCCCAGTTGTGGCCTCTCAGCATGAATGTTCCACAGACGACCGCTAAGAACTCCGTGAGTTCGACCCAGACGGCGTCGTATTGAAACCCATCTCTCGCCTGGAACTCGGTGAAGTGGTAAGCGAAGCCGATTGTACCGACCGCTATATACACGCACGCAAGGATCGTCACAGAGAGGGGGCGTTTGTCTCCCCTCACGGCAGCATCCCCAGCACGACCGCTCCAGGACCTCGCGGACGCGCAGTGCATCGCTGTCGCACAGTCCCGCCTTTCAACTCCTCTACCGGACTGACCCCCAGCGCCTCCACGCGCCTATCTTCCCGCTCCGCGAATAAAGAACCGCTGTTTATCAATCGATGGTTCTACCGCAACATCGAAGAATCCCACCATCATTTCCGCCCAGGTCTGTTCGCCCCAAGTTACGGCCGAATCGGGATCAGGATTGTGCGGGTTGTTCCTGGAGTTATCGAAAGTCGCAACCGCCTGCAGGATCGTCCCGGCTTTGAGCGGAATCGGCTCGGCAAGACGATAACTCAACTGCCAGTAAAAGTCGTAGTGAGGAATGCGCAGCAACGTCCTGACCCTGCCGCCGGGCTCGAGAATGTTGTATTCGAACGTCTTGCCCCGCAGATGCATGTGAGGAAAGAAACTCAGCAATAAAGCGTCATTCGGCAAGCTGCCATGCACCTCGACGCGATGGTCCGGGTCACCCGGCGGAATAACAAATCGATCATTCGTGAGTTGCAACGTCAGCACCCGCTTTCTCGGCGGCGCTTTGGAGAAAACCAGGCCGACGCTGGTCCTGTCTTCCGTCGGATGTCCATGCGTGGTGTAATGCATCTGCAGCACGATATCTGATCCGGCAGGAACGAGCTTCGCGAAATCTTCCGGCCATCGATCGGGCAAACTGCCCGGCGCGTAGACCAGCAAGATATCGCTGGTGGTCCACATCGCATCGCGGCGCAGGGCCTCAGTCGGAAGTTCATCCGCGCTGAACGGAACACCCACGGGAGCGCCGCGCAGCCATGACGAGCTTGGCTCGCGAACATAGGCAACGGCATGATGCACAACCATCGGATTACTGGGGCGAATCTCCGACATGCGTACCCAGCGGTCTTCTTTGAAACGAGTTGGAATTATGACGTATTGATAAGGGACATCGCCGCCAGCCGGAATAGCTTTCGCGTGAGGCATTTGAAATACAACATCAGGCGTGTCAATGTTCCAGCCTTTGGTCCATCGAATACGAGGCGGTGCGTCATGCGAATCACCTTCCCGCGTTCCCGCCGCAACCCACGCCGCGATCGTCGCGATCTCTTTGTCGGTGAGAGATGGATCGTTCGAAAAACGGCCGCAGCAGGGATCCGCGAACCAGGGCGGCATGGTCCCGTTCTGTGTCACGCTGCGAATAGCTGACGCAAGCGGACGGACCTGCTCATAGCTTTCAAGCGGCATTGGCGCCATCTCGCCCTGGCGATGACACGCCTGGCAATGCGACTGCAAGATGGGCAGAACGTCTTTATAAAAGGTTGGCGGAGCTGCCGCCACGGTCCATACCGGAACCAGAACCGCGCAAACGAGCGATTGAATAACCGGACGAAGCGACCCGCTACGTTCTTGCCCGGTCCGCATAGGCGTCGTGGGGCATGCTCGGCCAACGGGGCTCGCGTTTTTCTTTGAAGGCGGAATATCCTTCGTGAAAATCTTTATCGTGCATGAGTGAGACTCGTAGCGTTCTGGCCAGCTCCCCCGCATCCTTCCAGGATTTCTCGCGTGATTCGCGGAAGTATTGCAGCCCTGCCGCAATTGCGCGCGGGCTCGCTTTTGCAAGGTCACGCGCGAGCGCCTTTGCCCGGTCGACCATTTCCGCCCCGGGACAGACGTGATGCACGATTCCCCACTCGCAAGCGTTATGAGCCGAAAACATGCGTCCCGTGAGACTCAGCTCGAGAGTGCGTCGAGGGCCCACAGCAGCCTCGATCGCCCGGTATACCATAAACGGCCACAATCCGATTCGGATTTCCGGCAGGCCGAAAACGGCTCCCTGCGCGGCCATGACCACGTGGCCTTGTGCGACGAGGCCGAGCCCCCCTCCTAATGCTGGTCCGTTCACGCCCACCACAATGGGCTTCGCGGAATTAGCTCCGAGCGTGAAGAGATCATCGTGCAGAGCCGCGAGGTCAGCGCCATGCATATCAACCGCCTCGTCCAGATCCATGCCCGCGCAAAAGACCTGCCCCGACGCGCTGATCAAAACAGCGCCAACATCCTCCTTCTTTTGCGCCGACGCAACCGCGTTCACAATGCCGGAACACATCTCGGACGTCAATGCATTTCTCTTGTCAGGCCGGTTGAGCACGATGTGCAGAACGCGGCACTTATGATCAATCAGTAAGTGCATACCTGCTCACCTCCCCACGCAAGCAAGCGCAATGGCAGATGGTCCGCCTTTTCGTTTACGCAAGCGGCTTCGAAAGCCAAACCGAGCACACGCCGCGTGTCCTTGGGATCGACAATGGCGTCACAATGCCCGCGCGCGGCGGCATACTTCGAATCCAGCCACCGCTCGTAGTCAGCGCGCGTCTTGGCGATCTTCGTTTCCAGCTCTTTCGGTATCGGCTGGCCCGAAGCTTTCAATTTGTCCAATTCGGGACCAAAGATTGCCTGCACCGCCGAATCGCCTTCCATCACAGCTATGCGCGCGGTCGGCCAACTGAAAGTGAAATTCGGATCAAAGCCCTGACCCGCCATGGCGTAATAACCGGCTCCGCTTGCGTGGTTGACCGTCAGCACAATTTTCGGAACTGTGGCGCAGGCCATCGTCTCGACCATGTCCGCGCCCGCCCGGATGATGCCTGCTGCTTCGGCTTCTATGCCCACCATGAAACCCGACACGTCCTGCACATATAAAAGAGGTAGCCGACGCCGCTCGGCGTTCTCGACAAAATAAGCCACTTTGCGCGCGGACTCGGTATAGACGATGCCTCCGACACGAGGTCCCGCCTGCGTCTTCAAAAAACCCCGGCGGTTCGCAATCACGCCAATGGCTCGCCCGTTCAACTTTGCCGACGCGCATAAAAACTCAGGCGCATATTCGGGTTGAAATTCGAGAAAATCGTCTGCATCGAGAATGCGCTCCAGCAGGTCTTCCACTCGATACGGCAGCCGGTGATCGGCCGGAAGCACATCGTACAACCCATCGGCATCCAGCCGCGGCTCATTTCCGTGCAGCTCCGGGGCGGCGGCTGGCATTTCACGAAATTGCTGGCGAATCATTTCAAGACACGCGCCATCGTCCGCCGCCCGATGATGCGCGACTCCGCTAACGCTCGTGTGCATCTTCGCGCCGCCGAGAGTTTCCGCATCGGTCACTTGTCCGACCGCTCCCTTCACCAGGTTCGGCCCGCCCAGACCCATGAAACTCGCCTTCTCGACCATGATGATTACATCGCTCAAAGCAGGCAGGTATGCGCCCCCAGCGATGCACGGTCCCATGACTGCGGCAATCTGCGGAATGCGCATTCGCCGCCGCATAAGCGAGTTGTAATAGAAGATGCGGGCCGCTCCATATTGCCCCGGGAAAATGCCATCCTGCAACGGAAGATTTACGCCCGCGGAATCCACCAGGTAGACAATCGGCACGCGATTGCGCATCGCGATCTCTTGCGCCCGCAAAATTTTGGTGATGGTCTCGGGCCACCATGCCCCCGCCTTCACAGTGGCATCGTTGGCCACAACCACTGCGGGATGGCCTTCAATCTTCGCCAAACCAGTGACAACGCCAGCCCCTGGTGCTTGCCCATCGTATTTGTCATACGCGATCAGCAGGCCGATTTCGAGGAACCTCGTCCCACTGTCGATGAGGCGGTCGATTCGCTCCCGTGCGGTCCACTTGCCTTCGCTATGCTGCTTCTCGATTTTTCGCCCGCCGCCACCCGAGCGAAGCTTCTGCTCCAGCTCATGTAGCTCTTCGACGAGACGCCGCATATCGCGCGCGAAACCCTGCATTTGGCCGATTTAGACTCTTTCTTACCGAAATCGCGGAAATGTGAGCACCTGATAGTCTAGCAATCATGTTGGGGATCGATGAGCGGGCGCTTCGGATTGTCTGGACAATCTTCCTGTTCGCGCTCCTGCTGGTCGTTCTTTATTACATTCGCGACACAATCCTCGTCTTTGCGGGCGCTATATTTTTCGCCTATATGCTCTCGCCCATTGTGGGACTCGTCGAGCGCTTCATGCCAAAAAGGCGCACTCTAGCGCTGGCCATCGTTTACATTCTGCTGATCGGCGCACTCACCGGCATCGGCTTCGCCGTGATACCCACGATTGGCGAGGAAGCAACCAGCCTCGTGACTCGTCTGCCGAGCTTACTAACCGGCGGCAACCTGATGAAATTTCCCTTACCGGAGTGGTTGGAACCCATGCGCGCTCAGCTCATCGTCGCTCTGAATAAAGAAGCGACGAGCCTCGAGACCAGCGTGGTGCCGTTCATTCAACAGACCGGCACGCGCATCCTCTCCGGATTGGGCTATCTTCTGCCGATGATTCTGGTTCCAATACTCGCCTTCTTTTTCCTGAAGGATGGCCGGGATATTCGGACCAGCTTAATTGGCGCTGTCGAAGCGGGTCATGATCGCACGACTATGGAGTTGATCATCGACGACGTGCATCTCGTTCTGCAGAATTATATCCGCGCGCTTGTGCTTCTCGCGATAGCTTCATTCGTTGCTTGGGCCATCTTTTTGAGTGTCCTGCGATACCCGTACGAAGTTCTGTTGGCGGGCTTGGCGGGGGCTTGCGAATTTATCCCCGTCTTCGGCCCTGCCGCTGCGCTCGCAATCATGCTCATCGTGTTCGCGGTTACAGGCTCCGGCGGGCTCCTCTGGATTATCCTTTTTTGGGGATTCTACCGGATCTTTCAGGATTACATCTTGAATCCATACTTAATGAGCGCCGGGGTCGAGCTGCACGCGCTCCTGGTCCTCTTTGGCGTCCTGGCGGGTGAAAGGATTGCCGGCGTCCCAGGCATGTTCTTCTCTATTCCGGTGCTCGCTATTTTGAAGGTGATCTATGCGCACCTGAGAACTTCTTACACGCGCAAGCAGTTCTCGACCGTGTGACCGTCCTACTGAACTGGATTGTTCACCCAACAATCGTGCACGAAATCTGAAGTAAACCGGCTCACTACATCCGGCGGGACGTCGGATTCTTTTACTTCATGAAAATCGAACCGAACCGGATTCTCTTTTGACGCGCTCACTGTTGCCAGCAGATAACCGTAGACGTGCGCTTTGGCATCTTTTGCATTCTTCGCGTCCACCGGCAATAAGTATCGTTCGGCTCCGGCTGTTCCGATGATCCAGCCCGGCAGCACGCCTCCATGAGTGCGCCAATATTGCGTGTTGAAGATGCCTTCCATGTAGAAATGGGAGTGGCTCGACAGTACATACACGGGTTTTCGCGATTTCTGCTTGAGATCGAGCAGCCGGCGATACACACTCCTCCCGTCCTGCTCGCCTTCTAAGGATTGATTCATGCTGTGATCTTTGGAAATACTTTCAGGGAGCGCCTCGTGCATACCCACGATTACCGCGCGCACCGAACCGTCCTCCTCATCACGCGCCAGAACAGCCTCGATCCACCTCATCTGCTGCTCTCCGAACTGGTTCCCTGCGTTATCCAGCGTGAGAAAGTCGATACCATCTTTTATCCAGTGATAGTAGCTTTTGACGGTTTGGTCCTGCGGGTCGTCTTTCAGCCGCTGCTCACGAATCGCGGGTGCGTTCAGCCAGCTGCTAAACTTCGACATCAACTGCTCTCTGGTCATGGGAGGAATGAGCTCATGATTTCCGAAGGCCAGATAAACAGGAATGTCGCCGAATGGCTTGATCTGGTTATCGATGAAATCTTGCCACGCATTGGCCAGATAAGCGGCAATGTTCATGGCCTTCGGGTCTGAAGGCTGATGCAGTTGCCAATAATCCTGATCGAAACGGTAGATAGCTCTAAAGTCGCCCAGATGCCAGTAAAACGATGCCTGGTCGGCGGCAGCGCCCTTGGCGATCGCGGGCATCACCACATCGCCGCAGTTTCTCGAATCGCCCGAGACGGCGAAATGCCACGTACCCTGCTGCTGGGCGACCCCGCGACTACTCAACGAACACAGCAGTACTGCAATGAACAGCCCGGTTGAAGTTCGAGAGCGCATTCTCTCAGTCTAGTCCGGCGATATGACACACGCCTCAACTCTTCATCCCGTGAGACTGCGTCGGGTTACGGTGTCCAGGTACCCTCATTCACCCACCCGGCTTCGTTACCGCTGTTGTCTTGGGCAAGCATATAAATGTTTTTCTTGCCGACGAAACTGTCAGTGGCGGCCAGTGCCAGGGTGAGTATGAGATCGTTGCCCGAGGTTGAAATCGAAGTCCCAGCCCCGTTAACAGTGCATTGACTATTCGATAGCGTGCCTGAACCGGGAGTAATCGGCCCGAGCAGTGCGGTGTCGGTATTATTCTCCAGGTAAAGGCTGTTGGTGTCCTGGTTATAAAAAATGAGGCAGGCCTGCGCATAAGTCAGCGTCGCGCTAAAGTCCGCGAGCACCTGGTGGAGAGCCGCAGGTCCTACGCTATCGCCGTAGGTCAAGGTGAAGGTTTGTGGCGTTCCGGTAGCGTTCTTCGGAGTCACCGACACCACTGACGGAACAGAGATCACGGGCGTCCAGGTACCTTCATTCACCCAGCCGGCTTCTGTGCCGTTGTTGTCCTGGGCAAGCATATAAATGTTCTTCGTACCGACGAAACTGCTGCTGGCCGTCACTGCCAGATTAACGGTGAGATCGTTGCCTGAGGTTGAGATCGAAGTCTTGCTCCCGTTGATTGTGCATTGGATATTCGACAGCGTGCCTGAACCGGGAGTAATCGGCCCCAATAGTGCGTTGTCGGCGTCATTCTCCAGGTAAAGGCTGTTGGTGTCCTGGTTATAGAAGACGAGGCAGGCGTGCGCATAAGTCAGCGTCGCATTGAAGTCCACGACGACCTGGTGGAGAGCCGTAGGCCCGGCTGTGTCGGAGTACGTCAGCGCGAACGTTTGTGAAGTTCCGGTAACGTTGTTCGGATTCACCGACACTACGGAAGGCTGGGTCAGCATCACAAAGTTCGCGGTGACCGTCGCTGGACCGCTCAGCGTCACGGTCGCCCCCGTCGCGCTGCTCGCATTCGTCAAGGCGCCACCTCCGGTCACAGTCCAGTTGACGAAGCCGAAACCGGACGCCGCTGTCGCCGAAAGAGGCTGTGCCGTGCCTGCGTTTAGGTAAGTGCCCGAAGCAGGTTCCGTCACGACTCCGCTATTCGGAGGCGAGACTGCCGTGGTTATCTGATACTGCGTCACGAAATCGGCCGTGTAGGTGGTGGGCAATGACGGGGCGGTGATCGTGCGAGGATCAGCCGTGGAACCGTCATCCCAAGCTGTAAACTGGTACTTCGTACCGGGGCTTCCATACTGGATCGCGGCAAACGATACCGTATGCTTATCGCCCGCCGTCCAGTCAAACGTCTGGCTGCTCGTGTAGTTTTTCCCATCCACCGTAAAGGTCAAGCCGGGTGGGAGAGTTCGGATTGTGATGGCGGGAAATGCCACCAGAAATTCATAGGCGACTATGTTACTGATGAGCGGACGGCTCTGGTAACCCGTGATAGTAGAGGTAGCATCCTGACCGTCGGTCGAGTAGGCATACAGAATGTGCATCCCCGGCAGCAACCCGGAAAGCGAGCCGGTGAAATTATTCTGACTGACGCTGCTAGCGGCCTGCCACGGTCCTTGCCAGGTGTCCAACTGGTAATAGAGCCCATCAGGCGGAGGAGCGATGGGTGAGAAGCTGCTGCATGCTGTGAAGTTGAAGCTGGCAGTGCTCGCCGTCACCTTATTATTGGTCTGCGGCGTGATGCTCGCCTGCAGCGGAATCGGCTGCACATCCTGTTCGGTAATCACCGTGACATTGTTGCCATTGAAATTCAGCATGTAAATCTGGTTGGTCACCGGGTTCACCGCCACAGCATCGGGATTGGTTCCTACACTAACCGTGGTCGTGGCATTCGTAGCGCCATCGATCACCGTGACATTGTTGCTGGTGAGGTTGGCCACATAGATCTGGTTGGTCACCGGATTCACCGCCACAGCATCGGGATTCGTCCCCGTGCTGACCGTGGTCGTGGCGTTCGTAGCCCCGTCGATCACCGTCACGTTGGCGCTACCGCCGTTAGCCACGTAGATCTTGTTCGTCACCGGGTTTATCGCAAGATACCCAGGCCCGGCTCCAGTAGTCACAGTGGTGGTGGTGTTCGTAGCGCCATCGATCACCGTGACTTTGCTGAAGAAGTTGGCCACATAGATCTTGTTGGTCACCGGGTTCACCGCCACGGCAGAGGGATTGGTTCCCGCGCTGACCGTGGTGGTAGCGTTCGTAGCTCCGTCAATCACAGTAACGTTGTTGTTGCTGCTGTAATTCGGTACGTAGATCTTATTGGTAACCGGGTTCACCGCCACAGAATTCGGCCCGCTTCCGACGCTGACCGTAGTCGTGGCGTTCGTAGCTCCGTCAATAACGGTAACGTTGTTGCTGCCGGCGTTCGGTACGTAGATCTTGTTAGTCACCGGGTTCACCGCCACATCAGAGGGATAACTTCCCGCAGTGACCGTGGTGGTGGCGTTCGTAGCTCCGTCAATAACCGTAACGTTATTGCTTTCGCTGTTCGGTACGTAGATTTTGTTGGTGACCGGGTTGATCGCGATCGTTAGCGGGGTGTTTCCTACGTTCACCGTAGTCGTAGAGTTGGTCGTGCCGTCGATCACCGTGACCCTACCGTCTTCGTTGACCACATAAATCTTGTTGGCGACCGGGTTCACCGCCACGGCATCGGGACTGGTTCCTACACTTACCGTGGTCGTGGAGTTCGTAGCGCCATCAATTACCGTGACGTTGTTGCTGCCGGAGTTCGCCGCGTAAATCCTGTCCGTAACCGGATTCACCGCCACGGCATCGGGATCAGTTCCTGCGCTGACGGTGATGGTCGAATTACTAGCTCCGTCGATGACCGTGATGTTGGCGCTGGTGTTGTTGGCCACGTAGATCTCATTAGTAACCGGGTCCACGGCCACTGCCGCAGGACTGCTCCCCGCGCTAACCGTGGTGGTGGCATTGTTGGCTCCATTGATCACCGTAACGTCGCCGCTGTTACCGTTTGCCACATAGACCTGGTTGGTCACCGGGTTCACCGCCACGGCAGAGGGACCGGTCCCCGCGCTAACGGTAGCGGTGGAGTTGTTGGCTCCGTTAATCACCGTGACGTTGTTGCTTCCCTTGTTCGCCACATAGACCCGGTTGGTGACCGGGTTCACCGCCAGAGCAAAGGGATTGTTTCCTACACTCACCGTAGTCGTGGCATTCGTAGTTCCATTGATCACCGTGACATTGCTGCTGCCCTTGTTGGCCACGTAGATCTCATTGCTCACCGGGTTCACCGCCACGGCAGAGGGATCGGTTCCCGCGCTCACCGTGGCCGTGGCATTCGTAGCTCCATTGATCACCGTCACATTAGCGCTGCCATTGTTGGCCACGTAGATCTTGTTGGTCAGAGGGTTCACTGCCACAGCAGAGGGATTGGTTCCCGCGCTGACCACGGTCGTGGCGTTCGTAGCGCCATCGATCACCGTCACGTTGGCGCTGCCGTTGTTAGCCACGTAGATCTTGTTGCTCACCGTGTCCACCGCCACGGCAGAGGGATTGGTTCCCGCGCTGACCGTGGTCGTGGAGTTCGTAGCTCCATCGATGACCGTTACGTTATTGCTCGAGTAATTGGCGATATAGATCTTGTTGGTCACCGGGTTCATCGCCACAGCATGAGGATTCGTCCCCACGCTGACCGTAGTGGTCACTCTCTGTGCTGACGCGAAGGGCGAGGCCAAGAACAGGCCCATTCCCGCAAGCAGCCCGATGACGGCTGCGGAAGTCTTTCCGTTCTTCATTTCCTTGCTCCTTACAAACTGAGTCCCGGAGCCGGAATTTTCATTCGAGCTTCTGCTGGGAAGTAAGTATATCTGAAAATGGACCTCAGGTGCGAGGGGCGTGCGCGACTAGAGCAGCATCCCGAAGTCGCGCTTAGTCCATCCGCAGCGCATCCATCGGGTCAAGATGAGCCGCCCGGCGCGCCGGGAGATAGGCCGCGATTAAAGCGATTCCCGCGAGGATCAATAGAACTTCAACAAATGTCAGGGGGTCGTGACGCCTGATTCCAAAAAGCATGCTCTTGAGGAAGCCGGATAAAGCGATTGCTCCGGCCGTGCCGATGATCGCGCCACCAACAAACAAGCGCACTGCGGCTCTGATGACGAGTGAAATGATTCTTCCTGGTTCCGCTCCAAGGGCGACGCGCAGCCCAATTTCGCGGGTGCGTTCAGAGACAGAATACGCAAGCACGCCGTAGATCCCGATCCCTGCCAGCAGAAGCGAAGCGCCCGAAAATCCCGAGAGCAGGATCATGCTGAATCGCTGTCGAGAGAATGTCTTCCGGACAACTTCGTCCATGGTCCGGACGTCCGTAACGGGCTGGGCGGGATCGATGCCGCGGATGACGCGGCGCGCAGGTTCTGCGAGACCAAGCGGGTTAGATTCAGTTCGCAGGAGAAAAATCATTGCGGTGTAGGCCAGGTGGGCATGGATGTAATAGATGGTTGGACTCGGCTCCTTGTCGAGCGCTCCTTCCTTTACGTCGCCCGTCACGCCGATAATCTCACCAAACGGGTTTTTGACATCCATGTCGACGCTTATACGCTTGCCAAGTGGTTGTTCGCCGGAAAAATACTTTCTGACGAAAGCCTCGTTGACGATGAAACGATACGGACTCGTCTGACTATGGTCGGCAGCGCTGAACAGGCGGCCGCTTTTGAGCGGCGTCCCCATGGTCCGAAAATATCCCGGTATTACGGTTCGGATACTAGCTACCAAGTCCTCGCCAGATCTCGCAGGTGGCCGTCCCTCAATATCAAACTTGGTACCGGCCACGTCTGGTGTGAACGGCAGATAACTGACTGCGCTGGCCGAGCGTACTCCCGGAAGCTGTTGCAGGCGTTCGATAGCGCGCGAGAAGAATTGAATGGATTGGGGGTCTGGATACCGAGCCCGGGGAAGAGAGACGCGAAAGGTGAGCAGATTGGAGGGATTGAGGCCAGGTTCGACCGACTGTAATCCAATCAAACTGCGGAACAGCAATAGCGCGCCTGCCAAAAGAATTACGGATAATGCAACCTCTGCCCCCACGAACCAGGAGCGGACATCACCGCTGCGACCGATGCTCGACCGGCTATCGTCATGTAGAGCCTGACTCAGACGGGCACGAGAACTGGTCAAGGCTGGAACCAGACCGAAAATAATACCGGTTGCCGCGCAGAGCGCCATCGCGAATAGATAAATGCGGAGATCGACAACGATTTCAGCAGACTGCGTGAGATCTTGTGGCGCAAGCGCCAAAAGACCCTTCAAAGCCCACTTGGCCAGGAGCATTCCCAATGCTCCCCCGCCAAGCGCAAGAATCATGCTTTCCGTCAGCAATTGCCGAATAACGCGCCATTGCCCTGCTCCGAGCGATGCGCGTACCGCCAATTCACGACGCCGTGAGGTGTAACGAGCGAACAAGAGATTGGCTAGATTGGCGCAGGCGACCGCCAAGAGCAGGCCCACCGCGCCCAGCAGGACCAGCAGCGACGGTTTGACTTCTCTGACTAGAGAATCGCGTAAAGATTCAACGTGGATGGTCCAGTTCTTATCAAAAGTCGGATACGCCGCCGCAAGCCGCTGCGCAATAGCAGTCATCTGCGCCTGCGCCTGTGCACGCGAGACACCCGGCTTCATTCTCCCCACGCACAACATCCAACGGCCCTGATTCGCCAGTATATTCTCTGAAGCATCGAGCCCGAGTGGCGCCCAAAGATCGGTCTCCCGATCTCTGAAGTAGAAACCGCGAGGCATGATGCCAATAATTGTGTAAGGCTTGGAACTGACCTGTACGTTGCGCCCGATGATGTTCTCATCACCACCAAACCAGCTTTGCCAAACCGTGTAACTGATCAGCACGACGGAATCAAACCCAGGCCGGGCCTCTTTCTCGGTGAAAAGGCGACCGCGAATGGGCTTCACGCCGAGCATAGGAAGCAAATCCGCGGTCATGTATTGCGCTCCAAGTTCCTGAACGCGACTGCCGTCCGCGAGCACCGAAGGAGCGGTAATCAAGCCTGCCATGGATTGGAACACATTGGTTTGGTTTTTCCAAGCGAAGTAGTTGCCCGGGGACACCACATTGTGATCTCCCATTCCTTCACCTCGAGTGTTCATTTCCCACATCATCATCAATTCCGACGCGTCACGGTACGGAAGCGGCCGCAGGAGGAGATTGTCAGTGACCGTAAGGATGGCAAGACTCGCTCCCAGCCCGAGGGTCAGCGATAAAATTGCTGTCGCGGCAAATGCTGGATTGCGACGGAAGCCGCGTAAAGCGTAATGCACGTCCTGCCAGGCTGTTTCCATCCAGATAACTGTTCCTCCGTCGCGCATCGTTTCCTTTGTGGATTCGAAACCGCCGAACTTCAATAGCGCCTGTCTGCGGGCTTCTTCAGCGCTCATTCCCGCCCTAAGATTGTCTTCGATATGCATCTGGAGATGGGATTCAAACTCCGCCGCGAGCTCACGCTCGCTCCGGGCCTTCCGAAACAGTCCCGCCAAACGGATGAGGAAAGCGCGTGCGCGTCTCATGAGATTTCCTTTCCTGAGGAGAGGAACCGAGCGATGATGTCGCTAGTTCGCTTCCACTGCCGCGTCTCTTTCTGGATCTGCTTCTTACCGAGCCGCGTGAGCTTGTAGTACTTCGCCTTTCGATTGTTTTCCGAACTTCCCCACTCGGAAGCCACATAGCCTTCCTGCTCCAGCTTCAAAAGAGCCGGATAGATGGTTCCGTAATTCAGGCTCAGGCGATCGCCGCTGGTTTGTTCGATTCGGCGCGCGATCCCGTATCCATGAAGAGGGCCCAGGACTTCCAGGGTCTTTAACACCATCAAGGCAAGCGTGCCCTGCCAAACATCCGTCTTTTCATCCATACCGACCTATTGCTTTCTAATATGAGTATCCACGTTTTCATATTGGCAACCCAATAGGGACCTTTGATCAGCGCTGCTCGAGTCGCCCGTACGACAGCTCAACAGGATCAACACGACGCGAATTAGCTCGTCGTTGGACACCGACCAGGGTTCTGCGACCATAATGATGGATATGGCTGACCGCCTTGCTCGCACGATTGAGCCTGACTTCACCGCCGTTCCAAATGCCTTGATGGCGCATGCCGTTGACACCTTTGGCGACCCCGCAAAGGCCCGATCGTGGCTTGTTACTCCGAATCCCGCTCTTAATAACGCACAACCCGTCGAACTCGCTCACACGTCTGAAGGCGCTGCACAGGTCGAAGAAGTCTTGACTCGCATCGATTACGGCATTTTCAGCTGATGCGAGCCTATCGGCTCACACGGGCAAAGTATCCGGCCTTCGCTGGCCGCGGTTCTTTGCTCGCCAACGGTCGCTGGCATTGGGCCGGTGTTCCGATAATCTACTGTGCGGAAAGCCGGGCGCTTGCGGTCCTTGAGACTCTCGTACACGCCAGAAAGGACCAAATCCCATCCGACTATGTCTTCTACGAAGTCATTCTCGATGACTCGATGATAGAGATTATTTCAAGAGACCAAGTACCCCAAGACTGGAGAGCGATGGAGCCCTCTGCTACGCGAAGCGTGGGAACGCGATGGATGGAGAGTCGCCGCTCTCTCGGGCTGGTGGTCCCGTCTGTGGTGATTCCCGATGAACGGAATCTGCTTCTCAATCCTGAGCATCCGGACTTAACCTCAATTCAGGTTGCCGGGCCGCAACCATTTCAGTGGGATCCACGACTCTTTCATTGATTCACCTTGCGAACCTGGCTTAACCGGCATTCCTCATGCACTGCCCGCACGGCGCGTTCCAGCCCGTCAAGCCGCACGACGATGCCGATGGTCAATTCGCTCGAGCCTTGGGCGATGGCAATGATGTTTATCTCTTCTCGCGAAATAGCCGTAAAGACGCGCCCGGCAAGTCCCGGCGTGCCGCGCATTCCCTCCCCCACAACCGCAAGCAATCCGACATTCTCGTCTACTTCAATCGGTTTCAAGTAACCATGCGCCAGCTCAATCGAGAGGTTCGCCTCGAGGGCTTCCAATGCCGGGATAATGTCGTGTTTGCGAATTAGAAAGCAGAAGCTCTGCCGGTAACTCGAACTGCTGAAAACGAGAATTTCGACGTTTCCCAGCGCCAGCGCATCCAGGGCCCGAGCCATAAGGCGGGTGCCGCTCAATACTGCATTGGCCGGTTCCATCGAGACCAACGCCACGTTTGACATCGAGGTAACTGCTCGAACACCTTTCGGCTCGTCGAAATGCGAAACAATTTTGGTCCCAGCCTTATGAGGCGCAAAACTATTCTTGCTCCACACCGGAATTCCTTTCTCCACCAGGGGAGCAAGCGTTCTGGGATGAAGAATTTTGGCTCCGTTGTAGGCTAGTTCGGCCGCCTCGGCATAAGTTACTTCATCGAGAACCGTAACCTCAGAGACAAGCCTTGGATCGGCGGTCATGATGCCATCGACATCCGTCCAAATCCACAGCTCGCGCGCGTTCAATGCCGCGGCGAGAATAGATGCGGAAAAATCGGAGCCGCCTCTGCCGAGCGTGGTCGGACGGCCGTCAGCCGTTGCGCCGTTGAAGCCCGTCACCACCGGAACTGTGCTTCTCTGAATCAGCGGTAACAAACGCTCGCTGCATCTCTTCTCTGTCAGATCCATCTGTGGCGACGCATTGCCAAAAACGGCATCGGTAACGATCACATCGCTGCCATTGACCGCCCGAGCGGGGATTCCGCTGGCCTCCAGGTAATGCGCCAGAAGCGTGGAAGAGAGGCGCTCACCAATGGCAACCGCTTCATCCACGGAGCGAGGCGGGCGCTCACGCAACATCAGAATCCCATTCGCGATCCGATGAAACTCCGACACGAGAGCCTGAACCTCGTCAGCGGCCCGCTGCCGGAACTCCAGCGCGCTTGCAGGTTGGCCCAGGAGATCTTCGCAAGTTGCCAGGTGGCGGTTTAGAAGACCGCGGAGGTTCGAATCTACAGCCGCGCGATCACCCAACTCGGCGTGGCGGAGCGTGTCGAGTAAGAGGTCGGTAACCTTCGACATTGCGGAAACTACCACTACCAAAGCGTGTTGCTTCTGCTGCTCCCCTATGAGAGCGGCCGCAACACGCATCCGCTCGGCGCTCCCCATGCTGGTACCGCCGAACTTCATGACTAGTAAGTCGTTCAATCCAATCCCCTTCTCAGGCCTGCCTCGCCAGTTGAAATCGCATTATGAATGTGTAATTATTCATAGTAGTGAATAAAAATACAAGGGAGCACGGTTAAATGGCCGCCCCGATCTATCAGCCAGCATCCCACGCAGGAATCATCACACTCCGGAATGACCTTGATCTTTCGGCCGAGCAGTTGAACGGCTTGTTGGAGTTGACCCAGCTTGTAAAGCAATCGCGGCAGCGGTATGCGTCCGCGCTGAAGGCGCGCTATTTGAGCCTGTTGTTCGAGAAGCCGTCACTGAGGACTCGCGTGACGTTCGAGCTCGCGATCAAACAGCTCGGCGGGGATTGCGTAACCCAAATTGGAATGATCAGCGATCGCGAGCCCCTGAAGGATGTTGCCCGGAATCTGGCGCGTTGGACGGACGCAATTGTGGCGCGGACTTTTGCGCAGGAAACAGTGGACGAGCTGGCTCGCTGGTCCGGCATTCCCGTGATTAATGCTCTGAGCGATCTTTACCATCCCTGCCAAGCTCTCGCCGACATCTTCACGCTGAAGGAGCAGTTCGGGAGACTCCGCGGGCTGAAGCTCGCTTATGTCGGAGATGGGAACAATGTTGCCCATTCCCTGCTGCTGTGTTGCTCGCGCCTGGGCATCCATTTTTCGATCGCGACACCGGCCGGTTATGAGCCGAAGTTGGCCATTGTCGCGCAAGCGCGGGAATTCGCCAGCGAATCCGGGGCGGAGGTCGAAATCGTGAATGACCCAATGGGCGCTGTAAATTCCGCTAATGCGGTATATACAGACGTTTGGGCCAGCATGGGGCACGAATCCGAAGCAGAGGAACGCAAGAAATTGTTCGCGCCATATCAGGTGAATGAAGCTTTGCTTGCGCAAGCGCGGAAAGACGCGCTCTTTATGCATTGCCTGCCGGCAAAGCGCGGATTGGAAGTGACGGACGCGGTTATCGAATCGCCGCAATCCGTCGCGTTTGATCAAGCCGAAAACCGGCTGCACGTACAGAAGGCGCTGCTGCTCATGATGCTGCAGTAGGGTCTTTCCGAACCACACGACCGTGACGGAGTGTTCTGCTAAGTGACAGCGAAGAAGGTTGCGCTCGCGTATTCGGGCGGTCTCGATACGTCCATCATCATTCCCTGGCTGAAGGAGCACTATGACTGCGAAGTAGTCGCGGTCTGCGGCGATATTGGGCAGGGCGGCGATGAACTGGACGGGTTAAGAGAGAAGGCGATTAAGACCGGCGCGTCCGAAGTGTACGTGGAGGACATGCGCGAGGAATTCGTCACCGATTATCTCTGGAAGCTGGTTCGATCGGGTGCTGTTTATGAGCACAAGTATTTGTTAGGCACGTCCATCGCCCGTCCGCTCCTCGCCAAGCGGCAGGCGGAAGTCGCTCTCAAGACCGGCTGTGATGCCCTTGCGCATGGCTGCACCGGAAAAGGAAATGACCAGGTGCGCTTTGAGCTGACCTATAAGGCAATTGCTCCGCATCTGAAAGTGATCGCTCCGTGGCGGGAGTGGGACATTGTTTCCCGTGAAGACGCGATCGAGTACGCAAGAACGCATAACGTCCCCATTTCTCAATCCGCCACAAAGATCTACAGCCGTGATCGCAACATTTGGCATATCTCTCATGAAGGCGGTGAATTGGAAGATCCGGCGAATGCGGCGCCGGAGCACATCTGGATGCTTACGAAGAGTCCGGCGGACGCGCCCTCCAAAGCTGCGGAGGTGACAATCGGATTTGAAAGCGGCATACCGGTGTCGCTCAACGGACAACACCAGATAAGCGGAGTTGCGCTGCTCGAAGAACTAAATAAAATCGGCGGCGAACATGCTATCGGGCGAATCGACCTGGTCGAAAATCGCTTCGTGGGCATGAAGTCGCGAGGCTGTTACGAAACACCCGGCGGCGCAATCCTGATTGCCGCTGCCCGCGAAATCGAAGCGCTGACTTTAGATCGAACGACGCTGCACTATAAGCAGAAACTTGCCCTGGACTATGCAGAGATGATCTACAACGGGCTTTGGTTTACGCCATTACGCGAGTCGCTGGATGCATTCTTCGCCAAAGTGTCCGAACCAGTAAGCGGCGAGGTGACGCTCCGCGTTTATAAGGGCAATCTCGAACCTGTCAGCCGCCGAAGCGCCAATTCGCTGTATAGCCTGGATATCGCGAGCTTCACCATGGGAGCGAGTTACGACCAGAAAGACGCTTTCGGCTTTATCAACCTGATCGGCCTGCCAATTAAGGTGCGCGCCGCGCTGAAAAAATAGTTTCGATGAAGCTTTGGGGCGGCAGGTTTGAGACTGGGCCTTCCGAGATTTTCGAGCAATTCTCAGGCTCCCTGAGTTTCGACCGTGAGCTCATCTTCGCCGATATCGAGGGTTCCCAGGCATTTGCGCGGGCACTCGCGAAGCAAGGCATTCTGACAGATGAAGAATGCCGGCGGCTGGTTCACGCGTTCTCTGAAATAGCTGCAGAAGCGCGTGACCCGAAATACTTCGACGGCGCCGATGATGAGGACATTCACACCTTTGTTATTCGAAAGTTGAACGAAAAGGCCGGACCGCTTTCGGGCAAGATTCACACAGGACGCAGCCGGAACGAGCAAGTCTCGCTCGATGTCCGTCTCTATCTGCGCGGGGCGAGCGACACTCTTTTACAGAAGCTTGCGGAGTTAATGAGCGAGCTGTTAGAGCTCGCGGGTAAATATCCAACCGCGGTGATTCCCGGATACACTCACTTACGGCGCGCCCAGGCTGTATTGTGGCCGCATTATCTGCTGGCATATTTCGAAATGTTCTCGCGCGATTTCGAACGCCTGGAGCAAGCGCGCGTGCGAATCAATGTGATGCCGCTAGGTTCGGGGGCATTGGCAGGGAGCGGGTTCCCGTTCGATCGCGAGGCGATTGCGCAGGATCTGGGGTTTTCAGCAATCACGGCAAACAGCATGGATGCATCGAGTGATCGCGATTTCGCGCTGGACTTCCTGTATGCATGCAGCCTGATCATGTTGCACTCGAGCCGCCTCGCGGAAGATTGGGTCCTCTATTCGAGCGAAGAGTTCAATTGGATAAGCCTGGGCGATGACGTTACCAGCGGATCGAGCCTGATGCCTCAGAAGAAGAATCCCGATTCGCTCGAGCTGATTCGCGGCAAGGCAGGGCGGGTGTTCGGCGATTTGACGTCTCTGTTCATCACCATGAAGGGTCTGCCGATGACCTACAACCGCGATATGCAGGAAGACAAGGAACCGCTGTTTGCCGCGTTTCATCAGACCGCAGGATCACTAGCCATGATGAGAGTAGTGGCAAATTCAGTGACTCTGAATCCGGATAGGGCATCCGCAGCGGCCGAAGAAAGCTGGGTAGTGGCAACCGATCTCGCTGAGGAACTCGCGCGAAGTGGCGTGGCTTTTCATCGCGCGCATCAGATTGTTGGCCAACTCGTTCTCGACAGCTTGAGAACACACAAGAAGCCTTCAGATTGGACCGGTGAAGCGCTTGCATCGTTCGCACCCGAGTTCAAACCCGAGATGGCACGCCTGCTTTTACCAATTGAGGGTATGAAGACTCGTGAATTGCCTGGTGGAACCGGGCCCGCTGCTGTTGCTCGCGCTCTCGAAAACGCAAAGGGCCGCTTGACGCTTCTTCAGAGTCATCTCAATTTTGCGTCATGAATAAGAACTTCCGCCAGGGTCAGATTTTGAAGATCATCCGAAACAAGGAGATCTACACGCAGGACGAACTGGCACGCGAGCTTAGCCAGCTTGGCATTCAAACCACGCAGGTCACTCTATCGAGGGATGTGCGTGAGCTAGCGCTGGTGAAAACACCCGAAGGGTACCGTCAGCTTCCTTCAGAGACTGGCGGTCCCCAATTAGTCGACGTGGCAAACGAGTACCTTCTCGACATTCGTGTCGCACAAAACCTGGTCGTGCTCCGCACGTCCCCGGGGAATGCAAATTCTCTTGCCATTGCGATCGACAGGGAAGAGTTGCCCGTGGTCGTAGGCACGGTCGCGGGAGATGACACGGTCCTGGTGATTACACCTGATAACCAAAATGCCGATCAATTCCGGCAGCACATGATCGAGATGATGTCACTGTGATTTATCACCATCCTGGGCCAGATCGAGTCTCAGGATAGGCGTTTCCAGCGCGGCAGAAAGAAGCGGCAGTCGCAACGATAACAACGGCAGGACATCACGAAAAGACTCATCGCGCGTTCAAGAATGTTCCGGAATCGCGATTTCCGGAGGTTTCGTGATCCACACTGGGGACAGGTATTCCCGTTTAATCTAAAATTCATTGTCCAACTTAACGCTCACTGCCCGAAATCAGCCTGCTGTGCCCGAAATGAGGCATTGCACGCGGACATGGATCTGAGTCTTGAAGCAAGTAAAAGGCGCTTCCGTGCGCGAATGTAATCGGCGTGCGCTTCACTTTCACGCTCCCGCTGAGCCGTAACCTCGATTTGCTCGATCGCGTTCCTTGGCGCACATTGACATCGCCAAAGCATTTCGCACAATTTATCCACTTCAGACACGTAGGTCTCAAGAGCCGAAATGCATGCCAACTGAAGGTGAAGGAGCTGTTCTTTCTTCCGCCCGCCGGAAGCATTGAACGGAACGATCCTACTCTCTAGTACTCTCAACATTTGCAGCGTAAGGAGCAATCGAACTGCCAAGTTTGTAAATGGAGTTGTTTACAAAAATCGAACCGTTTTCATCTCGATCAACCGAAAAATTGATCACATACGTCTCGTGGCAGCACGATTGCAAACTGAATGCCCGCAGCCAAATAGAATTCCGGCTGGTTTGGCTGATTGCCTCTTGGGAATCGAGGTGCTTTTTGGAATACAAAGTATTAGGTCTGCTTTTCAGCGATCGCTGCAATATCTCCTGCCGTCATTGCTGCACCGACTCTCACCCAGGTGGCAAGTCGAGCATGTCCCTGGAGGACTGTCTTCGGTATGTCCGGGAAGCGAAAGCTGCAGGCTTGTCAGAAATTGGCTTTACCGGCGGTGAGCCCTTCCTCTTCCTCCCTGTCCTTTCAAAAATTATGATAGCTGCGCGCGACCTCGGTATTTCAGCTTCTGTCACAACCAATGCTTTCTGGGCTGTAAGCGAGCAACGCGCGCTTGACATTCTCCGGCCGCTGAAACAGGCGGGCTTGGTTTGCCTAAATCTTAGTACCAGCGCATTTCATTTGGAGTTCCTTCCCGAATCGCGGTTGATTCATGCGTCCAATGCTGCGCACCGGCTTGGCCTGCGCGTGCGCATTAACTGTGTCCTCTCTGAAGGCTTCACCGAGGCCACCTTTTTAAAGCTTTTCGAGAGCATTGCCTGGTTTGTCGAGTTCGTTAAGATTCCATGCATCCCCGCCGGGCGTGCTCACGATTTTGTTTCGATCACGGAATTACAACCAAAATGCGAAATCCCGGAGGGTTCTTGCGGGCAACATTTCACGAAGCTGGCGATAACAACTGATGGTAATGCCTATCCTTGTTGTTCTCCTGGTGGCTTTACGCACCCCTTGAAACTTGGAAATTTAAATGACGACAACGTGGCAACAATTATCGAGAGAGCGCAAAACAGTTCGCTGCATCAGGTGCTTGATGTCGTAGGCCCGGCCTTTTTCGCTCCGTACATCCGGAGCTGTCTGGGCGAGCAGATGTTAAGCAAGACCTTCGTGGATCAATGTCATTTTTGCAACTACATACTCTCGACGCCGCAAACGCGATCGGTTGTTCTTGAAGTAGCTGACCAACTAGACCGCGAACTGAAGGAACTGAATATCAGCCCCGCATCTATCGCCGCACTTCAGATAAGCTAATCACGCATTTCTGAGAATCTTTTTTAAGAAAGGAGGTGAAATTATGGCGGAATCGAACAAAGTCTTCCGAATCTCGGAACTGAACCTCAGTGCCGATCAGAAGCAACAGGTGCTTGAAGCTGCTTCGTCGGCCATTGCAGTCGGCGTCTATCGCGAGTTGCAGCGGGCTAGGCAGAGTGCTCTAGCGTCAGACAGTGGCTGTCAAATCGCCGGCAACTGTTCTTCTTGTTCCAGCAGGAACCTGGACTAGAGTAATCCCGAGAAGAGGACAGACATTTAGAAACCGCCTGTCCTCTTGGATGAATTCACATCACGGAAATAGGAGTAAGTATGTACGCGCCGGAATGCACAGTCCCTGAATTGCCAAAACTGCGAGGCTACCTTCAAGTGAGGCGCATCGCTGAAGATCAACTCTTGTTTGAGGCAGGCGCTGATTGTGTCTTGCTCAAAGGGCGCTCGGTGGCCGAATTGCTCCCCGCTTTGCTCGCGTGCCTTGATGGGAGCCATAGCGCGGCCCTTATTAAAGAGAAGCTATCGGACGTTGAACCTAAGGTGATTGACGAGGCTCTTCTGCTGCTCACAAAACATAACCTGCTCGAAGACTCATCTCGGCAACCGCCTTCCTCGCTTCCATCATCTCTATTGGAGCGAGTGGAGCATCAAATGAACTTCTGGTTGTCGGTCCGAAATGACCGTTATAGCCTGCAGGATGCCCTGTGGCGTTCGCACGTCTCGGTCCTTGGTCTAGGTGGAGTCGGCGCGAGTGTTGCTGGTTTTCTGGCATCTGCGGGAGTGGGCAGTTTGATGCTTGTGGATGGCGAAAAGACCCGACTTTCAGATCATGTATACGCAAGCAATTCGCTGGATAATTTAGGGGAACTTCGAACTCACTGGCTGGGTAAAAAGCTCACTTCAGGACCAGCGCCGCCGCGTATCCAAACCAGCGAGGAATCGCTTTGCGACTCCGAGCGGCTACAGTCCTTAATCCAAGGCTCAAGGCTGGTTGTCCTCTGTGCGGATACCCGGTCGCCATCGGCAGCGCGCGTGGTAAATGAAGCCTGTCTTCAATCGGGAATCTCCTGGATCAGCGCGCACGTCGATCATAATCGGGCTATTATTGGGCCGTTCGTCTTCCCACGCCAGACGGCGTGCTTTACGTGCTACGAATACCGATGCAATGGCAACAGTCCGTATGGCAACCGTTCTGATCCTGAAAACCTCAACGGATCTGGCGGTGAATCCATGGGAATGCTGGGACCCTTCGCCGGTTTGGTTGCAAGTTATTTAGCGCTTGAGGCGCTGAAATCGCTTACCGGGTTCGTACACCCAGCTACAACCGGACGCGTTCACGCCTTTGACTTCTTCACTATGGATTCGGAGTTCCACGAAGTACTGAAGCTTCCCCGTTGCCCCTCGTGCGGACCTGCTCGCAGCCGCCCACTCATGAAAATCTGGCAATTAGACGCGCCAAACAAAGAAAAGACCCGAGTTGACACCATACCGTCATGAGACTCACCAGTCGAGAACGATCGCCTTTATCAGAGGCGCTGCAAAAGGGCAAGCGGCTGGTCAGTGAACGGAGCGGCATTATCCGATATCTTTATGAGTTCCCGTGTGATTCGGACGCACCCCAAATTTTCGCCTATGGCGCAATCACAACGGACAGCACGGGATACGGGTTCAAGACTTCGGGAGTCGTCAGCGGGTCAACTTCCATTATCCGTGAACGGGCGATCGCCGGCGCATTAGGAGAAGCTGTTGAGAGATACTCTGCCGCTGTAGTTCCCTATGACGAGTTGTTGCTAGCACCATACGCGCGAGTGGCCGGTTCAGCTATCGATCCGCGATCTCTCGTGCTATATTCCGACCGGCAATACGACACTCCGAACTTCCCATACAGGCGTTTCGATGATCAACATCTCATCCGCTGGGTGGAAGGCTATTCTCTGACGCGCGAGAAAACTGTTCTTGTTCCCGCATTCGCCGTTTACATACCTTATAAGCGGGAAGAGCGCGAGCATTCTTATGTCCAGCAGATTACAACCGGGCTTGCCTGCGGAAACACGATTGAAGAGGCCATCCTTTCCGGGTTATGCGAGGTCGCAGAACGTGACGCCACAATGATGATGTGGCTCGGCAGGCGCACTCCGCCCCGCATACAGCTAGAAGCCGGCTCCGGCGCTCTGGCTTGGAAGACCTTTGAACGCTTCGGCCCTGCACGCAAGAACGTTATTCTGCTAGATGCCTCAAGCGACACCGGCATTCCCGCCATAGTGGCCATCGCTTTCGGCAGGGATGGATTTGCACCTGCCAGCGTATTTGCATCGAAGGCCAGCTTGCAACCGGGACACGCCGCTACCGGTGCTCTGGACGAACTGGCGCAATGCATTATCTGGGTTCGCGGCCTGTTGAGAACAGCGGCAGGCTCGTGTTCTCCGGACCTACAGAGGATAGATTCCATCGAGGATCACGTCCTTTGGCCGGCCTTTCGCGACAACCAGCATTGTCATGAATTTTGCTGGAGTTCCCGGGAGGCGCGGAGCTTAATGGAGCTTGCCGACTGCTCGAGCAACGATGTCAAACAAGACATAAACACCTGTGTGGCGCTCTTGGCGAAGGCCGGACTGGAAGTGATCGTTGTCGATGTGACCGCGCCCGATATACGCGATGTAGGTTTTCACGTTGTCCGGGTAATTGTTCCGGAAGCTCAGCCGCTCTCCTTTGGCGCCAATCTCTATCGAACCAGCAAGCGCCTTCGGGCATCCATTCGCAATTCGGAGTTGAACACAGACATACTTGATTCGGAGCCATGCCCCCATCCTTTCCCGTAGGGATCGCAATCTCAGATGTCGGGCCGGCCTATTAACAATCCAGGATGAATTCTATGCTTACAGCTATCCCTGATTATTGGAAGCTCGGCGGGAAACCTTCTCTGTTTTCCGTCTCTGAGATTTTTCACGAGAACAGCAAGATCCGGAAAGGCGCCAGTAGCTTTGTCGTTAGCGCGGAGGCCGCGCACGCAATGTCGGAGGGCTTCAAATCTTATCACTTTGCTCCGGCAGTCGCCCTCCCGGCCGGCGTTGATCTAGACAAAGCATCCCTCGGTTCGTGTATTCTGTCCAGAAAATCTGTTCGCAACTATAGCGAAACCCCGCTCACCCTGTCTCAGATTTCTACGCTCCTGGCCTATTGCTGCCGCACAATTCCCGGACGTCCCCATCGCCCTGCACCCTCCGCTGGAGCGCTCTTCCCTTTAGAGATCTATCCTCTCGGCTTTAACGTTCAGGGGCTCGAACGCGACGTTTATCATTACGACCCGCGGAACCACTCCTTGGAACACCTCCATCGCCCGGACTTCTTGGACGAAATCCGGCATGCAATCTTTGTCCCGGAAATTGCTCAAACAGCCTCGGCTATATTCGTCATCACTGCTGTCTTCGGCCGGACCAAAATTAAGTATGGAGAGCGAGGCTATCGGTTTACTTTGCTGGAAGCAGGGCATATTGCGCAAAACCTCTGTCTGGTTGCTACCGCGATGGAAGTAGGCACTTGTGTAATCGGCGGGTATGTTGACGATGCGGTGAACGAAATCGTCGATATTGATGGAGTCGAGGAGGCTTCAATCTATCTAGTTTCTGTAGGAAATGGGGCGTGCTCAGAAGTGGGCTGATGCTCTTGAGCTTTCTCGATGCCGTGCTTTTCAATACGGTAGAGCAACGTTTTTCGGCTGATGTCGAGGTAGCGCGCCGCTTGGGTCTGGTTCCAGTGGCACTTGTGGAGAGCCTTCAGAATGAGCTCCTTTTCAACTGCCTCGAGGCTGATACCGGTCTGAGAAAGATCAATTTCTAGAGCGTCCGCGTTGCCTCTCTCGCGGCGCAAAAATTCCGGCAGATCCTGTATGCTGACCTCATTGCCGCGAGTCAATACAACAATTCGCTCCAGCACGTTTTCAAGTTCGCGAATGTTGCCGGGCCAGCGATAACGCATGAAGTAAGGGACAAGAATAGGAGGCATTGTGAGCTCGGGCCGTTCATTCCGGGCCTTACTTTTAAAAAAGAAGTGCTGAACGAGCTCGGGGATGTCTTCCGGGCGCTCGCGCAGAGGCGGCATTATCAACGGAATCACAGCTAAGCGGTAGTACAAATCCTCTCGAAAGACGCCGTCGTCAATCATGGCATGTAAATCGCGGTGAGTAGAGGCGATAATTCGCACATCGACTCTGCTGCCCGCTTCAGAGCCGATCTTCTCTATTTCACCTTCCTGGATGAGCCGCAGCAATTTGACCTGGAGCGGCAGCGGAATCTCGCCAATTTCATCCAAAAACAGAGTCCCTCCGTTTCCAGTTTCAACCTTTCCTTTTTTATTGGCAATGGCTCCTGTGAAGGAGCCTTTGACGTGCCCGAAAAGTTCTGATTCCAAAAGCTCGCCGGGAATCGCGCCACAGTTAATAGTGACCAGAGGCTTGTCTCGACGAGAGCTATTGAAATGGATTGCTCGCGCCAGAAGCTCTTTCCCTGTACCTGTTTCTCCCCGAATCAATACGGTTGAGGTGGTACGGGCAGCCCTTGCAGCAGTGTCTAGAACTTGCAGCAAAACGTCTGATTTTCCGAGAATGTTCTCGAACCCGTATTTGTCATCAAGATTCGCGCGGAGCACATGGACTTCTTCAACCAGGCGTAGATGATCGAGCGCGCGGTCGATTGTGAGCGATAGCTCATCCGGGTGCACAGGTTTTGTCAGGTAGTGATAAGCTCCGGCTTTCATGGCTTCTACTGCGGTCTCCACCGTGCCGAAAGCGGTAAGAAAAATGACGATCGTTTCCGGGTATATGGATTGAATTTGCTTTAGCAGTTCCAGCCCGGAAAAGCCGGGCATTTTGAGATCGGTGATGACGACGTCGTAACCGCGCGCCGCAAGCAGCGCCAGGCTCTGCTTTGCCGAGGCAGCGGATTCGACAGCATAACCGGACTGCTGCAGTTGCACTTCCAACACGCGCCGAAGACTCTCGTCATCGTCCACCACAAGTATTCTGTTTTTCATTTGCCTTGCCTGAAAGGGAGCGAGACTTGAAAACTCGCTCCATCGGATGAATTTCGCGTAACCGTCAGAGTGCCTCCATGCTGTGTCACGATCTGATGAGCAACTGACAATCCAAGGCCCGTGCCGGCGTCCTTTGTGGTAAAGAAAGGATCGAAGATCCGGTCCAAATCATGTGGATTTATTCCCGGCCCGTCATCGTGAACCTCGATGGCGACGTGGGTTTGGTTCTCGCGTGCGGCAAGCGAAATTTTGCCCCCTTCCGGCATAGCCTGAACTGCATTCATTGTCAGATTCAGTAACACTTGTTTCAATTGCTCCGGATCGCATTCCACAGTTGAGAGACCTGGTTGCACCTGTTTTTCCAGGTGCACTCGCCCACCGTCTTTCGCATGACGCCCGAGATCGATAACCGAATCCAACAGAGCGTCAATATCGACCATTTTCAGATGAGGCCGGCGAGGTTTGGCAAAATCGAGAAAGCTGGAAAGGAGGCGATTCAGGCGGCGGCATTCCTTCTGGATTATGTCCAGAAATTCACGGCGGCGGTCTTCCGAATTGGTATCTCTCTGAACCACGAGCGCCGCTCCTTCGATGCTCGCCAAAGGATTCCGGATCTCGTGCGCCAAGCCAGCCGAGAGTTGCCCAAGAGCGTAGAGCCGTTCTGCGCGTTTCATACCCTCGAAGTTGGCCTGCAATTCCCGGTAAACGGAATTCAATTGGTGGGTCGTTTCGCGAAGAGCATTCTCGTGCCGCTTCTGGCGGTCCGTCAAAATGCCGGTAACCAGGCCAACGAACAGGAACATCACTACTTCGAGACATTGGTCGAGCACGTCAACTGCCGGAACAGTCCAAATGGAGGGAGTGCCAACTGCGAACAGCACACCCGCAATGAACGCAATTCCTAAAGCGCTTCGCCACCCCCACGTTAAACCCGCAACTACGATCGGCAAATAATATAGCCGCTGTAAAATGTAGAGCCAATGCATGCTGGATTGCGGCGTCAAATATTGAAGCAGGCCAATTCCGCCGAGCGCCAGGATCACCACGCTTCTAGAAACCAGCGAGCCCTTTCCGGACAATTCGCCGTTTCGGGGAACAACAAGCTCGTCTTTGTTTGCCATGGCGGGATCCCTCATACCTCTATCACGGTCATCGCCAGTCAGGTGAAGAAGAAATCAGAGCAGGTCGAGAACCACAAATCGCCTCGTGGGCTAATTTCTTGGGTACTTAATGCCGGTGGCTCTGATCGTGAACCTGCGCCGGATCGCTGATCATGTGACACCCGCTGTCAGATAACAGGCATGGCATGTGCTCGAATTGAATGGTTGTATGGTGAATCCCGAAGCCGCACAATACGCCATTGATGCGCTTTAAAATTCGTTCACTCGCGGATGGCGGCATGTCCTCGATTAGGACATGAGAGCTCAGCGCATGCGTGTTTGAGCCCAGGCTCCAGATGTGCAGATCGTGGATGTCCAGAACGCCTTCGATCTCGCCCATTGCTTTGGTGACGTCGGTGAGCTCGATTCCACGCGGCAATCCTTCCAGCAGAATGTTAAGCGACTCCCGGATGATATCCCAAGCCGTGTAGATGATGAGCACTCCAAGGGCAATAGAAAGCGCCGGGTCGAAATAGCTCCATCCTGTGAAACGAATCGCGATCGCGCCGGCAATGATCGCGACCGCGCCAACTGCGTCGCCCATCATGTGAATAAATGCGGCGCGGATATTGATATCGCCCTTTTGCCCGCGGTGTAGCGCGAGCATGATGGCGCCGTTCAAAATAAGAGCAGCAACCGCAACCCACATCATGATCCGGTTGTCCACGGGTTTAGGGCGGATGATTCTGCTCACGGCCTCCCAGAAAATGAGCAATGAGATAACAATCAAAGTGGAGGCGTTGAGAAAAGCGGCGATGACTCCAGCGCGCTGATATCCATACGTTTTGATCTGGTTGGCTGGTTTGCTTTGCAGGTAAAGGCCTACAGCCGCAAGCAGGAGAGCGAGCGCATCCGTAAAATTATGCCCCGCGTCGGAGAGTAACGCAAGACTTCCGGATCGAAATCCCGCAAAGACTTCGAAAGCGGTAAACGCGAGAGTTGCGAGTAACGATGCTTTGAGAATCCAGCCGGTACTGTTTGCGTGTGAATGGTGGTGAGCCAAACCTTGAGACGCCCTCTGATTCCAATTTACGCTACTGGCGGATGAAGCGCGAAGTGATTGGGTTTATTGCGGCGGGTTCTGAGGCTTTTCGCCTGGACGATAGAGCGAAGGTATCTTCTTTTTCTGCTCGTCATCGGATTGCGCGGCTTTCTTTCTGTCGGCGACTTCCTTTGACGGCATTAGCGCTTCGCGCTCCTTCTTCTCTTTCGCATCTTGGGCGGCGAGATCTGCGCCCCGTTTTCTAGAATCTTCGAGCGAAAGTTCCCTGCTGTCGCTCGTGGTGTCGATAGCCGCGTCGAGCACAAACTTATAGCGATCCAGGTCTTTCGGTTCGCCAGCTTGGATCTTATTCAATTGATCCAGGAACTCCTTCTCCGCATTGACGACCGCGAGCATTCCCTTGTCCAAGGGCCGGTTGCGCCGGAGCGCATCATCAGAGACCGAGTCAATCGCTTCGATGATTTGGCTGTAATCTTCGAGCGTGTTATGGATAAATACGCTGCGCCCGGGTTTTTCTTTTGCAAGATATTGCTGAATCAGATCGATTCGCTGCCTGGCAAAATGAACGTACAGCAGCAGGCGGTCATTCGGATCCTGAGCTTCGCGTACCTGATCGACCTCGTCGGGCGTAAGGAAATCCCGATCTTGCGCGCCTAATCTCAAAGCGGTGCAAATCGCGAGACAGAGCAGTACACTAAGCTTCATTTCCTCATTACCCCGTCCAAAAGCTTATCGTGGATCTCATCCAGTTTGCGTTCGGTATATTCGGCCCAGCCGCGCCTTTGAATCTCTATGTCGTCAAGAAGGCCCTGCATACGCCGCTGCAGATACGCGACCTTTAATTCAGCCTTCTTGTAGAACTTCGCTTTGTGAGCCGTTGCCAATGAAACCACGCATTCGTTCAGAACATTGGTCATGTCTTCCAGTTGTGCGTCGCCCTTCTGAATTTCACCTTTGGCGTAATAATCGCGCGCATTGTCAAAGGCGGTATCCGCAAAATTCAGAGCCATTTCGGAGCGCTTTGTCGGATCACGCTCCGCCTTCAATTCTGTGAGAAAAGACTGCGCATGCGCGATCGGCACACAGGTCGCAAGCAGTAAGCTGATCTGAACCAGTCTTGCGAATTTCAGAGATTCGATCATCGGTTAGTTTCCCTTTCGAGAATTCTGCTCCGCTGGCGCGCTATGAACTCCTGATCCGGGTACTTGCCCTCACTCAGTTGCAGAAACCGCTGATAGTTAGCCAAAGCAGGCTTCAGCTGGCGCAGCTTATCCAAAACGATTGCCCGGTAGTAGAAATCACCTGCGGTCTCTGCATTTAGATTATGTATCTTATCGAGAGCGGCGAGTGCTTGAGAATATTGCTGCGCAATGACAAAGGCGCTGGCGGCCTCGTTCCAAGCTTCCACGGCTTCCGGCCTCAGATTGGCTGCTGCAACAAACTGGTTCGCCGCCGCAATGTAGTCGTGCTTGTCGCGATGGATGCGTCCAACAACCATATGCAGGTCGTAATCATTAGGGCTTGCGGCAAGTGCTTGTTCAAGAATCGGTGCAGCCAGGTCCGATTGGTTGTTCTTGAGATACGCCGTGGCGAGCGCCACCCGGTTTGCCGGACTCGGAGAGATAGCGACCGCCGCCTGGAACTGCGGAACGGCATCAGCGGGGCGATTGGTCTGGAGATAGAGGCGTCCTAGTTCTTCTCGGGCGGCTGGGTCGTTCGGAAACTCTTTCAATAGCGCGATGGCATCGTCGAAACGATTCGCTTTCGAGAATTCCAGCGCCACTTCAAGCAGAAAAGATTTCAGGTTGCTGTCGAGCGCCGCTGCCTCCCGGTAATGCGGCAGCGCCTCGTCCAACTTGCCTACATGCAGGAGACTTTGGCCCAGACCCAATTCGGCTGCCGCCAGCTTCGGATCAAGGACTAACGCCTCGCGATACATAGCAGCAGCCGAAGCAAAATCTCCGGTCGCCAGCAGGCAGTCTCCAAAGTATCGCTTGGGCCGCGGCTGATCCGGCTTTTGCTTCGATGCGTCCCGTAACAGAGGCAGCGCCTCAGCGGGCTGATGATCCCGCAAATAGAGAATGCCGAGATTGAGCTCAGCCTCGTACAGACCCGGCTTAAGCGCCAAGACTTGCTTATAGTTTTGCGCGGCTTGATCGTCTTTCTTCAGCCCCGTTTCAGCCAGAGCCAGGTTAAACAATGCCGAATAATTTTTCGGATCGGAGGCGGCAAGCTTCGAAAAGATGTCTTCGGCTTGCTGGTAGTCTTGATGATCCAGCGCCTGCAGTCCTGCCGTTTGCGGATCGGTTTGTCCGGCAACGGACAGAAGCACGGCAAGGCACAGCAGGGCAGACACGGCCAAAACCCTTTTGCAACTATTCTAGCGAGATTCTTTTCTGTCCTTGGCCGCTGCGGTTGCCTGCCTGTGAAGATGCGTCATATTTACGCCCTCAATCGCCAGCGCAATGAAACCGATGATGATCAGTGGAATGGTTATCACCGCCCATAAGATCAGCGAGAAACGTTTCGCGTGCCCTGCCGCTAATCGAAACATCTTGATGAGCGTTTCAGCCGTCACCCACTGAAACGACCCTAAGTTGCCCGGCGCCTGCGGAACCACGCTGCTGAGTCGAAGCACAACCATGAGCACGAATGAAGCCGTCCAAGGAATATTCAGACCGTTGGCTTTGACCAGGGCGTAGATTGGCAAAATCTGAGCGAGTATGAAGGCTCCGCTTACGAAAAAAGAGGAGTAGAGATACCGCGAATGGCCGATCAGATGCAAATCTTCGATAAGCGTGTTGAACCAGCGAGGCCAGGAAAGCTCGAACCACAAATCGAGAGATTGCTTCTTGGCATACATGGCGCAAGCAAGAAGCAGGCTGCAGATCACAATTATGATGCCGAGAATATAACCGCCCTTGACAAGCACTCCCGGCAATCTCCCCATATGAAGACAAAAGAAGAAGCAGGCCATGAGCCAGATGCCGTCAAAAATGCGCTCGATCAAAGCCGAAGCAAAGGCGACGGAAAGCGGCACTCGGGTGGATTTGGATAGCAAGAAGCAGCGAATCAGCTCGCCCGCACGCAGTGGAAGTACTTCATTTGCGAAGAGGCCGACATAGATTGCTTTCACTGGCTCAGCGAAGGGCACCCGCTCGATGGGAGTGAGAAGTAGTTTCCATCTCCACCCTTGGAGCAGATAAACGAAAATGTTGCACAAGACAGCCAAAGTGACCCAGCGCCAATGCATGTGCTGGATTTCTCCCCAAATGTGCGTGAGGCCAGCTCCGTTCAGAACCCAAGCCATGCAGAGGAGAGAGATCAGATTCGTGAGGAGAATGATGCCCCACGATCTGAACTTCCGGATACGTTCAACGCGCTCTGGTAGAGGCGCGGTTTGCGTGCTCAAACACCCCCATAATATCGCCGCTTAGACGTAGACGCCCATAGCGCGTTTCGCCTTGAGGACCGTATCCTGGGCGATCGGTAGAACCCGGTTCTTTCCTTCAGTTAGAACTGAATCTATGTAAGAGCGATCGGCAGTTATCTCTCTGTAACGCCGTTGAATTGGTTCGAGGCGGGAGATCACTGCTTCGGCGACGCGCCCTTTGAAATCGCCATATCGCATCCCGGCGACGTTCTCTTTGGTCACTGAAGGATCACACGCCTGGGCGATGGTCAAGAGATTCGCGATTCCCGGCCCGATATTTTCAGGATCGATGGCGGGCTGCGAGTCCGTTGTTGCGCGTGCGATCTTCTTCTGAATTAGCTTGGGGTCATCCAGGAGTGCGATTGCATGACCCGAGCCGCTCGCTGACTTGCTCATTTTCTGCGTCGGATCGTCGAGTCCCATGATCCGCGCGCCCACCGCCGGAAGGTAAGTGGCGGGCATAACGAATGTTTCGCCGTAGACAGAGTTGAAGCGATGGGCAATATCGCGCGTGAGCTCCAGATGTTGAGATTGATCCTCCCCGACAGGAACGATGCTGGCCTGATAAATCAAAATATCAGCAGCCATTAGCACCGGGTATTGCAATATTCCGTCACCAATGGTCTCCTGCTTTTCCGCTTTAGCTTTGAACTGCGTCATGCGCTGCAGCCAGCCCAGAGGCGTCACGCAGCTTAACATCCATGCCAGCTCAGCATGGCTGGGAATGCTCGATTGCACGACGATGGACGATTGCTCAGGGTCGATGCCAGCCGCAATGAATAAAGCTGCGGTCTCGCGGATTTTGGACGAAAGTTCATCCGGCTTCTGATAAACGGTGATCGCATGAAGGTCGACGATACAAAAGATGCTCTCGTAGGCACCCTGAATTTCGGCCCAATTCTTCAGGGCTCCGAGATAATTGCCGATGTGGAGCTGGCCGCTGGGCTGAACGCCTGATAGCACTCGTGCTTTCATTCGAATAGAGCGAACCTTTTATCGTAAGGGATGACTGCAACGAGCTCTGACGCGACGGTTGACATCGAAAAACTTGTGTATGGCGGGGAAGGGCTGGCCAGGGTCGACGGTCAGGTGATCCTGATTCCGTACGTTCTCCCCGGCGAGCGAGTACAAGTAGCTAGTGAACCTGTGAATCCCGGACTGCTACGAGGCTCTTTGGTCTCTGTTCTCGAATCGGCTGCTGAAAGAACTACGCCGCGATGCGAGTATTTCGCAAGCTGCGGCGGCTGTAACTACCAGCATTCTGAATACGCGTTTCAGTTGGAACAGAAGCGCAACATACTGCGTGAAACACTCCAGCGGCTCGGCGGAATTAGTTTCCAAGGCGAGATCCATACCATCAGTAGCGAGCCCTGGTATTACCGGAACAGAATTCAGCTTCATTTCAGCGGAAGAGAAGCAGGGTTTCATAAGGCCGGATCGCATGATCTCCGTGCCATTACTCACTGCGAGATCTCTTCGCCGATGTTGAACGAAGTAATTCTGAAACTGCAACAGGCGGCAAAGCAGCCGGAGTGGCCGGAGTTCTTACGCTCTCTAGAAGTCTTCACCAACGAAGAGCAAGTTCAATTCAATATTGTTGATTCCACGCGCCCAGTCGCGGCGCGCTTCTTCGAATGGTGCAGCAGTTTTCTTCCATTTCTGGCGAAAGGCGCAATTGATTATCAGGCTGCCGAGAGAGTGTTCCGCATCAGCCGGGGATCATTTTTTCAGGTGAATCGTTTCTTAGTCGATTCGCTGGTTCAGGAAGTTTTGTTGGACGCTGAAGGGAACCACGCTGTAGATTTGTACGCAGGCGTTGGCCTATTTTCATTGGCTCTGAGCACTCGGTTTGAGCGCGTGGATGCGGTAGAGCGAAGCGGTCCCGCTTTTCGCGACCTGGAGTGGAACGTCAGCGAGAGCGGCAGCAATGTTCGATCCATTAGAGCCTCCGCCGAAGAGTTCCTGCGAAAGCTGACCGAAACGCCCGATTTGATTGTTGCCGATCCGCCTCGCGCAGGTCTCGGGCGAGAGGCAACCAGCGAACTACTTCGAATCAAGCCGCGTCGATTAACCCTGGTGAGTTGCGATCCAGCCACGCTGACGCGTGACATGAAAAGGCTGCTCGGCGACTACAACATCGAGCGCCTCACATTCATTGATTTGTTTCCGCAAACTTATCATTTCGAGACGGTCGTGCACTTAGTCAGGAGCTAGATGTCATCTCCGGAAACGGGAGATTTCCCTCTACCCGCACGTTTCAGAATACGTTTCGCTCTTTGGATGTCGGCGCGTGCGGACCGGTCGCGAAAGTAGTCCTCGGTTCGCAGAGCTGAGAGTTTCTCCGCCACAGCCACATTGATCAACTGATTCAACGCGACTCCCGCCGATTCGGCGACACGCCGCGCCTCGTCCAGTAGCGAGGGCTGGAGCCGAAGCGCCACATTACTCTTTCGCATGTTTCGACCCTCCGCCATTTCGCCAAAGACCCGTTTGAACCAAGCCGCTCCACTTGCGAGCGATAAGCTCCGCGATGCTGAGCGCGATAGCAAGGCCTAGAAATGCGGGCCAGAGTTGCCAGGGTGTGTAGATGGATCTCCCTCTTGCGTCGAAGATGGCGCTTGGAGATGGATTGAAGCGGCCGCCGGTCAGATTAGAGATCTGCGCCAGCAGCGGCTCATTCGAACCGTAATCCTGCAGCTCTTCTTGCTGGCGGTACAGCCCGATCTCCGGGAAAGCGGGAGATTCATTGACCGGGCGAATGCGGAAAAGGCCGCGTAATCGCCCGGTATGAAGGCGGCCGGAATAGACGCGCGGTGCCGTCTTTTGAACTTCAATCGCTTTTTCAAAGTGGTTGGGACCGATAACGAATATCTCCGGCGGTGTCGCAGGTTCCTTAACTCCCGGCCCAACATGATAGCTAACCAGGATGTCATTGTTTGCCGTGTCGAACTGGGCGCTGGCTTCGCTCTGGTCGGTGTGCGCCAGCAGATCGCGGGTAACGTTAATCCAGAATTTATCGAAACCAGGCCAAGCGACCCACGATTCCGCCCAGCGGCTCTTGGCGTCCGACGTGAACACAGCCGCGCGGCCGAGGCCATATTGCCATCGGACATAGAGAGGATCTTTTCGTTCCTGGTCGATAGACAAAATTGTTTCCGCCGTCGGTTTCGCGGTAAACCGCGCATAACCTTTGAGTGGCGGCGCCGTGTTCATGCCGACGTCATTGAGAATCTCCGCCTCGTGATCAATGAGGGGGGTGAGAGGTTTCTCGACAGCGGTCGATCCGCTGTAATCCTGCACATCTTTCAGCAGAATTTGTTCGAGTCCCTGCGGCTCATTTAAGAAATAACTTCGACCGCCTGAAGTCTCAGCCACTTTTTCGAGATACGTACGGTTGACGTCTTGGCCGAGCCCTACTGTCGAGATGGTGATCTGGTGCTCCAGCGCCTCTCTCGCTAACTCAATGCTGTCGCCTTCTTCAGAGATTCCATCGGTCAGCAGGACGATATGTTTGTAAGTGAATTTCGAGGACAGCACTTTGCGATAAGCCTCCGTTAGAGCGGGCGCAATCTGCGTGCCGCCGTCCGGCGTGATTCCGGAGATCAGGCGCTTAATAAGCGACTTGTCTTCAGCGCGCCGCATCGGAACTGCCCACTGATAAGAGTTATCGAAAATCAAAACGCCGATTGTGTCGGAAGGACGGAGATGATCCACAACCCCGATAGCCGAGAGCCGCGCGAGCTCAATCTTTCTTCCTTCCATCGAGGACGATTTATCGATAATGAGAGCGACGCAGGTTCCCTGGGGCGTCTTCGGAGGCGCAAGTTTCGCAGGCAGGGTGCGGTCGAGCGCGTCCATCTGTTTGTCCTCTTTGTATACTTGATGCTCACCGCCGATCAGCAAGAGACCGCCGCCATTTTTCACATATTCCTCGAGATGAATCTTTTGCGCGGCTGTGAACGCGTTCAGATCGAGGTTGTTGAGGATGACAAGTTGGACCGCGCTAAGATCTTTGTCGATCAGCGAAGCGTCGCGCGTGAGATCGAAATTCGCTTCGCGAAACGCCTGCAGCAAATTCGTCTCGGTGCCCGGCGGATCTTGCGAAAGATACAAAACCTTGGCGCGCTTCAGTTGGATAGCCTGCTCAAAGGGCAGCTCACCGAGAAGGCCAGACGAGATCCTCCCGGATATGGCCGTTGCTCCGGTCGATTTCACACGGGCATGAACGCGGAACAGGTTTGCGCCTCTTGCGATCTCAATGGAATTGGTTCCGAGTGCTTTACCGTCGGCGAACATTTCAACCGAGCCCTGGGCAGCCTGTGGCGAATCCACTGAAAGATCGATTGGAATCTGCTCACCCGCATACGCTTCGCGCGGCATGGAGAGGGACTCAAGGCGCAGTCCGGTATTCGGCCGGCCCGCCAGCGGCACGGTATCAACGGGCACATGGAGGCGCTGGAGCTCCGCTATGCCACGGGCGGCGCTTCCCTCATTCTCGTTGCCGTCACTGATCAGCACCAAACGCGGCATGTAGCCGCTGGGCATTGCGGACATACTACCGGTCAACGCGACTTCCAAGTTGGTGCCATTGCCGGTTTCATCCGACGTTGGCACCAAGCGCACGCCGTGTGAAAGCTCCCCCGGCAGCAGGGGACGAGTTTGACTGGCAAATGGAATCACTGTCATCCAATTTCCGTGTTTGTGCCGCTCCATTTGAGAGATGAAGGACGAAGCGCGGGCCAGGTCGTCGCGCGTGATGCTGCTGGAAGTATCAACTAGAACGACTGCGCCAGTTTTGGTTTCGGGCAGGGTGATGGTGGGCTCAGCGAGAGCCACAATAATGGCCACAAAGCTCAATCCCTTTAGCACCAAGGAAACTTGCCGGATGGCCGCGCGCCATGAGAGCGCGATCCACAACACGGGCAGAGGAATCAAGATCAAGAACCAAGCGTGGCCGAAGGTCATCTCGAGACCAACTCCGTTTCGCGCTGCCGCGCTTTCCTATCCCGAGATTGCGGGTTCGCCTTTCGCACTTTAAACACGCGCCGGCGTCCAAAAAGTATCCATTCGACGAACAGCCCCAAGCCGCCCAGGGCAGCTAACCACTTCCACAAATCGATAGCGGAAGGCGAAAAGCTGTTCGCCGGCGGCAGGCCGCTCATAGTGTTGGCGGGCGGCTCCCATTTGAAGCTCGCGACCTCGGGAAGAGTCAGCGAAAGAACTCGCTCGCGGTTCTTAGAGAGGATGTGAATGATGCTGGGGCGGCTCGCGAATAGCTGGAGAGTCTGATTTCGAACCGTAAAGGGGATGGCGAATCCCTTTTCACCCCGGATGCGGATGCGTTCAGCCGTCTCCTCGGGATCCAGAGTCACTGTTGCCGAGCCAACGTGACCCGCGTTAATATCGAGCGTTCGAAACGCCTCAGGCGCGAGCCATTCCAAGAGATTGGCAAACAAGAGTGGAGTGGTGACTTCAAACCTCAGTGAGCTGCTCAGAGGATCGAATCCGATGACTGCCATTTTCGCGTGATTCTCATTCGAGCTGCGCGCAGCGACGACGGGTCCCTCCGAGACGCTCGCAACCGGCAGGTCGCCTTCAAAAGTTTGGAAAACTTCGGCGATCGGGACATGAGTTTCTTTGACGTGAAGACCCGCGCCAAGAGGCGTCTCCGAGTGCCAGTTTCTAATGACCGCGTCGGTTACGACAGCCTTGAGAGGCAACGGGGAGTGCTCTTTGGGAGGTTCAATCCAAAGGGCGGCAATCTTCGGTTCGTCTCCAACAGCCATTTGATCCAGCAGCATCACGTTTGCCGCGGGCTTCGGCTGATATTCAGCAGGCGCAAAGAATTTAACGCTCAGGCGGTGATTTGCTTCAAGTAACGGCCGCAGCACATCCGGACGAGCTGTGTATACGGCTATCTTGAGCGGAGCAACTGCGGGCAGATGCAATACGGCTCGATTGTCGCTGGCCAGATCGTCGTCTGGCGCGATTTCCGCGACGAATTGTCCCGCGGTATTAGTGACGAAGTTGTATTCCGCAGTCCTCTCCTCCTCGGGCGCGAGCGTGAAAACACGGCCGATGAAAGCTGTTCCAGCGAACGCGGTTCTTAGCCGAACGGTCCTCGATTGCGAGGCATAGTTTTTCAACGTCACCGTGGCTTGCCAGGAGTTTCCGTCTTCGTCTCCCCTTTTGACGCCGACGCGAAGAATGCCGCAATTTTCACGGCTTGCCTGGACCGCTATGGTGCGCAAACGGGGTACCTTCAGAGCCGCAGGCTCGCGCTCCGTGATAAGTTTAGGACCGATATAGACGATCTCACCTTCCTGTGCGCCTGACCGGCTTTGGGCCTGGCCCGCAAACGAAAGAGCCTGCTCAATATTCAAAGCTGAGAAACCCGGATCAGATGCATCAAGCGCATTGAGCAGCGCTGGGCGATCGGCTGTGAACGAGGTGAGCGGTGTCGAGAGGGCGTCGACTCGCACCAGCATGACGCGATCACGGGCGGGGAGAGCTGCAACGTACTCGCGCGCGAGGGCCTTTTCACGATCCAGGAGCGTGCCCTGATCTGTTCGCTCGCCCGCCCATGAGGATGTATCAAGCAACAAAACGTGATCCCGGCCGTGGCGATTGCGCCTTCCCCACTGCAATTGAGCGATGGCGAGTAGCAGCAGCACCAGGCTGACAAGTTGCAGAATCAGCGACCAGGGTTCTCGCATCCGTTTTCGCCTCCGACGATCTTCGGCGGTTAAAGCAGGTGTCCAGAACCGCAGCGTAGAGACAATCTTTTTCCGCTTCGTACGATCGAGCAGATAGAGAGCGGTTATCAGGCCCCCGAGAGCGGTCAAGAGCGTGAAAAACTCACCGGCTGTGAGGTTCAAGAAGAACATGAAAGTTCAGTAGCCGCCTTGAATCATGGTCAGAGGTCCGAACATCGCCTCATCGATCGGCATATGAGTAGAGAGGCTGGCATAGCGGCCCCCATTCCGCATAGCCATTTTTTTTAGCTCTTCGGCGTAGCCGTCAAAGCTCGCTGTATAACTTTCTCGCGCCTGATCATCGAGCGCGATTTTCAGACGAGTGCCCGATTCGGAATCGATAAGTTCCAGCTCTCCTTTGGAGTCGGGCCGGCGGTCCTCTTCACCCCAAAGCTGAATCAGGAGAAGCTCGTGGCCAAAGTCGGCCAAATATTGGAGCGGGTGGAGGCAATCGGAGTCGTCTAGGAAATCAGAGATGATTATTGTCAGCCCGCGCTGCGGGTAAGCACTCAGATAGTCGCGCGCTGTATCGAAGTAATTCGTTTTACCTTGTGGCTTTAACGCCCGGAGATAGTTTTCGGCTGGCTGGAAACGGTGGCGACCTCCGGTTGCGAGGAACGGATCGAGAAGCCGGGAAGAGAACGGCTGCAGGAGGATGCTGTCCAGCCGCACTAAGCCGATATAAACCAGCGCCGCTGCGATTTTTCGCGCGTAGTCGAATTTGGTTAAGTCGCCTTCGCCCGCGCCCGCCGTCATCGAGGAGCTGACATCCAGCAACAAACGTACGGGAACACGCGGCTCAACCTGGAACATCTTCAAGTAAAGCTTTTCGAACCGCATGTAGGCGCGCCAATTGACAGCGCGCAAGTCGTCTCCCTGATGAAAATTGCGATGATCGAGGAACTCCTGACCAGGACCGGCAAATCGCGAGATGTTATGCCCACCGACCAAGCCGTTGAACGATTTCTGCCAATGCAGGGTCAGGCGCTCGAGCCTTTCGAGGAAATTGCGGTCAACGAGCGGTTCCGGCATAGAATGTCTAGGGTTTGCTTACCCGCGCGGTTCAGCTAAGGCGAGCAACGCCATTTAAAATCTTCTGGAGAATCGTTTCCGTTGTCTCCCCATCCGCATGCGCGTCGAAGTTCAGAATGATACGGTGCCGCAACACAGAGGGCGCCATGGCGACTATATCTTCAATACTCATATGCAGGCGGCCGCGCATGAGAGCCAGCACCCGGCCGCATTCAATCAGACCCTGCGCGCCTCGGGGGGAGCTTCCGTACCGGATGTATCGGTTTGTGATTTCGGCCGCGTGCGCCGTACCCGGCTGGGTTGCCATCACGAGTTCTATCGCGTAATTCTGGACATGCGGCGCAACGATGACCTGTTTGCAGACGGCTTTCAATTCCGCTATTTCGTCTCGATCCATCACCTGACTGAGTTCCACTTCATCCTGCTTGGTGGTGACGTCCACGATCCTGTTCAACTCTTCGCGAGATGGATAACTGACCAGGATCTTCATGAGAAAGCGATCGAGCTGCGCTTCCGGGAGCGGATATGTTCCCTCCATTTCGATTGGGTTCTGGGTCGCCATCACCAGGAATGGCGCTTCCAACGAATAACTGACGGTTCCGCTGGTCACCGTTCGTTCCTGCATGGCCTCCAACAAAGCGGATTGTGTTTTGGGGGTGGCGCGATTGATCTCGTCTGCCAGCACCAGATTGGCGAATATGGGACCGGGTTGGAAACGCAGACTCTTGTGGCCATGATCGTCGCTTTCCATGACCAAGCTGCCGACGATATCGCCGGGCATCAGATCCGGCGTGAATTGAATTCGCGAATAACGCAGATCCAAAACGCGCGACAGAGTTCGGAGAAGCGTGGTCTTTCCCAGCCCTGGGACGCCTTCCAGGAGCACATGGCCGCCGCTTATGAGACAAATCAAAACGCCATCGATAACGTCGCGCTGGCCTACAATGACTTTGCCGATTTCATCCCGCACCCGGCTTATATCGCTGGTCGCGCGGTCGAGCATCGCCGAATCGGCAAGGAGTGTTTCTGGCATTCTTGAATTATTCCAGCAGAGGACTGCTCACGGCGAACTGCGCGGCAGGGCTATTCAAGGATTAGACGCGAAGGTCATATTTGTGGGTTCCACGCCGCGGCGCGCACAATCGGCTAAATAAAGTCTGCCATAGCTCTCTAAAATATAGTCGGGCCTGGAAAAGCCCAGTTGTTTGGCGGTTTGGTCAATCCAATCCCCCGGGCCCTCGAGCTCGAGGAAAGTGCCTATCGGGGTTTCGTCTAATGTGACTACGCCGGCCGCCTGGTTTCCAACAAATTCGGTCCTGTATTTTTCGTATCGAAAGAACGGCTGAAATCCGAGCTGGCTCAGGATTTGGCCGAGCGTTTCCACGGAACCAACTGCGGTCTCGAGTTCGGGCCGGCTTTTATAAGGACCAGGATCGCCGGGGCCCTTCCAGGTGATGATGCCTTTCTGACCTATCTGCCTGAGGCGCAACAGCATCTCCTGTTTGCGGAGGCTGTGATCGTGGGTGTCGAAGAGGATGTTCGCCTCAAACTGGCGCGGCACGGATTCGGCGAGTCCCGTTGCACGGAGGCGGTCGAGTATTCCGGCAGGGCTCCAGAGCCGTATTTTGACTTCGGTTTCATGGCCATTGGTCATAGGTGAGTTTTGCCGGGGGGCGCCGAGAATGCACTTCCTGATTGGATTCTCTCACCCGTATCAGCTGTCGACTGGTCAGCACCCGGAGTAACAATTGTTGATAAACGAGATTCGTATGGATGCGTTTCACTCGTACCGGAGAGCTTCCGTGGGATTCAGTTGAGAGGCGCGCCGGGCCGGAAGAAGGCCGAAACCCACACCCACGGTGAAAGACACCGCGAACGCTACGAGTACCGACACAGGCGAAATGGGCACGTGCACTCGATCGGTGAGCAAACGCACGCTGAGCGGCAGTGACAGGCCGAGGATAATGCCGGCCGTTCCCCCTACGAGGCTGATCAGAACAGATTCCACCAGGAACTGCAGCATTACCTCGCGGCGGGACGCGCCGATTGCCATGCGCAATCCGATCTCACGGGTTCGCTCCGTTACCGTGACCAGCATGATATTCATGATCCCGATGCCGGAGATAATCAGGGCTATCGCGGAAACGATAACGAGCACAACCGTTAAAACATTCGCGATTGAATCAGCCGTTTCGAGGATAGCGGTCAGGTCTTGCACATTGTAAGTTGCGCCCGACCTATGGCGGCTCGCGAGAATACTCGCCACTTCTTGCCTGACGGCCGGCACATCTCTGGCATTTCGAACTTCCAGGTAGACCGGATCAATCCGCTCGTATTGCATGAAGTACTTCATTACCGTGATCGGAATCAGGATCGTCTCGTCGGTAATCTCACCTTGCCCGAACGTGCTCGTCTTCTCTCGAAATGTGCCGATGACCGTGAACTGAAGCTGGCTTATCTTGATGTTCTGACCGAGCGCCGCATCCTGGCTCCCGAAGATCCGAACGGCAAGCTTATCAGTCAGCAGCGCGACTCGCTCGCGCAGAGCAATATCGCTTTCATCAAATGTGCGTCCGCGCAGGATCATTAGATTCCGCACTCGCGCATATTGATCGTCAACTCCATCGACGGTGACAGCCCGCACTTTCCCGTTGACGACGATCTGGTCGTTAGTGTTCATGACCGCGGATGCCGCTATGATCGTGCTGCCCAACGTGTCACGTATAGCCTGGACGTCTGCAAGTTTCACGAAATCGCCCTGAACTTGCGCCGTGTTCTGGCCACCGGCTTGATACGACGCATATACCAGATTCGAGCCGATGCCGCGGATCTGGTCCAGGATCAGGTTCTTACTCGCGAGAGAAATTGTTACAACGAGGATTACAGAAGCATTACCAATGATGAGACCGAGGGCGGTAAGGAACGTACGCAGCCGGTTGGCTCGTAACGCCTCCGTGCTGAAGTTAACGGCCTCGGAAAGGTTCATTTCAGGCAGCCGTTCCGGTTATTGGAAACCGAATTCCTGCGCCTAAGCGCCACCTACCTGCTTCAACAAACGAAGCGCATCGTCTTTCGGCGGGTCATCAACGGTGACCTGCGCCTGTATATACTTCTGGAGGAGATTTCGCGCTTCCTCCAAGTTGCGTTTCTGCTTAATATACACATCGGCGCGGGCAAACCACACTTTGGGAGCATTGGGATTCACCCGCTGTGCCTGGAGGAAAACGGAGTCGCTTTCGCGCGCGCGCCCCTGATTGGCAAGAAACTTCGCTAAGGCGATCAGATGGCCTACTTCGCGTGGAGCTGCATCAATCGATTGCCGAAGGCGCTCTTCTGCAGTTTGATATTCACTCCTTTTTTGGGCCAATTTCGCTTGGGCAAAATAAGCCTCAGGTGGATCGACGACAGACATTTTGTGAGCCACATCGAGCGCTTTATCGTAGCCGCCGCCGAGAAAACCCGGTGCTTCTAAGTAGAAGTCGAAGAGATCGCTAAGAGCGTCCTTATTTTGGGGGTTGAGCTCCACGGAGCGTTCAAACGCCTGTCGGGCTTTGGATGCGAAACCCGGAGCCGAGAAAGGATTCGAAGTCTCTGCTCGCTTGCCATAGGCGCGGCCAAGCCAGTCCATGTATTCGCTATTGGCTGGTTCTGCAAGCGTTGCTTTCTGAAGGTATTCAGTCGCCTTCTTGAAATCTCCCAACATGAAGTAATCGCGGCCTACGAGGAACACGACAGGGGCAGCGCTGCTCTGCTTGTCAAGCAAATTAAGGGAACTTTGGTAATCCGTTCGTTTGTAGAGTTCCTCCGCTTTCCGGAGATCCTGACAGAAGAGAGGAATCGAAGACCACACCAGCGCGGCTATGCAGACTCGTGAAATCAAGCGCGGCACGAACTTAGCTCTCCTGATTCCCGCATTTTAACCCGCGATCCACGGTCATATCAACGAGATGCGCCGTCAGGGTCCGAAGTTGCCAGCGTTCGCGAAGCCGAACACTGATCGGCTGACTCATTTGATACGTTATTACTGCCGATACCGTCAACACGGTGTAGATATAGTGTTTTTAGGCTGAAACTTCGAATTCAGGAGAAATAGGACTATGCTCCAGTTCCGACGTTCACTTTTTCTAAGCGGTTTCGTTCTCCTCGCGGCCTCGGCTGCTTGGGCTCAGACTACGACCATTGAAGGGGATGTCAAAGGTCCAGATGGTCAGCCCATGAAAGGGGCAGTCATCAAGCTGGATCGCACCGACATCAAAGGCCATTATCAAGTCAAGTCGGATAAAAAAGGCCACTGGCTGTATACCGGCTTGCCTTTTGGAAAATACGACATTTCTTGCGAAGTAAACGGCCAAGTGGTTGACAAAGTTTCGAACGTTCAGTCGAAATATGGCGAATCCACGACGATTAATTTTGATGCCGGCAAGGCGCAGCAGGCGCAAGCGGCGGCGGCTAAGGCAGCTGCAACCGGGCAAGCCGCGCCGGACCAAGAGCGCGGCATGACCAAGGAACAGAAAGAGCAATACGAGGCGCAATTGAAGCAGCGTTCTGAGGCCATGAAGAAGAACAAGGCCCTGAACGACGCCTACAATGCGGGTCAGGACGCAATGAAGGCTGCCGCTGCGGATACAGATAAGGCCAAGAAAGCCGCTGACTACCAGACGGCGGTCGACAGCTTCAACAAGGCCGGCGAACTGGATGCCACGCAAGTCGCGGTCTGGGATGGCTTAGGAGAAGCGTACGCCGCATTAGGGGACACTCAGACCGGTGACGACAGGACCAAATCATATGATCAGGCTGTCGCCGCATACCAAAAAGGATTGGCTCTTAAGCCGGATGATGCTGCAGTGTACAACCAGATTGGCAATATTTACGGTAAGGAAAAGAAGATTCCTGAGGCAACGCAGGCTTTGACGAAAGCCGCTCAGCTCGATCCGACTATGGCTCCCAAAGCTTACTTCAACATGGGCGCGAATCTGGTGAACAGCGGCAATAACGATCAGGCTGCTGAATTCTTTAAGAAAGCGATCGATGCAGATCCAAACTACGCCGAGGCTCATTATCAATACGGCATCGCTCTGATGGCCAAGGCTACAGTAGACAACAAGACCGGCAAGATCACGCCTCCCGATGGTACGGCCGAGCAATTCCAGAAATATCTCGAGCTGAAGCCCGACGGACCCTACGCGCAATCGTCCAAGGACATGCTCGCGTCACTAGGGCAGACAGTGCAGACGAGCGTTGGAAAGAACTTGCCCGCCGGTAAGAAAAAGAGTCCCAAATAGGAAAGTTGGAGGGCTTTCATTGCGAGCGCCTTTGAGGCCTCGCTATTTGTTTCATGTTTCGTGCGCTGATCGAATTACTATTCACGGTTTTGATTGTGTTTATCGCTCGGGCCGTGCTGAGCAGCCTGATCAAAGGGATTGCGAACGCTTCGTCGGGCGCTTTTAAAAATGGCCAGCAAAATTCCAGCGCGACTTATCGCGGTCCCTCTGAAGCTCCATCGGCTCCCAATGCAGGCAGCGAGCTTCACAAAGACCCGGTTTGCGGTACATACGTAGCGGAATCGACCTCCTTCCGCCGGCAGATCGGAGGGCAAACTTTCTACTATTGTTCGGACGCCTGCCGCGAGAAACATTCCTTAGTTGCTCGTTAGTGCATGCGCTGGCTGATATACGCGGGAATCTTTCTAATTGCAGTGATCGCGATTGTGGTTCTCGTGGGCATGGCATTGCCTCGAGCACACCTCGTCAGCCGGCATGCGCAATATAACCAGCAGCCGCAAACGATATATGCGTTGATTTCAGGCCCTCAGAATTGGCGGCCTGAGGTCGCTAGATGGGAAGAAGTTCCGAATCCCGGCGGACGCAGACAATGGAGAGAGTATTCAAAGCGGGGAGACTCGGTGACCTTCGAAGAAACTGTCGCAGAAGAGCCAGGGCGCTATCAGGCGAAGATTGCGGATAAGAATCTGCCTTTTGGGGGTACCTGGACTTGGGAAATTGCGCCCACTCAAACCGGTTGCGATGTAAGGATCATTGAGGCCGGCGAAGTTTATAACCCGATCTTCCGTTTTGTGGGCCGGTTGATTATCGGTTACGATCGGACGATTAGTGATTACCTGAACGCGCTTGGCAAAAAATTCGGCGAAGCGGTCCAGATCGAACCGTAGCTAAAACAATGAATTGGACTGCAATTGGTGCGGTGCTGATGGCGCTCGCGGTTGGCATGGGCGCATTCGGGGCGCATGGATTACGGAACAGACTTGATGCGTATTCCATGTCCGTGTATGAGAAGGCGGTTTTCTACCAGTTCGTTCATGCTCTGGGCATTCTGCTGGTGGCGCTCCTCGCAAGAACCAATGCGATAACCATCGGGGGCCAGGCGCGAGTTGGGTGGCTGCTGCTGATCGGGATCGTCATCTTTTCGGGAAGCCTGTATGCACTAGCCATTTCAGGGCTGCGCGTGCTTGGTGCGATTACTCCGATCGGCGGGATTGCCTTTATCGCTGGTTGGATACTGCTCGCTTACGAGGCGCTGCGCGTCCAGCGGAGTTAGCCCTGATTTCGATGAAAGATCGTGCGCCAAGATGGTCCGGCAGTTCATAGCGGCACAGCACTTCGGCGATCATGCTGTGTTTCCGCGCGTGGGCAAGTTCGGTGTCCACGTCAGGTCCCTTGTAGAGAAGAATCCGCGCGCCGAATTGCAGAGCGCCCTTAAACAGATCCAGAATACGATCGAGAGGCGCTACGGCGCGCGCTGTGATCGCTTCAACGCGCTGATTCGCAGCCATTTCTTCCGCGCGGCAGGATGTGACCTGCACGTTTGGCAGCTCCAGCGACTCCACCACGGAGTCGACGAACCGCGCCTTTTTCTGAATCGATTCAGCCAGCGTGAATCGGATTTCCGGCAGAACGATGGCCAGGGGAATGCCAGGGAACCCTGCACCCGTTCCGGCATCGAGAACCCGTTCGGCGCCTTGGAAATGAGTCCAGGGAGCAATCGAATCGTAGATGTGTTTAATTGCAGCTTCCGAAGGACTGGTGATGCGCGTCAGGTTCATGTGCTCATTCGCGGATGCGATGAGGCGCAAGTGCTGAGCTGATTTTTCAATCAGCCGCTCGCGATGAGGGATATCGAGCGGCAACACCCGCGCAAGTTCCTCGTTGAACTGCACATCCGAATGATCGCATTCAGTGGGAGCGAGCGAGTCGCTACGCGAAACTGAAGGGGAATGTTAACAGCAGGAATTGTCGGGCTTCCTAACGTTGGGAAGAGCACCTTGTTTAATGCGGTTACCAAAACGCGAAAAGCGATAGCAGCCAATTACCGGTTTTGCACGATTGAGCCTAATACGGGCGTGGTTACCGTTCCGGATGAGCGCCTGGAAGTGCTCGCGAAGATGAGCGCATCGCAGAAGATTGTTCCGGCGGTGTTCGAGTTTGTGGATATCGCCGGATTGGTAAAAGGCGCCAGCACGGGCGAGGGGCTCGGAAATCAGTTCTTAGGCCACATCCGTGAGGTGGATGCGATTATCCAGGTGGTGCGATGTTTCGAGAACTCCAATATCGAGCATGTCATGGACACCGTAGATCCTGTCCGGGATATCGAGATCGTCAACACGGAACTGGTTCTGGCCGACCTGGAATCGGTCGAGAAAAGGAAGACAAAACAGCAGAAGGCCGCGAAGAGCGGAGATAAGAAACTTGTTGCCGAAGTGGACCTGCTGGAGAAACTGGAAAATCACCTGAACACTGGCAAAGCGGTGGAGACGCTGGATCTTACTCCCGAAGAGAAAGCAACCGTAAAGGGGTTTTTTCTGCTGACCGCGAAACCGACTCTCTTCGCCTGCAATGTTGCCGAAGAGGATCTTGCCACGGCGGATAGCAACAAGTACGTTCAGCAGGTAAGAGCCTACGCAGAAGCGCATCATAATACCAGCGCCGTTGTGGTCTCCGCGGAGATCGAATCTGAGCTCGCCACTTTATCGCCGGAAGATCGCGCTGAATATCTGGCGGGGTTGGGCGTGAGCGATACAGGCGCAAGCAATCTAATCCAGGATGCTTATCATTTGCTTGGGTTGCGAACATTTCTGACCACTGGAGAGAAAGAGACACGCGCCTGGACGATTCACGCGGGCGACAAAGCTCCACAAGCGGCGGGTGTGATTCATTCGGATTTCGAGAAAAGCTTCATCTCCGCGGAGTGCGTTTCTTACGACGAACTGGTGGCTGCCGGCTCATTCGCTCGCGCACGTGAGCTCGCGAAGCTGCGCACAGAGGGCAAAGAATACGTCGTGCAAGATGGCGATGTCATCGAGTTCAAGACGTTCTTGTAGGGTCGGTGCGGGCATGCCCGCACCCTACTTGCTTTGGTCGAAGAGATCGGAACGATCAACGCGCTCGCCGCGAAACATCACCAGCGAAATTCGTTCCGTATTGGCGATGTCCTGCAGGGGATCACCATCGAAAAGAACGAGGGTGGCGTCGTGCCCGGGTTGAATGGAGCCGATGCGGTCGTCCGCCCGAAGCACTTTTGCGGCGTTATAGGTGGCTGCTTGCAGAGCGACGGCCGGAGGGATACCGGCCTTAACCCATAACTCCAGCTCGTGCTGAATGGTGGGGCCATGAATCACCAGCATGTTGCCTGCATCGCTTCCGCTAATCAGTAACACTCCAGCTTTGTATGCGTTCAGAAGATTTTGATTCGAGCGATCGAGAAATGCTTTCCAGTGCTCGGCAGGCTCGGGCTTTTGGCTTTGAAGCATCGCGCGCGTTGAGGTTAGAAGATCGGCTGGGCCAACTTGCTGAACCAGCGTGCGATTCAGCGGTTCCGGATTGCCGGTGTTCAGGTCGGCTCGGGCTTCGAACACGCTCAGGGTGGGATCGTAGGCGATTCCTTTCTGCTTCATCTCAGCGAATGTGGCGGCCGGGATCAGATCGATCATCGAGCCATGCTCCACGCTGCTTGTGCCTGCGTCCGCGGCGTCTTTCACGTCAGTCGAGTTGCCCGTGTGCGTGGCTGAGGGCAGATTGTCCTTGGCCGCTTCCGAGATGACTGCGTCGTAGATGCCTGTATCCAGGCGATTGAACACGCCCCATTCGGCATTGCCCGCTTCGAGTACGGCCTTAATGCAATCCACTCCAGCCTTCTTCAAATCGTCTACCTGCTGGCGGGCTTCGCCGGCGGACTTCGGTAACCGGACGAACTGCTCCCGGGCAGCTTTCCTTTGCGACTCGGGAAAATATTTGAGCAGCTCCAGCGGATGTCCACCCTCAGCGGTAAACAGAGGTCCGCAAGCAAAGAATTCCGCGCCGAGGTACTCGCCTGAATTGATTTCAGCGCGGAGTTTGAGCGAAACGTCAAGGAAGTCGCCCGTGCTCCTTACGGCTGTGATGCCGCTGAATAGATATGCAGCGAGCCTGCGGTCGGCGGCGTTTGGATCAGCATACTCTGACGCATTGTCGTAAACACCGCCGGGCGCGCCAATGTGCACGTGCATGTCGATTAGACCCGGCGTCAACGTTTTCCCAGACTCATCCAGGACTTCGGCATCCAGAGACTTCGTCTCCGCGGGAGGAGAACTGAACACTTGCGCGATCTTGCCGTTCCTGACGAGCACCGCGCCACTCTGGATCACCTGGCCGTTACCGACGAAGACCCTGACGTTTTGAAAAAGTACCGAGCGATTACGCTCCGTATGGCGGGCTAAGAGCTTGGCTTTCTCGATATTTTTCCTGGTATGGGCCTGATAGATGCCCATCAGGAAAAAGGGGGCGAGCACGGCCAGAATCCACAGCTTGGCGCTGTTTTTAATCTTTTCTTCCTTCTCCCAGCGGAAAAGCTTGATTCCGACGAAGAGCGCGACGGCGAGTGTTATCAATAGCGCAACGACAGAGATCACATTGCTGGCGAGGCTCTCTCCGGTAATCATGATCGACTGCATGCCTTGATAAAGGTATGTCGCGGGCAAGAACTGCGCGATGGTTTGAATCCACAGAGGCATCATGCTGACGGGAAACGTGGCGCCGCTCATGAAGAGCATGGGGAGGTAAAGAATTTGAGTCAAGATGCCCATTTCCTGCGCTGAATTGACCACCGCGGCGATGATCATGCCCATGGAGCGGAAGGCAACTACACCGATGCATACAAAAATGATCAACGAAAACAAACGATGCGGAATCGGCATGTGATACATGACACGCGCGAAGAAGAGAAACAAGAAAACTGTGGGGAGAAAAGCGACCAAGCCCGAAACAAGCGAGGCGACGATAATTGGGCCTGCGTTGATGGGCGCCACCTTGAAACGGCGTAGAACGTTGGTCTCGCGATCCTGCACGGCACGCATACCGGCGCCGAAGAAGCCGTTCCCCAGGATGCCGATGATCAACACCATGGCGATCACCTGAGCCATGACTGCGGGGCTTTGCTTGCCGCCGAAGAGCTGCGCGAATGGGAAGAAAAAGACGAGCGGAAAAACGTAGCTGAAGAACAGGACGGAGCGATCACGGCCCATCAACCGCAGATTGCTTTTGATCTGGGCAATGTAGGGTCTCATTTATTCGCGGAGTTTCTTTCCTGTAAGCTCAATGAAAACATCTTCGAGCGTCGGGCGATACATGTGAATATCTACAAGCCGAAGATTCTGTTGATCAATCCACTTGACAAGGTCGACAATGAGCGCTGCGGGCGAGTCACTTTTCATGGAGAGAGTCCGGCCTTCGTCGCGTGTGAGACGTTTTTCGTCGCGAAGCTTTTCGGGAAGCTGCTCGATGGGCATCGGCTCGTTGGTGGTGACTTCCACCAGGGTGTGGCCCAAGACTCGTTGTTGTATTTCCCGCGGTTTACCGAGCTCGATGATCTTGCCGTCATCGATAATCGCGACGCGATCGCAGAGGCGCTCGGCCTCTTCTATATAGTGCGTGGTGAGCAAGATAGTGCGGCGATTTTCTTTCAACTCCTGAACCACCCCATGGATCTCATGCCGAACTTGCGGATCGAGACCCGTGGTCGGCTCATCCAGAAACAGGAGCGAGGGATCATTCAACAGCGCCAGCGCCAGCGCGACGCGCTGTTTCTGACCGCCTGAGAGCGATTTGTAGAGCGCGTCCTTCTTATCCCAAAGCTGCAGGCGTTTCAGGATCGTGTCACGATCGGTGTGCTGGTCATAAAAAGCGGCGAACAGATCGAGCGATTCATGCACCTTCATTTTGTCGGGCAGATTCGTGGCCTGGAGACAAACGCCGATGCGGTTCTTGATCGCTTTCGTTTCTACAGCGGGGTCAAAGCCGAGAATGGAAACCTTGCCGCTGGTGCGCGGACGCAAGCCTTCGAGAATTTCTATGGTAGTGGTTTTCCCCGCGCCGTTTGGTCCGAGCAACCCAAATACTTCGCCGTTGCGGACGTCGAGATCGATGCCGCGAACGGCTTCGAAGTCCCCGTAAAATTTATGAAGATCGTGTACAGAGATGGCGTTGGAGTCTGTCATCTTTTGGGTTCTAGATCAGTATGAATGATGGGCGATTCGCCGCGGATCAGATCTTCATAGGTTTCCCTCCGTCTGGCGACATGCGCTTCTGCGCCATCGATTAAGAGCTCGCAGGGCCGCGGGCGCGAGTTGTAATTGGAAGCCAGAACAAACCCGTAAGCTCCAGCCGTGCGGATTGCGAGCAGGTCGCCCGGTTCAACTGCCTGGATCTCCCGGCCGCGAGCGAAGAAATCACCTGTCTCGCAAACAGGGCCAACGATATCCGCCTGGATCTGTTCGCGCCCATCAATAGTTCTCACCGGAACGATCTCATGATGAGCCTGATAAAGCGCCGGACGAATCAGGTCGTTCATGGCGGCATCCAGGACGACGAATTTCTTATCGCCATTCTGCTTGGTGAGCAGAACACGAGTCAGCAGGACGCCTGACTCCGCAACAATGGACCGTCCCGGCTCCAGCATGAGCATGAGGTCGAGCGTCTGGATCTTCGGACGAAGATGATCGATCAGAGTGTTAATGGAGAGGGCGGGATCGCTGGATCGATACGGCACGCCAAGGCCGCCGCCGAGATCGAGATTGCGGATAGGAAGGCCGCGCGTACGCAAGCGTTCCACGAGAGCGATGGCTCTATCGGCCGCTTCGATTAGAGGGTCGATACTCAACAGTTGGGAACCGATGTGGCAACTGACGCCTTCCGTTAGGATGCCGGGCAGGTTGGCAGCACGGGAATACAGATCTTCAGCGAAGGCGATATCGACGCCGAACTTGTGCTCGCGGAGGCCGGTTGAGATGTAGGGATGCGTGATGGCATTCACATCGGGATTGACCCGGATGCCGATGGAAGCCGTTCGGTGAAGCGAGACGGCAAGACGGGAGATGAGCTCGATCTCGGCTTCGGACTCGCAGTTGAAGCTGTGGATTCCTTTTTCGAGCGCAAAGCGGATTTCCGCTTCGGTCTTGCCGACCCCTGAAAACACGACGGAAGCCGCTTCTCCTCCGGCCGCCAATACGCGATAGAGCTCGCCGCCTGAAACGATATCGAAACCAGCGCCTTCAGCGCGGAGCACGTCGAGAATTGCAAGATTTGAATTCGCCTTGACCGAGTAGCAGACGCGGTGCGCGAGGCCGGCGAGCGCACTCTCATAGGCGCGAAAGCGGCTGACGATCGCCTGCTTGGAGTACACATACGCGGGCGTGCCGTAGGTATCCGCCAGGGCAGCCAGGTCTATGTCTTCACAGGCGAGCGTGCCGTCAAGGTATCTGAATTCGGCGGGCATTGGTCAGACTAGCGGAATGGGACGGACAGCTCTGTCCACGCGCCAAAAAACGGCTTGGGACGGAGGCGATCCGTCCCATGTCGCGAATCACTGGAGGACCCTGAGTGCGACGACGGTTTGATCGTCGGTCAAAGGCGTGCTGCCACGGAAAGCATCAATATCTTCGAAGATTGCCTGCGCGATTTGCTGCGGGGTCTCACCGCAGCGCGAGATCAACACGTTTTTGAGGCGCTCGCGGCCGTACTCTTCGTTTTCGGATAGCTGATCTTCCACCCCGTCCGAATAGAGCAGGAGCAAGTCATCCGGCTGAGCAACTATTTGAACCTGATCGTATTCCTGGTGTTCCAGTAATCCGATGGGAACTCCTTCCGCGTGAGACTCGATGATCTCCCCATTACGGCAGAGCATCGGGGGAAGTGTTCCGGCGCTGGCTATGCTGAAGCTGAGAGCGCGGGAGTCCCACAGAACCAGTGACAAGGTGGCGTACTGCGCGTCCACCCGGCGCTCCAAAAGGGCCTCATTCAGTAGCTTCATCAAATGCGACGGGCTTCTCCGTCGAGGCGCAAGAATTCGCAAGAGTCCTGATATTAATGCGCCGTAGAGGGCGGCTGCCGCACCTTTTCCGCTGACATCTCCGAAAGCGATGAGTGTGTACACATCGCTGTGCTCAAAGAAATCGTAGAGATCACCGCTGATTTCCCGGGCGGGTCTCGATTTAATTCCCACGTTGAGGCCGATAACGTCCGAGATCGTTCGCGGCTGCAGCACCGATTGCAGCTTGTAAGCTGCCCTGAGATCCTGTTGCATGCGCTGCTCGCGCTGGGCCAGCTCTTCATAGAGCCTCGCGTTTTCAACCGACGTTGCGATCTGAGGAGCAAGCAGGCTGAGAGTGCGCGCATGATCGTCCTTAAAAAAGCCGATACGCACACTTTCCAAATCCATGACTCCGACCACGCGGTCACGGAGCACGAGCGGAACAGCTACTTCGGACCGGATTTCGGGGTGCCCCGAGATGTAGCGGGGATCTTGCGTGACGTCCGCCACTCGAACGGTCTGTCGCGATTCGGCGGCAGCGCCGGTCAATCCCTTACCAAGCTCGATATTTTCGATAGTAGCGGTCTCGTCATAGCGCTGGCTGAAACGGCAGCGAAGAAGCTTGCGGTCTTCATCGACGAGATAGATGCTGAATGCATCGAAATTGATCAGCGCGCGGACAGTGACGGCAATTTTCGTGAGCAGCTCGTCTATTTCGAGGATGGAACTGAACTCTTGCGAGACGTGCGCCAAAACACGCAGAGTGCGGTTCTGCTGTTCGACCCGCCGGTACAATCTTGCGTTATCGATGGCAATGGCGACGCGGCTCGCAATGAGAGCGAGCAAAGCGCGATCGTGCTCGGAGAAGGCATTTAAGCGCGTGGACTGCAGGTCAATGACTCCGACGAGCTTGCCGCGGATCAGCATCGGAACGGCGAGCTCAGCCCGAACGGCGTCGAGCGCGTTGAGATAACGCGTGTCCTTTCGCACATCACCGGCGAGGATGGGCTGACGGGTTGCAGCGGCCGAGCCAGTCAGGCCTTCTCCGAGCGGAATTGACAGGTTCTTCGCGACCTCGTCTCTGTGACCGATGGAGTAACGCATGCGGAGGCTGCGGGTACGCTCGTTGTAAAGCAAAATCGCGAAGAGCTCGTAGGGAATGACGTCGTTTACGATTTCGGCAACGTTCGTCATGAGGCGGTCGAGATCGAGCGTCTCGGCTGTAACGGTGCTGACCTCGAGCAGGAAGTCCAGGAGCTCAGCGCGCTCGCGGAAGCGGACCTGTGCGTTGCGATCGGCCATCAGTAAATTGTTGGATCGCCGCCGGGGATATGGGCAGCGGACAGAGGCGCGAGCGGATGGGACGGTTGAGTTCCCAGCAGCTCGTTGAGGATACTTACGCCTGAACTGGTGCCGATTCGATTGGCTCCGGCCTGGACCATATGGCGCAGAGCGTCAAGCGTGCGAATTCCGCCAGAGGCCTTAACGCCGATGGAATCGCCGATAATCCTCCGCATGAGTTTTACGTTTTCGAGCGTCGCTCCGCCAGTGGAGAAGCCCGTAGACGTTTTAACAAAATCCGCATTCCCTCGCGCCGCCAACCGGCACGCAGCGATGATTTCTTCTTCACTCAGAAGACAGGTCTCGAGGATCACTTTTAGAATCGCGCCGCTGGAATGAGCAACATGGGCGAGAGTCGCAATTTCTGTTTCGATCAAATGAAGATCTCCGGATCGCAATGCGCCGATGTTGTGGACCATGTCCAGCTCGGTTGCGCCGTGAGTCAGGGCAGTGGTTGCTTCAACAATTTTAGTGGACAGGTCATTTGCGCCAAGCGGGAAAGCGACGACCGTACACACGCGAACGCTCGACCCGACTAGGGACTCGACTGCGAAAGGGACCCAATACGGATTGATGCAGACGGAAGCAAACCCAAATTCGCGAGCTTCGTCACACACGCGAGCTACGTCGCTCTGCGTTGCATCAGGCTTAAGCAACGTGTGGTCGATCAGCGAGGCAACAGCGTGTGGGGGATCGAGATTCTCCGCGAGGATCATGATGCTTGGGAAGAGTACGAGGAGAGAATACGGATGCGCGAAGCACCCATGTGGGTCAAGGATAACATGCGACGTTGATCGTGATGCGCGGGCACACGCCGGGTGCTCCGCTTGCTGACGCGCGCGGTTCCGAACCCTTAAGCGGCTGTCTGGCGTGCGAGAATGCGCTCGACGCGGCCGGGAATGCGAGTTTCGGGCGTTTCCAGCTTCGCGTTTAGCAACTCCTGATGCTCGGCTTGGGCTTCGAGTATCCAAACACGGGTTTTATGAGTGTCCTGCTTGCGATTTTCGGCTGCCTGCTTGCGGACTTCTTCGTTCCGTTTTCGGGCTTCTTCATTCCGCTTTCGCTCCTGCGATTCGAACCCAATTTCCTGTTTGCGCTTTTCGGCTCTTAGCTTTAGAAGCTCGTTCAGGCATTTGTGAAAGGCTCGATCGTGAGTGGTCTGGTAGCGGAGATACAAAGCAAGTTCTTTCTGTTCTTGGCATGCCGGGATTTTCGCGCTTATGGTGAGATCTTGCATGAACACGGCGCGCTTGCTCAGCCAGACTGATTGCGCCATCTGCTCGACCAAGATCTCTTCGGTAACGGTAGAAGGCCTATGCTCCTCCTGCAGGCCGCGGTACAAGATGTCGAATAACGCCTGAGTTTCCCAAGTCAGAACGGAGAATGAGCCGGCGAAGCCGTGGCGGAAGTTGTTCAGACATGAATTGGCTTTTCCGTCTTCGGTCTTCGGACCGGTACTATGCTGTGCATTCGCCTTGTTGGCTGCAAGTTGAGCGTCGGTAGACATGGTGATGAAACTCCTGGTGAAAATGAAAATTGCGGAGCCTCGCTGGAGCGCATCCGCGTTTTGAAGATACAGAAGTGGAAGGGGGTACTCATGAGGACTTCGCAGCATGCATGGGCAGGACATCTCTTGTAACTTCCGGGAAAAAGGACGGCTTGCGCGCTAAGCGTCTCGCTTAATTAAAGTTGAAAACGACGTGACTGGCATTCAAGCTCCGCGATTGTTGTCGCGTGAGTTAGTCAATGTTCGTTTTTGAACAGGCGAAGTCGAAGACCGAACAACAGCTATACGGGCAACTCAACGCATATCTCTCAATCGAGAGGCGGAAAGGCGCGGCTACTCAGTTGCTTTGGCAATACAGCCATGCATTCGCTAACGCAAGATTTTCGCTACGCCATCCGACAGTTGCGCCGGTCCCCTGTGTTCACGTTGGCGGCGGCACTTACGTTAGCGATAGGGATAGGCGCTAATACGGCGATCTTTTCTCTGCTATATCAGAGCCTCCTCCGCTCATTACCGGTCCAAAATCCTCAGCAGCTTGTCGAGCTGCGTTTCGCAGGAGACGCCCCTGGCCATACCCATTCCGAAGGCGGAGATACGCCCGGAGCTCGCGCATACTTTTCCTATCCTATGTATCGCGATCTTCGGGATCGGTGCTCTGCATTTGATGGTCTGATTGCTTTTGCAAGCGCTGAGATTGGGTTCACGTGGAACAACCGCTCCGAGCTTCTCCCGGCCGAAATGGTCAGCGGCAACTATTTCCCTGCCCTGGGCGTGGGATCCGCTCTGGGCCGAGTACTCCTGCCGAGCGACGATACTACAAAGGACGGCAATCCCGTCGCCGTCCTCAGTAACAACTATTGGTCCGGTCATCTGGGCTCCGATCCCAACATCCTCAACAAGACCGTAGAAGTCAACGGCAGGCCCTTCACTGTGGTCGGTGTCGCGGCGAAAGGTTTCTCGAGTGCGGTTTGGGGCACCACGCCCGATGTCTTCGTGCCAATGAGTATGAAGCATGAGATCACGCCTGCCTGGGACGATCTTGAAAACCGGCGCGCGCAATGGCTCAACATCATCGGCCGCCTCAAGCCGGGCGAGTCGCGCAGCCGCGCTGAAGCATCCATAAATCCAATTTGGTACTCGATCCGGTCGGATGAGTTCAAGCATCTGACAAGTCAAACGCCGCGCACCCGCGAAGCGTTCCTCGGCAAGACTCACCTGATGCTATTCGACGGCGCCAAAGGGTTCTCTCCATTGCGGACAGATGTACGAACGCCGATGTTGATCATCATGGGCATGGTCGTTCTTGTTCTTACGATGGCGTGCGTGAATACCGCGAGCCTGCTGCTGGTGCGTGCGGCCGTTCGCGTGCGCGAGTTCTCGATGCGCTATGCTTTGGGCGCAAGCCGCACGCGGGTGCTGCGCCAACTGTTGATGGAGGGCTTACTCCTGGGCTTTGTGGGCGCTATCCTTGGAGTCCTTTTCGCGCCGCAGGTCTTGAAAGTGCTCACCGTATGGATTTCGAACGGGGGATCGCAAAATCCTTTTTCTACATCGCTCGATTCCACGGTGCTCGCCTTCACATTGGGAACAACGCTACTTGTCAGCCTCCTATTTAGCCTTGCGCCCGCCGCACAGTTCTGGAAACCAGATCCACTGGAAGCTATGCGCCGCCACGGCTCCACAAGCGGAGGAGGTTCGCTCACATTCCGCCGAACCTGCGTGGCCTTGCAGATCGGTTTGAGCCTTATGCTCCTGGTCGGCGCGGGTCTTTTCGTACGCACCATCCGCAATCTCCGGACGCTCAATACCGGAATACAGATGGATCACCTGGTGACGTTCACTATTAACCCGCAGTTCTCCGGCTACGCCTTCTCGAAAGCAGCCGCGGTTCGCCAGCGTATCCTCGACTCTCTAGCGGCTCTTCCGGGAGTCCGTTCGGCAGCAGCCACCTCCGACCCAGAACTGGCGGATAATCAAACCAGCGGTGACATTACTATCGCGGGCTACACCGCTAAAGACGACGAAGACATGGACGTCGAACTTCCCTTCGTCACGCCCGGTTATTTCTCCACGTTAGGCATTCCACTGCTCGCCGGACGCGAGTTCACGATCGCTGATGCCGGCAGAACCCAGAAGGTGGCCGTCGTCAATGAATCCTTTGCACGCCATTTCTTCGGCTCGGCGCGCAACGCTTTGGGGCATTATGTCGGCCGGCACGATAAGGCCAATGCTGTCATCGTAGGTGTGGTGAAGGATTCGCACCACACCAGCCCCCGCGATCCGATCACGCGTACGCTGTTTCGATCAGCGCTTCAGATTAGCGCCGAGGATGCCGGATCTCCTTCCGGCTTCGCTTACTACGTCCGCACCCTTATGCCGCCCGATGCAGCTATGAAGCTGCTTCGACAGACGATTCAGAACAACGATCCAAAGCTGGTAATCAACAATCTTCGTACGATGGATTCCCAGCTAGACGACACACTCACCGCCGAACGCGTTATCGCCATGCTCGCCTCGAGCTTCGGCGTGATCGCGACGCTGCTCGCCGCTATCGGTCTGTACGGAGTTCTCGCTTACGTGACCGCGCAGCGAACGCGGGAAATCGGTATCCGAATGGCGCTCGGGGCGCAATCTTTAGCGATTGCAAAACTCGTCTTGCGCGAGGTGCTGGTTTTGACAGCAACCAGCCTGGTGTTCGCAATACCAGCGTCTTTATTGTTAGGGCGCGCCCTGCGCAGCCAACTTTTCAACGTGTCGAATTCCGACGCGCTCACATACGCGGCCGCCATCGCTGTGGTCACGAGCATAGCCCTGATCGCGGCTGCAATTCCCGCGCGCCGTGCCGCAACAGTAGATCCGATGCAAGCTCTGCGCGCCGAGTGAGGGTGTTGAGCATCGGGAATTCCTGCGTCGAACGCATCCGCTTGCAGAGTTGGGAGCTACTGATATCGCAGGGACACGGTGGGATCGACTCTTGTCGCGCGGCGGGCCGGGAAGTAGCACGCCAGTAAAGCAATAAAAATCAAACCAATCGCCACGGCGGCAAAAGTTGTCGGGTCCGTGGCGCTGACGCCGAAAAGGAAAGTGGCGATCAGATGGGTGAGGCCCACAGCCAAGGCCAGTCCTATAACCACCCCAATCAAAGTGAGTTTCAAACCCACTTTGCCAATTAGCCCGAGGACGTTCCCGCGCTGAGCGCCCAAAGCCATCCGGATTCCGATTTCCCGCGTGCGTTCGTTGACGAAGTACGACATGACGCCGTAAATTCCGATGGCAGCCAGAAACACGGCCATTGCCGCGAAGACTCCCAGTACCCGCATGTAGAACCGAAAATCGTCGATGGACGAGGAGAGGAGCCGATCCATGCTCATCATTTCGGTGACCGGTTGATCCGGCTCTAATGCCATAACGGTCTTCTTTATTGCGGAAGTTAGTCCGCTTTCAAGATTGGCCAGGTTCGATGTGGTTCTAATCAACAGAATCTGGTGAAGGTGTGTAACGATAGAGCCGCCTGGATATGCGGCCGGCTGCTGAAAAAAAGAGGTGTAAACCATCTGAGGCGCGGCTCTCTGTAAACCATACTCTTTGATATCGCCGACGATTCCGACAATCTGGCGAGGCTGCGGTTCGTCGAGACGATAGGACCCATATCTGATCAGTATTCGCTGGCCAATGGGATCTTCTTTCGGAAAGTAGCGCCACGCGAAAGCTTCGTTGATCACGGCAGCCCAGGGCGCACCTGAGCTGTCATGCGCCTCCAGATAGCGTCCCTTTTTAAGCGGGATTCGCATGGTGTGAAAAAAGGACGGGCTCACCTCGTTGTATCCGGTATGAGGCCGCTTGTCCGGGGGCGGCGCAGGGTGTCCCAGGATGGAAAAAGTGCCTCCTGCGGAACCCAGAAAATAGCTGATAGTACCAGCAGACTCAACTCCCGGCAGAGCCGCCGCCCGTTCGAGAAGCTGACGATAGAAAGATGTGACGAGCGGCAACATTTTTTCCATGCTCCCGCCGCGAAGTCGCTCGACATACTTGCCTCCTTCGGGTAAGGAAATCTCTGCCGTCATCACATTTCTCGGATCGAAGCCCGGATTGACTTGCGTCAAGCGGAGGACGCTGTTGATCATCAGGCCGGCGCCCACCAGGAGCACCACGGCTAGAGCTATTTCGGCGATCGCGAGCGCATGGCGAACGATCCCACGGCCGCCTGTTGCGGTCCGGCCCTCGCCTTCACGAAGCGCGATATTCAGATCGGGGCGCGATGCGAGAATCGCTGGCGCCGATCCGAAAAGGATTGCGGTGAACAGGGAAATGCCGGCGGTAAACAGCAGCACAGGTCCGTCCAGGCTGATTTGGTCTGCATTCGGGAAGTCTCCGGCAAGCGCGCGGAAGAGCCGAACTCCACCAAGGGTCAGTATCACGCCCACTGCGCCGCCGAGCGAAGCAAGCAGACCGCTCTCAATTAGCAACTGCTGCATCAATCGACGCCGGCCCGCTCCCAATGACGCGCGCACAGCATGTTCTTTTCTCTGCGTCTCGCTGCGAGAAAGCAGCAGATTCGCGACATTTACGCAGCCGATGAGTAAAACAAAACCGACCGCTCCGAATAGAGGATAGAGTATTTGTCCGCTCCAATTGAATAGCGCCTGGTGCAATGGCTCGATGTTGACGCCCACACCTTTGTTCGCTTCCGGATAGGTTTGTTCCAGACGGCGCGCAATCAGATTCATCTCGAGTTGTGCTTGCGTACGGCTGACGCCCGGCTTCAACCGCCCGAACGCGTACAGCCAACCGCGGTCGTCCCGTTTGGAATACCTGTCACCGGCCGGATTGATCGGGTACCACAAGTCGATACGTCCTCCGTAGAAAGGAGCAAAGCCGGGCGGCATCACGCCGACCACAGTCGAAAGAACGCCCTGAATGTTGAAGCTTTTTCCAAGTACGCTCGGGTCCGCGTTGAAGCGCCGCTTCCAAAAAGCATCGCTGATGACCACGGTTTGAGTAAGATCCTGAATCTCGCTGGAAGCAAACACTCGTCCCAGAATGGGCTTAACGCGGAGCACGCTAAAAAAGTTCGGGGTGACGTATTGCAAGTAAATCTGCTCCGGCTCTCCTCCCCCACCGAAAGGCGCGGTTTCGGTTTGGCTTGTCTGCGCGATATCTTCAAAAACGTGGTTCTGTTTGTTCCAATCAACACTCTCCGCAACAGGAGGGTCCTCGCGAGAAGAGCCCTGCTCAGTCTCCCAGATCATCATGAGCCGATCAGGCTGCTGGTAGGGCAGGGGCCGGTACATTATGGCGTTCATGACGCCGAAAATCGTACTGTTTGCTCCAATGCCGAGCGCGAGCGAGAAAACCACGACGGCCGCGAATCCCGGATTTTTGCGCGCACGTCGCGCGGCGAAGCGAAGGTCCTGCCAGAGACTCTCAAGCCAGGAAAAAGTCCACATCTCGCGGGTTGACTCCTTTAATAAGGTGATGTTGCCGAATCGCCGCCGCGTAGCGGTCGAGGCGCCCACGATCGATCAGCACCCTGACTCGAAGCCATACATTCGGTGCAAGGCGGGATAGAGCGCGCCCTCCTGGCTTTGCAGCGTAGCACGCACGAATCTAAGGGGAGGACAATAGATATTAGGCGAGGCCATCCATCATCAGCGCCGATCGAGCGAATAAGTGTTCTTGTCGTCTGTATAAATGCCCGTTTCGGCCGCGAACGCGTTGTTGACATAGACATAAATCGCATTCACGGTATTGTTCCCAGGGGCGTTATCCCATGGATCATAGTCGCCGATGATCTGGCGGGTATGCGGCGGGAACACGCTGGTAAAGGTGTAATCATAGCGGACCGTGAAGGTGTCCGCGAAGTTGGCGCTTGAAATGATATTCGCAACCACGATTCCGTTGCGTTTGAGCAGTTGTTTAACGGCCTCCAGAAACTCGCGCGTCGTGCATTCCATGGGGATGGAATATCTGTTCGTATAAGTGTCGAGAATGATCAAGTCGTACCTTTGGTTGCGGTTCTCGACGAACGCGCGTGCCGAAGCTGCTACGAATTTCTTGTTAGGCGAAAGCCTTTCATGCAAGAAATCTTTTTCCGCGACATTTTTTATCTTGGGGTCGATGTCAACAAACACATAGTTGTTGACCGTGTCATGCAGCCCCATGGTAAAGCCGCCCGCGCCGATAACTAGAATGTCCCGTGCAGGTTTTCCGGCCGCCACCAGCGGGCTGATAAATTCATCTTCGATATAGCGGACATAGGCATAGCCCTTCTTTGGATCCTTGGTGAGTATGGACGAGGATGAATTATTAATCATGAAAGCGACGCCTTGATTTTTCGGCACACTGACCAGGCGAATGGTGCTGTAGGCATCGTCGGAGATAATGCGAAAGGATCGCATAATCGCATCATTATTCAGAAGGAAAACGAGGCCCAGCAGGGCAAGCGCCATCAGTGTCTGTTCGCGCAACTTTCTTCCGCTAAGTAAGACGCAGAGCACGGTGAGAAGGCCCAGAGTCACAATCACGGTATTATGCACGCCGATCGTGCTCATCAAGACAATCGTCGAAAAGACAGAGCCCAGAAAAGAGCCCGTAGTCGAAAAAAACAGCATCTTGCCTGTGATCTCGCTCAAGCGGCGGCGCGAGAAGTAGTTACTGGTCAGCGGCACGGTCTGGCCCAGCAGGAAAACCGGAGCTATCAGGAACAGAATGCAATAGAATGCCGTAATTGCTAAACGCTGCGACAGGCCGGCAAACTGCAGAGAGCGGAAATAAAGCTTGAGAAACAGATAAGACGATCCGAAAGACAAAATGGCCAGGGCGATGAGGATGTTTCTCAACAGGATTCGGCGAATGGAAGGGATGCGCGTACCGCGCCGCGTCGCTTTGGCGCAAGCGCGTTTATAGGCGGTGCCACCGAAATGATAGCCGAAGGCCAGCGGCAGAAGAACACCGCTGATGATAATGGCCGTAACTTCCGTTCCACTTCCAACAAAGGGAATCAGCTGCCGGATTGCGAGCAACTCGCAAGCCAGCACGACATAGCCTTCGATCAAAAAATAAAGAACAAGAGCCGGGTTTTCCGCATAAAACATCAAAAAAGAAGAGGCTGGAAGTGGAAAACAGCCGAGGAGTACCCCGGCGGTCAAGGAGATGATGATAGGATCTGGCTGCATGACGAGGCGTGAGTTTTTCCTCGCAGCAACTCTAGTCGGCGCGCGGTCAGCCACATCAAGGAAATCAGCGCTCGCGGTGGAAGGATACATCTTCCAGCAGTACGCCCAATCGTTGAAACGCCCTCTAGAAGCAGTGATGGACCAGGTGTTGCCGATGGCCCGAGATGCGGGATTCAGGAATATCGAACTCAACCCAGCGTTCTTTCCGCCGGAAGCGCGCGAGCGAACCCTCTCCATCATTCGATCGCAAGGCCTGCTGATGCCCTCTTTGTATGTGGGCGGGTCCATGCATGAAAGGGACGGCGCGGATCGGACGATTGCCGCAGCCTTAGAATTCGGGAATCTGTGTGCGGCGTTTGGATGCAAGGCGATTGTCAATAATCCGGATCCTAAGCGCGGCGATACCTCAAAAACCGACGCGGAATTGGCGAGTACAAGCCGACTCACTCAACCGTATGGGACGCGCTCTCGCGCAGCATGGATTTGAGTTGCGTGTGCATCACCACACTCCCCAATTAGCGGACAACGAACGTGAGTGGCGTCATATTCTGCGTCACACCGATCCAGAGTATGTTTATATCTGCGTGGATATCGATTGGGCGTATGAAGCTGGATTCAAGCCGATCCCGTTTTTGCGAGAGGTGGGAAACAGGTTACGGGAAATTCACGTGCGTAGCGCGAAAAATAAGTTATGGCTGGAAGATTTGGAAGATAGCGACATTGATTACCGTCAGGTAGCTGGGTATTTGAATGAGGAGGGGCTCGCGCCGCTAATTGTCGTGGAACTAGCTTACCGTGCTAACACAGCGGTTACCAGATCGCTCGAAGAGGATCTCCGGCTGAGCCGCTTGTATGCGGACAAGGTTTTCGGGGTGAAGGCGAATGGATAGTCTCTTGTGGACGCGGCGAAGTTTTTTAAGCGCTGCTGCTGGCGTTGCTTATTTCCTTCGCGTCGCTTTCGGCGATGCGATACCGCTTCGGATCGGGGTTACTGATTGGAATCTGGATTTGGGCGCCAAGCCCGAGGCCGTAAGCAAAGCAGCTGAGCTCGGCTTTCGAGGAGTGCAGATTTCTTTTGGGCGAGAACTGGTGGACAACAAAATGCCAACCGATCAGTCGCAGGTGCTTGCCCGGTATCAGAGCTTGTCACAGCAGTATGGAGTGGCGATTGACGGGACTTGCGTCGATCGGCTGCACGACAACGGACTGAAGAGCGATCCACTGGCGCTGAAATGGGTGTCCGATGCAATCCGGCTTACCCGGGACTTGAAGGTCAAGGTCCTTCTGCTGCCATTCTTCGGCCGTTGGGCGATCAAGAGCGAAGCGGAGATGGGGCGCGTGGGCGATGCTTTGCGCGAACTTGCGCCGGAGGCCGAGAGAGCTGGTGTGATCTTAGGCCTCGAGGATACGATTTCGGCGGAGGACAACGTTCGCATTATGGAGATGTCCCGCTCGAAGAACGTTCTTGTGTACTACGACGTCGGCAATTCGACCCAAGCCGGGTTCGACATAGTGAAAGAGATTCGCTGGTTGGGCAAAGCTCGCATTTGCCAGTTTCACTTTAAAGACAATCCGCACTTCCTGGGCGAAGGCACTATTCAGTTTGCACCGGTGGTTCGGGCGATCCGAGACATTGGATGGTCGGGTTGGGCGAATCTTGAAACGGATGCGCGGCCGGGCAGCGTGGATGCCGATCTGCGACGAAATCTTGGCTACATCCGAAGCGTCATTGAAGGAGTGTACGGGTAAGGGCTTCGTTGCAGCGCAGATCGTAGGTGGGGAAGCGGAGTGCTTTCGGTGCTGCCCAATACGATAGGCCTTTGGCTTACTGATTCAGGATGACGTGTCGCAGAGTACGGTCAAATACAGGATCCGGTTCCAGCTCCACTGCAACGCCTTCAGAAGATCAGGGTTAATCCGGCACAGACGCCAGGATTTTCTCATTTGAAAACAGCTCCCAGTCGGATTTATACTTGCCCGCCTCCATCCAACCAGCAGAAGTCAGGCACATGTGAATACACCTGATGCTGCGCGCGAAGCATAGCGAAGGTGTTCATGCGGGCAATGTAATTCCGATTGGCAAATGGCGGCGCTATGTCAAGGCTCCCGCCATAGAGCAGAACGTGGCGACTCAGCTGGTACATGACTATTTCTGCATGCACGAAGCCCGTCACTTTGCCCTTAGGGCCGTCCATTGTGACTGGATTGTCGCAGCCAATGAAGCTCCCGCTCGGCTGATCGCCACGCTCCAATATCGCCTTTCGAGAAGGGAAGCAATCTCTTGCGCCGCGATGAATGCGCGCTTCATATACCAATTCAGTCGCCGCCTCGAATGTGTATTGGCCTGACGCGAAGAACACTTTCATGCCCTGATAATCGGAGCCAAGGATATGCCGGGGTCATTGGCCCCTTCCTTGATGGCTGCTGCCCATATTCCTCGTTCCTGAGCGCGTCCGCCATGTTTTCGAGATGGATCCTTTCCAAAATGTTCAGGGCTCCACTTCGAAACGCCGAAGCGAACAACTGGATCGTCATAATTGAAGCAGTCAGACAGTTCTTCCTCGCGCGGAGGTCGGCGTTCGCGGTCTACAGCCTTCAAGATCGGCGCAACGATGTCCTCCATTTTAGAGAGCGAGGTCTCAACCGCCACGGGGTCGAGGCTGGGCTCAGATACCCGATGAGAAATCCCATTCTGGCGCGATGCCCATTGTTGTGAACTATTGATTGTTCCGGTTCAGGTCCGTACCGACGCCTGCCGTCATTTTCACGAGTCACGGTGAAGCCTGCCAGCCAGCACCGGGGCACAATATGGTGCGCCCGCGGTTCAGAACCCTTCTTAGCGGTCATTACCTAACTGTCCATGCCATACTGTCGGGGCGCGCTATTGTGGCGCGGTGATTGCGGCGGCGTGAAACAGACACCAAGCCTGCGCAGATTGTCCCCGGAAGCCGGCTTATATCTATTAAATCTCCGGCCGCTTTCCCATCTGACGGCTTCTCCGCGGGGAGCCTAGCGGGATCGATATCAAAGCACTTCCGCCGTGCTTCCTCTCGCCAGAGATTCAGTATACGAATCCGTGGGGTGCCATGTTTTGAGCGTGCGGGAAAGGTTTGATGTTTTGCGGCCCGTGAGGTCCGCAAGTTCCTGGAGTGAACCCGGGTGCGTCTCCGCGATCGTCGATAGCAAGGTACGGTTCTTTTGGGACAGCACCTTGGCAAAGCTCTCGGTCGAGGTGAACCACACTTTCGGTTCTCCGGGTTTCGGCCTCAGATCGCCCCGTGCAATCGCCATCGTGCGATCCTTCATGTCTTTGTAGGAAGCTATCCCGACTTTCAGCGTCTTCATGAAAGTATTCCTTTTTCGCCGGAGTACCGCGCCCGCATCGCAGTAAATCTCAATCAAGTCGCTGCTGGTCGGTATCGTACCGATTCTGAGCGACTTGTACGATCGAAAGCTGGCCTGCCCTTTCCGCCTTTAACCACGTGCGCATTGTCGAACCCGACCAGGCGTTCGCCGTCAGGCCCGTGCAGCGTGAGCGAATAATTGAGGCCATGCGGTTTTCCCTCGCTTGCCGGAACAGCCACTACCACGAACCGGACCCAATACTGCGCTTCCGGATCAATGACGAGAATCTGCCCATTCAGCTCGAGCAGAGCGTCAAGTGATGGATCGCGCTCCACTGGTTATCATTATCACACAACTATAAGACCGAAGACTGCCCCACCTGCGCTCAAAGAGCGACGGCTGTTCGATGATTGCTTCACGGTATGAATAGCTTATATGCGGGCTTTGGTGCAGCGGGTTTCTGAGGCAAGCGTTACGGTTGAGGGGTCGATCACGGGGACGATAGGCTCAGGGCTCCTTGTTTTCGTGGCCGTAAGATACGACGATACGGAGCAAAGAGCCGAGCAGTTAGCACGAAAAGTTATCCAACTGCGGGTTTTCGCCAACAACGAAGGTAAGATGAACCAGAGCTTGGCTGATGTTTCGGGAGAGTTGCTTGTAGTATCCCAATTTACCCTCTATGGAGATACGCGGAAGGGAAATAGGCCGTCCTATTCGGAAGCGGCCAAGCCCGAATTAGCAGAACGGCTCTATCATCACTTTGTAAATATCTGTCGAAGAGAAGGGATAAGGGTAACGACCGGTACCTTTCAGGCACATATGGAGGTACGGCTAGTAAATCAGGGTCCCGTAACTTTGATGTGCTATTCGGAGAGCTGATGAACCTTTTCAGCTTATTATGTGTTACTAAGTAAGATATATGCCAAGAAATTCCGCGTCTCCAAGCAGAGAGATTTTGGAAGCTGCTCTTCAGGGATTAGAGGGGCAGAGACAAAAATTAGAAGAGCAGATAGCTCAAGTGCGCGCCATGATGGGCGGCCGGAGTGCGACCTCGAAGAGGAGTAGCAGCTCAGCTAGTGGGACAACCGGGAATGCCGGGACTGCCCGCAAGAAGCGGGTGCTCAGCCCGGAGGCGCGAAAGAGGATTGCCGCGGCTCAAAAGAAGCGTTGGGCGGCGTTTCGAAAAAGCCAGGAATAGGATCGCGCCGAAGCTGCATGATCGTCGGCGTGGGCACCGATCTGGCGGAAGTCGCCCGCATTCGTAAGAGCTTGGCGCAATATGGTGAACGTTTTCTAAATCGTATCTACACGGAAGCCGAGCGCGCCTATGCTTCAAGCAAGGCGAATGCAGCGGAGCGTTTTGCCGCTCGATTTGCCGCCAAAGAAGCTGCCATGAAAGCAATCGGGACAGGCTGGCGGCGCGGGGTCACGTGGAAAGACTTCGAAGTAGCAAACGAGCCGTCAGGAAGACCCATCCTGCGCCTGAGCGGCGTGGGCCGTCAAATCGCTGAGCAAATGGGCGTGAAGCGAACCACAATTTCGCTTACGCACACGGCTGAGATGGCGCTCGCTCTGGTAATTCTCGAAGACGGCCGTTAAGTGCTCGTGGCAGGCGGGACGGACAGCTCTGTCCACGCAGTAGGATTTCGGTAAGATCAGGACCCTCTGTTTTGACAGAGTCGGTCCGTCCCTCACGATCGCCGTTAAACAGTCCTGCTACCGGAAGCCGCGGTGGATCTTGCGCGAAGCTGGGCGTCTTCGAGCCGCTTCGATTCCTGGTATGTGAAGACCATGCGGTGAACGACGGTCAAGTTACCCAATACCGCAATAATCCAGAGCACCGGCGCCATGCGATCGAAAAGCGCGCCAAGAATCAGGAGAACGATTCGCTCCGGTCTCTCCAGGAAACCGACTTTGCAGGTTGGAATAATGTTTTCGGCGCGGGTGCGAGTGTAACTGATCATCACGGACGCCGCCATTACGATGGCGGTCAAGACGACATACGATGGCCGGTTGATGGTCCCGTAATAAACCAGGAGACCCACTAATAGAGCGATATCGGAATAGCGGTCCAGCACGGAATCGAAAAAGCCTCCGAATCGCGTGACCTGGTTCGTCTCCCGAGCCACACGGCCGTCGACCATGTCGAATAGTCCGGCAAAGATAATAACGAAACCGGCAGTTCTGAACCTTCCAAAGGCCAGAAAAGCCGCAGCGCCCATGTTAATGACAAGCCCGAAGAAAGTCAGCACATTCGGATTGATCTTTGACAGCGCCAGCGCTCGCACGATCAGCCGGATTATCGTGTTTGCTCCAAGACCAATTGCACGAGTGTAGGTCATAGCCGCTCAGGATGTTGCGATATCGTGAATTGTCGTGAGGCGGAGAATTTCCATCTCTCGCATGCCGTCCGGAATCTGAATCTTTACGACGTCCCCCACTCGTTTGCCAAGTAAACCTTTTCCGATCGGGGAACTGGTAGAGATCTTTCCGTTTGCCACGTCAGCCTCTTCGCTCGTCACCAGGTTATAGGCGTGCTCCTCATCCTTATCCAGATCGAGGACCACGACCTGTGAACCAAGCCCAACGCGGTCACGGGGAATCCTCGAAAAATCGATCATGGAGAAATCGCGCAGCCTGCCCTGAAGATGGCCCAACCGGGCGTTTACCCAAGCCTGTCGCTCTTTCGCCGCGTGATACTCCGCGTTTTCACTCAAATCGCCGTGAGCGCGCGCTTTCAGGATCTCCTTGGGCAGCTCGTTGCGTAATTCATACTCGAGCGCCGTGATTTCGTCCTGCAGCTTCTTTTTGAGGTCCTCCATGCTCGCCTAACTCATTATAAGGAAGTATTTGCATCAGCTGTTTCGCCCCAAGGCAGAGACTCAGCATTGACGCGCTCGACAGAATGTAAGTCGAATTGTTACAATAACCTATAGAGGGAGCTAGGGCATGGCCAACAAACCCGCATTCGCCCAAGGCGCGCAAGTCGAGCACGGAAAGTTTGGTCTCGGCTCGGTGCTTTCATGTAACGACGATTACATCTCGATCAAGTTTGACGATCACGGCGAGAAGAAATTCGTCACATCAATTGTCCTGCCGGCATTGAAGAAAAGCGACCGCCAGCCTCCAGTAGAAAAGAGGCGCGCGAGCCGGAAAAAAGCTGCCGCTCCGGCTGCGGGCGGCAGTTAGCCTCCTAGGCCCAAATCTTCCTCGCAGATGAAGGCCGGCATTGTAGTTTTTCCAGGAAGTAACTGCGATCACGATGCGTGGTATGCAGTTTCCAAAAACCTGCGCCAGCAGGCCGAATTTATCTGGCATCAATCAGAATCACTAGGCGATGTTGACGCAGTAATCCTGCCCGGTGGGTTTGCCTACGGCGACTATCTTCGTTGCGGAGCGATCGCGAAGTTTTCGCCGGTGATGCGGGCAGTAAAAAGATTCGCGCAGGAAGGTGGTCCAGTGCTGGGAATCTGTAACGGATTCCAAGTGCTGACGGAATGTGGACTCCTGCCGGGCGCTCTGGTTCGCAACTCCAACTTGAAGTTCGTTTGTCGCACCGTCAAGCTGGAAGTACTAAGCACGGATTCTCCATTCACGAACCAAGCGGCTAAGGGACAAACGCTCGACGTGCCGATTGCGCATGGCGAGGGCTGCTACGTCGCTGACGACAGAACTCTGGATCAGCTCGAAGCGGAAGATCGAGTGCTGTTTCGCTACCGGGACAATCCCAACGGATCTATACGAGATATCGCGGGGATCTTGAATGAAGAGCGAAATGTGATGGGAATGATGCCGCATCCTGAGCGCGCTTCTGATTCGCTCGTGGGCGGAACGGATGGTCTTCTCATCCTGAGATCGCTTCTCGCGCACCACTCCGTCACGGTGCCTGACTTTGCAACTTTCAAATCATGTTGACGATCACCCCTGAAGTGATCACATCCCATCAGTTGACATTTGCGGAGTATGAGAAGATTCTCAGCCTGCTCGGCCGCGAGCCGACGCTCACCGAGTTAGGCATCTTCAGCGTGATGTGGAGCGAGCATTGCTCGTATAAGAGCACGCGCATCCATCTGAAGAAATTGCCGACCGAAAGCAAGCACGTGTTGCAAGGACCGGGCGAGAATGCGGGGATCATCGACATAGGCGATGGAGTGGCCATCGCATTTAAGATTGAATCTCACAATCATCCGAGCTTCATCGAGCCGTTTCAGGGCGCTGCCACAGGCGTCGGCGGCATCTTGCGCGACATATTCACCATGGGGGCGCGGCCGATTGCAGTTATGGATTCGATTCGCTTTGGCAGGCTCGACGATGAACAGGCCGGTGCGCGAAACAGGCGCATTCTGGAAGGCGTTGTTTCGGGAATTGCGCATTACGGAAATTGCTTTGGCGTGCCGACCGTGGGGGGCGAGTGCGTTTTTGAAGAAAGCTACGACGGCAATCCGCTGGTGAACGTTTTCGCGCTCGGGGTGTTTCGGCACGACGAAATCTTTTATGGCAAGGCAAGCGGTATCGGAAATCCTGTTATCTACGTTGGGGCGAAGACGGGTCGCGACGGCATTCACGGTGCTTCCATGGCTTCGGCTGAATTCACCGAAGAATCCAAGCAGAAGCGGCCGAATGTTCAAGTCGGCGATCCGTTTATGGAGAAGCTGCTGCTCGAAGCCTGTCTGGAGGCAATGAAAACGGGCGCGGTGGTCGGCATCCAAGATATGGGCGCGGCCGGGCTTACGTCTTCCACGTGCGAGATGGGCAGCCGAGCGGGCACCGGTGTCGAAATCGATCTCAAACATGTGCCGCAGCGGGAATCAGGCATGACGCCGTACGACATCATGCTGTCGGAATCACAAGAGCGCATGCTGCTGGTAGCAGAGCAGGGCCGGGAAGACGACGTTTTGAATGTTTTCAAGAAGTGGGGCCTGGATGCGGTAAAGATCGGAGTGGTTACTGGCGACGGAATGTTGCGAGTAAAGAATGATGGCGAGATATTCGCTGAGATTCCGAATCGGGCACTCGCCGATGAAGCGCCCCGCTATAACCGCCCGTTCACGACGCCACTGCGAACAGCCCCATTAAATGGGCCGGATATTCACAGCGCGGATCTTAAGGCCGACCTGAAGGCGCTGCTCGCGTCGGGCGATTTGTGCTCGAAGGGATGGATCTGGGAACAATACGACTACCAGGTTCGAACCAACACTCTGGCTGGTCCGGGATCTGATGCGGCGATCATTCGCATTAAGGACACCAATACATCGATTGCGATGTCGCTCGATGGAAACGGGCGCTATTGCGCACTCGATCCCAGAGAAGGGACCAAGCTGATGGTGGCGGAATGCTGCCGGAATCTATCGACCGTAGGAGCGCTTCCCATAGCGACAACCAACAACCTGAACTTTGGGAATCCGGAACGGCCTGAGATTATGGCCCAAATTGTCGAGTCAATTGAAGGGCTCGCGGAGGCCTGCCGATTTTTTGAGGTGCCAATTACCGGGGGCAACGTCAGCCTGTATAACGAAACACTTGGCACTCCGATCTTTCCCACGCCCGTGGTTGGGATCGTTGGCACGCTCGAAACCGGAGCGCCGATAGGCATTCCGTTCAAGAGAGCTGGGTTAACTGTCATTTTGTTGGGCGGATTGGGCGCGCCGGATTGCCATGAGTTGGGCGGAACGCAATACGCAAAGGTCATTCACGATTTTCTTTGGGGAAACCCGCCTAAGCTCGATATGGACTATGAGAAGCGGGTGCAGGCCACCATCCGGGAGTTAGTGCGCGAGCGCCTGGTGGAATCGGCTCATGATCTGGGTGACGGCGGGTTCGCGGTAGCTTTGGCCGAGTGCTGCTTTGGACCGGAGAAAGTGGGCGCAGATATCAGATTCGACTCTGATTTGCAACCGGAGCTATTACTTTTTCACGAAGGGCCCTCGAGAGTGCTGGTCTCAACAGCAACTCCAGAAAGAGTTTTTGCATCAGCTAAGAAGAATCATGTCCAAGCGACAGAAATCGGCGGTACACTCGAATCGAGAGTGACCATTCGCAACAGGGATGAGATCCTGATCGACTGTCGCATTGATGAGCTAAGGGATACCTGGAATAGCGCTCTCGAACACCTCCTCCACACCCCCGTATTGGTGTAAAAAACATGGTCCATTTGGAAGAGGAAGATCGATTCGACAAGCTCCACGAGGAGTGCGGCGTTTTCGCGCTGTATGGGCATGAGGAGGCGGCGAACCTCGTCTATTTGGGTTTGTACGCGCTGCAGCACCGTGGGCAAGAGAGCGCGGGTATGGCGTCCAGCGACGGCCGCAAGATTCACAGCGTTCGCAAGATGGGGCATGTCGCGGATATCTTCACTCCCGAAGTGCTGAATGAGTTGCCCGGAAATTTGGCTATTGGTCATACAAGGTATTCGACCGCAGGCGACACGATTCTTCGGAATGCTCAGCCTCTCTCGGTAGCGTGCAGCAAAGGACAGGTGGCAGTAGCGCACAACGGCAATCTCACGAACGCAATTGAGCTGCGCCGTGAGCTGGAAGAAGATGGCTCAATTTTCCAATCGACGAGTGACACGGAAGTTATCCTCCACCTGGTTGCGCGTTCGCGGGAACGCACTTTACCAGGAGCGCTTCGAGACGCGCTGCTGCAAATCGAAGGCGCATTTTCCCTCGTGTTTTTGGCGCAAGACCGGATCATCGTCGCGCGCGACCCTCACGGATTTCGACCACTCGCCATGGGGCGCCTCGAAATCGAGGGAGATCGAGCCGCGACCGTTTTCGCTTCAGAAACCTGCGCGTTCGATTTAATTGGTGCGACTTATGTCGGCGATGTCGAACCGGGGGAAATGGTCATCGTAGGACCGGAAGGCATGACGCGCGAACGATACACGCCGCCCGAAGCTCCGGCGCACTGCGTCTTTGAGCACGTGTATTTCTCACGCCCCGATTCCATCGTGTTTGGAAAGCCTGTTGCGGAATCCCGCGAGCTGATGGGTCGATTGCTGGCTCGCGAGCACCCGGTCGATGCCGATGTCGTAGTGCCGGTACCCGATTCAGGTGTAGCCGCGGCCATCGGGTATTCATCGGAATCGGGAATCCCATACAAACAAGCGCTGATTCGTAATCATTATGTAGGCCGAACTTTCATCGAGCCTTCTCAGGCCATCCGCGATTTCGGAGTCAAGCTAAAACTGAATCCGGTTCGTCATTTGCTCGAAGGCAAGCGGGTGATTCTGGTGGACGATTCGATTGTTCGAGGGACAACCAGCCGCAAGATTGTACGGATGGTACGAAGCGCGGGGGCCAGTGAAGTGCATCTCCGGATCTCATGCCCTCCGACAATTTCGCCCTGCTATTACGGAGTTGACACGCCGTCATTGGGCGAGCTCATAGCCGCGAACAACAATATAAAGCAGATTGAGGACTATGTCGAGGCGGATTCGCTCGCGTACTTATCTCTGGAATCGCTTCGCGAATCGGTTAAAGATTCAGACCATCGATTCTGCTACGCGTGCTATACGGGCAAATACCCGACGCTCGTGCAAATCGACGAAATCGTGATGGCCAAGACGGGTTGTTGTTAACCCGCCCTTACCACATCGGGCCGATTCACCTGCTCTAATTGCTCCAGGATCGTAGCGCGGACGCGATTTGTAACCGCTGCACGATCCTTCACGGTTAATTGCGCGGTTTCGATGGGTCTGAGAATACGGAGCGTTACTGAGCCCGATTGCGGAATTCCAGCGCCATAAGGCAGTATTTCGCGAGTTCCGATGATGGCAAGCGGCACGACCGGCACTCCGGCGCGAATCGCTATGTAAGCGCCTCCTTCTTTAAACGGGCGCATCACACCGTCGTGGGAGCGTCCGCCTTCCGGAAAAATAAGCAGTGAAATCTTCTTCTGCTGAATCGTCTGTGCCGCGAGCTGCATGGTCTTGACCGAAGCGCGAGGATCCTCGCGAGGAACCGGGATATGTCCGGCGCGACTGAGATGCTGACCCAGGAAGGGTATCTGAAAAAGGCCGCGTTTCGCAAGGAACCTGAATTGAACCGGAATACACGCCAGCACGACCGGTGTATCCATATAGCTGAGATGGTTCGAAATGAAGACGTAGCTGGCTCCCGGATCAATTAGATCGAGCCCTTCAACACGAACGCGAACTCCGCTCACCCGTAGCAGTGTCCTGGCCCACCTCCGGGCGACACGGATCTGAATTGCGCCAGTGCGATCGAAAAACGAAACGATGAGACTGATCGTGCCGAAGAAAATCGTTGCCAGGATGATGGCGGGATCGGCAAACAGTGCGCCGCGCAGCCTTCTCATCAAGCGCTTATTTTACGAAATGGGTCTGCTTCAGCCAGAAGTAATCCTCTTGCTTCGCCGACGAGAAAAAGCGAGCCGGTAAAGAAGACAACCGCTTCTTTGGGAGCGTCGCGCGCGGCCTCGATCGCCTCCGAAATGGTTTCTCGAATGATTGCGTTGGGATGGCTGTTCATTTCGAGGATGGCCTGCGGACGAAGCGCTCTTGGAAAATTCGGCGCGGTTACGATGAGTCGATCCGCCAGCGGGAATAGCTGGCTGGCGACTTCGTCGATGGCTTTATCGCGCATCGCGCCGTAGACCATCCACACCGGCCGATTCGCGCAGAATTCGCGGATGTAAGCGGCCAGAGCCGCTGCGCCGGCAGGGTTGTGAGCGCCATCGAGAATGAAATCCGGATTTCGCGAGAGAAGCTCGAGCCGTCCCGGCCAGCGGACATCTTTGAGGCCGGCTTGAATTGCAGGAACGGGCACGTCCAAATGCCGGCAGGCGAGAATAGCGGCGGCTGCATTCTCTATCTGATGTCTTCCGGCAAGCCCGCATTCGTAGCTGTCGCCGTCGAGAGAAAAAGTCGAGTTATGGGGAGTGGCGACGACATCCGTTACGCTCGCGTCGCCCGTGCGCAGGATTTTGCAGGCAAGCTGATGCGCCCGTTCCGAAATCACCGCATCCGCGGCCGGCATTTGTTTCGCGACTATCACCGGGACGCCGGATTTCAGAATGCCCGCCTTTTCTGACGCGATTGCCTCGAGCGTGTTGCCAAGGAACGACTCGTGATCAAATGCGATTGGAGTGATCACGCATAGCGCGGGCGTAATCACATTCGTCGCGTCCAGACGCCCTCCCAAACCCACTTCCAAGACACTGATATCGCAGCTCTCGCGGAAGAGGACGAGCGCCATCGCCGTGACTGTCTCAAAGTAAGAGGGATGAGTATCCAGCCGGTCTTCGCGTAAGAGTTTCTCGGCAGCCGCATGAACAATTTCGAACAACCGGGCAAATTCCGCTGTGGTTATGCTAGTTCCGCATATCTGTATGCGCTCGGTGGGTTCAACCAAATGGGGCGACGTATACAGTCCGGTTCGGAAACCAGCGTGATGAAGGATGCTCGCGATCATGGCGCAGGTTGAGCCTTTACCGTTCGTTCCCGCCACATGAACGAAGCGCTGCCCGGATTCCGGATTTCCAAGCTCCGCCAGCAGCGCTTGCATTCGCTCCAGCCCGAACTTTGCGCCCACCTTCAACTCGTTTCCGAGCGAGTAAAGATAGCGGACCGAATCGGGGTAGCTCACAGATTTTTGCGGCGAAGGAGCGGTTGAATTAGACCGAACACGTCTTGCGCCACGATCTTGTTCCCTGCCCCACTCGGATGGATGCCGTCCGGCTGCATCATGCCGGGAGTTTGATAAACGTGGAGCAACAAAAACGGCAGCAGCTTCAGATTATATTTTTTGGCTAACTCGGGAAAGATTGCAGTAAACGGCTTTACATATTCCGGTCCGTAGTTGGGCGGCAGCGTAATTCCCAGCAGAACCAAAGGAATGTTCGCCTGCTTGAGACGAACAATCATATCTTCCAGGTTTTTGCGAGTGGCGTCTACCGGAACACCGCGCAAACCATCGTTTCCACCGAATTCTAGAACCACCAGCGAAGGATGCGCGACGATTACATTGTCGATGCGCGCGAGGCCATCAGTCGTGGTATCGCCGCTGACTCCCTGATTGTCGACGCGATAGCGGTAGCCGTTCTGATCGAGCAGATCCTGTAAATCATCGGGGTAGCTTCTACCCGCGACACCCGCCGTCAGACTGTCGCCGAACGTCACGATCACCGGGCGATTGTCTTGCGTGGCCACGCGCGGCGCGACAGGCGCCGTGGAACTTGGCACGGTTTCAGTACGTTCTTCTTTAATAGAGGAATCAGTCTTCCGGCTGCACGCCGACCCGAGCATACAAAGCAAACAAGCTGCCACAATGGCTCTAGACCGAGGCCCTTTCACATCCTAAGATTGACATGCACTCACCTTCAGCTCAGACGGACGTAATCGAGGTACGCCAACTCTGGAAGACAATTGAGAACCCGCCGAGCCGCGTGGAAATTCTGCGGGGCTTAACCTTCTCCGTTGCCCGCGGACAGTTCCTCGCAATCATGGGCGCGTCAGGAAGCGGGAAGAGTACACTTTTAGGACTGCTGGCCGGGCTGGACACGGTGACTTCCGGGAGCATCGTGCTGGACGGGACCGATATAACGAATTTGCGCGAGGACGATTTGGCGCGCCTTCGTGGCCGAAAGATCGGATTCGTTTTTCAGTCCTATCAGCTTGTTCCCACTCTGACCGCGGAAGAAAACATTCTCTTGCCTGCGGAATTGAGCGGCATGAATGGCCAGCCTCGCCGGCGCGCGAAAGAGCTTTTGCAGCGCGTGGGTCTGACCAACCGCGCTCACCATTATCCGGTTCAACTCTCTGGAGGCGAGCAGCAACGCGTAGCCCTGGCGCGAGCGTTCATCACCCAGCCGCCGATCCTAATGGCCGACGAGCCAACCGGCAACCTGGACAGCGCGAATGGCCAGCACGTTTTGGATCTGCTGATTCAGTTGAACCGCGAAGAAAAAACAACACTGCTTCTGGTCACTCATGATCGCCATCTCGCTGAGTACGCGGACCGGATCATCACGCTGCAGGATGGATCGGTACTCAGTGACGAGCTCGCTGCGCGAGCCGTGGAAGCATTGTAGTGTTCGCCGGAACTGCCTCGAAGATCGCGTGGCGCGACTTGCATGCCGCACCCGCGAAATTTCTTTTTGTAATCCTGGCCGTTGCTGTGGGAGTGGCAGCACTGAGCGGGGTCAAAGGTTTTGGATACGCGTTCAAAGGCATGCTGCTCAAGAATGCGAAACAACTGATCGCCGCCGACCTCCAGATGCAGACCTGGAATTCTCCTGATCCGGAGCAGATCAGGCAGATAGAGCAAATCGGAAATCGGTATGGCTCCGTCACTCGTGTGACCGAAACCATCTCGATGGCAGCATCGGCCCACCAACGCATACCGCAGATGGTTTCAGTCAAAGGAGTGGATCCGGCCGTTTATCCGTTTTACGGCACTTTGACGGTTAATCCAGCTCGTCCCATACGCGAGCTACTGAAAGATGATTCGTCGGTCGTAGTGACCCCCGAGCTATTACTGCGGTTGAAGGTTGCGACCGGCGATGGCATCAGGCTCGGCGGAAAGGATTACAAGATTACGGGCATATTGATAGCGGAGCCGGACCGGCTGGCTTCGGGCTTCGGTCCGGGCATGCGGGTCCTGATGAGCCGCGCCGGACTCGACCGCACAGGATTAATTCAGTTCGGCAGCCGAGCGGCGCAGCGCTTCCTCTTCAAACTGAATCCGAATGCGAATCTGGATGCGATCAAAGCTCAGTTGAAATCTGTCGTTCATCGGGCGTTTTTAAGCGATTATCGCGAAGGCAGCCCGGTAGTGGGCAGAGCAATCGACAATACAACCACGTTCCTGAGCTTGATCAGCCTCATCGCACTTATCGTCGGCGCGCTCGGTGTGGCGATGGCCATGTACTCGCACCTTCAACAGCGCATGGATACCATCGCCGTGATCAAAGCTGTGGGCGGGCGAGCCAGGCAGGTGATGCAAATCTATCTAATCCAGACGCTTTGGCTGGGCGTGGCGGGTGGCTTCATTGGCGTGGCCGTCGGAGCGCTGGTTCAGAAATCTTTTCCGTGGCTCATCCAGCAAGTATTTTCACTTTTGCCGCAGGTGCCGTGGGATTGGACATTCAGTTTACAGGGAATGAGTCTAGGCGTGCTCGCCACTCTGCTGTTCACAGTTCCGCCTCTGCTCAGCATCCGCAACATCAGACCGAGTCTGGTATTTCGCAGAAACATGACCGAGGCTTCAATCGAAAACCGCAAGCGCTGGCGCGATCAGCTTCCGAGCGTCGCCGGCGTGTTGCTGATTCTGGCCTGCTTCAGTTTGATTGCAGCGTGGTTGAGCGGCTCCTGGAAAATGGGCTCCTATTTTATTGCCGGCTTGACGGCCAGTATTTTGTCGCTGGCTGCTGTCGCGGCGGTTCTTCTTCTCCTCATGCGCTGGATGGTAAGAATGTGGCACAGACGGCTTCCGCCCTCTTTCCGGCACGGCTTCGCGAATCTCTACAGACCTGGAAATCAGGCGCGTTCCGTACTTGTGGCGCTAGGTATCGGAGTGATGTTCATCTTGACTACGTACCTGCTGCAACGGACCGTGCTGAGCCAGGTGACAAGCGAGGCTCCGGGGCGGGAAGGAAACGTTTTCCTGCTGGACATACGCAACTCTTCGGAAATAACGAAACTGATTGAAGGACAGCCGGGCGTGAAAGGCAAAGTGGAGCTGGTCGGCTACATCATGGCTCGCATGCTTCAGAAGAATGGCGTTTCGGCCGACAGGCTTCCGCTTAATAACATTCGCAAAGACCAGTTGCAAGTGATCCGAATTACAACCGCCGAAGCCAAGCCGGACAGTCTCGATCTGGAGCAGGGCCGTTGGTGGAATCCGAGCAGTGCTGAGCCACAACTGGCGGTGTCGGAACAGGCACAGCGCGATTTCCATTTAAAACTTGGTGATCGCCTGCAGTTCCAAGTTGCCGGGCGCATCATGAACGCGCCCTTAGTGGCGGTTTTTCGTCGGGAAGAACGCGCGCCGGTGCGCTACGATCTCGTCTTCCCACAATTGGCGCTCCAGGGTCTTCCGGTGGTCTACTACGGAGCGGTCCATGTAGATCCGGCACAAATCCCGCAGGTGGAAGAGACCGTCTTCGAGCACTTCCCGACTGTGACGGTGATGAACTTGGCGGACGTGTTGAAACGAATCCAGGAAGCCGTGGACCAGGTCGCGTTAGTGGTTCGGTTCCTGGCGTTGTTTGCGATTTTCGCCGGAATTATTATTTTGACTTCGAGCATTGCCGGCACGCGCTACCGGCGGATTCGCGAAGTCGCGATTCTGAAGACGCTGGGCGGGACCAGGCGCAGGATTGCGGGCATCTTCTCGGTCGAGTTCTCGATCCTCGGAGCAGTTTCCGGTCTTGTCGGTGGCGTGTTGGCAAACGTCTTTACCCGGATTGTCTCGGATAAGTTCATAGACGCGGCATTCAAGTTCGACTGGCCTTCCTTGTTTATCGTGATGATTGGCACCGCGTTACTTGCGAATATGGCTGGCTGGCTGGCCAGCGCCAGGATATTGAATCAGCGGCCGCTTGAAGTCCTGCGCGGCGAATAAGCGAGTCACAAGCTCGAATGACAAAGGTCAGAGCCAAGAAGCTTCTTTTTTCTAACCAGTTGCAAGCTACACCTCGCGTAAAGCATTCGCCCTCAAATCCGCCCGCTGTACTAGCTTGGAACCGATGAACAAGCTGGATTTGGCGGCGCGATTCGCTCAGCAGTCGCGCCAATCCCGCGGGAAAGCCGCCGATCGAGTAGACGCGCTGGTCTACAATATGCTGAAAGGGCTGAAACGAGCTGAAAAGGCCGCCTCACAATGCATTGAGCGTCCATCCGTGCGCCCGTCTGGATCAAAGGATAGGCTTTGAACCATACGGCACATGCCAAGGCGTTGCTTCGGCTCATCAGCCGCTGCCTTCGCGAGGGCTCCGCAATTGAGATAGACGGGCTGGGTAGATTCGACCTCGATGCGCAAAATCACGTTGTCTTCGAGCCGAGCGGGCGGGTTCGCGTGTTCCTCGCCTATGCGGAAGAAGATCGTGCTCACGTTAAAAAACTGTATGACGACTTGCAAGAAGCTGGTTTTGAGCCTTGGATGGATCAGGAAAAGCTTCTTCCCGGCCAGAATTGGCCCCGGGCGATAGAGCGCGCTCTTGAGCTGTCCGACTTTTTTGTGGGATGCTTCTCGCGACGATCCACCCTTAAGCGCGGCCACTTCCAATGCGAGCTTCGTTATGCGCTTGACTTGGCCGCTCGCGCGCCACTCGAAGATATCTTCCTGGTGCCTGTCCGCTTAGACGATTGCGACATCCCGCGCCACATCGCACAAAGAACGCAATACATGGATCTATTCCCGGATTGGGATCATGGCGTGAGAAAACTTATCAAAATGATGCGCTGGCAGACGATTGAGCGCAATAGAAGGCAGGCCTGATAACTCAGAATATGATGTTCGGTATTGCGTTATCTGTTGGTCCACGGCAGTTTCTGGCGCCGTGCGAGGACTAGAATCGGTAGTGGAAAACGATGAACATTTCGGTCAAGAGCGAATATGCGCTCAAGGCTGTATTCGACCTCGCTTCGCAGTATCTGGCGCTGCCCCGCGGCGGGGCCCCGATGAATCCCATCAAGATCGCGGATATCGCGAAGCGGCAGAAGATCCCTCAAAAGTTTTTGGAGCTGATTCTCGCCGGGCTGAAGCAGAACGGCTTCGTCGATTCACGCCGGGGCGCTGAAGGCGGATATTTGCTGGCTCGCTCGCCTGATTCCATAAGCGTTGGAGAAGTGCTTCGAGCAGTTGAGAACATTAAGGGAAGCTCGCGGGGTAACAGCGACGATCCGTTCGCGGAAATCTGGCATCGCGTTGACTCAGCCGTTTCGGATGTTCTGGATCAAACAACGTTTGCGGAGCTCGCGCGCACCTGGCGGGAAAAACATACGCAGTATATTCCCAACTGGGAGATCTGAAAGGAACCTTTGATCTATCGAGATAACTCATTCAGTATTGGCCGCACGCCGCTAGTCAAGCTAAACCGGGTTGCTGATGGCGCGAAAGCCACCGTTCTGGCGAAAATCGAGGGCCGCAATCCCTCGTTTTCCGTTAAGTGCCGCATTGGGGCATCGATGGTCTGGGACGGCGAAGAGCGAGGCGTGTTGAAGCCCGGCATGGAAATTGTCGAAGCCACCAGCGGCAACACGGGAATCGCTCTGGCTTTCGTAGGGGCGGCGCGCGGTTACCGCGTGACCCTGATGATGCCGGACACCATGAGCATGGAGCGGCGGAAAGTACTGAAGGTCCTCGGCGCGAACCTGGTGCTCACGGAGGGTTCCAAGGGTATGGCGGAGGCGATGGCGAAAGCGGAAGATCTACGCGCGTCCAACCCGGAGCATTACTTTATCCCGGGACAATTCACGAACCCGGCGAATCCGCGCATTCATTTTGAAACGACGGGACCGGAGATCTGGGAAGACACACAAGGGACTGTCGATGTGCTTGTGTCGGGCGTGGGTACCGGTGGCACTATTACTGGAGTGTCCCGGTACGTGAAACACGAAAAGAAACATGCTCTGCTGTCGATAGCTGTCGAACCTACGAACAGCGCAGTAATTACACAAGCGCTGAATAAGCAGGAGCTAAAGCCGGGAACGCACAAAATCCAGGGATTAGGAGCGGGGTTTATCCCGCAGACGCTCGATCTGTCGATGGTAGACAGAGTGGAGCAGGTCACCAACGAAGAATCCATCGAAATGGCGCGGCGCCTGGCGATGGAAGAAGGACTCCTCAGCGGAATCTCCTGCGGCGCGGCGGCGGCAGCGGCAGTGCGGGTGGCGAAAGAGCCGGAAATGGCGGGCAAGACGATTGTAGTTGTCCTTCCCGATGCAGGCGAACGCTATCTAAGCTCAGCGCTGTTCGAAGGAATGTTCGAGTAGGGCTAAACGGAGGCGAAACGCGGGCGAAACGCGGACGGCGAAACGCGGACGGAGGCAGTTAAATCCCTAGAAGCCCAGATTAATCTGCCTCCGTCCTCATTTCAAAACAAAAGCTTTCTTACCCCAGGTAAACATCTGGCCGAAATCGGCGGACGATTCCACCTCATACCCGCACGAACTCAGCATGGGTTCGAGCAACATCCAGGTGAATCGGCCATCGGGCAGGCGATGATAACTGTCGAATGCCATCTGGATCGAGTGCGCTTTGAGAAACTCTGCCGCAGACTGAATTACCTCGATCTCGGCGCCCTCAATATCGATTTTGGCGAACTGTGGGACACCAAAGGTGCGGCAGGCATCCTCAAACGAAGTCGTTGGCACGGCGATGTGCTGGCCGGTATCGCCATAAACTGAGTGTTTGACCAGCCCAGCCCCCATCGTTCCATCTGCGTTGAAGTATGCGGTTCCAGTGCTGGCGTCCATGGCCTCGCGAACGATCGTGACGTTTGAAATCTGCTGCTCACATATGTTTGTTTCCAGATAACGAATGCTGGCCGGATCGGGTTCAAAAGCGACCACACGTCCGCCAGATCCGACCATTCGAGAAAACATACACGTCGTAAAGCCGGCGTGCGCGCCAATGTCGAACACCAGGTCGCCCGGTTTGGGCTTGTACCGGTGCGTGTATGCCGCAACGGAATCATCCTCAGGTGTTCCAGGAAATTGCAGCGTTACATCGTGACGTTTATAGCGATGCGCTCCTGGAACTGAGAAGTCCAACACCTGCAATGAGCCTCTTGCTTGAGACTCGATATCATCAAATACCTGCTGAAAATACTCGAGGGTAAACGGCACCAGATAAAAATCGTTCGCTGGCAGAACCATCTCGCATGAGCCGCGCCGAATGACGATAGTGGCATCCCGGAAGGCAATCGTAAATCCATTCTTCCTTCCGTGAAATTTCAAAGCCAAGCGAACCATTTTGCTTCCCGGTCCTAGGCTGACAAGCAGATCCTTGACTTTCTGAATTGCAGATGGAATAACCCGCATTCACCAGCAGGTCCTTCCGCCATCCACCACCAGATTGGCTCCCGTCATATAGGAGGACGCGTCCGAACAGAGAAACAGAATGGCTCCCTGATACTCGGTGAGTCTGGCCATGCGCCCGAGTGGAATGAGCCGCGAGAGCTTCGCCACAAAGTCATCCGGCTGGCCATTGTAGATGCCGCCCGGCGAGATTGCGTTCACGCGAACACCGGATTCCGCCCAGTACGTCGCCAGATATCGTGTCAGACCAATCAAACCGGCCTTCACGACCGAGTAGCCTACCGGCTTGACCGGCTGCAAATGTTCCGGCAGTCCTTGCTGGCGGTAGATGCGTTGGTCCGGAGCGATCAGCGCAAGATCGGACGCGATGTTCACGATGACGCCCTTGCCGCGGCGAGCCATCTCGGCACCGAATACCTGACTGCAGAGGAATGCGCCGGTCAGACCTACTGAAAGATCCGCGTGCCACTGCTCCGGCGGGAAATTTTCAAAACGTGAAAAGTTCACGCGGCCAGGGCTCTCCATCATCGGGTTATTTGCCGCGTTGTTGATCAGGATGTCGATGCTGCCGAAACGCGCGAGCACGTCTTCGAGACAGGCGGCCACCTCGGATGCATTCGTTATATCCGTTCGCCGGCCGAAAGCGGGCACACCGTATTCGGCGGCAACATCTTTGGCCTTTTGCGCGCTCCGATCCGAAATATCGAGCAAAACCGGGATGCCGCCGGCGCGGGCAATCGCGCGAGCGTGCTGTTCGCCCAGCAAACCCGCACCGCCCGTGATCAAGGCCACTCGGCCGGTAAGATCAAACAGATTCTCCCGTGTCCGGCTGGACAGGTCTTCGTCTTTTAGGCTAGATAACAGCGCTTCCAACATAGGTATCCACCGGGGACAACTCCACAGCACGCCGTTGCGCAATCGATTCTTTCGCCGCCAAAGCCATTCTCAAGCTCCAGAGGCCATCCGCCAGGTCCACTACGGGTTTCCCCCGGTTCTCCACGCATTCCAGGAAATGTCGCATCTCGTCCAGGAACAGTTGATTGCGGTCGAAACTTGCCCAGGCGCGCGACTCCGCTACTTCGCCCCGGCTGTCGAAGCGGGTAAGCCAGGCCGAAACGCAGGTCCATGATGACTTTGCCTCTGTCGCCAATAACCTCGCACGAACGGCTGGCAGGGCGCTGCAGATAATCCTGATGCAGGTGGACTGGAAGCGGACGTCCATCGGTGTGAAATTCGATGAGGGTGCTGGCTACGTCCTCGACATTGATTTCGAGACTGCTCCAATGCCCGCCCAGCGAAAACAGGCTGCGCGGTCTGCCGAAAAGAGCGTAAAAATAATCGAATTCGTGAATTTGGGAGAGAATCACACCGCCGCCCAGCGACGCGCGTGATGCATACATCTGGCGGTAATCTTCGTACGGATGCCATCCAGGGAGATACTCGCCTACAGTGGCCCTTACCGATAGAAGATGGCCCAGCATTCCCTCTCGAACAATCTCCTGCAGGCGGCGAAGGCACGGGTGAAACCGAAGTTGGTAGCCCACCATCACTACGCGATTGCCCTCTCCGGCAGCAGCCATCAATTCCGGGACGCCCTCTAAGCTGCAAAAGACTGGCTTCTCCAGGAAGACGTCGCATCCCGCGCGTATGCAAGCCAGCGCTACGGGAACGTGCAGGCTGGTAGGATTACAAACCAGCGCGATCTGGGGGCCTTCCGACAGCGCGGCCTCGAGCGTACTGAAGACTTGGATCCCATATTCCTTCTCGACGTCTAAAGCGGGATCGGCCTGTAACGCGGGAGTTATCACGTGCGCAAGGCGACGGGTCCGATAGGCGAGAATTTCCACACTGCTTCCGAGTAGCGCGCGCAAATTTCGGATGTGCCGCTGCCCGATCCCGCCGAGGCCGGCGATCAAAATCTTCATCGCGCCGTACTGAATAGTAGTGCCTTGGCGCAGTCCAACTGCTCGACTAAAAACGCCCGATTATGCCGCGCTAATTGAATTTCGTCTCCCGGTGTTCCGCGGGCCGCCTGCAGCACGTAATCGCCTCGATAGCCGATCTCGGCCAGACCGGCAAGCAGCGCCGGAATATCTGCATCTCCGGTCTGGAGGGGAACGGTTCCTCCGCCGCGGATACGGTCCTTGATGTGAACACTGCCGATGCGGCCGCCATACGCCGCGAGTTCCTGGCGCACATCGTAACCTAGCGAGGAACTGTTGCCGCAATCGTAATTCACCTTCAACATAGGATGTGACAACCCGGCGAGCAGAGTGGCAAAGCTCTTAGGGCCGAGAGAAGTCTCCAGGTGAAGTTCCACGCCGGAGGCCTCAGCCCACGGCATCGCCCGGCGCAATAGTTCAGCTACTCTTGCTTGCTGTTCGAAGGTCTCGATGCGGGAGTTGTCGACGAACGGCAAAACGACGCGCTGAATTCCCGCCACCCGGCAACGCCCGAGCAGCCACCAAAGGTGCCCTTCCAACTGGGCAAACTCTTCCGGCGGGGCGTTCGCGAAAGGCCGGTCCATGAAATAGTCCGCGCACAGGGAAGCGACTGCAATGTCGTAGCGGCCGGAAAGCGCCAGCATCATGGCGATGCCATTGTCCGTGGCGATCGGGTTCGCATCGGCGCCTTGGACGTCATATATCCACTCGATGCCGTCCAACCCGGCCTGGCGGGCAGCGGGGAATTCATCCTGCCACTGATCGCGCGGGAAGCATTGAAACCGACCTCCCTGTGGCGGCAGAAGCCTTCCCTGCATGATTGCAATGTGCACTGGTCAGCCCTAGAGTGATGGTGCTGAGAACTGGCGGAATGTCTCGGCTTTAGCGCCGGAATTGGGGCTCCGGATCTTCCTCCTCTGTAGAGAACGGCCACCAAATGCCGATAGAGCAACAGGACCATGCCAGACGTAGAGAAGACCTTGTCAGAGCAGAAGCGGGAAATGGAGAAGAAACTGCACAACGTACTGCTCGAATTCGAAAGGAATACAGGGCTCGCCGTGATGTCCGTCCAAATTCACCGCCTCGACGAAGGCAGAGTGCTTCCCATCACCAGCGAAGCCCTGACCAGCAAGGTCGAGCTGATCAACTGATCTTTTGAATCGTTCTTTGCAGTTATGGAACGATTACAGCCGCGCCGTCGACAGAGTCGTTCTTAATGGCCGCAAGAGCTTCATTCGCCTGATCAAGTGAAAACCGCGTCACCTTAGGCTGGAGACGAATCTCGCTCGCGATCTGCAGGAAATCGCGCGCATCTGACCGCGTCATGTTGGCGACGCTGCGGAGTTGACGCTCGCCCCAAAGTAACTGGTCGTAGTTGAATTCGGGCATGCGATCCAAATGGATTGCGTTGATCGCGACAATGCCGCCCTTCCGGAGGCTCGCGAGCGCTGCCAGAACTACATCTCCGCTCGGAGCAAACGTTATCGCCCGATCCAGTTCCACAGGCGGCTTTTCTTTTTCGGATCCCACCCATATCGCGCCCAAATTCGCAGCCAGCTCCCGATGTGACTCGCCTCGCGTCGAGACATATACCTCACAATTCCACGACCGCAAAACGGCAATTGCAAGATGCGCGGACGCGCCAAATCCGAACAATCCGACACGATCTCCGCGTTCCACGCCCGCCACTCGAAGGCTGCGAAAGCCGATAATCCCGGCGCACAACAGAGGCGCGGCATGCAAATCGTCGAGAGCGTCGGGAAGCGGAAATACGAAATCCGATCTCGCGAGCGCAAATTCAGCGTACCCTCCATTCACTGTGTATCCGGTGAACGTGGGCGAATCACAGAGATTCTCGAGACCACGCCGGCAGTATGGGCATTCACCATCAACACCGCCGATCCAGGACACGCCGACGCGGGTGCCGAGCGGAAGTTCTGCTGTCGCTCCGTCCACAATCTCACCGACGATTTGGTGCCCCGGAATGAGATTGCTGAGTCTTTGCGGCAGCTCGCCTTCTACGATGTGAAGATCGGTGCGGCAAACGCCACATGCGCGCACTTTCAAAAGCACATGCCCTGGACTCAACGCGGGTTTAGGCAATCTCCTCGATTCGAAGCGGCCGGCCCGCGATAGTTTGAGGAACCGAAAGAACTGCCGCTTTCATCGTTTGCTATTCGAGACTCCTCTTCCATTCTGACCTCCTGGTACTGTCGAAACAGCGGAGGTGTGGAATCAGGAGAAAATTCAGCCCCTGGGGTATCGACGAGCGTTATGAAGACGGCCTGCAGCAATGGCACGACATTTCATCCGAGACCAGAACAGCACTGCTGTCCGCCATGGATGCCGATGAGTCCGAATCGCCGCCTGAACCGCCGTTACTGATTGTCCGCGCGGGTTCTACGCCAAAACTCACCGGCAGATTTGAAGTAGAACTCGAGGACGGTACTCGGTTCGAATCTGGCGAAAACCTTCCGCGCTGATCTGCCCTTGGGTTACCACACGCTTCGAAACGTAGATTCCGGCGAACAGACTTCGCTGATCATCACCCCCGAACGTTGCTATTTGCGGGAGCACTTCCGCGCCTGGGGTTGGACGCTCCAGCTCTACGCGTTGCGATCGCAGTCGAGCTGGGGCATCGGAGACCTGGAGGATTTGAGGCGCATCTCGACCTGGTCGGCTGATGTTTTGAGCGCGGGCGTCATTATGACTAACCCGATCGGCGCATCCGCTCCGGTGACTCCGCAGCAGCCCAGTCCTTACCTTCCCAGCAGCCGCCTTTTTCGCAATTTGCTGTATCTCCGAATTGAGGAGATTCCCGAAGCGCGCGAGGCGATCCCTGCGTTGGAGCATTTCGTGGCGCGGGGGCAAGCTTTGAATCATGGCCCCGCCATCGATCGCGATGCGATCTTCAAGTTAAAGCTCGAAGCGCTCCAGGAGATCTGGCCACATGTTCGAGAGCAGGTTGATCTCTCCCGCTATGAGCAAGAGCAAGGCGACAATTTAGATCGGTTCGCCATTTTCTCCGTTCTCGCGGAACAGAATGGCGCCAGCTGGCGTGAATGGACCAGAGAGTATCAGGATCCGCGATCTCCGTCCCTTCGCAAGTTCGCGGCCGATTTTAGGGATCGCGTCCGCTTCCACAAATGGATCCAATGCCTGATTGATTCTCAGCTCGCGCGCGCCTCTGCCCGCGGCACGATAGTGCAGGACCTGCCCATCGGAGTGGATGCGGACGGGTTCGATTCGTGGCTATGGCAGGATGTTTTCGCAAAACGAATCAGCGTCGGCGCGCCTCCCGATCCATTCAGCGCGACGGGACAGGATTGGGGCCTGCCGCCCTTTGTTCCGCATAAGCTCCGCGCAGCCGCCTATGAGCCGTTCATCCATACCTTGCGCAGTGCGATGCGATATTCCGCGGGACTGCGGATCGATCACGTCATGGGTTTGTTCCGCTTGTTTTGGATTCCCGTTGGAGCTTCGCCCCGAGATGGCGCGTACGTCCGCTACCGGGCTGATGAACTGTTATCGATTCTGGCTCTCGAAAGTGCTCGCGCGCAGGCCTTCGTTGTTGGGGAGGACCTTGGAACAGTGGAGCCGGGCGTTCGCGAAAAATTGGCCGAGTTCCGCGTCCTCTCGTATCGTGTTTTGTGGTTCGAAGCGAATCCACCGAGAGAATATCCCGAGCTTTCCTTGGCCTCAGTCAGCACGCACGACCTTCCCACGATCGCGGGTGTCTGGTCCGGAGCAGATCTACGCGAGCAAAAAGAGGCGGGCTTACAAGCCAGCCCAGAAGGTCAAGAGCACAATCGCAAACAGCTGCAGAAAATCGCGAATGTGGCCGAATTCGCGCCTGTCTCGGAGGTCATCGTAAAAGCGCACGAGGCGCTCGCCGAAGCCCCTTCCGTGGTAGTTCTCGCCTCGCTCGATGACGCCCTGGGCGCCGAGCGGCGTCCGAATTTGCCCGGGACTATGAATGATAAACGCCCAAACTGGTCGATCCCTCTGCCGAAAACGATGGAAGAGATCGAGACAGATCCCTTGGTCCTCGAAGTCGCGCACGCTCTTCAGCAATCGGTGATGAACCGCGTGTCTGGTAACTGAGCCAGACTAAGCCATCGCTTTCGCCGTATCGCTCACGATCAGCCCGGGTTCAGTTAGTTTTTGCACCTCCTCCACACTCGTCCCGGGCGCAATCTCTTCGAGCATGAGACCCTTCTGCGTCACCCGTATTACCGCGAGCTCTGTGATGATCGTATCCACCACTCTCAATCCGGTGATCGGCAGCGTGCACTTTTTCAGAATCTTGGGCGCACCGCTTTTCGTGGTGTGCTCCATGGCGATAATCACGCGGCGCGCGCTGGCCACCAGATCCATTGCGCCTCCCATTCCCTTCACCACTTTCCCGGGCACCATCCAGTTCGCCAGATTCCCCTCTTCATCGACCTCCATAGCACCCAGAATGCTGAGATCGATATGGCCACCGCGAATCATGGCAAAGGAATCCGCACTGGAAAAGTAAGCTGTCCCCGGAAGTTCGGTCACTGTTTCTTTGCCTGCGTTGATCAGATCCGAATCTTCAGACCCTTCCACCGGGTAAGGGCCGACCCCGAGCATTCCATTTTCAGATTGCAGAATGACTTCTATGCCAGGCGGCACGTGATTGGCAACCAGCGTCGGCATCCCGATTCCCAGGTTGACGTAGAATCCGTCCTGCAATTCACGAGCGGCGCGCCTCACGATGCGCTCGCGTTTCTCAATGTCCGTACTCACTTGAGATCAAGCCTTCCGAACTGTCCTGCGCTCGATACGCCTCTCGTACTGTTCGCCTTTCACGATGCGTTTAACATAGATTCCCGGTGTCATCACCTGGTCAGGATCGATCTCGCCGGGTTCCAGCAATTCTTCTACTTCGGCGATCGTAATTTTTCCGGCAGTCGCCATCATCGGGTTGAAGTTCCGCGCCGTCTTGTGATAAACCAGATTTCCGAGGCGGTCGCCCCGCCACGCTTTGACCAATGCGAAGTCGGCCGTAAGCCCTCGCTCGAGGACATATTCGCGGCCTTCAAATTCGCGAATCTCTTTACCTTCCGCCACAATCGTTCCCACTCCGGTCGGTGTGTAGAAACCGGGAATCCCCGCCCCGCCCGCCCGGATGCGTTCTGCGAGCGTGCCTTGTGGAACCAGCGTGACCTTCAGCTTGCCCGCAATAACCATGGATTCCAAAAGCCTGTTTTCGCCGACATAGCTGCCGATGTGGGAAGCAATCATTCCCGCTTCCAGCATGAGACCCATGCCGAATCCATCAATACCCATGTTGTTGCTGATCGTGTGCAGGTCTTTAACGCCCTTCCGCACCAACGCGGCAATCAAGTTTTCCGGAATGCCGCACAGCCCGAAGCCTCCGAGCATCACGGTCGCGCCATCAAAGATGTCCGCTATGGCTTCATCGGCGCTGGAGAATACCTTATTCACGAACTTTTTTCCGCAATACCAACGCGATAATAGCAATCGCCGGTGATAGAACGCCAAACTCCACATGAGAGATAAATCTCGAACGGCCTTAGCCTGTCTTTCTCTGCTTCCAGCATTTCTGTACTTCTCGCCCGATCTGCGGGCACAGACTTCGAAAGGTGAGTACCGCAGTTGGCCGTCTTATGGCGGCGGCCTCGATAACATTCGCTATTCGAGTCTAAAGCAGATCAATAAGAAAAATGTGCAGGGCCTGCAAGTGGCCTGGACATTCGACACTGGCGACGCCTTTCGCGATTCCGAATTTCAGTGCAACCCGCTGATGATTGATGGCGTGCTCTACGCCACCACACCGAAGGTGAACGTTGTCGCTCTGGATGCGGCAACGGGGAAACTTATTTGGCGTTTTGACCCGAGCAGCGGCCAAAAAGTTCTCTTCAAGATGCGGAATCGCGGCCTTAGTTACTGGTCGGACGGCAAGCAGGCGCGCATATACGTCGCGTTCCGGCAATATCTTTACTCCCTCGATGCACGGACGGGAAGACCTGATCCAGGTTTCGGAGAGAACGGGCGTATTGATCTTCGAGATCACCTTCGCGAGCCGAAACAGATGATCGGGCTCTCAACGCCGGGAATCGTTTATAAGGACCTGCTGATTATTGGCGGGCTGATGGGTGAGACGCTGCCGGGACCGCCGGGAGATATCCGCGCTTATGACACCCGTACAGGCAAACTGCAGTGGTCTTTTCACACCATCCCTCATCCTGGCGAATTTGGTTATGAGACGTGGCCGAAAGACGCGTGGACTTACAGCGCTGCGGCTAACAATTGGGCCGGTATGGCTGTGGACGCGAAGAGAGGGTTGGTGTTCGCGCCGACAGGATCTGCTGCCTTCGATTTTTATGGAGCAAATCGCGTGGGCGACGATCTTTTTGCAAACTCGTTGATCGCGCTAACGGCTGACACCGGTGAACGGATCTGGCATTTCCAGGACGTACATCATGATATATGGGACCGCGACTTCCCTTCCCCTCCGAGCCTGGTGACTGTACGACGGGATGGGCGGAAGACCGATGCCGTCGCGCAGACAACGAAGCAAGGTTTTGTTTATGTTTTTGATCGTGAAACGGGTAAGTCTCTGTTCCCGATTGAGGAACGTCCCGTTCCAGCTTCCGATCTGGATGCCGAGATTACATCGAAAACACAGCCGTTCCCCTTAGAGCCGGCGCCATTCGCGCGGCAGCTTTTGACAGCAGATATGCTCACTCAGCGGACACCGGCGGCGAACCAAGCCGTATTGGCGCAGTTCCGGGGATTGCGCAGCGCCGGGCAGTTCGTACCGGGTTCAAAGGAAGGCACTATTATTTTTCCGGGGTTCGATGGCGGGGCAGAATGGGGCGGAAGCGCGTTCGATCCTGAGACTGGGCTTTTGTATGTGAACGCGAATGAGATGGCATGGATTCTTCGCATGATCGAGCAGAAACCACCCACCGCAAACATGTCCGGAAAGGATCTCTATCTTGCAAATTGCGCGGCCTGTCACAAAGCAGATATGAGCGGCGGCCCGCCCGAATTCCCGTCGTTGAAGGGCGTAAACGACAAGTATTCGGATCAGGACGTCGGGACGCTCCTGTACACGGGCACCGGACGGATGCCGAGCTTCGCGCATCTTGGTTCTGACGCGATCCAGGCGATTATCACGTACGTCATGACCGGCGAAGACACCGGTGTTCATTCGAATCAAAGCGCGTCTTTCTTTATGAAGTACCTGAACAACGGCTACACGCGGTTTCTCGATCCTGATGGCTATCCAGCCATACAGCCTCCATGGGGAACTTTGAATGCAATTAACCTGAGCACGGGCAAGATCGCATGGAAGATTCCACTGGGAGAGTATCCTGCGCTCGCTGCACAAGGATTGACGAACACAGGTACCGAGAACTACGGAGGCCCGGTCGTTACAGCGGGAGGCCTCGTTTTCATAGGCGCCACGAGTTATGACAAGAAGTTTCGCGCTTTCGATAAGGCGAATGGCAAGCTGCTCTGGCAAACGACTCTGCCGTTCGCAGGAAACGCAACGCCTTCGGTTTACGAAGCAGGCGGCCGCGAGTTCGTCGTGATCGCTGCCGGAGGAGGGAAATCGAAAGGTCCTTCGGGCGGGACAATTGTCACCTTTGCTCTAGCCCAGCAAGAGCACAGGAGATAGCGCTTATAGTTTTTGGGACGCCAAGAATCGCGGATGAACATTCGCAGCGCTTGCACCGTTGGCAAGCGGATGCAATAGAAAGAATTAGCTAAACCGGAGGTTGGGCAATAATTTGCGTCTTCGTTTGAAATGACCAGTTGGAAGAGAGTGTGGAAATGACGTTGATACAGGACGTGCGCTACGCGCTGCGGCAGTTATGGAAGACACCTGGGTTTACGGCGACTGCGATGCTGACACTGGCGCTCGGGCTAGGAGCGAATGCGGCGATATTCACGCTGGTGAACGCGGTCCTGATGAAGAACCTGCCCGTAGCCGATCCGAACACGCTGGTGCGGATTGGAGACAACACCGATTGTTGCGTAAACAGCGGGACGCAGGACAATGGCAATTTCACGTTGTTTCCTACCGAAACGTGGCTGCTCTTCAAGAAAAATGCGCCCGAGTTCGAGGAACTCGCAGCCATGCAGGCGGGGTTCGGATACCGGCCAATTATAGCCAGGCGCGATGGGGAGCATGTAGCCGCGCGGTCTATGATGGGCGAATTCGTGTCCGGCAATTATTTCCGGACATTTGGGCTCGTGCCGCGAGCGGGGCGATTGCTGACCGACAGCGATGATGTTGCGGGCGCGCCGGTGATGGCCGTAATGAGCTACGAAGCTTGGCAGCGTGATTACGCAGGCGATGCTTCGGTAGTGGGGAGCACGTTCTGGATCAATACAAAACCAGTGACGATCTCTGGGATCGCACCGGTAGGATTCTATGGCGACCGGTTGTCGACCACACCACCGGATTTCTTTCTGCCGATTGAATCGATGCCGGTGCTGGCGAATGCTCCTTACGTGCACGATCCCGAGATGCGATGGCTGTATCTGGTGGGGCGCGTGAAGCCGGGTGTGCAATTGCCGGCCCTGCGGAAGAAACTGAACGCGTTGCTAAGGCAGTCATTTGCAATGACCAGCACCTTTTCTTCTCAACAGGGCAAGAGGGCGCTGGCAAAGGCACACGTGGTGCTGACGCCTGGGGGCGCGGGTATTCAGGATTTACAGGAAGCGTACGCGTCGAATCTGCGGCTGCTAATGACGATCTCCGGCCTGGTACTGCTGATTGCGTGCGCAAACATTGCGAACCTGCTGCTGGTCCGCGGCATGGGACGCAAGGCGGAGATGTCCCTGCGGACAGCGCTCGGCGCGAAGCGAAGGCAGATCATCCGGCAGTTGCTGAGCGAAAGCGTATTACTTGCGGTGCTGGGCGGGATTGCAGGACTGGCGGTAGCCTACGCTGGGACTCGCATGCTTCTAGCACTTGCGTTTCCCGGCACGCAGCATCTTCCCGTCGACGCGAGCCCCTCGACGCCAGTGCTGGCGTTTGCCTGTGGCCTATCGCTGGTGACGGGAATCTTATTCGGTGTTGCGCCGGCGTGGATTGCAGCGCAGGCCGACCCAGTGAATGCATTGCGAACCGGGATGCGTAGCACGGGCTCGGAAGCGTCCCTACTGCAGCGTGGCTTGGTAGTGCTGCAGGCGGGGTTGTCACTGGTGCTGCTGGTGGGAGCGGGATTGTTCTCTGAGAGCCTGAACAAGCTTCAACATACGAATCTGCGGCTCGATTCAAAAAACCGCTATATCGTGCATATCAATCCGCAGGCGGCGGGGTACGCGACAACGCAAGTAGACGCTTTATACCGGACCATCGAGCAGCGGTTCCATGCGCTGCCAGGGGTGAAGAACGTCGGCATCAGCTTATATACACCCATGGAAGATAACAACTGGAGCACTGGCGTCCAGGTGCAAGGGCAGCCGTCCTTGAATGTAGGCGCTTCCGTTGTCAAAGTTAATGCCGAATACTTCGATTCCGTGGGAACACACGTGGTGATGGGCCGCGGAATCACCGAGAGGGACACATCGACTGCTCCGACTGTGGCGGTGGTGAACCAGGAATTTGTGAAGAAGCTGTTCAAGGGAGGAAATCCGATTGGAAGGCACTTCGGCATCCCCGGGCCCGATACATCAGGAGACTACGAGATCGTCGGTGTCGTAGAAGACACGACCTACACAAGCGTGCGCTGGAAGGAACATCGCATGTATTTTGTTCCTATTACGCAGAGGCCGGCAAGCGCGAAAGGCCCGAGAGAAAAAGACGAATCGCTATATGCCGGGGCAATTGTTCTCGAGACAGAGAGGCCTCTAAGCCAAATGGCGGCGCTTGTGCAGCGGACGCTGGCAAGCATCAACCAGAATTTGACCATCGTGAAATTTCAAACGTTTGACGAGCAGATCGCGGACAGGTTTAACGAGGAACGAATGGTGGCGCGGCTAACCAGCCTATTCGGCGCTCTCGCTCTGTTGCTCGCGACAGTAGGCCTTTATGGCGTGACTGCTTATACGGCCGCAAGGCGAACCAGCGAGATCGGGATCCGCATGGCCCTCGGCGCCGGGCGCGGTGGGGTGATTGCAATGGTAATGCGCGGAGCGATGGTCTTGACCGCGGTGGGGCTAGCGATCGGCATTCCCACAGCGCTGCTTTGCGCGCGGTTTGTCGAGTCACAGCTGTACAACGTGAAGGGAGTAGATATTCGAGTCTTGATGATATCGATTCTGACGCTGACAGTCGCGGCATCTATGGCGGGTCTTATTCCGGCGCGACGGGCAGCTTCGATCGATCCCGCGCAGGCGCTGAGGAGTGAGTAGATCCTTCCTGACCGGATTTAATCTATTCATACCGCAGGGCAATGACTGGATCTACGTTTGCTGCGCGGAAAGCAGGAAGATAGGTCGCGAAAAACGCTACGAAGAGCAGCAGCAGCGAGACACCTGCTAAGGTCCAGGGATCAGCTGGCTCCACGGTATAGAGCAAACCCCTCATCAGGCGCGTTAGGGACAGCGCAAGCATCAACCCGGTGATGAGTCCCGCCCCGCTCAGCAACAGACCCTGCCGGATCACCAGCGCGAGGACTTGCTGCTTTTGCGCTCCCAGCGCCATTCTCACGCCGAACTCCTGTATTCGCTGGGCGGTCAGATGCGAAAGCACGCCGTATAAGCCCACGCCCGCAAGAAGCAGCGCGAGCGCGGCAAACGTTCCAAGCACCGCCGCGCGAAAACGCGGATAGGCCAGCAGTTTCGAGAGCCGCCGGTCCATAGCTTCGACTTCACCGGCCGGCACATTGCTGTCGATTGCTGCAAGCTGCTTCTGAATCGCGGCGCCTGATGCGATCGCATCCTTAACCGTCCGCAGCACCAGCGAACCTCTCTGCGGCGGATCTTGATTCAGCGGGCGAAACACGAGTGGGATTTCCTCCCAAGCCATCTCGTGGAAGAAATCTCTGTCCTTCTCGTCCGCAACCACGCCGACAATGGTCAGCCACGGCCTTTCGGTTCCGGGCTCGCCCACCTTGATGTGCCTGCCGATTGGGCTCTCGCGCGGGAAATACTTTCGGGCCAGAGCCTCGTTGACGATCGCAACGGGTTCGCTCTCTCCTCGATCACGCTCTTCGAATAGACGTCCCCTCTCCAGAGGAACATCCATCACCCGGAAATAGCCGGGCGTGACAGACGACTCAGCCACATCGCGCATAGCGCTCGTGAGAATTGGCTCAGGCCTGCCTTCAACGGTTATTACGCTTGCTCCGAAGCGGCCATTATTCAGTGGTAAGGAGCTGGCAAATGCAGCCGATTCCACGCCGGGCAGTACCGTTGCCCGATCCAGGACCTCACGGTAAAACATTACGCGGTGAGCCGTCTTCGAGTAACTCCACGACGGCAGCTCGATAGGCATAGTGAACACGTGCGCCGTTCTGAACCCGAGCGGTACAGAAGCCAATCGGTTTACACTCCGGACCAACAATCCCGCGCTCACCAGCAATGCTAGTGAAAGCGCAACTTCGGCTGCGACCAAAACGTTCCCCATATTTCGAGCCTTCGGACTGAATGAGGTGCTTCGGCCGCTTGCCCGCAGAGCATCGACCAGATCAGTTCGAGATGCTTTTACGGCGGGTACCAGACCAAACACCAGGGCTGTCACGACCGCCAGAGCCGCCGTGAAGCACAAGACATAAATATTGACGGTCACCGGATTCCCAGGAGGCATGTCGATGGGATTCAACGCTCGAAAGTAACGCACGGCGCACACGGCCAGCAATATTCCACCAAGCGCTCCCATAAGAGACAGCAGCAAACCTTCGGTGAGCAACTCCCGGATCAGCCGCAGCCTGCCCGATCCCATAGCCGCGCGAACCGCCAGCTCCTTTTGCCTGGCCAGCGAGCGACTCAACAGGAGATTGGCGATGTTCACGCACGCGATGAGAAGAACCAGCGTAACGGCCGCAAACAGGACGATTATGCTGAGACGCAAGTTCGGTCCGGTCAGATACGCGAACTCCTCGGCGAGCGGATACACAACCGGCGTGCGCCGCATGCCCTCCCGATCACCGCGGTGCTGGTTGGCGTAGAGCGCCTCTATTTCCTTCTGCGCTCCCTGGATTGATACTCCGCGCTTCAGCAGCCCGAAAACTCCGATGCGAGCGTCTTCCGGCTGTCGCGCGATTTCGCTATCAGGCGTGATCAGCATCCACATGGAGATCGCGTCCGGATAAAACGTGAAACCCGGGGGCGTCACGCCGATAATCGTACACGCCTTCTCGCTCAATTCGATTTGCCTGCCCGCAACATTCTTCTGGCCGCCAAAAGTTTGTATCCAGAACTGGTATTTCAAGACCACTGTGCAGCCGCGCCTCACGTCATCCGGCTGGAAGAGGCGTCCGAGCACCGGTTTGGCGCCAAGCAATTGAAAGAAATCAATTCCGACCGGCATCGCGAGCAGTTCCCGCGCACGTCCGCTGCCCGTGAGAATCTGCTGGCCCGTGGCCCATGTGGCGGGCGCAAGCTGCTCGAACGAGCGGCTCTCGCTTTTCCAGGTTTGGAAATCCCGATATGAATCAAAGACAGGTGGGCTTTTCGGATCTCGCGTGAGTTTTTCCCAGATCACTACCAACCGGTTGGCGTTCGGATAGGGCAGCGGATGCAGCAGAACTGCATCCACAATGCTGAATATCGCCGAAGTTGCTCCTATGCCGAGCGCCAGGGTCACGATCACAACCGCAGTAAAACTCGGTGTTCGCGCGAAACTCCGTAGCGCATAAACCACATCCTGCTTCGACCGTTCCAGCCAGCTCGAGCCCCACACGCGATGTAATTCCTGTATCCATTATTGCCAGTGAAAATTCGCGTGCAGTCGCCACTTGCTTACACGCGGGGTTCTGTTAAGGATTGACGAAGGCTAGCACGAGCCCGCGACAATGTTGACATAACGGTGCCTGTGGGCGCCTCCATTACAGCCGAAATTTCTTTATATGACATCCCCTCTAGCTCGCGAAGCGTGAGCACTTCACGCCAGCGACTGGGGAGCGCCTCGAGAGCTTTGTGGACGATAACGGCTACGCAGCAATCGCTTCGTAGCGGATCCTCTTGGAGCAGATTCTCGTCCAAGTCTACGAACCGGTCGGCCGGATTTTTCTTCAACCAAGTGTAATAAACGTTCCGTACGATTCTGAGCAGCCAAGGACGGGCATCGCCGCCGTGGAAGCGATCATAAAACCTCAAGGCTCGCAAATACGCTTCTTGCACGATGTCTTCCGCATCCTGCTCATTGCGAGTCAACCATCGCGCAAGCTTGTAGGCGCTATTCAAGTGGGGTAAGGCGTCCTGCTCAAAATTACCCGGCTGCATGTTTCGAGTTTCACGTCTTTGTGGAAGCACTACAATGGATTGGCTGTCCTCCCATGGTGGAGAGTCGTCTCCCCAGGCAAGTGCAAGTCGATAAAGCAGTTTTGAGAAATCTCCCCGGCGGGCGCGTAGTGTTCGAGCCCTATGAAGTCGATTTTCAAACTGGCGAAGTCCGGAAACACGGCGTTCGAGTCAGGCTTCAGGCCCAGCCATTGCAGGTGTTACGGATATTGCTCCAGCATCCTGGAGCATTAATAACCCGAGAGGAGCTTAAAGCGAAACTGTGGCCAGTGGACAGTTTCGGGGACTTTGATCACGGGCTCAACAAAGCGATCAACAAAATTCGTGAGGCATTGGCCGATTCAGCTCTGCACCCCCGTTATATAGAGACGGTTGCCCGGCGGGGTTACCGCTTCATTGCGGAGGTGAGAACAGCGGATGAGCCTCCGCGCGTCATCGAACCGGTGATTGCATCCCAAGGCGTACCGAAGACTCTTGCCTGGAAAATCGCGGGGACGTGCATTATCGTCCTCTTGGCTGCCTTTCTGATCTGGCAACTGCAATCGACAGCGCGCCGGTCATCCGATATCAGGTCTCTGGCAGTGCTTCCTTTGGAGAATCTCTCGAGCGATGTCTCACAGGAATATTTCGCGGATGGCATGACTGACGAACTGATCAATGCGCTGGGGAGCATCAACGGGTTACGTGTGATCTCCCGCAGCTCGGTCATGCTTTACAAGCGCGTGCGCAAACCCTTACCCCAAATCGCGCGCGAGTTGAAAGTCGATGCTGTGGTAGAAGGAACGGTCCTCCGTTCCGGGGAACAGGTCCGCATCACTGCACAATTAATTCGAGCCAGTAACGACGAGCATCTGTGGGGAGAAAGCTATCAGGGCGATTTGCGGGACACACTGCAGCTCCAGGACAAGGTAGCCCAAGCAATTGCCGATCGCATTCGTGTCAGGGTGACTTCACAGGAGCAGGCTTTACTCGAAAACGCAAAGCCTGTGAATCCGGAGGCTCACGATGCTTACCTCAGAGGGAGATATTTCTGGAACAAGCGAACCGAACAGGGCTTAAAAACGGCTATCGATTACTTCGACCAGGCGATAGCCATCGATCCTAGATATGCACCTGCTTACAGCGGATTAGCTGATTCTTACGCCTTGCTGGGCGATTGGGAATATGGCGCGCTCGCTCCCAAGGAGGCGTTCCCGAGGGCAGAGGCATCGGCGAAAAAAGCACTGGAGCTAGACGATACTTCGGGGGAAGCTCACGCGTCGCTCGCGCTTTGCCTGAAATCATTTGATTGGAATTGGAAGGACGCCGAAAGGGAGTTATCGCGCGCGATCACGCTGAGTCCCAGCTATGCGACGGCTCACCAGTGGCACGGCTGGAATCTAATAATTTCAGGCCACAACGATGAAGGCCTCAGCGAATTGAAAAAGGCGGAGGCGTTAGACCCGCTCTCGTTGATAATCAGCGCTGACGTTGCCGACGCGCTCGTGATCGCTCATAGATACGACGAGTCGATACGGCAAAGCCAAAGGACCATCGAGATGGACCCGACCTTCGCGATGGCGCATTACCAACTCGCCCAAGCCTTCGTGCAGACGGGCAAATACAACGACGCGGTTCGGGAGCTTGAAGAGGCCATCGAGCTTTCCCGAGGCAACCCAATCATCACCTCTTTATTGGGGTATGTTTATGCGATATCCGGCAGCCAAAGCAAGGCCAGGAATATATTGCACGACCTCGGGAACGGGTCGAATCGCAGTCAAGTAAATGCAGCTGATATCGCGCTGATCTATGCGGGCCTTAACGAAAAGGATCAGGCATTCGCGTGGCTCGAAAAGGCCTATGAAGCGCGATTCAACCCATCGGTCCTCTTGCGGCCGGCTTTCGACGGGCTGCGATCCGATTCACGCTTCCAAGATTTGCGACGGCGGCTAGGGCTTTCATAAGCGGACTCGCTTTCCGCAAGGCGGGAATAAAACATCTGCACATTATCGCCGCAGCGGGAATATTTCGCGCCCCGCTTCAGTACTGGTAATTGACAGCGCGCGAGAAACGCCAGGCTGGAGAAGGATTAATGATATGCCTCGTCGAATCAAAGAGAACTTGAACAAAGATGGAATAGACCGCCGCGGATTTTTGGAATGTATGGCCTGGGCCGGTACAGGTATGATTTGGACCGTGAGCGGAGGAGTCCTCAGCTCGAAAGCCTTCGGCCAAAGCGCCGGCGGGACGGCCGGAGAAACGGGATTCAGCTTCGTTCAAATCAGCGATAGCCACATCGGTTTCAACAAAGCGGCTAACCCGGATGTCACAGCCACCTTACAGGAAGCCATCGGCAAGATCAACGCGCTGGAACGCACGCCGGACTTTCTGATTCATACAGGAGACCTAAGCCATCTCTCAAAGCCAAGCGAGTTCGACACGCTCGACCAAGTGTTAAGCTCGGCGAAATCCAGACAGACGTTCTTTGTGCCTGGCGAACACGACATGCTCGTGGACGACGGCCACCAATATCTGGAACGCTACGGCAAAGGCACCAAGGGAGCAGGCTGGTTCAGCTTCGATCACAACGGAGTACATTTCATCGGCCTTGTCAATGTAGTCAACCTGAAGGCGGGCGGTCTTGGAACGCTTGGGGCAGAACAATTGAGCTGGCTGCAAAAGGATCTCGCGGGGCGCTCCAGCAGCACTCCGATCGTGGTTTTTGCGCACATTCCCTTGTGGACCGTGTATCCCGAATGGGGATGGGGAACGGACGATGGAATGACTGCCTTGTCCTACATGAAGCGGTTTGGCTCAGTGACGGTGTTGAACGGTCACATTCACCAAACTATGCAGAAGGTAGAGGGAAACGTTTTCTACCACACCGCAATGTCTACGGCGTTTCCCCAGCCCAAACCGGGAACTGCGCCTTCACCTGGCCCGATGAAAGTTCCGGCGGCACAGTTGCGCGATGTGCTGGGTGTGACGCATGTCAACTACGTAGCGGGTAATCACAGCCTCGCGGTTGTCGATTGCGCTCTGGCAATGCCTCCCGTGGCAGAGGCGAATCTCGAAAACACGGCCAATTCGACAGACGTGAAGATTGACAATTTCTCATTCACGCCCAAGTCTTTGACCGTCGCCGCCGGGACCACTGTTACTTGGACAAACCGAGACGACATCCCGCACACAGCGACGAGCACGGAGAAGAAGTTCGCTTCTCCTGTTCTCGATACTGATCAAGCGTTCTCTTTCAAGTTCCAGGAGCCGGGGTCTTATCCGTACTTCTGCAAGATTCATCCGACAATGACAGGAACAATTGTTGTCGAGAAAAATGCGTCGGGAACTGCATAAAGGACGGCTTTCACCGTCTCTCCCCCAATCGTGGCCACGAGCGCGAATGGGTTAAAACCTAAACTTAAGCCATATGGGCAACGAGAAGGGAGTGAGTCTCGCAGCTACGCCCCAAGGGATCTCCAATCGCTCTCTCGCGGTCCTTCTGTCACAGGTGCTGGTTGCTTTTACGGTGGAGTTCGACAACGAGTTCGAGCGGCGCATGGGCGACGCGGGCTACCCCGGCGCGCGATTGTCATTGGTGGTGTGGGCGAACTTATTGCGATTTGTCGGCACGGCTGGGGTATCGGTGCGCGACCTGGCCTCACAAGCCTTAACGCCCGACCATCAGGTGAAATTTCAACTGGGATGTCTGGAGAGATGGGGATTCGTAGTACTGCAACCAGATCCGGCGGACGACCGACCCGTTCCGTCTGCCATCCAGCGGCGATCTGGGTGCGAACGGCGCATTGGATGGGGCAGCGGGCGCGGCATTCGTCGAGACTGGATGGTTCGCGTCACTTCCAAGGGCTTCGCAGCGAGCCAGATTTGGCCCTCGCTGTTCGGCGAGATCGAGACGCGGTGGGAGAGACGCTTTGGCAAGGATGAAATGAGCCGCCTGCGACAGGCTTTACAAGGTGTTGCGGGCAAACTGGACCTCGAGCTGCCAGAAGCTCTGCCGTTCGGGTGGGAAGGAATGGGAGAGTTTCCGCCGCGAGTCAAATCCGGGAGAAGAAGTCATCCATTGGCAACGCTGCTCTCTCAGCTACTACTGGCGTTCCGAATCGAGTTTGATCGCGAGTCGGCAGCGCCTTTGCCATTCTGTGCCAACACGCTGCGAGTGCTGGGGGAGGAGCCGATACGCGCCGCCGAAATTCCACGCCTGACAGGGGGATCTCCGGAGACCAGCGATATTGGATGGCAGATCAAGCCGTACGTGGTGGTTACGTCGGATCCCGCTGCGAGCCGCGGAAAGGTGGTTCGCCTGTCTCCACGCGGTCTGATGGCGCAGCAAGCATATTACCGCCTGATTTGGGATATCGAGAAGCGCTGGGAGAAGAGGTTTGGCAACGACGCCATCGCTGCCCTCCGCGAGTCCTTGCAGCGATTATTCGCCCGGCGGGGCGCAGGTTCGCCGCTGCTGTCCGAGGGCTTGGTTCCACCAAGAGGTACAGTGCGGGCCGGCGACGAGGCGCCGGCGCTTGGCCGCCCGGATCTGGGGGTAGCGGCGCGACAGCGAATGCGTGACCTCGTAGCGCAGACCGAGGCGTTCATACGCGACCCGGCAGGCACGTTACCGCACTATCCGGCATGGGATATGAACCGCGGGTTCGGCCCTTGACGAACCGTAGAAAAGTGCGGGCCATACCTGCTCGGCGGTAACTCACGTTTCCCCTGAAGGAGCAACTTTTCAGAAGTAACCAATAGGTAGCGCCCGTATTCCTGTTATAGGCGAAACAACGGTATCGTTTCCGAAGCCAGTCGTTTTCAGTCTTCTTTGACCTTCTTCTACTTTTTTTTACTTTTTTTGAAAGACGTGAAAAGAAAGTGAGCCGTTGTCGCATACCAGGGTGAGATCAATGGAATAGCGCTACGAGGCCTAGTTTCCGGCGAGATCAATACACCCCAAAGGAGACACAAATGTTCACCACAAAGTCATTTTCTCGTTTCGCACAGGGCTTCTCGCAAGCTCGCACGCGTACAATCGAATACTTGACCATCGCCGCTCTTTCCTGCGTTCTCGTTCAAGCTCAAACCGCTACAAAGTATGTAGTTGGATATTGGGAGGGATCAGGAACCCCCAATGTAGGGCATCTCACGCATCTGAACTACGCATTTGCCTCAATTACGGGCAGCTCTGGGTCCTACACCTGCACTTTGAGCAATGCCGCTACGCTCAAAACGCAGTTTCACTCGTTCAAGGCGACGAATCCAAATCTGAAGATTCTCATTTCCGTCGGCGGCGAGGGATCGGGCCCCACTTTTAGCAGTGCTTCGAAGGACTCGAAGTTCGCCTCGCGTTGTGTTGCGGCCACCGTTACGGCCACCGGGGCGGACGGTATCGATATCGACTGGGAGTTCCCGGCCTCCAGCACGGATGAGACGAACTTTGGTAACCTGATGAGCGCCCTGCACACCGCTCTCCCTTCCGGCGGGCTGTTGACGGCAGCCATTGGTCTGGGGCCGACGGACAACGGCCAGACTGCTCAAGACTTGTATGTGCCGTTTACGACAACTGTTCTAGCGGATGTAAATTTTTTCAATATCATGGCCTACGGCACGGATTCGACAGCCGAGACGACCTTTACCGCCCCCCTCTATGCATCGAGCATCACCGGCTACGGCACGTATAACGGCACCGTATATGACACGATCCACGATTTGCTAGTCACTAAGAAGCTTCCTGCGGACAAATTCGTGCTCGGCATTCCGTTCTACGGGGTCAGCTACCCGAGCGTGCCGTCCGAAGGTCCTAACGCAGGCCTCTATCAACCGCCCGTTGCGGAAACCGTGAAGGATCCAATCTCCGGCAAAACCGGCAAATACTTTTCGGTAGATATTCCCTACAATCAGATCGTTCCTGAGCTCACCAGAAGCACGGTAACGAAGTACTGCGATGCAGGCGCAACCACGGCGACTAAGTGCCCAACAACCTGGGGCCAGCCCTTATCCACGACACCGACCGCCGGCGCACAGGAAACCTGGATTTACGACACGAACAGCTCCTGGGGTTTCGGCCCGAGCGTGACCACATTCGACGATGCAGGCTCAATGGCCGCAAAAGTCAAGTACGCGCTGGCCAACCAATTGGCTGGTGTCATGGTTTGGGAGTTGATGCAAGACACGTCAACCAGCACTCTATTGAACGCCATATGGAACAGCCTGCCCGACCAATCGCTGTACAACTTCGAAGCCGGCATGCAGGGTTGGACCACCTCGACTCCGTACACTAAGATCGGTATTTCGCCGGCAGAAGCGTTTCTTGGAACAAGATCCCTGGCCATCACAATGGGGAACGCGAATCCGGAAGAATATTCTCCGACTACTATCGTCTACGTGGCCTCTCCGGCAATTAAGTCGACCCAGCATACGGTGACCTTTCGGATCTGGGTGCCCGCGGCCGCGAAGCTCAGTGCGATCGACCCATTTCTTGCAGACAGCAACTGGAACTATGTTGCCGGTGCATGGACTTCAACCCCGACGCGGAATGCCTGGAACACCTATACGGTTCAGATCCCTGAAGGTGTAACCGTGTCCTATCTGGGCGTTGAGGTCGACTCCAACGCGTTTTGGTTCGGCTCATGTTTCGTAGACTCGATCGCGGTTCAGTAGCCCGTAATCGCGAACGATCATCTTTCTCAGTCCAAACATTTCGGCTAAGTTGGAAAGGCGCCCACGTCAGTCGCGTGCGGCGCCTTTTTGCCCGTACCATTCGTTTAGAGCTTCATTATGTTACTCGCAGGGCGCACCTTCTTGAGTGGATATCCTCATCCGACTGCTCGCCGCTTCTTCTGCGAGCGGTAACTACACCCACTTACTAACCAGATACAGCCCATATACAATCGGCAGTGCGAATAAGCTGCTGTCTACCCTGTCTAACATCCCGCCGTGCCCCGGCAGCATATTACCGCTGTCCTTCACACCCGCGCCTCGCTTTAGGGCGGATTCCGCCAGATCTCCCAATTGACCGGCGATGTTGCCGGCGAGAGCCATTCCGGCTGCTTCCCACCAACGCACCCGAGGCATGAAATAGCCGAGGTATATGACCCCGAACGCTACTGATCCAAGCACTGACGCAATCGCGCCTTCCCAGCTCTTACTCGGACTTACAACAGGCGCGAGCTTGTGCCTGCCAAATTTCCGCCCTATGTAGTAGGCGACCGTATCGCCGGCCCAGGTCAGCGCCAAGGCAAAAAAGAGCAGGTGAACACTCTCGCTTCGCAGGTCTGCTGAAAAACGCCACGGCGCAAACGTATAGAACGCACCCAAAAGCCCACAAGCTACATAAGGCAGAATGTCACGTAAGTTCGAGAACCGCAGAGATACAGCAAACGCGCCTATCAGTAAAATGACAAGCCCGAGCAGTGTCTGATCAGGCCGAAACAGGATCAGCAGGCCCGCGAGAACACCGAAAATTCCTGGTTGCCGAATCCCGTGGGCTCTAACTAAGCCAGAGTACTCCCAGTAACACAGCAGGCTCATGCACAGAGCAGCAGCCATGAAAACCAGGTGAGGTGCCCAGAAAATCAGGTATATAGCGACTGCGATCAGCCCGATGGCAGTAACCAAGCGCCTCATGCTGCTAACGTCGGTTAGAGGCGATCAGGCCAGAGGCAGTTCCAAAACCTCTTCTTCGAGCCGCAATGAGGAGAGATCCACGCCCGACGGCGAGTTGCGCGTCAAGCCGCCAAAGCGGCGTTCGCGGTTTTGATATTCAAAGATGGCCTCGAGTAATTCCGTACGCGTGAAATCGGGCCAGAGCGTTTCCGTGACATACAACTCTGAGTACGCAACCTGCCACAGAAGAAAGTTGCTAAGCCGCATTTCGCCCGATGTTCGGATGAGCAAATCCGGATCTTTTAGACCCGCGGTGTAGAGATGCGTGGCTATGGCTTCCTCGGAGACCTCCAGCGAGTGGAGGTTGCCTTCGAGTCGCGCGTTATCAAGTATGGAATTGACTGCGTCGACTAACTCCGTCCGGCCCCCATAGTTAATCGCCAGGTTCAACCGCATGCCGCGATTGTGTGCGGTTTGGTCCATGACCGTCTGCAGTTCTTCTTGAACGGAGTCCGGCAAAGATTCCAATCGGCCTATCGCAACCAGTTGAATTTCGTGCCGGATGAGATCCGGCAGTTCTCGTTTTAGATAGAACCGCAGCAGTCGCCACAAGCCTTCTATCTCATGCCGGGGGCGCTTCCAGTTTTCAGCGGAAAACGCGTACAGCGTCAACGCCTCTACCCGCAGCCGGGCGCAGGTTTCCACAACGGCCCTGACTGGATCCACGCCGGCCTTATGGCCCATGATTCGCGGGAAGTTCCGCTGCCTGGCCCAACGGCCGTTGCCATCCATAATGATGGCAATGTGAGCTGGAATACGTTTCGGATCCAGACTCGTCGCAATGCGCCAATCGCGCTCACCCGGGGAAAGCTCTTGAAGCAGTTCCTTCATGTCGTAAAGCTCTATAATACACCAAGGTGCTTGGTTCCCAGGCGCTCAACCATCTGTGTAACGTCTCAGGATCTCGGGCAAATTTCGCGAAAAGGCGGAGCGCGGGATAACCGAATCGCAACCCTTTTCCTCAGCAGCGCGCTTCAAATCAGTCTGAACGTGCGAGACATATCCCAGGAGAGGGGTTTTGTTGGTCTCCACGCCGCTTTTCAGTTTCGCGATCACCTGGAGCGGATCAAGCTTTGCATTATTCAGGTCCAGAATAATCAGTGAGGGATTCTGCTTCGCCCGAACGAGAACATCCTCCTCTGAATTCAGGAAGACGACATCGACGCCGGCGCGCTTCGCAGCTTCCTGAATCTTCGCGGTAAACATCAGGTCACTCAATAAAGCCAGTATCTGTTTCTTCTCTTCGGCCATCTGCTATTCACTTGATACCATTTCGGCTGATACATCATGGCTCGGCTTATCGTCCAATGAGATCATGAGCGTCGCCGTCCAGCCGTTACCCGGGATCAACCCCCTGCAGGATCCATTGCGTTTCGATCGGAGGGTGCCTCCCTGCGCGATCGTCATCTTCGGCGCGAGCGGCGATCTATCCAAGCGCAAGCTGCTGCCTTCGCTTTATCGTTTGTTCTATGAGCGCCGGATATCCCCGAGCTTCGCGGTAATCGGCAGCTCGCGAACGCCGATGTCGGATGATCAGTTCCGCGAAAGAATGAAGGAGTCGGTGTCGAAATTTCTGGAGGATGCGCCCTTCGATGAGGACGTCTGGAGATCGTTCGCGCAATCACTGTATTATGTTGCGGGCGATTTAAATAATCCCGCGTCCTACGACGACATTCACAAGAAGCTGGAACAGATCGAGAAGACCCACGAAACCGCGGGTAACGTTCTTTTCTATCTTTCTACCCAGCCCAGCCATTACGCGGAGGCGATCCAGGAGCTTGGCGACCACGACCTGACCCACGGGAACGGCTGGCGTCGCGTCATTATCGAAAAACCGTTCGGCCATGACCTCGCGAGCGCCCGCAAACTGAACGAAGAGATTCACAAGGTTTTCGACGAGTCTGAGATATACCGGATCGATCATTATCTCGGCAAAGAAACGGTTCAGAACATTCTGGCTTTCCGTTTCGGCAACGGCATATTTGAGCCGCTGTGGAATCGCCGCTATGTCGACCATGTTCAGATCACGGCGGCCGAATCGATAGGCGTCGAGGGCCGGGGTGGATATTACCAGGAAGCGGGCGCGCTGCGGGACATGATCCAGAACCACTTGAGCCAGGTTATGGCGACCGTGGCCATGGAACCGCCGACTGTCTTCGATGCGGCAAACGTCCGTGACGAGCGCGCGAAATTGCTGCGCGCTGTGCGTGTCGTGAAACACGAGGACGTGCCCAAATACGCGGTGGCGGGACAATATGGTCCTGCGAAAGTGGGCGGCCAGGATTTGCCGGGATTTCGCGAAGAGCCGAGCGTCGATCCCGATTCGCAAACAGACACCTACGCAGCCGTTACCTTCTTTATCGATAATTGGCGCTGGGCCGATATCCCGTTTTATATCCGCACGGGTAAGCGCATGCCGAAGCGGGTAACCGACATTGCAATCCAATTTGGCGCTCCGCCGCTGGGCTTATTCAAGCAGGAGACCAAGACGGGGCTGCGCGAGGCCCGGCCGAATCTGCTGGTTCTGCGTATTCAGCCGGAAGAAGGAATTTCGTTGCGCTTCTTATCGAAGAGTCCTGGAAGCGGAATGCGTGTGCGCCCGGTCTCGATGGATTTCAATTACGGGTCGAGCTTCGGTGAGCGCTCACCCACCGCGTACGAAACTTTGCTGATCGATGCCATGGCGGGCGATGCGACGCTCTATACACGGCAGGACATGGTGGATGCGAGCTGGCAAATTGTGCAGCCCATTCTCGATGTCTGGGCGAACACTAAATTCGATTTCCCGAACTATCCGTCCGGGACCTGGGGGCCCAAAGCTTCCGATGAGATGCTCGCTCGCCAGGGGCACGTTTGGAGAGTGCCATAACAACATATGAGCAGCGCTGTTATCTTTCCGGCACAACCGGAGCAAATTCTAAAGGGTCTCGGAAAGCTGTGGACCTCGCTCGGGCAGGAAGAGAAGCATCAGGGCAAGCCTACCGTTCTGCGCGCTTGCGCCATGACGCTGGTCGTCGCTACCGACGAGGAGGATGGCGGATTCTCAGCTTCGCAAACTATATCCGAGCTGATGCGCGAGCACCCTAGCCGGGGGATTGTACTGGCTGTTTCGACAAAAGCTGAGCGAGGCGTCGAGGCGCGGATTCTGGCCCAGTGCTGGAAGCCGTTCGGAAAGGCGCAGCAAATTTGTTGCGAGCAGATAGAGATTACGGCGCGTCCCGAGAATTGGCCGAACATTGGCCCCATCTTGATCGGACTGACGGCTGCCGACCTGCCTGTGGTTCTCTGGAATCGTCACAAGGCGGCGCTCAGTCCCTCCGCAACCGAAGACCAGAAGGCCGGTCTTCTAGCGGTGATGAATCTAGCGACTAAGATCGTCATCGACAGCAAAGGGGAGGATTCAGCTCAGGCGTTTAAGGCTCTCGCAAAGTGGCGGGACGAAAGGCGTCTCGTTGCAGATCTCGAATGGACCCGCCTGACACGCTGGCGTCAGCCTATTGCTCAGATATTCGACAATCCTGATCGAGAGAACAGGTTTTCGAAGTTCGATACCATCGAGATCGCTCACACGGATGACAAACCCAGTCCTTCCGCGCTCTACATGGCTGGCTGGCTTTCCGCGCCGCACCAAGCTAAGGTTGCATTCACTAAGACCGAAGGCTACGGCCCCGGACTCCATCGGATCACTCTGCGTTCCGGCTCAGAGACGATCGAGTTCGAAAGAACGAGTTGCGATTGTATGAGTCTCCGGAGCACAAACGGCCGGGAACGGAAATACAACTTCAATGAATCCACTTTGTACACGCTGATGAACGAAGAACTTTCGGTACTCGGTCCGGATGCAGCTTTCAACTCGGCGTTTGCGCGGGCCCAGGAGCTTCTGGATGGGCGCTGACAATCAGCCGCAACTGCGAATCAGCGGAAACGCCCAGGAATCTGCCGATGCGTGCGCCGGATTCATTTTGGAATCCATTTCCGAAGCGCTGAAATCTCAGCCGCACGCCACCGTTGCCATCTCAGGCGGAAAGACTCCGGGCCTGCTCTTTTCAAGTCTGGCGAAGTCGGGCTTTGACTGGTCCAAGGTTCACTTCTTCTGGGTGGACGAGCGTTGTGTCCCGCCTGACGACGATCAGAGCAATTTCAAACTGGCGAACGAGACGCTGATGACTCCTGCGAAGATCTCCAAGCACAACATTCATCGCATTCACGGCGAGTTGGTACCGGAGGAAGGCGCGATCCGGTACATTGAGGACATCAAGCAGTTCTTTAATCTCGATGGTCATGAGCTTCCGGCGTTCGATGTTATTCATCGCGGAATCGGGCCCGACGCTCACACGGCGAGTCTCTTTCCCGGTGAGCCGTTGATTGCGAATCGGACGGGCATTGCCGCTCCTGTTTGGGTCGAAAAGCTGGGCAGCCACCGCGTGACCCTTCTGCCGGGCGTTTTGCTTGCCGCTAAGCGGACGGTCTTGCAGGTTGCAGGTGAAGACAAAGCCGAAGCTGTTTACAACGTTCTCAAGGGTCCCGAAGATCCGTTCCAGTTCCCTTGCCAGATCGCGACACGCGGATCGGATGCCGCGACTTGGTTCCTCGATAAAGCCGCTGCCGCCAGGCTATAGTGCGTTCTGCGCTCTGCTTCGGGTTATGTATTTGCCTGATTTCCTGTGTACAAGCTCCCCAGGTTGCGCGGAAACAGGATCGGCCTGAGCCGGCGTTCAATCGGCTTTTGTTCACAGGAGACGTGATGTTCGCCCGTTCCGTCCGCCGCGAGATCCTTGCTGCTCGTGATCCGGCGTTGCCGTTTCGCAAGATCGCGCCTCTGATGGCGGCGGCAGATATCACGTTCGTCAATCTGGAATCCCCGTTTTCGGATCGCGGCCCTTACTACGACAGCGGATTGATCTTTCACGCGGCGCCGGAAACAATTGCGGGGCTGGAGCTCGCTGGCGTCTCCATCGCATCGACTGCCAATAACCATTCGCGTGATTGCGGTCCTCACGGCGTTGACTTCACAATCGCTTGGCTGCGTTCTCACGGAATCGCGCCGCTCGGCACGAGCGAATCAGAAAAAGAAACGCATCGCGGCGTGGTTCTGGTAAGGAAGGGAGTTCGATTTGGTTTTCTCGGCTATACCTTCGATCAGCAAAACGGGAACTGGCGCGATATCGATAAACGAATCGCGTTGACCGACATGGCCGCACTCTGCCGGGACGTCACCGCGCTTCGCAAGCGTGCGGACATCGTCATCGTTTCCATGCACAATGGCGTCGAATACATGCCGAAGTCTACGAAAGCGCAGATCGCTTTCGCGCACGCTGCTATTGACGCCGGAGCGACACTGGTGATCGGGCATCACCCGCACGTCGTGCAGCCGGAAGAGGATTACCGCAGTGGCCTCATCTTCTATTCCTTGGGCAACTTTGTTTTCGATCAGTACCAGCGCGAGGCAACGCAGCAGGGCGAGATTATCGAAGTTTGCTTTTTGGGACGGCGGATTTTGGCGACGCACGTGATGGCGGTGAAGATTACTCCGACTGGACCGGAGCTGGAGTAATTACCTCGACAGGGGTGAAGCCGCGAAATTCAGAGCAGGTGATCCAAAATAAGCGTTTCGAACCGCTCCACTCGCCTGAAAACTGGGTGATTTGTAACAAAACCCGTCATGCGGGCGTGCGCCGCCGTTGCTGCTTGTAGAGCATCCGGAGTGCGTAAATTATGTGCGGCTCGAAAGCGAGCCGCAGTATCGGCGATCTCCAAAGTAGGGGCAATCCAATCCAGGTTGGGATACGTGGAAAGCAAAGCATAGAACTCATCTACCCGCTGTTCGTCGGAGGACCGATACGGTTGAACCAGCAATTCCGTCATTGTGATGGTGCACGTCGCTGCATTGTTATCCGGTCGTTCGAGCCACGAAAAAACGTGATCGGTTAAGGTGACGTATCGAGGATTCGCCTCGAGTTGATATATGAACACGCTCGTATCTAGCGCAACTCGGTGATGACGACGAAGGAAGGCTCGAAGGCGAGCTAATCCCAAGTCTGCCTTTCCTTCCGAACATGTCCGGCAGAATACTCCCCTCGGGCCAACCCTCGAATTACGGCGTGGTGAGCCTGCGGCTTTTGAAGCACAATCACCCTCTCTCCGCGAACGACGACAAGCAGTTTGTCGCCAGGCTTGGCGCGCAAAGCTTCGCGAGCCTCACGAGGGATCACAATCTGGTTTTTGACGGATAATGTTGCTTCACTCATTGCTTTACATTTTAACAGGAAGTAAAGTGCGAATCACCGAAGTTCAGTTGCACGCATCGCTGACACCTATCAGTCGCCGAGCAACTCGTTCAAGCAAATAGCTTGACGCCGTCCGAAAATCCTAATTAGCCGCCGGCTGGCCGCTCCACGTGGCCACCAAATTTGGAACGCATGGCCGAGAGCACCTTTTCCGCAAACGTGTGCTCTCTTCGGGACCGGAAACGCGTGAACAATGCAGAGGCGAGCACTTCCACCGGTACTGCTTGCTCGATGGCGGCATCGATGGTCCAGCGGCCCTCGCCTGAATCTTCCACGAAACCGGTGAAGTTGGAGAGCGTCGGATTCTCCACGAGCGCCATTGCTGTCAGGTCCAGCAGCCAGGATCCAATCACACTGCCGCGACGCCAGAGCTCTGCGATATCGGCCACATTCAGCTTGAAACGCTCGTTTTCCGGAAGATCTGGGGAATCCTTGTGCACCAGCAAATCAAACCCTTCTCCGTAAGCTTGCATGACGCCGTATTCGATTCCGTTATGGACCATCTTCACGAAGTGTCCGGATCCAGGAGGGCCGCAGTGGAGGTATCCCTGCTCGGCGGTGCCGCCCATCTTGTCGCGGCCGGGGGTCCGCTCGATATTGCCGATGCCTGGAGCCAGCGTCTTGAAAATTGGATCTAAACGCGCGAACGATTCATCGGAGGCTCCAATCATGAGGCAATAGCCGCGCTCGACGCCCCAAACACCACCGCTGGTGCCGGCGTCCAGGTAATGAATGCCTTTTTTCCTGAGTTCTTCGGCGCGCCGGATATCGTCTTTGTAAAAACTATTTCCACCGTCGATGATGGCGTCGCCGTCTTCCATCACTGCCGCGAGGCTCTGCACGGTGCTTTCAGTGGCCTTACCCGCGGGTACCATCACCCATACGGCGCGCGGCTTCGAGAGCTTCTGCACCAGATCTTCGAGTGAAGTTGCCCCCTCTGCGCCTTCGCTGACCAGTTTCTTGACGTTGTCGGGGTTCAAATCGAAGACGGCGCATGTGTGACCGCCTCTCTGTAGCCGCCGCACCATATTCGCGCCCATGCGCCCGAGACCCACAAGCCCAAGTTGCATTGTTTTCCCTCTCGATAAGCTAAGAAGTTACGTACAGCCTCAGCCGATACCTTACAGCTTTGCCGAATATGAGATTCAGTCGTGGGCGGCACGTTTCAAACCGCGCTGTTGCCTTCCTAGCGTGTCTTGTGCTGGCTCTTCCCGCCTGCAACCGTGGCCATAAGACCACAATCGCAGTGATTCCCAAAGCGAGCGCGGACATTTTTTGGCAAAGCGTTCATGCCGGCGCAGTGAAAGGGGCGTGGGACAACAACGTTGATATCGTTTGGGACGGACCGCCGAACGAAACCGACATAGCCGGTGAAATGCAGATTATGGAAACCATGATCAACCGGCAGGTTGACGCCATCGCAGTCGCGCCTTCCGATCGCTCAGCCTTCAAGATTGTTGTGGATCGCGCGGCGGGGGCTCGCATTCCGGTAGTTATTTACGATTCCGGCATAGACAGCAACAATTACGTGACGTTCGTCGCGACAGACAACTATGCGGGAGGCGAGTTGGGAGCTGACCGTATGGGCAAGATACTGGACGGCAAAGGGAAGATCGTAATGATCAAGACAACCCCTGGAGGCGCTTCGACGACCGCCAGGGAGGACGGCTTTCGCCATGAGCTCCACACGAAATTCCCGGCGATACAAATTCTAGACGAGCGCTTCGGAATGGCCAGCATCGCTCAGTCTCTCACGGTCGCCGAGAACATGCTTACCGCCCACCCGGATTTGAACGGCATTTTCTCCTCTAACGAGTCCGGTACGGAAGGGGCGGCTCAGGCCTTGAAAGAACGCGGCAGCAAGGTAAAGCTCGTAGGATTCGACTCCAGCCCTGTGCTTCTTGACGAGCTTCAGGCCGGGTGGATTGATTCTGTTGTCATACAGGACCCGTTTAGGATGGGCGAGACAGCGGTGAATCAAGCAGTAAAGGCAGTTCGAGGAGAGAAGACTCCCAAGCAGATTTTTCTCTCTCCTCGCCTGGTAAACTCAGCAAACTTGAATAATGCTGATATTCACGCTCAGCTGTACCCGGATTTGACAAAATATCTGGGTGGATCCGGGTCCTAAAACCGGTAATATGCGACGAGTGAGTCGCCGGGTTGAGGGGTAACGGTCGCGCTGGCGAATGTAATCGTCGACCCACTTAATGTGTAGTCGCCATTCTCCTTCAACAGGACGCCGTTCTTGAAGAGCTTTAAACTCTGCGCGGGGCTCGGTGATGCCACCAGGGTGAAGCTTAAATCGCTCCCGTTGATTGTGCCGGCCGGAATTTCATCGTCCGCGAATTTGGAGGTCTGCGCGGTTCCAGCGGCCCGGTAATAAGCTTGCAGAATATCCCCGGATTGTGGCATCGCGCCGCCGGGAAACGTGATCACAGGCCCTGCAAGCGTGTAGTCCGACCCGCTCCGTAGAACCAAGCCGTTTCGATACAGGCTGAGGCTAGCGGCCGGTGAAGGAGTACTGGAGAGAGCGAAGAGGGCATTGATGCCATTAAGAATGCCAGTAGGGGTTTCGGCATCAACGAACACCGCGTTAGATCCTGACGTCAGATTGTTCACAAGCGAGGTCAGGCTGGCGACTTGGCTGCTAAGACTCGTCACCGTCGAACTCACGTTGTTTACGGTGGTTGTGAGACTTGTCAGTGACCCGTTGATCGAATTCAAATCCGAGCTCAATCCGGTGACGTCATTGATGGAGATGTTACCGCCCCCACTTCCGCTTCCGCCGCTGCCTGAATCGCACGGGCTCGGCTGCCGAATTTGGTTCAGCGTAAGCGGCGTAGTACTGGGTGGCACCTCCCAGGTTTCGGTCCAAGTAACGGTCCCGTCGCCGCTGTTATATGTCGCTAAATAGTAGGCGCAGGCTGATGCTGTCGTGGTAGGAACCAAGAACACCGAAAGCGCGCCGTTATAAATTTGTGTCGAAGTACTATGGGGGGCGATCGTGCTGCCCGAGGAGCCCGTGAAGCCGCTCCAACTGATGATCACCGTCCCATTAAAAAGGGACTTGTCCGCGTTATATACGGTATCCAGAATCTGTGTGAGACTGGTTTGTCCGAACGCGCATCCGGCAAACAGCGTTAAACAGATGAAGAATTTCGACAGCCACTGGCGCAGGTTTTCCATAATGCCTCAGTAAGGAATCGCCGTACTTGTACGGGCGACTTCAGTCAAGCATGCAAATCTGTGAGGCTTTGCCAGTCAGTTGCTCGGCGGCGGGCGCAAATTCGGCGTAACGCAATGACCCATTTCGGCTTATTGCAAGATGAGAGAAAGTATCAATGGTTGTGACCGGCTGGGAAGGAGGACGTCAGACGGATCTGAAGCTTTCGGTCTCAATCGGGTCCAAGAGGTAGCGGTTTCTCTAGTCCAAGGTAATTCGATTCGATTTCGGTAGAACCGTCTGCGCTCTACGCGTTGGCCATTCGGCGATCTCTGCCAGTTCTATCGAGAGGGATATGCGAGCGGCTAACCCGGCGGGTATCCCAATGATTTGCCAAAGGTCGGCATCCTCTTCTGAAGCCTGAGAGGTCATTTTAGGAATTACGTCTAGACAGTTCTTGCCGGGAAGGCCAATGTTCCTGATCTTTGCCACGCTTATAGGCACGTAACCCTTACAATCCAACATGCCCATGGCCTTCTCTGGAGTTAATGCAACGGATAACGAAAACTCGACATCTCGGAGTTTGAAGTCTAGGCTTTTTACGCGCCCGTGCTCGTCTAGGCCCCTGCTGTAAGCCCGGTATACGACGTCGTTATCCGACAATGCTGGAACAATCGTTCCCCTAAATACCAAGGCTTAAGAAGCCAGCCAGGCTAACCTTTGAGAAAACACTGAAGCGTCTGCGGTCTCGATCAAGTTACCCCTTGTAAACGGATTTTCTACATCTATATGCGAGTAAACGGCAGGTGACTTGCCGGAGGAATACGTTATCAATCGAAGAAGCTTACCATTATTCCGCCACGTAAGATCTAGCTCCTCCGCATCGCTCTCAACATCTGGGAGGGACAGAGATGCGGGAATGCTTGCCGACCTTATTATTTCCTCCGCAGCAGCGAAAGCAAAGGCCCATCCATTGTCCTCTTCTTTGTTCAGGACACGCTTGATGCTCGTCACAATTAGAGTGGAAGTGTCCGGTACTGGTTGAGGCTGTCCCATTGTCAAAGCTTCGAAGAGCAGCTTTCCCATAGCTACTCCGATACCCAATAGATGCTTAATATATCGACTACGGAGGTGACTTGCCGGAGGAATACGTTATCAATCGAAGAAGCTTACCATTATTCCGCCACGTAAGATCTAGCTCCTCCGCATCGCTCTCAACATCTGGGAGGGACAGAGATGCGGGAATGCTTGCCGACCTTATTATTTCCTCCGCAGCAGCGAAAGCAAAGGCCCATCCATTGTCCTCTTCTTTGTTCAGGACACGCTTGATGCTCGTCACAATTAGAGTGGAAGTGTCCGGTACTGGTTGAGGCTGTCCCATTGTCAAAGCTTCGAAGAGCAGCTTTCCCATAGCTACTCCGATACCCAATAGATGCTAATATTCCGGTGTGTCAACAGCCTCGCATACCAATTCGCTATCATTTGGCTATCAAGATAGCTCGGCGCGGTTCCGAAATTGCTCACCCTGGCGATATGACTGAGCCGCAAGGGCCTTATCGTTTTTAGTCGGAGTGTGATCGGTCTTTAACAGCGCGACCTGCGGTCGCAAAATCCTTATCATTTTTAGTCGGAGTGTGATCGGTCTTTAACAGCGCGACTCGCCAATCGAGCCTTGGACTGCATGAGGGCCAGGAAATTACGAATGTGGAGATAGCTATCGAACTCTCGGCTCTCCTCTTCGGTCAAAGTTCCCGCTTGAGATCTGTAAACACGATCCAACATCCGAGCTTTATCACTTTCAGTCAATCCCAAGCGGAGGAGATATCTCGCTGTCTCGGGCGTAAGATCGTGTGGCTGCAAATCCATCAGACGCGCCCAGATAGCGGTTTCGTCTTGTGGAGTAATCACTTGCGGACTCGAAAGCGACCTCTTCTCTACTGTAATAGGCCTAAATCAGTCGCCCGCCGCTGCGGTCAATGCGCCCCGCGCCCAAGTAGGGCTGCAATGCTTGAGGTACCAATACGGAGCCGTCGGATTGCTGATAATTTTCGACAATGGCAACCCAGGTGCGCCCCACCGCTAATCCGCTTCCGTTCAAGGTGTGGACGAAGTCCGGTTTCGCCTTGCCGCTCTTCCACCGAATCTGAGCGCGCCGGGCTTGGAATGCCTCAAAATTGGAGCAAGAGGAAATCTCTTTATAGCCGTTTTGTCCTGGAAGCCAGACCTCAATATCGTAAGTTTTGGCTGAGCTAAAGCCTGTGTCGCCCGTACATAGGACCACGGTACGGTAGGGAAGTTCGAGCCTCTGAAGAATGGACTCGGCATCTCGCGTGAGCCTCTCGTGCTCTTCGTTGCTTTGCTCCGGTCTGGTAAACTTCACCAACTCTACTTTCTGGAACTGATGCTGCCGGATGATGCCCCGGACATCGCGCCCGTAAGAGCCTGCTTCGCTCCGGAAGCAGGGCGTGTAGGCGCAGAGAGAGATGGGCAGAACATCGCCGCTCAGTGTCTCATCGCGAAACAGGTTCGTGACAGGCACTTCCGCCGTAGGAGCGAGCCACAGGTCGTGATCTTTGCACTTGAATGAATCTTCAGCGAATTTCGGCAGCTGCCCGGTTCCATACAGGCTTGTGGAGTTGATCAGAAACGGCGGCAAGACCTCCTGGTATCCGTGCTCCTTGGTATGCACGTCCAGCATGAAGTTGATCAGCGCCCGTTCAAGCCGCGCGCCGATACCCCAATACACGGCAAATCGCGCGCCCGCCACTTTCGCCGCCCGCTCCAGGTCCAGAATTCCAAGCTCAGGCCCAAGATCCCAATGCGGCTTCGGCTGAAAGGAGAAATCGCGAGGCGCGCCCCAGCGTCGAAGCTCCACGTTAGAATGCTCATCTTTGCCAACCGGAACGGCTGCCTGAGGAAGGTTGGGCACGCGCGCGAGAAAATCCCGGAAGTCCCCGTCCAGCTTGCTGAGCTGTTCATCCAGTTCAGCTATGCGCTCGCCAATGACCCGCACCGCCTGCTGTTGTTCAGCGGTATCGGCGCCTTCTCTGCGGAGCTTCCCAATTTCAGCCGTCGCCCTATTGCGCTCGCCTTTCAAATGCTCACTTTCAGTAACGCAGTGACGCCTGCGCTGATCCAGCGTTTGAAAGGCCTCCACATCAAGCGTGTAGCCGCGGGTAGCTAGCCGTTCTCGAATCTGCTCGAGATTATTGCGGAAGAAATTTAGATCGTGCATTCCTGTCCGGACCTAGGAACGCTCCTCGAGCGGCACCCAGGCCTGGCCGTCCGGAAGGCCAGTGTACTCAGCCCGCGGGCGAATCAATCTGTTATTTCTGTATTGCTCGAGGATGTGGGCTGTCCACCCCGACATGCGGCTCACAGCAAAAATCGGAGTGAACAGATCGACCGGAATGCCTAGCGAATAGTACGTGGAAGCCGAGTAGAAATCTACATTGGCGTTCAACTTTTTAAGGTCGCAAACTGTCTGCTCGACGCGCGTAGATTTTTCAAATAGCTCCGCGTGACCCGTGCGCCTCCCAAGTTCTTCACTCATCTTCTTCAGATGAATCGCTCGCGGGTCGAGCACGTGATAGACGCGGTGCCCAAAGCCGGGAACTTTGACTTTATTATTTAGATCGCTCTTCACTTTCTGAACCGCGTCCTCGGGCGATTTCGTCGAAAGCAGCAATTTAATAACAGCTTCGTTAGCGCCTCCGTGAAGCGGGCCTTTCAGCGCGCCGATGGCCGAAGTTACAGCCGAATAAATATCCGATAAAGTGGCTGCCGTCACCCGCGCCGCGAATGTGGATGCATTCAGCTCATGGTCAGCATGCAGAATGAGCGCCACATCGAAAACACGCGCCATCACCTCGTCAGGTTTCTTGCCGGTCAGAGTGAAAAGAAAATTCGCCGCGTAGCCCAGCTCCGGATCGCCCGCGATGACCTCGTTCCCCGTGCGCAATCGGTCAAGGCTGGTTACTATGGTGGCCACTCGTGCCATGAGCTTCAGCGCTTTCTGGACGTTCGCCCGATCGGTGTTTTCGGCCGCAAGCGGGTCGTAGAGACTGAGGAGCGAAACGGCAGTACGCAGGACATCCATCGCTTGCGCATTCTTAGGGACGTTCTTCAGGAACGAGATAACCTCAGCCGGAAGCTCGCGTTCGGCAATTAAAGACGACTTCAGCTCCCGAAGCTCATTGCGATTCGGCAGCTTGCCATTCCAGAGAAGAAAAATCACCTCTTCGAATGTGGCGTTGTCCGCGAGAGTGTGGATGTTATAGCCGAAATAGCTCAGTACGCCTTTGTTGCCATCGATGAAACAGATTTTGGATGATGTAGCAACTACGCCTTCAAGACCCGCTCCGGTCGCCGCCATGAGATTGTCGCTCTCCCGCTTTGATTTTATATAACTCCACGATTTGGAAAGGCCGGCGGCGCTTTAGCGGCGCGCTCCAATCTTGCAGCACGTATACTCAAATTACTCTAAATCTGAATTGCTGTAGTGCTTCGCGATGCCCTGCAACGGACTTGCTGCGGACATTTATGATCTCTACGTCCTGGGCCTTCTGGACGGACAAGACCGCGCCGTGTTGGAGGCGCACATTCAGGAGCAATGCCCTGCCTGCTTGCGCGGCGTTCAGCGGAGCATGAATCTGTGGATCGTATTCGCCACCACATTAGAGGATGCGGAGCCTTCGGCGGGTTTCAGAGCGCGATTGATTCAAATCGCTGAGCTCAGCAAAAAAGTCCTCACATTTCCGAAGACGATCTCTCTGAGCCAGCCATCCCAGGCCGCGCGTTGGGGGCTTATGGCCGGCGGCGCGGCGCTGGCGGTGCTTGTCGTGGCCGCTTGGTATGCCGGTCATGCTTCCGGAGCGCTTGACGAGCAGCGCCTGAACGCGAGCTTGATTCTGATCACGCAGCAGCTGTCATCTACACAGCTTCGGGTGAACGAGCAAACCACAAAAATACGGGAACTCGAAAACGCGCTGCACTCTTCTGGAAAAACCGCAGCGGTCGATCAGCAGTCGGTCGTGCAACGGCATCTCTTGCAAGCACAAGCGCAGGCAGAGCAGTACAAAGCGATTCTTGATCGCGAACAGCAGGCGATTGCCGAAAATACGCGATTCTTAAGCGCTCTGTCAAATCCCGGGGCCCGCCTGGTCCCTCTCAAGGGCAGCGACGTGGCCGCCGCAACGACCGCATACGCACTCTTCATTGAAAACTCGAAACTCCTTTTTGTCGCGTCGAATTTACCTAAACTCGCAGAGGGAAGACAGTTTCAGCTGTGGCTCATTCGCAAGCAGGAGCCGAAGATCGTGAGCGCTGGCGTTTTCAGCGCAGATGATGACAGCGGGGCCGTGATGAGTTTCGATGAAGCTTCTGTTTTATCCGATGTTTCCCTGTTTCGCGTGACGGACGAGCCCAATCGCGGCAGTCCCGCGCCAACGGGACCGAAACTGCTGGAAGGCTCTCTTGCCAAAGAAGAGTAAGGGGACGTGATGGGAAGCGCCGGATGTGGCGAGAGTGGTTGTCCAGGACATGGATGCTTTTAGAACTTTTTGCCTTCGGCCGAGCACACAACAAACGACGTTCTTGCAAAACGTCCAGCAACTTTCGCGGAATTCCAGTTCACTCCGCAGCGTAGCTTCCGATGCGCGCAATTGTAATCGTATCTATTTGGATACACTTTGATGCTACCTTGGATCCGAGTATGAAGCACTCCAGCGAGGTCTGTGGGGAGGAAGAACAAGTGCAGCGAAGCGAGGCGATCCTGCACGCGTATTCCAAGGCGTTTGCGGGCCTTTCCGCTGACGAGTTATTGCTGCTGGATGGCGTCGTGAGCGAAGAACTTCCAGCAGAAAAACACATTCCTGAAAAACGACGCATTAGGAACGGCGCTAGGCGAGGCCGAAAGTGATTAATCGTTTTTGAGAGATACGTGGCTACGCGATGCTGTGGCGTGCGGCGGATGACCGGCGGCGACCCGCGATTGAAGCGGCCCGCCTAGCCTATTTCAACGCGGTGCAGCGGGTATGGTCCGTTGACACGGCCACAGCAGTTAGAGTCGGCGAGATCGCAGCGCTTCTTCCAGATCCTCCGACGGCTCCGAAAAGGTCGCACCGCTTCGCCGAATCGCGGACCGCAAGACTAGCAAGATGGCGATTCGACGGGATTATCGCGGCCACCGCGCCGCTGACCGGTATGACCCTGATCCATAACAATCCGAGCGACTTCGAAACGATCCGCAGCAGCATCGAAACGGATCCGGAGCGGTTTTCGCACGTCGGATCGTTGAACCTCATCCGATGCGGGGTAATCGGCGCCTGAAGAAGTTTCGAAGACGGTGTAGGCTCCTCCTGTTCGAGTGCACTCTAGAAGTTCACAAGAATAAATGCTTAAAAGCGCCTTTAGCTCGTGGGCAGATCGCTGTCCTCAAGCCTGCGTTGCTAGTCGATAAGCGTTTTGATTTCAAAAATGCCGGGCGTCAGCATTGTCGAGTCTGGCTGATTAAAGGTTCGAATCCACTGCGGCTGTCTCAAAGTCAAGCTACGAACTACTGAAAACAAGAAGGCCGACTTCGGGATAGTGGACGCTATTAGGACTTTTTGCCTTCGACGTGGACCTGATGGAAACGAACTCCTGCTTAACATGGAAGAGGTCGCCTTCTTGCTCAAGACGCTCTCCAACCTGTGCTGGGATCACAGCAATTTAGTGAACTCTTCAACCCCGAGGTTCGCGTCCCGAATAATCGCGCGCAGAAGTGGTTCCTTGATGGTCCGGCCCGGATGAACGGGTACCACGGTTCGCGCCTTCGTCTCAGGATGAATCAAGATGAGGTGGCTTCCCTTCTGCCGGTCCTCGTTAAACCCCGCGCGCTTAAGAGCTCGGACCACTTTCCGCGCAGTGAGAGAAGGAAGCCTGCCCATTCTAGGCGGGAATGGAGACCGGAACCGTAACTCTTCCCTGGAATGACGGGCCCTCAACGGGAATCGGTTCGCTGTGAGCCGATAAGCTTTCGAGATAGAGCGCGACTGCCTCCTTGATATTGCGCTCCGTTTGTTCGAATGTCTCCCCTTGGGTGTGGCATCCAGGGAGAGCGGGAACGAAAGCCAGCATCGAAGCGCTTCGAGTCTAGGCCGTGACGCTCCGCGTCTTGCGCGCTGCCCGAGACGTCCGGCGCCGGGCGTAACGATCATGTTATTTGCTTCAAGGAGACCGCCAGGATATCCATGAACTTGAGTGCGCGCCCCATGCCCACCCCGTGTGATACGCAGGTCGCGATGTGGGAGCCGCGACCTGCCGAACTGGATCTGGCACAGTAGACTGAGGGTATGCCGCTGTCTGAGCACATCGTTGTTGACTCTGAGATCCTCGCAGGCAAGCCTGTGATCCGCGGGACGCGTCTCGCCGTCGAGTTCATTCTGGAACTCCTGGCATCTGGCCAGTCTGAAAACGACGTTCTCTCTAACTACCCTGGCCTTACGCGAGAGGACATCCTCGCTTGTCTATGGTACGCCAGTTACTTGGCCCACGAATACAAGGCGTTCCCAATTCCGGCGTAGATGCACCTCCTCGCCGACGAGAACTTTCCGAAGCCGATTATTGAGACGCTTCGAGCCGAGGGCCACGACGTCCTGTGGGCTCGCATAAATCACGCGGGAGCAAAGGACGTCGTCTTATTAGATCTGGCGGAAGCCCAAGCCCGCATTGTGTTGACGCTTGACAAGGACTTCTGGCACATCGCCGTTCAGCGTCGAAGCCCATTGGAACGATCCGGAGTCGTTCTGTTCCGCGTTCAACCCGCAACACCCGAGAGGCTGGCACCGCTTGTACGTGCGTTTATCGCGGCGGGTACTGCGTGGGCAGGACATATCAGCATCATCACGGTCGACGGAATTCAAATGGTTGCGGTCCGCAGAAAGTGAATCGCCTCTCCGCCTGTGTATTCTTCAGTTAGGCAGACCAGAGATCGAAGCGTTGCTCACGCCTCGAAGTCGCCTCACGCATGGCGATTCAAACCGAAATCAACGAAATCCGCTAGGGCTAACCAGTAAGTCTTTTATTTTTGAGTAAATTCAGTGGCTTCTGCCGGTCCTCGATGAATCCCGCTCGTTTGAGAGCTCGGATCACTTTCCGCGCAGTAACAGAAGGAAGCTTAGCCATTCTAGGCAGGAACAGAGATCCGAATCGTAACTCTTCCCTGGAATGACGGCCCTTCTACTGGAACGGGTTCCCCATGGAGCCGATAAGCTCTCGAGATAAAGCGCGATCGCCTCCTTGACATTACGTTCCGTTTGTTCCAACGTCTCCCCTTGGGTGTGGCATCCAGGAAGAGAGGGAACCAATGCCACGAAGCCTCCCTCGGAATCCTGTTCATAGAACACCGAGTAGGAGAATGTCTTGGGAGCAGTCCTCTTCATCCATTCATTGTAGAGTTTGCGCGCCATTCGGAACCATTCTCGGATGATCAGCTACGTTTCTGCAGCTTCCGTTCAGCCTCAGTCTAAGTGCTAATATCAGCGTCCGTCCTACGGTGATATAGATCGCGCAAATGGGCTCTTTTCCGTACTTCCTCCTCTCGTTCACTAGCAGCATCCTGGCGTATCCTCGGCAATTCAATCCGGCAAGATTCACAGAGTAATGCCTCCAAACGAGCGAGGCTTCTGTCCTTAGGGGCTATACCGAGTCGTACTGCCCTGCTGCTGCGCCGCCTTACATCTGGCTCGAATTGCCTTCTAAGCCAAGCTAT